>NZ_JABMLA010000002.1:0-640084 GCF_013204965.1 Curtobacterium sp. VKM Ac-2861
TGAGCCCGGTTCAATACCGAGCTCACGCCCTCGCGGCCTAATCTGACTTCACGGTCCAACAAACCGGGACCAGTTCACTGGCACCGCGCCTCCCGTCCGTCGGGTCCGTGCCATCAGGGCACGTGACCAGTCGCGTGGTCTCGCTCTGGTCAGTCGGTGCCGGAGTCGAAGGCTGCGCCCTCGGAGGCGAGGTCCGTCCGGCGTCCGAGTGCGTCCTCGGCGTCCGAGGCGATGACGGCGCCACCGAGGATCTCCTCGGACTCGCCCGCCTCGAGCTCGCCGACGAGCTCGGCCGTCGCACCGCCGATGAGACCGGCGGCCGCGTACTGCTCGAGCCTTGAGCGGGAGTCCGCGATGTCGAGGTTGCGCATCGTCAGCTGACCGATGCGGTCGTCCGGACCGAAGGCGGCGTCGCCGACCCGCTCCATCGAGAGCTTGTCGGGGTGGTACGACAGCGCCGGACCCGTGGTGTCGAGGATCGTGTAGTCGTCGCCGCGGCGCAGGCGCAACGTGACCTCGCCGGTGACGGCCGACGCGACCCAGCGCTGCAGGGACTCGCGGAGCATGAGCGACTGCGGGTCGAGCCAGCGGCCCTCGTACATCAGGCGCCCGAGGCGACGGCCCTCGTTGTGGTACGACGCGACCGTGTCCTCGTTGTGGATCGCGTTGAGCAGCCGCTCGTAGGCGATGTGCAGCAGGGCCATGCCCGGTGCCTCGTAGATGCCGCGGCTCTTCGCCTCGATGATGCGGTTCTCGATCTGGTCGGACGCGCCGAGGCCGTGACGACCGCCGATCGCGTTCGCCTCGTAGACGAGTGCGACGGCGTCCGTGTACTCCTGGCCGTTGATCGCGACGGGGCGTCCGGCCTCGAAGCGGATGCTGACGACCTCGGTGGCGACCTCGACGTCGTCACGCCAGGCGGCGACGCCCATGATCGGCTCGACGATGTCCAGGCCGCTCGAGAGCTCTTCGAGGCTCTTCGCCTCGTGCGTGGCACCCCAGATGTTGGCGTCGGTCGAGTACGCCTTCTCGGTGGAGTCGCGGTACGGGAAGCCGCGGGCGACGAGCCACTCGCTCATCTCCTTGCGACCGCCGAGCTCCTCGACGAACTCGGAGTCCAGCCACGGCTTGTAGACGCGCAGACGCGGGTTGGCCATCAAGCCGTAGCGGTAGAACCGCTCGATGTCGTTGCCCTTGTAGGTGGAGCCGTCGCCCCAGATGTCGACGCCGTCCTCCTTCATCGCACGGACGAGCATCGTGCCCGTCACCGCACGACCGAGGGGCGTCGTGTTGAAGTAGGTCTTGCCGCCGGAACGGATGTGGAAGGCGCCGGTCTGCAGGGCGACGAGGCCCTCTTCCACCAGGGCGCTCTTCGCGTCGACCAGGCGGGCGATCTCGGCACCGTACTCGTGGGCGCGGCTCGGGACGGCGTCGATGTCCGGCTCGTCGTACTGACCGATGTCGGCCGTGTACGTGCAGGGGATCGCCCCCTTCTCGCGCATCCAGGCAACGGCGCAGGAGGTGTCGAGACCCCCTGAGAACGCGATGCCGACTCGTTCGCCGACGGGGAGACTGCTCAGGACCTTGGACACGGGGTCAATCGTACGGGGAGACCGGGGCACGCTACCGTCCAGCGCGACGGTTGTGGAGAACTCGTCCCGCGAACCGGGAACCGATCCGCTGCGCCCGGACAATACAGGGCATGAACCAGATCACGGGGGACCGAGCGGACTGGGCGCTGGGCATGGCCGGCGACGGCCGAGCGGTCGGACGCGTCTTCGACCGCCACGCCCCACGCCTGCGCCGGCACGCCGTCGGCCTCGTCCCCACCCCGGTCGACGCCGACGACGTCGTGGCCATCGCGTTCCTCGAGGCCTGGCGGAAGCGCGAACGCGTCCGCTTCGTCGACGACTCCATGTTGCCCTGGCTGCTCGTCACGGCGACGAACACCGCGCACAACCTGACCCGCGCCACCCGCCGTCACCGGCTCTTCCTCGGGAGGTTCCCGGTCGACGACCCCGCTCCCGACCCCGCAGAGTCGTTCACCGACGCCGAAGCGGTCGCAGCATTGCGCGGGCTCCCGATCGCAGACCAGCGGGTGCTCACGCTCTGCGTGCTCGAAGGCCTCGGCGAACGCGAAGCGGCCGCAGCCCTCGGGGTCGCACCGGGCACCGTGAAGTCCCGGCTCCACCGGGCGAAGGCACGACTCCAGCAGCAGTACTCGACGTCAGCGGAACCCCTCGGAGGCACACTGTGAACGACCACATCTCCCCTCGTCTCGCCGCGATGCGCGACGCCCTCGTCGCCGACGTCGACGCGACGGCCACGGCCACGGCCACGGCCACGGCCAGCCCACCGGCCCGTCGACGCCGCCGACCGACGCGGGGAACGGTGATCACGGTCGCGGCGGCCTTCCTCGCCGGTTCGGCCGTGACCGGTGGGATCACCGCGGCGGCCCTGCCCGCGACCGACCAGGACGCCGTGCTCGAGACCGCCCTCGCCACGTCGACGCGCTACCAGGTGGAGGAGGGGAACCACGCGACACTGCTCGGCACGCCAGCGTTCGCCGTCACCCGCGGCGAAGGCTCGTTCCCCCTCGGCACCCGTCCCGACGGCGCGGATCGCGTGACGCTCACGTGGGAGTGCCTCGAGCCGGGGACGTTCACGATCCGGGTCGACGGGACGACCGTAGACTCCGCCGCCTGCACCCCCACGAGCACGAAGGACCAGGTGACCGTGCTCGGCTCCCGCTGGGGCATGTACCCGGCGCCGGGATCGGGAGGAGCCACCGTGTCCGTGTCCGGCGAGGGTTCGGCGCGGTACGCGGTGTGGGCCTCGTGGGCGAAGTCGGCCTCGATCGCACGGCCGTCCGCCCAGCAGCGGGCGGAGACCGCCGACGGGAAGGTCACGCTCGACGAGTACACCGCGGCGTTCAACCGGCTCCAGGCCTGCCTGGCGCAGGCCGGTCAGTCGATGGGCACCGTCCCGCTGTCGTGGTACGCCGACGGCGCATGGACGAGCCGACCGACGGGAACCGGACCGTGGTACCTCTACTCGACACCCTCGGAGGGTTCGGAGACCTTCGACACCCAGTGCTACCCGCGCGAGTTCGGAGACGTCGACGCCGTCTGGCAGGACGAGCACCCCATGCCGGAGGACCCGCCGGTCCAGCCGGCCGCGGGGTGATCGTCGGTGCCCCTGGAAAGCGCTGCAGGGACGAGAACCCCTTCGACCTGCTGGTGCCCCTGGAGGGACTCGAACCCCCAACCGTTTCCTTAGGTTGCTGGGCTCCCGGGCATTCCTGGCACTACCCGCATATCTGGTCTGACCAGGCATTTCCTTCGGAACCGGTCGGACGCCGTCTCCCGGGTTTTCCCGTTGATTCCCGGCCGTTCCCGTCATAAACGTTGACCAAAGCGTTGACCTCGACGCCGCGTGTGCGGCGAAGCCGCATGTGCGACCGGCCAGAGGGGGCCAAGGCGACTTCCCGCGCTGTAGCCGCTCCTACGCACCGTACAAGACACCTTCCCACGGTGCGTCTGTGAAACAGAAGAAGCGCGAGCCCGGTGGGGCTCGCGCTTCTTCTGCCGCTCCTACGGCCGCGGTTCAGATCACCTCGTCGCGGTATGCCGGCTGCCCGTAGCTCAGGCCTTCCCACCGCACTTCGATTGGCCACCCGCCGCCCTTCGTGACGACTCCGCGCGTGCCTCCGGCCACGAACGACCTGCTCATGCCGCCGTGATCCTTCGCTGCCGCGACGACCGTGCCAGCCGAGATTGCCATGCTGTGCTCCCTTCACCGTGGGCCGCCATCCGGCCCCGCACCCTCCTTATGCGCGGACTCCGACCGTCAGCGGTCGACGGTACAATTCCCGCCCACACGACCCGCCGACCGGAAGGCAGCCACCGTGATTCTCGACCCCCGCATCGCGGTATCCGGCGACTGGCACGGGCGGCTGGACCTCGCGCCAGCCGTCATCGACGCGGTCGCCGAAGCCGACGTCCGCACGCTTGTCCAGCTTGGTGACTTGCAGATGCTCTTTCACGGGACCGCGCATGAGCATGAGCGGCTCCGGAGGCTATCCGCGCACCTTGAACTTCGTGGCGTGCAGCTGCTCGTGGTGCCCGGTAATCACGACGGGTACACAGCAATCAACAGGCTCCCCACCGACAGTGAAGGCGTGCGTCGTTTCAACGAACGCATCGGTTTCCTCCCCCGCGGCTGGCGAGCGCGGACCGCGACAGGCACTACCGTGGCGGCGCTGAGTGGCGCGAACAGCATTGACGTAGGCACCAGGGGCCAGCAGCTTTTCGAAGACTCGCTGCCGAACTGGTGGCCGGAAGAATCCATCACCGAATCGGACCTCACCGCCCTCGGCCACGAGCCCGTCGACCTGCTACTCGGCCACGATGCGCCGGCCTCCAGGGCGCTGGGTGAGGTGCTTGAGCGCGCGGACCACCTGTGGGATCCGGCGGGGCTTGCGTATAGCAGGCGTGGCCAGCGGATGTTCCACCGGGGGTTCCTGCAAGTGAAGCCGCGGCTGGTCGTTTCAGGGCATTACCACCTGAACTTGGACGCAGTGGAAGGCTACGTCGGGGACGACGGTGCATCGTTCGAATCGCGAAGCGTCATCCTCAACAAGCTGGGGTTGGGGCGAGCCAACGCAGTCGTAGGCATTGAGGAGCTGAGCGTCGAGCTGCTCGACGAATGAGGATGCGGCGTCGGCCGAGCATAGGGGCCCCACGGTCAACCGTCGTTCCTGAGTTCGAGTTTCAGGCCGAGCGCCTGCGCCACCTTGGCGATGGTCGCAGTTGTGACGTCGTTGTTCGCCTCGACGCGCGCGATCGTCGGGCGTGACACTCCGGACTTCTCTCCCAGCTCCGCCTGCGACCAGCCCTGCTTCTTCCGTGCCTCGCGGATGACGTCGCCGAACCCGTGCTGTTCCGCTTCGCCCATAGTCACGCGCCTTCCGTGTCGGAGCCCGCGCTCCCGCTAAGAAGGTGCTGAGCATGTAACGCGTCCGCAGCGATATCGGCGATCTGCCTGACAAATGCCGGATCCGTCATGTACGACTGGATTTCCTTCGACTCGTTCACCGTCTTGAGGACCGCGATTCCGACGGCGCCGCTGAAGCCCTCGGACGCCTTGAGCTGAGCGAGGGAGTTGTTCTTCGCCATCGCCACGGCCTCCTCATTGGCGTCGAGGAAACCCCAGAAGGTCGTAATGAAACCCGAGACGCTTTCGGGCCTGACGTCGACCCCCTTGGCCTTGAACATCTCGTTGACTTTGTCGATGGCTTCGTCAAGTGGTCCGCGCTTCGGTGCGGCGCTGCCGCCGTACTCTCCGTCAAAGATGGGAAGCTTGATGCCGTCTCCGCTGCCCTCGCTGACCGAGTGGTCCTCCTCGATCGCGGACGGGACGAGCTTGACGCCCGATAGCTGCACGCCCTCGAGGAAGCTGTCGTCGCGGTTATCGCCGTCGGCGTGGAGATTCCGGCCCAGCAGGGTCGCGAGGATGGCGCGGCGGTGCAGCTCCGGATCCTGGTAGTCGACGATCTGGCTGAGGAACTGCCATGCGTTGCGGTACCCGAGCACGTTGGCGCGGAAGGTGTCGAGTTCTTCCCTCCGCTTCTTGTCCTTCGACAACACAGCCTGCCACCGCTGGCCGTTCCACCGGCTCTTGATCGGCGACAGCGCCTTGGCGATAGCCTCCCCACCGGCGTCGTGGAGGAAAGCATCGGCGACCGCGTCCATCTCCTCGTGCGTGTAGAGCCCGGCCGTATCAAGCCGTTCACCGACTGTGATCAGTGCATTTGGGTCGATGTCACCGTCGACATGCGCGTCGGAGTAGTACAGCTTAAAGTCTGCCTGGACGCTCGCGGGCGTATTGCGGAAGTCGACGACCATCGGTGCGGTCTTGCCCGGGTAGATGCGGTTCAGCCGGGACAGTGTCTGCACGGTGGCGACGCCGGAGAGCTTCTTGTCGACGTACATTGCCGTCAAGCGCGGCTCGTCGAAGCCCGTCTGGAACTTGTTCGCGACGATGAGGACGCGGTAGACGCCCTCCTCCCGGAAGACCCTGCCCACGTCGCTGACGCCGTTGACCAAGACCTCGGTGACGCTCTCGCCGTCCTCGTCGGTGAGCGAGCCCGAGAATGCCGCGAGCGTGCGGAGGTCGTAGCCCTTCTCGGCGATGTAGGCGTCCATCTTCCGCGACCAGCTCAGCGCCTCCATGCGCGAGCTGGTGACGACCATGGCGCGCGCTTGGCCGCCGAGAAGCGGCTGCACATTGCGCCGGAAATGCTCGACCACGACCCGCACCTTCTGAGCAATGGCGGTCGGGTGGAGCCTCGCGTAGCGAACGATGCTCGAGACCGCCTCGCCGGTGTTGACCTGGATGTCACTCTCCGACTCCTCGCCGTCCAGAGTGTTCTTCACCCGGAGGAACATGTCATAGGTCGAGTAGTTGGTGAGCACGTCGAGGATGAAGCCCTCCTCGATCGCCTGCGCCATCGTGTAAGTGTCGAAGGCCTCCCAGCGGTCGCCGACCTGGGTGCCGAACAGGCGCAGCGTCTTCCCCTTTGGCGTCGCGGTCAGGGCAACGAAGGTGATGTTCGCGGACGCCGCGATCGCCGAGTCCTTCGCGGCGAGGAGGTCGTCGGCGCTGATCTCCTCGTTGGGGTCGACCTCGACGTCCACGAGCAGCTCCTTGAGCTGCTTGGCAGCCGAGCCCGACTGCGACGAGTGGGCCTCGTCGGCCACGACCGCCCAGCGCCGGCCCCGCAGCTCCTCGGTGTCCTCGATGAGCTTCATGACCTCGGGAAAGGTCTGCAGGGTGCAGGTGATGATGTGGTCGCCCTCGACGAGCGCCTTCCTCAGCTGCGGCGACTTAGCGCCGGACTTCTCGCCCACGGCCACGACGAGGCCCTTGCTCGACTGCACGAGGTTCATGTCGTCGCGGATGTTCTCGTCCAGGACCGTGCGGTCGGTGACGACGATGACCGAGTCGAACGTCGACTTCGAGTCGGCGCTCATGTGCCGGATCAGGCGATGGCTGAGCCACGCGATGGTCTTGGTCTTGCCGGAGCCGGCGGAGTGCCAGATGAGGTAGCGCGTGCCGGGCCCGTTCGCCTCGATGTCGGCGACCACGCGCTCAACGGCACGCAGCTGGTGGAAGCGCGGGAAGACGAGCCGACCGTCGTCTTTCTTCCCGGACTTGCCCGGCTCGAAGAGCGCGAAGTCTTTGAGGATGCGCATGAAGTTCGGGCGCGCGAGGATCTCCCGCCATAGGTAGTTGGTCGACGAGCCGGTCGCCGACGGCGGGTTGCCCTCGTGGCCTTCGTCGCCCTGGTTGAAGGGCAGGAAGACGGTGTCCCCGCCCTGCAGCTTGGTCGTCATGTAGACGAGGTCGTTGGAGACCGCAAAGTGAACGAGCGCCCGCCCGGGCGCGAGCAGCGGGCGGCTCCTGCCGGGCTTGCGGTCCTCCTTGTACTGGCGGATCGCGTGGTTGACCGTCTGCGTGTTGTCGGTCTTGAGCTCCAGCGTGACCACCGGCAGGCCGTTGGCGACGAGCACGACGTCGATGCTCTCGTTCGTCTTCGTGTCGAAGCGGACCTGGCGCAGGACCCTGAGCCTCACAGCCGCGGCCGCCTCGACGACCTCAGTCAGGTTCGGGTTCGCGGGCGGGAAGGCCATCATCGCGCCGAACTTCGCAGTCGGACGCCCGATCTGCGCATAGGAGAAGCCCTTGCGCAGCACGCCGAGCAGTCCGCCGACGGGATGCCCGGTCGTCGAGTCCATCCTCGTCGCCTTGGCAAGCTCCTTGGTGATGTGCTCGAGGAGCTTCCGCTCCGCATCGGCCCTCTGCGCGCCGACGAGGTCCCCGGGGATGGCCTTCTCGTACTCGTCCGGGTACTGGGTAGCCAGCCAGTGCAGCGCGTCGGCCGGCACCATGGCCAGACCGACGTCCCACCCGGTCGGCTTCCCGTCGCCCTCATACAGCCAGCCGCGCTCGGCCAGCTCGGAGCAGAGGTTCCCCTCGAACTCGCGCTCCATCAGCTGCGCGTGGCTCATGCGACTTCCTTCTTGCCGGTGACGACGTCGAGTAGGAACGCAGATGAGCGCTCCACGAGGAGGTCACGGAGGCTGGCGAGCTTCACCAGCATCCCATCGATGCGACCGGTGACTTCGTCGAGATGTGCAATGGCTTGACCAAGCTCCGCTGGAGGCGGAAGCGGTATCGAGAGGGCAAGTAGATCTCGGACGTTGATCCGCGGGGTGCGAACGTTGCCCTGGTCTGCCCCACCGATTCCGCGAACCCACTGGGCCATGAACTCGATGAACTGAGGGGAACGCATGACATACTCAACCCAGCTTGAGGAAACACCGTCACGAGGCCGAAGAACTGCATAGTCCGGGCTCACCAATCCGCTCGCGGCAGCCCGCCCAAGTCCACCTTGGAACGCACGCATTCGATTGACGACGATGTCTCCTGTCTGAGCGACCTTGTACTTGGTCAGATCCGCACCGGCCTGCTGTCCAGACAAGGAGTGCTCGCGAAGCAAAACACCGTGGTGGATTGAGACAGAGAGCAATGGGAGCCTCTGGTTCTCTTCTCCGGCTCGATCGTCCACTTCGTCCATCAGCCACTGAAGCCTGACCGTGTCGAAGCCCAGGGCATGGACGGTCGACCACGTTGCAGTTCGGCGGGCGCGTAGAAGTGAAGCAAGCTGGTCGAGCCGACCGTTCATGGCCTCGGTGCGGTCCATCCGATCTGCTACATGTCGTTGCACTTCAATCGGAGGCAGCGGGACCCTGATCCGAGACATCCGCGTGAAGTTCGTTGACCACAGATCGTCGACTATGCCCGTACCCCAGCGGAAGAACTCGTCCTGGAACGCGATGCTCCGGAAGAGGTGGTGGCCGTATTCCGGAAGCAGGATGTCACGCCTCGGAGTCATGACGGAGTAGACGACCGAGACACTCCCGTCCTGGCGGGCCAGACCGGACGCCCCACGTCGGTCGGATCGAGAGTTGATAACCAGGTCGCCGGCTCGGACGAGCTTCCGATCGCCTTCGGTCTGTGACTTGGCGACGCCCGCCAGCTGGGGCGTCACGCCCAGCTTCCCGACGGACAGCGCCGGAAAATCCGTCTCGCTGACCTTTTCGTTCCGTTCGGCCACCACGGACCCGATCGGAGCCATTACGAAAGCAGCGCTCTCGAGTAGCGATCGATGAACTGCCAGCTCGGTCACTGGTCGCTCACCAGCTTGAACATGGCTGCGAGCTCGCTCATGAGCCCCTGCACCTTGGAGTCGATCTCTTCGAGAGACCGTGGCGCCCGCGGCGTATAGAAAATCCTCGTGAACGGAATTTCGTTGCCCTGCTTCGCTTTGCCTTCGTCCCACTTTGCGTCGGGAGAAAAAGGCAGCACCTCTCTCGCCATATGCTCCGCCAGGTCTTCGCTCAGCTGTACGCGCTCGGTCATCTTCCAGCCGCTCGAAACGACTGGGTTGCCCTTCCGGTCCACGGCAGGTGGCGCTGACTCATCGGGCACCGCAAGTGCCTTCATCACGGCATCCACCAAGCCGAGCGATGCCTTCAGCCCAGCTGCCTTCACCGCTTGGGTGAAGGCCTGAGGAAGCTCGTTCCAGCTTGTGCCGTCGAGCGATTCGAGCACGGACACGTGCCCTTCCTCGAAGTCCTTCCGCTCGCGCAGCGCCTCGACTGCATCAATACTGAAGCGAGCTGAGAGTCGAGCCTGCTTGTAGACAGCGACATCTCGGAATCTGAAGTCGTCCGGAGCCATCACGCGCGATATCTCCGGGTCCGCGTCGGCGAACGCCTTGTACGCCTCGAGCACCGGGTGACGGTCCGTCGTGCTCATCTCCCGACGCTTCTCACCCATGGGCCTGCGCAGCAGAGTCCACTGGTCCGATCCGTCGATCAGCTGGATCTTTCCCTTCCGCAGCGGGTCCTTGTTCGTGTCGAGGATCCAGACGTAGGTCGGGATGCCAGTCCCATAGAACATGCTCGGTGGCAGAGCGATGATCGCGTCAATGAGGTCCTCATCGAGGAGCCACTCACGGATGGCGGTTGGCCCTTTGTCCCCGTTGAAGAGCGGAGCCGCGTTCGAGACAACGGCGGCGCGACCGCCCTGGCCGTTCTTGCCGGCTGGGCTGAGCTTCGAGGCGCAGTGGGCCAGGAACAGCATCTGGCCGTCGGCCGTGCTCGGGAGGCCGTGGCTGAACCGCGAGACCGGCACCTTCGCCTGGTCGCGTACAGATTTCTCGTCGGCCGACCAGTCCGTGCCGAACGGCGGATTCGAGAGCACGTAGTCGAAGTTCTGCCCCTCGTAGAGGTCCTCGACGAGGGTGTTGCCCTGCTTGATCGCGTCGGGGCGGCCGCCCTGGATGAGCAGGTCCGCCTTGCCGAGGGCAAATGCGGACGGCATGAGTTCCTGGCCGTAGAGCGTGACGTCGATCTTCGTGTTCATGCGCCGCAGCGCATCCTGGGCTATCAGCAGCATGCCACCGGAACCAGCCGTCGGGTCGTAGATCGAGCGCGCTGCGCTCTCCCCTGCGAGGGTGTCGTCGTCGTTGGCGATCAAGACGTCGACCATGAGCTTGATTGCGTCACGCGGCGTGTAGAAGTTGCCGGCGGCTTTACCCTTCTTGTTGAAGGCCCGGTACATGACGTCCTCGAAAACGTCGCCCATGCCGGTGTCACTAAGGTCCTTCGGTCCCAGCGGTAGCGTCGAGAAGTGCTTGACGACGGCATGCAGACGGTTGGCGTCGGCGAGGACCTTCGCGCGTCGGTTGAAGTCGAACGACACCCAGATGTCGGCGATGTTGTTCGAGAACCCGTCGACGTAGCTCTTGAGGGACTTGTCCACGTTGTCGTCGACCGACGCGATAGTGGTCAGGTTGAGCGGCGACACGTTGTAGAACCCCAGGCCGAACCGGTCCTTGACGGCTATGTCGATGAGGTGCTGCGGCATGCCGGCGAAGCTCTTGACGTACTTGACGACGTCGTCCTTATTGTCGGCCAGCATGCACTCCAGACGACGAAGTACCGTAAACGGCAGGATGTAATCGCCGTAGTCCTCCTCATCGACGATGTTGCGCAGATACTTGTCGGCCGTCTCCCAGACGATCCGCGCCGTGGTCTTCCTGGATGCCTCTGCCGTCTCGGCCATGCGTGCTCGTTCCCGCTCGTCGCGCTGCTCGCGCTCGTCCCCTGTATCAAGGACTTTACACGGCTGTTGTATCAGCAACGTGACATCTTGGGCTCGTGTCCGGGGCCGGCGGGCTCCTTCCTAGCGGCGGCCTTCCGTGCTGTCGGGACCGAGCAGCAGCGCTCAGCAAGCAGAAGCCTCCTCCTCCGCCAACGGGTGTGCGCCGCCGGGACGGCACTTCCCCGCGGCGCCCCGCGCCGGCACCCGGGTCACGGTGGGCTGCGGCGGCCAGCAGCGATGTCGGCCCACAAGTCCTCGGCGACGTGAGCTTCATGGAGCGAGCTGTGAAGGGAGCTCTCCGCGCACACCCACGCAACCACGTCGAGCGCCTGCTCCGGTGTGAGGACAGCGCCCGCTTGAATGCGGGCCACCCATCCGTGACGGATCAGAATCTGGCGCAGACTGTCGGATGCGCCGGCTGGCTTCACCCGCTGGTACCGATTTCCGCCGTTGCCGCATCCTATATTCACCTCTACCGCAAGCCGTCCCTGCGGCAGAGTGAGCAGTTGCACTGCAGCGGCCTGCTTCTCTTCCCCGGGCCGGTAGGCGGTGATGCCCGCCGCGGAGCCGGGCTTCGCGAGGGCCAACGCGGCGATGTGGCTCTCAAGCGCTGCCCACTCAACCGAGACGCCGGCATCGGTGACCAGCGCCGCGGTCGGTAGCTGCTCCCAAGTCATATATGAGGTATGCGCGGAACCTACACCGCGTCCGCAGCGGCCAATTCCGCCATCCGCCGGTACAGAGTGGCGCGTGACATGCCCAGATCTCGCGCTGCTTGAGCTGCGGGCACCCCCGCTTCGATGAGCCGCACCGCGCTCGCGATAGCCGAGGTTGAGTACGCCCTCCGCCTTCCGCCCAAATCATCGCCGGCTGCACGCCTTTTTGCGACGCTGTTCCGGATGCGCTCCCGCTTGATTTCGAGCTCCATTGTGGCCAGCGCACTCATGACCGTGAACACCATGGCGCCCATCGGCGTCGCTGTATCCACTTCCCCACCGCCGAGGTTCAGCACCCGCAGCCCCACCCCGCCCCCGCGGAAATCCGCCGCGAGGTCGAGCAGATTCTGAGTGCTGCGGCCCAAACGGTCCAAGGTTGTGACAAGGAGAGTGTCTCCATCGCGGAGAGCACGACGAGCAGCATCGAACGCGGGGCGTGAGGCTTTCCCACCGGAAACGCCGGAGTCGACGTAGAGGTCAGCGGGGAGGACGCCGGCGTTGAGAAGGTCTTGCTCCTGCCGATCAGTCCGCTGTGCGCCGGTGCTCACACGTGCGTATCCAATCAACTTCGCGGTCATCTGCTGGTCTCCCTGTCTCGCATCCTGCTTCGCTTACACGAACATGCGCGGAGCTTGCGAGACATGGATAGGAGACATGGGCTCGTGAGCACCCGCTCGAACTCGCCATCACGCCTTCGAGACATCTCTCAACCGACCAGTTGTGTGACAGCCCACCCGTCACCTACTTGACGGCGTCTCTCGACGCATTGGGCAGGGCCAACCTGCCGGTAGTACGACACGCCGCGCAGCCTCCTCGTCGCACACCAAACGCGTATGTCACCGCGCCCACCCGCGACGATCAGTTCAGGTCCCGCAAGACAGATCGTCAATCGTCGAACATGCCCCCCCCCCCCCGAACTGGGAGGTGGGGGTGGTTCTGCCTGTTGACCAAGGCAACATAAGCCGATGCTGAGTCAACTGTCAGTCGACGCTCGACGAACACTCCGCCGATCGGTAGGTCGCTCAGAGCAACGTTCTTCGAGCGCTCTCCCCGGGGATCCGCTTCATGAAGACCAGAATCGCCATAACCGCGCTCATTGCGAGCACGCTCACTTTGATCGCCCTGACCGGGTGCGCGCACCAACCGAAGACCGCCGACGAGGCCCTCTCGATCTACTTCCAGGACCTCGTCGACGGCAAGGCAGAGGCGGCGCAAGAGATTGTGCCACTGGCAGGGAAGACTCAGCTCGACGACGCGATCTACTCGAAGGCATCGAACCGCATCTCGGAGTTCGTCATCGGCAAGCCGCGGGAGGACTCCAGCGAACCGGGGACTGCCGTCACCAAGGCAACCTTCACAGTGAATGGTGAACGGGACACGGCTGAGTTCACGTCACACAAGACTTCAGACGGGTTCGAATTCGAACCGGCCGAATGGGACAAACTGAACCTCAAGCACCCGTTCGCCAAGGACGTCAAGGTCAACGGGGTGTCGGTGAAGGCACAGGATATGTCGGTCTTCCCGGGCAAGTACAAGGTCACGGCGTCGTCGAAGAACAGGTTCGTCGTGGTTGAGGGTCACGACTTGGATACCTCGAAGTCGTCGGGACCCGCGCTGACCGCGACCGTGGTGAAGGCGGAGCGCGACAAGGTCGTGAAGCAGCTCGACTCGGATATCCACGTGTGCATGGACGCGCCCATCTCAGAGCGTGCGCTCGCATGCCCTAACTGGGTACAGCACGACATGACGGCCGACGACAGCAAGGCCACGAACGTCCAGTGGACGATGGTCAAGTACCCGACTTACGAGAAGTCGATGACGGTGCGCGACGACGGCTATGTGTCGGATCCGACCATCGGCGGACGGATGCAACTGACCTTCGACTGGTCCAACCCGTGGAGCGGCGACCACTCGGAAAAGTTCGACAGCGATGTCGAATACCAGGACGGCTTGATCGACGGACTTCAGGACACCATGCAGGTGAGTTTTGCTGTCACCGAAAGCGGCGTCGAAATCGTCTACCCGAAGACGGTCAAAGCCCGCTTCCCCCACTCCGTTGATTCGGGCACGTGGGCGCAGACGGTCGACAGCGAACTGTTCTAACCCGCCTTCGTGGCAACTCAGTCGGCTCTCTTCAGAGGCGGGTGCGGGGCAGCACCACGATGCGCTCGCCGGCGACAGGTGCCGCCTTGAGCCTGGCAAGCCAAGGTGTCTTCGCGTTCGGACCGCTGGCGAGTGGTGAAGCACCGTACAGGGCACGGACAACCTCGTGGAAGAGGCCGTCCTTCGAGGTCAGCGTCTGGTCGTAGAAGAAGCGTCGATTAGCAAGGTCGCCGTCGTCGTCAGGCGCGCTCTCGGCGACGAGTAGCAGGCAGACGCGGTCTGGCTGCCAACGTGCTCGGCGCTCGGCGTACCAGTGTTCTTCGGACATGTGAGATCAGTCGGAGGAACTCGCCTGCGAATCCTTTTCGTCCGCATCCGGAGTATCGACGGAGGAATTCTCGGCGAGTTGCTTAGCCACGCTGCGTTCGCGGAGCTTGCCGACAGCCCATTTTCCGCCCACGACTAGGCCAGTAGCACCCAAGGTGGTCAGGGCGCCGACCGCGCCTCCCTGCTTCGCGCCGTCGCCAAAGCCCTTGTGGTACCCGTGTCCCCATGCCGGATTGCCCATATGCGTCTCCTCTGTCAGTCTGATCTTGGCATGGAGAGACCGCTCAGCACGGCATCGTCGCCGCCCGCCGGAACTCCGATAAGGCCGTCGGGAAGCAGAAACTCTGGGCCGTGACCGAGACGCTTCGCACCGGCGTTCCCGTTCCGCCGGTCAACTACGGTGCCGCGGCCGCGCCCTTGACCAGCGCACCACCGAGGTCTTCGTCTGCTCCGACCACCCCTGCTCCTCATAACGGCCCCGAGTGACGATCGACGGCAGAAAACCCAAAGCACGGCACCGACCGAAATGCTTACGAGCTACGCCGCCTCTTCTTCTTGGCTCCGGGTCGGGGTGCCGCTCCCACGAAGCCGGATGAAAGAGCCGAGGGCAGCCGGGCCGGTGGTGGCCCTCTCGAGCACGTCCGCGAAGGTGGGTCCGTACGCGACCAGCACCTGGCCGAACGCCGGTGATTCGCCGCGGCGGCCGGTGGCGTCGATGAAACGCAGGCGGGAGCGGATGAAGACCACCGCGTCGGCGTGAGTCATCACGGTGCTGTGCCACCACCGCGTATCCGTCCGCGCGGGCAGAAGAGCGAGCACCTCACCGCCCGCGGCTGCATGCGACGTAGCCCGGTGAGTGAATCTTGGGAGGAGTGGGCCGTAGGGCGGGTTCATCCAGCACTTCGTGCGAGAGCCCCAGGGCGTCGCCGGCTCCAGTGCGTCGAGGTCCTTCGTGATGAATCGGCTGGCCGGCACGGCGATGTGCGGGCTGGTGACGATGCCGTCGACGCCAGGCGCGGCGACATCAACATCGAAGTGGATAGGCACTCCGTCGTCGTCGGTGAGTGCCGCGAAAAGCTCCGGCGGTGTGTACCACTCCACCGCACCTGAGGCTGTATCGCCGAAGCGCACCCCGGTGCTCGGCCGCAGCGGCGACACGGCGCCAAGCCGTCTGTTCACGAAGTCACGTACCGTGTTAGGTGCGGTGCCCGCTGACAGCCCATACTCCGCGATCAGCCGGCGCCTCACCTCCGCTGGGCTGCGCACACCTGCTTGCAGCAGGTGGAGCACTGCATGTTCGAAGGGCGCCATCACCGGGGCCGCCCGCTTACCGACCACGGACGCCCGGGCCGTCGGCCCGGCGAGCAGCGCCGAGACCGTCCGCCGGTTCACCCCGAAGCGCTCAGCAAGCGCCCGCTGCGAGTGGCCCTTTCGCTGAAGGCGCCGCAGCTCAGCAGCAAGCGCAGCACGGCGGGCAGCGGATTCGGCGGAAGGGCGCGTCACCGAGAAATCGTGTCAGCACTCCCCAGTCACCCACCCGTCGACACTCCGTGGTGCAGATTCAGGGCGTCGTCGCTCCTTTCTCCGCACGTCCTGAAAGTGCACCGCCACGGCCATCTTGATGCAGAATCCCGACCCGAATCATTTCCGCATCCTGCATCACCCGAAGTACACCGGTGGGGTAGCCCGCGACGGCCATCGTGCCTTCGGGAAGGCGATGCCCAATCCCTAGCATCTGCCGGGTCACATACAACGGCGGCCAGTTCGCACTCCACGGCTCCGGCACCGCCGCCTCCAACAGGGCGTCCTTCCGTGCACGCAGCGCCCGCACCGAGTCTCCGGGAAGCGCTCCGGCGGCTTCACCGGGGATTTCGAGACCGCGACGACGGGCCCAGGCCGTCCAGGCGCTCCGCTGCGCACGCATCGCCGCACGCGCCACCGCGTAGGCGGGAATCCGGCGCGGTGTCCACTCGGATGTCGCCTCCAAGCACAGGATGCCGACGACCAGCGCGACGGGAGACTCCGCTGTGATGAGGCGCCCATCGCCGCGGAGTTCGTGAGCCCAGAGAAGTGCGCGTGTCATAGAAGCGGTATGCGCGGAGGCGAGACGAGCGAGAGGCGAAGGGTGGGGGTGCCGAGCGGCCGGGGATGCCATCCTTCATACCTCGTATGTGCACGGGCACGAAGCGGCCCCCGCCGCGGAGTGGAAGCAACGCAGGCAAGGGCCGATTCTGGAGAGCGCCGCCATCTGTAGGAGGTCCGGCGACGCGGGTCTTACTTCCTCCAGTGGGTGCCGAGGACCTCGGCGTCACCGGTGATGAGCACGGAGCCGAGCGTGCACGGCATCTGCTCAGCCAGCACCTGACGTGCAGACTCGGCTTGCGCGAAGGGTACGTGGAGGATGAGCTCGTCGTGCACGCCGAGGAAGAGTGCCTCGGGGCCGATGGCATCAGCTACTCGCATGACTCCTCCTTCAAAGATGTCGGCGGCGCTCCCTTGGATCATCCAGTTCAGTGACTTGTACAGCTCACCCCGGCCTAGCGCCGGAAGCGGTCGACCGCCGAGCGTCGTCATGAACTCAGATGCGGCGAAGCGGTCCTGCAGCTCAACGCGGTACTCCCGCAACCGGTTGTAGCGAGTCCAGACCGCGTCAATGAGCGAAGCGGCATCCTTCTCCGACATGCAGAGATCCGCTGCAGTGCTCGAGGGGCCGCGCCCGTACAGGCAGGCCAGGAAGGCCACTTTCGCCTGCGACCGATTGACGGGAGCCCCGCCGAAGGTCCATCCGGCAGCCGCCGCTGTGTACACGTCACCACTCGCCACATCCGCGGCGAGCCGCGCATCGCCGGACATCGCGGCAGCGACCGTTGGCTCCACCTGGTGGTAATCCAAGCTCACGAGCACGTAACCCGGATCCGCCATCAGCATGCCTCGGAGCGCCCGGCCGAGATTCTGCAACGCGGGGCGCCGCGCTAGCGCGCGACCGGTCTTCGTGTGCCGAACAATCATCTGCGGGTACACCCGGTCCCCTTGCCTTAGCCGGTCAAGCTCAAGAAGCTTCCCCCGGGTGCGGCCCAGCTCACGGGCGGCTAGCAACGCACCGTAGGAGACACGGGCGCGGGTTGTATCTTCCACCTGAGCCTGCGCGACGGCGTTCTGCTCCAGCGAGGGATGACCTGTTGCATCCCGAACGGTGACGCCATTGGCTGCCAACCACGCATGCGCCGCAGCAACGCCCGCATCCGACGCAGCCATCAGATCAACGCCGTTCTCCACCCGAAGCCGGCGCACCTCCTCCTCGACGACCGTCCGCTCACGCAGCAGACGGTCCACATCGAGACGGATGCCGCGAGCCTGTACCGGACGCCACGCGTGATCCTGCCGAACAGAGCGCATCGCTGCCGCACGGGAAGCCGAAGTGCTCTCCGCCGCCAAACCGGCCACGGCACGAGCACACGCAACTGCGGCCCGTGCAGCACCACGAGGCTCATCCGAGTATGTGACGCCTGGCCGGGGCAGCATCCAGCCCTCAGCCCCCGGCCGAAGCACCGCGTAGGCGGTTGAGACATCTCGCAGCCAGGTGAGCGTTGACAGTGCCACGCCGAAACGACGGTGCAGTGCTGTGGCCGCAGCTGATCCGCGAACGGCCCACACCTTCGATTCTTCGGGGCCCAGGCTCCGGAGGGCGGTCAGGGCCCTCCGGACGGTCGCGTCATCTTGTAGTGGCACGGTCCACGAGGACCCCGTCGCGTCGCCAACCGCGAGCTGAGTTTCAGTGACCGCGAAACCCAACCCACGACGCGATGACTGCAGCCACTGCTCGAACTTAGGCATGCCCTCGTACGTGAGCCGGGTCATCAGGCTGCCGCCGCTTCAGGTTCGGCGGCACGGCCCGGGATACGACGCTCGCCCTCGACGCTCGCGGTGATGAAGTAAAAGTTCGACCTCTTCGACGACGCTGCTTTCTGCACAGCCTGCAGCACATACCGGGTACCGCGGTACGGGATGCCAGTACCGAGGACTGCCTTCATCGCCTTACCCCACGCGGTGGCCTGAGCAGTTTCCGGCAACATCGGGCTGATCAGCGCCAGCGAAGACGGAAGATCGGGACGCTGCTGCCCCTGAAGAGGGCTCTTTGCGTCCTGGCGGATGTCGGCCGCCGTGCGGCGAGTTTCACCCCGACGCTCCCACAGATACTCGAGGATGGGCCCCCACTCCTCGCCGAGTTCGTCGTCCTCATCGACTTTCTCGAAGAAGCCCTCCATAGCGGCTTCGTGGACCGGGACGCCGCCCTCGTTCGTGACATGAGTAAGCGCGCCGAGAATGGTGGCCGCCCAGTTGTGCGAGAAGCCATAGCCGGGGGTGTCGACCGGGTTCTGCAGGCCGAAGAGGAGCACGGTATGTGCAGCAGCAACCAGCATCGGTCGGTTCTCCGCGATGTACTTCGGAAGGGAGGGGTGGCGGTACTCGGTTCGGGCAATCGGTGAACCCGCACCGAAGGAGCCGAGCCTGACCTCAACCACGCGGCGGTTGTAGTCGCCGCCGAGCTCGACATTGTTTCCAGCCATCGTCGCGATGACGCCGGTCTGCTTAACGGCGTCGTTCGAGCCGAGCTTGCGGCGCTCCTGCTCACCATCGAGGGCGGTCGGCAGCTCGGTCACGATGAGGCCGGAGAGCTTCACTCCGCGCGGCACCTCATCGCAGTGGAGGAAGCGCCCGCCCGCCATCAAAAGCGCGACGAGCCTCTTCTCGGTCTCGTCGTCGTTGAAGCCACCCACCCGGAAAGAGGTGGCCGCCGGTGTACCCGTGGCAAGCAGCCGGCCGATCAGCAGTAAGTAGCTCTTACCCGCACCGCGGTCGGCTGCGTTCGCGAGAAAAAGGGGTGAGCCGTTCAGCAGCGGTCGGCCCACGCACGTCAGTAGGTACACCATCGCGCGGGCGCGGTCGCCCGGGGTCGCGAAGTTGAAGTCCCAGAGGAGCTCGTCGTCAAGCATCTCGAAAGCGGCCTGCGCTTCCGCCAGAGTCGGCTTCTCCGGCACGGCGTATTCACGGGCCCAGCGGGTGCGGTCTCGGTGCGGAAGCGTGACGAACGCTTTCGAGGTCATGTCGTAGCCCGGCTTAGAGACCACCCGGCCCTCGCGGGTGAGCACTGGCTCACGGCCGACGTAGTGAAGTGGCGGGAGCGCCCCGTACCCTTTCAGCGTCTCGAAGACGCCCTGCACGACAGTCGGCGGTAGCTGGTGTGAGGGGCGGAAGCCTGGGGTACCGTCCTTGCTGGTGAAGCTGGTGCCAAGTTGCGCTGCTGCGATCATGAGGCGAGAGGCTGACTGAGAATCCCAATAACGGACGCGGCCGCCTGCGTCGATGTACACCGGGCCCGCCGGTTCTCCCTCCAGCACGTACGAAAAGGCGAGCGGCCGGGAGCGGTCTGATGCGCTTCGCGCGGCGCGAACCTCGGTCACGAAGTCCGAAATCACTTTGGTGGTCTCCTGCTGAACTTCGATCTCGGCGCGGGCGCCATGCCGGGTGAAGACCTCAGCGGTGACCGCGACGTGGCCTTCGTCGACGAGGTACTGCGCGAGATCTTCGGGTGAGGTGATGTCGGCGCGCGATGGGCACTCAAGGCAGAGGTCGAAGGCCCGTGCGACGACACCGTTACCAACGTCGAAACCATGGGCAAAAGCTCGTGCTTCTTCCAGCAGCTCGCCGTGCTCGGCCTCGCGGGAGAAGAGCCGGCCGGCTTCGCCTTCGCCGGATTCCACCCAGCCGGCGCTGGTCAAGAACCGGGTCATGTCCGCTGTGGTCGCCCCACGGTTGTAGCGGTCCCGGACGCTGTTG
Source organism: Curtobacterium sp. VKM Ac-2861 (assembly GCF_013204965.1). Taxonomy (NCBI): domain Bacteria; kingdom Bacillati; phylum Actinomycetota; class Actinomycetes; order Micrococcales; family Microbacteriaceae; genus Curtobacterium; species Curtobacterium sp. VKM Ac-2861. Next base: position 20,220 of record NZ_JABMLA010000002.1, read on the forward strand.
GTCTGCTCGTCGTGGGCCCGGATGTCGTACACCGACCGGGCGGTTCGCGGGTCGCGTGCGTCCGAGAGGCTGTCGAGCAATACGCCGAGACCGGCCAGCTCGCCATGCGTGACTGGCGTCGGTATCCCGACTTCGCCGCTCGCCAGCCGGTGTGTGCCAGTCTCGGTGATGGTTGGTGCGATGGGCGTGCTCCCGCCTACGGCGATGTCCGCGATGACGGTGCCGTCTTGCAGAGCGCGGCGGGTCGCGAGGCTGCTCAGTACCGCCCTGTACTCCTCATCACTTCGAGCAGTGACCCCGAGGACGCGGAGGCGGCGGCCATCCGGGAGGTCTTCACACCACCCGGCATCAACCAGCGTCATCAGCCGCCCAAGGCTTGCGCGGGTAACCGCGTCGCTCAGAGCCTCCCCGGTGGCGCCGTTCACGTCTGCGGCCCGGAGCGCCACTGGGTACATGAAGCTCCCGTCCGTACGGGCGACGCGGCCCGGGATCCCGAGACACAGGCCCACCTGAGTTCCGGCCATCACCTCGGGCAGGGCGTCAGTCGGTGCGATGGTCGCTCCGTCGATAGCGACGGTTAGGCTCTGCCCCCGCAGGAGCTCCAGCGTACGCAGGACGCGGTGGCCGCCCAGCGACTCTGAGGCGATGGCGTTTCCGCTGATCATCTCTTGCTTCCACTCTCGGGTCGCGGTGAGTTCCTACACTCAGTGGGCCGCGTGCCCGTTCGAAGGGAGCTATGCGGCGAGAAGCAGATCAGCCGGAGGTGGTCCTGCCGGATCGTCTTCGGCACGCGCGCACGGCGGGGGCGGGGGGGGGGAGGGTCGACTAGCGGTCGGGGTTGAGCTGCCCTTTCGACCGACGGGGGTGGAGGGGGTTAGGGGGGTCGGGGGGGTCATTTTCAGTCGTGTTGGGTGAGGAAAACGGAGTCTGCGCTCTGCTCACACTGGGAGCGACCGAAAAACAACCCCCCCCTTGCCCCCATCCCCCCCCCCCCCTCCCCTGGCTGGCTTTGAGGTGCGATGCGCACGCGGCCTGAGCGGGACTTCGGGTCAGGCGCTGACCCGAACGGACGCGCGCGCACGAGCTCCTCACTCCGCAGCGCTCCGGCAGCCGCCCGCTGCGTGCCGGCTGGGCGTGGGGCTTCGCGCACACTCCGCCTCCGGACGGCCCACACGGCATGGCTACGGCAGCAAGCCACTCTCAGGTCTCCCGCGGCCTGACCTTTGCTGTGGCAGACGCTTCTGCCCGACCAGCGCCAAGACCGCCTCCCCGCTCACCCCGAGCTGACGTCTTCGTGTTGGAGGACGGGCAGGTGATGCCGTCACCGGAGCAGGTTGAGCTGCTCCGCGCGGCTCTGTCGATGTCGCCGCAGAACCGGTCGGCGAGGCTGCGCGTCATCCGTGACCAGCAGGTCAGCCCGCGACCCCTCCCCCAGAGCGGTGGCCCGCGGCAGGGTCCGCTGACCCCTGAGCAGGAACAGCACCTCGAATCCATGTGAAGGTGCTGGCGGCCCTGCAGCCACTCATTTTCCGACGGGGTGAGCTGCTCGCCGCTGCGCAGGCGTCAGGGATCCCGATGGCCCCTTATCGGCAGGGAGACGGGCCTGCCCCTGCGGACGTACGCCGCAGCATCGACGCCGCGCACCGCCGGAACTCCTCAATCCAGCCGGGTTGATTCAGCCGAGATCAACCCGGCCGGTTGACCAGCACGCAGGTTCCTCCGCCGCTCACTTTGCAGGTGCGGACTTCCCGTCCTTGTCCTTCAACCACTTGTCGGTCGGAGCCCACCCGCCGGTGCGACTCATCGCGAACGTCAGGAGCACTTCGCGGCGCGCGGCCGGGTTCCACTTCAACCGCTGCCAGTCGTCGCGGTCGCGGAGGTCGGCGATGAACAGGTCGCTGGTCTGATCAAGCAGTGCGTACGCGGACCGCCACTCTTCGGTCACCCGTCCCGGCGCCCATCTGAGTGCGTACCCGGCGCCGACATCGTCGGCGGACCCTGCTCTGCTGCGGATGAACGCTTCGACGACCGGTTTCCGGGACATCGGCTTCGCCGCCCTCACCCCTTCATCGTCGATGGCCTCCTGGATGAGTTGCTGCGCACGAGCCATCCATGCACGGTGTTCCCGCGCTCGTTTCTCGTCCGCATCTTCCTGCGACTCTGCAAGTTCCGCGGTCAGGTCACGCCACCATGCTGCCTTCGCCCAGTACGCGTAGGACGTGCCGCCGCCGATCCAGCGCACGTCGATGCCGGTCCGGTCACCGTCGTGGCTACCGGCAGCGTTCCGCAGTCCAGCCGGCACCTCCTCGATGTCGTCGAGGAACTCCGCCGCGTCGAAGAGCTCCTCCGTCACGGACACAAACGCCGCCCCGACCTGCACAGCAACGTCCAGCGCATCGTCGAGGGACACCTCCGGCGCCATGAAGAACACCTCCGGCTCCCGCAACGTCGCCGGCAACACCCGAAGACCCCGAGCGGACGCCTCCAACGACGCCCGACTGAACAGCTCCTGCAACTCCGCAGCGGTGACAGCCGGGTCCGTGTCGTCAGTCATGGCTCGACCGTAGCGGCAGCAGTGACGAGAACGGTGTCACTTTGCCAGGCAGGTGGTCGCTCGTCCGCTGCCTGGTCCTTTGAGTCGGAGGGTGCAGGTCCACTTCGGTGTGGTCAGCACGGCCCGCACGCGTTCGTCAGCGGGAACCTTCTCGGCTTTCGCGGTAATTGTGGCGGTCCCGTAGGCGGGGGCTGTCTGCGCTGACCGGGCAACGACTCTCCCGTCCGCGGTGATGGTCAGGTCTCCTGGGGTTCTGCTTCCACCGGCGGTGAGTAGGGCTTGCACGTCAACGGTGAGGGTGTCGCGTTCACTCGTCGCTCCTGGCGCGGTGATGACCGTACCGGCGAGGACGGGAGTTCGGTCCGGGGCGCTGAGCATGGAGAACGCCGCAGCGAGTCCAGCGGCGACGACGGCGGCGGTGATGCACCTGCTCGCTGCGACGATGACCTGTCGGCGCCACACCATCGTGTGATTGAACCAATCCCTGACCTCATCGAGGTTCCCGGGGGCGAACGTGCTGACACGCATCACCTGGGTGACGGTCGCCAGAGCGATCGCGGCGATGGCGAGGAGGACCGCGACGACGGCAAAGAACCGGGGTGTGCCGGTGGCCATGATCGTGGCGATGGACGCCACACCTCCGACAGCGAGGACGGTGCCGAGGACGGACACCTGTTCGACGATGCGGGGCGCAGCCGCTTCGACTAACGCGAGTTCCTTGACGGGGGTGAACTGTTCCGCGATAGCGGCGTCGAGGAGGTCGTCCCGGGTTGGATCTTCCGCCTGTCCGATGCCACCGCCTTCGCCGCTCGGGACGATGTTCCCACGGACGATGACCTTGTGCGGTTTCGCGTCCCTTCCCTCTCCGCCGGGGCATTCCACCATCACGCGGAACGGTCCGAGTTGGACGGCTTGAACAGGCCGTGGTGGCGCAGGCCTTAGCCGGGGCTGACGAATCAGCTCTTGGACTTGGGTGAGGATCTCCTGTTGACCGAGTTGTTCCCACACGAGGCTCTTATCGATGATGTGACCCTGCGGACATCTGTAATCAGCGGGGTCCAGATCTGCTGAGCCGAGCATGGCGCACCTCCACGTCCGGCATCGTCGCCGTGGTGCTCACGGTCCTCCGGTCGAATCGTCGACGCAAGATGCCAAGCCGCAGAAAAACCGCAGGTCGCTACGGGGATCACCCATGCCCAGAGGCGCCAGTCAGTGGCTTGGGTGCCAGACCATCCACTTCTCGTCGATGGCCTTCTCGACATCGACTCCCATTCGCTTCGCAATGAGGAGCGTCTGCACAAGCACGTCCGCCAGTTCGTACTCGAGGTCCTGCCGCAACTGCGCCGCGCTCTTGCCCTTGTCGCGTGCCTGGCCACGGACTGCGAGGTAGGCCTGCGTCAGCTCACCTACCTCCTCGTTGAGCTTGAGCACGAACCAGTCGTCATTGCGGTCGATGTCGTGCATCACCGCGTAGTGAGCCGACACCTCTTCAACGTTGCTGGTGAGTTCGGTGATGTCCATGGCTTCTCCTCGGTTCCGGGTAGCGACCACTACGTCGACTGACTGTGTCGGTGGACACAGTTCCATCTTCCGGTGGATGTCCCGCCGTCGCCCGACGGGCACAGTACTGGGGTGTGGGGAATCCGTTCGGTCGCGGCTGCCGCCGTGGGGGTGGCAGTCGCGGCCAGCCTCACGGGCTGTTCCAGCGCCGGCTGGTGCGCACCGTTGGAGCCGGGTCCGTCGGTCACTGCGGACTACGCGCCGACCACGACACGTCTCGAAGCGCTGCCCGGAGTGACCCAGGTCTCGGCGGAGTACCGGCAGCCGGATGACTCGCACTGTGTGTCACGGCAGTCTCTCGAGACCGCCCCGTGGGCTGCGTCGTACACGGTGCATGTCCGCACCGGTTTCACGCTCGAGCAGGTAAACGCTGTCCGCGCAGCGCTCGGGTCATCGTCCGGCACTGTGTCCGCGAAGGCGGGTTCCGATGTCGCAGCGTGGGACCTGGAACTACCGGCAGCGTTGCCGGCGGATTTAACACCGTCCGCGTCGGAGTCGCCGAGACTCAGCGACGCGGACGGGTACCGGGTCGTGACCGAGGCTGCGACCCTTCCCGGGGTGTCCGTCGCGCAACGGGAAGCGACGTCGACGACGATCCGTGTCCGGTCCCCTTCGGCGGTCATGACCGCCGCCACATGGTTGCGGGCGCACTTCGACGAGTCGGCGTCCACATGGGTGTACGTCGGCACCCGAACGAAATGGACGATGTCCGCTGGGGTGACCGGACTGTTCGGGACATCGGACGCCGCACTCACCACCGCGGCGCGACTCACTGCTGACCATCCGGACATGGAACAACTCGACCTCGGCCGCACTCTCATCACGGCCATCACCCCGACCAGGCGGCAGGCGGAGCAGGTCGTCGCAGCGTTCGAGCGGACACCAGCGGACGGCAGGGAGCAGGAGGTGTCCGCATGGTGGCCGGACGGCAACGGGACGAAAGTGTCCGGCGTCGTCGGCGCCGAGTCGGCGGGACGTGGCACGCTGAGCCCATGACGTCTGACCTGGTGCGGCTTGCTCATGAGGTGGCATCGAAGGCGCATGCCGGGCAGGTGGACAAGGTCGGCCGGCCGTACATCGAGCATCCGACCGCGGTCGCGGAACGGCTCACCACCGACGACGAGCAGGTCGTCGGGTTCCTCCACGATGTCGTCGAGGACACGGACATCGCCCTCGCCGAGCTCCGCGCCATGGGGTTCACCGTCGAGCAGGTCCTCGCCGTCGATGCGATGACGAAGCGTCGCGGGGAACCGCTTGAGAAGTCGATGGCCCGGGTCCTCGCTGACCCCATCGCCCCACGGGTGAAGCGTGCCGACGTCAGCCACAACGCCGGCCCCACCCGGCTCGCCACCATCACCGACGAAGCCACCCGGACACGGCTGCAGCGGAAGTACGAACGGACCGCGGTCCTCCTCGGGACGACGCTGCCGGACATCTTCGACGAGTTCGGGGTCGAACGGTGACCGGTGAGTGGCTGGTTCCGCCGTCGCCGGAGCCGTTGACTGGGGACGAGGAGTTCACCGGGGTGCCGGCGACAGTGGGCGACTTCTGGCGGTTCGCGCTCGGGGACCTCCGGATGAACAACGCTCGTGGGTACCTGGCGGAGTTCCTCGTCGCGCAAGCACTCGGTCTCGGCAACGTGCGCCGGGTCAAATGGGATGCGTACGACCTGCTGCTCGACGACGGTGTTCGCATCGAGGTGAAGTCCTCGGCGTACCTGCAGGCGTGGGAGCAGCGGCAGCTGTCCCGCATCGGGTTCTCCGGTCTCCGCGGGACGCGCTACCACCCACGTCATGGCTACGACCCGGCAGGGAAGCAGTTCAACGCGCATGTCTACGTCTTCTGCGTGCAGACCGCGACGGTGCACGGCGAGTACCGACCGCTCGATGTGACCCAGTGGGATTTCCACGTCACGTCGAAGAGCGCGCTTGAGGAAGCAGGGGTTGGGCAGAGCATCACCCTTCCGACGGTGCTTCGCATCGCTACGCGCTCCGACGCGGCGCACCTGCGAGACGTGGTCGCCGCCGCTGCGGCGGGGCAGAACGTCAACGACGAACCGTGGTGGTGACGGTGACCCGCAGCTCACCGACGGCGTCAGTCGGCGGGTAGCTGGTCACAGTGTCGTCTCACCCTCACGTTGGTCGAGTTCTACGAGCATCGCCGCGGTGTTCCGCAGCGCTTTCGGTGTCTGCACGAGGGTGACGACGAGCATGACGAGGAACAGCGCCGCGGCAATCCAGAAGAACGGTCGGCCGGTGACGGCGAGGGTCACCTCGAGCACGAGCGCGAGGGTGAACACGACGGGGCCGAGCCATCGCTGCCGCCGGTACAGCTGTTGGTAGTGCGTGAGCGCTTGCCGCCACTGGTCAAGGTCAGCGTCCGCCGGCAGTTCTCCGCGGCGAACCGCTCGCCCGAACGCACGGTTCTGCGCTGCGGGTCCGATGTCCCGCCGTTGCCAGCCGAGGTAGAGGCCGAACAGCACTCCGAACATCGCGCCGGTGACGGTGCTGCTGACGACGCGGATGCTGACGGGAACGTCAGCGGGCAACGTCACGTACGTCGCCAGGTACCAGAACCCACCGAACGCGACGGCGAGGACCACCATCACCGCCCACAGCGGCCACCTGCTCATCAGACCCATGACCCCAGAGTGCCAGCCGGCATCCATGTTCGCCGCGGTCGCGGTGTCCCGACTTCGTCGTGAACTTCCGGGACGCTGGTCGTCCCGGGGTGCGGCGGTAGCCGGCGGCAGAATTCCAGGCCGAAACGGGTGGGGAAGGAGAGGTGAGATGTCTCGGGTCAGAAGTGGTCAACGTGATGGTGGTGAGCCATGAAGGTGAACGAGACAGTGCGGATCTGAACTGGACGAACGGTGAGACATCGACCGGGGTCAGAAGCTTGCAGGCGGGACATGCTGACGTCCGCCCGCGACTTCGTCACGGGCGAGCGGGCGGGACGTTCACGTGACGGCTGCCGGGTCGTGCCGCGGGTCGGACTCTGTCCGGGTCCGCTGGCGCGTCCCCGGCGTTGCCGGTGCGTGTTCGTTCCGTCCGCGTGATGTCTGCTTGTCCCGCTGTCCGCTTCGCTCCCAGCGGGCGGTGTCTGGTGCGGTGGCGGTGCGTGGTTCGGGGCGGTGGCTTGTCCCGGGTCCGCTGCGCTCCCCCGGGTGTGGTCGTGAACGTCGACGGGACGGGCGTCGGGTCGTTCACGATGCTCGCTCGTTCCTCGCTCGCGCCCTCGCTGGGGCTCGGGCTCTGCCGACTGCGTCGTCAGTGTCTGCGGTGCGGTGGGCGGTGTGGGTGGCGGTGCGGTGGCGGGTCGGGGCGTGGGGCGTTGCGGTGGCGGGACGGGTGCGTTGCGTCGGCGTGACGTGGGGTGTGGACGGGTGCAGGTGTGGTCGTGGTTGGGGGTTTGGGGGTCGCTCCCTCGTTCCTCGGTCGCGAGCGCCTGCGGCGTGCGGTGTCGGCTCGCGTGGCGGGTGGGGCGGCTGCGCGTGGTCGGTGGGCGTGACGGTGTCGGAACGGACGCGGTGCGGCGGTCGTGACGGGTGACGTGTCCGGGTGGGGCGGTGGCTTGAGGTCCTGACCGGGTTCGTTCCTCACCCGGTGCTCCCTCGTTCCTCGGTCGCAGCGCTGCGCGCACGTCGGGCGTCGCGTTGGCGGGACGGTGGCGGTGCGGTGAACGCGGCGAGGGCGGGTGGCGTGACGGTGGCGGTGCGTGGGACGTGACGGTGACGGTGCGAGGCATCGTTTCGGACGTGACCAGGCACCGCGCGGAGCGCTGACCACACCGAGGTGGCGAGACGACGACGACACGAGGTCCGATGCGACCCGTGACGAAGGTCTCGACAACGCGAGGTGCGGGGCGGACACGACCCGGGGGAACGTAACGCAGACGGGACGACAGCAGCACGTGACCGGAGCGACCCCGAGGGAGCGACTCGTGTGCGACGAGTTCAACGAGACGAACACGACGGGGACACTCCTGGGACGGTGGCGAAGCGACCGTGGAGGACCCCGCCGGGATGCGAGACCAACGAGCATGACGGGCATCGCTTGGAGCGAAGCGACGCGATGCGCGAGACGACGAGCCTGCGAGGAGCGAGCCCGCGAACTGAGGAACGAAGCAGCGGCGCCCACCGCACGGTGCGAACCACGGAGAACACACTGAGGCACGAAGGGGGCTGGTGAATCGGGTGAGGCGGCGGGGCCGCGGCGGCCGGCGGCTTGGGCGATATTGGCATGTCACAGATTCGATGGAGGGGTATGGCACGTCGCCTTTTTCGCCGCATCTGCACGGTCAGAACGCATCAACGCGTGCTGGCCATGCGGGCCGGGCGCTGACGACGAAGAGGGGTGCGCGGTGACAGGTCTCGACGACGCACGGGTGTGGCAGTTCACGCGTGCCGGTTCCATCGAACCGAACGCGATGACGGTGACGCAGCGGGCGTCGGCGTTCACGTCTGCTACGCCCGATGGAAGCGTGCTGCTGACGCGTCGCGATGAGGACGGCTTGCACCACTACTTGATGCTGCCGCCGGGTGGTCGCCTGCGGCGAGGAGGCGGTCCGCTTCGGCGGCGGTGAAGTCGATGATGGTCATGCTGTGGCCCATGGTCCCCTCCGGTTTCAATGCTGTGTCCGTCGCTGCATCTATGCGCGGAGCGGGGGCAGAAGTTGTGCGACAGCGAGGCGGAGCGGGCTGCGGCCGATAGTAGGCGGTGGGGCAAGTGGGCCCCTACTGGAAGGACTACCGACATGAGCACCAACGACTTCGGCGCGCAGGCCCGCAGCATCGCAGCCGACCTCGCCACCATCATCGAGGAGAACATCGCGGCCGGCCGCTGCGCGGACCGCCCGTTGTTCTGGGCTGAGCAGCGTGCGTTCTGGGGGCAGGTCCGAGACGGGAGCTGAACGGCGGGCACCGCATCCGCGAGACGAGGTGTTCGCGTGCGGGTGCGGCGTCACATGTCGTCAATGAGCCGGAGCGTGTACCCGTCGGGGATCGTCTGGTGGCTGACGTAGTGGGTGAAGATCGGCGCTGCTTCGTCCGCTGTGAAGACTTCTGCGGGGTGCCGGGACTCATGAGCGTCCTGCACGTCGACGGTCTCCGTGAGCGGCTCGCGGAGGTCGTGGGCGCGACCGACGATGTAGAACCGGCACTCCCCGTCGTCCTCACGACGGCGGAGTTCGACGCTGATCTTCTCGGCTGTGCCGCCGGCTTGCAGGTAGGAGCCGTCGAACTCGACCTCGACCTCGACCTCGACCTCGACCTCGACCTATTCTGTGTTAAACGTCCAGTCGGCGTCATCAGGGCACCACCAGATCCGCCACGCGAACCGCTCGTCGTCATCGAGCAACCGCAGCATGTGGCGCAGCTGCTCCGGCATCGGCCGGAACGTGTCTTTGAGGATGCTGCTGATGCTGCTGTTGGTCTCTTGGATGATCATGCGTTACTTCACTCGCTGGTAGTTGACCGACGTGATCTTGATGCGTTCGCCGTTCAGTGTGGCGTAGGCCGGGTGGTCGTAGGACACGGCGCTGTCGAACGCCTCCTGCGCCTTATCCGCGGACGTGCCGCCCTTCACCTCGATGCCTTCCCACGTCCCGTCGGGCTTCTTCATCAACCCGTCGTAGACGCCCTACTTCGTCGCGCTCCGCCCTCGGCTACACCACCACAGACGGGTCGAAGCGCATCGTCGTCAAGAAGGGCCTCAACGCTGGCAGCCGCGCCCGCGTCCTCGCGCACGTCTACGCTGGACACACCGAACGAGACGACTACCACGTCGGCGACGGCGGCCACCGCGGACACATGGAAATCGAAGCCGACAGCATCAGCTATCTCATGCTCCGCTTCAACGGCCTCTCCACCAACGTCGGCCGCGCGAACGCCGCGTACAACTTCGGCTGGGTCAAACACGCCGAGCACAGCCCGAAGGCCGTCCCCAAGACCGGCGACACCACCGCCACGGCGTTCGAGCAGCTCACCACCGACCACAACTGGCGGAACATGGTCGAACCCACCGGCGATGCGAAGAAGGCAGAAGCCGCCGAATGTGCAGCCATCCAGGCCCACATCCAGGCCGAGAAGGATGCCAAACGCGCCGAACAAAGCCTGCCGCCCGGAAGAAGCGCGGCGCTCCCGCTCGGAAGCGCATCACCGCGAAAAGGTCCCCGTCGCCGCCTGACCGGACCGCCGGCTGCCCCTCTAGGCTGAGCGAACATCATCTGGAGGGGAAGCACGCCATGGCGAAACTGAGCAAGAACGAACAGGACACACTCGTCAGCGACATGACCATGTCGATGGACGGCGGGTTCGACGAGGACCAGTTCGAAGCGGACTACGCCAAGCTCGACGCGAAGCACAAGGCAGAGGTGGACGAAGCCGCACGGCAGTTCGAAGCGAACGCCGTCGGATGGGACGACGACGACGACTGAGGGCCGTACCACCGCACATAAGTAGGCCTTGACGTTCAACGAGCATGACCACCCGCGTCACCACACCGGACGTTTCACCGAGAAGCAGCAAGTAGGCGACGTCATCGAACTGCGCCCAGCCGTCCGGCCACGGTTCGTGCACGCCTGGGATGGACTGCACACCAGGGCATCGGACGCAATCCCGGTCCGCAAGTGCGCTCCTGCGGACCGTAGGGTGTTTAAGCGAGCATCGGGCTGGCGTCGGGGCGCGCGGCGAGCATCGGCGCCAGCCCAGGATGCTCGTCGAGTCCGGCCGCTTCCCAGCCACGCACCGGCACGGGTGCGTTCTCATCCCGCAGGCGTGCAGGCTGGTAGATGGTCCACGGCTGGTTGCCCTGCCCGACGATGTGCACTGTGCGCCCCTTGCCGTTGCCCGCTTCGAGGGCGTCAGCGTGCTCGACGCCGTTCTCGGCGAACCCGCGGCCCTGGTGGATGAAGACGTCGTCGAGAACGATCTCCTCACCGAGGACGGTCGCGACGAACTGCTTCCGAACGGACAGCAGGGAGAGACCATCGCCGCGGAGCTGCTTGAGCAGGGTGTCGTCGTACTTGCCGCTGAGGGTGATGTTGTACCCGTCGACGCGGGGCATCGGCACGGCGAATCCGCGCAACATCTGGCGAAGCGTCGCCGCCCACAGCCGGTCCGTGACGGAGACGCCGTCTGCCGGGAACGTGAACGCGACGTCGAGTTCGTTCTCTATGGCGGCGAGGTCGTCGAGGAACGCGATGAACGCCGGGTCGGGAGCGTGACGGTCACCGGCGCCGAGCCGGAACGCCGCGAAGTCCCGGTCGTTCACACGGATGGTGACCAGGTCCGCCTCGTCGATGAGGCTCATGAACTTCGTCAGCCGGCGCACATCGCGGGCGGGTACCCCGCCGTTGCTGGTCTCAAACGTCACGTCTTGCGGTGGGGTGTCCTCGCTGTCCGGGATAACCCAGTGAGCAGTGAGCCCGCCGTCGATGTCGGCGACGAGCTGACTGCCCTCCGAACCGCGGGCGAACCGCTTCACCTTGCCGTTCACAGACCCGAGGCGCCGCTGGTTGTTGTCCTCTGCGATGAGGGTGACCTTCGCTCCTGCGCCGGCGTTCGACGGCATCAGGTGCACCTCGGACACTTGCTCCTCACCGTCGAACCACGGGGCGCCGCTGAACCCGACCGACGGGACGATGCGCGCGGGGAGGACGATGGTGTCAGCGACTCCGAAACGCATCGCCTCATCGAACTGGCGACGGAGGTCCTCATCCCCCTCAGCAAACGTCGCGGTCATCGTCGTCGTCAACGGTTCCGCGAGGTGTGCGCCCGGATGTCGGGCAACAAGATGCTGATACTGGCGGCCACGAGCGTCGATACCGACCGACCACATCCAGTGCGGGCTCTGCGCCTCCAGCTGCTTCTGCACCCGGTCAAGAACAACGCCGATGTCCTTCCGGTGAGCCAGCGCCTCCTCAGGCTTGTGCACTGCCGTGAGAAGCTCCACCGCACGGTCCTTCGCGAAGTAGTCCAACAGGTGCGGATGCTTCCCGAACAGACCGTCGAGTTCGGCGCGGCCCAGGATGTCCACTCGAACGTCGTGGTCCGCGCCGAGGCCCAGGACGTACTCCCGCTCCTCACGCGTCGGGTTCCTCGGGATGACGAGCGTCCACCGTGAAGGCTTGTGGTTCTTCCACGCTGTGTCGAAGGACTCCTTCACCTGCTGCTTCCGCCGACCCCACATTCCGGAGAAGCCCTCGGGGAAGTACTTCAGCTGGAAGATCCGCACGACCTTCCCCTGCGGGTCCCAGACGCCGACGTCGACACCTCCGTCACCGCCGCGGCCGTCGAGGGCTTGAGCGGTGAACCCACCGCCGGTGAACTCCGCCACGAGGAGCGCTTCAACCACACGGTCGAACTCCGGCTGCCCCATCGTCTCAAACGGCACGTTCTGTCCAGCCACACCAGCCCCCTTCACGTCCCCTTGAGCGTACTGAGTGCGACCGACGCGCCCCGTGCGTCCTCGAATCTCGTCACCACGGAGCCCGCGGGCCCGTCTCCTGCTCGTGGACGAGGCGGCCAACGACGCAGACAGCGTGGACCTGGTTGACCGTGGCGCAAAGGAATAGGGCGATGGCGGTCAGCAGAAAAGCCCCCGGAGTGTTGCCGTGGATGTTACCGATTCAGGCCTTTCACATGTCCGCTGTCCGGCCGATGCTCACGCCGGCCATGGACGCACGCTGAGGCGCTGGACACCGACCCGATGCGCGACTTGTTCGCGTCCGCGACGATCACCGTCGCAGCCGACAACGACGCCAAGCGCGCGGCCGGCCTCTGCGGCCTCCTGTCCATCTCCGCTACCGCTGTGTCAGCGCTCGGGGCAGCGGTAGTCGCCGTCGTCCTCGTCCTCGTCGTCGTCGTCGTCGTCGTCGTCGTCGTCATCGTCATCGTCATCGTCATCGTCATCGTCATCGTCATCGTCATCGTCATCGTCATCGTCATCGTCATCGTCATCATCTGGCCGATTCTCGCGTGGGTCATCGGCCTCATCGCGCTCGGGTAACGGGGTACGAGACTGGTTGAGCTCAAGCGAGATCCCGCTGGCTCCGGGGGACACGTAAAAGGCCCCGGCATCGCGCCGGCAGCCGAGCCCGCACCCACGGCCTCCGCGCATACCTCATCCCGTGGACCTCAAATGGAGTGAGAAAGATCGCTCGGCGCGCCGTGTCAGTGAGCACCGGCGCTGGGTGCAAGCCGGAATTCTCCGTCGGTGGCAGGAAAGCCCCGAATATCAAACCGCCGTCGCACCGCCTCTGTTCCGACTCCTCTGCTACGTAGACCTCGAGCTCTACGGGCCGATGTGGGATGCCCTGACCGACGCCGAACCTCAAGCGGCCCATCTTCTCCTCGAGACCGTCGAGCCCCTACGGATACCCCGTGCCCTCATCATCACCGGGGGCTTCATCGAGCACTGGGGTGACCGCGGCCCGGCACTCGTAGCCGGCGAAATCGGCAGCGTGACCCGCGCGACACGGACGGTTCTCGCCCTCCTCGAATCCCGCATCAGCGACGCTCACAGCCCCGCCGACGCCCATCTCCGTGCCGCCATCCGCGGCGCCGCTGAAGCGGTCCCCGAGGCGTTCACGGAAGCGGCACGGAAGCATGAGCGGGCGGTGGAAGTGGTCGAAATGGTGAGTGCTGGTGGGGATGCGGCGTATCAGGCGGCGGCGGAGCTACTCAGCCGGGAGTGAGCGGCTACGGAAAATCCACCACGCCGCTCTCACACAGGAGCCGGAACAGCGTCAGGACCGTGGCCGCGGCGCGTATGACCTCCACGTTGCCGTCGGGAGCGACTCCCGCCGGCAGTTGCGTATCCAGCAGGTACAGCGTGGGAAGCCGAGGGCGCCAGAAGGAGACTGCGACCGGTGTGTGCCGGGGCGCGTAGTACGCGGCCCGCTCCGCCACGGTCATCAACGCCTCCGGTGTGCGGCCGCGCACTTGCATCCAGTATCGGCGCTCCGCTGCCTGACACGCGGATGTGACCGCAGCAGCAAGAGTGGTGGCGGTGAGCGCTGGGAAAACGTGCGCCAGCACAGCAGCCGGCAGCGCCTGGCCGCCCAGACAGAAGAAAGCCCAATCAGGGCCAGAAGGAAGGGTGAACCGCAGCAACGGCACGGTGCAGGTATGCGCGGGTAAGACGGAGCGATTGAAAGCAGGCCTGACCGGGGCTTTCTCAGTACTTCCCGGAACCTCCCGCTGGGGCGCGCATCCGCGCATAGGAGGAGAGCACGCGAGCGCGTGCTCCGGTAGCCACCTGGTGGCCGGGACACCTCACACAGAAAACCACCGCCGTGCCCGCTACAGCGCTCCCTTTCCCGGACCTCGTCTCCGATGTCGATGTCGCCGCCCTCCTCGGTGTAAGCCCGAAGACGCTCGCCAACTGGCGCTCCGCCGGAATCGGCCCGTCCTACTTCAAAGTCGGCGGCCGTGTGCGCTACGACCAGGCCGTCATCCTCGCGTGGCTTGACGCTGTTCGGGTCGCCTGATGGGGCGACAGAAGCTCCCCACTGGACAGCACGGCTCAATCAGCACCACCGAAGTGGCCGCCGTACGCGGCCACGACGGGCAGCTTGTGCAGAAGAAGTATGTCGTCGCGAAAACCCGTCTCGGTGTCGCTGCGGGCCCCTCCCGGCTCGTCGAAGCGCGAGGTGCAACCGCGGGCGCCGCTCGACGAGCCCTGCAGGCGAAGCTCGCCACGCTCAGAGCGGAGCTGGAGCAGAACCCCACCGAGCCGAGCGGCCCCACGATGGCCGAACTCGTAGAGAAGTGGTGGGCGATGAAGACCGCAGGGCGCCTCGCCGAAAACACGCGTCTGGCTTACCGCGATGTCATCGACCGACTGATTCTGCCCAAGCTCGGGGAAACACCGGTGCGGGACGTGCGCGCCGACGTGCTCGCCAGCTGGCTGCACGAAGAACGCCAGATTCGCCGGGTACAAGCAGAGCACGCTCGCACGTTGCTCAATCAGATGCTCAACGCTGCGGTGGCGTGGCAGTGGCGTGACTCAAACCCGGTCCGCGACGTGAAGCCCCTCAGCAACGAGCAACCCGAGACCGACCCACGCGGCGACGAAGAGCGATGGCTCGGGTCGGCGGACCTCGAAGCGCTGCGGGAGGGTCTCCACGGGATGCGGCAGCGGTCTTTCGTACCCGACATGGTCGAGCTGATGCTGGGGCTCGGGCTCCGTATCTCCGAAGCGATTGCGCTGCGGGCCGGCGACATCGAGTGGGAGCACCCAGACGGAGTCCTCGTACACGTTCGGCGTGCCGTCATCACCCCGGCGTACGGGCAGCCGTTCCTTCAGGCTCATACGAAGAGCGGCCCAGACGGGGCCCGCGCTGTGTTTGCAGCGGCCTTCGTCGTCGAGATTCTCAGACGCCTTGCCTCGGCTGCCGCATCCGAAGGCTTCCTCCTCGTGAACCGTGACGGCGGGATGGTGAGTGCTCGGAGCGCGCGTACGTCTCTTCGTATGGTGCGCGAGCGGGTGGGCCTCCTGCGCGTGACGGCGCATACTTTCCGCCGGACGGCCGGACGGGCGGCAGCAGACGAAGGTGGCGTGGCTGCCGCTACCGCCCTTCTGGGGCATGCGAGCGAGGCCACGACGGAAGAGTTCTACCTCCCGAAGATGAGGAAGGCACCCGCTGATGCGCGAGCAGCCCTACAGGCGCTCGCCCCGTCTCAGACGCCGACCGACTGACCCCGCCCGATGAAAGCGCCTGCATCCACGTGGATGCAGGCGCTTTTCCGTGCCCGACCGGTGGTCATAAGCGTTGAGTAAACGTTGACCTAGATGGCACGTGAGGCTGCGGACCGCCTTACTTCCGCTTGTTTGTGCCCCTGGAGGGACTCGAACCCCCAACCGTTTCCTTAGGACGGAACTGCTCTTCCATTGAGCTACAGAGGCTGGCCCGTCCACTCTAGCGGCGGAACGGCTCCAGGAAGGTCGTCAGCTCGTCGACGTACAGCGCCGGCTGCTCGAACGGCGCGAAGTGTCCCCCGCGCGGCATCATCCGGTACGACACCAGGTTCGTCGTCCGCTCGAGCCACGCCCGCGGCGGCTCCACCAGGTCGCCGGGGAACAGCGAGAAACCGGAGGGCGCCTCGACCCGTCGGGCCGACTGCTCCGGCGGGATGGCGGCGTTCGCGCGGTACATCCGCATCGCGGAACCGATCGTGCCGGTGGCCCAGTACTCGGTCAGCAGCGCGAGCACCTCGTCCTGCGTGTACACGGACCACAGGTCGCCGTCGCAGTCACTCCACGACCGGAGCTTCTCGACGATCCACGCGGCGAGTCCGGCGGGTGAGTCGTTCAGGCCGACCGCGACGGTCTGCGGCTTCGTGCGGTGCATCATCGCGTAGGCACCCTCGGCGTCGCGCCACCGGGCGGTCGCGGCGACGAACCCGCGTTCCTCCGGCGACAACGTGTCGAGGTCGATGCCAGGCCAGGCGAGCCCGCCGTCGATGCGGTGCACGGCGACGACCCGGTCGGCGTGGTCGAGCGCGAGGTAGCGGGCGACGTGCGTGCCGATGTCCCCGCCGGCGACCGCGAAGCGCTCGTAGCCCAGCTCGGTCATCAGCTCGGCCCACATGCCGGCGACCGCGCGGGCGTCGATGGGCTGCGGCGGGGCGTCGGAGAACCCGTACCCGGGCATGTCCGGCACGATCACGTCGAACCCGGCTTCGACGAGCATCGGCAGGACCTTGCGGTACCGCCACCCGGAGTCCGGCCAGCCGTGGGCGAGCAGGAGCGGCAGCGCATCGGGCGTGCCCGCTCGGGCGTGCAGCACGTGGATCCCGGTGCCGTCGATCGTCAGCCGTCGGCTGGGCAGTGCGGCGAGCGCCGCCCGGTGCGCGTCGAAG
This sequence comes from Curtobacterium sp. VKM Ac-2861, assembly GCF_013204965.1. Lineage (NCBI taxonomy): Bacteria > Bacillati > Actinomycetota > Actinomycetes > Micrococcales > Microbacteriaceae > Curtobacterium > Curtobacterium sp. VKM Ac-2861. The sequence continues at coordinate 37,199 of NZ_JABMLA010000002.1, forward strand.
TCGAAGCCGTCGGCCCAGTACTCGATGAGCGACCGGAGCTCGTCGACGTCCGCCCCGAGCGACCATCCGGTGCCGGCGGGTGCGTCCGGCCAGCGCGAGGCCCGCAGTCGTGCGCGGAGGTCCTCGATGGTCGCGTCGTCGATCTGCGGTGTCTCGCCCATGCCCGCGACGCTACTCAGCGGGACCGACACGTGGACGGCGGTCACCGCACCCGAGCCCGCGTCAGCAGCAGTCGCAGGCGTCGGCCGCGCGCTCGCCGGTCAGGGCGGCGACCGGCTGCTTGCACGCGTCGCCGCGCCAGGCCTCGAGTCCCTCGCGCACCGCGAACACGACGACCACCAGGCCAGCCACCGGATCAGCCCACGACCACCCGAACAGTGTGTTCAGGAGCAGCCCGACCAGCACCGCGGCGGACAGGTAGCTGCACACCAGGGTCTGCTTGGAGTCCGCGATCGCCGACGCCGAACCGAGTTCCTTGCCGGTCCGCCGTTCGACCAGGCTGAGGAACGGCATCACGGCCAGGCTGACCGCCGCCAGCACGATACCGACGGTGCTGTGCTCCGGCTCGCGCACCCCGGTCAGGGTCAGCACCGCGTCGACGCTGACGTACAGCGCCAGTGCGAAGAACGACACCGCGATGACCTTGAGCGCGACGCGCTCCCGCGCCTCGGGGTCCGGCCCGGCGAACTGCCACGCGACCGCCGCGGCGGACAGGACCTCGACGACGGAGTCGAGTCCGAAGCCGATCAGGGCGGTCGACGATGCCACCGAACCGGCGGCGATCGCGATGACCGCCTCGATGACGTTGTACGTGATCGTCGCGGCGACGATCCACCGGATCCGCCGCTGCAGCACACGTCGGCGATCGGGAACCGCCCGGACGGTCGCGTCGGTCACGCGCCGGGTCCGCAGCAGAGCGGGACGTCGCAGTCCTCATCGGTGCACGCCTCACCGTCGTCGACGGCGAGCACGACCTCGAGGAGCGAGCGGATCGCAGCCCCGAGGTGCGGGTCGGCGATCTCGTAGCGGGTGGAGCGCCCCTCGGGCACCGCGACGACGATGCCGCATCCGCGCAGGCAGGCGAGGTGGTTCGAGACGTTCGAACGGGTGAGCCCCAGGTCGGTCGCGAGCCGGCCCGGGTAGACCGGCGCTTCGAGCATCTCGAGCAGGATCCGGGAGCGCGTCCGGTCCGCCATCGCCCGGCCGAGCCGGTGCATGACGTCGAGCCGCGGAACCATGGTCAGCATGCGCTGACCATACAGCACACGCTGACGTATCGAGTGCCCCACCCCGGCAGGCAGACCCGGGATACGGCAGGCTGGGACCGTCTGCCACCTGCCAGGCGCCACACACACCACAGAGGAACCACATGACGGATCAGACGACCGCGAACGCGTGGCAACGCTTCTGGGCACGCGGCGGGTGGTGGCGTTCGGTCCTGCTCGCCGCCGTCTACCTGCTCGTGTACCTCGGCATCAGTCAGCTGATCGGCCTGTTCGTGCGGCCGTTCATCGACCTCGACGACCTGTACGGCGACCCCATGAGCGTGCTCTTGGCCTCGATCCTGCCGATCGGCCTGATGGGCCTGCTCCTGCTGCTGTTCGCGCGCTCGCTCGGGTGGCTGCCGCACCTGTTCCGCCGCCGTACGGCAAGCGCCCCGCGGTGGATGTGGATCGCGGTCGTCATCACCGTCGTCCCGCCGGTGATGAAGCTCGCCGGCACCGACTGGTCCCGCTTCACCCCCACGCTCGTCCTCGCGATCCTGTTCTTCGGCCTCTGCGTCGGGTTCGCCGAAGAACTCCTCACCCGTGGTCTCACGGTCGAGCTGCTCGAACACCACGGGTACAGCGAGCGTGCGGTCTACGTGCTGTCGTCGGTCGTCTTCGGATTGATCCACCTGCAGAACCTGCTCGGCGGCGGCAACCCACTGCTCGTGTTCGCGACGGTCGGCTACGCGATGGGCTTCGGCGCGATGATGTTCCTCGCGCTCCGGGTGAGCCGGTGGCTGATCGTCCCGATGCTCCTGCACGCCCTCACCGACCCCACCACCCTGATGGCGGCGGGCGGCATCAACGATGCGCACGCCGTCGTGACCGGCGGATCGCCCGCGCTGGTCACCTTCGCGTCGCTGTTCAACTTCGTCTACATCGCCTTCGGGATCGTTGCGGTCTTCCTCCTGCCGGGCCGCAAGCGCGCGCTCTGAACGCACCCACCTGACGGCCTGGAGGCCCGTGGCGGCCCCGCCACGTGCCTCCAGGCCGTCATCGAGTGAGCACAAGACGACGGGTCGCCACCCGCGACCCGTCGCCTTCTGCTCACTCGGCGCCGCGCACGACCCGCGCGGGGCGCGCCCCCTTCTCGTCGGCGCGAGCTTCGCGTCAGCGCGGTTCCCTCGTGTCGGCGGTCGCGCGGCGTTCGCGGCGATTCCGGAGCGTCTCGCGGAGGACACTGATCGCGATCGCGACGGACAACGCGATCAGCACGATCTCGATGACCCCGGTGGTGGCCGGGGGTTCGGCACCCTCGTGGTTCCGCCCGGCGGTCTGCAGGAACAGCGCAGCGTCGTTGAGCCCGTGCAGGAGCATCGGCACCCACAGCCGCCCGGTTGCGCGGCGCGCGGCGTAGTACAGGGCGCCGTCCATGCTGATGAACGCCACCTGGAACAGGATCAAGCCGAGCGGCAGGCCCGCGATCAGGTACCCCACGACGTGCGCGAGGCCGAACATGACCGAGGAGACGATGAGGACGACGAACTCGGAGTGGTGCGCGCGGAGCGCGGTGACGAGGATCCCGCGGAAGTACAGTTCCTCGCCGACGCCGACACCGAGGGCCCCGATCAGGACGACGACGATGATCCCGGCAGAGGCCTCGGACCACGGCACGAGGCTGAACAGGATCACTGTGGAGACGAGAGACAGCAACGGTGCGGCGAGCCACCACCAGCGCCGAGGACGCCCGACCGCAACGGGACGCTCGTGCCAGATGTCCTTCCACCAGCCGGAGCGACGGGCGAAGTACAGCCCGACGATGATCATGATGCCGACCGGGATCCAGGTACCGGCGAGCCAGTCGGCGATCGGGTGGTTCTCCCCGTCAACCGCGGCGCTGAGCAGGTTCCCCAACCCCGCGGCCATCACCACGTAGACCGCGCAGGCGACGAGCGCGATCCAGAACAGCCGCGGGACCTCGCGGCGTCGACCGATGTCGGTGGTCACGCCGCTGCCCCGGCCGACTGCGCCTCGGGGGCCCGACCGCTGACACGACCCTTGATGAAGAAGAGCACCAGGAGCGCGAGCACGGGGTAGACGAAGTTGAAGATCCCGGCGAAGCCGATCAGGCCAGCATCGCCAGCGGTCGCCGCGGTGGTGTCGATGCCGCCCGTGGCGAGGATCGTGGTGGGGTCGGTCGCGGCGTGCAGGAGCATCGCGGGGACGATGCTGCCGGTGACCCGCATCGACAGGAAGAACATCATGCCGATGCCGAAGGTGTAGACGACGGTCACAGCGACCGTCGGCAACGCCGCCCCGCCGATCGCGTTCGACGCGTGCATCAGCCCGAACAGCAGCGACGACAACAGCGCGACCGTCCGCTCGGTGTGGTGCCCACGTCGGAGGAGGTTCACGGCGACGCCACGGGCGATGAGCTCCTCGGCGAACCCGATGCACAGGCCGAGGAACAGCACCGCGAAGACCACGGAGACCGAGTACGACGACCAGTTCGTCGCGATGAGCCGGATCACGATCGGCACGAGCAGCAGGACCACGGCGATCCACATCCACCCGCGCCCCGGCAGCGGCTGCCGCCCGAAGACCTCGCGCCCCCACCCGAGGGTACGGACGAAGACCACGGTCAACAGCCCCATCACGATGATCGGCAAGGCGACGCCCACGATGGCGCCACGGGGTGTGGCGAACAGCTCGTCAGCGGTGATGCCACGGGCGAGCGTGTGGGCGTTCAGCCAGCCGAGCCCCTCGTAGACGGCGAGGTAGAGGACGACGGCCAGCACGGCGCGCCACCAGCCGCCGCGGTTCCAGAACCGCTGCCATCCGTTGGTCTCGATCGCACTGTGGTGGGCAGGGGCAGTGTCCATGACGGGGTCCGTTCGTCCTGAGTGAGCGGGCGGAGCGCTACGACTGAGCTGCCCTCACCTGAGCGTAGCGACAGGGGGGGACGACGGACGAGGGCACACGGCTCGCTACGCGGCCACGAGGTACTCGTCCCACTCCGCCTGCGGACGCTCGATGCCGCGCACGACCCACGACGAACCGTGCGGGATCTTCGGACGGAAACGCAGCCGCCACCCCATCTCCTGCGGGGTGCGGTCACCCTTCTCGTTGTTGCAGGCCAGGCAGCAGGCCACGAGGTTCTCCCACGAGTCCTGCCCGCCGCGCGACTTCGGCTGCACGTGGTCGATCGTCGTCGCGTGCCGGTCGCAGTACGCGCACCGGTTGGCGTCACGGCGCAGGACTCCGCGGCGCGACACCGGCACGAGTCTCGAGTGCGGGATGCGCACGTACCGGGTGAGGATGATGACGGACGGCCGATCGAAGCTCGAGGTCGCCCCGGTCACCGGGTGTTCGAGGTCGGCTGCGACGACGGAGGCCTTCTGGTTCATGACCAGCACGAGGGCTCGTCGGAACGAGATCACCGCGAGGGGCTCGTAACCGGCGTTGAGGACGAGAGTGCGCATTGGTTCCCTTCCGACGTGCCTGGACGGCTTCCAGGCGCTGCGGGTGCGTCGGACCGGGGTCCTTCGCAGGTGACCGTCGCTCGCGCACACGTCCCCTGAACCACGAAGAGCACCACCCGGATGGGCAGTGCTCTGGTCATGCAGGGGCGTGCTCGTGCACGCAGGCGGTGGTCGACCGTATGTCGATGCGCGCGCGCCGACCCATGGTGCGGGTCGTGCGGAACAACGACATGGGGTCTCCCTGCTCGGGGCCTTGCGGACCGGTGCAGCGCCAGGCTACGTCAGAAACCGGCCCGGCACGAGGGTGCACGGGCCGGTTTCGGCGATGTTCACGGGTTCGATGCCCCGCGGTCGGGTCTGATGCCTCAGATGCCGAAGCGGACGATGTGGTAGTCGCTGGTCCAGATCGGACGGATCGACACGGAGCCACCGGGCTTCGGGGCGTCCATGATCATGCCGTTGCCCATGTAGAAGCCGTCGTGCGCCTCGTTGTTGAAGATGACGACGTCGCCGGGCTGCGCCTCGGACTCGGGGATCGTGGTGCCGGCCTGGTCCTGCAGCGGCACCGAGTGCGCGAGGTTGATGCCGTACTGGGCGTAGACGAACATGACGTAGCCCGAGCAGTCGAAGCCGGACGGGTCGGCACCACCGAAGACGTACGGGGTGCCGATGTACTGCTTGGCGGTGGCGACCACGGCCGGCAGCGAGAACGGGGTGTCCGCGGCGCTGGAGCTCGCCACGTAGTCGGCGGCGGACGGGCCGGTGTACGAGGCGTACTGCTCGGCGGTCTGGGCACGCGCCGCCTGCGTGGCGGATGCTGCCTGCTCGGCCTGCTCAGCGGCTGCCTCGGTCGCTTCGGCCTGGTCGGCTGCAGCCTGCTTGGCCGCTGCGCGTGCGTCGAGCGTCGCGGTCGACGTGGCACCGTAGCCGTCGCGGCTCGTGCCGGCCAGCGCGACGGCGTCGGACACCGAGAACTCCTGGCTCTCCGTCGCACGGACCTGGCGCTGCGCGTTCGCCGCCTCGGTGCCGGTGGAGGTCTGCGCGGCGAAGGCAGGCGCGACCGCCACGGTGCCGAACATGCCGGCGGCCACCGTCAGGACGATGGGGGCGAGGAACTTGCGCTTGCGCGACGACGAGCTCGCCTTGGCAGCGGTCGCGGTGGCCGCGGCCTGTGCGGCACGACGGCCACCGGGGAGCGGGGCGGAGCGGACCGGGACGACCTTGCGGGTCGGGCGCGCGTCGGCCTGGCGGACGGACCGCCGGGTGAGCGGTGCGTCGGTGGCGTTCTCGGTGTTCGTCGGGTTGGCGGGCGTCTGGTCGTCCGCGGCGGAACCGGTCTGCGTCAAGGGTGTGGTCTCCGGCGTCTCGTCATCACGCTGCCGTGGGTGTCCGGCGACGTGCAACCCCATCCGTTCGTCATCGTTTCCGATCGAGGCAGGAGACGGGTTCGAGACGTCCTGCCACGGGTCTCCGGCTCAGGCGCAGCGCGGGGACTCGACGAGTGTACGGGGCCGTCGTTACCTTGTCGAGATGAAACGGGCCGTTTGTAACGAAACGGTAAAGAAGCCCTGGTCAGGGCACTGAAATCAGTCCCGCTCGATGTAGACGTGCTGCGCGACCTCGACGGGGAGCTCGATGCCCGAGTCCTCACCCTCGACGCGGACGGCGACGTAGGCCCCGGCGCGCTGCACGCTCGCCAGACGACCGGGCATGACCCCGGCCGTGCGGAGCTGGTGCAGGAGCTCGGGCTCGAACTGCACGGGCTCGCCCAGACGACGGATCACACCGGTCGCGACGGCGTCGGTCCCCTCGGTCGCGGCGACGATGTTCTGCACGCCGTCGAGGAACCCGGCGGCTGCGGGGCCGCCGATCTCGGCCAGGCCGGGGATCGGGTTGCCGTAGGGCGACTCGGTCGGGTTGCCGAGCATCTCGAGCAGGCGGACCTCGACCTGCTCGCTCATGACGTGTTCCCACCGGCAGGCCTCGTCGTGGACGAACGCCCAGTCGAGTCCGATGACGTCGGCCAGCAGGCGCTCCGCCAGACGGTGCTTGCGCATGACGTGGGTGGCTCGGGAGCGCCCTTCGTCGGTGAGCTCGAGGTGGCGGTCTCCGGAGACGACGACCAGGCCGTCGCGCTCCATGCGGGCGATGGTCTGCGAGACCGTCGGGCCCGAGTGACCGAGGCGCTCCGAGATGCGAGCGCGCAGCGGAACGATCGCCTCCTCCTCCAAGTCGAGGATGGTGCGAAGGTACATCTCCGTGGTGTCGACGAGATCGGTCACGGTCCGCCTCTCATGTCTGGGCCCAGCGGCCACCACCCTACTTGTTCGGACCGACGAACTCCGACCGACACTTGCACGGGGCAAGAACAGGGCCGTGGCCGCAGCGCTCCAGCCCTCCCCGTCCGGCCGGTACAGGCGCACCAGCACTGGGATCGCGCTCGGTAGGATCGGTGCATGGCAGACATCGTCATCCCCGCCGAACTCCTCCCCACCGACGGCCGCTTCGGCTGCGGACCGTCCAAGATCCGCGGCGCGCAGCTCGAGTCCCTCGTGACGCGCGGGGCCACGATCCTCGGCACGTCCCACCGCCAGAAGCCCGTGAAGGACCTGGTCGGCAGCGTCCGCTCCGGGCTCGCCGACCTGTTCCAGGTCCCCGAGGGCTACGAGGTCGTCCTCGGCAACGGCGGCTCGACCGCGTTCTGGGACGCCGCCGCGTTCGGCCTCATCGAGCGTCGCGCAGAGAACCTGTCCTTCGGCGAGTTCGGGTCGAAGTTCGCCAAGGCCGCCGGCGCCCCGTGGCTCGAGGCACCGCACGTCGTCGAGGCCCCCGGCGGATCGCTCGCCGCGCTCGAGCCCGTCGACGGCGTCGACGTCTACGCCTACCCGCACAACGAGACCTCGACCGGTGTCATGGCCCCGGTCGTCCGCGCCGCCGGTGACGCCGGAGCACTGACCGTCGTCGACGCCACGAGCGCCGCCGGTGGTGCCGCGTTCGACGTGGACGCCACCGACGTCTACTACTTCGCCCCGCAGAAGAACTTCGCCTCCGACGGCGGCCTGTGGCTCGCGCTGTTCTCCCCCGCCGCGATCGAGCGCGTCGAGCGCATCGCAGCGAGCGGTCGGTACATCCCCGAGTTCTTGTCGCTCAAGAACGCCGTCGACAACTCGCGCCTGAACCAGACGCTGAACACCCCGGCGATCTCGACGCTGCTGCTGCTCGACGACCAGGTCCGGTGGATCAACGAGTCGGGCGGCCTGGCCTGGGCGGACACCCGCACGAAGACCTCGTCGTCGACGCTGTACGACTGGGCCGAGTCGGTCGACTACGCGACGCCGTTCGTGACCGACCCCGCAGCCCGCTCGCAGGTCGTCGCCACGATCGACCTCGACGACTCGATCGACGCCAAGGCCGTCGCCGCGACCCTGCGCGCGAACGGCATCGTCGACACCGAGCCGTACCGGAAGCTCGGGCGCAACCAGCTGCGCGTCGCGACGTTCACCGCGATCGACCCGGACGACGTCGCGAAGCTCGTGCAGGCGATCGACTTCACGGTCGGCGCCCTGCGCTGACCCGTCCGTCGCGCGGGCCAGCGCCGGCGACGAACACCACGGAAACGACGAAGCACCACGGGATCCCGTGGTGCTTCGTCGTTGTTCGGGTGCGTGTCAGGAGCGGTGGAAGTCCGGGTCGACCTCACCGGCATCGAGCTGGGCGCCGTCGAGGTCGGCGTCCGGGTCGACGGGCTGCACGCGCTGCGCGCGACGACGGCGAGGGGGCTGCGGGGCGTCGTCGACGTCCTCGTCAGCGGTGTCGGCGAGCGCGTCGACGTCCACACCATCGATGTCGTCGTCGTCCGGTTCGTCGAGGTCGTCCTCGTCCGCTTCGAACTCGGAGTCCTCGTCGTCCTCGTCGTCATCCGACTCGTCGTCGGCTTCGTCGTCGTCCGAGTCGTCGTAGTCGGCGTCCTCGTCGTCGTCCGAGTCGTCATCGAAGTCGTCGTCGTCCTCGTCGTCCGACTCGTCGTCGTCGCCCTCGTCGTCGGACTCGTGGTCCTGCGCCGCCCGGTACTCGGCCAGTCGCTCGGACCACGGCACCCACTCCGGTGCGACGAGCGAGCCGTCGCCGGGCATCAGCTCGACCTCGAGCACGGTGGGGTCCTCGTCGCCGACCTTCGCGACGCTGACGGTCCAGCGCCAGCCGGGGTAGCCCGGCATGCGGTTCGCGAACAGGACGGAGACGACGCCGTCGCCCTCATCCACGGTGCCGACGGGCGCGCCGATGCTCGACTCGGGGGTCACCTCGAGCAGCGCGGTCCGCGCCAGGTCAGTGAAGTCAACGGGTGCTGCGTCAACAGGTACTGCGTCGCTGTCTGTCATGGCGTCACGCCTCCAACTGGTCTGCGACGTGCCGCAGGATGGCGGCGAGTCGATCGCCGTTCTTCGGGTAGCGGCCGTGGCGGAGGTCTCCGCTGATCCGGTCGAGTTCCTTCACCAGGTCCTCGACGATCACGGCCATGTCGTCTGCGGAGCGACGGGTCATCCGGGACAACGACGGCTGCGGGTCGAGGAGCCGCACGGACAGTGCCTGCGACCCCTTCTTCCCCTGCACGACGCCGTACTCGAGCCGGGATCCCGCCTTCACGGTCACGACGCCCTCGGGCAGCGAGGACGCGTGCAGGAACACCTGGTCGCCGTCGTCTCCGGTGATGAAGCCGAAGCCCTTGTCGTCGTCGTAGAACTTGACCTTGCCGGTGGGCATGCGTGGACTCCTCGAGGTCGTGGTACGGCCGTGGTGCGTCGGATATCCTGGGTCGATGGCCAATCCGACCCGATCAACCGGGAACCCGCAGGATTCCGCAGAACCCCCGGTGACGTTCAATCGTACCGAACGCGCTCTGGCGTTCATGGTCGGTGGCATCTTCATCGCTGCGTTCCTCTGCATGGCGGCGATGATCGTCATGTGGTTGACGGTCCCGAGCGCGCAGGGCTCCATGCCGTGGCCGGTGATCATGGCGATCCCGCTCGTCGGCTTCCCGATCGGCATGGTCCTGGTCTTCACGCTCCTCGCCATCACCTGGACGCGCCGCGCACGAGCCAACCGGACGGCTCGCTGACGTCCGCCCCGGACGCTGGCACCGGACGATGACGACCACCGCCGACCTGGCCGCCCGACTCCGGGCGTTGCCGGACGACTCCCTCGAACGACTCGTCGCTGCGCGGAGCCTGCCCCCGGCCGCCCTCGGCGAGACCGGTCCGCAACGGATCACCGACTTCTTCGACCTGGCCGAGGCGCTCCGCACCGACGACGCGGTCGACGCCGCCGTCGAGCACCTGCCCCGCGCCACGATCCTGGCGCTCCGCGACGGCGGGGACGCCGACCGCCTCGGTCCGGCGATCACGCTCGGCCTGGCCGACGAGGACGGCGCCGTCGACGACGCGGTCGCCGCACGCGTGGCCGCCCACCCCGACCTCGTGGCACTGCGATCGACGGGAGGCCCGGATCGCCCCGACCGCGCCGCCCACGCCGACGACGTGGCCGGCCAGGACCGCGCGCGCACCACCGGCGCGGAGCAGGCGTTCTCGAGCATGACCGTGCTCGCCGAGCTGCTGCGTGCGGTGGACGCCGGCACCGTCCGCGAACTCGTCAAGGGCGGCATCGGGACGCCGCTCGCGAAGACCCTGGCCGAGCGCATCGGCACCGACGCCGACGTCGTGCCCGGCCGCCTCGCACTGCTCGACCGGGTCGGGTTCGCCGACCCGGGCTCCGGCCGGTGGACGGTCACCGACGCCGGACAGGACTGGCTCGTCGCCGACTGGCCGGACCGCTGGGCGACCCTCGTGTCGGCCTGGGCGGACACCCTCGGCCCCGCGGTGCACGAGGTCCTCGCACTCGCCGACGACGACCTGCGCGATCTCGTGGCACTCGGCCGCTGGGCGTACCCGGCGGGCTCCCGCTGGCTCGACGCCGTGCTGCTCGAGGCGGCCGGCACCGCCGCGTCGCTCGGACTCGCGGTCGACGGCATCGTCACGAGCACCGGCCGCGCGTTGCTGGACGGTGACGCCAGGCCTGCGGCGGACGACCTGCCCGGCACCGTCAGCCAGGTGTACATGCAGCACGACCTGACGGTGATCGCCCCCGGGCCCCTCGCCCCGGTCGACGACGCCGCCCTGCGCACGGTCGCCGTGCTCGAGGCACCCGGTCTGGCCGCCCGCTACCGCATCTCCGAGGACACCCTGCGCACGGCGTTCCGTGCCGGGCACTCCCGTGACGACGTCCTGGCGCTGCTCACCCGGTTGTCGTCGACCGGCGTCCCGCAGCCCCTCGCCTACCTGGTCGACCAGGTCGCCGGACGCGACGGCAGCATCGTCGTCGACCGCGGCGAGGGCGGGGTCGGCACCGTCGTCCGCGGCACCGCGGACCAGCTCGACCTGATCGGTGTGGACGCCGAACTCCGGCAGATGGCGTGGGAGCGCAGCGACCTGACGACGCTCACCACCCGCTACCCGGCGCACGTCGTGCACACCGCGCTCGAGGACCAGCGCTACCCGGCCGTGCTCGCGACCGGCGCCCGCCCCGAGACGCACCACGGGCCTCCCGGTCGGCGCAGCCCCACCGGACGCTCGCCGGAGCAGGCGGCGCACGCACTCGTGGAACGGCTCCGCCTGACCACCCAGCGTGGCGATGCGGAACCCGAGCAGGAGTGGCTCGGGCGGCAGATCGACCTGGCCGTGCGCGGTCGCACACCGATCCGGCTGACGGTGCGGATGCCGGACGGCTCCGAACGGCCGTTCTCGATCATCCCGACCTCGGTCGCCGCCGGACGCGTCCGAGGGCGCGACACCAGCGTCGACGTCGAGCGCACGCTGCCGCTGTCGCTCGTCGTGGCGGTCGAGAGCGACGCCTGAGGTGCACGGTCACCCGAACGCAGGTGACGACGGCTAGGCTGGCAGGTCATGAACGGACCGCTGATCGTGCAGAGCGACCGCACCGTGCTCCTCGAGGTCGCACACCCCGACGCCGAGGACGCACGCCACGAGCTCGCGGCCTTCGCCGAACTCGAACGCGCCCCCGAGCACGTGCACACCTACCGCATCACCCGCCTCGGCCTGTGGAACGCACGGGCCGCCGGACACGACGCCGAGGCGATGATCGCCACCCTCGAGCGCTTCGCGAAGTTCCCGGTCCCGCAGAGCGTCACCGTGGACATCCGCGACACGGTGTCCCGCTACGGCCGACTCGTCATCCGGCGTGAGGAACGCGAGGACGCCCCGGTCATCGCGAACTCCCCCGCCGAGGAACTCGAGCGCCTGCCCGTCCTGCTCCTGACCGCCGAGGACCCGTCCGTGCTGGCCGAGGTCATCCGGTCGAAGCGGATCAAGCCACTGCTCGGCGACATGCGGACCCCCTCCGAGGTCGAGCTGCAGCCGTGGGCACGCGGCCAGATCAAGCAGGAACTCGTGAAGCTCGGCTGGCCGGCCGAGGACCTGGCGGGCTACACCCCCGGGCAGCCGCATCCGATCGACCTCGACACGACCGAGTGGCACATGCGCCCGTACCAGGAGCAGGCCGTCGACACCTTCTTCGCGCAGGGGTCCGGTGTCGTCGTGCTGCCCTGTGGCGCCGGCAAGACCCTGGTCGGCGCCGGGGCGATGGCGACCGTCAAGGCGACCACGCTCATCCTCGTGACGAACACCGTGTCCGCACGGCAGTGGCGCAGCGAACTCCTGAAGCGCACGACCCTGAAGGCCGAGGACATCGGCGAGTACTCGGGCAGCGTCAAGGAGATCCGGCCGGTCACGATCGCGACCTACCAGATCCTGACCGCCCGTCGGAAGGGCGAGTACACGCACCTGTCCCTGCTCGACGCCCTCGACTGGGGCCTCATCGTCTACGACGAGGTCCACCTGCTGCCGGCCCCGGTGTTCAAGCTGACCGCCGACCTGCAGGCCCGCCGACGCCTGGGACTGACCGCGACGCTCGTGCGCGAGGACGGCCGCGAGGGCGACGTCTTCTCGCTCATCGGTCCGAAGCGCTACGACGCTCCGTGGAAGGAGATCGAGGCCCAGGGCTACATCTCCCCGGCCGAGTGCTACGAGGTGCGCATCGACCTGCCGCACCAGGAACGCCTGGAGTACGCGGCCTCGAGCGACGACGAACGGTACCGGCTCGCTGCCACCTCGCCCGCGAAGACCCCGGTCGTCCGCGAGCTCATCGAGAAGCACCGCGGCGAGCAGATCCTGGTGATCGGGCAGTACATCGACCAGCTCGACGCACTGGCGGCGTCGCTCGACGCGGCCGAGATCACGGGTGCGACCCCGGTCGACGAACGTGAGCGGCTGTACGACGCGTTCCGTGCCGGCGAGGTGGACGTGCTCGTCGTGTCGAAGGTCGCGAACTTCTCCATCGACCTGCCCGACGCCACCGTCGCGATCCAGGTCTCCGGGTCGTTCGGGTCACGACAAGAAGAGGCGCAGCGCCTCGGTCGACTGCTCCGTCCGAACAAGGACGGCCTGCCCGCGTCGTTCTACACGCTCGTGGCGCGGGACACCGTCGACCAGGACTTCGCGCAGAACCGGCAGCGGTTCCTCGCCGAGCAGGGGTACTCCTACACGATCCTGGATGCCGACCAGGTCCAGGCGCCCGTGGGCTGACGTACGCACCGCTCTCAGGAAACCATTAGGGAACGGTCAGAAGATAGGACCATGAGCGATGGCCCCAAGATCCTGATCGTCGACGACGAGCCGAACATCCGCGACCTCCTGACGACCTCGTTGCGCTTCGCCGGGTTCGCCGTCCGTGCCGTCGGCAACGGCGCACAGGCGATCTCGGCCGTGCTCGAGGAAGAACCCGACCTGATCATCCTCGACGTGATGCTCCCCGACATGAACGGCTTCGGCGTCACCAAGCGCCTGCGGTCGTCCGGGTACACCTCGCCGATCCTGTTCCTCACCGCGAAGGACGACACCGAGGACAAGATCACCGGCCTCACCGTCGGCGGCGACGACTACGTCACCAAGCCGTTCTCCCTCGACGAGATCGTCGCCCGCATCAAGGCCATCCTCCGTCGCACCATGAACGACGAGGAAGACGCGATCATCCGCGCTGGCGAGCTCACCATGGACCAGGACACGCACGAGGTCACGATCGGCGACGCGCAGATCGAGCTCTCCCCCACCGAGTTCAAGCTGCTCCGCTACCTGATGCTCAACCCGAACCGCGTGCTGTCGAAGGCGCAGATCCTCGACCACGTCTGGGAGTACGACTTCAACGGCGACGCCGGCATCGTGGAGAGCTACATCTCGTACCTGCGTCGCAAGCTCGACCAGTACTCGGCCGAGCCGATCATCCAGACCAAGCGCGGCTTCGGGTACATGCTCAAGGCGTCCAAGGCCTCGTAGCACCTCCGTTCTTCACGGCGGTCGTCCGGTTTCACCGGGCGGCCGCTGTCTATCGTTGGGGCAGCATGCACACGCGAATGAGCCGCTGGTGGGACGGGATCTCCCTGCGCACCAAGATCACCGGGATCACGGTGCTCCTGGTGGCGCTCGGCCTGCTCGTCGCCGGGCTCGGCACCATGACCGTCCTGTCGACGTACCTGATGGCGCAGCTCGACAACAACGTCAAGGGCACCACGGAGCAGCTCGAGGGCCAGAACATCAGCGACGGCGAGCAGTACTGCAAGCTGTCGGTCGTGCTGTCGCAGAGCGCCTACGTGGCCGCGTACGACGCCGACGGCGACCAGATCTGCCAGACGAAGGCATCGAGCCGCCCGGACATCCGCGAACTGGACTTCTCCGCAGCGGCGCAGAACGGTGCGCGCTTCTCGCTCTACGACAGCCAGCACAACCACGAGTGGCGTGCCCAGGTCATCCCGGCGTCACTGCAGAACCAGACGAGCGGCTCCACCGAGACCGGCTTCGTGCTCGTCGCGGTGTCGAGCGCCGACACGGACCAGACCATCGCCCGGTTCACCGTCATCTTCCTGGGCTTCGGCATCTCGGTGATCCTGCTCGGCGCCATGCTCACGCGGCTGCTCGTCACCGCCACGTTCGACCCGTTGCGCGACGTCGAGGACACCGCCGCACGCTTCGCCGCCGGTGACTTCAACCAGCGCCTCGAGGCCGACACCCCGAACACCGAGGTCGGGCGACTGAACCGCTCCCTGAACGTCATGCTCGAGCGCATCGACACCGCGTTCGAGGACCGCCAGCGCACCATCGACCAGATGCGCCGGTTCGTCGGCGACGCCTCGCACGAACTCCGCACCCCGCTGGTGTCCCTGCGCGGGTACGCCGAGCTGTACCGCATGGGTGCCCTCCGCAAGGAAGAAGACGTCGCCCAGGCGATGGAGCGCATCGAGAAAGAGGCGAAGCGGATGGGCCTGCTCGTGCAGGACCTGCTCCAGCTCGCCCGCATCGACGAGTCCAAGCCGCTCGAGCTCGGCCCGGTCGACCTCGTCGCGATCGCCCGTGACTCGGCGCTCGACACCATGGCGTCCAACCCCGACCGCGAGATCCAGGTCCTGGTCGAGGACGCCATGACGGGCGAGAGCGTCCCCCAGGCAGTGCGGCCGCCCGCGTCGTCGTCGTCGCTCTCGTCGGGGTCGTCGGACTCGTCGGGCTCCTTGTCCGACACGGGCGAGGTCCCCCCGGCATCGCCCACGTCGGCGAACACCACGGGGCCCATCGCGTTCTCGCGGCAGACGATCGCGCGGCTGCGTGCTCGGAGGACCCGGGCGATGGACATCGAGGCCGGTACCGCCCCCACCGACGAGACGACGCCACTGCCGACGGTCGTCATGCCCCAGCGTCCCCCGATCGTGCTGGCGGAGGAGAACAAGATCCGCCAGATCGTCACGAACCTGATGGGCAACGCCATGCGGTTCACCGAGCACGACGACCCGATCGAGATCGGCGTCGGGGTGGACGACGACCGCGGCATGGCCCACATCGACGTCATCGACCACGGTGAGGGGATCCCGGCGCAGCTGCGCGACAAGATCTTCCAGCGGTTCTGGCGTGCCGACACCTCGCGTGCGCGGGACACCGGTGGTTCGGGCCTCGGGCTCGCGATCGTGTCGGGCATCGTCGCGGCACACCACGGCTCGGTCGAGGTCTTCGACACCGAGGGCGGCGGCGCGACCTTCCGCGTCTGGCTGCCGCTGCTGCCGCGCGACTACGCCGCCTGACGCGGGCGCGCGGCGCGCGGGCGTCCGCGCGCCCGTCCGTCTCGCCCGAGGTTCCAAAATCTCGGCATCTCGCGCCACATCGCGCTCGGGTTCGGAACCTCGGCGTCCAGCACACGGCGAGTCGTGGAACCTCGACGGGACAGGGCGACCGGGTAGCCACCCCGTCCGGAGCCGCATCACAACGATCAGCGAGGGCGTCCCTCGACCAGAGCCGCGCGATGCCCTCGCCCGGACCGGGGCATCGCCCACGAGACGCCGGCCCCGGCCACGGTCGGACGCAGCTGCGGAGAACGGCGCTGCACGGGCCTCCAGTCCGAACCCGACCGCCTCGGTGAGGTTCCGCGACATGCCGCACGTTGATCGCCGAGGTTCCAGACCTCGACGAACGGGGCGCCGAGATGCCGAGATTTCGGAACCTCGGGGGACGAGATCCGCGCCAGGCGCCACGCCCCACGCGCCCCGCACGCGGAAGGGCCCCGCACGCGCAGCGTGCGGGGCCCTTCGAACAGGACTGCTTAGAAGTCCATGCCACCAGTCGGGTCGCCGGCCGGAGCAGCCGCGGCGCGCTCGGGCTTGTCGGCGACGACGACCTCGGTCGTCAGGAACAGACCAGCGATCGACGCAGCGTTCTGCAGCGCCGAACGCGTGACCTTGGCCGGGTCGATGATGCCCGCGGCGATGAGGTCGACGTACTCGCCGGTCGCGGCGTTGAGGCCCCAACCTGCTTCGAGCTCGCGGA
This sequence comes from Curtobacterium sp. VKM Ac-2861, assembly GCF_013204965.1. Taxonomy (NCBI): domain Bacteria; kingdom Bacillati; phylum Actinomycetota; class Actinomycetes; order Micrococcales; family Microbacteriaceae; genus Curtobacterium; species Curtobacterium sp. VKM Ac-2861. The sequence continues at coordinate 53,819 of NZ_JABMLA010000002.1, forward strand.
CCTTGGCGGCCACGACACCCGGCTCGAGACCGGCGTTCAGCGCGATCTGCTTGAGCGGTGCGTCGATGGCGACGCGGACGATGTTCGCACCGGTCGCCTCGTCACCCTCGAGGGTGAGTGCGTCGAGCGCGACCTTGCCGGCCTGGATGAGGGCGACGCCACCACCGGCGACGATGCCCTCTTCGACGGCAGCCTTCGCGTTGCGGACGGCGTCCTCGATGCGGTGCTTGCGCTCCTTGAGCTCGACCTCGGTCGCGGCACCCGCCTTGATGACGGCGACGCCACCGGCGAGCTTCGCGAGGCGCTCCTGGAGCTTCTCGCGGTCGTAGTCGGAGTCGGTCGCGTCGATCTCGGCGCGGATCTGACGGACACGGCCGGCGATCTGCTCGGCGTCGCCGGCACCCTCGACGATCGTGGTCTCGTCCTTGGTGATGACGACCTTGCGGGCACGACCGAGCAGGTCGAGCGTCGCGTTCTCGAGCTTGAGGCCGACCTCTTCGGAGATGACCTGGCCACCGGTCAGGATCGCGATGTCCTGCAGCATGGCCTTGCGGCGGTCACCGAAGCCCGGGGCCTTGACGGCGACGGACTTGAAGATGCCGCGGATCTTGTTCACGACGAGCGTGGCCAGGGCCTCGCCGTCGACGTCCTCGGCGATGATCAGGAGCTGCTTGCCCGCCTGGATCACCTTGTCGACGACCGGCAGGAGGTCCTTGATGTTCGAGATCTTCGAGTTGACGATCAGGATGTAAGCGTCCTCGAAGACGGCTTCCTGACGCTCGGGGTCGGTGACGAAGTACTGCGACAGGTAGCCCTTGTCGAAGCGCATGCCCTCGGTCAGCTCGAGCTCGGTGCCGAAGGTGTTCGACTCCTCGACGGTGACGACACCTTCCTTGCCGACCTTGTCGATGGCCTCGGCGATGAGCGCGCCGATGGTCGGGTCTGCAGCCGAGATCGACGCGGTCGCGGCGATCTGGTCCTTGGTCTCGATGTCCTTCGCGTTGGCGAGGAGCTGGTCGGAGACGGCGGAGACGGCCTTCTCGATGCCGCGCTTGAGCGACACGGGGTCGGCGCCGGCTGCGACGTTGCGCAGGCCCTCGCGGACGAGTGCCTGGGCGAGGACGGTCGCGGTGGTCGTACCGTCACCGGCGACGTCGTCGGTCTTCTTGGCGACCTCCTTGACGAGCTCCGCACCGATCTTCTCGTACGGGTCGTCGAGCTCGATCTCCTTGGCGATGGAGACACCGTCGTTCGTGATCGTGGGGGCGCCCCACTTCTTCTCGAGGACGACGTTGCGGCCGCGCGGGCCGAGCGTCACCTTCACGGCGTCGGCCAGCTGGTTCAGGCCGCGCTCGAGGCCACGGCGGGCCTCCTCGTCGAAAGCAATGATCTTAGCCATGTGAGTTCTCGTCCCTCCCGGACGTCGTGGGGTCGTGCTGGCACTCAACGTGAGCGAGTGCCAACGCCGATTCTGGCACTCGACCGGTGCGAGTGCAACACGATCGGGAGGCTCGTCACGTCTTCCCAGGACACGCCCCGCCAACAGCGCACCCCGACCACCGCCGCGGACCGCCCGCCACGCACGTCATGCAGCGCGGGTCACGCACGACGAACGCGCCGCCCCTGACGGGACGGCGCGTTCGCGATGAGTGTCGTGCGTTCAGGCCGGTCGGACTGCCTCCGCCTGCGGGCCCTTCGACCCGGTGCCGACGTCGAACACCACTGCCTGGCCCTCCTCGAGGACCTTGTAACCCGACATGTCGATGGCCGAGTAGTGCACGAACACGTCCTGGCCTCCTCCATCGACGGTGATGAAGCCGAAGCCCTTTTCAGCGTTGAACCACTTCACGGTTCCGTTGGCCATGATCTCTTGCTCCCTGGTACTGCTGTGCGAACGACGTGTTCGTCGTCTGCAAGGGACTCTGCTCGAAGCGCGCCGATCAGGCAAGAGGTGTGACGTTGTTTCACGTCGATTCCGTCAGAAATCAACGTGCCCGAAACACGACCGTCACAAATGCGGGTGGGGAGCGCCCGCGGAATGCGGATCAGCCGGTGTAGTCGGCCCCGAGCACGACGCTCACGTCGGCGTTCGGGAACGCTGCCGACTGCTGCACGGCGGCGACCCCGAGCTGCTTCGCGATGCCCTGCGCGACCGCCGCCTGTGCGGCCTGCTGGTAGTACACGACGGTCGAGGTCGACCCGGTCGTGCCGGCGTCCCCGGTCGAGGCGACCTGCCAGCCGGCACCGGTCAGCGTGGCGCTGGCGCGGGCGGCGAGACCGGTGGTCGTCGTGCCGTTCAGGACGACGACGGTGGTCGTGCCCTGCTGTGCCGGCGTCGCGGCAGCGGCTCCGGAGTCGGCACCCGACCCGGCCGACGACGATGCCGAGGGCTTCGAGGTGGCGGACGCGGACGGCTTCGACGTGGCCGACGAGCTCGTCGACGCCGAGGGCGAGTCCGAGCCGCTGAACGAGTAGCTGCCGTTCAGGAGCGCGAGGACGAGCACGCCGATGCCGACGAGCACACCGGTGGCGAGTGCCGCCCAGGCGAACGCGATCCAGCCACGGCCGCGGCGCTGGGCACCGCGGTGTGCGCCGACCCGAGGGCCGTCGGCGACGTCGTCGAACCGGTCACGGGGGAATCTGGTGCTCATCGTTCCTCTTCACGTCCTTCGGGAGCAGCACCGGGCGCGACGAAGCTGCGCGTCGCCCGGGCGCTGGTGCGCGCGTGCCGGAGCCGCTGCAGCCTGGTGACGAGCTGCGGGTCGTACGCGAGTGCCGCGGGCGAGTCGATCACGCGGTTCAGCACCTGGTAGTAGCGCGCCGCCGACATCTCGAACTCGACCCGGATCTCCGCTTCCTTCGTGCGGTCGTGCCGTGCCCGGTCGTGCTCGAACGACAGCACACGCTGCGCGAGCTCACTGAGCTGGTCAGCGCGGTGCTGGTCAGCGCGGTGCTCGTCAGCACGGTGCTCGTCGGTGGAGCTGGTCACGGCGGTTCCGATCACGGTCGGGTAACGGGTCTCGCACATCGTAGGGGCGGAGAGCATCCGGACCCTGGCACGGCGCTGGACTGTCGCGAACACCGGTCACAGGTTCAGGTCGCGGAACCAGCGCACACGCGTGCCGAACGGGTCCGAGACGGCGACCGCGGTGCCGTCGATCGAGGCCGTGGCGAAGGCGTCCGGATCCGCCGCGTCGACGTCGTCGGGCAGCGTCGCCGCCACACCGCGCAGGATCCCGGTGCGTTCGAGCGCGATCCAGTGCACGCCGCGTTCGCGGACGCGGTCCACGAACCGCTGGCGCTCGGCACCCGGCACGTAGACCAGGGTGCCGGTGGTCAGCACGACCGGCTCCACGTCGTCCGGCAGGGCGTCCAGTGCGCGGTCGAGGTCGCCGGGCAGCGTGCCCCGGATCCGCACGGGAGGCACGGCGAGCGTCGCGCGCGCCGCCTCGCGCATCAGGGCGGTCCGGTCCAGGGCCTCTGGTGGGACCGCTTCGACCAGACGGTCGAACGCGCCGTCCGCCCACAGGTCGATCGGGTTCGGGTCGAGCAGCACCCGCGCACCGACGCGGATCGGCGCGCGGGCCGGAGCCGGCACCGTCCCCGAGGCCGCGACGACGAGCCGGATCGACGGATCGTCCGCTGCCGTGTGCAGCCGCACGAGTCCGTCGCGCTCCGCGACGCGGTGGTCGAGCGTGACCCGGTCCGGGATCGAGCAGAGCCCGGCGGCACCCCCTGCGTCCACCAACCCGAGCGGCCGCGAGGCCCGCTCGGCGAGCGCCGCGAACAGCGGGACGACGGGACCGAGCCGCCGCGGGTCGTTGGCCTGCACCGTGGCGGAGGCGAGGGCCGTGACCAGGGCGGGGCGGGCCTCCCGACCGATCGCGCGCAGCGCACCGGGGTCCGACGGATCCGCGCCGAGCCGCCGCGCGACCGCGAAGAAGAGTTCCGGCTGCCGCTGCTGCTCGGCGACCTCGTCGAGGAGCGCGACCAACACGGGGTCGAGCGACCGCGCCCAGGCGGCGTAGGACGGGGACACGGCCCCGATGCGGTCGGCGTAGGCGGCGTAGCGGCCGAGGGTGTCCATCAGCGCCCCGGGCGGTGCATGCCGACGTGCCGGATGCCGGCTTCGTCGTAGGGGGTCCCGAACCGGACGAAGCCGTGGCGTTCGTAGAGCGCAGCGACGTACTCCTGGGCGTGCAGGACGACGGGTTCGTGCCCGTGGGCCGCGAGCACGGCGGCGACGAGCCGGCCAGCGATGCCCTGCCCGCGGTGGTCGGGGTGCGTCGCGACCCGGCCGATCACCCAGGACGGCGGCGGTGCGTCCGCCGGGTGTTCCTCGTCGGCAGCCGGTCGGATCAGGCGCAGGTACCCAACCGCTTCGGTGTCCGTACCGAACCACCAGTGCTCGGTCTCGGGCTCGCGGTCACGGCCGTCGAAGTCCTCGGCCGTCACCCGTTGTTCGAGTGCGAAGACGCGGTTCCGGAGCACCACGATGCCGTACAGTTCGTCCGTCGTCAGACGGGTCCAGCGGGCGTGGTGCACGGAATGCTCGGACATCGTCGCGAGTTTACTGAAGTGGTCGGGAGTGCCCGGAAGAACCCGACCGGAAGCAGGAGGAAACAATGGCATACAACGTCGACAAGTCCGACGCCCAGTGGCGCGAGGATCTCTCCCCGGACCAGTACGCCGTCCTGCGTCAGGCGGGGACCGAACGGCCGTGGACCGGTGAACTCCTCGACGAGGAGCGTGCCGGCGTCTACACCTGTGCGGCCTGCGGCGCGGAGCTGTTCAAGAGCGGCACGAAGTTCGACTCCGGCTGCGGCTGGCCGTCGTTCTACGAGTCGGTGAACCCCGACGCCGTGCAGCTGATCGACGACAAGTCGCTGGGCATGGTGCGCACCGAGGTCCGTTGCGCGAACTGCGGTTCGCACCTGGGCCACGTGTTCCCCGACGGCTTCGGCACCCCCACCGGCGACCGGTACTGCATGAACTCGATCTCGCTGAACTTCGCGGAGAAGCCGGCCGAGTGAGACCCCGACGCCCTCACCGGTAAGATGAGCGGCGTCAGCCGGCATGGCGCAATTGGTAGCGCACCGTACTTGTAATACGGGGGTTGCGGGTTCAAGTCCCGCTGCCGGCCCCACAACCGCCGTCAGGCGAAGCGATGCCCCGGGTGATCACTCACCCGGGGCATCGGCGCGTGTGGAACACGGATCAGGGAGTGTTCCGGGCGCTGGACGCGGTAACCAGCCGGTCGTGCGACGAGGATGACACCTCACCGAACCGTGCGTCCACACCCGGACCCCACATCAGCGCGAATCCGCACGAACGTGCACGGATCTTCAGCGCCCGCCGGTGATCTTGCGCCCCCGCTGGGCGACGCCCGCGGTGCCGTACGGGTAGTCGTCGATGCGCGGGGCGCTGGCGTCGGTGAGCTGCGCGAGCTCCGCGTCGGTCAGCACGAGGTCGGCCGCACCGAGGTTGTCCTCGAGCTGGGACACGGTCCGGGCGCCGAGGATCACGCTCGTCACCGCCGGCCGGGCGAGCAGCCAGGCGAGGGCGACCTGCGACCGCGAGGCGCCGTGCGCGTCGGCGACGGCGGACACCGCGTCGAGGACGGCCCAGGTGCGCTCGTCACCGTTCCGCGCTTCCCAGGCCTCCATGCCGCGTGCCGGGTTCTCGCCGAGGCGGGTGGAGCCGGTGGGCGCTTCGTCGCGCTGGTACTTGCCGGACAGCCAGCCGCCGGCCAGGGGCGACCAGGGCAGCAGGCCGATCCCGGCGTCGAGGCTGGCGGGGACGATCTCGTGCTCGATGTCGCGGACGAGCAGGTTGTACTGCGGCTGCAGGGTGACCGGCGGGGCCCACCCGTGCGCCTTCGCCTCGTACACGGCCTTCGTGATCTGGTACCCGAGGTAGTTGGAGAACCCGTACGAGCCGATCTTGCCGGCGGAGACCGCGTCGTCGAGGAACCGGAGCGTCTCCTCGATCGGCGTCAGGGCGTCCCAGGCGTGCATCTGGTACAGGTCGATGTGGTCGACGCCGAGGCGCTCGAGCGAGGCGTCGAGCGCGACCCGGAGGTGCCGGCGCGACAGGCCGACGTCGTTCGGGCCGTCACCCTGCGGGAAGCGGCCCTTGGTGGCGAGGACGACCTGCTGCGCCTCGGTGGGGTGCGCCGCGAGCCAGCGACCGATGATCCGCTCGGACTCGTTGCCCGAGTAGACGTCGGCCGTGTCGATCAGGGTGCCGCCGGCCGCGACGAACGTGTCGATGATGGTGTGGGAGGTGGGTTCGTCGGCTTCGCTGCCGAACGTCATGGTGCCGAGGGTCAGCGTCGACACCGATGTCCCGCTGTTGCCGAGGAGTCTGTAGTCCATGGCGGGGACGGTACGCGCGGTGTCCGGCGACAGCGAGGACCTACGAGTACCCCTCAGCGCGGGGCGGACAACGCGCGCCGGTCAGGAGCGCAGGAACGCCAGCGCGGCTTCGCGGAACGCCCGCGACGTCGGCGCGTTGAAGTGGTTGCGCCCCGGGATCTCGAAGAACGACGCGTCCGGGGCCGCCTGCGCCAACCGCACGGCGCTGTCGCGGATGCCGTCCTCGCTGCCAGCGGCCATCAGGATCGGCTGCGCGGGGGCGTTGTCGGGCGTCGGCTCGATGCTGTTCCGCATCCCCTCGACCATCGCCACGAGCGCCGCGAGGTCGTTCCCCTCGACGTTCCCCGCCATGGTCAGGTAGCCGTTGGTCACGCGGTCCTCGATCGGGGTGCCGTCCGCCAGGTACGCCTTCGCCTGGTCGACCCGCACGCGGCGCATCGGGTCGGCGTCGGGGATCCCGCCGAACACCGCGCGGGTGATGCGGTCCGGCAGCCGTTCGGCGGTGTGCCACCCGACGCGTGCACCGAGCGAGTACCCGAGGAACGCGACCTCGTCGAGCAGGTACGTGTCGATCACGGTGGTGACGTCCGCCACGAGCAGGTCCATCGAGTACGCACCGGGGTCGCGCGGCTTCGCGCTCGCGCCGTGCCCGCGCTGGTCGAACGCCAGCACGCGGTACCCGGCGCGGACGAGGTCGCGGGTCCAGCCGGAGGCGTGCCAGTTCAGCACCGCACCGGAGGCGAACCCGTGCACCGCGACGACCGCAGGGGCGTCGGGATCGCCGAAGTCGTAGGTCGCGATCCGGAGGCCGTCGGGCGACATCACGATGCGGGGACGGGGCGCTTCGGGGACGAGTGACATGTCCCCTCCAGGGTACCGGGGCACTGTGGTCGCCATGGACGGCTACGGCGGTGACCAGATCCGGGCGGCAGAGCGGCCGCACCTCGATGCGGGTGAGCCCCTCATGCAACGAGCGGCCGACGGGCTGGCCCGCATCGTCGGCGACCTGCTCGACGATCCGGCCGTCCGGCCGGGCGACGGACCGGGGTCCGTCCTCCTGCTGGTGGGCAGCGGCGACAACGGTGGTGACGCCCTGTTCGCGGGTGCGCGGCTGGCGGCGGCCGGGAGGCACGTGGCAGTCTTGCGCGTCGGCTCACGCGTGCACGAGGCGGGCCTGGCAGCGGCGCTGGACACCGGGGCGCGCCTCCTCGATGATCCTGCCGGACCGGAGGCTGCGGTGACGGACGCGGCACTCGACGCCGACCTGGTGCTCGACGCGATCCTCGGGATCGGGGTGCAGGGGCCTGCGGCCCTCCGCTCCCCCGCCCGCGAGGTCGTCGACGCCATCCGTGAACTCGCCCGCGACCAGCGCGCACCGTTCGTCGTCGCCGTCGACGTGCCGAGCGGCATCGACGTCGACACCGGCGGGATCGCGGACGACCACGTCCTGCACGCCGACGTCACGGTCACATTCGGCGGGGTGAAGGCCGGGTTGCTGACGGGGCCGGCCGCCACCCTCGCCGGACGGATCGAGCTGGTGGACGTCGGGATCGGTGCGGACCTGGCGACGATGGAGCCGCTGGTCCGCACCTGACCCCGATCCGTCAGCGCAGCCGTCCCTCAGTGGTGCTGGTACAGGACCGGCTCCGGCAGTCCGTGCTCGGCGCGGATGCTCCGCGCGATGCCCTCGACGGCGATGAGCGCGTCCACCACGAGCTCCGGCGTGACCGGGAACGGCATGTTGTGGATGGTCTCGCCCTCGACGGTCGCGGCCTCGGCCACGGCGCGGAGCTCCGTCGTGTCGTCGACGGTCAGGCCGATCTCGGTCAGGGTGTTCGGCAGGCCGACCTTCGTGGTGAAGACGACGAAGTCCTCGATCTCCTCGGCCGGTGCACCCTCGAGCACGAGCTGCGCGATCGTGCCGATGTTGACCTTCTGCCCGTGCGCCAAGCCGTGCGCCTGCGGAGCGGCGGTCAGTCCGTTGTGGATCGCGTGCGCTGCCGCCAGTCCGCCGGACTCGAACCCCAGGCCCGACAGCAGGGTGTTCGCCTCGACGACCTTCTCGAGCGCGGGCGTGACGACCTTGGCCTTCACGGCCTCGATGGCCTGCAGGGCGTTCTCGTGCAGCAGCTTCCAGGACAGCTCGGCGAGCGCGACGCCGGTCTCGGTCTGCAGCCCGCCGGCCATGGTGTCGGCGTTCGCACGCTTGGCGGCACGGGCCTCGACCCAGGTGGCCAGGGCGTCGCCGATGCCCGCGACCAGGAACTGGACGGGAGCGTTCGCGACGAGCTTCGTGTCGATGAGGACGAGGTCGGGGTTGTGCGGGAAGAACCGGTACTCGATGAACTCCCCTTCCTCGGAGTAGATCACCGCGAGCGCCGAGGTCGGGGCGTCGGTGCTCGCCGCCGTCGGGACACTCGCCCAGCGGATGCCGGCCAGGTGCCCGGAGGCCTTGGCCGCGTCGATCGCCGAACCGCCGCCGAGCCCGACGATGACGTCCGCGTCGGTCGACCGGATCTGCTCGACGAGGTCGTCGACCGCCTTCGGCGTCGCGAAGCGACCGAAGCCGACCCGCTCGACCCGCAGGTCGGCCGCCTGGAAGCTCGTCGTCACCGCGGCCTCGACGATGCCCCACACGACGTCGTCGGCGACGATCAGGGGGCGCTTGCCGATGGGGGCGACGAACTCGCCGACGCGGGTGATCGCGTCCTTGCCCTGCACGTAGCGGGCGGGGCTCATCACGGTGCTGATGGGAGTGGCCATGGTTGCGGTTCCTTCCGGTTGTACGACACGTGTCGGGGTCGCCGACGTCCCAGACGGTACGCGCGGGGCATGCGTGCGGCGTGCGAGTCCCGTGGGCCGTACATTCGGGGGCATGACGTTCAACGACGATTCGCAGCTCAAGGGCGGCAGGGTGAAGCGCCGGGGTCGGACGGCCGCGGTCGGCGGCGGCGCCGTCGGCGTCACGGCGATCGTCGTCTTCCTGATCGCGCAGTTCACGGGCTTCGACCTCAGCGGGTTCGTCGACGGCGGCAGCGGCACGACGCAGATCCAGCAGCAGGGCGAGACCGTGGACGCCGCGCCGGAGTGCCGCACCGGGCGAGACGCCAACCTCAAGGTCGAGTGCCGGATGGAGGGCGCAGCCGAGTCACTCGACGGCTACTGGACGGCCGAGGCCCGGAAGCTCGGAATCTCGTACACGGCGCCGGACTTCTTCCTGTTCGACGGCTCGACTGACACGTCGTGCGGTCAGGCGTCCGCTGCAACCGGGCCCTTCTACTGCCCGCCGGACCGCGCGATCTACCTCGACACCGCGTTCTACGACGACCTGCAGTCGAAGTACGGGTCGTCGGGCGGGCCGCTCGCGCAGATGTACGTCGTCGCGCACGAGTGGGGCCACCACATCCAGCAGCTGCAGGGTGCCTTCGCGAGCACGGACCGATCGGGCACCGGGGCCTCGTCCGGCAGTGTCCGCGTCGAGCTGCAGGCCGACTGCTACGCCGGCGCCTGGGTCGGCGACGCGGCGAACACCGAGGACGCGAGCGGCGAGACCTTCTTCGAGCCGATCAGCCGGTCCGAGATCGCCGATGCCCTGTCCGCCGCGAGCGCCGTGGGCGACGACAGCATCCAGGAGCGCTCGAGCGGCCGGGTCGATCCGGACTCGTTCACGCACGGCTCGAGTGAGCAGCGCCAGAAGTGGTTCGTCCGCGGCTACCAGCAGGGCGCGACGAGCTGCGACACGTTCAGCGTCCCTGGTTCGTCGCTGTAGCGATCAGCCCTTCGTCGGCGTGGGCGTCGGTGTCGCGCTCCGCGTGCGGGACGGCGTCGCGCTCGGCGTGGGGGTCGGGGTGGGGGTCGGGGTGGGCGTCGCCTCGGTGGCACCGGCCGCGGTGACCACGAAGGTGCGGAAGTCGTCGTTCGTGATCGGCGACGTGAGCTCGTACTGCTGCCCGTTGACGAGCACCAGCGGCGTGCCGGGGAAGTCGCTCAGGGTCGACCCGGGGATGTCGCCGCCGGACACCGCGGTCGTCTGCTCGTCGACCCACTTGCTGTAGTCCTGGTCGGCGATGCAGCTCGTGACGGCCCGGCGGTCCTGCAGGCCGGAGACCCCGGTGACGACCTTGGTGAGCTGCGCGTCGGTGAGCCCGGGTGTGCCTTCTTCCGGCTGCTCGGCGTAGAGCGCCTTGTTGACCGCGTAGAACTGGTCCGGCGAGTGCTCGGCGACGCAGGCCGCGGCGTTCGCGGCGCGCAGTGAGTACTTGGTGCCCTGCGATCGGTTCGACAGGACCGCGAGCGGGTGGATGTCGACGGTGGCGGCGCCGGAGTCGACGAGGCTCTCGATGTAGTCGCCGTTGGCCTGTTCGAACTCGCCGCAGGTCGGGCAGAGGTAGTCGACGTACAGCGTGATGCGCACCGTGCCCGCACCAGCGGTCGCCGAGGCGCTCGGCGACGCACTGCTCGACGCGGTCACGGGCTTGAGCCCCTCGCCGAGGGTGATGCCGCCCTGCGACATGGTCGAGGGCCCGGGGCCTGCTGGCTTCACGGAGTCGACCAGGACGAGCGTGACGACGGCGGCCGCTGCGAGCAGCACGACACCGAGTCCGATCTGGAGTCCGAGCCGGGTGCCGCGCTGGCGGCGCTTCTGCTGTGTCCTGTGGCGCTGCGCTCGCTGTCGGGCGGCTTCGCGGCGCTCGTTCCGCGCGGCGCGGGCGTCACCCTCGGGGCGGTTGGTCATCGGTGCGTCGTCCTCCTGATCGGCGTCCGCACGACCTACCCCCGCTCGGCGGACGGACCCGGCGATTGTAGTGGGCCGCTCTGGGAACCACCCAACCACGCTCTGGGAACCGACCGGCCAGGGGGAAAACACTGGCGCACCCGCGAGAACTCGTGTTGTATGAACCTCGATGGTCGACGACGACCATCCGGGGCCCTCGCGGGCTGACCGCTTCACTCGGATCGTCCGGCACGTACCTGCCGGTGAAGAAAGGACCGAACGCTCATGGCGTCCGTCACCTATGACAAGGCAACCCGTCTCTACCCCGGAGGCAACCGTCCCGCGGTCGACTCCCTCGACCTGGACGTCGCCGACGGCGAGTTCCTCGTCCTCGTCGGCCCCTCGGGTTGTGGCAAGTCCACCTCGCTCCGCATGCTGGCCGGCCTCGAAGAGGTCAACTCCGGTCAGATCCGAATCGGCGACCGCGACGTCACGGACGTCCCGCCGAAGGACCGCGACATCGCGATGGTGTTCCAGAACTACGCGCTGTACCCGCACATGACCGTCGCCGAGAACATGGGCTTCGCGCTCAAGATCGCCGGTGTCGGCAAGGACGAGCGCGCCACCCGCGTGCAGGAAGCCGCGAAGCTCCTCGACCTCGAGGACTACCTCGGCCGCAAGCCGAAGGCGCTCTCCGGTGGTCAGCGTCAGCGCGTCGCGATGGGCCGTGCGATCGTCCGTCAGCCGCAGGTGTTCCTCATGGACGAGCCGCTGTCGAACCTCGACGCCAAGCTCCGCGTCCAGACCCGTACGCAGATCGCGTCGCTCCAGCGTCGTCTCGGCGTCACCACGGTCTACGTCACGCACGACCAGACCGAGGCACTGACCATGGGTGACCGCATCGCGGTGCTCAAGGACGGCATCCTGCAGCAGGTCGGCACGCCGCGTGACCTGTACGAGAAGCCGAACAACGTCTTCGTCGCGGGCTTCATCGGCTCGCCGGCGATGAACCTGCTGCCGGCCGACGTCGTCGAGGGCGGCATCAAGTTCGGCACGCTCAACCACGCGATCGACCGCGACACGCTCTCCAACGCGCGTTCCGCCCAGATCACCGTGGGCATCCGCCCCGAGGACGTCGTCGTGGCGCAGTCGGGCGAGGGCCTGCCGGTCACGGTCGACGTGGTCGAGGAACTCGGCGCCGACGGCTACCTCTACGGTCACGCCGACGTCAAGGGCACGCGCGTCGACATCGTCGCTCGCGTGGACGGCCGTTCGCACCCGTCGATCGGTGACACCATCGTGGTGACGCCGAAGTCGGGCCACGTGCACGCCTTCGACACCGAGTCGGGCGAGCGCCTGGACGACAAGGCCGTCGTCAGCGCGTAACCGAAGCGCACTCCCCGAGAGCCCGCGCCGCCTCACAAGGGCGGGTCGCGGGCTCTCGGCTGTCCCCCACGACACCGAAGGATCCACCGTGCCCGACTCGATGTCCATCACCGCAGCCACCGTCGACCCCGGCCTGCTCGACCTGCCGTGGGACCTGCCGCTGGCGGATTGGCCGGACGACACCATCGTGGCCCTGCCGAAGGGGATCTCGCGGCACCTCGTGCGCTTCGTGCACCTGAGTGGGTACGTCGCCGCCGTGAAGGAGACCGGCGAGGAGATCGCGCGATCCGAGTACGAGATGCTCCGCACGCTGCAGCGCATGGACGTGCCGTGCGTCGACCCCGTCGCCGTCATCACCGGTCGGGTCGACGCGGACGGCGAGCAGTTGCACCCCGTGCTCGTGACGCGGCACCTGCGCTTCTCGCTGCCGTACCGCGCGCTGTACTCGCAGACCCTGCGCCCGGAGACCGCGACCCGTCTCGTCGATGCCCTGGCGCTGCTGCTCGTCCGGCTGCACGTCATCGGCTTCTACTGGGGCGACGTGTCTCTGTCGAACACGCTGTTCCGTCGCGACGCGGGCTCGTTCGCCGCGTACCTGGTCGACGCCGAGACCGGCAAGCTCTACCCCGGCGGCCTGTCGAACGGGCAGCGCGAGAACGACCTCGAGGTCGCGCGCGTGAACATCGCCGGCGAGCTCCTCGACCTCGAGGCCGGCGGCCGTCTCGACGAGAACGCCGACCCCGTGGACGTCTCCAACCGGATCGTGGCGCAGTACCGGACGCTCTGGACCGAGCTCACGGGCACCGAGCAGTTCGACATCAAGGAACGCTGGCGCATCAACGACCGCGTCGAGCGGCTCAACGAGCTCGGCTTCGACATCGAGGAGCTCTCGATCCACACGACCGAGGGCGGTTCGCAGGTGCGGATCCAGCCGAAGGTCGTCGACGCCGGACACCACCAGCGACGCCTGCTGCGGCTGACCGGCCTGGACGCCGGCGAGAACCAGGCCCGACGCCTGCTCAACGACCTCGACTCGTACCGGGCACGCAACGGCCGCGACGAACTCGACGAGGAGATGGTGGCGCACGAGTGGGTCTCGCGGGTCTTCGAGCCCGTCGTCCGCTCGATCCCCCGTGACCTGCGCGGTCGCCTCGAACCCGCGGAGGTCTTCCACGAACTGCTCGAGCACCGCTGGTTCATGTCGCAGGAAGAGGAGCGGTCGGTCTCGCTGCCCGAGGCCACCACGGCGTACATCAACGACGTGCTGCGCCACCGCCGCGACGAGCGCCTGCTCATCAACCCGCCGACGTCGTCGATGACGCTGCCGATCCCCGTGGTCGACGACGCGGACCCCGCAGACGACGACGCCGACGTCCAGGACTGGCGCACCACCGTCTGACCCGCCCGGGCCCGCGCCCGTCCCGTCCCGCACGCCCGGGCCGTTCCGCGCGCCCGCCCCCGTTCCGTTCCGTTCCGTTCCGTTCCGCCGAGGTTCCGAAATCTCGGAACCTCGGCGCGCAAGACGGCCGTGTGTGGAACCTCGGCAGAACGCACTCGGCGAGTCGTGGAACCTCGACACGACGCACGCGGCGCGTCGCGGAACCCCACGGACGCACAGGAGGCCCGGTGCCGGTCTCGCGGACCGGCCCCGGGCCTCCAGGCAGTGCCGTCGACGGCCCCCAGCGGCCGGGCGGACGCCGGTGCGGCTACTCGGCGCGACGGCGCCGGGCGACCTCCCACAGGGTGACGCTCGCGGCGATGCCGGCGTTGAGGGACTCGGTCGCACTCGAGATCGGGATCGACACGATCGCGTCGCATGTCTCGGTGACCAGGCGCGACAGCCCCTTGCCCTCGGAACCGACGACGATCACGATCGGGCGGTCGGCGAGCGCGAGGCCGTCGAGCTCCACGTCGCCGTCGCCGTCCAGACCGAGGACGAACAGGCCCATCGACTTGAGGGACTTCAGCGTCTGGGTGAGGTTCGGGGCCATCGCGACGGGCGTGCGGGCCGCGGCGCCGGCGGAGGTCTTCCACGCCGACGCGGTGACGCCGACCGAACGACGCTGCGGCACGATGACGCCGTGTCCGCCGAACGCGGCGGTCGAGCGGATGATCGCCCCGAGGTTGCGGGGGTCGGTGATGCCGTCGAGCGCGACGAGCAGCGGGACCTGGTCGCGCGAGAAGGCCTGCTCGACGATGTCCTCGGACACGGCGTACTGGTACGCCGGCACCTTGAGCGCGACGCCCTGGTGCACGCTGTCGTGGCCGGTGATGCGGTCGAGCTCGGGGCGCATGAGCTCGATGATCGGCACGCTGCGGTGGTTCGCGAGCGTCAGGATCTCCTTGACGCGGTCGTCGACCTCGATGCGCGACGCGATGTAGAGCGTCGTCGACGGGGTCTTCGTGCGCAGCGCCTCGAGCACGGAGTTCCGTCCGGTCACGAGCTCGGAGTCATCGGTCTTCCGGGCCGGCGGACGACCGGTGCGGCCCTGCGGGGTGCTCGAGGAACCGTGACGGCCCTTGGCTGCCTCGAAGCGGTCCTTCGCCGCCTTGCGCTTGCCGGCGGGGTGGTACGGCCGGTCCTCGGCCTTCGGGGTCGGCTTGCGACCCTCGAGCGCCTGGGCACCCTGACCACCGGAACCGACCTGCTTGTTGCCCTTGCGACCGGTGCGGACGGCGCCGGGCCGACCCTTCTTGCTTCCCGAGACGTTCTTCATGCGTAGCTCCTGTTCGGCACTGCCGTGTTCAGGCGATGCTCCAGCGTGTTCCGGACGGCGTGTCCTCGATCGTGATGCCCGCGGCGGCGAGGTCGTCGCGCACGCGGTCGGCCGCAGCGAAGTCCCGTGCTGCCCTGGCGTCCGCGCGCTCCTGCACGAGGCGTTCGACGAGAGCGGCGAGCGGGCCTGCCGAGGTGTCCTGACCGCCCCCCGACCAGTGGGCGGCTCGCGGGTCGATGCCGAGGACCTCTACCATGGCGGCCACCTGATGGTACGCGACCCCGAGCGTTTCCGCATCGTCGGTGTCCAGGGCAGCGTTGCCGGTGCGCACGGTCTCGTGCAGGACGGCCAGCGCCTGGGGCACTGCGAGGTCGTCGTCCATCGCGGCGGCGAAGGCGTCCGGCACGGCGGGGGCGTCGGCGAGGTGCACGCCTTCGAGCCGCACCTCGGCCCGCTGCAGGAACCCGTCGATGCGGTCGTAGGCGGCCTCGGCCTCGGCCAACGAGCCGTCGTGGTGGTCGATCGAGGAGCGGTAGTGCGCGGCGCCCAGGAAGTACCGCACCACGGCCGGACGGGCAGCGGCCAGGAAGTCGGCGGCGAAGATCGAGTTGCCGAGCGACTTCGACATCTTCTGGCCCTCGACCGTGACGAGCCCGTTGTGCAACCAGTACGACGCGAACGGGTCGCCCGCCGCGGTGGACTGCGCGAGCTCGTTCTCGTGGTGCGGGAACCGCAGGTCGAGTCCGCCGCCGTGGATGTCGAACGCCGGACCGAGGTACCGCCGCGACATGGCGGAGCACTCGATGTGCCAGCCCGGACGACCGGGGCCCCACGGGGAGTCCCACGACGCGGTCGACGGCTCGCCGGGCTTCGCACCCTTCCAGAGCGCGAAGTCGCGGGCGTCGCGCTTGCCACGGGGGTCGGCGTCGGCGGCCTCGACCATGTCCTCGCGACGCTGCCGGGTGAGCGCCCCGTAGGACTCCCAGCTGCCGGTGTCGAAGTAGACGTCGCCCGAGTCGTCGGCTGCGACGTAGGCGTGGCCGCGGTCGATGAGCTTCGTGATGATGTCGTGCATCTGCGGCACGCTCGCTGTTGCCCGCGGCTCGTAGGTCGGGGGCAGGATGCCGAGGGCGTTGTACGCGGCGGTGAACTCGAGCTCGACGCGGTAGGCGCGGGCGAACCACGCTTCGTCGGTGCCGGCGGCCAGGTCGAGCACCTTGTCGTCGATGTCGGTGACGTTCCGCACGAGGGTGACGCGCAGACCGCGGTACGTCAGCCAGCGGCGCCAGATGTCGTAGACCAGGGCCGAGCGCAGGTGTCCGATGTGCGGCGACGACTGCACCGTCGGACCGCAGACGTAGACGCTGACCTGTCCGTCGACCAGGGGGACGAGGTCGACGACGGCTGCGGCGCGGGAGTCGTAGAGGCGAACGGTCACGATCCCAAGCCTAGGACGTCAGGCCGGTCGGGTGACGGCCGTGGCGATCGCGGCGAGCCCCTCGCCCCGGCCGGTGAACCCGAGGCCGTCGGTCGTCGTGCCGGACACCGCGACGGGGGCACCGACGACGGCGGACAGGGCATCCTGCATCTCCGCACGACGGGCCCCGATGCGCGGCCGGTTCCCGATGATCTGCACCGTGACCGACACGGGTACGAGGCCGGCGTCGGCGAGCAGCCCGACGGCACCGCGGATGAAGACGTCCCCGGCGGCTCCGGCGTAGGCGGGGTCGGCGGTGCCGAACGTCCCACCGATGTCACCGAGGCCACCCGCGGAGAGCAGGGCGTCGCACACCGCGTGTGCCACGGCGTCACCGTCGCTGTGCCCGGAGAGGCCGGGTTCGCCGGGGAAGTCGAGCAGGCCGACGCGGCACGGCGACTCGACGTCGAACGCGTGCACGTCGACCCCGAGCCCGAGCCGGACCGCCGAGGCATCCGGGACTCCCGAGGCCGTCGCGCGTGACCGGACGATCGACTCTGCTCGTCCGAGGTCCCACGGCGTCGTGATCTTGAAGGCATCGGCGTCGCCCGGCACGAAGCGCACCGTGCCACCGGCCGCCTGGAACACGCCGGCGTCGTCGGTCTCGGACTGCGTCGACACC
Organism: Curtobacterium sp. VKM Ac-2861; assembly: GCF_013204965.1. Lineage (NCBI taxonomy): Bacteria > Bacillati > Actinomycetota > Actinomycetes > Micrococcales > Microbacteriaceae > Curtobacterium > Curtobacterium sp. VKM Ac-2861. Next base: position 71,112 of record NZ_JABMLA010000002.1, read on the forward strand.
GCGTACGCCCGTCGGAGTGCGTCGAGCGGGAAGCCCTGCGGCGTCTGGACCCCGACGAGCGCGGACCGGTCGACGGTCTCGACGACCACGTCGCCGGACACCCGCTTGACCGTGTCGGTGACGGGGAGCGCGGGGACGACGCCGTCACCGGTGCCGGTCGCGACCGAACCCTCGACCGCGTCGAACACCCGGTCGAACTGCGCGGCCGGCGTGAGGCACCGCGCCGCATCGTGCACCAGCACCGCGGTGACGGAGTCCGGCAGCACGCCCAGGCCGGCCTGGACCGAACCATGGCGATCCGTGCCTCCCGGAACCACCGCCGTGTACGCGACCGCGGCGCCCGCGACCGAGGCGACCACCTGACGGCAGTCCTCGAGCAGGGTCGACGGCGCGACCACGACGACCAGCGTCGGAGCCGACAACGTGAACAGCGGCTCGAGCGCCCGCGCGAGCATGAGCTGCCCCGCGACGGGCACGAACGCCTTCGCGGTGCCGATGCCGAGCCGGGTTCCGGACCCGGCTGCAACGACGACGACCGCCCGGTCCACCCCTTCGGGGAACCGTGCGGTCGTCGTGGTGTGCAGTGCGCTCAGGACGCGAGGACTTCGTCGAGGACGGTCGATGCCTTGTCCTCGTCGGTCTTCTCGGCCAGGGCCAACTCGGAGATCAGGATCTGCCGCGCCTTGGCCAGCATCCGCTTCTCGCCCGCGGACAGGCCGCGGTCCTGATCGCGTCGCCAGAGGTCGCGGACGACCTCGGAGACCTTGATGACGTCCCCGGAAGCGAGCTTCTCGAGGTTCGCCTTGTACCGGCGCGACCAGTTGGTGGGCTCTTCGGTGAACGGCGCCCGGAGGACCTCGAACACCTTGTCGAGCCCTTCCTTGCCGATCACGTCGCGGACTCCGACCAGGTCGACGTTGTCCGCCGGTACCTCGATCGTCAGGTCACCCTGCGTGACCCGCAGTTTCAGGTAGACCTTTTCCTCGCCCTTGATGACGCGCGTCTTGACTTCAGAGATGGTTGCCGCCCCGTGGTGGGGGTAGACGACGGTCTCGCCGACCTCGAATTGCATGTATCAGGCTCCGTTCCCAGACTTCCAGTTTACCACAAGGGGTGTTCGGGTAAGGGGACCCTCAGCACTGGGCCTTCCCGGTGATCGCTAAGATGGAGCGGGACCGTCTGGTCCTCATCGACTTACGGAGGAATCTCTTGCGAGCTCGGGTACTCGTGTCCGTCGCCGTTGCGGCAACCATCGCGCTGGGCGCCACCGGGTGCGAGTTCATGTCGCCCGCGCACACCGTCGACATCAAGCAGATCACCGACGGCGTCAACGTCTCGACCGGCAAGGTCGACGTGCGGAACGCCATCCTCATCTCGGACGACGGCGAGGGTGCGCGGTTCATCGGCACGCTGGTGAACAACTCCGACACCGACGGCATCACCGTGTCGGTCGAGATCGGTGGCGACACCGAGACCGTGCTGGTGCCGGCGAACTCGCACGTCGACCTGGCGAACGACTCGCAGCACGACACCCTCGACTTCGACAGCGCGGACGCGAAGCCCGGTTCGCTCGTCAAGGTGTACTTCTCCTACCCCGACGCCGAGGGCGTCTCGGCCAACGTGCCGGTGCTGACCACCTCGCAAGAGGAGTACGCAACCCTCGCGCCGACCTCGACCCCCGAGCCGTCCAGCCAGATCACGCTGCCGGTCGAGACCCCGTCGGCCACGCCGACGGACGGCGAGTAGCCGCTCCGCGCAAGCGCCACCGCGTCAGACAGGAGGTCCGGTGCGAGTCCCAGGGACTCGCACCGGGCCTCCTGTCCGTCCGTCTCAGGCCTCGATGCGGTACCCGAGACCGCGGACCGTCACCAGGATCTCCGGGGTGGACGGCACGCGCTCGATCTTCGAGCGGATGCGCTTGATGTGCACGTCGAGCGTCTTGGTGTCGCCGAAGTAGTCGGAGCCCCACACCCGGTCGATGAGCTGCCCACGGGTGAGCACCCGGCCGGCGTTCCGGAGCAGCAACTCGAGCAGCTCGAACTCCTTGAGCGGCATCGCCGTCTCCGACCCGTCCACCGACACCGTGTGCCGCTCGACGTCCATCCGGATGCCGCCGACCTGCAGGATCCCGCTGTCCGCCGGGTCGTCCTCGGTGCGGCGGCGCAGGACGGCACGGATGCGGGCCAGCAGCTCGCGCGTCGAGTACGGCTTCGTCACGTAGTCGTCCGCGCCGAGCTCGAGCCCGACGACGATGTCGACCTCGGAGTCCTTCGCCGTCAACATGATGATCGGCGCGTTCGACCGGGTGCGGATCTGGCGGCAGACCTCGGTGCCGGAGAGCCCCGGCAGCATGAGGTCGAGGAGCACCAGGTCCGGGTTCTCCGAGTCGAACTTCGACAGCGCGGTCACGCCGTCGGCCGCAACGGAGGTCTCGTACCCCTCACGCTGCAGCAGGAACTCCAGGGGCTCGCTCAGGGCCGGCTCGTCGTCGACGATGAGGATCTTGGTCACGATGGCTGCTCTTCCAGTTGCTCTTCGAGTGCGGTGGTCAGTTCGGTGTCCGCCTCGGGCAGGCGGATGGTGAAGGTCGAGCCCTTGCCGGGCTGCGACCAGACACGGACGTCGCCGCCATGGTTGCCGACGACGTGCTTGACGATGGCGAGCCCCAGGCCGGTGCCGCCGGTGGCCCGTGACCGTGCCGGGTCGACACGGTAGAACCGCTCGAACACGCGGTCCAGGTCGGCCTCGGGGATGCCGACGCCCTGGTCGGTGATCGCGATCTCGACGAAGCCCTTCGCGGACCGGACGCCCACGCCGACGCGGGTGCCGTCGGGCGAGTACTTCACCGCGTTGGCGATGAGGTTCGAGACGGCGACCTGCAGCAGGCCCGGGTCGCCCATCACCCGGAGCTTCGACTTCTTCGCCCGGATGATCTCGATCGAGCGGGCGCGCGCGACGACCTCGTTCGCGTCGACCGCGGCCTGCACGATCTTGTCGACACCGGTCTCCTCGCTGTTCTCCAACGCGTCGACCGACTGCAGCCGGGACAGCTCGATGATGTCCTTCGTCAGGGCGCCGAGCCGCTCGGACTCGGTGATGAGCTGCGCCGCGAACTTCTTGACGTGCTCCGGGTCGTCGGCCGCGATCACGAGCGTCTCGGACAGCAGGCCGATGGCGCCGATCGGGGTCTTCAGCTCGTGCGAGATGTTGGCGACGAAGTCACGGCGGACCTCGTCGATGCGCCGGCTCTCGGTCAGGTCGTCGGCCGTGATGAGCACGTACCGGTTGCCGAGCTGCGCGGCCCGGAAGCTGAGGTAGCCGATGAGCTCCCCGTGCCGTCCGCGCGGGAGCTCGAGGTCCTCCGCCCCCATCTCGCCGCTCTTGCGCACCCGGTCGACCAGGTCGAGGAGCTCCTGGTGCACGAGCCGGCGCCGCACGACGAGCCCGACGGTCAGTGCCTGGGGCGATGCGGCCACGACCGTGTTCGACGGGTCGATGACCACCGCCGGGTTGTGCATCGTCGCGATCACCGCTGCGACGCCGTCCGGCAGGGTGCGTTCCGCCACGTCTGCTGCACGAGCCGTGCGCTCGGCGGTGATGATCAGCACCACGACGCCCGCGCCGAAGACCCCGCCGAGGAGCATCGACAGTGGCACGAGCCACGCGTTGTCCATGCCGCCAGTGTAGGGATGGTCATGCGGGGTTCCGGTACCGTTCACCCGTCCCGGAAGGCCGGATCGCGAAGCGTTCAGCCCCACGTCACCGTTCGTTCACCTGGGCTGACGACACTCGTCCGGTACGCAGAGAGAGGTACTCCCCCATGCGCGAAGTCTTCCAGCAGGAACTCCAGGACGTCCAGGAGCGACTGACCGAGATCGCAGGACTCGTCGAGTCCGCCATCACCCGGGCCACCCAGGCCTTCAGCGACTCCGACGTCGCCCTCGCCGAGGAGGTGATCGCGGACGACCAGAAGATCGACGAGGCCGCCAACAGCCTCGACGAGATCGCCATCGACATCCTGGCCCGCCAGGCTCCGGTCGCCCGCGACCTGCGCGTCGTCGTCACCGCCCTGCGCGTGAGCTCCTCGCTCGAGCGCATGGGCGACATGGCCGAGCACATCGCGCAGCTCGCCCGCCAGCGCTTCCCCGAGAAGGTCGTGCCGAAGGGACTCCGCGGCACCTTCAAGGAGATGGGCAAGCACGACGTCGCGATGTCGCAGAAGCTCACGCGGCTGCTCGCGACCGAGGACATCGCCCTGGCCGCGGAGATCCGCGACGAGGACGACGCCGTCGACGAACTGCACGCGAGCGTGTTCGACTTCGTGCTCGGCGAGGCGTGGAAGGGCGGGCCGATCGACACCGTCGACGCCACCCTGGCCTCCCGCTACCACGAGCGCTTCGCGGACCACGCGGTGTCGATCGCCAAGAAGGTCGAGTACCTGGCGACCGGCGACTGGACCGGCGCCTCGAGTTCGACCGCCGCGGTCTGAGCGCCGTGGTCTGACCGCGGTTGCGCGGTCTGCGAGGATCGAGGCATGGCTCAGGTCGCGATCATCGTCAACGGCATGCCCGGTTCCGGCAAGAGCACGATCGGCGCTGCGCTGGCCGAGGTGCTCGGCTGCCCGTTCCTGTCGAAGGACCGGATCAAGGAGCCCCTCGCCGACATCGTCGGGCCGATGATCGCGTCGCGTCCGCTCGGTGGCATCGCGATGGACACCGTGTGGGCGATGGCCGGCGCGGTCGAGAACGGCGTCGTCCTGGACGCCGTCTGGGTCACCCCGGAGAGCCGGGACTTCCTGACCGCCGGGCTCCTGACGGCCGGTTCGCCGCGTGCCGTCGAGGTCTGGTGCCACGTCGACCGCGCGACGGCCGACGAACGCCTGCGGGACCGCTACGAGCCGGACGCTCCGATCCGGCACGAGGTCCACGGCGACCTGGCGTCGATCCTCGACACCTGGGACACCCTCGGCTCCACCGCGGGACCGACCGGGCTGCTCCCCGTCGTCCGCGTCGACACGACGAAGCCCTACGACGTCGGTGCCCTCGTGCAGGAGATCGCGTCGCACTTCGTCTGATCAGGAGCCGACTGCCCCGCCGAAGCGACACGTCGTCGGAGCGGTGATCCGTTCCTCCCGGCAGAGCGACAGGAGTCGGCGGAACGTTCGCGGCACACTGTCGCTTTCGCGGCCCCCACAAGCAGAACGACGAACGCCCCGCCCGGAGACCGGACGGAGCGTTCGTGTGCGCGGTGCTACTTCTTGGCGCCCTGGGCGGCCACGGCGGCAGCGCCGGCGGCAGCGGCCTCGGGGTCGAGGTAGTACGCCGGCTTCGTCGGACGGAAGTCGTCGTCGAGCTCGTACACCAGCGGGATGCCCGTCGGGATGTTCAGCCCGGCGATGTCGTCGTCGGAGATGTCGTCGAGGTGCTTGACGAGCGCGCGGAGCGAGTTGCCGTGGGCGGTGACCAGCACGGTCTTGCCCTCGCCCAGGTCCTTCGTGATGTCCGACTCCCAGTAGGGCAGCAGGCGGTCGATCACGAGCTTGAGCGACTCGGTGCGGGGCAGCTGGTCGCCGAGGTCGGCGTAGCGGCGGTCACCGGCCTGCGACCACTCGGCGCCGTCGGCGATGGGGGGCGGCGGGACGTCGAACGACCGGCGCCACTCCATGAACTGCTGCTCGCCGTACTCGGCCAGCGTCTGGGCCTTGTCCTTGCCCTGCAGGTCGCCGTAGTGGCGTTCGTTGAGGCGCCAGTCGCGCTTGACCGGCAGCCAGGCGAGGTCGGCCTGGAGCAGCGCGATGTCGGCCGTCTGGATCGCGCGGGTGAGGAGCGAGGTGTACAGGACGTCGGGGACGATGCCCGATTCGGCGATGAGGTCGCCGGCGCGCTTCGCCTCCTTCTCGCCCAGCTCGCTGAGCCGGACGTCGACCCAACCGGTGAACAGGTTCTTCTGGTTCCAGTCACTGTTTCCGTGACGGAGCAGGACGAGCGTGGAGGTCATGCTCCCGAGTCTACCGAGCGTCGGCAGGCCCGTACCCTTGACGTCATGCCCATCGGGAACGTGACGCGCGGGACGACCGGGTACAACCGGCTCCGCCGTGTCGACCGGTGGATCGCGTCGCTGCCGGCGCTCCGCAAGGCCGACGACCCGCTGGTCGCCGACGTCGGGTACGGGGCCTCGCCGACGACGACGCTCGAGCTGCGCGACCGTCTGGCCCTGGTGCGTCCGGACGTCGAGGTCACCGGCATCGAGATCGAACCGGCACGCGTGGCGTTCGCGAACGCGGGCACCCGCGACGGCGTGACGTTCCGGCTCGGCGGCTTCGAGACGCCCACGCCCGGGCAGCGCCGACCGGCCGTGATCCGGGCGTTCAACGTGCTGCGGCAGTACGACGAGTCCGCCGTGGTGGGGTCGTGGCGGATCATGCAGGACCGGCTGCAGCCCGGCGGCGCGCTGGTCGAGGGGACGTGCAACGAGGTCGGGCGGGTGGCCTCGTGGGTGACGCTCGACGAGCATGCGCCGGTGTCGTTCACGGTGTCGCTGCGGCTCGCCGGACTCGACGTGCCGTCGATCGTCGCCGAACGGCTGCCGAAGGCGCTCATCCACCGGAACGTGCCGGGTGAGCGGGTGCACGCGTTCCTGCGCGACCTCGACCTGTCGTGGGCGGTCGCGGCGCCGCTCGGCACGTACGGGCCCCGGCAGCGGTGGATCGCCACGGTGCGGGGCATGCGCGACCGCGGGTGGCCGGTGCTGCACGGGCCGACGAGGTGGCGGCTCGGCGAGCTCAGCGTGCCGTGGGCCGCGGTCGAGCCCGCCTGACGGGGGCGGCGGCGGCGCGGCGGCGGGACTGCGCCACGGCGGCGGCGCATTCGCGACGATCCACGAGTCGATCACCGCGTGCGCTGTCGGAAGATGCACACGCACACGATGCGTGCGCATCACCCGACGGAACACCAGTCGATCAACTCGTGGACCGTCGGAAACCTGCGCACACACCAGGCGACCGACGACCGGCGGACGGAGCCTACGAGCGCTTGACGGCTCCGAGCCGGGGCAGCCGAGGGACGTTCGCCGTGGCGCCGGCCTCCGGCGGGACGATGGTCTCCTGCGCCGCCGTCACCACGACGTCGTCGGCGGTGAGCGTCAGCGTCGCGGTTGGGTCGAGGGAGCGCTTCACCACGGCGAGCCCGATCGGACCGAGCTCGTGGTGGACCGCCGAGGCCGACAGTCGCCCGACTTCCTTGTCACCGAGCATCACGGGCGTGCCCGGAGCCGGCAGCACGGCGTCGGAGCCGTCGAGGTGCAGCTGCACGACCCGACGCGGCGGGTGCCCGAGGTTGTGCACCTTCGCGACGGTCTCCTGCCCGCGGTAGCAGCCCTTCGTCAGGTGCACGGCGGAGCGGAGCCAGTCGAGCTCGTGCGGGATGGTGCGCTCGTCGGCATCGGACAGCGTCGGACGCCAGGCGGCGATCCGCAGTGCCTCGTACGCGAGCAGCCCCGCGACGGGTTCGTCCGACGCAGCGATCGCGTCCGAGGTACCGGGCGTGACCACGGCGATGCGGAGGGTCCAGTCGGAGCCGGGGTGGGCCTCCTGGGCGGCGTAGCTCCACCCACCGGGCGTGACGGCTGCCCACGGGTCGACCCACTCGACGACGGGTGGGTCCGGCAGGACGGTCGACGCGAACGGAGCGGCCTCGCCGAACCAGCCGAGGGTCGCGAAGTCGGCCGAACGGTCGGCGACCTCGACCCGGAGCATGAAGCGCATCGAGTCGAGCCAGGCGGCGAGCGGTGCGGCGTCCTGCGACTCGGTGAGGAGCCACACGACCGCACCGTCGTCGGCCACGCGGGCGGCGTGCTCGACGCGGCCGGACTGGTCGAGCACGAGGGTCTCGGTGCTGACACCGGTCGGCAGACCGGTCAGCTGCTGCGAGGTGATCGAGTTGAGCCACGACAGGCGGTCCGGCCCGGAGACGGTGACGACACCGAGACCGAGCTCGACGACCGCGCGGCCACGGGCCAGCAGCCGCTGCTCACCCAGGGGGTTGCCGAAGTGGGCTGCAGGTGCGCCGGGCGCATCAGACGCCGCGACGAAGCCGTCGCGCACCGCCAACGCCGACATCAGTCGACCTTCGCGAGCTGCCCCGAGGCGTGCGAGGTGAGTTCGCGACCGAGGGCGGCGATGTCCCACGCCCAGAACAACTTGCCCTCGACCAGGCCGTACAGGCGGGTCGCGGCGGAGTAGTCCTTCGCGTTCGGCGAGCGCATCACGGCGTCGGTGGCCAGGTCGATCCGGCCCTTGAGGACGCGGCCGACGTAGAGCTCGTTGACGCCCGTCGGGTGCACGATCGCGGCCTCGACGTCGAAGCCGTCGGTGGTGTTGCGCAGCGCCTCGACGCTCTCGACGGTGGTGAACGGCGTCGGTCCCTCACCCAGGAGCATCGCGGGGCCGCGGTCACCGGGTTCGGTCGGACGGTCGATCCGCCAGTAGCCCATCTCGGCAGCGAGCGGGGTGTGGTCGTCGTCGAGCAGCCACGTCGTGGACGAGTAGTTGAGGTACGGCAGGCCGTCGTGGCTGAAGCTCACGCGCTGGCCGAACTCGTAGGTGCGGGGTGCCTCTTCGTCACCGACGGGGTACTCCACGACGCCGGTGCCCTCCCAGACGCCGACGAGCCACGACAACGGGACCAGTTCGGGCGCCAGGCCCTCGGGGAGCTCGATCAACGCTGACCCTTGAACAGCTTCACGACGACGACGACCGAGATGAACGCGATCGCGAGCGACGCCAGGCCGAGGAGGCCCACGTAGAACAGCTCGAGCGCAAGCAGCGAATCCATGCCCCGGAGTCTACGCGGCTCGGCTCAACGCGCCAGGAGCACCACCGCGGTGACGAGCACCACGACGAAGGCACCGGACGACGCGATGCTGATCCGTTCGACCAGTCCGTCCTTCGTCGCGGTGATGAGCTGGAGCACGAAGCTCACCATCACGCAGGCGACGAACACGAGCAGCAGCCAGGCGAAGGCGTCGCGCTCGGCGAGCGTCAGGACGAGCACCGCCCCGACGACGGCCAGGATCCAGACCGGCAGGACGGACGTCAGCTTGAGGCGCCGCTGGTCGGTGGGCTGCACTGGCTGGGTCACGCGTTCCATCATGACAGGGGTGACGCCCGGCGCGCAGGCGCAGCGGCTCCGCGCCCGGCGCGCGCTTGCGGGTTGCCGCGCAAACCGTCCGGCCGGATGAGGACTTCCCGAGCATCACTAGGATGTGTCCACGACGTCATCCACCTGCGGAGGTCCTGTGGCACAGCTCCTGGTACTCACCTCGACCGCGCCCGGCGACGTCCTGCCGAGCCTCGGTCTCCTGAGCCACAGGATCCGTCACGTGCCGGCCGAGGCCGCACAGCTGGTCAACGCGCCGCAGAGCGACCTGATGTTCGTGGACGCCCGCACCGACCTGGTCAGCGCGAAGGCCCTGTGCAAGATCCTCGCCTCGTCCGGCTCGACGACGCCCATCGTGCTCGTCGTGACCGAGGGTGGCCTGACCGCCGTCAACAGCGAGTGGAACGTCGACGACGTGGTGCTCGAGAGCGCGGGCCCGGCCGAGATCGACGCCCGCATCCGGCTGTCCGCGGGCCGTGCGGCAAAGGGGCAGTCCAGCTCGAAGATCCAGGCGTCGGGTGTCGTCATCGACGAAGCCAGCTACTCGGCGAAGGTCCGCGGCCGGCCGCTCGACCTGACGTTCAAGGAGTTCGAGCTCCTGCGCTTCTTCGCCACGCACCCGTCCCGCGTCTTCACGCGCGAGCAGCTGCTCAGCGAGGTCTGGGGCTACGACTACTTCGGTGGCACCCGAACGGTCGACGTGCACGTCCGACGTCTCCGCGCCAAGCTCGGCGACCTCGAGTCGCTCATCGGCACCGTCCGCAACGTCGGGTACCGCTTCAACGTCTACGACGACGAGGCCGAGCGCCTGATGGGCCAGTAGTGCCGGACCTCGCACGGTTCGTCGTGCCCGGTGAAGCACCGCCGTTCTCGGACCAGACCCTGGTCGACGTCCGCGCCGGGCGCGCGACCGTCCTCGCCGTCGACGACGGGGTCGCCGTGGTCCGTGACGGCGAGCTGGAACTCGTGGTCGACCGGGAGGCCCGTGGTCGCGGCACCGGCACCGCCCTCGTCACGCAGGCGCTCGCGCTGGGCGGCGGGGCCGCTCCCGTGCTCGCGTGGGCGCACGGGGACCACCCCGCAGCGCGGGCCCTGGCCGATCGGTTCGGCTGGCGCGCGGTCCGCACCCTGCTGCAGCTCCGGGCGCCGATCGACGGTACCGACGCCCCGTCCGTCGACGTGCCGGCTGGGTACAGCCTGTCCGCCTTCAGCCCCGGGTCCGAGGACGAGGCCGACTGGCTCGCCCTCAACGCCGCGGCCTTCGCGCACCACCCCGAGCAGGGCCGGATGACGCTCGACGACCTGCACGCCCGCGAATCGGACGCCTGGTTCTCGGGCGAGGACCTGTTGCTGCTCCGCGACGCCTCGGGGCAGCTCGCCGGCTCGTGCTGGCTCAAGGTCGAGGACGGCATCGGCGAGTTCTACGCCGTCGCCGTCCGACCCGACCTGCAGGGGCAGCGGCTCGGCGGGGTGCTCATGCGTGCGGGGACTGCTCGGTTGACCGGGCGTGGGCTGACCGCCGCTGCACTGTACGTCGAGGGGGACAACGAACCCGCGCTGGCGCTGTACCGGCGATCCGGGTTCGAGCAGCACGCGATCGACGTGCAGTACGCCGCGCCGGAGCAGGCAGAGGCGCCGACCGGCCGGTAACATTGCGTGGTCGGCGAGGGGTCGGCCAGCGGGGGAATCGGGAAGTCGGGGACGCAGTGGCGCAGTACGGTCAGGGTGAGCCACTCGGTGCGTCGTACCGGTTGGTCGAGCTGCTCGGGACCGGTGCCACCGGCGAGGTCTGGCGGACAGAACACACCGCGACCGGCGAGCACGTCGCTGCGAAGCTGCTCCGCGCTGAGCTCGCCGCCGACCCGCAGATCGTCGAACGCTTCGTCCGCGAGCGCTCGGTGCTCCTCGCGCTGCAGCACCCCTCGATCGTGCGGGTGCGGGACCTGGTCGTCGAGGGCGACCGGCTCGCGATCGTCATGGACCTGGTGCCCGGTGGGTCCGCGCGCGATCTGCTCGCATCGAACGGTCCGCTGACCCCGCGGGACGCTCTGACGATCACCGCCGAGACCCTCGATGCCCTCGCCGCGGCACACGAACGCGACGTGACCCACCGCGACGTCAAGCCCGACAACGTGCTGCTCCAGACCCCCTGGGCCGCCGGTGCGACGGGCGACGTCCGGGTCACCGACTTCGGCATCGCGTCGGTCGTCGCCGAGCGTGAGCGCACCACCACCGGGCTCCTCGGCACGCCGCAGTACATGGCGCCCGAGTCGATCAGCCACGGCCGCGCCGGTCCCGCTGCGGACGTCTACGGCGCCGGGGTCATGCTCTACGAGCTGCTGTCCGGCCGCACGCCCTTCGCCGGGCCCGGCACGGACTTCGCCGTGGCGTACCGGCACGTCACCTCGAACCCACCGCCGCTCGACGTGCCCGATGCGCTGTGGTCCGCGATGTCCGCCCTGCTGACGAAGGACCCGAACAGCCGTCCGGCAGCAGCGGACGCGGCGGCGACCCTGCGGCGGCTCGCCCGGTCCCTCGCCTCGGCCCCTGCGCTGGCCGCGACGAGCGACCCGGACGCGTTCGACGAGGTCGAGCGGCCCGCCACCGTGCTCCGCGGGGTCCGTCCCGAGCGCGATGCTGATCGGGATGACACCGGGGTACTAGAGGACGAAGCCCTGGCAGGGCCGGCTCCGGAACTGGGCCCGGCCGGATCGCAGACCGTCATCCGGCCGATGGCCCGACAGCCGCTGCCGGCCGCCCCCGCTGCCGAGCCCCCACCGGCGCGTCGGTTCGCCCGTCCCGAGTGGCTGACGAACCGTGCGCTCCTGTTCGGCGGCATCGGCGTCGTGCTCGTGGCCGCACTGGTCGTCGGTGGCGTCGTGTGGCTGCCCGGTGCGCTGCGGAAGACGCCGGGCGCCGGCACCGCGACCGCACAGGCCGCCAACGCCTACCAGCAGGACCGCCCACTGCCCACGGGCCTCGCCACCACCCGCCGCGCGACCATCGACCCCGCGAAGGGCACCGTCGACCTGCGCGTCACGTACGCGGCGCAGGCGTCGGCCCTCACCGGTCCGTTCCTCGAAGTCGTGCCGGGCTCCCGCTCGGGGGCGTCCTGCCCCGCGGTCACCTGGTCCGGCGAGGGCATCTCGGCGAAGCGCAACCAGCCCTCGCTGACTGGTGTCGACACCGCGTGCGCCTGGGCCCTGTCCGGGGTCGAGGTTCCCGCCGGCGGCGACGTCACGGTCGAGGCCTCGGTGCCGCTCGCTTCCGTCACGGACGGCGCGGCGCTGCAGACGTGGCTCGACAGTGTCGGCGAGGCGACCACTGCTGCCGTGAGCGACGACTCGGTGCGCGGGACCGCCTACCCGGTCCAGCGGCTGCAGGGCGTCGAGGTCCGCACGCCCGACCGCACGGTCAGTCAGACGGCCCTGCCGGTCACCCTGGTGCCGGTGTGGCCGAACGGTGCCGACGAGCTCAACCCGCTCTACCGCAGTCCCGCCACGGGACGCCCGTCGCAGATGCTCGTCGACGTGGCCGGCGGGGAGTCCGGCGTGCGGTTCGCCGACGGCTGCTCGGGGGCGTTGGCGGTGTCGTCCGACGGGCTGGTCGTCACGGCGCTGTCGGTCGCGCCGTCGTGCACGGTGCGGGCGACGGTGGGGAACTTCACGAACCTCGAGAGCTCGCCCTTCGGGATCACGACGCGCGACTGAGCGCGCTCTGGTCGTGACTGCGGGTCGATCCTGCCGTCCGTGGCGGACGCAGCCACGGGCCTCCAGGTCGACGGTCTCGGCGTCTCCGTCAGCTGACAGCAGACGCGGTCTGCACGAGACGGACGGTCCCGCCTGAAGCGGCGTAGCCGCGGCCGACGGTCAGCGCGACCGGTGCACGACGCGGGAGCGTGACACCGAGGAGCTCGCCGTCGTAGTCGACGTCCGGCTGCAGCAGGACGCCACACCGGGACTTCCGGACCGCTCGGGTCCAGTGGCTGTACAGCGACCGGAGGTCCGCGGACCGGCCGGCCGCCACGACGCACAGTCCGGGGCGCTCGGTCGTGAGCAGCGTCGCGATGGCCTGGTCGCCGTCCTCGAACCGCTCCGCGTCGTCGATCAACAGCAGCACCGGTCCACGCTCGAGCCGCAGCCCGGCCAACAGGGCCGGGACCTCGTCCGGGCCGACGGCGATGCGGTCGAACGAACCCGAGGCGAGCGGCGACCGGCGGTCGCAGATCGCCCAGACCGCTGGACGGACACCCTCGGCTGTCCGTGCGAGCTCGGCGACGGCGAGGAGCACGCTCGACTTGCCGGACCGCGCCGGGCCGGCGACGAGCACGTGTTCGCCGTCGTAGACCTCGACGGACGCCGGCTGCAGGTCGTCCTCGGCGATGCCGATCGGGATCCGCCAGGGCTCACCCGCGAACACCGCTCCGGCACCGAGCTCGTCCACGAGCACAGCGTCGGGCAGCCGGCCGACCGCACTGGCCTTCTTCGTACCGTCCGACCGGATCTCCGCGATCCGTGCGACCGCCTGCGCGAGCGGGACGTCCGGCGTCGCGACGTGCGACTGTAGCCGCCTGGTCGAGTCGATGAAGCGGCCGGGCACCGGCGGCGGGACGTCCTTGGGGCGGACCCCGATGGACGCGTAGTCGTAGGGATCCGCGAGGCGGAACATCCACTTCTGCGTGGTGACCTCGTCCATCGCCGACGGCACCGCCTTCGCGCGCGTCGTGGAGACCGCGAACGAGATGCCGAGCGCCGGACCCTCGGCGTACACCCGGTAGAGCGCGTCGAGCAGCTGCTGCCCCTCGAAGTCCTGGTACTCGTCGCGCAGGGCGGCGAGGCCGTCGATGAGCACCACGGCACGGCGCCCACCGGGTGCCGCACGGCGACGCTCGAGCTCGACGCGGAGGTGCCGCAGGAACCGCGTCTGCAGCTCCCCCGCACCCGCACCGGAGCCGACGTAGGCCGTCGTGTGCGGTAGCTGTGCGAGCGGAGCGAGGTCCCCCGGACCCATGTCGAGCACGAGGAGGTCGAGCTCGTCGGGGCTCGACGCGGCGGCGAGCTGGAGCGCGATCGTGGCGAGGGCGGTGCTCGTCCCGCTGCCGGGGATGCCCATGAGCATGAGGTTGCCCTCGTCGAGGTCCCATCCGGTGGTGACCTGGCGCTGGTGGTCCGGGTCGTCGGCGAGCGCGACGGGCACCGTCGTGGGTCGCCCGTCGGTCAGGGCGGCGAGCCCGACGCGGTCGCCGAGCGCCTCGGGCCAGATCGGACGCGGCGGGAGGTACCCGGCAGCCTCGTTCGCCTGCCCGATCGCCTCGATCAGCTGGTCGAGGTCGGTGACGTCCGACGCGGTCGGAGCCGGTGCCGGCATCGGCGCGGGGACACCGAACACATCCGTCGGACGGACCGAGACCGGCTGCTCGGCACGCTCGTCACGGGCTCGGCCCGTGACCAGAGCGGTCTGCACCGGGGTGATGTCGTCCTGCCCGAGCTTCACGTAGGCGCGGCCGGTCTGCTGTCGACCGATCCCGGCTGCGGCGGGGACACCGATGACGTTCGTCGAGTCCTCGCGGCTCTGCACCCGCAGGGCGACCCGCATGTTCGTGTTCGCGAGGATGTCCTCGCTCACCACACCGGCCGGCCGCTGGGTCGCCAGGATCATGTGGACGCCGAGCGTTCGGCCGACGGCCGCGATGCTGACGAGCGACGTCAGGACGTCCGGGAAGTCCTTCGCGAGCATCGCGAACTCGTCGACGACCAGCAGCAGCCGCGGCATCGGCTCGACCGGCTTCGTCGCCAGGTAGGCATCGAGGTTGTCGATGTCGGCTCCGGCTGCCGCGAACACCCGCTGACGTCGTTCGAGTTCGGCTTCGAGTGCCCGGATCGCACGGTCGGCGAGCTGTTCGTCGAGGTTGCTGATCGTGCCGATGGTGTGCGGGAGGCGCTCACACGCCGCGAAGGCCGCACCGCCCTTGAAGTCGACGAGCAGGAAGTTCAAGCGTGTCGGGTCGTTGCGCGCGGCGAGCCCGGCCACGAGGGACCGGAGGAACTCGCTCTTACCGGAACCCGTCGTGCCGCCGACCAGGCCGTGCGGGCCGTCGCGCACCAGGTCGATCTCGAGCACACCGCTCTCGGACGAGCCGATCGGGGTCGAGAAGCCCGTGCGGGCGTCCCACGCCGCGCGGATCCCCGCGCTCGACAACAGCTCGGGCAGGCGGACGAGCGAGGGCAAGGACGCCCCCGGCACCAGCAGTTCAGGATCGTCGAAGTGGGCGACGCTCCGGGCACTGCGCTCGGCGGTCTCGACGCTGAGGCCGGCGAGCACGACGTCCTCGACACGGGTCCGGTCCTCTGGGCGGTAGACCGTGGCGGCGGCATCGGCACCGACCGTGATGATCGACGTGCAGGCGGCTGGGAGCTGCTGCTCGTTCGTCGCGATGACGATCCCACTCACCCGCCGTGGTCGCTCCCCCGGGCGCAGGGACCGCCCGGGCACCGAGCGGCCCTGGCCGAGCAGGTTGCGGGCAGGGGCATCCCGTCCCTCGGTGAGCACCTCGGAGTCGACCACGACGAGCAGGTTCGGCGTCGGCAGCTCGTCGAGCGACTCCCGCAGGCCACGGAGCATCGCCGCGCTCTGGTCGCGCTGCGCCGACATCCAGCGGGCGCCGGTGCTGCTCCCCGCCACACGCGCGTGCGGCAGCCAGGAGGCCCACCCCCAGTCCTCCGCGCGGCCCGCGTCGCAGAAGACGCCCACCGTCAGGTCCGCTGGACCGCAGTGCACGGTGGCCTGCGTGAGCAGGCTGCGCGCCAGGGCGAGGGCGCCCTGACGGTCGCCGACGATCCCGACGACGCCGGCGTCGGACAGGTCGGCAACCACCGGCGCGGCCGTCAGACGGCTGTCGGCGATGGCGGCCTTCGCCTCGTCCTCGAGCTTCGCGGACGCTGCACGCTGGTCGACCTCGGGCCGCCAAGGAGCGTCCCCGGTGCCGGCGTGCAGGCTCAGGAAGTCCTCGTCATCCGAGCGGCGCTGCCACAGCAGGGTGGTCGGCAGCTCGGCTCGCCGCACCACGGTCGCCGGATCGGGCACGAGCTCCTGGCGGCGGGCGGCCTCGACGGCCGCGGCTTCGGAGATCTCACCGCGGAAGGACTCCACGGCCTCGGCGAAGCGGGTGTCCTCTTCTTTGAGGTTCTTCGCGCGGCGGTGCTTCTGCTCGAACCACATACCGATCGCGGTGACCGGGGAGAGCAGGGCGAACAGCGCGAACCGCGCGTCACCGAGCAGGAGCACCATCGCACCGGCGAGCACCAGGGGCGCCGCGACGGTGATCCAGCTGAACTTCGACGCCGGCGGCACGTCCTTGCGTCCGGGCGGCACGACCGTCTCGGCGTCGGAGGTCCGTCCGGCGCGCGGTGGACGGTTGAACGGCGCCGTCGCCGCCGGGGTCAGGTTCGCCATCGAGCCGGCCGCCGGCACGGGCACCTCGTCGAGCGCCGGCCGGACGAGCAGCACAGCCCCGCCCACGATGACGCTCGTCGTCCCGGTGAGCAGGACCCCCTCGGCATCGATGCGCTCCCCGGCGATGACGGTGCCGTTCGTCGATCCCGCGTCGCGCACCCGGACACCGTCGTCCTCGCGCTCGACGGTGCAGTGCTCCCACGACGCGCTCTCGGTGGGGAGCACGACGTCGGCCTGCGGTGCCCGTCCGACCACGAGCTTCCGCCCGCGCGGGACCGGCACCACGAGGCCGGCTTCGAGCCCGCCGGCGAGCGTGACGGTCCAGCCGTCGGTGCCGATCGGACGTTCCTCGGGGGTCCGGCCGATACGGGAGCCCTCGAGCAGCACGAGGTCACGGAGCGGGGTGTCGACGCTGGTACGGTGCCCGTCGACCGCCAGGGTGGTGCCGGGTTCGAGCGTGAGGCCGATGACCGCGGACACGAGGTCCCCGAGCGAGGATGCGCCGGACCACCCGTCGACCTCGACCGCATCACGTCGGTCGTCGAGCTCGATCAACAGGCGCATGCTCGCGTTCCTCTTCCGGGTCGGTGCGTGGGTGGGTCAGTCCGTGCTGGAGTCGTCGAACCAGACGAGCGACGCGGTCCGGGCAGCGTCGGTTCCGCTCCCGGTGCCGTCGCCGGACGCGGTGCTGGCCGGACGGAGACCGAGCTGCTGTGCCGACGCCGCGAGCACCGTCGCGGGCGTCCCGAGGGCCTGCTGCCGCGTGAAGTCGAGTGCCGGACCGGCGATGCCCGCATCGGCGTCGAGGTCGAGCGTGGCGAGGGCATCGGTGACGTCCGCCGGCTCGACGCTCCGCGCCGAACCGACGGCGCGGACCAGGGCGATGACGGCGTCGTGGCTGCGCGAGTCCGCTGCGCCCGCGACCGCCGAGAACGGCTGGTCACCGGTCAGGTTCTCGGCGTCCTGGTCACCGGCGAGCACCCGGACACCGCCGAGGAAGGCGGACATCGCGCGGCCCCCGGCATCGGAGGCGAGCGCTCGGGCGTCGTCGGTGGCGACACCCACGGTCCGGAAGGCGCCGCTCAGGCTGCCGCCGGCTTCGACGAGCGCTGCGCCGAACGCCGGGCTCGTCGCATCCGGGGTGAGGACGACCGGCACCGTGACGTTCTCGGCCTGGAGCGCGGCGACGAAGGCACCCTGGCGCTGCGCGGAGCCACTGACGACGACCGCGTCGGAGTCCGGCGTCACCGTCTTCGCGTTGGCATCGGCATCGGCGTCTTCCTCGTTGCTCGTCGCGCCGGTGCGCTCGGCGACGGTCGTGGCCAGCGCTGCAGCGTCCGCGGTGTCGTCCCCGTCCAGGACGTGCGCGACCCGCAGGCCCGCCGGAGCACCGCCGCCCAGGTCGACCAGCAGTGGCGCGTCGGCGTCGCCGAGTGCCGTGGTCATCGCCGTGCTGATCGAGCCAGCCGCCGGCGCCGTCGACCAGGAGTCCTTCTCCGCCGGAGCGTAGGGCAGGACGACCGGGATGCCCTTCGCCGCAGCAGCAGTGAGGGCGCCGGACACGTGGCTGCCCGACGAGGCGACGACGATGCCCGCGACCCCGCTCTTCGCGAGGGCCTCGACCGCGGCCGTGCCCCCGGCAGCGGTCCCGCCGTCGTTCTTCGTGACGAGCGCGACGTCGGTGCCGCCGAGTGCGAGCCGACGCTCCGCCACCAGCGCACCCTGCGCCGCTTCGTTCCACTCGGATCCCTCGCCGTCGCCGAGGGTGACGATGACGCCGATCGTCGTCTTCGCGGGGACGTGCCCCACCGTGATCTTCACCGGCACGGTCGCCGAGACCGCTTCGGCCGGGGTGCTGCTGCCGAACACCCGGAACGTCAGGACGGCGGCGACCACCGCGGCCACCAGGAGCACCGCGATGCCGACGAAGAGCAGCGGACGGCGGCTGCGCGGACGCGTTCCGTCGGCGCTCTCCGTCGCCGTGACTTCGGTCGTCTGGTCGCTCATCGGTCCGCCCCGATCCGGAAGGTGTACAGCGTGGTCGACGTCGCGCTGGCGGGGACCTTCAGCTGGAACGCCGGCAGGGTCGTCGCCGCATCGAGCGATGCACGGAACTGCTCCTGCTGGAGCAGGATGCCGGCGACGTCCTCGGCGCGGACGTTCGCGTACCCCGCGGCGTTCTGCGATGCCAGGGCGAGCTGGTAGTCGGCGGAGTCGGACTTCGCCGCGCTCGTGGCCATGGCGCCGAGGATGCCGGAGCCGTTGACCTTGCGGTCGCCGAGGTCGAGCATCACCCGGTTGAGGTCGCCGGTCAGCAGCGTCGAAGCACCCTGCACGTCACGCGTCGAGGCGCTCGTGCTGGCCGCGATCCGCTCAAGGCTGGACGCCGTCTGCCGGTCGACCGCCGAGGAGAGCTCCGAGCCTTCCTGCTCGAGCGTGCTCTTCTGCTCGTCGATCGTGCCCTTCGAGTCCTTCGTGACCTCTCCCGAGGTGGACCGGAGGCCGGCGATCGACTTGTCGAAGGCCGAGATGACGGCGTCACGACTGCCCTTCGCCGTCTCGCTGACCTGCCGCA
Source organism: Curtobacterium sp. VKM Ac-2861 (assembly GCF_013204965.1). Taxonomy (NCBI): domain Bacteria; kingdom Bacillati; phylum Actinomycetota; class Actinomycetes; order Micrococcales; family Microbacteriaceae; genus Curtobacterium; species Curtobacterium sp. VKM Ac-2861. The sequence goes on from NZ_JABMLA010000002.1 coordinate 90,294, forward strand.
CCTGCTGGTCGATGATCTTCTGGACGTCCTTCTCGGACTGCGTGGACGCGTCTGCGAAGGCCTTGCGGACGGCGTCCTGCAGCTCGGTCTGCTGGGCGCTGATCGCGGTCAGCTGGGTGCCGACCACATCGCTCGACTTCGTTGCCTGCTCGACGAGTTCCTCGAGCTGGCGGGCTGCGCCGTCGACCGAACCCCCGTCGTTGCGCACCGCTCGACGCACCTCCGCGATGCCGTCGTCGAGTGCATCGACATCGTCGGACAGCGTCGTGATCGCGGCACCGATGCCGGTCGCGGAACGGAGATCGGTTGCCGCGATCACCGCGTCCCACTGCTTCGCCTGGTCCGTGAGGCGTTCATCCATCGGGGTGCTGAAACGTCCACCGGGCTTCAGCGTCGTGCCCTCTTCGGCGCCGGGGCAGGGGGTCGCGGTCAGGTAGCCCCGCAGCGCATCCGCCTGTTCCGCGTCGAGCTGGTCGGTTGCCGCGAGGGCGCAGAGCTGGTCGGCGACCACACGGTTCTGCGCCTGCATCGAGGTGCTGAACAGACCATCGTCGACGTTGCCCACGAGCCCGCTCGCTGCGATGGCCTGCCGGTTCACCGTCGTGACGGCGTCGCGCACGGGGCCGAGGTCGTCGGCGGTCTGGTCACGCAGGTCCTGCAAAGTCTGCAGGGAGCGAGCAACCTCGCCGGTGCCGTCGCTTCCGAGGGCCTGGACCGCGGTGTCGATCTCGCCGAGCTTGGCGCGCAGGGCATTCGACTGCTCGATCGCCGTGTCCGCGAGCTTGGGGTCGAGCTGGTCGGCGAGCTGCTGCCCGGTGCTGACCAGACCGATCAACGAGGTGCTCACCGCACGCGACGATTCCCAGAGCGCGCAGGTCAACGATCCACGGGCCTCCTGAGGGGCGCACGTCGCTGCGTCCGGTGACGCCGGGCCGACGGATCCCGCCAACTGCGCACTGACCTGCTGCTTGCACGCCTCGCTCGCGTCGGCGTAGCCCTCGAGCTGCGACGAGACGCGGAGCAGGTTGCCGTAGACGCTGCCGCCCGCGGCCGAGGTCTTCGGCGTCGCCGCGCATCCGTTCCCGTCGAGTACCGGAGCGGGCGCCGTCGACGAGGTGTCGCCGAGCAGGCTGTCGAGACTCGTGGTGGTCTGCTGGAGCTGCTGCAGCACGGTGGACTGTGTCGCCTTGACGGTCGCGCCGAGGTCGCCGTTCAGGGAGCCGAGCTCGCCGGACAGGGACCGCATGGTGCCCGCCAGGGACGAACTGCTCTCCTTGAGCCGCTCGGCCGTGCTGACTCCGAGGGTCTTCGACGTGGTCTCGAGGTTCGACCGGACCTCGGTGATCGTGCCGCCCGCTCGTGCGAGCACCTCGTTCACCTGCGAGATGAGGTCGATGGTGCGGCGCTGGAGCGCGAGTTCGGAGTCACTGTCGGACCCGAAGGCCGCGTTGACGACGCCCGTGGAGGACAGGTCCGTGGACAGCCCGGGCTGCGCGGCGACGTCGAACGTGGGCGCCGTGAAGTCCTTGACGTCGGCGACGAGGTGCAGCGTGCTGCTCGCGCCGGACGTCGGCGGGGCCAGCAGGCGGCCCCACTGGACGACCGCGTCGCCGTCCTCGTTGGTGCTGACGACGCCGTCGGTGGACGAACCGGAGTCGGCGGCATCCGTGACGATGCGGTCGGCCGCGGTGCCGGTGAGGACGGTCGAGGCCGCGACGCTGAAGGGCGCACCCACGAGCGCCGGCGTCGAGCGGGAGGTGCCGGCGACGTCGTAGGTCAGGTTCTTCGACGTGACCGTGAGGTTCTCGATCGTCAGGTCGATCGCGATCCGGCCCGAGTACCCGTCGAGGTCGGCGAGGTCGGTACCGGTCTTCTTGGACGTCGAGTACTGCGTCGTGATGCGGAGCGGGAGGTCGCCAGCCGCCTTGGCGGGGTCGTGGTCGGTCGTCGCCGACGAGGAGTCCTTGCCCGCGACGGAGATCGCAGTGTCGGAGATCGACGTGATCGAGCCGTCCGCGGCCAGACGCGTGTCGACCGTCTGCAGGATCCGTGAGGGGTCAGCCACCGGCTTGTCGTCGGACGTGCACCCGGCGAGCACCAGCGCGGCGATGCCGGTGACGGCGACCGCCCCCACGAGCCGGCGAGTGGTGCTTCGTGCTCCGGTGTTCCCGGCACGCTGGTTGATCACGGTCTTCCCCCCAAGAGAATCGTCGAGCACATCGATGCTAGTTGCTCGATGACGTCGGGTCCGCGCGGATCGGCCACCCTGGCCGCCCCCGTTCGGGCCACAGGCCCCGACTGGCATACAACGTATCGCATCCCGAGCGTCGCGCGATTGCTGTCCACAACCGCGCTGGTACTCTCCACGCATGATCCAGGGGGACCAGGGCTTCGGGCCCATCGAACGACGACGTCCGCACGCACGACCGGGGGCAGATCGGTGACGCTCAACCTCTCGCCGGTCCTCATCGCGATGATCGCGATGATCGCGATCCCGGCCGCCGTCAGCGCGCTCGTCCGCCGGAGCGATCGCAAGCGACCACCGTCCACCGTCGTCGGCGACGAGGCGTACGGCGTGCTCTTCACCGTCCGCGCACGCCGGTGGAACTACCTGCTGCTCCGCATCATCGGGATCGTGTTCATCGTCGTGGGAGGGTTCTTCTTCCTCGCCACGCTCACGCTGCTCGACGACCCTGACGCGATCGGGATGCTCATCACTGCTGTCGCCATGGTGCTGTTCGGGATCCTGTTCGTCTACCTCGGCGTCGGGCAGAAGCGCCGTCGTGTCGAGGCGTACGACTCCCAGCTGGTGGTCACCCCGATGTTCCGCGCAGCACGGACCGTCGACCCGACGGCGATCAAGCACATCCGTCCCACGACCAACCGGTTCGGCGGCCTGGACATCAAGGTGAACGGGCAGCGCGGCGTCATCAGCGTCATCTCCATCGATGCGGCCTACCCGGAACTGTGCGGATGGCTCGAGCAGCGTGCGCCGACGCAGTGGAACGACTTCGTGCGGGTCTTCGGGCGCTGACCGCGCGCCGCTTGTGCAATCGCAGACATGACGGCGCAGATTGGATCTGCTCACTATCGCGCGTCGTACACGCGGCGAGAGGGCTCGGTCGCGCCAGGAACCAAAGCCCCACCCTCGCGTGCAAGAGCAGCACTACGCCATTCATCCGCCAACCGTCTAGATGCTATCCGGGTACCTCTGCGTAGCGGTAGATCGTGGGGACCACTTTCACGACCTTGAGCATTTTCCGTAGCTTGAACGAGCCAGCGCCAAGTTCGAAACGGTATTCTGCGCCCGCATTCACTGCGGACGCTATATCGCTCATGTTCGAGCGATTCACACCAACCCAAAGCAGATTCCCACAGTCGGTGTGGAAGTTCACTTGGGGCTGCGAACCACCCCTCGACGAATGAACTTCCGCAGCAACGGACCGGACGCGACAGACAACGTTCACGCGGTGCTCATCGTCATACTGCCCTAATACCCACGGGCCGACACCGAATGCCAAGACAGGGACCACCACGACACCCGTGAGAACGACGATCGCGCTAGCGCGGTCACGAAGAACACGACCACGGGTACTTCTTATGTGCCGCGCAGTCCGTCGGCCATGCTCCCTGCTGCGTTCTATACGTCGACGGCGTCGCACCATTACTCCTGGTTCATCCACTCACATCGGGAAAGGATCGAGAACTGTAATATGTTCGCCGCGACGCAAGCTTCACCGGACCATGCCTGCTGCCATTCGCGTATCCGATCGAAGATGATTCAAGTCTTGCCGTCAGCCGAGGCCGATCATGCTTCCGATCCAGCTCGCCATCTCGATAGTCGCTACGCCCGATCCGGCCAACGCCACCACGCAGCTGGTTCAGAGGCTCACGGCATCCTGCCGGCTCGTCGCAGCAGCGGGAGCCTCATTCATTCGTCCGTTGCCTTTCTCATCGAGCCCAATCCCACCGCTTCGCATTCAGTATTTCCGATGCAGACGGCCGACAGACTGCTCGAAGCTGCAGGGGAGCCGATCAGCCGACGCAGGATCTCCCCTCGCGCAACGCTAGGCGATGTAGATGCTGCAAGAATCAAGACAAGGAAAGCGAACTCATCGCTCGTAATCGAATGCCGTTGGGTATCGATTTATCACGTGAAGCGCACTCCGGAACCACCATGACCCTTTGCCTACAGAAAACCGCGTCTCCCCACCAGTCGCTAAGTCCCGTGCGACCCGTTCTTGTACTGTCTTCTTGACACCCTGCAAGATGAGTACGCCACAATCTCGCGTCTCGACTTTCACGTACGAGAACGGGGCACCCAAGCCGGTCCGGCTCACCGTGGACCCTGCATAGACTTCTGCATCAGAAACATCGCAGGCCACGGCCCTCCGGTGCGTTTCGTCGTACGCGCTCATCCAATAAGGCCACACAAGCAGGATCATGAGTGATGCCCCGACGCCGAATGCCCAAACGGCGAGGATGACCCAGGGCTTTCGCCCCCCTTCTTTGGTTGGATTCGGGATGGTGGATGACCCAGTCAATGCGACGAGCTATGCAGCGCGGAACCCGTAAGCGGTAGGTAAGCGGTTTATCAAGCCAAGAATCGATCGGATGGCGTAGGACCCCGACCCTACTTCGATCTGGACCTTCGGACTTTTCTCCAAACTGGTGGCAACGCGCTTTGAGTTCGCCTGGGTGACACCTTCGCGCAGCAGCAGCGACCCGCAACCCTTCGTGCGTATTTCAACCTCGGCACGTGAACCGCCAATTCCCGTTCGACTTACGTTACTACCGGTCTCCGCATGGGCGGACTGCACTTCGCAGGATATCCAGGTGTGGTGTGCCGCATCATAGGCATTCAGCGACGCCGGAGCCACAAACACGGCAAGGACTATCAGAATCAATACACCGAGCGCCGAAAAATAGCGAATCCAACGCGACCTCGAGTAGGCTTCCCTGTTCACATGACCTGGACCGTTGCTGACGGATCGCGCGGTTGAACCGTCGCTCATTACACACACCCTCTCAATGTCCGGGCCAACGTGGCCCCTTCGCCCCGGAGATGAGTCCGCCCAGAGCATCCGGGAGCAAATCCGCCCCCCGGTCACCGTTGGGTCGCACGATCTCGTTGGCCACGGACTGTCCCGCTCCGACAACATGATTGACAGCGAGGTCTGCGCCCTCGTTGACCAGTCCGGCAGCTCGAGACACGACGCCATCATTATTCACCAGAGGCAGCCGAAGGTCACCGGCGAGCTTGCCAGCGAAGACGCTGCCGCCTGCGCCAGTAGCGAAGCCGCTCCCGAACGCTTGCGCGTATCCACCGATGTTCTGGTACTCGCCGTTGATCCGGTAGTCGAGCACGTTCGAAGTCGCTTGCTGCAAGCCTCCTGAAACCGCTCGTTGCCCCGTAGTGCCTACTGCAGCACGAACTGCGTTCCGAACGCCCGTGTTACCGATGCTCTGAATCGCCGGGAGGGCTGCCCTGGTCGCCTGAGTTCCATACTTGGCGATGGCTCCGGCGGCACCACCTCCGACCAAACCCGCCGCTCCGCCGATCGCCATCTGGCGCCCCACGTCTCCCCAGTTCACTTTTCCGCTGTCGGGACCTTGCTGAATGATCGAGATCCCGCCGGCCATGAGCGCACCCGACCCGGCTGCGGCCAACGCCATCACTGCGATGTTCACTCCAGGAACGAACATGAGGGCCACAGCCCCGACGATCATCGCGGTTGCCAGGATCGCTTCTTTGTGGTCGGCGATCCACTTGCCGGCGCCAGCGATCGCCCCCTGGTTCGCATCCCGGTACGCCTGCAGGTCCTTGTCCGTCGCCGGCCGGAGCCCGAGCGGGTCGACCGCGTGCAAGGGGTCGTTGCCCGCGTACGAGTACGGGTTCCCCGACCACGCCGCACCCAGGATCGGCGCGAGCGGGTCGACCGACAGGAAGCCCCGCGCCGCAGGGTCGTACACACGGGCGCCGAGCCACTCGAGCCCGGCGATGGACACCCCGCCGGAACCGGTCAGTGCCACCCCCGCGGGCAGTCCGACGTCGGTGACGGCAGCGAGCGCGGCCCACGGATCCGCAGCATCGGTGGCGCGAGCACTGCGCCACGCGGGCCGCGTGACGACATCGCCGATCGCGGTGACACCCCCCGGCAGGTCGAGCAGCGACGTGTCGGCGATGCTGATGAGTGACGGCACGACCGCGGCGGAGTCCCACCACGCCGCGACCCCGCCCACCTCGGCGAGTTCACCCAGGGCATCGACCCAGACGTCGATCCGGCCGGTCTCAGCGTACGAGGCGTCGCGGTCAACGACGGCAGCGAGGTACCCCAGGTCCGACCACGCGTACTCGGTGGTCGAACCGTCAGCGGCGGTCCGCCGGATGCGTCGGCCGACCACGACTGCACCAGATCGTCCGTGGTTGCCTGGGCGATACGACCCAGGCGTCGCAGGAGAACGTCTCGGCAGCGGCGCCGTCACGATCCATCCCGACGACGGCATCGCGGCGGTCGGCTGCGTCGTGCTCGCGTCGAGTGGTCCCGCCGGCAGGGCCTGTGATTGTCGCCAGGCACCCGCGCTCGTCGTACTCGAACGAGGTGCCGCGTCGAGACCGTTGACGAGGATCGTCTCGGCCGTCGCGACATCGCGAGAAAAACTCCCGGCGGACGCCCGTCGGGTCGACGGTCGCCGCGACGTCGCGCCAGCGGGGTCGGCGACGCCCTGGAGGCGCGACAACGCGTCGTGCGCGAACGTCCGGACCGCGCCGCCAAGCACCGCGAGCTCCGCCAGGTTCCCCTGGTCGTCGAACGTCCGCGAGATGCGGCGACCCAATTGATCGGTCGCAAGCGTCGTCCGACGCCAGAAAGGACGATCCTCAGCAGGATGGCCTGCGAGATCAGGTCTGAGGCGGGTCAGTCCGCCCGCGCCGTCGTCGGCTTCAAGGGGACGGCCGTCGGCGCCGAGGGTGATGGAGCCGTCTCCGTTGGACGTCGATCTGACCGGTTCAGCGGGGTCTGCGAGGGCCTTCTTGCTCGCGGGCGGCCCGCCCAGCAGCACACGTCAGTAGCATTTCGGCATGTTCGAAAAGCGTGCCTCCAGGGCGGGAGCGATCCAGATGCCGTCACCGTCGACGTGGGATTCCGGCGGTCTTCGGATCACAGCTTCCGCCGAACCCCGCGGCTTGACCCGTCGCCTCCAGCTCATCGTGACAATGGAGTTTGCGAGCGTCGTCGCCGTGTTTCGTGGCGAAGAGCTCTCGAGCCTTGTCAACCGTCGGGTGCAACAGATCGAGTCTGATTCGACTCCGACCGCATTCCTGTTCTTCGGCGGAGAACAGGTCACGGGAGCACCCATCGATGCGGCGCGACAGAACGTGCCGGGCGACGCAATCGCTCTCGTCATCACGCCGAACGTCGAGGCCGTCGCGCACACGCTCACGGCGGTCGAAGTTGAGCGACTGCATTCTTGGCTACGAGAATGTGCGCGCTGACCCACTGCCCCGTCGACTCCGCAACGGACACCGCTTGTCTGTACCAAGCAGCTCACACAGGATTGGTCAGCGTTGGATCCTCGGTTGCGCAGTTCCCCGGAGCCGTACGCTCACGCGATCGCCGACCGCTGCGCCACTGATCAGACCGGCAAAGGCGGTGAGAAGCCACAACCATTGAAGACCCGCAATCGGCCGAGCAGCGCCGACGAGGCCGATGAAGACCAAGATCACAACCACCATCAGCGCGGCCAGTACCACCGGGCGACGATCGTTCAGCTTCGACCAGCATCCGACGGCGCTCCCGTAGCCGAGCGCAACGGCACCGACAATGATCGCCGCGGGGACGTTGATGTCCTGGGGACCACTCCGCAAGCGCCACCAGGCGATTGCCAGGCAAGCGAGGGCTGCAACGGCATCGACGAACCAAGGTCGCATTCGACGGCTTGATCGACTCGTCATCCGAAAAGACCTCCCACGACCGAACCGCCGACGGCCGATCCCCACAAGGTGCTCGTGTTCTTCTGCAAGAAGTTGAACGCGCCGGAGGGGGTTCGCGGGTGGAAGTAGGGCATCTGCGCAAGGGTATCCACTCCGTGCTGACCCGGGAGGATCCTCCCGCTGACGTACGTGCCCGCCATACCCGTGGCTCCGTTCTGCGCCACAGTGCCGAGATCCACTCCGTCCCCGCTGATCACCTGACTAACTGCCGTCCCGGCCGCCGTTGATGCGCCGCTCAGCACCAGGGACGTCCCCTGAGCGAGCGCTCCGGACGCTGAGTACCCGATTTCCTTAGCGATCGTGCCCCCGGCCGGACCAGCCATTCCTCCGGCAGCACCGGACACACCACCGCCGACGACGTCCCCCGCAAACTCCCACCCGTTGCGGATCTGCCAGCCGTTCTTCTGAAGGTTGGTCACACCACCACTCACAGCACCGACCCCTCCGTTGACACCCATGTTGACCGCGACGGCTCGCGCCGCTTGGCCTGCAGGTGCGCCTGCCATGGCAGCCTTGCCGAACATCATTGCTCCGCCACCGGCTGCACCGAGCACGCCGCCCACAGCAGTGTCAACTCCGACTCTGCCCCAATCTACTTTTCCGGTCTGTGCTTTCTGCGACGCCACCGAGACGCCCCCGCTGAGCAACGCCCCAGACGCAGCCATGAGCGCGATTCCAGCAGGGCCGCCGACCCCGGTGCACATGAGCGCGACACCCAGTCCGATCGCAGCACCTGCGGCGACGTACTCCCAGTTGTCGTTCCACCAGCTCCCGGCAGCCGCGATCGCACCCTGGTTCGCATCCCGGTACGCCTGCAGGTCCTTGTCCGTCGCCGGCCGCAGCCCGAGCGGGTCGACGGCCTGCAACGGATCGTTACCCGCGTACGAGTAGGGGTTCCCCGACCACGCCGCACCCAGGATCGGCGCGAGCGGGTCGACCGACAGGAAGCCTCGCGCCGCAGGGTCGTACACACGTGCGCCGAGCCACTCCAACCCGGCGACGGACATCCCGCCCGAGCCGGTCAGTGCCACCCCCGCGGGCAGCCCGACGTCGGTGACGGCAGCGAGCGCCGCCCAAGGGTCCGCAGCGTCGGTCGCGCGAGCAGTGCGCCACGCGGGCTGCGTGACAGCATCGCCGATCGCGGTGACACCACCGGGCAGGTCGAGCAGCGACGTGTCGGCGATGCTGATGAGTGACGGAACGACCGCGGCGGAGTCCCACCACGCGGCGACCCCACCCACCTCGGCGAGCTCGCCGAGGGCATCGACCCAGACGTCGAGCCGGCCGGTCTCAGCGTACGAGGCGTCGCGGTCGACGACGGCAGCGAGGTACCCGAGGTCCGACCACGCGTACTCGGTGGTGGATCCGTCAGCGGCGGTCCGTCGGATGCGTCGACCGAGACCGTCGTGGACGTACTCGATCCGGCCGGCTTCGGTGATCGTCGCGACCAGCTGACCGGCAGCGTCGTACTCGTGGCGTGTCTCGGCCCCGCCGACGGTCTCGGCGACGAGCCGCCCACGGTCGTCGTAGGTCCACGTCGAGACCCCGGCGCGGACGAGCTGGCCGGCAGCGTCGTACTCGTACGACACCGTTCCGGACGGTCCGTCGACCGCGGTGATCCGCGCATCGGCATCGCGCTCGATCCGCGTGCTGGTGGCACCGTCGAGCGTGGTCGAAGTGTGTGCGACGAGGGCGCCGCCCTCGTACGACCACGACTGCACCAGGTCGCCCGTGGCCGCCTGGACGATCCGCCCCGAGGCGTCGTAGGAGAACGTGCCGGCAGCGGTGCCGTCACGGTCCACCCCGACGACCCGGCCGACGGCGTCGCGACGGTAGGTGGTGCGGGTCCCGTTCGGGTCGACCCGAGCGGTGCGGTTGCCGTCGGCGTCGTACTCCCACGCGACGGACTGGTCGCCCCGGGCTCGGCGGACGAGCAGGCCACGGCGGTCGTGCTGGAGCTCGTGCTCGATCGTCCGGCCTGCCCCACGGGTGTGGTCCGACACGACGACCGTTCGGTGGACGGCATCGCGGGTGATCTCCGACTGCACGGCACCGTCAACGAGCACGGCCCGCTGGCGGCCGGCTGCGTCGTACGTCCACTCGGTGGTGCGGCCGTCGGGATCCGTCTGGCGGATCTGGCGCCCGGCCGGGTCGTAGGCCGCCGTGGTCGTCCGTCCGAGCGGATCGGTGACAGCGACCACGTGGTCGGCGGCGTCGTACTCGCGTCGAGTGGTCCCGCCGGCAGGGTCGGTGATCGTCACCAGGCGCCCGCGCTCGTCGTACTCGAACGAGGTGACCCCGTCGAGACCGTTGACGACCTGGATCAGCTGGCCCGCGGGGTCGTAGCGGAACCGACGACGGCCGAAGCGTGCGTCGTGGCTGGAGACGAGCCTCCCGGCCTGGTCGTAGCGGAACCGCGCGGTGCCGGAACCCGGAGTCGTCTGCGTGACCACGCGCCCGACGGCGTCGTACGTGATCTCCTCGACCTCGTCGGTGGGCAGGGTCCGGGCCACGACACGGGAGTCCGCGTCGTAGGTGAGCGTCGTCCGCTCCCCCGCGGCGTCGGTGGCTGCGGCGGGACGCCCGCAGGCGTCGTACTCGTACGTGGAGCGCGCGCCCGAGGGAGCGACCAACGCCACGACACGGCCGGCGAGGTCGCGCTCGAGTCGGGTCAGGCCGCCTTCGCCGTCGACGAGTTCGACGGGTCGGCCGGCAGCGTCGTAGGTGACGAGTTCGGAACCGGTCTCGTCGGAGCTCGACTCGACCGGTCGGCCGTACTCGTCGAACCGGACGGTCGCCGAGTCGAAGGCGTCGCGCAGGGTCGCGACGCCGGTCGCTACGTCGTCCGAGAACTCCTGGCGGACGCCCGTCGGGTCGATGGTCGCCGTCAGCTCGCCGACGACGTCGTACTCACGACGCCAGGTCGCGCCGGCAGGGTCGGTGACGGCCTGGAGGCGCGACAAGGCGTCGTGCGCGAACGTCCAGACCGCGCCGCCCGGCAATGCGAGCTCCGCCAGGTTCCCCTGGTCGTCGAACGTCCGCGAGACACGCCGACCCAGCGGGTCGATGGTCGTCGCGAGTTCACCGTTCGGGGCGTAGTCGAACGTGGTGCGTGCTCCGAGTGGGTCCACGACCGCTGCGACGCGTGAGCCGGCGCCGTACTCGAAGCGCCAGACGGCCCCGTCGGCGTCACGCCGTTCGACGAGGAGCCCCGCTGCGTCGTAGCGGTACTCGCTCCGGGCGCCGGACGGGCTGACGGCGGCGACCGGGCGACCGGCGGCGTCGCGCTCGATCCGAGCGGTGGCGTCGACGGCGTTCGTGGTCGCGACGAGCTCGCCGAACGCGTCGTGGTCGAAGGTCAGGACCACGCCGGTCGGGTCGACGACGTGGGTGAGCGCGCCGTCTCGCCAGGTCAGCTCCGTCCGGCCGCCGACCGGGTCGGTGATCACCGACGGGTCGCGGTCGTCGCCCACGTACTCGTAGGTGACGACGGCGCCGGCCTCGGTGACGACGGTCGTGACGCGGTCCTGCTCGTCGTACCCGTAGGTCAGGTCACCGCCGGACGGCGTGACGGTGCGGGTCTTCCTGCCGCGGTCGTCGTACGCGTGCACGGTGACGGACCCGTCGCGCTCGGTCGCCGACACCAGGTTGCCGTGGCGGTCGTAGCTCATCGACTGGCGGCGGTCGTCGGAGTCAATGACCCCGACGAGACGCCCCTTGGCGTCGGCGATGTACGAGTTGGACCGGGAACCGTCGTGGTCGGACACCACCGTGACACGACCGGGCAGGTAGGCGAAGCGCACGGTGCGGCCGTGCGGGCTGACCTGCTCGACGACGCGGCGCTGGTCGTCGTAGGTGTTGTCGACCTCGACGACACCGGCCGCGCTCGTGACCGTGGTGATCAGGTCGTCGTCGTTCCAGCCGTAGGTCCGGGTGCCGACGGCATCGGTCACCGTGACGAGGCGGCCCCGGTCGTCGTACCCGTACTCGACGCGGCGGCCGTCGGACGCGCGGAGCACCGTGACCCGGCCGTCGACGTGGTCGACGTCGATCGAGCGGCCTCGCTCGTGCACCAGGCGGACGACGACGTCGTCGCTGTTCCGTTCGATGCGGACCGCTGTGCCGGCTCCGCCGCGCTGTCCGAGCCACTGCCCCGACGGCGAGAAGTCGATGCGCCCGCCCTGGTTGTCGCGGACGACGAGCCGGTCACCCTCGGCCGCGAGCCAGCGGTTCTCGCCGACTCCGCGCGCCCAGCCCTCGCCGTCGCGCGGGAACCGGACCTGGCGGCCGTCAGCACCGACGAAGGACGCGCCTTCGTCGTCGATGAGCAGCCGGGTCTCGAGGATCGACGCCCACCCCGGACCGAAGAGCCCGACGTGCTGGTCGAGGGAGTTGTACATGCGGGTGACCTGCAGCGCTGCAGATGCACCGGTGAACCCGAGGTCGAGCTCCGGCTCGAGGAAGTTGCCCGTCGTGGTGTTGACCGGGTCCATCGAGTAGCCGGTCGTCGGCTGGGCCCCGTAGGCGGACGGCGGATCGAACTGCAGGTCCGTGCGGGACTGCGAGACCCCCGCGGCAGCCAGGGCTGCGGCGAGCGCGGCATCCGAGACCGTGGAGACGGCGCCTTCACCGCCGGCAGCAGCGAACGCGTCGGCGATGGTGTTCGCCCACGTGACGTCCTGGCCGTTGGCGGTGATCCACTGCTCGAAGGCGTTCACCAGGCTCGTCGCGTCGATGTGCCCCCAGGAGCACTTCGCCGCGAAGTCGGTGAGCTTGCCGCGCAGACCGGCAGGCTTGCCGTCGAGGGACTGGTTCAGCGTCGACGACCCGGTGGCGAACGAGCGGAGGTCGGCGGGCTTCGCGGACGACGTCCCGCCCCCACCCCCGCCAGCGGAGCCGGGGTTCGGCGTCTGGCGCGGAGTGCTCGGTCCGGTCGCCTGGTCGAAGGTCGGTGCGTCCTCGTGGTGGACGGTGGGCGGCACGGGCGCCCCGGCGACCTTGTCGTGCACCCACTCGAAGAAGTTCCGGTCGCCGTACTCCGCTTCCCAGTCGCGGGCTTCCTTGCGACGAGCGTTCTCCCGCTCGGCGGCAACCTTCATCTTGTCGACCCACCCCGCGACGGTGCGGAGGTTCGCGGCGATCGTCGAACCGTCGGACGCTGCCGTCGACGCGTTCTGCGCGAAGAGCTCGGAGAAGTGCCCGCGGAACTCTTGCGACGCGGTGGTGACGTAGGACTGCCGTGAGCCGGCCTGTCCCTCGATCGACTCGGCCGCGCCGTTCAGTGCCGTGCTGAGTGCGTCGGCCGTGGCGTTGTCGAACTCGACCGGATCGTTGCCGTGCAGGTCAGCCATGGTTCATCCCCCGAAGTCGTACTGGTCGTGCTGGTCACGCGGCCCCACCGACCGCGAACGCCCGGACCGCCGCGAGCGCGACGGTCCGGGCGGAACGAGTGGCTGCTTACGCGCCGCCACCCGCGGTGAAGATGTCCTGCGAGATCTTGTCGAGCTGCGTGCGGAGCTGCTCCAGTTCGGTCTTCGCCTTGTCGAGGGCGGCCTTGGTCTCCGGCCAGGTCGACCCACGGAAGGTCGCCGCGAGCGGGCCGTCCCAGACGTTGGAGTCGGACAGGATCCGGCCCTGGGCGTCGAGCTGCGAGATCTGGTCGGTGAAACCACCGTTGATGATCGACTGGACCTGACGGATGGCGGTCTTGGCCTGCTCGGTCGAAAGGACACGCGACATGATGAACCTCTTTCATTCGTAGCTGCACCCCCGCGCAGTGGAATCCCCCCGGAGGCTCTGACGGGACCCACCATACCCACAATCCGGCGCAGATGTCACCGTTCGTATATCGTGACCATTCCTCCTCGCCGTAGCGCGGTACTTCTGGTGATGTACGGAATATCATCCGTCGGAACGACGCGAGACCGGTGCGCCCTCCGCTGGGATCGGAGGCATGACCACCTCGCCGCAACTCCCCCACCGCGCACACCTGCTCGACGCCGTCCGCGGGTTCGCACTCGCCGGCATCATCGCCGTGAACATCGCTGACATCACCGAGATCGGGGCAGCCCTCGACCCGATGCACGACGACCCCGTGCGGGACGTGCTCGACTTCACCGTGCAGACGCGCTTCGTCCCGGTGTTCGCGTTCCTGTTCGGCATGGGCCTGTGGTTCGTGCAGGACGGCGCGCGCCGACGTGGTGCGGCCGTCTGGGCGGTGCTCGTCCGCCGGTTGGTCGCCCTCTTCGCCATCGGTGCCCTGCTCTGGCTGATCTACCCCGGGAACATCCTGGCGGAGTACGGCGTGGTCGGTCTCGTGGTGATGCCGTTCGTCCTGCTGCTGCCCCGGCTCCCCGTGCTGCTGCTCGGGGCCGTGGGGACGGTCGCCGCGTACGTGTCCACCGGCGGCGGTGTGCTGAGCCTGCCCGGACTCATGCTGCTCGGCGCCGGGTCGGCCGCGTTCGGGCTGCCGTGGGTCGCCGAGCGCGGCACCAGGTGGATCGGCGTGGTGTTCGGCGTCGCTGCCGTCGCGGCGGTCCCGGCAGTGCTGTGGCAGACGACCACGCCCGGCGATCCGCGCTTCACCACACCGGGCGGCATCGCCGGGGTCGTCATGGCGATCGCGTACACGGCCGGGTTCGCCCTGCTCTGGCACACTCCGGCGCAGCGCGTGCTCGCAGCCGTGTTCGAGCCGCTCGGCCGGATGGCCCTGACGAACTTCGTGGCCGCGGCCGTGATCGCCTGGGTCGCGGGACCGGCCCTCGACCTGCGGCACAGTGCCGATTCGTGGCCGGTCGTCGTGATCGGAGTCCTCTCGATCACGGTGCAGTCGATCGCGAGCCGGCTCTGGCTGCGCCGGTTCACGTACGGCCCGGTCGAGTGGTCGTGGCGCGTCGTGACGCGGTGGGGCCACGTCCCGCTCCTGCGCCGACCGTCGACGTCCGGCTGAGCGCGTTCACCGCGTGTTTCCACAGCGTCCACCGGACGCCCTCCGGCCACGGAGCCCGGGTGGCAGGATGTGGACATGGACACCGAACCGCAGCTCGACGGCGAATCCGTCGCACCCGACCTCGACGACTTCGACGAGGTCGTCGAGATCGAGCACGAGTCGCTGCCGTCGGACCGCTACTTCGACCGCGAGCTGAGCTGGCTCCGCTTCAACCAGCGCGTGCTCGAGCTGGGCGAGGACCGCACGCAGCCCCTGCTCGAGCGGGCGAACTTCCTGGCGATCTTCGCGTCCAACCTCGACGAGTTCTTCATGGTCCGGGTCGCGGGCCTGAAGCGCCGCATCGACACCGGCATCGCCGTGCCCACCAACGTCGGCCGCGCCCCGAGCGACGTCCTGCGCGACATCGCGAAGAAGGCACACGAGCTGCAGGACCGGCACGCCCAGGCGTTCATCGGGTCGCTCAAGCCCGACCTCGATGCCGCCGGCATCCACGTCGAGCACTGGTCCGACCTGGACGAGGCCGACCGGCTCCGGATGCGCGAGTACTTCAACGAGCAGATCTTCCCGGTGCTCATGCCCCTGGCGGTCGACCCGGCGCACCCGTTCCCCTACATCTCGGGGCTCTCGCTCAACCTGGCGGTCCGGGTCCGCAACCCGAAGTCGCAGCGCCAGGAGTTCGCGCGCCTCAAGGTGCCGCAGAACTTCTCCCGCTTCATCAAGCTGCCGGACGACAACTCCGGCCGGATGCGCTTCATCCCCCTCGAAGACCTCATCGCGAACCACCTCGACGACCTGTTCCCGGGAATGGAGGTGCTCGAGCACCACGTGTTCCGGGTCACCCGCAACGAGGACGTCGAGATCGAGGAGGACGAGGCCGAGAACCTCATCCAGGCACTCGAGCGCGAGCTGCTGCGTCGCCGGTTCGGTCCGCCCATCCGTCTCGAGATCACCGAGGACATGGACCCGGTGACCCTCGACCTGCTCGTGCGCGAACTCGACATCACCGAGCAGGAGGTCTTCCGGCTGCCGTCGCCGCTCGACCTCGGTGGCCTGTTCGAGCTCTCGAAGATCAACCGCCCGGACCTGCACTACCCGAAGCACGTGCCGACGACCCCGGTGCAGTTCCAGCCGGGCGAACCGAACACGAAGCCCGACCTGTTCCGTGCGATCAAGGCGAACGACGTCCTCGTGCACCACCCGTACGAGTCCTTCGCGACGAGCGTGCAGGCGTTCCTCGAGCAGGCCGCGGCCGACCCGCACGTGCTCGCGATCAAGCAGACGCTGTACCGCACCTCGGGTGACAGCCCCATCGTCGAGGCCCTGATCGACGCGGCCGCCGCGGGCAAGCAGGTCCTGGCGCTCGTCGAGATCAAGGCGCGCTTCGACGAGCAGAACAACATCACGTGGGCCCGCAAGCTCGAGAAGGCCGGCGTGCACGTCGTCTACGGCCTGGTCGGGCTGAAGACGCACTCGAAGCTCGTGCTCGTCATCCGGCAAGAGGGCGGCACGCTCAAGCACTACAGCCACATCGGCACGGGCAACTACAACCCGAAGACCTCGCGCATCTACGAGGACATGGGCCTGTTCACCGCCGACGACACCGTGGGCAAGGACCTGACGCGCCTGTTCAACGAGCTGTCCGGCTACGCGATCGAGAAGAAGTTCAAGCGGCTGCTGGTCGCGCCGTTGCACCTGCGCAAGGGGCTGCTCAAGCGGATCCAGACCGAGTCCGACAACGCGCGTGCCGGCAAGCCGTCCGGCATCCGGATCAAGGTCAACTCGATGGTCGACGAGCAGATCATCGACGCCCTGTACCTGGCCAGCCAGGCCGGCGTGCCGGTGGACGTCTGGGTGCGCGGCATCTGCTCCCTCAAGCCGGGGATGGAGGGCGTGAGCGACACCATCCGGGTGCGGAGCATCGTCGGGCGGTACCTCGAGCACTCCCGTGCGTTCGCGTTCCACAACGACGGCGACCCGGCGGTGTTCATCGGCAGCGCCGACATGATGCACCGCAACCTCGACCGCCGCGTCGAGGCCCTCGTCCGGCTGACGGCTCCGGACCACATCGACGAGGTGCTCGCGATGTTCGACCTGGCGATGGCCGACACCGCGAGCTCGTGGCACCTCGAGTCCGACGGTGAGTGGACGCGGCACTCGACCGACGATGACGGTCGCCCGCTCGAAGACGTGCAGAATGTGACGATGCGGAAGATCTCGGCTCGGAAGCGCTCCACTCGGTGAGCGGCGGTCCCTCGGGCCCCGTCCTCGCCGCCGGCGCAGTCGTCTGGCGCGAACAGGACGGCACGCCCCTCGTGCTGCTCATCCACCGCGACCACCACAAGGACGTCTCCCTGCCCAAGGGCAAGGTCGACCCGGGCGAGGCCGTCCCGACGACCGCCGTGCGCGAGATCGACGAGGAGACCGGGTACCGCGTGCACCTCGGCGCCCCGCTCGGCACTGCGGAGTACGTGCTGCCGAACGGTCGCGACAAGGTCGTGCACTACTGGGCCGCCCGCGTCTCGTCGAAGGAGTACGCCCGCGCGGGTGACTTCACCCCGAACCACGAGGTCGCGGCCCTCGAGTGGGTCACGATCGACGACGCCCGCAACCGTCTGACGTACGAGCGCGACGTGGCGATCCTCGACCGGTTCGCCGAGCGCGCCGCCGCGGGCCACCACCGCACGTTCGCCCTGATCGCGCTGCGACACGCGAAGACCGTGCCCGGTTCCGACTGGAACGGCCCGGACGCCACCCGTCCGCTCCTGCCCGTCGGTCGTTCCCAGGCCAAGGCCGCTGCGTCGCCCGTCGCCGCGTTCGGCCCGAAGAAGATCGTGAGCAGCACGGCGGCCCGGTGCCTCGCCACCGTCGAACCGCTGTCCGCCACCACGAAGCTCGGCGTCTCGAGCACCCCCGACATCAGCCAGGACGCCCACGACCGCGGCGCCGCCGACGTCAAGGGCATCGTCCGCCGCCGGCTCGACAAGGGCAAGACCGCGGTGCTGTGCTCGCACGGGCCGGTGCTGCCGGACATCATCGCCCGGATCGCCACCGCGACCGCCGACGACTCCGGCCGGTTCGACCTCCGCCGCGCCGCGATGCTCTCGGTCGGCGACTTCTCGGTGATGCACATCGCCGGCGAGACCCTCGTCGCCGTCGAGACGCACCGCAACACGATCCCGGCGTAGCGACCGCACGCCCTGCACCCGGCCACGTGCCGGGCGTCCGCCGCGCCCGGAACGCGATCCGCGCCTCCCGGTCGGCACAACCCCTCGTTCACCTTCCGTTCACCAACGCGCGTGATCCCCGTCACCTCGCGTCCCTACAGTCGCTCCCGGGTCGGCACCGGCCCAGGGACCGCAGTGGTCCCACTGCACCCCATCCCCGAAGGGACCCCTGTGAACATCAAGCGAATCGGTTCGATCGCAGCAATCGCGATCGCCGGCGCAGTCGTGCTCTCCTCGTGCGCGGCGAACGAGGACGCGGGCAGCACCGAGTCCTCCTCGAGCAACACCGGCTCCTCGAGCCTCACCGGCACCCTGACCGGCTCCGGCTCGTCCGCCCAGCAGACCGCGCAGGCCACCTGGGCCGCCGGTTTCCAGGACGTCGCCAAGGGCGTCACGGTGAACTACTCGCCCGACGGCTCGGGCGCCGGCCGCAAGAACTTCATCTCGGGCGCCGCGGACTTCGCCGGCTCCGACGCAGCACTGAACGACGAGGAGCTCTCGGGCTCCTTCGACCTGTGCAAGGCCGACACCAAGGCCATCGACATCCCGGTCTACATCTCCCCGATCGCGATCGCCTACAAGGTCGACGGCGTCAGCGACCTGACCCTCGACGCGAAGACCATCGCGGGCATCTTCTCGGGCAAGATCACCAAGTGGAACGACTCGCAGATCGCCGACCTGAACGACGGCGTCGACCTGCCGGACGCGAACATCACGGTCGTGCACCGCTCCGACGACTCGGGCACCACGCAGAACTTCTCGGAGTACGTCTCCGCGAACGCCGGCGACGTCTGGACCGAAGAGCCGAGCCAGACCTTCCCGTACTCGGTCGGTGACAGCGCGAAGGGCACCTCCGGTGTCGCCTCCGCCATGGGCAGCGCCTCCAACGCGATCACCTACATCGACGACTCCGGCGCGGGTGACCTCGACAAGGCGAAGCTGATGGTCGGCGACAAGGCCACCGAGATCTCGGCCGACGGCGCCGCGCAGGTCGTCGCCGACTCGAAGGTCGCCACCGGCCGCGAGGACAACGACCTCGCGATCGACATCGACCGCAAGGACACCGCTGACGGCGCCTGGCCGCTCGTCCTCGTCTCCTACGCCATCGCGTGCCAGGAGTACAAGGACTCGGACAAGGCCGACCTGGTCAAGGGCTTCCTGAACTACGTCGTCTCCGGCGACGCCCAGGACGCTGCGGCGAAGGAGGCCAAGTCGGCCGCCCTGTCGTCCGACCTGGCCGACAAGGCCGCTGCCGCGGTCGACTCCATCAAGTAAGACCCTCAAGCGCCCGGACGCCGGTCCCACCCACCTGACCGGCGTCCGGGCCCTTGCTCGTCGCGACGCGAGCAGCCCGGCTCCACCGCCAGCGCCCGTCCGACCAGCGCCACGCACCACGCACCATCCCCGAACCCGTCGCCTCCCCCGGCGTTCCTCCGACAGGAGTCCCATGACGACCGCACCGGCCCAGCCAGGGGCCACCGTCACCCCGACCAAGCCGAAGGCCGTCGTCCGCGTCGGTGACCGGGTGTTCTCCGCTGCCTCGGTGATCGCCGGCGGCCTCATCCTCTTCGTGCTCGTGCTCGTCGCGGCGTTCCTCGTCTGGCAGAGCATCCCGGCGTTCGCCGCCAAGGTCGGCGACCTGCCGAACAACGCCACGAACTTCTGGGACTACGTCGGCCCCTTGGTCTTCGGCACCGTCTGGTCCGCGCTCATCGCGCTCGTGATCGCGGTCCCGCTCGCACTCGGCATCGCCCTGTTCATCTCGCACTACGCACCGCGACGCCTCGCGCCGGTGCTCGGCTACGTCATCGACCTGCTCGCCGCGGTCCCGTCGGTCGTCTACGGCCTCTGGGGCATCGTGGTGCTGGCGCCGTTCGTGAAGCCGTTCTACGGCTTCCTGAACGAGTACCTCGGCTGGTTCCCGCTCTTCTCCGGCCAGGTGTCCGGCACCGGCCGTACCATCCTGACCGCATCGATCGTCCTCGCCGTGATGGCGATCCCGATCATGACGGCCGTCATGCGCGAGATCTTCCTGCAGGCGCCCACGCTCAACGAGGAAGCCGCCCTGGCCCTCGGTGCGACGCGCTGGGAGATGATCCGCCTGTCCGTGCTGCCGTTCGCGAAGTCCGGCATCGTCTCCGCGATCATGCTCGGGCTCGGACGTGCCCTGGGCGAGACGATGGCGATCGCCCTGGTGCTGTCGGTCTCGACGAACGTCACCTTCCAGATGCTGACCTCGCAGAACCCCTCGACGATCGCCGCGAACATCGCGCTGCAGTTCGCCGAGGCATCGGGGACCGCCCTGAACGCCCTGATCGCGACGGGCCTGATCCTGTTCGTCATCACCCTGGTCATCAACATGCTCGCGCGGTACATCGTCCGCACGCGGGTCAGCTGAGAGGTCGCACCCGATGTCCCTCGCGCTCCGTCACACCGGCACCGCCGGCAACGTCTACGCCAACGGCAAGCTGCACCGCTCGGTGCCGTGGCTGCTGCTGGTCGGCAGCTGGGTCGCCCTGGTGGCCGTGTTCGCCCTGCTCAACGCCGGCGGTGCGGTCAAGGACTTCAACGTCGTCGCCGCGCTGTTCCTCGGCACCGTCCTGTTCGACGTCCTGATCGTGGTCGTCTCGCGCATCGTCGAGGGCGGTCGTCAGGCCGTCAACCGACTGGTCACGTCGCTCGTCATCACCGCCTTCGTCATCGCGGTCCTGCCGCTGGTGTCGCTGCTCTGGACCGTGATCGCCGACGGCCTGGCCCGCTTCGACGCGAACTTCTTCTCGTACTCGATGCGCGGCGTGATCTCCGAGGGTGGCGGCGCGATCCACGCGCTGGTCGGCACGCTCGAGATCACCCTGTTCGCGGCGCTCATCTCGGTGCCGATCGGGCTGCTCACCTCGATCTACCTGGTCGAGTACGGCCGCGGCGCGCTGGCGAAGGGCATCACGTTCTTCGTCGACGTCATGACGGGCATCCCCTCGATCGTCGCCGGTCTGTTCGCGTACTCGCTGTTCGCGCTGTTCCTCGGCCCTGGTGCCCGCTTCGGCCTGGTCGGCTCCGTCGCCCTGTCGGTGCTGATGATCCCGATCGTCGTGCGCTCCACCGAAGAGGTGCTGAAGATCGTGCCGATGGAGCTCCGCGAAGCGTCCTACGCCCTCGGGGTGCCGAAGTACCTCACGATCCTCAAGGTCGTCCTGCCCACGTCGCTCGCCGGCATCACCACCGGCGTCATGCTCTCCATCGCCCGCGTCATCGGCGAGACGGCTCCGCTGCTCGTCACCGCCGGCTTCACCGCGAGCATGAACTACGACCTGTTCAAGGACCCGATGATGACCCTGCCGGTGTACGCGTACACGCAGTACTCGCAGCAGGGCGCCAACCCGCAGCCGTTCGTCGACCGTGCCTGGACCGCCGCGCTGGTGCTCATCCTCATCGTGATGGCGCTCAACCTGCTCGCCCGGTTCGTCACCCGACTCTTCGCCCCCAAGCTCTCGCGCTAGCGAACCCACTTCCCCACCCACCAGAAGGATCAACGTGTCCAAGCGCATCGAGGTCGACGGCCTCAACGTCTACTACTCGAAGTTCAAGGCGGTCGAGGGTGTCGACATCACCATCGAGCCCCGCACCGTCACCGCCTTCATCGGCCCGTCCGGCTGCGGCAAGTCCACCTTCCTCCGCACCCTGAACCGCATGCACGAGGTCATCCCCGGCGCATGGGTCGAGGGCTCGGTCAAGATCGACGGCGACGACCTGTACGGCCCCGGGGTCGACCCGGTGCTCGTGCGTCGCCAGGTCGGCATGGTCTTCCAGCGTCCGAACCCGTTCCCGACGATGTCCATCAAGGACAACGTGCTCGCGGGCGTGAAGCTCAACAACAAGCGCGTCTCGAAGTCCGAGGCCGACGACATCGTCGAGCGCTCCCTGCAGGGTGCGAACCTGTGGAACGAGGTCAAGGACCGCCTCGACAAGCCCGGCATGGGCCTGTCCGGTGGGCAGCAGCAGCGTCTCTGCATCGCCCGTGCCATCGCGGTGCAGCCCGACGTGCTGCTGATGGACGAGCCCTGCTCGGCGCTCGACCCGATCTCCACCCTGGCCATCGAGGACCTGATCGGCGAGCTCAAGAAGGAGTTCACGATCGTCATCGTCACGCACAACATGCAGCAGGCGTCGCGCGTCAGCGACAAGACGGCGTTCTTCAACATCGCCGGCACCGGTGCGCCGGGCAAGCTCATCGAGTTCGACGACACCGCCACGATGTTCTCGAACCCGTCCGTCCAGGCCACCGAGGACTACGTCTCGGGTCGCTTCGGTTGATCGCTGTCCGTCCGTCGTGCTGACGGACGACCGGGAGGCCCGGTGCACGTCCGCCACGGACGCGCACCGGGCCTTCGTGGTTGCGCTGGGCGCGGGGGCCGTGCGGGGTGCGTGCGTGCGCATGTTCCGACGATCCACGCGTCGATCGTCTCGTGGTTCGTCGCTCGATGCGCACGCAGACGGTGCGTGCGCATGTTCCGACGATCCACGCGTCGATCGCCTCGTGGAACGACGAAAGGTGCCCACGCATCGATCGCGTGAGCACCTTCCGGGGAGGGTCAGGCCGAGGTGGTCGGGACCGCCATGATCGGCGTCGTGGTCGGCTGCTCCGAACCACCGGCCGGCTCGACCGTCATGCCGATCGTCGCACCGTCGGACATCGAGCCCTTCAGCACGGCCGAGTGCACGCCGTCGGCGACACCGTCGACCAGGCCAGCCGACTTGATCGTGCCGCCCTCGTTCTCGGAGCCGATGTACCAGAGCTCGTACGTCTTGCCCTTCGGCGCCTGGGCGACACCGTCGAGGATCACCGCGGACTTGCCGAGGTCGCTCGACCACACGACCGTGGCCGTGCCGCCGCCCTCGACCTTGGTGGTGCTGCGTTGGAAGTCCGACGCGGCGTAGATGCGGTCGAGGCCGCTCGATGCCTGCGTGGTGCCGGTGCCCGGTCCGTCGGCCGGACCGTTCGCGACGCCGACCCCCAGGCCGACACCGAGGAAGACCACGGCGACCGCAGCCGCACTGGTGAGCATGGCTGCCGGACGCTGGAACCAGCGGCGGCGAGCCTCGGAGGTCGCCCGGCCACCGGTGGTGGAGCCGTCGGCGATCGAGGCGACGTGCCTGGCGGGCTCGGGACGGGCCTCCTGGACGGAGGTCGTGTCGACGGCAGGAGCCGTCTCGGCCAGTGGTGCAGCCTGCGGGGTCGTCGCGATCTGGGCCAGCAGCGACGCGCGGAGCGACGTCGGCGGCTCGATCGGAGCGGCAGCGAAGGCCAGCTGCAGCGCGGTCTCGCGCAGCGAGTCGGCCTCGGCCTGGAGTTCGGGCGACGTCGTGAGGACGTCCTCGAGGAGCATGCGCTCATCGTCGGACAGCGCGTCGAGTGCGTAGGAACCCGTCAGCAGGGCGGGGTCGTCGTGTCGTTCGGTCATGAGGTCACCCCCATCTCGTCTCGGAGTCGGATCATCCCGTCACGGAGACGGGTCTTGACGGTGCCGATGGGGACACCGAGTTGTTCGGCCATCTCGCTGTGCGAGAAGCCTCCGTAGTACGCGAGCTGCACGGCCTGCCGCTGGAACTCGGTCAGCTTGGCCAGGGCCCTGCCGACACGTTCGTGTTCGATGCGGATCTCGACCGACTCGGAGACCTGGTCGAAACCGGACTCGAGGTCGCGGATACCGATCTTCGTGTCCCGGTCGTGCGAGGCCTGCGACGCCCGGACCCGGTCCACCGCTCGGCGGTGCGCCATGGTCAGGACCCAGCTGGAGGCGGTCCCGCGCTTCCGGTCGAACCGGGTGGCTTGTTGCCAGACTTCGAGGAAGACCTCTTGCGTGACCTCTTCGGACTGGGCGCGGTCCCGGAGGAGCCGCGTCACGAGTCCGAGGACCCGGCCGGAGAGGGCGTCGTAGAGGTCCGCGAAGGCGGCTTGGTCACCGGAGGCAACCCGCGCCAAGAGGTCGTCCGGCGATGCCTGGGCTGGCTCTGACGAGCTCCAGCGTTCGGTGTCGCTATCCACGAGGGCAAGCATTGCAGGTTTCCCTCCTCTCGGGTGCGTCGGCGACCGGTTGTGGCCGTTCTGTCAGGGGTGCTGCGTGATGCGGTGGTGCTGGTGGTGCTGTGCTGCGGTGGTGCTGTGCTGCGGTGGTGCTGTGCTGCGGTGGTGCTGTGCTGCGGTTGGAGCTGTGCTGCGGTCCCGCCCCGGGTAGGACGAAGCCGCCGCGTCGTGCGGAGACGAGAGGCCAGCGTGACCCACAGGGAATTGACCGGCGGATACCGGTCCGGGTCACGCCGGGCCTCTCGCGTTCGTGACGGTCATCAAGTCCGTCACGCTGATGATTCGGCGCGGTGCCCGTGGTGGATTGGATCGGATGCCGAGAAGTTGTCGGGACGCCGCGTCCGGGCCGTCTGCCGGGCACGCCCGGGTCCGGATCTGTCCACCGAGAGTGAACAGGGCAGCAGACTCAGCCGACGCGTCGTAGAGTTGGTCTCGCCGGGCCGCAGCAAGCCCCGGGCTCCAAAATTCGCCGCTTCGAGCGGCCTCGCGCCGAGAGGCGCTTCTGCGGCCCGGTCTTTCTCTGCCGTCTTGCGTTCGGTCCGGTCTCGCTTCGTCTCGTCTCGCTTCGTGAGCAGAAATGGTCGCTTGCATCGTTGCGACCCGACATCTTCTGCTCACCATGCGCAGCCAGCCGGGAGGCCCGGTGCGGGTCCGGCGCGTTCGCTCGCTAGTCCAGGCTCTCGCGACGCCAGAGCGCCGCCGCCTCGGTCAGGTCGGCCGCCAGCTCCGTGAGACGGAGCGCCCGCCGCGTCAGTTCGCTCGCGCGGCCGGTCGCGGTCAGGTCGGAGTCGTCCGCCACGGCAGTCGCACCGGCCGCGGTCAGCCGGCAGAACGCCGCCCCACGGTCGAGCGCCACGGCGAAGTCGCCCGTGTACAGCCCGTGCAGGATGCGGTCCGCCAGGGTGAGGATCTCGGCAGGACCGGTCGGCTGCTCCGCCCCCGCGACCGCCTGGTCGATCGTGCCGATGCGCTCGGTGCCCCGCTGGAAGAAGTACGCGATCTCCTCCGGGTTCTGCCGGATCACCGTGCGGACGAGGTACACCCGCCACAGGGCACCCGGCAGGGTGTGCGCACCCACCCGTGCCCAGAGTTCGGCGATCGCGTCGATGCCGTGCACGTCCGTGTAGGTGACGAGCCGCTCCACCACCGCGGGGTCCGGGTCCTGACGCACCCGGTGCAGCAGCGCGTTCGCGGTCTCGTGCGCGACACGGTTCACGACTGCCGGGTCCTCACCGCCCTGGATCGCGGCGAACTCAGCATCGGTGAAGTGGACAGGACGGTGGTGATCGCGAGGCACCGCGTCAGTGTAGGCACGGCCGGTGACACGCCCGCCCTCCGTTCGCCCAGAACGCAACGGCAGCGCCGCGGGTACGGTGTCTCGTCGGGAGGCGCTCCTCCCGAACGTGAAGGAGAGGACTCCCCCATGAACCCGTTGCTCATCATCCTGGCCGTCATCGCGGTCATCCTGCTGTTCGTCGGTGGCTTCACCGCGAGCCTCAAGTTCCTGCTGTGGGTCGGCATCGTGCTGCTCATCGTGGCCGTCGTCCTGTGGCTGCTGCGGACGCTCACCGGGCGTCGCGGCTGACCCTCGACACCAGGTTCTTCCCAGAGGCCCTCACCCGCTAGCCTTGCGGGTGAGGGCCTCTAGCTCAGTTGGTAGAGCACCGGACTTTTAATCCGAGGGTCGTGGGTTCGAGCCCCACGGGGCCCACCTCAGCTGCCGTTCCGGTCCCGTTGTCTAAGATGTGGCGGATGGCACGACGACTCCTCCCCGGCATCGCGCTCGGAGCTATGGCTCTCGGCGTGAGCGGGCTGCTCGTCATCCTGCCGACCGTGTCGAGTGCTTGCCAGCCCGTCACGACGTCGTCGAGCGTCTCCTCCGCCGAGGTCTCCGACGCGATCGCCCCCGGCTCGCACGTGTTGATCGTCGGCGACTCGTACACCTCCGGCCGCGGCTCGACCAGCGGCATCGACGGGTGGGCACAGGACCTCGCGGCCGACCGGGACTGGAAGGCCACGATCGACGGCTACCCGGGGACGGGCTACGTCGACACCGGCCGCACCGGGTCCTCGCACTACACGTTCGGCCCCCGCCTCGAACGGCACGCCGCGACCGTCGATCCCGAGCTCGTCATCGTGCAGGGCAGCCAGAACGACTGGCTCGTCGACGCGTCGGTCCTGCAGGCCCGCGTCGAGAAGACCCTCCGCGACGCCGAACAGACCTGGCCGGACGCCGTCGTCGTCGCGCTCGGGCCGTCAGCGCCGTTGCCGTGGGCGAAGTCGACGGTCGGGGTCGCCTCCTCGGTCTCCGCGGGGGCGGCGGCAGCGGGCGTGCCGTACATCGACGCGCTCGCCGGGCAGTGGTTCACCGCGGCGAACAGCCCGGGCTACGCGGCGATCGACGGCGGACACCTCAACGACGCCGGCTACCAGTACCTGGCGGACCGGGTCTCGGACTCCCTCGACGCGCTCGCTGCCTCCGACGACGAACGCTGCGCCTGACCTCGGGCTCGTGTTCGGGGTACAAGTCGTCCCCAGCTGGCTCATGGCAGATCCCCTGCACACATCAGCCCGCGCACAGCCGGCTGTTGGGCTGCCGCCGATAGTGTCGTTCCCGGATCCGATCACCGGATCCTGCAGCACCGCATCACCACGAACGAACGGGGTACACCGTGATCGAGCCCATCGAAGCCACGCAGACCAGCAGCACCGGGGACGCGCGCCGCATCGTCGAGCTCGCCGCAGCGACCAACACGACGATGAGCAACGAGCTCCTGCTCGACACGCTCCGTCGCAACGCGCAGGTCACGACCCGGCACATCCGCAAGGACTTCATCGAGGTCGCGACGGCCACCGCGGTGCTCGGCTACGTCTGCCGGCAACGCAAGGACTTCATCGCCCTGCGCGGAGACGACCCGGCCTGGGCGCACGAGGTCGGCCGGTACGCCAGCGAGTCCCTCGCGGTCGAGGCACTCCGTATGCGCCGCGGCTGACTCAGCCATCAACACCGCACCCAGTCGCTCTCTGTGTAATCTTCTACACAGAGGCCTCGGGAGGGCGAGTGAACGAGATTTTTGAAGAGCGGGCTGCGTACTCGCAGGAGCGCAATACCGAACTCAAGCAAGCAATATCCGATCGAATAGCTGGAATCCAGCTACCAGGACTCGCAATCTTCACGGTTGGCTCTTACGGGCGTCTCGAGGCAAGTCGCCATTCCGATGTCGACCTATTTTTCACATATAACGATGATGACCCACACGGCACCCGTAGAACCAACGAATATCGGCTATTCGGGCGCTTAATCGACATTGTCGAAGAACTCGAGTATCCGGCACTTTCGAATGACGCTGAATTTTTGCAGTCACACCTGCTCAAGGATATGCTGAAGAATCTCGGCAGTCCGGAGGATGACCATCGAAATTACTTCACGAGTCGAATGCTGCTGCTTCTGGAGAGCCGTGCTCTTTATGGCGAAGAAGAGTATTCGAGCATCCTCGACTCCATTATTGAGACCTATTACCGTGACTACCCTCGGCATGAGGATGCCTTCCGACCGTGGTTCTTACTGAACGACATCATGCGGTTCTGGAAGACGCTTCTTCTGAATTACGAAAATAGGCGTAATGACGCACCTCAAGCTGTCCTTGTGAAGAGTCGAGTCAAGAATTTCAAGCTGAAGTACAGTCGAGCCACAACTTGCTTTGCGACGATCGCAGCAATCGGAAGCGCGCAGGAGCCAGTGACGAAAGATGCAATCAGAGCGATTGTCTCAGCATCTCCGCGGCAGCGTCTAGAGATGGTAGCTAGCGACATTCCTTCCTCAGCGTCCACGGTCGACGATGCCCTCGAAGAGTACGCGTGGTTCCTGGAGCAGACGGCCAAACCGACGGAGGATCTGCAGCAGAGCTTGGAACACCCGACGTCACGCAAGGAAATGTTCGACCGCGCGCAGAGTTACACTGAACGTCTCTACCAGATTATCCGCGAGATCGACGCCGTTGGGGACGGCAAATTCCTTCGTTCGCTGGTCGTGTAGCAGTGCCACGTTCCGTTCAGCTTGCATTCCTGGCCGAGGGCAGCCCTTCAGCAGAGTTAGAAATTCTCCGCCGACTACTCCAGCCATCGAGTACATCCTTGCCTCACTTAACGCTTCGTCATGCCCCTCGGGGACCTCGCAATTTCTGGCCGGTAGACGAGACTGCTTCAGGAACTCTCGCCTTCACCCTCGAGAACGCAACTTCGTTTGACGACCTTAATGAACCTGCGATTTCGACGCTTGTTATCGCGAGTACATCGGAACCACTCGAGCTTCTTAGCTATAAACCAGATTTCCCAACCAGTTTTCTACATTTCACCTTATACGCTGGCGAGGCCAGCCCCTTTGCCGCAAGAGCCCTCCGCGTCCTCCGCGAATTCCCGTGGCAGCTGGAGTTCGAAACCAGCCTGTTGCTCTACGGTTCAAGCCGGGAAGCGCGCGCGCAGTCGTCATCGAAACATGTCTACGGCGTCGCGCTCACTCAGCCAGCCCACGAAATCACCGATGAGCTTTTTGACAGGTTCAAAATCGCGCCTCTGCCATTCGCTGATCTGAGCGAGGAAGCGCGGTTGCTTTTGGTGTCGGCAATCGGCGAACGACTCCACCTCCAGGGCCGGAGCCCGGTAGGTGCAGTCCGCGGGGATAGCGGTTTGCAGTCGCTGACTGTATCCCCAGATACTCAACTAGCCTTCTGGTCCGACGACGAGTTGACCGCAATCACCGGCAGCGATGTTGAAGGGAGCAGAGCCCGTCAGCGACTGCGAAGTGCCATCGCAACCCCGCCAGAGCTTGCCCTCGACGTCGCGATGCTCGCGGAACGCTTCCTTGCCCGTGACGGCCTTGTTGACTTCGGTGAGCCGGCCGCCGGAAACGGAGTGCTGTTCGCAGCCGCGCGAAGGGCGGTCGGTATCGACCGCCTCAACTCTGCTCAGCTTGTAGAACTCGACGCGACATCGGCGCGTCTACTTCAGCGGAAATGGTCTCGACAAGGAACAAATGTCCTAGTCGCGGACTTCCTGCGGACCCCCCCACAGGAGCACGCGTGGACGATGCTCCTGGCGAATCCTCCATATCGTCGGTCTCAACTTGTAAGCGCTGACCTTCAGCATGTAAGGACCAAACTGAGCAGCGAGCTCGACCTGAATATCTCGGCTCGGTCGGATCTCTACCTCTACTTCATCCTCCGCGCTCATGCGTGGCTCCGCGCGGGAGCGATTGCAGCTTGGATTGTGCCGTCGGAGTTCATGGTAACGCGGTACGGTCGTGCATTGCGCGATTATTTATCAAAGACAGTCTCCCTTCTCCGTCTCCACACTTATGACGCCGCCGAACTCCTCTTCGATAATGCTCTCACATCGACCACTGTGATTATCTATCGCAAGGAGTCTCCCCGGCCTGAAGGAGAGGTCACCGTGAGTCAAGGTGGCTCCGCAGCCTCTCCAACGGATCGAAGACGACTTCCCATCAGCCAACTTCAACGCGGCGACAGATGGTCCTTTGCGAACATTACCCTGCCTGCTTCCACAACAAATCACGTAGTAAGTGACTTTTTCGACGTCTCCAGGGGCGTCGCTACCGGGGCAAATAGTCTTTTCATCCTATCGGACGAGCAATTGCTGCGGCTGGGGGTGCGCCCAGATTGGGTCCGCCCAATGGTACCTCGCGCGCGCGCCATCCCTAACGGGCTGATCAAAGCGACTGAGTCGGGAATACCGATTCCTTCGGACAGCAAATGGCTAATTGACACAGAGCTGTCTCTCTCGGAAATTGCTGAGGAATCGCCCCTTTTCGCGGACTATCTGGCCGATGTCAGCCGGAAGGTGGGGAGTCGAGCACTGGTATCAAGGCGGGCCATTCCATGGAAACAACAAAGTGTAAGGGTCGCTCCATTGCTGTTCGTCTACATGGCGAAGCAAGATTCTTCGCGGCCACGTTTCATTCGGAACCTTTCTAAGGCCGTCCACCTCAACAACTACCTCGGACTTTACCCGAAGCCGATATCCGGGCTCTTGGACCAAGCCCTAGACATCGATGATGCTCATTCAGTGCTGTTAGATCTCGCGACCAGCGTGCTATCCGCTTACGGACGCAGTTATGGTAAAAATTTGTTGAAGCTTGAGCCTCGCGAAGTGGGAGCACTACCGTTCAAACTCGAGGAATTCAGGAATTAGGACCAGACGCGGCGGATGCCCCAGGAGCCGGTCCAGGTCTCATCGGGCTCGAGCCAGCGCAGGCCCTCACCGGAGTTCAGTGCGTTGGCCGGAGCGGTCATCGGCTCGACCGCCACGGCCAGACCCTTCCCGTCGCCGCGGGGGTACTCCCGAGAGGTGAACACCTGCACGTACGGGAACGACGCGTCCTGCCAGAGCTGCACGCCGTCACCCTCGGGGCCGTGCAGCGTCGTGTGACGGACCCCGTCGGCATCCGGGGTGATGTCGGAGTACGCGGTGTCGAGATCCGCGTCACCGGCACGCAGTCCCCGTCGCAGGTCGAACGAAGTGCCCTCCACCGACACGGACCCGTTCGGCACCTTCTGCTCGTCGACGGTGAAGGCGGTGGCGGCGTCGAGCGTGACGACGAGGTCGTCGGCCGGGGTGTCACCGGCGCGCAGGTACGGGTGCGCCCCCACCGCGAAGGGTGCGCGGGCCCCGGAACGGTTCGTGATCTCGTGCGTCACCCGGATGCCGTCGTCGACGAGCTCGTGGTGCACTCGGGTCTCGAGCGTGAACGGCCAGCCGTGCTGCGGGTGGATCGTGGCTTCCTGCACGATCCCCGTCTCGGTCTGCGACACCACACGGTACGGCGCGAAGCGGAGCAGGCCGTGCGACGCGTTGCCGTACTTCGGCTCCGAGACGTCCAGCTGCTGCCGCTTGCCGTCGAGTTCCCAGACCCCGCCGGCGACGCGGTTCGGCCACGGTACGAGCACGATGCCGTTGGCGCCGGGCGGCTGCTCGGTGACGGGGAACGGCTCGGTCAGGTCGAAGCCGGCGACGCGGAGTTCTCGGATGCCGGCGGCGACCTCGGTCACGACGGCCTCGACGACGCCGTCCGGTCCGGCGTGGTGCAGGCGGTACTGGCCACCGGTGGGTGCTGCGGTCATGGGGTGTGGTTCCTTCCGGCTGTGTCCTCGCCGTCCGCGACGACGACCTCGACGCCGGCCGCCCGGATCGTGGCGACCGCGTCGGCTTCGGCCTCGGCGGTGACGACGACGTCGATGTCCTCGAGCGCGCGGACGACCCCGATGTGGGCCCGGCCGAACTTCGACCCGTCCGCGACGACGACGGTACGCCGAGCCGTGGCCGCGAGCACCCGCTTCGCCTCGGTCTCGGGCAGGTTGACGTTGGTCAGACCGTGCGCGACGTCGACACCGGTGCCACCGAGGAACACGACGTCAGCGGCGATCACCGGCAACAGGGTGTTGTTGAACGGTGCGACGAGCGAGTGCTGGAGCGGTCGGAGGGTGCCGCCCGTGACGATCACCGTGAACCGCGGCACGGCGCGCTCGAGGGCCAGCGCGGTAGTCAGCGAGTTCGTGACGACGGTGAGGTCGGACAGCTCCGTGCGGGCGACGAGCGCCTCGGCGACCGCTGCCGGGGTGGTGCCGACGTCGAGCACGACGCACTCGCCGGACCGCACGAGCGCTGCGGCCGCGCGGCCGATGGCGGCCTTGGCCACCTGGTGCTCGACGGCGGTCTCCTCGAAGGGGCGCTCGGTGGACCCGGCCCCGAGGCGGACCGCTCCGCCGTGCACCCGGCGGATCCGGGCCTCCTGGTCGAGGACCGCGAGGTCCTGCCGGACCGTCACCTCACTCGTGCCGAGCGACGCGGCCAGCGCGGCGGTCCGGACCATGCCGGGCGCGCCCTCGACGATGGAGACGATGCGGTCCTGCCGCAGCGGCGCGGGCAGCGATCCGGCCAGGAAGGAGAGGTCGTCGTCGGTCACGGCTCTAGTTTCGCTTGCTTCCGAAGTCTTTCGCAACGCTTCGGATCGGCGCTAGGCTGTTCCGGTGATCACCAAGCGCGTGACGAAGCTCGCGGACGGCCGCGACCTGTTCTACTTCGACGATGCGGACAGCACCCTGCCCGCTGAGCGTGCCATCGACGAGCGTGCGCTCGACCCTCGGCCCGAGACCGCGCGGATGCGCCAGGACGTCCTGACCGGCGAGTGGGTCTCCATCGCCGCGAGCCGGCAGAACCGTGCGTTCCTGCCGCCGGCCGACCAGGACCCGCTCGCGCCGCAGACACCGCAGAACCCGTCCGAGATCCCGAGCACCTACGACGTCGCCGTGTTCGAGAACCGGTCACCGTCGTTCGGTCCGCTGCTCGAGGCCGATGACGCTCCGTCCTCGCTCCAGTCCTTGTCCGACGTCGGCCTGAACCGGCAGCTCCGCAGCGTCGGCCGGTGCGAGGTCGTGTGCTTCTCGCCCGCGACCGAGGGGTCCTTCGCGTCGATCTCCGAGTCGCGTGCCCGCACCGTGGTCGAGGCCTGGGCGGACCGCACCGCCGCGCTCTCCGCCATGCCCGGCATCCAGCAGGTGTTCCCGTTCGAGAACCGCGGCGAAGCGATCGGCGTCACGCTGCACCACCCGCACGGGCAGATCTACTCGTACCCGTACGTCACGCCCCGCACGCAGCGTCTGCTCGACTCCATCGAGCGCTTCGGGCCGGACCTGTTCGAACAGCACCTGGCGAACGAGCGGGCCTCGGACCGGGTCGTCCTGCAGGGCGAGCACTTCACGGCCTTCGTGCCGTTCGCCGCACGCTGGCCCATCGAGATCCACATGCTGCCGCACCGCCACGTCCCCGACTTCGCCGGCCTGACCGAAGCCGAGAAGGACGAACTGGCCCACATGCACCTGCGCCTGACGCGGGGCATCGACGAGCTCTACGGCGACCCGACCCCGTACATCGCCGCGTGGCACCAGGCGCCGGTGCACGTCGGGCGGGACACCGTGCGGCTCATGCTGCAGATCACGTCGCCACGTCGGGCGGCGGACAAGTTGAAGTTCCTGGCCGGCAGTGAAGCCGCCATGGGTGCCTGGATCGGGGACCTCGTGCCCGAGAAGGCAGCCGAGTTCATCCGACAGGGAATCGAGCGAGCATGACGTTCCAGCAGGTCTACGGGTACGAGCCGGCGGTGCGGTACTCCGCCCCCGGCCGGGTCAACCTGATCGGTGAGCACACCGACTACAACGACGGGTACGTCCTGCCGTTCGCGATCGACCGGCGCACCACCGCGTCGATCGCCCCGCGGCCGGACCGTGTGCTGCGCGTCTCGTCCGCGTTCGACGCCGACACGGTGCTCGAACTGTCGCTCGACGACCTCGACCCGTCGAACATGACCGGCTGGTCGGCGTACGTCTTCGGCATCGCCTGGGCACTCCGCGAGCAGGCCGGCGCGGACCTGTCCGACAAGACCGGGTTCGACGTCTTCATCGAGTCCGACGTCCCCGTCGGGGCCGGCCTGTCGTCCAGCGCCGCGATCGAGTGCGGCGTCGCGCTCGCCTTCAACGACCTGTGGGAGCTCGGGCTCGACCGCAAGACCCTCGCCCGCGTGGGGCAGTACTCCGAGAACCACGCCGTCGGCGCACCGACGGGCATCATGGACCAGTCCGCGTCACTGCTCGGCGAGCAGGACGCCGTCGTGTTCCTGGACTGCCGCACGCTCGACACCGCCGTGGTCGACCTGGCGCTCGAGGCCAACGGGCTCGAGGTCCTGGTCATCGACACCCGGGTCGAGCACGCCCACGCCACCGGTGGGTACGCAGCTCGTCGGGCCTCGTGCGAGAAGGGTGCGCAGGTGCTCGGTGTCGAGGCCCTGCGTGACCTGAGCGTCGATGACCTGCCCCGTGCGCAGGAGCTGCTCGACGACGAGACCTTCCGCCGCGTGCGCCACGTCGTGACCGAGGACCAACGAGTCCTCGACACCGTCCGGACGCTGCGCGAACAGGGCCCGCGGGCGATCGGCTCGCTGCTCGTCGCGTCGCACGAGTCGATGCGCGACGACTTCGAGATCTCCGTGCCGGAGCTCGACCTGGCCGTCGCGACCGCCGTCGAGCACGGCGCCGTCGGTGCGCGGATGACCGGTGGTGGGTTCGGTGGTGCGGCGATCGCGCTGGTCGACCGGGAGGCCCGTGGCGCGA
Organism: Curtobacterium sp. VKM Ac-2861; assembly: GCF_013204965.1. NCBI lineage: Bacteria > Bacillati > Actinomycetota > Actinomycetes > Micrococcales > Microbacteriaceae > Curtobacterium > Curtobacterium sp. VKM Ac-2861. The sequence goes on from NZ_JABMLA010000002.1 coordinate 124,720, forward strand.
TCACCGAGGCCGTCACCGCCGCCTTCGCAGCCGCCGGGTACCGCGAGCCGAACGTCTTCACGGTGCACGCCGCGCAGGGCGCCCGCCGCGACTGAGCCTGACCGGCGGAGTTTCGCGCTCACCGACACGTCACGCGGCGCACGGCCCGTGAGGTGTCGCTGACCGCGAAACTTCGGCGCAATCCAGCGCGAGACTCGGACGTCAGTGGGTCATGTGACCCGTGGTGACGGTGACGCCGCCCCACGGGAACCCGTGCGGGTGCAGCACCTCGTGCTGGAGCTGGTCCATCACGACGTGGCCCTGCCACACCGTGTAGACCAGCACGCCGACGACGATGCACACCGGGACCGCCAGGTACGCGGAGTACCGCACGATGTCGCCGAGGGTGCGGTGCCCGTAGCGCGCGAGCGTCGGCGGTAGGACGATCCCGACGACGACAACGAGCAGCAGCAGTGCGAGTGCGGCCGGTGCGACGTGCGCTTCGACCTGCACCGTGATGGGCGCGGTCTCGAGGACCTTGCCGCCGTTGTCGATCCAGTTGTCGTCGGCGTCGACCCCGCCGTAGCCCGTCGACGTGCTCCAGAGCACCAGGTTCGGGGACAGCACCAGTGCGACGATCCCGACGAGTACGAGTCCCCACGCACGCGGACGCAGCTTCCTGCCGGTGGCCGCCATCACGGGCGCGGTCTGGACGTTCTCCCCCATGCGGTGACCGTAGCACTGGGGGCGGCTCCGCACCCGTCCCCCGAACGCGCGGGGCGGGGGCGAGCCGCGCCTCCCGGCCGCACCTGGTGAGCAGAAATGGTCGAGTCCCACGACGGGACCCGACCATTTCTGCTCACGATGCCAACGCGCGCCTCGTGAGCCGACCGCCGCACCTACTTCAGGTGGCGCTCCGCAGCCTCGACCACGTTCTTCATGAGCATCGCGCGGGTCATCGGGCCGACGCCGCCGGGCACCGGCGACATGAACCCAGCGACGGACGCGACCGCGGGGTCGACGTCCCCGTGCAGCTTGGCCTTCCCCGTCTCCTCGTTCACCACGCGGGTGATGCCCACGTCGATCACGGCCGCACCGGGCTGCACCCAGTCCGGCTTGACGAGCCCGGCGACCCCGGCCGCCGCGATGACGATGTCGGCGCGACGGCACTCCGCGGCGACGTCCGCCGTCAGGGAGTGGGTCAGGGTGGCGGTGGCCTCGAGGCGGGTGAGCAGCAGACCGAGCGGCCGGCCGACCGTCAGCCCCTGCCCGATGATCGTGACGTGCGCGCCGCGGATCGGGATGTCGTACGCCTCGAGCATCGCGACGATGCCCCGCGGGGTGCAGGGCAGGGGCGCGTCGATGGTGCCGGCACCACCGGGCACGGCGAGCACGAGCTCACCGAGGTTCGTCGGGTGCAGGCCGTCGGCGTCCTTCGACGGGTCCATCAGCTCGAGCATCGGCGTCGGGTCGATGCCCTCCGGCAGCGGCAGCTGCACGATGAACGCGGTGACCCGGGGGTCGTCGTTCATCTGCAGGATCGCGGCTCGGATGTCTGCGGCGGATGCCGTCGCCGGCAGGTCGATGCGGTGCGAGTCGAGCCCGATCTGCGCCGAGTCGCGGTGCTTGCCCGCGACGTAGGACAGGGAACCGGGGTTCTCCCCGACGAGGATCGTGCCGAGCCCCGGACGGATGCCGTGCTCGTGCAGGCGGTCGATGCGGACCCGCAGTTCGTCGAGGGTCCGGGCGGCGAGGGCGGTGCCGTCGATGCGGACGGCAGTGCCCTCCCCCGCCCATCGCTCGACGGGCAGGGGGCTCAGGGCGTCGCTCACGCGTAGAGGGGGAACGCGTCGGTCAGGGTCTTCACCCGGGCCGAGAGCGCTGCGATGTCCGGGTTCGGCATGAGGGTCAGCGCGATGATGTCCGCGACCTCGGTGAACTCGGCGTCACCGAAGCCACGCGTGGCGAGCGCCGACGTGCCGATGCGGACACCCGAGGTGACCATCGGCGGACGCGGGTCGAACGGCACGGAGTTGCGGTTCACGGTGATGCCGACCTCGTGCAGCAGGTCTTCGGCCTGCTTGCCGTCGACCTCGGAGGTGCGCAGGTCGACGAGCACCAGGTGCACGTCGGTGCCGCCGGTGAGGACGTCGACGCCGGCCGCGCGGGCGTCCGGCTGCGTGAGCCGATCCGCGAGCAAGCGGGCACCGCGGATGGTGCGCTCCTGGCGGGCCTTGAACTCGGGGGTGCCGGCGAGCAGGAACGCGGTGGCCTTGGCGGCGATCACGTGCATGAGCGGGCCGCCCTGCTGGCCCGGGAAGACCGCGGAGTTCAGCTTCTTGAACAGGGTCTCGTCGTTGGACAGGATGATGCCCGAGCGGGGGCCGCCGAGGGTCTTGTGCACGGTCGACGAGACGACGTGGGCGTGCGGGACCGGGGACGGGTGCAGACCGGCGGCGACGAGGCCGGCGAAGTGCGCCATGTCGACCCAGAGCTTCGCGCCGACCTCGTCCGCGATCTCACGGAACTTCGCGAAGTCGAGCTGGCGCGGGTACGCGGACCAGCCGGCGATGAGGACCTTCGGCTGGTGCTCGATCGCCTTGGCGCGGATGTCGTCGTAGTCGACCTCGAACGTCTCGGGGTCGACGCCGTACGCGACGGCGTTGTAGATGCGGCCGGAGAAGTTGAGCTTCATGCCGTGGGTCAGGTGACCGCCGTGCGCGAGCTCGAGGCCGAGGATCGTGTCGCCGGCCGAGGCGATGGCGTGCAGGACCGCGGCGTTGGCCGTGGCGCCCGAGTGCGGCTGGACGTTGGCGTAGGCAGCACCGAAGAGCGCCTTGGCACGGTCGATGGCGAGCTGCTCGGCGACGTCGACGTACTCGCAGCCGCCGTAGTAGCGCTTGCCGGGGTAGCCCTCGGCGTACTTGTTGGTGAGGACGGAGCCCTGGGACTCGAGCACGGCGCGCGGCACGAAGTTCTCGGACGCGATCATCTCGAGGGTGTCGCGCTGACGGCCGAGCTCCTGCTGCAGGACGGCGGCGATCTCGGGGTCGACCTCGGTGAGCGGGGCGTTGAAGGCTGCGCGGTCGGTGTCGACGGAGCCGTCGACGGCGGGTAGATCGGTGATGGACACGGTTCTCCTACGTGGGTTGGCGACGACCGGTGGGTCGCGCACGGACGATCGGTCGGTGCAGCCCAGGCGTACGGCCGCGCACCGTGTCAGGTGTCGCTCCCCGATGGTGACCCATCCAACGCCAGTCGCGACGTGACGATCGTACCGAGCCGCCCGCCCTGTGTCACCCTGGATGCATGACGCTGACCTCGCCCGACGTGGATGAACGGACCACCCCGGACGATCGCACCAGTGCGCGCGCGGACACCCCGTGGGTCACCGTCGTGTGGGACGACCCGGTGAACCTGATGTCGTACGTCACGTACGTCTTCCAGCGGCACTTCGGCTTCGGTCGTGCGCAGGCCGAACGGCTCATGCACCAGGTGGACACCGAGGGTCGGGCCATCGTGGCGACGGGTCCGCGCGAGGCGATGGAGGCCCACGTCCAGTCGATGCACGGCTACGGCCTGCAGGCGACCGTCGACAAGGCCCCCGAAGCGTGATCCCCTTCGTCCGCCGGGCCGACGGCGTCCACCTCGGCATGTCCTCCGGCGAGCGCGGGCTGCTGACGTCCCTGACCGAGCAGCTGCGCCAGGTGCTCGACGGCGACCTGACGGCGGACCCGGTGGCGACACGGATGTTCCCGGACGCCTACCCGGACGACGACGACGCCAGCGCGGAGTTCCGCAAGTACACGCAGTCCGACCTGCTGGCGCAGAAGACCTCGAACGCGACGACCGTGCACGAGTGGCTGACGGGGACCCGCGACGGCGCCCTCGACCCCGAGGACGAGCAGGCCTGGCTCCGCACGCTGACCGACCTGCGGCTGACGATCGCCGACCGCCTCGGGATCGTCGACGCCGACGACGAGGAGCGTTCGGTCGAGGCCGACGCGGGCGTCGGCCTGCGCGACGTCTACGACTGGCTCGGCTACGTGCAGGAGCACCTGATCACGACGATGACCGAACCGCGGTGACGGTCACCTTCCGCGCGACCACCGAGGACGACCGGGAGGCCCTGCTCGCGTTCTCGACGTCGGAACCGGTCGCGTGGATCGGTCCGGACCGGTACCGCGCCGAGTCCGGCACGCACAACTACCGCCCGGGGTGGTCGTGGCTGGCCGAGCGCGACGGCCGTCCGGTGGCACGGGCGCTCTGGTGGGGTGGCGCGGACGCCGAGGCGCCGTCGACCCTCGACGACCTGCTGGTCGCTCCGGACGTGCCCGAGGACGAGCGGGTGGCGATCGCCGCCGGGCTGATCACGGCGGCGACCGCTGCGTTCGGGGCGCGACCGGAGTGGATCGTCGACGTCGCGGTGGACTGGCACGACGATCCCGCGGCCGTCGCCGCGGTGTCGTGGCGCACGGCGGCCGCCCGGGCTGCAGGGCTCGGACGATCGACGGAGCGGGTGAGTGTGGCGTGGACGCCGGACCGCGGGCTGCCGATGCCGTCCTCGCTGCGCTTCCGCGCCGGTGACGACGACGAGTTCGTGGACCTGTTCGCCCGCGTCGCGGTGGGGAGCCTCGACGCCCACACAATGGCATCGGTGGACGAACTCGGCCCGCGGGGCGCCGCCGCCGACGACCTCGAGTTCTACCGCTCGCTGCCGGGGTCGCGCGACGGCTGGCGGGTCGCGCTCGACGCCGACGGACTGGTGGTCGGGTTCGTCCTGGCGACGCGGACGGCGTACGACGCGGCGATCAGTTTCATCGGCGTGCTGCCGCAGCACCGTGGGCGCGGTGTGGTCGACGGGCTGCTCGCCGAGGGGCTGCGCGTGCACGCCGAGGCCGGGGAGCCGAAGGTGGTCGGCACGACGGACGCGGCGAACACCCCGATGCGCCGGGCGTTCGAACGGGCCGGCTTCGTGGTGACGAAGCGCCGCATCGTGTTCGAGCACTGAGCCGATCCGGAGCGGCGGACCCGGAACTCGCAAGGCGACCTTGCAAGTTGCACTGTCGAAGTAGTACCGTGCCGGTATGGAATCACCCGATCCGACCGCGCTCGCCGGTGACCTGCTGACGCTCTACGGTCGGATCCGTCGCACGCTGCTGACCGGCAAGGCCGACGAGGTCACGGCGTCCCAGACCGCCGCGCTCGGCCGCCTGCTGCGGTACGGCGAGAGCACGGTCGCCGAGCTCGCCCGCGCCGAGGGCGTCCGGCCGCAGTCGATGGGCGCGACCGTCCAGGCGCTCGAGGACCTCGGCCTCGTCGAACGACGTCCAGACCCCGCCGACGGCCGCCGTGCGCTCATCCGCGCGACCGACCAGGGCGCCCGTGCCCGCGAGGACGCCTGGACCACCCGCACCCGCGTCCTGACCGACCGGCTCGCCGCGCTGCCCGACGCCGACCGCGACACCGTCGCCCGAGCGATCGCGATCCTCGCCCCGCTCACCGAACGCTGACCCCGGAAGAAGCACTCCCACGTCCACCTCGACCACTCCCACCCCCGTCGTCGCGCCGGGCAGCACCGGCAGTGGCTTCGGCCCGAAGCTCCTCATCCCGGTGCTCGTCGGGCCGCTGCTCAACCCGATCAACACCACGATGGTGTCCGTCGCGCTCACGCCGATCTCCCGCGACCTGGGGATCGGTGCGGCGCAGGCGATCTGGCTCGTCGCCGCCCTGTACCTGGCGAGTGCGATCGCGCAGCCGACGATGGGCAAGCTCGCCGACCGCTTTGGCCCGAAGAAGGTGTTCCTGACGGGGCTCGTGATCGTCGGTGTCGCCGGGGTCGTGCCCGAGTTCCTGACCGGCTTCGGCGGCGCGGTGTTCGCCCGCGTGCTCATCGGCATCGGCACCTCGTCGGCGTACCCGGCAGCACTCACCACCCTCCGACAGCACTCGGCACGGATCGGGAAGCCGACCCCGCCGCTCGTGCTCGGAGCGCTGTCCATCACCTCGCTCGTGTCCGCGGCGGCCGGGCCTCCGCTCGGCGGCGCGCTGATCGCCGCGTTCGGCTGGCACGCGATCTTCCTGGTGAACGTGCCCCTGGCGGCGTTCGGCATCGTCGTGGCGTCGATGTGGCTGCCGTCCGACCGGCTCCGTCCGCGTGACGACGAGGCCCTGCCCGTCCTGCAGGCGCTCGACCCGTTCGGCATGCTGCTCATGACGGGCACCGTCTCGGCGCTGCTCGTCTTCCTGCTCGACCTGTCCGCCGGCCTGTGGTGGCTGCTCGCGGTGGCGATCGTGCTGCTCGTCGCCCTCGTGCTGTGGGAGCTGCGCGCGGTCCGACCGTTCGTGGACGTCCGGATGCTCGCTCGGAACGGGGCGCTGTCCCGCACCTACGTGCGGCTGTTCCTGACCTACCTGCTCGCGTACACGATGACCTACGGGTTCTCGCAGTGGGTGCAGGACGTCGCCGGGTACTCGAGCGACGTCGCCGGGTACATCCAGCTGCCGGCCGCGATCGTGGCCGGGATCGCGTCGTTCGTCGTCGCCCGGAAGACCGCCGTGCGCGGACCCCTGATCGTCGCGGCCGTCGTGCCGATCGTCGGCGGGGCGCTCCTGCTCTTCCTGCACACCGGGTCGCCGGTCGTGCTGCTCGCGCTGGCGCCGGCGCTGTTCGGCGTCCCGCAGGCCCTGGCGTCGGTGTCGAACCAGGCGGCGCTGTACCGGCTCGTGCCCGCGTCGTACATCGGCACCGCGGCCGGGCTGTCCCGGACGGCGGTGTACATCGGGGCGATCGGGGCCTCGTCGCTCATCGGTGGCGTGTTCGGCCAGGCCCCGACCACACCGGACCTGCACGTGCTGGCGTGGGTGATCCTCGGCGTCGCGGTGCTCCTGACGGTCCTGACCCTGGCCGACCGCCGCCTCCGCACGGCCGCCGCCGCCACGCCCGCTTCGTGAGCAGAAATGGTCGGGTCGCGTGACGGCACTCGACCATTCCTGCGCACGAAGCACCGCGCTCGCGGCGCCCGGTACCCTGATCCGGTGACCGACCCGACCCCCACGCACTGGACCCTGACGCTCGTCTGCGACGATCAGCCCGGGATCGTGCACGCTGTCTCCGGAGCGGTCGTCGCCGCCAACGGCAACATCACCGAGTCGCAGCAGTTCTCGAGCGTCGACACGAACACGTTCTTCATGCGCCTGCAGGTCATGGCGCCGGTGGACCGCGCGACCTTCGAGGCGGCCCTCGCCCCCGTCGCCGCCCGCTACGACGCCCGCGTCCAGCTCGACGTCGTCGGTCGCCCGCTGCGCAGCCTCGTCCTCGTGTCGAAGGCCGGCCACTGCCTCAACGACCTGCTCTACCGCCAGCGCGGTGGGCAGCTGCCGATCGAGGTCCCCCTCGTGCTGTCCAACCACCCGGACCTGTCCGAGCTCGCGTCGTTCTACTCGGTGCCGTTCGAGCACCGTCCGGTCACCGACGCGGACAGCAAGGCGGCCATGGAGCGCCGTGTCCTCGAAGCGGTCGAGGAGCACGACATCGAACTCGTCGTGCTCGCCCGCTACATGCAGATCCTGTCGCCGGAGCTCTGCGCGGCGCTCGAGGGCCGTGCGGTCAACATCCACCACTCGTTCCTGCCCGGCTTCAAGGGCGCGAACCCCTACCGCCAGGCGCACGCACGCGGCGTGAAGCTCATCGGTGCGACGGCCCACTTCGTCACGAGCGACCTCGACGAGGGCCCGATCATCGAGCAGAACGTCGTGCGCGTGGACCACACGAAGGACCCCGCCGAGCTGGTCTCCATCGGCCAGGACGAAGAGTCCCGCACCCTCACCCAGGCAGTGCGCTGGATCGCCGAGGACCGCGTCCTGCTCGACGGCGCCCGCACCATCATCTTCAAGTAGGCAGCACCATGACGAACGCCCCGCAGTCCCCCGTCGACTGGGAATCAGTCCCCGGCCCGGCACCCGCCGGCAAGCAGCGACGGCCGTTCGACGCCTGGCGCGTGCTCCGCGTCCTGGTCTGCACGTTCGGTCTGCTCTCCCTGGCGTTCTGGGGCTACTGGTCGTGGCAACTCCCCCTGCCCGGTTACCTGTTCATGGTCGGCGCCCCGCTGTTCGCCGCCGTCGTCTGGTATTTCTTCCGCTCGCCGGCGTCGCCGATCGAGACCGACATCGTCGGCAAGACGATCGTCGAGGTCGCGTTGGTCATCGCCGCGGGCGCGACCTGGATCTCCATCGGCCACCCGGTCGTGGGCTTCGTCTTCATCGTGATCGCCGCCCTGAGCGGCGTGATCGCGTTCCGCAGGGAGACCGCATGACCGTCACGGGCCTCCAGGCCGGCCGGGAGGCCCAGCGCACCCTGGTGCGCGCATCCCGCGTCGTCGACGCGGCCGGGTCCACGGCGGAGGGCTGGGTCCTGCTCGCCGGCGACGTGGTGCACGCGGTCGGCTCCGGCCCCGAAGCCCCCGCGGCGGACCAGGTCGTCGACCTGGGTGACGCGGTCCTGACGCCCGGGTTCACCGACCTGCACGGGCACGGCGGTGCGACCGAGTCGTACGAGGACGACTCCTTCGCCGAGTCGCTGGCAGTCCACCGGGCCCACGGCACGACCCGGTCGGTCCTGTCCCTCGTCGCGAACCCGGTCCCTGCGCTCGCGGACTCGCTCGCGCGGATCCGTTCCGTGATGGCGACCGACCCGCTCGTGCTCGGCGTGCACCTGGAGGGGCCGTTCCTGTCCCCGCACAACAAGGGCGCCCACAACGAGTCGTTCCTCATCGACCCGTCCCCCGCAGCGGTCGACGCACTGCTCGAGGCCGGCGAGGGCGTCATCCGCCAGGTCACCATCGCGCCGGAACTGCCGGGCGCGCTCGACGCCGTCCGCCGGTTCGTCGCCGCCGGGGTCACCGTCGCCGTCGGCCACACCGTCGGCACCTACGACCAGGCCCGTGCCGCGTTCGACGCCGGTGCGACGCTGCTGACCCACGCGTTCAACGCGATGCCGGGGCTGCACCACCGCGCGCCGGGGCCGATCGGTGCCGCGGTGGCCGACGACCGGGTGACGCTCGAGCTCATCCTCGACGCCGTGCACGTGCACCCGGTCGTCTCGGACACCCTGTTCCGCGCTGCCCCGGGCCGGGTGGCGCTCATCACCGACGCCATGGGTGCTGCGGGCGCTGCCGACGGTTCGTACCGACTGGGGTCGCTCGACGTCACCGTGACGGACGGCGTCGCGCACGTCGCCGGGACCGACACCATCGCGGGGTCGACGTTGACGCAGGACGTGGCGTTGCGGAACGCGGTCTCGCTCGCCGGACGGACGCTGCCCGAGGCCGTCGCGGCCCTGACGAGCGTGCCGGCCGCGGCGCTGGGGCTCGGCGACCGACTGGGGCGGCTCGCGCCGGGGTACGCGGCCGACCTCGTGGCGCTGTCCCCGGCGCTCGAGGTGCAGCGGGTGTGGGGCGGCGGGCGCGAGCTGCGCTGATCAGCGCCGGACGAGTGCCCCCGCGACGAGCCGGAGCAGCAGGGCGACCGCACCGAGCCCGGCGACGGCGACCCCGATGACGACCACGATGACGAGCCGGGTGAGGAAGTGCACCTCGGACTCGTCCTCGCGCACGCCGAGGGACGACGCACCCACGAACACGAACACCGCCGCGATGAGCAGCAGCACCCCGATCCAGGTGGTGGCGCGCAGGGCGGCCGGTGCCGGTGGCCGGTTGCGATCGTCCGGGGTCGTCGGTCGGGCCTTGGCGCCCTCGGTCTCCCAGTCGGCGAGTTCGGTCATGGTGGTCCCCCTCTGTCGGGTCGATCGTAGGGCCTGCCGGTCCGTCGGTCAGGGCAGGTCGGTGGGGCGTGGGTTCAGTGGTTCACCGAACTTCGGAGCCTTCCCCGGCACGCAGTGCCCGTCGATGGACACGTCGGCGTAGGAGTCGAACGCCTGGAAGAAGATCGCGAACCCGTCCGGAGCGGTGCCGCGGAGGTATCCCTGTGGGTAGCTGATGACGGTTCGCCGCGGCGTGAGCTCCTCGTCGTGCTCCACCACCGCACCGTCGTACCCGATCCCGGCGAGCGCCGTCACGACCCGCTCGGCGACCTCGTCGGGCGTCCCGGCGAGCGGGAGTCTCCGGGTGCTGGCGTACGTGTACTGGGCTGCGTCTTCGCCGTCGCTGCCACAGAGGAGCCAGGCTGGATCGTCATCGCCCCAGCCGTCCTCGCCGACGACCGACCGGACGGCAGCGAAGACGTCCAGGACGTCCTGGTGGGATTCTTCGACGTTCATCGACGTGTCCTTCTGCATCGGGGAGTACGGGGCGGCGGCGGCGCACCCGGCCAACAGCATCGCGACGGCGATCGATGCCACGACGGCTCCGCCCCACCGTTCAGAGCCTCGGGTCACCGGTGAGTCCTGTCTGCCAGCCGTACATGAGCCAATCGTCCTTCGTCTGCTGTCGCATCCGGTCGAAGGGACCGCCCTGTTCGGGGATCTCGTCACCACGCCCCATGGCGGCCAGCGCGCTGTTGTGCTGCGCCGTGGTGCCGTCGTCGAAGTACGAGTACCGGCCGTCGCCGTTCCCACCGACGTAGGGGCCGTGCTGCGTGACGCCGTGCAGCGTGCCGTCACTGCCCCGCTGGGTCTCCGAGCTGAACTCGTGCGCGTCCCACGAGGACTCGGTCGGATCCCGCCGACCCGACAGGTTCTGGCCGGTGACGGCCCAGCCGTCCTCGGCACCCTGGCTGGCGAAGACCTCGCCCGCCGGCACGTGCAGCGCCGAAGCCTTCGGTGCGACGTCCGTGACCCCGGCCGAGCCGAGCAGCACCACGTGGTCGGCGTGGGTCCTCGTCAACGCGATCGTCGCCACGTTCGTGCCGTAGGAGTGCCCCAGCACGGTCAGGTCCGCGTCGTGCCCGGCAGCCGCTCGGACTGCGTGGAACCCGTCGAGGTCGGCCACAAGCCGGTCAGCGCCCTCGTGCGCCCGGCCGTTCGCGACCACGGCCGCGAACGACGGGTCGTCGGCCATCGGCGGGTGGTAGCCGATCCAGGACACCACGGCGATGTCACTGCGTCGGACACCACCCACGCGAGCTTGCTCGCGGCGCATGCCCCGTGCGATCGCGCTGTAGTTCTGCACCGTTCCGCGCTGGTCCGTCGCGGTGTTCATGCCCGGCACGATGACGCTGACGTGCGCGGCGCGGTCGAGGTCACCAGCGACGATCTGCGCGAGTGGTGGACGGTCGTCGACGAGTGACACGAGCGACACCGGGGTCGTGTCGAGGGTGTCCTGGATGTTCCGGTAGGCATCGCGCTGCCGCGACCACGTGGACAGCTCCGCTCGGGCGGCGGCAGCTCCGGCCGGGGTCTTCGCGGCGTCGAGCTGCTCCCGCCAGTGCGCGACCTGCCGTTCCGCGTGGGCGAGCCGGTCGACCAGCACCGTCGTGTTCGCCCGAACCCGTGCCCAGTACGCGACGCCGTTCAGGTTCCCGATCACCGTGGGCAACGCCGCGACGAACGCCCGCTGGGCTGCCGACGGCGCTCCGTCCGGACCGGACATCGCCTGCCACCACCCGGCGACGTCGGTGGCGTCGAGCCCTGCGAGACGCCGGGCGATGCGCGGGTCGTCCCGCAGCGCCGCGATGCTCTCGTGGTCGAGGGTGCCGAGCCAGGTCGTGAACTGCCCGTCGCTCATCGCCCGGGCGGCCGCAGCTGAGACCAGGCCGCCGAGCACCGCTCGGTCGTCGAGCGCAGACGCAGCCGCACGGTCCGCGGCAGCGCGTCGGGCGACGAGCTCGTCCCACTGCGCCGACAACCGCGCCTCGAGCCCCGCGAGCCAGACGCCGCTGGTCTGCACCTGCTGCAGGAGGACCTCGTCCGCCTCGACCGCATCGGGCCCGGCCGCCGTCCGGGTCGCGGCGCGGACCGCCCGCGCGTTCACCGCGATGTCGTCGGCCGTGTTCCGGAGCGCCGTCTGCAGGCGAGCGGCTTCGTCCTGGATCTGCTGGACCTCGCGCGCGTAGTCGGCGAGCGCCGTCGCCGCGGCGTCCAACCGTGCGGCGACGCGGTGCGCACTCGCCGGCACCGTCGCTGCGACCGTGAGGAACTGCTGCTGCGCTACACCCTGCCACCCGGCCGCCGCGGACTCCGCCGCGACGAGCACCTGACGGGCTCCGTCGCGGACGGCATCCGCGTGGTCGTCGTGCAGGCGCGCGACGCGTTGGATGCCGTCCGGGTCTCCGGCGGTGGGGTCGGCACTCACCGGACCCGCCGGGCGAGGTCGGCGTCGGCGCGCAGGACCGCTTCGGCAGCGGTGGTCACGTACCCGCGCAGGGTGTCCGCGTCGTCGCCGAGCGAGCCGATCATCGCGTCGAGGGCCCGGGCCGACTGGACGAACGCCGACTCGACCGTCGCCGACCCGAACGTGCCGCTGTCCGCCCCGGACAGCGCACGCTCGGACCGGAAGTCACCAGCCGCCTGCAGGACCCCTCGTGACACCGCCTGCATCGTCGACAGGTCGACCACCAGATCCCCCATGCTGCCCCTTCCGCCCTCCGGACGGGGTCAACATATCAGTACTGGAGTACGACGTGTCAAGCGGTGTTCAGCGGTCGACCGGGCGCCCCCAAGCACCGCTCGCCCACGTCGTGTCCGCCGCGTCTGCGACCCGGAGCGACAGCGTGCCGCCCCGGGTGACGAAGGACGCCGGGACCCACGACTTCTCGAGGGTCCGCCCGTCCAACCGCGCACCGTGCACGTACGGCGCGGTGCCGGAGGACCGGACGACGATCCGCTCCCCGCTCGACCGCCGGATGTCGACCGTGCTGAACGTCGGGCTGCCGATGAGCATCTCCGCCCGCCCCGGCGTCTGCGGGAACAACCCGATCGACGCGAAGACGTACCAGGCACTCATCGTGCCCAGGTCGTCGTTGCCCGGCAGCCCGCTCGGCCCGGTCGTGTAGGCGTCGTCGACGACCCGGCGCACGGTCTCCTGCGTCTTCCACGGCTTCCCGAGCGCGTTGTACATCCACGGCGTGTGGATGTCCGGCTCGTTGGTCGGGTCGAACTTCGTCGCGTCGCCGCCGGTCACCGCGAACGCACCAGTGCTGTCGTGGAAGAACGCGTCCAACCGAGCGGAAGCGGCATCGTCGCCACCCAGGGCCGTCGACAGCCCCCGTACGTCCTGCGGCACGAGCCAGGTGTACTGCGCACTCGTCCCCTGCGCGAACCCGGTGCCGGTCGAGGGCGACCAGTCGGGCGTCCACGATCCGTCGGCCTGGCGAGCAGCCTGGTAGCCGACGGCCGCGTTGAAGGTGTTCTTCCAGTAGGCCCCGCGCTCCGCGAACATCCGGGCGTCCGAGCGCAGCCCCAGGGAACCCGCCCAGTACCCGAGCGCACTGTCGGAGATCGAGTCCTCCAGCGTCTCGGCAGCGCCACCCCAGCACGAGCAGTCGTCGTTCGCGGCGTACTGGCGCTGCAGGTACTCGTCGAGCGCCGGGCGTTGGGCCAGGCACTGGCCCGGGCACCCGATGTCGCTCTCGGCGTCGGCGTTCTCGACGGTCGCCTGGTGCTTCAGCGAGGCGTAGGCGGCCCGCACGTCGAAGTTCCGGACCCCCATCGCGTACCAGGTGGCGAGGGTCGCGGCCGAGGGGTCACCCGTCATCACGTGCGTCGGCGCCCCGAGGTGGAGCCAGCGGTCCCACACCCCACCGTTCTGCTGGGCGAACCGCAGCATCGACTGCGCCATGTCCCCGGCGACGTCCGGCCGCAGCAGGGCGAGCAGTTGGATCTGCGCCCGGTACTGGTCCCACCCGGAGTACGTGCCGTAGACGGCGCGGTGCCCCCGGTCCATGCGGTGCACCCGCTGGTCCGGCCCCAGGTAGCGGCCGTCGCGGTCGTTCAGCGTGTTCGGCTGCATGAGCGCGTGGTACACGGACGTGTACAGCTGGGTGGTGCGGTCCGCGGTGCCGCCTCCGACGCGCAGACGCGACAGTTCGCGGTTCCAGGAGGCCCGTGTGCCGGCCGCCACGCTGGCGACGGTCGAGCGCTGGGTCACCTCGCCGTCGCGGTTCGCGATCGCTCCTGCGGCGCTCACGTACGAGATGCCGATCTTCGCGTGCACCGTCGCACCGCGACGCGCGTCGAACCCGACCCATGCGCCGGAGCCGCGTCCGGCACGGTCGGCGCCGGTCAGGTAGCCCTCCCCACCGGAGGAGGACGTGCCTCCCGGTCGGACCGTGCCGTCCTGCCAGGTGCCGGTGCTCGTGAACGCCTTGTCGAAGGTGGCCGTGAAGAACAGCCGGTAGTAGCTGCGCCGGTCGGGGTTGGTGGCCCCGCCGCCGTTCGCCCGGCGGCTGCAGAAGCCGCCGGTGAGGACGCTGCCGCTCACTGTGCGGGTGCGGGCGTCGACGCGGGTGGTCGCGGCCTCGCTGCCGTTGATCGAGTTCGATGTGCGGAAGAGCAGGTTCGCGGCCTTCCCGGCGGGGAACGCGAACTCGCCGATCCCGGCCCGGGTGGTGACGGCGAGGTCGGTGCGGACGCCGTTGTCGAGTGCGACGCCGTAGCGCCCGGGGCTCGCGGACTCGTCGTCGTGCGAGTAGCCGGCGGCGTAGACCGCGTCGGTGGAGTCGGCCGACGGCGACGTCGTGATCGGGGTCGTGACCGGCATGATCGGCACGTCACCGGCGGCCCCCGGCGCGCAGCCGGCACCGTTCAGGTGCGTCAGGCTGAAGCCGCGCAGCCGGTTCACGTCGTAGGAGTAGCCGTTCGCGACCGGGGTCGAGGTCTGGTCGCCCGCGGTGCCGGTGGGGCTCCACTGGAGCATGCCGAACGGTGCGGTCGCGCCGGGCCAGGTGTTGCCGTCGCCGCTCGTGCCGATGAACGGGTCGACGTACCGAGCCGGGTCGGAGACGGTCCGCCCCGTCTGCGCTGCCTGCCCTGACGGCGAGGCGACGGCCGGTGCCGCGACGACCCCCGTCCCGAGCAGCGCGGCGATCGTGGCCACCGCGGCGAGCGGGAGCGGGCGGACGAGCGGGCGACGGTGCACGCGAGAACGGTTCACGTCGGCGACGCTAGCCCCCTCGGACGGGGGACGCGCGATCCGTCACCGAGCCCTCTCCTGCTGTTCACCACGGTCGGCGTGTTCGGGGCCCACAGGCGGGTTCACCGCCGCTGGTAGCGTCCGGGCATGGTGTCGACGACCGACGAACCGGCCCGAGGACGCGTCCGCGACCTGCTCGGGCTGCCGTCCCCTGACGAGCTCCGTCCGGTGGCGGTCCGCCTGGAGCCGCTCGGACGCGACGGGTCGGTGCGGTGGGCACGCGTCGAGCTGGACACGGCCGACGGCGACACCATCCCGTGCTTCCTCCTGACCCCGGACCACGGCACGGGAACGGACGTCATCGCCGTCCACCAGCACGCGGGCGACTTCACCTCCGGGAAGAGCGAGGCCGCCGGGCGGGCGGGGGATCCGACTCTCGCCTACGGCGTGGTGCTCGCTCGCAGTGGGGCCCGCGTGGTCATCCCCGATCTGATCGGTTTCGAGGAACGCCGACGCGACTGGACTGACGACCCGGCGGCCGACGAACGCCTCGACGCGCTCTTCCGTGTGGCAGACGGCAGCAGCCTGCAGGCGAAGCACTCGCGTGACATCGCCACGGTGACGTCCTGGATGATCGAGACGAGTACTGCCGACACCGAACTCGGCATCGTCGGACACTCCCTCGGCGGACAGGTGGCGCTGTTCGCACTCGCCGTGGACGCCCGACTCACGCGGGGCGTGGTCAGCTGCGGACTCGGTACGCTGGCCTCGTTCGAGGACGCTCGGATCCGCCACAACCCGGCCTGGTTCGTCCCGGGACTCACCGCCGCTGGCGACGTCCCCCTGGTCGCGTCGGCCGTTGATCAACCGGTCCTCGTCGCGGCGGGACGGGACGACGGACTGTTCCCCCTCGCCGGCGTCCGGCGCGTCCTCGACGCGTTCCCTCCGGGTGTCGCGACGACCGAGGTGTTCGACGGCGGCCACACGATGCCGGCGCGCATCACGGAAGCGGCACTCCGGCACCTGCTGCCCACGTGAACGGATGATCAGGACCCGTCGCGCACCGCGACCTGGTCCACGAACGCCCGGACGCGAGCGCGGAACGCCGGGTCCGCCGCCGGGCCCTTCACCGGCACGACGTGCAGCCGCCGGTCACCACGGCGGAGGGCAGGTCCGACGAACACCCCCTCGGTGACGTCCGCGGCGGTGGCTGCCCAGAGGGTCGAACGAGCGCCGTCCGCAGCGGTCCGGGCCAAGCTGCGTGCGACCATGCCGCCGAGGCGCTGCGTCAGGGTCTCCGCCTGGTCGTTCATCCCCGTCGCCGCGATGCCGGGGTGCGCGATCACCGTCCGGATGTCCGAACCCGCAGCACGGAGTCGTTCACCGAGGTCGACGCTCAGCGCTGCGGCCGCGGTCTTCGAGTCGGTGTACACACCGAACTGCGAGTAGTCGTCCGGACCGTCGACCCCGCCGGGACCAGGCACGCGGCGGGTGCGCTGCGACAGGTTCGAGCCGACGAGCACGATGCGGGGCGACGGCCCGCCGAGCAGCGGGAGCATCGCCTCGGCGAGCACGGCCGGCCCGACGACGTTCGTCGCCCAGGTCCGTTCGATGCCCTCGTCGGTGCGCCCGAACGTGCCGATCGTCGCACCGGCGTTGTTGACGAGGGCGTCCACGGCGATGCCGTCCTCGGCAAGCTGCCGGGCGAACGCCGTGACGGACGCGACGGACGCGGTGTCGACGAGCCGCGCCTCCAGGTCGAGTCCCACGGGGAGGACGCGAGCCGCCTTGTCGAGGTCGCGCACCCCGGCGACGACGCGGGCGCCGGCCGAGGCGAGGGTCGTGGCGATGACGAGGCCGAGCCCACCGGTCGCGCCGGTGACCACCACGGTCCTGCCGTGCTGGTCGGGCATCGCTGCCGGTTCCCATTCGAAGCTGTCCATCGTCGTCTCCTGCTCGTTCGGCGCACCCAATCGGATGATTCATCCGGAACGCTAGCACAACCGGATAGAGTGTCCACATGACGATCGCGATGGCCCGACCCGAGGCGCTGCGCTCCGACGCCCAGCGCAACCGGACGGCACTGCTCGACGTCGCCCGCACCTTCGTCGACCGGGGCGAACCGGCCCTGCTCAACGCCGTCGCGCACGAGGCCGGAGTGGGGGTCGGGACGGCCTACCGGCACTTCCCGAGCCAGCAGCACCTGCTCGAAGCGCTCGCGATCGACGCGCTCGAGGACATGCTCGACCAGGTCCGCGACGCCGTCGTGCTGCCGGACGCAGCCGATGCGCTCCGCGGGGTCGTCACGGCCGCGTTCCGGAGCATGGTGGACGACGCAGCCCTCGGTGACCTGCTGACCAACGGCGGGTTCTCCTGTGCGGACACCGCTGCCCTCGCCGGCGACCTGGTGGTGTCCGTCGACGCGCTGCTCGCGAGGGGACGCACCGAGGGGATCGTCCGGACCGACGTCGACGCCGACGACCTCCGCCGGCTGCTGTGCGGGCTGCGCGAAGCGGCCGTCGCCGGCGGCACCCGGGTCAGCGATCCGGAGCGCTACGTCGAGATCCTGCTCGCCGGGCTCCGTCCGACGAGCTGACCGACGCCCTGATCGCGGCGAGACCGACGAGCGCCCCGAACCCGCAGACGGCCACCGCCGCCACCGCGACCGCGATGTAGGCCGCTTCGGTCGAGGACCCCCGGTAGGGCATGTCGTCGAGCCATCCCAGTCCGGCGATCACGATCACCAGGCCGATCGCGACGCTGCCGGCCACCACCAGCACCGCATCACGGGCGGCCCGGAGCACGGTACGCGAGCGGGGTTCCACGGGTTCATCCTGCCGGGCGGCGACGGGCACTGTCAGGATGGGCGCATGAGCGTCATGGTCTCCGTGTTCGATGCGCACCGCAGCCGTACGAGCGAGAAGTACACCGCGTACCCGCCGGACGTCCTGCCGATGTTCGTCGCCGAGATGGACTCGATGCTCGCGGAGCCGGTGCGTGACGCCCTCGTCGCCGCGGTCACCAACGGTGACACCGGGTACGTCGGCCACGGTCGTGCGCTGCCCGAGGCGTTCGCGGACTTCGCTGAGAGCCGGTGGGCCTGGCGCGTCGACCCCGACCTCGTCCGCACCACCACCGACGTGTCGGTCGCTGCGGTGGAGATGCTCCGCCGGATCGTCGAGCCGGGCGACCAGGTCGTCATCATGCCGCCCGTGTACCCGCCGTTCTGGGAGTACGTGTCCGAGGCCGGAGGCACCGTGACCGAGGTCCCGTTGCTCGCACCCGACGGTCCCGCGGACCCGTTCGACACCACGGCCGGTTGGCGGATGGACCTGGACGGCCTCGCGCAGGCGTTCGCCGACGGCGCGCGTACCGTGCTGCTCTGCAACCCGCACAACCCCCTCGGCCTGGTGCACGACCGCTCGTCGCTCGTCGCACTCGCGAGGCTCGCCGCCGAGTGGGATGCCGTGGTCGTCTCGGACGAGATCCACGCGCCGCTCGTGCACGCCGACGCGGTCTTCACGCCGTTCCTGGAGTCCTGCCCCGAGGCCGCCGCGCTCGGGGTCTCGTTGACGAGCGCGAGCAAGGCCTGGAACCTCGCGGGCACGAAGTGCGCGCTCATCGTCGGCGCCTCGGAGCGGGCCCGTGCCTGGTTCGACGCCCTGCCGACCGAGGTCGTCGAGCGCACCGGGATCCTCGGCTACACCGCGAGCGTCGCCGCGTTCAGCGAAGGCGGACCGTGGCTCGCGTCCCTGCTCACCGAACTCGCCGCGAACCGCCGCACCCTGGCCGAGCGGATCGGTGACGTCCTGCCCGGGGCGGAGTACCGGCAGCCGCAGGCGTCCTACCTGGCGTGGCTGGACCTGCGCGCCCTGCCGTGGGGCGACGACCCCGCGGCGCTGCTGGTCGACGAGGCGAAGGTGGCGCTCGCCTCCGGCCCGGCGTTCGGACGCCAGGGTCAGGGCTTCGCGCGGCTGAACTTCGGGTGCTCGGCCGAGACCCTGGACGACGGCCTCAGCCGCCTGCGCACCGCGTTCCGGCAGCGTGCAGACGGCTGATCGTCGGTCCTACTCGAACACCTGCCACGCCGGCTTGTTCGCGTACGTGTAGCGGTAGTAGTCGGCGAGCTGCAGGCCGGCCGCGGCTTCCTCGTCGACGACGACCGTCGCGTGCTCGTGCAGCTGCAGCGCAGAACCGGGGACGAACGAGCTGAGCGGTCCCTCGACCGCGGCTGCGACCGCGTCGGCCTTGGTGGAGCCCTGCGCGACCAGGACGAGCTGCTGGGCGTCGAGGATGGTGCCGAGCCCCTGCGTCATGCAGTGCGTCGGGACCTGCTCGGGCGAGTCGAAGAACCGCGCGTTGGCGTCACGGGTCGACGGCGCCAGGGTCTTGATCCGGGTGCGCGAGGCGAACGAGGACGTCGGCTCGTTGAACCCGATGTGCCCGTTCGCGCCGATCCCCAGGATCTGCACGTCGATCCCGCCGGCGGCACGGATCGCGGCGTCGTACTCCTTCGCCGCGAACTCGAGGTCGTCGGCACGACCGTCGGGCACCCGCACCCGCGAGGGGTCGAACCCGAGCGGCGCCACGACGTCGCGCGCGATGACGCTGGCGTACGACTCCGGGTGCTCGAGCGGGATGCCGACGTACTCGTCGAGGGCGAACCCGCGAGCCTCGGCGAACGAGATCTCGCCCGCACCGACCCGACGCTGCAGGTCGGTGTAGATGCCCTGCGGGCTGGATCCGGTGGCGAGACCGATGACGGCGGACGGCTTCTTGGCGACGACGGACGCGATCTTGGCCGCGGCGACGCGACCGACCTCAGCCGGCGTGGGCAGGATGATGATCTCCACATGCCCATGCTACTGGTCATGACCAGTCTCCGACAGGGCGGGATCGGTAGCGTGGGGACATGCCCACCCCCGACTTCGTCCTGTCCCTCCGCTCGAGGATCGGCACCGATCCGCTGTGGCTGACGGGCGTCACCGCCGTGGTCACGCGGGGTTCCGGTGCCGACCAAGAGCTGCTCGTGGTCCGTCGTGCGGACAACGGTGCCTTCACCCCGGTGACCGGCATCGTCGACCCGGGCGAGGAACCCGCCGTCGCCGCCGAGCGCGAGGTCCTGGAAGAGGCGGACGTCGTCGCCGTGGCCGAACGGCTGGCGTGGGTGCAGGTGCTGCCGGAGATGACGTACCCGAACGGCGACCGGGCGCAGTACCTCGACCTGGTGTTCGCCTGCCGGTACGTCTCGGGCACGCCGAACCCCGCGGACGGCGAGAACACCGAGGCGTTCTGGGCCCGGCTCGACGACCTGCCCGACATGCCCGCGAACATGCGTGCCCGCGTCGCGGCCGCCCTGTCCGACGAGCGCGAGGCGCGCTTCCAGCGCTGACCCCACCGGCCTGGAGGCGCGGGGCGGCCCCGCCCCGCGCCTCCAGTCCGCCCGTGGTCGCGCCCACCCCGCGAAAGCGACAGTGTGCCGCCGACGTTCCGCGGGGAACTGTCGCTTTCGCGGAGGGGACGCGCCTGGGCCGGCGAGGACTGTCGCTTTCGTCGAACGAGCAGTCGCGGTCAGGTGAGCGGGGCGACCGCGACGGGGGCTCCGAGCAGGCGGACGGCGACGGACTCGCCGGCGGCGCGACGGTCGCCGACCTCGTGCTGCACGGTCACGACGGTGTCGTCGTCGAGCCGGACCGTGGTGCGGCGGATCGAGCCGAGGAAGCTCGACGACACGACGGTGCCGCTGATGCCCTCCGGGGCGAAGGCGACGTCCTCCGGTCGGACGTAGGCGAGCACCGGCCCATCGGCGACCGAGGCGTCGAGCGCGGGCACGCGGAACCCGTACACGAACACGTCGCCGCCGCGCAGGTCGCCCTGCAGCCGGTTCGACTGGCCGACGAAGTCCGCCGTGAACGCCGACGACGGAGAACGGTAGAGCTCCTCCGGCGTGCCGATCTGCTCGATGTCGCCGGCGTTCATCACGGCGATGCGGTCGGAGACGGCGAGCGCCTCTTCCTGGTCGTGGGTGACGAACACCGTGGTGATGCCGAGGTCGCTCTGGATGCGGCGGATCTCCTCACGGAGCGAGACCCGCACCTTGGCGTCGAGGGCGGACAGCGGCTCGTCGAGCAGGAGGACGCGGGGCCGCGTGACCAGGGCCCGGGCGAGGGCGACGCGCTGCTGCTGGCCACCCGACAGCTGGTGCGGGTAGCGCTCGGCGAACTCGCCCAGGTGCACCATGTCGAGTGCCTCGACGACGCGGCTCCTGCGCTCGGCGGCGGGGACACGGCGCATCTCGAGGCCGAACGCGACGTTCTGCCGCACCGTCATGTGCGGGAACAACGAGTACTGCTGGAACACCATCCCGATGTCGCGCTTGTTCACCGGGGTGGCGGCGACGTCCTGGCCGTCGATGCGGATGGCGCCGGCGTCGATGGCCTCGAGGCCGGCGAGCGCCCGGAGCGCCGTCGTCTTGCCGCAGCCGGACGGGCCGAGCAGGGACACGAACTCGCCCGGTTCGACGCGGAGCGACAGTCCGGCCAGGGCCCGGTGCGTGCCGTAGTGCTTCTCGACGGCTTCGAGCTCGACGACGGCGCCGGTGGAGGCGAGGGACGCCGGGGCTGCCGGTGCGGTGACGGTCATGCGGACTCCTTGACGCGGGTGGTGCGGACGGTGCGGGCACGGCCGGCACGACGGCCCGTCCCGATGCGGCCGATGACGACGAGCAGCACGAAGCCGAACAGGAGGGCCGCGACCGAGAAGATCGCGGCGACGTACGGGTCGGTCTGCTGCACGAGCACGAGGGCGGTCTGGAAGGTGGTGCGGGACAGGAACGCGGCGAGCGTGTACTCGCCGAGGACCACCGTGATGGTGAGGAAGCACGCGGCGGTGATGCCCCGGCGCAGGTTCGGCAGGAGCACTCGCCAGGTGACCGTCCACCACGAGGCGCCGAGCGACCGGGCGGCCTCGGACAGCACCGTCATGTCCGTCGCGGTGATGGCGGCGGCGATCGGGCGGAACGCGAACGGCAGCGTGACGATGCCGATCGCGAAGGCCAGGGTCCAGGCACCGGACCCGAAGACCCGCGAGACCACCTGGTACACGGGGATGAAGCCGACGACGAGCACGACGACGGGGACCGTGATCGGGACGATGCAGACGAACTCGAGCACGCGGCGGAGCCTCGGGTAGCGCAGCGCCGTGATGATCTGGGCGGGCAGCAGGACGAACAGCACGATGCCGACGGTGATGACCGCGATGAGCAGCGATGCCCCGAGGCCGTCGAACACCGGCTGGTAGGTGAACGCGTTGACCGGGTCGACGATGGCCGCCCAGTGCGCGACGGTCAGACCGTCGTCGGTGCCCTGGCGGAAGGTGAACTGCACCAGCGCGGCCAGCGGGACGGCGAAGACGATCCCGACGACCGTGAGCACGGCCGTGGCGGTGCCCCGTGACGGGGCCGTGCCGAAGCGGCCGACGCGGGGCGAGCCTCCCGTCCGACCGGACGCGACCGACGTCGGACGCGACGGCCCCACCGGCGTTGCCGCGCTCATCGCTGCCACCTTGCGGCCCGGCGCTGCAGCAACGAGTACGCGCCCATGACGACCGCCATCACGACGACCATGCCGAACGCGAGCACCCCGGCGACGTTCTGCAGGCCGACGAGCGTCTCACTGGTGAGCTGCGTGCGGATCGTGAGCGGCACGATCCCGCCCTGCGAGATGAGTGCCGCGGCGGTGGCGAACGACGAGAAGCCGTTCGCGAACAGCAGGAGCAACGAGCCCCAGAACGCCGGTGCGAGCACGGGCAGGGCGATCCGGCGCCAGTACGTGGCGCGGGAGGCGCCGAGGGTGGCGGCGGCCTCGCCCCACTGCGTCTTCACGCCCTCGAGCGCGGGCATGAACGTGAGGACCATCAGCGGCACCTGGAAGTAGACGTAGGGGATGACGAGACCGGGCACCGTGTAGAGGAAGGCGCCGGTCGCGTTGCGGTCCACGTCGACGAGGGACACCAGCCACGTCGTGACGAGACCCTGCACGCCGATCGTGGCGATGAACGCGAACGCGAGCATGACGCCGCCGAACTGGGCGAGGACGCTCGCGGCCGAGTCGATCATCGACCGGACGAGCCCGTCGGGCCGCAGTGCCGACAGTGCCCAGCAGACGAGCGCTCCGATGACGGCGCCGATCACGGCGGACACGGCGGACAGGCCGAACGAGCCGCCGAAGGCCCGCAGGACGGAGGGCTCGGCCAACGCTGCGAGGTTCGCGAGGGTGAACGCGCCGTCGTCGGTGAAGAACCCGCTGCCGACCGCGATCACCGCGGGGACGGCGAGGAAGAGCAGGACGTACGCGGCGAACGGGGTGAGGCCGAGCCAGGCCAGGCCGACACGGCGCCGGACACGGGGTCCGGCGCCGTGGGTGGCATCGGCGGACGCTCGTGCGGACGTCGGGAGCACGGGGCTCGTCGCGCTCGTCGCCGGTGCGCTCGCCGCTGGCGCTGGCGCGCCCGCCGATGCGGTGGTCATGCTGGTCAGGACCCCATGGTCGAGGACCACTTGGCCGACAGCACCTTCGCGGCGTCTGCCACCTGTGCGTCGGTCAGCTCGACGTAGTCCTTCGGCGCACCACCGGCGGCGTCGAGGGCGTCCTGGTCGACCTTGCCGGACTCCTCCAGGGCGGCGAGGGTCGACGGGAACGCACCGGCCTGCAGGTACAGGTTCTGGCCCTCGGGGCTGGCGATGTACTCCTGCCACAGGCGCGCTGCGGCGGGGTGCGGGGCGTCCTTGTTGATCGCCTGCGAGTAGTACGAGCCGAGCGCCTGACCCTCGGGCACGACGGTCTTCCAGTCCTTGTTGCCGCTCGCACCCGCTGCGGGGCCCCACGCGAGGTTGTTGTACGACCACTGGATGACGACCGGGGTCTCGCCCGACGCGACCGTGGCCTGCGTGGGCAGCACGTTCTGGAAGTTGCCGGCCTGCTTGAGCTTGCCGAAGTAGTCGACGCCCTTGGTGATGTCGTCGGCCGAGCCGCCGTTCTCGAGGGCGGCCAGGTACACGGCCGATGCGGCCTGGTTCGCCTGCGTCGGGTCGCCCGCGATCGAGACCTTGCCCTTGTACTCGGAGCCGAGCAGGTCCGTCAGGTCCTTCGGGGCTTCGGTGATCTTCGAGGAGTCGTAGCCGATCGACATCAGGCCCGTGTAGTCGCGGGTCCAGGCGCCGTCCTGCTCCTTGAGCGTGTCCGGGATGTCGCTCCAGTTCGCGACCTTGTAGTCCGTCAGCAGGTCCAGGTTCTCCTGCAGCACGGCGTTGCCGAGGTCGAGCACGTCGGGAGCGGTGGACTGCCCCTTCTGCGACTTCACCGCGGCGACCTCGTCGGCGCTGGAGCCGTTCGGGTTCGCGGAGTTGACCTTGATGTCGTACTTCTTCGTGAAACCGTCGATGATCTTGCCGTAGTTGGCCCACGACGGCGGCAGCGCGATGACGTTGAGCTGCCCCTCGGCCTGCGCGGCCTTCACGAGGGCGTCCATGCCACCGGAGGCCTCGGCGCTCGTGGCGGTCTTCCAGTTCGTGTCGTCCTTCGTCGTGCTGGCCGAGCTCGTGGCCGAGCATCCGGCGAGGGTGACGATCGCTGCGGCGGCGAGGGCGATGCCGGCGATGGTGCGCTTGTGCTGCACGGGAGGTGCCTTTCGGGTGGGTGCTGCGGGTGCTTCAGGCGGGGCCGCGGTTCTCGGCCCGGGACGATCGTGGAGGCGGCCGGTTTCCGGCCCGTGCTGCGCCGGTGAACGGTGGCGGAACAGCGGGTACGCCTGTACCGTTCTGCTGGTTTCCCACCTCGGACGCATGGTCGCGTCCACATCGCACTGGAGGCACGGATGCAGTTCACGACGACGGTCCTGCTGGCGAGGAAGACGGCGACAGGGCTCCCGGTCCCGTCGTCCGTGATCGATGCGTTGGGTGCGGGGAAGCGCCCGCCGGTGGTGGTCACGATCAACGGCGGCTACACCTACCGGTCCACCGTCGGGGTCATGGACGAGCAGTTCCTGGTGCCGCTGTCCGCGTCGCACCGCGAGGCCGCGGGCATCGCTGCCGGGGACACCGTCGAGGTCACGCTCGTCGTCGACACGCAGCCCCGGGTCATCGACCTGCCCGACGACCTGGCGGCGGCACTGCAGGACGCTGGGGTGCGTGCAGCGTTCGACACCCTGTCGAACTCACGGCAGCGAGCGCTCGCCGACCCGGTGTCGCAGGCGAAGGCGCCGGAGACCCGAGCGCGGCGCATCGCGAAGGCCGTGGAGGCGCTGCAGGGCTGAGCGGCGCGGCGCGGGCGGCGTACCTGGTCGATTCGGGCGTACCTGGTCAGAAGTTCCTGGCAGGTATGCCCGAAAGCACGAGGTATCGCGCGCGCTCTGGGAAAGAACGGGCGAGCTCAGGCGCCGAGTTCGACGAGCACCCGCGGGATCTCGGTCACGAGTTCGCTCGCCAGGTACCCGAGGGGCCCGACCTGCACCGCGAGCCGATCACCGGCAGCCGCTTGCACGTAGGACGCCCACGCCACCGCCTGTGCCGGTTCCGCGCCACGAGCGAGCAGGCCGGCGACCGCACCCGACAGGACGTCGCCACTGCCGCTGGTGCCGAGTCCTCCGGAGCCGGTGCCCTTGATCCAGCTCCGCCCCTGGGGAGTCGCGATGGCGTCCCCCAGGGCCACGACCGCACCGAACCGCTGCGCGATCGCCATCGCGTCGGCCACGTCGTCGCCGCTGCCCTCCCGACCGAGGAGCCGTTCGGCTTCGCCGGAGTTGGGCGTCATCACCAGCCGACCCGGAGCGGTTCCAGACGGTCCCGCACGTCGGCCGCCACCCCGAGGGCGAACGCATCGAGCACGACGGTGGTCTGTGGTCCGACGACGTCGGCGAGTTTGGCCACCAGGTCACGGGTGCCGTTCGGCTCGTCGAGTCCCGGGCCGACCAGCAGCGCGTCCGCACTCGCGGCGGAGGTGGCGATGCCCTCGATGGCGCCCACGGCGACGTGACCGTCCGCGTCCTCGTCGAGCGGTTCGACCCCGGACTCGGGCACGGCGACCGCGACCTCGTTCGCGATGCTCCGCCCCACCGCGAGGGTGAGCCGCCCCGCTCCCACCCGGAGTGCCGCGAGCGCCGAGAGCATCGCGGCGCCGGGCGTCCGCGCTGCGCCGCCGACCACGAGCACCTGCCCGCGACCGTACTTGCCGGCGCCGGGCTCGGGGAGCGGCCAGTCCCGCAGGAAGTTCGGGGTGACGGTCTCAGCGGAAATGCTCGTCGTCCTTCCGGCCGGTGTGCGCCGTGACCTCGTCGTCGTCGAGGTGCCCGACGGAGGAGAACTCCTCGAGCACCCACGGTGCGCCCGCCCGCTCGCGGCGGAGTCGGGTGAGGGAGGCGTTCGCGACCGCGTGCGTCCGAGCGAACTCCATGAGCGCCGGCTCGTCGAGGTCGAGGCACACCGCCACGACCAGCATCACGACGGCATCGTGCGCCGCGACGACGAGCCGCTCGGTGCCCTCGATCCGTTCGACGTCGACGAGTGCCGATCGGAGCCGGAGCATCACGTCGGCCCAGGACTCGCCGCCCGCTGGCCGGTGGTAGTACTTGCCGAGCCACTGCCGGCGACGTTCCTCGTCGGGGTACCGGTTCCGGACACCCTGCAGGGTGAGCAGGTCGAGCACACCGAGCTCGCGGTCGCGGAGCCGCTCGTCCACCCGTTTCTCGGGCTCGGCCAGTCCGCCGGCCCCGAGCGCGATCTCGATGGTCTGCTGCGCACGCAGGTACGGCGAGACCCACAGCGCCACGGGGACGTCGTCGATGCCACGATCGGCGAGTTCCTGTCCGAGCGACCGCGACTGCGACTCGCCGAGCGGGCTCAGCGGGACGTCGGCGTCCCGGTACTCGACGTCGATGACGTCGTCGCCCGCGCCCTCTGCTCGGGCGGCGGCGACGTTCGCGAGCGATTCACCGTGGCGGACGAGCCAGATCTCCTGCACTGCCATGCCGCCACGCTAACCACGCCGCGCTGAGCCGGCTCACCGACGCCCACCGACTGCGGTGCGGCGGGCGCTCCGGACCGGGCGGATCGCACACGGCAACCCCGCGGCGCGGAACCGGAGCGCCAGCGCATCGAGGTCGAACAGGTCCCGCCACTCGAGCCGGATGATCGTCCGCACACCCGGCACCGTGAGCAGTCTGGCGTGGCGACGTTTCTCGTCCAGGAACACCTCGGTCTGGCTGCGACCGCCGAGGTACCGGTCCTGCGTGTACTTCGCGCGTCCGTCGATCTCGACGACGACGCCTTCTGCGGGGAACCAGAAGTCGACGGCGGACCGGCGGCCATCGACGACGAACTCCTGCTGCAGCACGGGGGCGGGCAACCCGAGCTCGCGGAAGACCACGCGCGCGAGTGACTCCGCCGGCGACCCCGAACGCCCGTCGGCCAGGTCGAGGACCTGTGCGGCCCGGGCCCGCCCGCGAGCACTCGGGTGCACCGCTCGCCACAGCTCGTCGCGCTCGGTCCCGTTGCGCAGTGCAGCGTCTGCCACGACGACCCCAGTGCGCAGGTCCCCGCTCATCGCGATGTCGATCACCGTCCGCGGGACCGCGGTCACGGCGAGGTCACCGATCCGGACCCGTTCGGCGCCGGACACCGGTCTCGTGTGCAGGACCAGCTCGGGGGTCCTGCCCCGGTACATCGACTCCGGCACGGTGGCGTGCACCGGGACGCTCCACCCGCCGAGCGCGGGCAGCCCGTGCACCGCGGCCGCTGAGTCGTGCGAGGCCGTCGCCCGCGGGCCGAGCCGGCCGAGCCGCGCGTACACGCGGGTGACGTACCGCTGCCGTGGCCCGGCCGCGTCCCACGCTGCGCCGTCGACGAACGCGTTCGGGCCTGCCCGGACGAGTCGGCCCGGACCCTGGAGTCGGGTCCGGCGGCGCAGGGTGGTGGCGTCGAGTCCGGCCTCACGCGTGGCCGAGGCTCGGAGGATGGGCAGCGGTTCGTTCATGGAGGAGACGTTGCCCGACCCGCCATGCGCCCAGCGGGCTGACGTCGAGGTCTGTGGACGGGCCTCCAGGACTGCCCGCCTGTGGAGGGAGGACGTTCCTTCCCAGAACGGCCGCGATGCCAAGCGGAATCGGGCGTACCTGGTCGGAACTTTCGACCAGGTACGCCCGAATCGACCAGGTACCCCACCACCCACACACAGAAGGCGGCGCCGGACGGAACGCACCCGTGTCCCGTCCGGCGCCGCGGTCTCTCCCCCGAGGGGGACCGGCCCCGCTGCCTCAGGCCCGGCGTACCCGCAGGGTCACGATCTCGAAGGGCCGGAGCGTGAGCACGACCGGCTCCCCCGAGTCCCACGAGTCCCCCAGCGGGCGTTCCAGCAGGTCCACCGTCGCCACCGAAGCGACGTCGAACCCGAACGACACCCCGACGTCGGTCGCCCGACCACCGGAGGCCTCGTACAGTCGCACGACCACGTCACCGGAGCGGTCCTCGGCGAGCTTCACTGCCTCGACCAAGACCTGCGGCGACGACACCGAGACCAGCGGCGAAACCGCGGTCGTCCCCGCGACCGAGCGCACCGGCAGGTTCAGCCGGTATCCCGAGTCGGCGGCGTCGAGCACCGAGGCCCCCACCCGCAGCACCGTCCGGAACACGTGGTGCCCCTGGTCGGCGTTCGGGTCCGGGAACGTCGGCCCGCGCAGCAGCGATTCGCGCACGAGCGTCGTGGTCCCGCCGTCGGGCCGCGTGGAACGCGTGATGTCGTGCCCGTACGTGGAGTCGTTCGCCACCGCGACGCCGAACCCGGGCTCGGCGACGTGCACCCAGCGGTGCGCCGACGTCTCGAAGCGGGCGTGGTCCCACGAGGTGTTCTGGTGGGTCGGCCGGTCGATGTGGCCGAACTGGATCTCGCTCGAGGCGGACGACGCACGGACGTCCACCGGGAACGCGAGCTTCAGCAGCTTCTGGTGCTCGTGCCAGCCGACCTCGGTCTCGATCACCAGCTCTGCGAGCCCGGCGACCGCCGAGTACCGGGTCGTGAGCGTCGACGACCCGAAGGACCGTTCCACCACGAGCGAGGAGCCGTCGATCGCGACCGACGAGGCCGACAGCACGGTGCCGTTGCGCTGGTACGCGCGGTCGATGTCCCACGCCTCCCACTGGTTCGGGGTGTCGCGGAAGACGGTGTACTCGGCAGCTGCCGCACCCGGTGCGATCGCGTCGCGCCCGCTGGCGCGGTCGACGAGCGACACGACGTGGCCGGCGCCGTCGATGGTCGCCGTGACGACGCCCGTGTCGAACACGAAGTGGTCGCCGGAGCGGACGGGAGGCACGGGTCGCGGTTCCGAGCCGAGCGAACCGCCCAGGGCGGCCGCGTCTCCCGCCGCGACCGGCGAGGCGTTGAAGCGCACGACGTTCCCGGACGAGCCACTGCCGCCGACGGCGTCGGCGCCGGACGGCGCGTCGAGCAGCGCGCTGCTGCCGCCGGCGGTGGCCGACGACGAGGCCCCGACCCCGGCAAGCGCCGCAGCGCCCCCGTTCGCGAGCGCGGTCGTCGCGTTGCCGATCAGCCCCTCGAGCACCTGGGCGATCTGCGCGTAGTTCTCCTCGGCGTTCTCGTAGACCCAGGCGATCGAGGACCCCGGCAGGATGTCGTGGAACTGCTGCAGCAGGACGGTGTGCCAGGCGCGCTCGAGCTCTTCGTAGGGGTAGTCGAGCCCGAGGCGCACGGCCGCGGTCGACGCCCAGAGCTCGGCTTCGCGGAGCAGGTGCTCGGAGCGACGGTTGCCCTGCTTCGTGCGGATCTGCGACGTGTAGGTGCCGCGGTGGAACTCGAGGTACATCTCGCCGGACCACACACCGGGGGTCGGCAGCACCCGTTCGAGCTCCTCGAAGACCTGGGCGGGGGTGCCGAGCTGCACGCGCGGCGAGCCGTCCAGGTCGTGCTGGCGTCGGGCGGCCGCGACCATCTCGCGGGTGGGTCCACCACCGCCGTCGCCGAAGCCGTAGAGCAGCATCGAGGTGTTGGCGACGCCGCGCTCCTTGTTGTTGCGTTCGCCCCGGTGCAGATCGGCGGCGGAGACGTCGGAGTTGTAGGTGTCGGCCGGCGGCAGGTGCGTCAGGACGCGGGAGCCGTCGATGCCCTCCCAGTGGAAGGAGGTGTGCGGGATGACGTTCGTCTCGTTCCACGACGGCTTCTGGGTGACGAACCACTTCGAGCCGGCGGCGCGGACGATCTGGGGCAGGGCGCCGGAGTAGCCGAACGAGTCGGGCAGCCAGGCCTCGGGGGTGTCGATGCCGAACTCCTCGAGGAAGAAGCGCTTGCCGGCGACGAACTGTCGGGCGAGGGCTTCACCACCGGGCAGGTTCGTGTCCGACTCCACCCACATGCCACCGACCGGGATCCACCGGCCCTCGGCGACGCGCTGCTTGATGCGGGCCCAGATCGACGGGTAGCCGTCGCGGATCCACGCGTACTGCTGCGCCGACGAGCAGGCGAAGGTGAAGTCCGGGTCGCGGTCCATCAGGTCGAGGACGTTCGAGAAGGTGCGGGCGCACTTGCGGATCGTCTCGCGCACCGGCCAGAGCCAGGCGGAGTCGATGTGGGCGTGGCCGACGGCGATCGCCCGGTGTGCGGCGGCACTGGCCGGGACGGCCAGGACGGGTGCGAGCACCTGACGAGCATCGGCGGCGGTGCCGGCGACGTCGTCGGGGTCGAGGGCGTCGGCGGCGAGCTCGAGGGCGTGCAGGATGTCGGCGCCGCGCGTGCCGTCCGTGGGGAGTTCCGCCATCAGGCCGCGCAGGACCCAGAAGTCCTGCTGCAGCTCCCACACGGTGTCGTCGCGCTCGACGAGTTCGAGGGCGCGCACGCGGTAGATCGGCTTGTCACCCGCGGTCGACCGCGACCCGAGGGGCGTCGCCCCCTGGAACGAGTCGCCGCCGATGTCCGGGTTGGCGCCGGCCTCGACGTACAGCTCGAACGACTCCCCTGCACCGACCTCGACGGGCACGGTGTCGTTCCGCGGCTCGACGCCCTTGATCGTGGAGCCGTCGGGCCGGTACGCCAGTCCCTCGGCCTGGAACCCCGGGTGCCGCTTGGTGAACCCGAGGTCGACGAGCAGTTCCGCGGTGGTCCCCGGCGCGGTGCCTAAGTCGGCGGGGACGGTGCCGGTGATCCGGAACCAGGTGGTCCCCCACGGCCGACCGCCCCACGCGCTGCCCACGGTGAACGGTGTGTACGCCTGCTGGACGGCGGAGTCGAACGGCACCGGCTCGTCCGGCACCTCCCACGCCTCGATCGTCACCGGCGCCGAGCGGCGGTGGACGGCGGGGTCGACACGGTCGCGGACGAGGCGGGCGATCCGGGCCTCGACGAGCGGTTCGTCCTGGTGCATGTGGTTCCTTTCGAGAGAGCCGGCCGGGGCCAGCAGATCAGCCCTTGATGCCGCCGGCGAGGGCGTTGCCGCCGCCGAGGCCTCGGGACACGATCACGTAGAGGGCGATGACGGGCACGGAGTAGACGATGGAGAACGCGGCGAGCTGTCCGTACGCGACCGCCCCGTTCTGCCCGAAGAAGTTGAAGATGCTCACCGCGGCGGGCACCTTGTCGGGCGAGAGCAGCAGGACGAACGGGACGAAGAAGTTCCCCCACGCCTGGATGAACACGAAGATGAACACGACGGCGATGCCCGGACGCATGAGCGGGACGACGATGCGCGTCAGGGTGGTCATCATCGACGCCCCGTCGGTCCACGCAGCTTCTTCGAGCGAGATCGGCACGGAGTCCATGAAGTTCTTCGCCATCCAGATCGCCATCGGCAGCGACGTGGCGGCGAGGAAGAAGATGCAGCCCCACACGTTGTCGATCAGGTTGAGCGACACGAACAGCGCGTAGACCGGCACCATCATCGCGGTGATCGGCAGGCCGGTCCCGAACAGGATGCTGTACAGGAACGGCTTGTTGACGCGCATCTTGTAGCGGGACAGCGGGTACGCGGCGAGCAGTGCGAAGACCACGGTGACGACCGCCGTGCCACCGGAGAGCAGCAGGCTGTTCGCGAGCGGGATGAACGACAGCTCGGGCGTGAGCACCTTCGTGAAGTTGTCGAGCGTGAACTGGGTCGGCAGCTTCACGGACAGCGACGCCTGGGTGTCGACCGAGGCGAGGACGAGCCAGAGCAGCGGGACCGCGAAGCACACCGCGATGACGAGCAGCACGGTGTTCGCCACCCACCGCATGGTGCGGCCGCGGGGCGACGTCATGTGCAGCGAACCGGGAGCGGTCACCGAGCGGGTGGTGGTCGGGTCGAGGGACGGGGCAGTGATGGCCATCAGTCCACCTCCGGCTTGAGGGCTCGGATGTAGATGATCGAGAAGACCGCCCCCACCACGAGCAGGATGGTCGCGATCGCGGTCCCGAAGCCGAGCTGCGAGAACTTGAACGCCTCTTGGTAGGCGAGGATCGGCAGGGTCGACGAGTTCGTGCCCGGCCCACCCCCGGTCATCACGAAGATGAGGGTGAAGACCGACAGCGTCTGCAGCGTCGTCAGCATGAGGTTCGTCGAGATGCTCCGTCGGATCACCGGCAGCGTGATGTAGACGAGGCGCTGCCACCCGGTGGCACCGTCGACCTCGGCGGACTCGGTGATCTCCTCGGGGACCTCCTGCACGGCGGCGGAGTAGACGAGCATCGAGAAGGCCGTACCGCGCCAGATGTTCGCCAGGATCACGGCGAACATCGGGAACGTGTAGAGCCAGTTCGGTCCGCTGATGCCGATGGACTTCAGGAACTCGTTGAGCGTGCCCTCGTCGTTGAAGAAGGCGTACGCGGCGAACGAGGCGACGATCTCCGGCAGGACCCAGGCTGCGACGACGAAGGTGCCGACGATCGCGCGGACGGCCTTGTTGGCCGAGCGCATCAGGAGTGCGAGGCCGAGCCCCAGCACGTTCTGTCCCACGACCGCCGAGGCGAGCAGGAACACGACCGTCAGGATGACGGACTTCGGGAAGTCCGGGTCCTGGAAGAGTTCGACGTAGTTCTGGAAGCCGACGAACTGCTGGTCGGCAGCGCCGGCGCCGGTGAGCGCGGAGTTCGTGAACGACCCGTAGAACGACGAGATGACGGGGCCGAGCAGGAAGATGACGAGCAGGACGAGGGCGGGCAGGAGCGGGACCACTCGGCCGACGTTCCGCAGTGGGCGCCGCTTGCGCGGCACGGGTGGATCGGTGCGCTTCGGCGCACCGGGCGCCGACAGCGTCGGCGCGAGGGGGGTGCTGGACACGATGGGTGCCTTCCGGGTGCGGAGGGGTTCCGAAGGTGGGGAAGGACGGACCGGGAGGCGCGGTGCGTGGCCGCCCCGCGCCTCCCGTCCG
Source organism: Curtobacterium sp. VKM Ac-2861 (assembly GCF_013204965.1). NCBI lineage: Bacteria > Bacillati > Actinomycetota > Actinomycetes > Micrococcales > Microbacteriaceae > Curtobacterium > Curtobacterium sp. VKM Ac-2861. Next base: position 158,122 of record NZ_JABMLA010000002.1, read on the forward strand.
TCAGTGGGTGACGTCCGTCAACCAGCCGAGACGGTGTTCTCCTTGCCGACCACCTGCGTGACGGCCTTGTCGTACACGGCAGCCGCCTGCTTCGGTGTCTGCTGTCCGGTCATGACCGACTCCATCGCGACCTGGATCGCGTTGGACACCTGCGAGTAGTCACTCGTCGCCGGGCGGAAGTTCGTGTTCTCCACCAGTCCGGAGAAGAACTTGAACGTCGGGTTGGCGTCGGTGTAGGCGGTGTCGTCCGCGACGTCCTTGCGGACGGCGATCTGGCTGTTCTCGGTGTCGTACTTCAGCGAGCCGTCCTTGTCGAGGAAGCTCGTGATGAAGTCGAACGCCGCCTGCGGGTTCTTCGACTTCGCGCCGACCGCCAGGGTCCAGCCGCCGGACATCGAGTTGTAGCCCGGGTCCTGACCGTTCTGCGTCGGCATCGGCGCCTGACCCATCACGTCGTTCCACTCGGCCCACGGCGCGGTGCCGGACTTGAGCCACGTGCCGGACTGCCACGAACCGTCGAGGTCGATCGCGAGCTTGCCCTTCGGCAGCCACGTCTGCGCGATGGTCGTGCCGACGTTCGTGTCGAGCGCCTGCTGCGGTGTCGGGCCGAGGCCGCCCTGGTAGACGTCCTTCACGAACTGCAGCGAGTCCTCGAACTGCTTCGAGCCCGTGACCCACTTCTTGTCCTTGTAGAGCGTGTTGCCGGAGCCGTCCGCCCCGTACAGGAGCATCTCGAAGCCCTGCATGGTCGACGCCTCACCCTGCGCCTTGCCCGAGTAGATGTTGAACGGGATGAGGTCGGGCTTCTTGTCCTTGATCGTCTTCGCCGCGGCGAGCACGTCGTCCCAGGTCTTCGGCTGCCACGGCACGGGCAGGCCGACGGACTTGAAGATGTCCTTGTTGTACCAAAGCGCGCGGGTGTCGGTACCCATGGGGACGCCGTAGATCTTGCCGTCGTCACCCTGGCCGGCCTGCTTGGCGTTGTCGAAGAACTGGTCCCAGTCCTTCCACTTCGCCGTGTACTTGTCGAGCGGCAGGAGGTAGCCGGCCTCGGCGTCGGCCTTGACGAGGAACGTGTCCTCGTACATGACGTCGGGAGCCGTCGCGGGCGCCTTGTTCATGAGCGCGAGCTTCGTGTAGTAGTCGTTGCCCTGGGCCTGGATCGGGACGAGCGTGACCTTCTTGCCCGGGTTGTCCTTCTCGTACTCCTTCTTGACGACCTTCATCTGGGCGTCGAGCTGCTGGAAGGCTCCGAACTTCTGGTACGCGATCTTGATCGTGTCGCTCGAGGCGGACCCCGAGGCTGAGCAGCCTGCCAGGCCGACCGCGGCGACGGCCACGGCTGCGAGTCCGGCGATGATGCGGGTGCGTTTCATCGGTGCTCCTTTGCACGGGTGACATCCGCGGGCTCCATCGCCCGCGCGCAGGATTAGTCCAGCGTATGGACTTATCCGTGTCAAGGAGTTTTTCGCGCCGCGCGCGTCGGGGCGTTGCTGTTTGGGGAGTACCGTGCCGAATCGGGCGTACCTGGTCGGAACTTTCGACCAGGTACGCCCGATTTCGCTTCCCATCGCACGCGCTCTGGGAAGGAACGTCCGTCAGTCGATCGGTGTCGCGCTCCCCGTCACGGTGATCCCGCCGGACTCCGGCACGTCGACGAGCAGCAGGCTCGGACGACCGACGTGCCGCCCCTGCCGGATGACGACGCGGTCCCCCGGCTCGACGGCACCGACCTCGCGCAGGTACGCCCCGGTCGACGCCGCAGCCGAACCCGTCGCCGGGTCCTCGGTGATGCGGCCGGCGGGGAACAGGTTCCGCGCCTCGTACTCGCGCTCCCCGGTCCGGTGCAGCACCGTGACCGTCCCCTGCCAGTCGGCCTCGCGCTTGAGGTCGGCGAGCGGGCCGGGTGCGAACCGGAACTGGTGGAAGAGCTCCCGGTCGTGCAGCACGAGCACCGGGTGCCAGTTGCCGGCGAACGACTCGAGCACCGGGAAGCCCGGCGCGATGTCGTCGGCCGTGAGCCCGAGCAGGTCGAACAACCGCCCGAGGAGCGCCGGGTCGATGTCCCGCGTCGCCGGTTCGACGCTCGTCATCGCGACCTGGACCACCCCGTCCGGACCGGTGGTGGCGTCGAGGGCGACCTCGCCGGCGGCCGTCGTGAACACTCGGCGGCCGAGCCCCTGCCGTTCGGCGAGCGCCACCGCGAGCGCGACCGTCGCGTGCCCGCAGAACGGCACCTCGGCGGCGGGCGAGAAGTAGCGGACGTGCGGGCCCGTCGCCGTGGCGCCGACGACGAACGCGGTCTCGGGGTAGCCGACCTCGCGGGCGACGGCGAGCATCTCGTCGTCGGTCAGTGCCGCTGCGTCGAGGACCAGTCCGGCGGGGTTGCCACCCCCGGGCTCGGCGGCGAAGGCGGTGTACCGGAGGACGTCGATGCTCATGCTCCGACGCTACTGCGGGGGCGGCGAGGACTGCTGATCACGCATGGTGAGCAGGAATGGTCGGGTCCGCTGAGCGAACCCGACCATTCCTGCTCACGAAGTGCCCCGTGGGGCGTGGGGACTACTCCGCGGCCGCCCGGCGGCGACGGACGATCAGCACACCCGCACCCGCGACGAGCAGCAGGAACGCGATGAGTGCGCCGGCACCGAGGCCCTCGGCGCCCGTGAACGCGAGCTGCCCGTCAGCGGTGATCGTGATCGGGGTCCAGCCCAGCACCGTGCCGTCCTCCGCGGTCACGACGATGCGGTGCTCGCCAGCCGGAGCATCGGCCGGGATCGTGACGCGCACCGTGCCGTCAGCGCCGACCGTCACGGTGCCGAGCAGCGTCGGCGTCGAGTACAGCCACACGTTCACCAGGTCGCCGGCGTACTGCGTGCCCACCGTGACCGTGATGGTCTCCCCCGCACGAGCGGACGACGGGGCCGAGACGCTCCCACGGTTCGTGTCCGTCGGGCCGGTCTCCGAGGGAGCCACCGGGGCGATCGGAGCGGCCGGCGACGGGGTCGGCGTCGGCGTCGGTCCGCCGGTCCCGGGGGTCGGCGCAGGCGTCGACCCACCGTCACCCGGAGCAGGCGTGGGCGTCGGCGTCGGCGTCGGCGTCGGGTCGGTGCCCGGGTCCGTGCCCGGATCGGTGCCGCCGCCCTCGCACGGGTACGTCCCGGTGCGGAGCGAGAACCCGTCCGTGTCGTTGTCGTCGGCGTAGAACGTTGCGCGCTCCCCGTCGGCGCAGACGCCGGAGATCGCGAAGCCCTCGTTGGCGAGCGTCCGGTCCGCGTTCGACGGTGCCTCGAAGACCTTCGCGGCGGTGAAGGCACCGTCGGTCAGCTCGTACAGCGCGGTGCGTCCGGCGCAGGCGTCGTCGCACACCACCCAGAGCGCGTCGAGGGTCGGGTCGAACTGCACGTCGGCGACGACCGCGAACGGCGAACCGATGGTGGCAACGCGCTGGGACGAACCGTCCGCCATCAGGGCGTAGGCGTAGACGCTCGCGGTGCCCTCGACGCCGACGAAGAAGAGCCCCTCGCCGTGCCCGGCGTACGTCGACGGTGCGTAGGCCGCGCCGGTGTGCTCGTCGGCGAAGCCCTGCTCGGTGAGCCACGAGTCCGGGATCCAGGTGACGCCCTCGAGGCCGGCGTTCGCACCGAGCCCCGGGAAGTCGGCTGCGAGGTCCCACTCGTCGGTGGCGCGCAGCGTCGACTCGGACCCGTCCGTGGTGGCGTACCGCAGGACCGACGGACGGCTGGTCTTCGACACGTCGTTGTCCCGCTCGGTCGACACGTACACGGCGCCCGGGTCGTCGCTCGTGACGGTGACGCCCTCGGCGTCCGGGGTCCCCGTGCCGTCGGCGTACCGCAGGTCCGTGCCCGCGGCGTTCGACGGCGCCCAGCCGCCCTGGCCGTCCGAGGTCAGGTGGTAGAGCAGGCCGTCGCCGTTCTGCACGGCCCAGAGCTGGCCGTCCTCGGACGTGCTCGACGTGCTCGACGTGGTCCAGTCGATGCCGCTCAGGTCACCGGTGAAGGTGTCCTCGTCGTCGAGCACGGTCTCGTCCGGGCCGCCGGGCCACGGCTCGGCGGTGACGACTCCGGCGAACCGGTTCGCGGTGCCCTTCGTCGACTCGGCGGTCTCGGCGAAGTCGCCGGTGCCGTCCGGGTTGCGGCCGTACGTGGCGGCAGCGTGGGCCGTCCACGAGTACGAGTCGACCAGCGCACCCCGCGGATCGAAGACCCGGGCGGAGTCGGCCTTGCCGAGTCCGAAGCCGAAGTCCGCCTCGTCGAGGACGGTGAAGCCCCCGGCCGCGATCGTCGTGCCGGCGGGGATCGTGTACGCGTGGTCGTCCTCGCTGTCCTTGAGGACGTACCCGCCCAGGTCGACCGTGGTGCTGCCGACGTTGGTCAGCTCCACCCAGTCGCCGGGGGTGCCGTCCTGCGACTCGACCTCGTTGATGCGCACGGGCGAGGAGCAGTCGTTGGCGGCCCCCTTCGTCGACGCGGTGGTGTCGACCAACGCACCGGTCCCGTCGGCGCACCGGCCGTACGTGACGACCGCGTGGCTCGTCCACGAGTACCGGAGCACCAGGTCGCCGGCGGGGTCGTACACCCGCGCGGTGTCGGCGCCGCCGAGCCCGAAGTCGAACCCGGGCGCGGTCGCCGAGAGCTGGTCGATGACGAAGTACCCGCCGGGGGCGATCGTCGAGCCGGCGGGCAGGACGTAGGCGTCGTGGGTGCTGTCGTCGTCGAGGAACGCGTACCCGGTCAGGTCGATCGACGCCGACGACGTGTTCGCGAGCTCGACCCAGTCGGTGTCGTCGCCGTTCGACTCGACCTCGTTGACGACGAGGCCGTTCGGGGCGGCGGCGCCGACGCTCGGGTCGTCGTCACCGACGGCGGCGAGTGCCGGGCTGGCCGTGACGACACCGGCGCCGAGGGCCAGCGCGGTGACGATGGCAGCACCGATCCGCACGGAGCGGGGGCGCAGGGCAGGAGTGCGCATGCAGGTCCTTCTCGGGAGGGGAGGGGAGACCTGCACGACTGTTCAGCACCCGGGCATCCGACCGGTGGCCGCCCGGTGAACGACAGGTGTCGCGCGGCGCCCGAGCGCCGGGATCCCTCGGTGACGCGACCCCGCAGTGCCCGCGACCCCTCAGCCCTGCGCGACCCCGGAGAAGTCGGGCGACCCGTCGGGCAGCGCCGGCAGTGGCGTGCCGTCGACGTACCGCGGCCACGCCAGGGCACGCGACGACGTCGGACGCGGCTCGTACCGGTACCGGTCCCCGCTGACCGGGCCGGCCGCCGTGGCAGTCGTGGCAGCCGTCGGGGCATCGGGCACCGGAGTGGCGGCCCACGTCGCGATCGGTGCCGCGGGCGCCAGCGGGGGTGCTGCCGGCGGCGCTTCCGGCGTCGGCCACGCTCCGACCGCCCCCGCCGGGACGGCGCCCCGCGGGCGGAAGAGCGCGTTGCTGAGCGGGACGACGACCGTTCCGAGGAGGTCGAGGATGACCACCACCCAGACGAGTCGCCAGTAGCCGCGGGCGTAGTCCACGTCGGGTGCGAGCAGCGGGATCGACAGCAGCAGTGCGAGCAGGGCGATGACCCCGACGGTGGCCTTCGCGACGACCTGGAGTGCCGGTGTCGGGTAGCGGCGGTGGATGACGAGCAGCAGGTGCACGTGCAGGAGCGCCACGCGGGCGACGCCGACGAGCCAGATCCAGTGCCAGAACCGCTCGCCGACGAGCCAGAGGCCGTCATCGCCGGAGGAGTCCGTCGGGGCGAGCCACACCTTGTACAGCCCCGCGACGAGCAGGTACATCGACGTGGCGATGCTCACGAACGCGAACGTGCCCGATCGGCGTGACGAGACGTCGGCGTCGTACCAGGACAGCAGGGCGAAGACGACCACCACGACGATCGTCAGGAGCAGCTGCACCGCGACCCGTCCGAAGTCGCCGACCAGCACCGCCACGATGCCGACGAGCCCGGCTGCGACGACCGCGCCGATGATCGTCCGGAACACGAGTGGCCGGACCTTCGCCCAGCGTCGGTCGATCGTGCCCGCGGCGCCGTTGTCCGTCATGTGTCCCCCGTCGTTCGTCGCCCACCTGGCGGATCCGTCGGTTCGCAGCGTAGCGGGCGGTGCGAGCCACCACCGACCGCCGTCAGCGGCGGATGAACCGCGGTCAGCGGCGGACGAACCGCGGTCAGCGGCGGATGAGCAGCCCGCTCGCCCGCGGGGACAACGCGGCGTCGAGCACCAGGCACGCGGCTCCCACCGCGGCGACGTCGGCACCGCGGTCGCTCTCGACCACGTCGACCGCGTGCTTCGGCACGAGCAACGGCGACCCGACGATCGCCGCGCGGGCCGCCGGCAGTGCTGCGCTCGCGATGCGGGACCAGAACGGTCCGCCGAACACGACCCGGTCGATGTCGAGCAGGTTCACGATGACGACGGCGGCGTCGCCCATGACGGTGCCGGCTTCGGCTGCGAGCGTGATCGCGGCCTCGTCGCCGGCGGCGATGGCCTCGGCGAGTTCGTCCCAGGCACGGTTCACCGCGTCGACCGACCCGTCGGACGAGACGGGCGAGACCGCACCGGCAGCGTCGCCGCCGCCGGACAACGCCACCCCCCGCTCCCGCGCGATCCGCACGAGCCGGTCCGGCGCCACGGCCGCACCCACCTCTCCCCGGGTGCCGGACCCGTCGGGGGTGCCGGCGAGCGATCGCTGGTCGACCATGATGTGCCCGGCGTCGCCGGCGTTCGACCCGACCCCGCGCACGGGTTCGTGGTCGACGACGAGCCCGACGCCGAACCCGGTGCCGAAGTACACGAACGCGAAGTTGCGCGCCGACGACTCCCCCGCCAGGAACATCTCGCCGACCGCGGCGGCCGTGACGTCCTTCTCGAGCAGGACGGGGTAGCCCGTGGCCTCGGCGAGCGCGTCGCGCAGGGGCACGTCCCGCCACCGGGGCAGGAACGGCGGGTCGACCACGATGCCGGCGTCGACGTCGATGGGTCCCGGGCTGGCGATCCCGACACCGAGCACTCCGTCGACGTCCACGCCGGCGTCGGCGATCAGGCCGTCGACGGCGGAGCCGATGGTGCGGACGACCTCGGACGGGTCGTCGGCGGTCGGCGTCGAGGTGGTGGACGAGGCGATGACGGTGCCGGCCAGGTCGAGGAGCACGTAGGTGACGACGGCCGGGTCGACGTGCACGCCGACGGCGTAGCGGCTGCCGGGTTCGAGCCGCAGGATGGTGCGCGGCTTGCCCCGACCGGCGACGACGGTGCCGGACTCGACGATCATGCCGGCCTCGATCAGGAACCGGGTGACGTTCGACACCGTCTGCGCGCTGAGACCGGTTCGCGAGGCGAGTTCGACGCGACTCAGGCCGTCCGGCGAGCGTCGGACGGCATCGAGCACGACCGTGCGGTTGAACCCGCCGATCGACGGGAGGTTCGCTCCACGCCGATGTTCTGCCATTCCGCGACCATACCGCGGCAACGGTGCGGTCTCGGTCTGCCGTCCGCGCTGGCCCCCACACGGGTCGCACCGTTACCCTGGCCGCATGGCCGACCTGCGTCTCGAAGAACTCTCCGCGAAGACCGCTGCCGCGGCGAACTCCCTGACGCTCAAGCCGGGTCAGGAACAGTTCGTGCAGCCGACCACCTACGGGGTCGCCGAGTCCGACGTCAAGCCGAGCTCCGCGTGGACCCGGGTGGTCCTGGACGGCGACGAGGTCCTGGGCCTCATCATCGGTTCGTTCGACGCGGACAACGCGCAGGAAGAGCTGCGCAGCGCCATCTGGCGGGTCAACGTCGCCGGCACGGCGCAGGGTCGCGGCGTCGGCCGCTTCGCCGTGCACGGCCTGGCGGACGAGGCCCGCAGCCGCGGGCAGGAACGCCTGACGGTCGTGTACGAGCCCGGTGGCGACGACAGCCCCGAGGCGTTCTTCCGTGCCGTCGGCTTCGAGGTCGTCCGCGAGACCCAGTACGGCGACCACTTCGCGGTCCTGACGCTCTAGTACGTCTCCGACGACGTACTCACCAACGACGTGACCGAGGGCGACGCCCCCGCGCCGGAGCAGGACTTCGGCGCGGCGGTGGCCGAGGTGGTCCGGATGATCCCGCCGGGTCACGTCATGACGTACGGCGACGTCGCCGCGGCGCTCGGCTCACGCGCGTCGCGTGCGGTCGGCAAGGTGATGGCGCACGAGGGCGCCGACCTGCCCTGGTGGCGTGTGGTGCGCGCGGGTGGGCACCCGCCGCTGCACCACGAGGCCCGGGCGCTCCAGCACTACCGCGCGGAGGGCACGCCGCTCGTGCAGGGGACGGCGGCCTGGAGGCTCGACATGCGTCGCGCGCGCTGGTCTCCGGACGACGGTGACCGGTCAGGGACAGCGACCGGCGGGACGGGCGCTGGACGGGCCTCCCGGCCGAATGTCGGCTACGACTCGACGGACCCGGGGTTCCCGTCGGACCCGTTCTGAACCGTTAGGGTCCAGCGGGTCCCCTCCCGAGCTGGCCTGCCGCGCCCGGTCACGGGTCCGCCGAGTTCGATCGCGGCGTCGAGCCTCTGCCGACTCAAATCCCGGCTATCCAGCGGTCGAGCGCGGACTCAGGCGATCGCATACTTCCGCTGTCTACGAACGGAAGGAGTAAGCCGCTCAAGCGAGAACGCTTCCCGCTCACTACCTCGCTCGCAACTACTCGCCCTGCTCCGGCGATCCAATCCGCAATCTGAACACGTGGATCATCCTTCGACTCGACTTGCACGATCCGCTTCAGCTGCGCTCCCCAGAGATACTCCGCATTCAACTGAACTATTTCGAGCATCTGATCGGTCATCTGGCGGTACTCATCCATCAACAACTCAAACTCAGATCCCCGAAGGCGCTCGTGCCACGTGGTTGTCACCACCAGCAGAGTCGGCAGCATCGGTTCAAGGTCAAGCGTTTGCGAGAAGTCCTTCTCAATGAGGTACGCCTCAGATCGAGCCTTCCAAAGGAGGTCCAGCATGCTAGAGGCGCGTCGGTCATGCGACGCATTAAGTATCGCGAGCCGGAGCGCGTTGATAAAGTCTTGTGCCCGATTCTTAGGTGCATGGGCTTCTTTGTAGGACCGACACAGACGGTTGAAACTTTCGAGCAATTTTGCTCTGATCGCCTCCCCCAATATCGGCAGAACGTGGTCTGCGATCTCATTCGCATAAAAGGCTTCGTACTGGACGCCAATGGGACGCCTTGAGGCATAGGAGTCCTCTTCGATCAAGAGGGACACCATTTTCCCCGCGAGGAATTTTTCCTTGTCAGCCAAGTACACGCTCGCCTTACCGTCCAACGGCCCACCCGCCTCGAACAAGGCTTCGACGATAGGGCGGTGCTTTTTGATCAGTCTTGGCAGCTTCAGCTCGGCACCCGATAGAGCCTCGTCCTCGGTCGACCCGATCTCCCTGCGTGTAGCAACGACCAAATCACGCGCGGTCGACTCGTCCAGGTTCGTTGTGCCGTAACTGAAAACACGATGCGTCGGACGACTGAGATTCTCCCCATCGGAGCCTGACTCGTCCCCGACGACCTGCGCGATCATACGGAAATCATAGAGGTTGCCGTTGCGAGACGGCGTCGCCTGAGCCGCGGAAAGGCAGATTGAAGCGCGGGAGATCCACCGCAACTGGTCGGCTACGCCCCCAGCGAGTCGATCTGGTTCGAACTGTTCTGATCGACCGACGGATCCGGCACGTCGCCGGCCGGACCAGGCGCCGGTCCGCCCGCCCCAATCGCGACGGGGACCAATGCGGCGACGTCCGCCACGCTCGCGGACTCTGCGGGCCGGAGATCGCGGACGCGCCGCGCGGGCACCCCGGCGTACAGCCCGCCGGAGCGCAGGTGCCCCGCGACCACCGCATCGGCGGCAACCTCGACGTAGTCCTTAATGACGGCGCTGGAGAACACCATCGTCCGGGCGCCGATCCAGACCCGCTCGCCGATGGGTACCGCACGCCCCGAAGCCGTGCGGTCCCAGTCGCCAGCGCCGTCGATACCGTGGTTGCTCGTCACGATCAGCGTCTGGACGCCGATCGCCGTGTCGTCGCCGATCATGCCGGGGAGCGACCGACTCGATCGAGACGTGCTTGTTGCAGAAAACGCCGTTGCCGATGGCGAGGTTCCGCGCCGAGCCGGTCAGCGCGAACTCGACGCCGCGACCGGACCCGACGTGTGCACCGGCGAGGTCGAGGAGTGCACGGCGGACGACCCGGGGAGCGAGTGCCGAGCCGAGCAGGGTGCTGAGAGGACGTTCTCGGTGCCGTAGACCAAGTCTCACGCCGACGGGTGGCCAGGCCGCTCTTCGTGTGGGTCACACGCAGACAGAAGGTCCGGATCGCTGTGATCATCTCCGCGTGGTGCGACTCATGCAAGTTCCCGCCGTCGTCGTCCCGGGACTTCACGCGTCGAGCATCCCGCCGCCGTCGCCTCACACGTCGAAGCGCTCGCCCTTAGGGCTGGTCGGGATCAGGCACAGCAGGTAGACGCCGAGCGAACCGATGCCCGGCACGACGTGCAGGAACTGCCAGAAGCCGGACAGGCCGGCGTCGTGCAGCCGTCGGGCGCCGAGGGCGAGCGACCCGACCAGGGTCGCGAGGCCCCAGAGCACGAAGAGGTAGGACCCGACGGGGTTCTCGAACAGCGCGGTGTCCGGCGTGAACGCCTGCGGGACGAGCTGCAGCACGAGGCCGATCGCGAGCGACGTCAGCCACCACCACCAGAACTCGGCACGCGAGGCCCGACCGGTGAACACGGTGTACTTCCGCCAGAACCGCCGGACGCCCTCGGTGAAGGGTGCGCCGTAGAAGGGGTCGCGGAGGGCGACGCCGCCGGGTTGCACGCTGTCGTTGCTCATGGAGCAAGCCAACCACGTCACCACGCGCTCATGGCACTCCCGTGTCCACTGATAGCCGCTGAAACTGTGCTCTGAAGTACGTTATCGATTGCTTCCCCGAGGGAGCTAAAGAACTCCATCATCTCGCTAAGCTCATGCGGCCCGACAGTCGGCAAGGCGTTGCTGTGCGCGATCGAATGACGATGAGTGATCCAGCTCTCAAGTTCTTGCTGAGCGCTCGGAATAGCCTTAAATCCCGGATTGGATCCAGCAATCGCGCCCCAGATGGGCTGAAACTCTTGTTCAATTTTGGCCCATGGCCCTGCAACACCCGCCAGAGTCATAATCTCCTTTACCACTGCCGAATTCGGATTCGATTTAGTATCGATCGCGTTGTCTCCCCAGACCTCGCCGTCGGCTATGCGGTTTGCTACCGAGTCAAGGCTAGCGATACGAGTCACCGCTGGTATCGGGACTCCATGATCAGCCTTTCGCAAGGCAGAATTCAGATTACCGACGAGAACACCGAGCTGCATCTCGTGCGGCAAATTGATCCGATGTATCGGAGGGGTGGCCATCCCGTAGTGTTCTAAAGCCCGATTTCCTTGATCCTTCAAAAATTGCTCAAATCTTCCCACCAGAAGGACGATACAGGCTGCGGCCGCTGGCGGAATAAGGCCAACAGATAATCCAATTTTGACAATGGACTGTTGACTGGTAGCCGCCACTTCAACAACCTTCAAAAGCGGGCGTACGCTTTCGATGTCCAACTTATACCCAGCAAGAGACATCAGTTCCCCAGTTCGGCCTCGACCATATTCCGAACCCGCTGAACACGCTCCCGCACCGAGCTCGGAGTGTTTGTCGCCGCTCCAATAACTCCGGTAAAATCAGTGTCGGCGAAAAGGGCGCGCATGCCCTGCTGAAGTTCAGCCTTCGCCCGACCCACACGATCCGCGTCGAACGGCTGGACACCTAGCATCTGGGCATCAAACAGCGAAGCAACAACAGCCGCTCCAGGCCTACCGCTTCTCGCGTTAGGTCGCCTAAACGCGTCGATCCCGAATACAGTTCGAACCTTGTCTACCGTCTCAGTGAACGACCTTTGAAGAGCCAACAATTCACGTCCGGACGAATCTTTATGGGACCCCATGAAGTCATTCATCTCGCGCACAAGCGAGCCCGAGAATCGCGACCACGATCTTGACAAGGTGAAAAATCGGAGCACCAATTCGACGTCGCGCATCTGACGCCAAAGAGCGGAGCGCTGACGAGTCTCGACATCGGATAGTCGGAGCAGCTCTCGAAATGGCTCGTATTCCGCTAGAGTGTGGAGCAGATCATTTAGAGGTCCAGCATAAGCGACATTACGCAGTTCCTGGGCGTTGAGTCGCACACCCCCGGTATTCAACCTCTGAAAGACTTGGTACTTGATGTCAGGATCGGACATCCGAAGGATTATGATCGCGCGGAGACTGGCCCGAGTTTCAAGCACGGATCGGAGATCCCGGTCAAGTTCGGAGAACTTTCGACCTTCGGCTTCCGAAAACACATCAAGGCCGGTTAGCGCAAAGCCGTCCCTCATGAACTCCGACACCGCGGTCAACCGCTGCTTGCCATCGATAATTGAGTAGCTACCAAAGTCGTCTTCGTTCAGAAAAATCGGCGGTAGAGGAACATTCATCATGAATGACTCAATCAATTGGGACTGACGCCGCCTGTCCCACCTATGCCTTCTTTGAAACGACGGGTCCAGGTCGATAGAATTATCAGATACGAGGCGCGAAATAGTACTCAAGTTGTAGTCGAGTGTCGTCGTGACGAGGTCACGCTGCGCTTTGAGCCATTTATCACGCGTGATCGCGGCACTTGTCTCCTCGTCGAAGCCGTCCCCAATATCAGCGCGCTCTGCGGCAACCCTAACCATGCGCCCAATCTTGCACTATCTCGAGCTGAAAGTGAGTTAGACACGAAAACATGTTGGAGCGAGGAGTGACAGGGCGACGCCGCCGGGCTGCACGCTGTCGTTGCTCATGGAGCAAGCCAACCACGTGGTGCAGCCCGGCTGCGTCCTACACGAGCGAGTCGCGCCAGGCCGCGTGCAGCTGGGCGAACCGTCCGGTACCCGAGATGAGGTCGGCGGGGGTGCCGTCCTCGACGATCTTCCCGTGTTCCATCACGAGCACGCGGTGGGCGATCGCGACGGTGGACAGGCGGTGCGCGATGATCACCGCGGTACGGTCGGCGAGCAGGGTCTCGAGCCCTTCCTGCACCAGCCGCTCCGAGGGGATGTCGAGCGACGCCGTGGCCTCGTCGAGGATGAGCACCTTCGGGTCCGCGATGAACGCCCGCGCGAACGAGAGCAGCTGCCGCTGTCCCGCCGAGACACGACCACCGCGCTTGTTCACGTCGGTGTCGTACCCGTCGGGGAGCGCCATGATGAACTCGTGCGCGCCGACCGCCTTGGCGGACGCCTCGATCTCGGCGCGGGAGGCCCCCGGCTTGCCGAGCGCGATGTTGTCCGCGACCGTGCCGGAGAACAAGTAGGCCTCTTGCGTGACCATGACGATCGCGCGGCGCATGTCCTTCGTGTCGAGGTCGCGCAGGTCCACGCCGTCGAGCCGCACGGAACCGTGCGACGGGTCGTAGAAGCGCGCCATGAGCTTGGCGAGCGTCGACTTGCCCGCGCCGGTGGATCCGACGAGCGCGATGGTCTGCCCGGACGGGATGTGCAGGTCGAACTCCGGCAGGACGACCTTGCCCGCGTTGTACGCGAACACGACCTCGTCGAAGTCCATCTTGCCCGTGGCGTCGGCCAGCTTGGTCGGCTTCACGGGGTCCGGCACGCTCGGCCGCTCCTCGAGGACGCCGGAGATCTTCTCCATCGCCGCCGAGGCCGACTGGTACCCGTTGTAGAACATCGCGAGCTCCTGCGCCGGGTCGAAGAAGCGCTTGGCGTACAGCGCGACCGCGAGCAGCGCACCGACCTCGAGCGTCCCGCCCACGATCCGGAAGCCGCCGACGACGACCACCGCAGCGAGCGTGGCGTTGCCGATGAGCACGAGCACCGGGTCGAACGTCCCGAACAGGTTGAACACCTTCGTGTTCGCCAGCCGGTAGTCCTCGACGAAGCCGCCGTACTCGTCCTTGTTGCGGGACTCCTTGCGGAACGCCTGCACGGCACGGATGCCCGTCATCGTCTCGACGAAGTGCACGATCACGCGCGCCGAGGTGACGCGGGTGGCGCGGAACAGCGTCTGCGAGTTCTTCTGGAACCAGCGGATCAGGAACCAGAGCGGCACGAGCGACACCGCGAGCACGAGCCCGGACGTCGGGTCGAGCAGCACCAGGGCCACGGCGGTGAACACCATGTACAGCACGCCCTGGATGAGCTGGTTCAGGCCGGAGTCGAGCAGCTCGCGGATCGAGTCGAGGTCACTCGTCTGGCGGGAGATGATCCGGCCGGACGTGTAGGTCTCGTGGAACTCGAGCGACAGCCGCTGCGTGTGCAGGAACACCCGCTTGCGCAGGTCGAACAGGATCGCCTGGCTGATCCGTGCGGCGAGCACGGTGTACCAGGCGGTGAGCACCGCGCCGAGGACGGCCACGACGATGTACGTCGCGACGACGCCGAACGCCGGCACCCAGTCGTTCTGGTCCATCACCGCGGGCAGGGCGTTGTCGATGCCCCACGCGATGAGCGCCGGACCCGCGACGGTGCCCGCCGTGGAGACCACGACGACGATCCCGAGCAGCACCAGGCGGAGCTTCAGCGGGGCCGCGAGGGAACCGAGCAGGGCGAGGGAGCGCCGCCGCAGGCGCTTGCTCTCCGCCTTGGTGAAGTCTTCGCGCTCCTCGCCGCGCACGCCCAGGGTGGTGATCGAGGCGGTGACGGGCGCGGCAGACTGCGCGTCGGCGATGTCGTCGACGACGGGATCCGCGCCTCCCGGCCCGGCCGACGTGTCGAGCGGCAGGTTCTTCTCTTGCTGGCTCATGCCATCGCCTCCTGTCGTGCGGTCGCGTCGTCGTCGTCGAGCGACGAGATGACGTAGCGGTAGTGCTCGTTGGTGGCCATCAGGTCGTGGTGGGTCCCGACGGCGGTGATGACGCCGTTCTCCATCAGGGCGACCCGGTCGGCCAGCGTCACCGTCGACGGACGGTGCGCCACGATGAGCGACGTGGTGTCGGCGAGCACGCGGCGCAGGCCCGCCTCGACCCGTGCCTCGGTGTCGACGTCGAGCGCCGACAGCGGGTCGTCGAGCACGAGCACCGACGGCCGCGCGGCGATCGCACGAGCGAGCGCCAGGCGCTGGCGCTGTCCACCGGACAGCGACAGCCCCTCTTCGCCCACCCGGGTGTCCACGCCGTCGGGCAGGTCGTCCACGAAGGACGCCTGCGCGATGTCGAGTGCCTCGCGCATGAGCGCCTCGGCCTCGGCACCCTGCACATCCGGACGACCGAGCAGCACGTTCTCACGCACGGTCGACGAGAACAGGGTGGCGTCCTCGAAGGCGACGCCGACGTGCCGGCGCAGTTCTTCGCGGGTGAGGTCGCGGATGTCGACCCCGTCGATCGTCACCGATCCGCCGGTCACGTCGTACAGGCGCGGCACGAGCGAGAGGAGCGTCGTCTTGCCACAGCCCGTGAGCCCGACGAGCGCCATGGTCTCGCCCGGCTGCAGCTGCAGTTCGACGCCGTTGATCAGGTCCGGGTACTGCGGCGCGGAGTCCTGGTACCGGAAGTGCACGCCGTTGAACGACAGCGCACCGTGCGGCTCCGCGATCGTCTTCGGGTCCTGCGGGTCCGTGATGGTGTTCTCGGAGTCCATGACCTCGAAGAAGCGGTCGACCGCCGTGCGGGTGTCGAACGTCATCGAGAGCAGGAAGCCGATCGACTCGATCGGGAACCGCAGCACCGTCGCCGTCGCGAAGAACGCGAACAGCTGACCGACGGTCATCTCGCCCTGCGACGCCAGCCAGATGCCGGCGAGCAGGCACAGCGCGAACGCGACGTCCGGCACGAGCAGCAGCCACAGCCAGATGCTCGCGATGGCCTTCGCCTTCTTGATCTCCGTGCCACGCAGGGCTTCGGCCTGCTCGCTGAACTCCTCGAGCTTCGACCCGCCGCGACCGAACGCCTTGAGCACACGGATGCCGTGCACCGACTGCTCGACGCTCGTCGCGAGGTCACCGACCTGGTCCTGGCTGCGGCGCGCGACGACGGAGTACCGACGCTCGAACAGCAGCCCGTTGATCCACAGCGGAATCGACGCGATCAGGAAGATCAGCCCGAGCAACCACCCGAAGGTGAACAGCACGACGAAGCCGACGACGATCGTCACGACGTTCACGACGAGCAGGACGACACCGAAGGCCAGCCAGCGGCGGATCAGCGACAGGTCCGACACGGAACGGGACAGCAGCTGCCCCGACTCCCACCGGTCGTGGAACGCGACGGGCAGATCCTGCAGCTTCGCGTACAGCGAGTTCCGCATGCTCGCTTCGATCCGCGTCGAGGGGCGCATCACCATGCGGCGGCGCGAGGCGATGAAGAACGCCTCGAGCACACCGAGGGCGAGGACACCGAGACCCGCGGGCCAGATCTGTGCGCCGTCCTTCGATGACAGCGGACCGTCGACGAGCCACTGCAGGACGTAGGGGATTGCGAGCGCCACCAGGGAGGCTCCCATCGCTGCGGCCATGCCGCCGATGAGGCGCCCCTGGTAGGGCTTCACGTAGGGGTAGATCCGCGCGATCGCGCGGAAGGTGGACGGGCGCGCCGTGGTGGGCGACTTGGACATGCGTTGCGTCCTCATGCGTCTGCCGGGTCCCCGGGTCGCGCTGCGCGGTACCGCCTGCTGCGTGCGTACTTGCGTGCGGCTGGCGTGCGGTGCGTGCGCGGCCTCGACCTGGAGGCTCGGTGTGGCGTTGCGTGTTGATCATCGGCCGGGCGCGTGGTCGCGCCTCCGCCGTCACTCGCGTGACGTCGGTCGGGCCGGAGGGCACCGGGAGACACTCGTCCCCCGGGTTCAGGCGGGTGGTTCGCGGACGCTGGTCGTGCGGCGCCGCGAGGCCGTGGGAACGGCCTGGCTAGACGGCGGCCGCGACGCGCGGTCGCGGTGCGATCAGGGATCGCCGTGCGGGAGTGGTCCCCACGACGGACACGAGACCTGCGCGGGCGGCCGTCGCCACGGTTCCGGTCATGTTGTCCATCGTCACTCCAGTCGTCGTCTTCGTCACCGTTGTGTCCGCGGTGCCACCGGTCCCGAGGGATCGTCGGCTGCCTGTCGCGGAGCCTTACAGACTATTCACAGTGACTCTCAGCGCGCAATAGGATGCCGCGATTTGTTCACTTCAGTGGAAGAAGTGGCGCTCGCCCGTGAAGTACATCGTGACGCCCGCGGCCGTCGCCGCGGCGATGACCTCGTCGTCGCGGACGCTGCCACCGGGCTGGGCCACCGCGCGCACACCGGCGTCGAGCAGCACCTGCAGGCCGTCGGCGAACGGGAAGAACGCATCGGACGCCGCGACGCTGCCGGTCGCGCGGTCACCGGCACGGTTCACCGCGAGGTGGCACGAGTCCACCCGGTTGACCTGGCCCATGCCGACCCCGACGCTCGCGCCCTGGTTCGCCAGCAGGATGGCGTTCGACTTGACCGAACGGCTCGCCTTCCACGCGAAGGCCAGGTCGGCGAGGGTCTGGTCGTCGGCGGGCGCGCCGGCGACCAGGGTCCACGTGGACTGGTCGAACGCCGTGAAGCGGTCGGCGTCCTGCACCAGGAAGCCGCCGGAGATCTGCTTGACCTCGCGCGGCGCCAGGGCGAAGTCGGCCGGCAGCGTGAGCAGGCGGATGTTCTTCTTGCGCGACAGGATCTCGAGCGCCTCGGGGTCGAAGCCCGGGGCGACGACGACCTCGGTGAAGATGTCCTTCACGGTCTCCGCCATCGCCACGGTGACCGGACGGTTCGCGGCGATGACCCCACCGAACGCCGACAGCGGGTCGCAGGCGTGCGCGGCGGCGTGGGCCGAGGCGATCGGGTCGGCGGCGTCCGCCGGGGCGATCGCGATGCCGCACGGGTTGGCGTGCTTGATGATCGCGACCGCGGGGGTGTCGAAGTCGAACGCCGCACGGACGGCCGCGTCGGCGTCGACGTAGTTGTTGTACGACATCTCCTTGCCGTGCAGCTGCGTCGCCTGCGCGATGCCGGCGCCGTCGGTGCTCGTGTAGAGCGCGGCTGCCTGGTGCGCGTTCTCGCCGTAGCGGAGCGTGGCCGACAGGTCGGCGGTGAAGCCGAGGTGCTCGTCGAACGCGCCGGGCGTCTGGATGTCGCCGCTGGTCGTCGGCGCCGCAGCGGCCGCGACGACGTCGCTGGCGAAGTAGGACGCCACCGCGGTGTCGTACGCCGCGGTGTGCGCGAAGGCCTGGGCCGCCAGACGCTTGCGGAGCTCGAGCGAGGTGCCGCCGGCGCGGACGGCCTCGACGACCTCGGCGTAGGACGACGGCGAGACGACGATCGCGACGTTCGGGTGGTTCTTCGCCGACGCACGGACCATCGCGGGGCCGCCGATGTCGACGTTCTCGACCACGGTCGCGGTGTCGGCACCAGAGGCCACCGTCTCGACGAACGGGTACAGGTTCACGACGACGAGCTCGAACGCCGCGATCCCGAGGTCGGCGAGCTGCTGCTCGTGCGACTCGAGGCGCAGGTCGGCGAGCAGGCCCGCGTGCACCGAGGGGTGCAGCGTCTTGACCCGGCCGTCGAGCGACTCCGGGAACCCGGTGACGCTCGCGACGTCGGTGACGGCGTACCCGGCGTCACGGATCGTCTGGGCGGTGGACCCCGTCGACACGATCTCGACACCCGACTCGGCGAGGGCACCGGCGAGCTCGAGCAGGCCGGACTTGTCGCTCACCGAGATGAGTGCGCGGCGGACCGGCACCACGTCACGGTCGCGGTAGAGGCTGGGGTCGGCTGCGTGCACGCTCATGCGCTCGGGGTGCCCTTCAGGTCGGTGGTGCCGTTGGCGATGTCGAGGATGGTCTGGATGAGCAGGCGGCGCTCGACCGGCTTGATGCGGTCGTGCAGCGTCGACTCGGAGTCGCCCGGGAGCACGGGAACGCGCTCCTGGGCCAGGATCGGGCCGGTGTCAACGCCGTCGTCGACCGCGATGACGCTCGCGCCGGTCTCGGTGACGCCGGCGGCCAGGGCGTCCCGCACGCCGTGGGCGCCGGGGAACTCGGGCAGGTACGCCGGGTGGGTGTTGATGATGCCCGGGGCGAACTCGGACACCACGGCCGGGGGCAGCAGGCGCATCAGGCCGGAGAGCACGAGCAGGTCGGGCGACCACGGGCGGATCTGCTCGGCGAGGGACTGTCCCCACTCGGCACGGGTCTCGTAGCGCGAGAACGGCACCGTGAAGGTCGGGATCGAGAACTCCTCGCCCAGACCGAGCCCCTCGGCATCGCGGTCGGCACCGATGGCGACGACACGGGCGGGGTACTCGGCGTCGAAGGTCGCTTCGAGCAGGGCTCGGAGGTTCGACCCGGTACCGGAGATCAGGACGACCAGTTCGAGCACGGCACCAACCCTACCGGGACCCGCGCGTCGTGACGTCGGCGCTAGCGATCGTCCTTCGGGCGGCGCCACCAGGGCAGCTCCTCGTCGGGGATCTGGTCGGTGACGTCCCAGTTCGTCGGACGGGCCGCCTGGGTGGGAGCGGCTGCGGGGGCCTCGGGTGCGGCCGGCTCGTCGTCGACGTCGTCCCGACCGGCGACGAACTCCTCGGTGCTCCACGGGAACGCCGGCTGCGCGTCGGTGTGGTCGGGCGTGGACGTCGACGTGGCGGGCCGTTCCGGAGCGGGCGCAAGGCGCTGCTGCTCCGCTACGGCGTCGGCACCGGTCACGCGGTCGCGGAGTCCGCCGGCGCGGTCGCGGAGTCCACCAGCTCGCTCGCGGAGTCCACCGGCACGCTCCCGCACACCGTCGGCGGCACCGTGCAGTCGATCGCGCAGGGCACCCATCGCGGCACGTCCCGACGAGGGGGGCTCGGTCGGGCTCTCGTCCGCCAGACGCTCCGAGGCGACGGCGTCGGTCTTCGCCCAGGCCGGCAGTTCCACGTCGTGGTCCGGGTCGCGCGGGGGCGTCCGAGGCGCTGCGATGGGCGCAGGCGCGACCGGTTCGTCGGCGATCGGTTCCGTCGGGCTGTCCACGGCGGCGCGCGAGCGGGCAGCGGTCGACCCGTCGTGGGACTCCTCGACCACGAATCGGTGCACGTCGGTGGTCCGTCCCGCGCCGGCCTGGTCGAGCGCGGCGAGCAGCGATCCCGTCCCGGCCTCGGCTCCGTTCCGGTCTGCGTCGTCGTCGTCCGCCTCGGTCCAGCGCTCCCGGGTCCAGCCCCGGTCCGGCAGTCGGACGAGGTCGCTGCCCGCGGCGAGGGCGATGACCGCCGGCAGGCCGATCTCGAGCGCGGCGAACCCACCCACCACCAGGGCGTGCGGGCCGACGTCGGCCAGTCGTCCGGGGCCGAACGATCCGGACGACACCCAGGCGATCAGCCCGGTCAGGACACCGGCGACGATGCCCGTCACGACACCGGCGAGCGCTCGGTGGAGTGCGGAGTCGGCGCTCCCCAGCGCACGGACGAGTCGCGGGCGCATCGAGCCGCCGATCGCGAAGCCGGCGATCACCGGCACCAGGATCCAGACCAGGCCGAAGGTGTGGCCCGAGGTCGGCAGTGCGCCGAAGACCGGCAGTCCGGGGATCGGTCCGAGGGTCGTGGCGATCGGGGACACGCTCGAACCGGTGCCGATGGCGAACCCGGGGCCGATCAGCCACGACGTCGCCCACCCGACGAAGTCCGGCAGGAACGCGAGCTGCCCGACGGTGAGGGCGATGCCGCCGATCACGCCGGCGTGGGACTGCTCGTACAGGGTGATCACCTCGGCGAACGAGGTGAAGAGCAGCAGCGCGACGACGACCCCGGCGAACGCGACCACGACTCCGGTGGCGGCGGTCCCGGCGCGGAGACCGAACCCGGCGATCGCACGCCAGAGCACGGGCACGCGGTCGAGCAGGTCGAGCACACGCTGGGTGGCGGGGTCCGCCGGCAGGTCCCGTCGTCGTCGGCAGACCTCCGAGCTGATGAGCGCCGGGATCCCGAACCACAGCGCGGGCAGGACCACGGCCTGCCAGATCGTCGGCTGTGTGGCAGCGGAGGTCGACGACAGCGCGACGCCCAGGCCGAGCGCCGCGACGACCGCCGTTCCGACCAGCAGGCCGGTGGTGCGGTGCTCGGTCTCCGCGAAACGTCGACCCGCACGGGCGCCGAGCCAGGCGGTCACGACCGCGAAGCCGAGCGCCGCGAGCGTCACGTGGATGGGATCGGCGGCACCGCTGACCCCGGAGCTCTTCGCCAGCGCGGACCCGAGCAGGAACGAGACATCGACGCCGTGGCCGACGAGCCAGACGCTGCCGGTGGCCTTCCAGAACACGTCCCAGTCGATCTGCAGGCCGTACTCGAAGCCCCACAGCAGGGTGAGCGGCACCAGTGCGATCCCGATGCCGACGCCGACCGTCACGACCGCCTCGATCGCGGCGAGCAGAGCGGTTCCCAGGCGGTTCATCGCAGCGAGGATACGTGAGCCGACCCCCGAACGACGGGAGGCTCGGCGCGGAACCCGCACCGAGCCTCCCGGCTTCGTCCCGACCGTGTGCCGGGCGATGGCTACTAGCGGGCGGCGACGACCTCACGCAGCAGCGCAGCGGTCTCGGACGGTGTCTTGCCGACCTTGACGCCTGCGGCCTCGAGCGCCTGCTTCTTCGCCTCGGCGGTGCCGGCGGAACCGGACACGATCGCTCCGGCGTGGCCCATCGTCTTGCCCTCGGGGGCGGTGAAGCCCGCGACGTACCCGACGACCGGCTTCGTGACGTGCGCCTTGATGAACTCGGCTGCGCGCTCCTCGGCGTCGCCACCGATCTCACCGATCATCACGATGGCCTCGGTCTCGGGGTCGGCCTCGAACGCGGCGAGCGCGTCGATGTGCGTCGTCCCGATGACCGGGTCGCCGCCGATGCCGATGGCGGTCGAGAAGCCCAGGTCCCGCAGCTCGTACATCATCTGGTAGGTCAGGGTGCCCGACTTCGAGACGAGGCCGATCGGGCCCTTGCCGGTGATCGTCGCCGGGGTGATGCCGACGAGCGATTCCCCCGGGGTGATGATGCCGGGGCAGTTCGGGCCGATGATGCGGGTCGTCCCGCCGAGCGCCTTGGCGTGCGCCCAGAACTCGGCGGCGTCCTGCACGGGGATGCCCTCGGTGATGACGACGACGAGCGGGATCGCGGCATCGATGGCCTCGAGCACGGCGTCCTTGGCGAAGGCCGGCGGCACGAAGACGATGGAGACGTCGGCACCGGTGGTGTCGATGGCCTCGCGCACGGTGCCGAAGACGGGCAGCGACACGTCACCGTGGGTGACGGTGGTGCCGGCCTTGCGGGCGTTGACGCCACCGACGACCTGGGTGCCGGCCTTGAGCATGAGGGCGGTGTGCTTGGTGCCCTCGCCGCCGGTGATGCCCTGGACGATGACCTTGGAGTCCTTGTTGAGGAAGATCGACATGGTCAGTCCCTTCAGGCCGCGGCAGCGGCGAGTTCGGCGGCCTGCTCGGCCGCGTCGTCCATGGTCGCGGCGACGGTGACGAGCGGGTGCGCTGCCTCCGCCAGGATCCGTCGGCCCTCTTCCACGTTGTTGCCGTCCAGGCGCACGACGAGCGGCTTGGTGGCCGCGTCACCGAGGATCCCGAGGGCGGCGACGATGCCGTTCGCGACGGCGTCGCAGGCGGTGATGCCGCCGAAGACGTTCACGAAGACGCTCTTCACCTGCGGGTCGCCGAGGATGACGTCGAGGCCGTTGGCCATGACCTCGGCCGAGGCGCCGCCGCCGATGTCGAGGAAGTTCGCGGGCTTCACGCCGCCGTGGCGCTCACCGGCGTAGGCGACGACGTCGAGCGTCGACATGACGAGGCCCGCACCGTTGCCGATGACGCCGACCTGGCCGTCGAGCTTGACGTAGTTCAGGCCGTGGGCCTTCGCCTTGGCTTCGAGCGGGTCCTCGCTGGCGGAGTCCTCGAGGTCCTTGTGCGCGGGGTGGCGGAAGTCGGCGTTCTCGTCGAGCGAGACCTTGCCGTCGAGCGCCAGGATCTGGCCGTCGCCGGTGCGGACGAGGGGGTTCACCTCGACGAGCGTGGCGTCCTCGCCCTTGTAGACGTCGTAGAGCTTCGAGAAGACGTCGGCCACCTGGTCGACGAGCTCCGCCGGGAAGCCGGCCTGCTCGGCGATCGCG
Organism: Curtobacterium sp. VKM Ac-2861; assembly: GCF_013204965.1. Taxonomy (NCBI): domain Bacteria; kingdom Bacillati; phylum Actinomycetota; class Actinomycetes; order Micrococcales; family Microbacteriaceae; genus Curtobacterium; species Curtobacterium sp. VKM Ac-2861. The sequence continues at coordinate 181,332 of NZ_JABMLA010000002.1, forward strand.
CGACCGGCGGCCGCGTCGATCCCGGTGAGCGGGTCGACCTCGACGCGGGCGAGCGCCTCGGGCTTCTCGACTGCGAGCTGCTCGATCTCCATGCCGCCCTCGACGCTGGTGAGCGAGAGGTAGGAGCGGTTGGCCCGGTCGAGCAGCACGGAGAAGTAGAACTCCTCGGCGATGTCGGCGCCCTGGGCGATCATGACGCGCTGCACGGTGTGGCCCTTGATGTCGAGCCCGAGGATGGCCTGGGCGTGCTCGAACGCTTCGTCGGGGGTCTTCGCCACCTTGACGCCGCCGGCCTTGCCGCGCCCGCCGACCTTCACCTGGGCCTTGACGACCACGACGCCACCGATCTTCTCGGCCGCCGCTCTCGCCTCTTCCGGGGTGTCGGCGATGATCCCCTGGAGGACGGGGACGCCGTAGGACTCGAAGAGGTCCCTGGCCTGATACTCGAAAAGATCCACGCTGTTCTTCTTCCCGCACGGTTCGTGCGATCGGCATCGGTTTCCCGGTCGCGCACTCCACATCGAGGGTCGCTCGATGTCGAGACAACGGCCGTCACGCAGCCTAGCGCGGCGACATGGACGTCGAGACAACGGGCGGCGCGGGACGCAGGGGAAGGCGCGGTCGCTCGACCACCCGTCGGCGACCGCGCTCCACTCCCCCGAGCACCGGCAGTGTGCACGGCCGTCGTGACGGGGAGGTGTCCCGGAGGTGAACTCGCGCACCCTGGACGCCGCTCTCACCGACCCGGCGTACACCGGAAGGCCCGAACCACCGGCAGGCCCGAACCACCGGATGGCCCGAACGAAGGAGCGCGCATGACCGCGGAACAGAACCAGCAGGCACAGGAACGACTCGGCGAGATCCTGGAGGCGCGCGCCTTCGACCGCTTCCCCGAGGTGTGGGCGGAGGACGTCGTGGACCACGACCCCGCGCCCGACCAGCAGCCCGGCCTCGCGGGGATCGTCGACTTCTGGACCGAGTTCACCACCGCGTTCCCGGACCTCACGCTCGAGCCCGACCCGCTCGTCGTCACGGACGACTACATCACCGCGGTGTTCACGATCCGCGGGACCCACACCGGTCCGTTCCAGGGCCACGCGCCGACGGGTCGCGCCTTCGAGGTCCGCGGCATCCAGGTCTCGAAGTTCCGTGACGGCAAGATCGCCGAACGCTGGGGCTCGACCGACGAGAAGGGCCTGGCGGAGCAGCTCGCGCTCGGCTCCGGCGACGTCCACTTCGTCAGCGCCTGAACACGATCCGACACCCGGCACCACCCACACCCAGGAGGACACCATGAGCGATCCCGGCATCAGCCCCGTCGACGACTTCGAGGCCCAGCAGCGCCGCGACGACGACATCGACCGCGAGCACGTCGGCCCGTACGAGGTGGACGAGTCCGAGGAGTCCCTCGAGACCGTGACGAACGACGCCGTCGCCGGCGAGACCGTCGAGCCGCAGCCCGGTGACGGTACCGACGACGGCCCGACCGGCGGATCTCCGCGCGAGGGCTCCCCCGACTTGTGGGAGCACGACGCCGACGAGGACCGGCCGGACCTGGGAGGCGACCTCGGCACCAAGCCGCTCTGACCCGCATCCCCTGACCAGCGCCTCCCCCAGGGATCCGCGGAACACGGCCCGTAGCATCGGGCCGTGTTCCGTCGCGTCCGAGCCAGCGTCCGCAGCATGCCGTCGGCCGCCCGCCTGGTGGCCATCGCGGCGATGCTGCTCGTCGCGGCCTCCGCACACCTCGCCGCGCAGTCCGAGCCGGCAGGTCGATGGGTCCCGCTCCTCGCGGTCGCGGTGGTCGGAGCCGTCGTCACCGGAGCACCGAGCCGCCTCTGGCCGCTCCCCGCGATCTGGCTCGTCGCCACCCTGCTCGCCCTGACGGGCGACGCCCGGGTGGACGGCACGTACCTGGTGATCGCCCTCGTGACCGGCGTGGTCGCGCTCGTCGCGGCGATCGTCGCTGACCTCGTCCCTGTCCTGCGGGCGCGACGCCGACGGGGTGGACCGTGACCACCCCACAGCCTGGAGGCCCGGTGCCGGGCCCGCCACGTCCCTCCAGTCACGGCCGTCACCCCGCTGGCGCGGTGCGCCGGAACCGGCTGGTGGGGCCCACCTCCCGTCCGTCGTCCGGTCGCGTCCACGACCGCAGCCTGCGTCGGTTCCTCGCCGACAGCACGCCCGTGGCCGCGGGCGGCCGCGCCATCCTCCTGCAGATCGCCGACCCGGTCGTCGCGGCGGGGGTCCGTCGGCACTCGGACTTCGCCCGTCGACCGCAGCAGCGGCTGGCCCACACCCTGATGTTCGTGTACGCCGTCGTCTCCGGCACGGAGCAGGACGCCGCGATCGCCGCGGGTTTCGTGAACCGGGCCCACACGCCCGTGACCGGCGCGGACGACGTCGACCGGCAGCTGTGGGTGGCCGCGACCCTGTTCGACTCGGCTCGTCGGGCGCACGACCTGTTCGGCGCTCCCGTCACGGCGGAACGCGCCGAGGCCGTGCTCGCCGCCTACGCCCCGATCGCGACGACGCTGCGGGTGCCCGCCGAGCGCTGGCCGACCTCGGTCGCGGCCTTCGACGAGTACTGGGCCGACGCCCTCGGGCGGCTCGAGGTCACCGACGACGCCCGCGGGGTGGTGCGTGACCTGCTCCACCCGCGGTTCGCGCCGCTCTGGGTGCGTGCCGCGATGCCGCTCGTCCGTATCGTCACGGTCGGGATGCTGCCGGAGCGGCTGCGGACCGCGTACGGGTTCGCGTGGGGGCCGCGCGAGCACCGTCGGTTCCAGCGGACGGTCGCCGCGGTCAGCGGGGTGCGGTCGGTCCTGCCCGGGGCCCTGCTGCGGCTGCCGGGTCCGCTGCTGCTGCGGGCGATGCGCCGGACGGCCGGGCGACACGCCACGGTACGGTAGCGGGCATGTCGGTCGACCACTTCGCCATCACGGTCCCGCGCTCCTGGTTCGAGCTGCCCGTCGAGCCGGAGCGCCGCGACGACCGGATCAGCGCCCTCGTGCAGGAGCGCATCGAGGACCAGCGCGAGCTCTGGGACCACCGCACCGAGATCGTCCGCGCCCTCCGTCGGTTCGCGCGGTCGGCGTGGGACAGCGGTGCGCGGTACTGCGCGGCCTTCGCCGAGCCGAGCGAGGACGGCATCGTCTCCGGCGCCCTGACCGTCACGGTCCTGCCCGCGCCGGAGGCCGGCGGCGACCCGCTCGCCGCCCTGACCGACCACGTCGCCGCGCTCGGCGGTGACGACGACGGCATGCACGTCGACGTGCACGAGGTCCCGCGCGTCGGTCGGGTGCCGCGCGTCTGGGGCGTCTCGACCGTGCAGGCGCCGGACGGCCGCGGCTCGTTCGACGTCGTGCTGATGCAGACGTTCGTGCCGGCCGGTGACCAGGTCGCGCTGGTGAGCGTGTCCTCGCCCGCGACCGACCTGGCCGAGCCGCTGTACGAACTGTTCGAGACCGTGACCGACACCTTCGAGCTCATCGACTCGGCCACGGTCGGCGGCGGGGTCGACTGATGCGGATCTGGCCGTTCCGGAAGCGTCGGAAGCCCGTCGAGCCCGTCGTCGAGCGGGTCACCGTCGACGACCTCGCGCGGATGGCGCAGCGCGGCGAACTCGCCCGCGCGGTCGTCACCCCGCCGCCGGCTCCCCGCGCCAGCGCCGACCGGGTGCGGGCGACCGTCGCGCAGCTGCCAGGGCGTCCCCTGGGCTCCGCCGGTGGCACGGCTCGCCGCGACGCGGCTCCGGCCCGGCAGACCGCGGCGGCCGTCCTGGTGCTCGACGACCACCAGCGGGTGACCGTGTCCGGTGGCGGGCTGATCGGCCGTGACCCGGCGAGCGCCCACCCGGACGGCGGCTACGCGCACATGATCGCGCTCGAGGACCCGGACAAGCTGCTCAGCCGCACGCACCTGGAGTTCGGCTTCGGTGCCGAGGGGTCGCTCTGGGTGCTCGACACGGCGTCGGCGAACGGCGTCGAGCTGCAGCGGCCGGGGTTCCCGGCGACGATGGTGCCGCCAGCGCAGCGCACCGTGGTGCAGCCGGGCGACGTGGTCGTGTTCGGCGGCCACACCCTGCGCGCCGAGCCGCAGACCGCGCTGGTCGGCGAAGCCCCACTCGGCTGACGCCGGCGCGCGACCTCGCGCCGTCCCCGTCAGTCGGCGGGCACCTGCACCAGCCGCAGCGCCTGGTCGGCGTCGTTGAGCAGCGCACGACCCGGCACCCGGTCCTGTGTCACCAGGCTCTTCGACAGCTTCGTGCCGATCAGGTCGCCGTCGACCGTGCTGAGCGGTGCGAGCAGCATCCCGCGACGGGCCTTCTTCGCGTCGACCTGCCAGCCACGGAACCCGCTCGCGACGCCCTCGACGTCGCCGGCGATGACGAGCCCGACCGAACGGCCCCGGTCGGAGTCCATGACCGCCCGGAACACCGGTTCGGCCGGGGTCTCCTTGAGCGCCTCGGCGTCGTCGACGAGCACGAGCGTGAAGCCGTCCGAGCCGGTGTCGATCGCGGCGGAGAGGCCCTCGGCCCCGATCCCGCCGTCGGTGACCACGGTCGCGCGCGGTGCGCCCTCGAGTGCCCGGAGCGGGGAGTCCCGCGGCGTGACCGCGACGACCGACCCACCCGCGGACAGGACGTGCCGGGCCATCGCGACGAGCGCGGTGCTCTTGCCGGAGCGCGGGCTGCCGGCGACGATGAACACCGGGGTGTCCTGCACGAAGTCGTGGGTGAAGAGCCGGAGCTCGTCGCCGCCGACGCCGAGCGCGACCCGGCCGACCGAGGCGTCCGCCGAGGGCAGGTACCGCACGGCCTCCTCGAACGTGACGGACCGCGGCAGCACGTCGATCCGGAACGGCTTCGGCACGGTCGCGGGGACGTGGGCGCGGACCTCGTCGCCGATGCCGCGGATCGCCGCCGCCTGGTCGCGTCCGCCGAGGCCGCCGGGCAGCACGGCGACCTGGGTCTCCGTCGCGGTGGCGTTCCGGAAGCCGCGGCCGGGCGGGATCGACTCCGGCAGCTTCTTGCCGTTGATGCCCTCGTAGTTGTAGTCGCCGCGGTCGGCCAGGGCGAGCAGCAGCTTCCGCTCCACCTGGCTCGACATCCGGCCGGAGGTCAGCGTGCGGTCGCCGGAAACGATCAGGTGCACGCCGACGCCGACGCCCTCGCGCAGCAGCGTCTGGACGGCGTCGTGCAGCGCACCGTTCTCGGCGTCGGCCAGGGTCGCCATGAAGCTCTCCCACTGGTCCAGGAACACGACGACGTGCGGCAGCGGGGTGGTGTGCTCGTCGGACCGCTGCTCGGCGATGGACGAGTACCCGCCGCTCGCGAAGGCCGCCTGGCGCTCCTGCACGGTGCGGAGCAGGATGCCGAGCAACCGCGAGACCCGGTCAGGCTCGTGCCGCTGCACCACGGCACCGCAGTGCGGCAGGGCCCCGAGCGCGAGCAGGGCGCCGTTGCCGCAGTCGATCCCGTACATGTGCACGTCACCGACGCCGAGGCGCAGGGCCATCGCACCGGCCAGGGTGCGGAGCGTCTGGCTGCGGCCGGAGCGCGGCGACCCGATGACGAACAGGTGGCCGTCGGCGTCGAGGTCGAACACGGCGGGGCGCTGCTGTTGGTCGGCGGGGTGGTCCTCGATGCCCCAGGCCACGGCGAGCGGCGGCAGCTCGGTGGCACCGGCAGCACCGGCGGCTTCGACGTCGTCGAGTCCGACGACCGCACCGAGGGGCGGCAGCCACGGCTTCCGCTGCTCGGGGGTGCCGAGGGCGCGGGTGGCGTCGCCGATCGACGCGACGAGGACGCTCAGGTCGGTGACCTCCACGTCGCTGGCGGCGGCCTCGACGGCTGCCGGGCGGGGGGCTGGTTCGCTGTACGAGGCGAAGGTGAGTTCGCGGACCAGGGCGGGCCGGGCCTCCTGGTCGTCCGTGCCGGGCCGACGCCCGCCCACCCGACCGGACTGGAAGGGCAGCAACGAGGCCGCGCCGAGCCGCACGTACGCGCGACCGGGCGTCGTCTTCGCGATCCGCGCGGCGTCGTTCGCGCCGATGACGTCCTGGCTCTCCGACTGGTCGGTGACGCGCAACGCGATCCGCAGGTTCGTGTTGGCGCGGATCTCGGGCGACACGACACCGCCGGGGCGCTGTGTGGCGAGCACGAGGTGGATGCCGAGCGACCGACCGCGCTGGGCGATGTTCACCAGGCCCTTGACGAAGTCCGGGAGCTCGCGGGCGAGCGAGGCGAACTCGTCGATGACGATGAGCAGCCGCGGCAGGCTCGGGATCGCGTCGCCCGACGCCGCGCGCTTCGCCTGCAGGTCCTGGTAGTCCTCCAGGTCCTTCGCGCCGACCTCCGCCAGGGCGTGCTCGCGGGTGCGCAGTTCCGCGCCGAGCGACTCCAGCGCCCGCTCCACCTGGTGGGTGTCGAGGTCGGTGACCATGCCGACCGTGTGCGGCAGGTCGACGCAGTCCTTGAACGCCGCACCGCCCTTGTAGTCGACGAGCACGAAGTTCATCTCGTCCGGCCGGTTCGCGACGGCGAGCGACGCGACGATCGTCTGCAGCAACTCGGACTTGCCGGAACCGGTCGTGCCGGCGACGAGTCCGTGCGGACCGTCGTTCCGCAGGTCGATCGCGAACGGCCCGTCGATCGAGGCGCCGATGACGGCGGTCGTGCTGCGTCCGCCGAGCAGCCAGCGGGCCTGCACGGCCTCGGACGTCGGCGGTTCGAGCTGGAGGACGTCGAGCAGCCGCGCCGACGACGGGATGGCGCCGTCCTGCACGTCCGGGCTGGCGTCGACGATCGGCGACAGCGACCGGGCGACCCACTCGAGCCAGTCCTGGTCGACCAGGTCGGGCCGGGCGTCGTCGATGCGCTCGCTGCGCTGCTGCGTGACCCGGATCCGGTCGTCGCGGACGACGACCACGGCGTCGCACTCCTCGGGCAGGAGCCGCTCGTCCAGGTCGAGGCAGATGCTGAACACCCCGACCGCCGGACCCTCCTTCAGCACCTGCACGAGCGACGGCATCGCTCGCAGGCGCCGGGCGCCGTCCATCACGACGACGATCTCGTCGGCCGGCGGCGTCTTCTTGCCGATGCCGGCTTCCTTCCGGGCGTCGATGACCGCCGCGAGCTCGGCGATGGCCCGCGCGGTCGTCGCGGCGTTCGAGGCGATGCTCGTCATCGGCTGGTCGGCGCCGTCACGGCGGACGTGCGGCAACCAGGACATCCACTCCCACAGCGCGGTCCGGGTGGTGTCGGTGAGCAGCGTGAAGGTGACGTCCTTCGGGCTCTGCAGCGTCGCGAGCTGCGCGACCACCCAGTTCGCCAGCCGTCGGGCGTCGTCGTCCGGACCGGCGATGCCGATCACGCCACGCTCCGCCAGGCGGATCCGGACCGGCACGTCGGTCGCGTCCCACGCGACGGTCCGCTTGTGCGACAGCTGTTCCGGGTCCTCGATGGTCACCTCGGACCGCTGCGTCGCCGTGCCGACACGGACGAGCAGGTGGTCGGGGTCGGTCCGACGCCGCTCCCACAGGCGCGGCAGCGGCGTGACCGCCGTCTCGTAGACGGCAGCCGGGTCGGGGGCGCTCGCGATCCAGCGCGCCCGTTCGGACTGGAGGCTCTCGGTCGCGTCCGCCTCGATGCGCGCCTTGGTGTCCTCGTACTCCACGATCCGCTGGCGGTACGTCTTCTTGCCCTGACGGCGACCCTGGAGGCCCGTGATGATCATCAGGATCGGTGACAGCAGGGCGATGAGCAGGTAGATCCAGCGACCGGTGGTCGACACGAACATCACGGCCATGCCCATCGGCGCCAGCGCCATCAGGATGGGCAGCGCCCGCGCCGGGGGTTCGGTCGGCGGGGCCGGCAGCTGGTAGCGGGTGTGCTCGTCGGGCGGCAGGATGCGCGGCGGGCGGTTGTACTCGAGCGACATGCCGTCGTCGGCCAGGGACAGGTGCGCCCCACGGTCCGGCGCCCGACCGAAGCCGAGCAGGACCCCGCCGATCGCGAGCTGCGCGGTCTCCGGCCAGTCGGTCTCCTCGGTGACGGCAGCACCGTCGAGCACCGCCCCGGAGAAGCCGTTCGCCGGACGGACCTTCGCGCCGTCGGCCGTGACCGACACGAGCAGGGCGACCTCCGGTACGGTGTCGGCCCCGGTGACCTCGGCCTCGACCTCGGCGGTGGCGCTCACCGGGATGCGCACCGTGGCGTTCGTCGCCGTGCCGATCGTCACCGTGCCGGTGCCCACCCGCACGATGGTGCCGGCGTGCAGGCCCGAGACGATCCGGATCTCGGCATCGGTCAGCGGACGGAGCGGCTGCGGCGGCACCTGCTCGAGGCTGCGGGCCACGACCACTCCCTCGCGCACACCGGACTCGGCGACCGTCGCCGCCAGGTCGAGCGGCTGCTCGCCGACGAAGTACGCCGGGGTCCGTCCGGAGGCCACGACGTCCGTCGCGATGAGGCGTTCGGCCTCGGCGACGAGCTCGCCGACCGCACGGGTGTCGTCCCCGTCGACGTAGACGTTGGCGGTCTGACCGCTCTCGCGGTCGACCATCGTGAACGTGAAGGTCATGGCATCCCCCGTAGCATTGACTACATGTCGCAGGACGATGGTAGTGTCCCCTGCAACACGCCCCGTTGGGGGGACATGACGAAACTCCGGGGAAAGGGAGTCACACCGTGGCGAACATCAACGTCTCGTACGCAGACCTCGAGGCAGCAGCCTCCGACCTCAAGGCGGGTCAGGCGGACATCGAAGACCGTCTCTCCGCCCTGCAGCGCAAGATCCAGCAGCTCATCTCCGACGGCTACGTCACCGACAAGTCGTCCGTCGCGTTCGGCGAGTCCTACGACGAGTTCAACCGTGGCGTGACCCAGACCGTCCAGGGGCTCGAGGGCCTGTCGACGTTCCTGTCGAAGGCGTCGCAGACCCTGTCCGAGACGGACGAGTCGCTCGCTTCCGGCCTCAAGGGCTGACACCGCTGACGACCCCGTGTCCCGCGATCTCGTGGGGCACGGGGTCGACGCGGTTCCGGTGGCGGTGGCTTCCGGTTCGTGATCGGGGAGGGATTGTTCCGTGGCTTCGAGACTGCTCGTTGACCTGATGGGGCTCGGGGAGCTCCAGACCGACCTGTCGACCGTGCACAGCACGCTCGAACAGGCGCACAAGCGCGTCGACGCGTCCGACGACGAGATCGGCTCGGGCACCGTGCAGGACGCCCTGCACGACTTCGACCACCGTTGGGGCGACAAGCGCGACAAGATCAGCGACTCGACGAAGGCGCTGGCGGACATGCTCAGCGCGTCCGTCGAGACCTACACCGAGACCGACGAGCAGCTCGCACAGGCACTGCAGGTCAACGACGAGAACGGCGGCGGCGGACCCGCTGCCTCGAGGGCGGAGTAGTCATGGGGCGGCCGTCGGGGTGGGATGTCGTCGATCAGGGTGATGATCCGGTCAAGGGTGATCCGTCGACGTTGCGGATGATGTCGCGGGAGTACCAGCGCATCTCCGACGCGGCCGATGACGCCTCGACCCGGCTGAAGTCGGTCAAGGGGTCCGGGTGGCTGACCGACTGGGAGGGTGAAGCCGCCGACGTGTTCGTCGACGCGATCGAGGACACCCCCTCGGACCTGACCAAGCTCGTCGACTCGTACGAACTCGCCGCGACCGCCCTGTCGGGGTGGGCGGACACCGTCGACGACACCCAGTACCGGGCTGACGGTGCGCTCGCGGACGCGAAGGACGCCTCCGGGGACCTCGCCGCGGCGCAGGACCGGCTCGCCGATGCACAGTCGACCCTGTCGCACTACCAGTCGGCATCGTCCGACCTGTCGAAGGTCGCGGAGAAGTACCCGGCCGGCTCCGACGTGCCGGACGGGGTGGACGTTCCCTCGCCGGCGCAGTTGCGGGCGGCGTCCGACAACGCCTCCGTCGCGCAGGGCTCCGTGTCGTCCGCGCAGGGCGACATCGCGGCGGCGCAGTCCCGGATCGACGCGGCGAAGCGACTCGTCGCCGACGCGAAGGGCGACTGGCAGGACGCGGAGCGGCGGACCGCGACGAAGATCGGTGAAGCAGCCGACGCGGGGCTGGGGAAGCAGTCCACGTGGGACAAGATCTTCGGGTCCGAGGCGTGGGAGACCATCGTCTCCATCGCGAAGGTCGTCGTCGCCGTGGGCGGCATCATCGTCATGATCATCGGCGGGCCGCTCGCGTGGATCGTGCTCGGCGCAGCCCTGCTCGTCCTCGCCGACACCCTGTACAAGATGTCGAAGGGCACCGCTGACGGGTGGGACCTCGCCTTCGCGCTGCTCGACTGCATCCCGGGGATGAAGGGGATCACCACCGCGGCGAAGATCGGCGAGGAGTTCGCGAAGGGCGCCTCACTCGCCGCGAAGTTCAGCTCGGCCGGTCGACACGTCGCCTCGGAGAGCCGACAGCTGTTCGCGCCGGGTCTGCACCTGGTCAACAACCTTCGCCACGGTGCCGCACTGCGCTCGGTCGAGTCGCTCCGCGCCCTCGCCGTGCACGGCGGTTCCGCGGCGGTCGGTGCACTCCGACGTCCGGGCGACGGCTTCATCGCCTCGGTCCGGTCGATGCCGGAGATCGCGAACAAGGCCACGCAGGCGTACTGGGACAACGGCGGGTCCTCCCTCGCCGAGCTCGCGCGGCACTGGCAGGGCGGCAAGGGCGGCTTCCAGAGCGGCTACCTCGGTGTCGACCGCTGGGCGAACGGCGACGCCGACTCGCTCGTCGGGCAGACGCTCCAGATCAGCGGTCCTGGCCACGGCAACTTCTACGTCCCCGACGGCACCATGCACGCCGGCGGCAGCGCCTCGAACTACAGCGAGTCCGTGCAGGTGGGCGTGCAGTCCCACGCCGGTCACGACGGCGTCCCGGCAGGAGCTTCGACGCACCCCGACTACCGCAACACCGGCGACAGCTACCTGGTGAACCAACCGCTGCCGCACGCCGAGGGCACCGCGCAGGCGAACACCCAGTTCGGCGGTGGCGGGCAGCACCAGCTCTTCACGGACAGGTCGACGAGCGACCTGGTGAACACCGGCGTGCTCAGCCCGGTCGACCAGGCGGGGAACGTCGTACCCGACGGGATGAACCAGGTGCTGATGGACCCGGCCACGCGGAGTCCACAGCCGGGGGTCCTCACGACGAACCAGTACGCGAACGCGCTGCACGACCTCGGCTCGCGCGGGCCGGCCGTCGCGGCGGGCATCGTGACGGCGCCGTGGGACATCAGCGAGGCGACGCAGTCCGTCCAGGACCGACTGCGGTGACCCGCAGCGGCGTCACCCGGGCGGGTCACGAGCTCCTGGACCGTTCACCGTCCTGGAACGCCCTGCCCGAGCGCGCCGCGGACGGCCGGTGGACCATCACCGACACCGTCGACCCACTGTGGCCGGAGTACGGCGCGAGCCTGCGACTGCTCAACGCCCTGTCGGACGATGGCCACGAGGTCGAGGACCTCGACGGCACGCTGTTCGAACGCGGGCGACAGGTCGTCGTCCCGCGCGCGGCGCTCGTCCACACGGCTTCCGCACCCGCGGTCCTCGAGTCGGTGGCCCTGCCGGACTCGTTCCACGTCGCATCGTTCGCCGTCGACGGCCGGACCGACGCGAACATCGAGGACGGCTGGCGGAACGAGTACGAACCGCGCCGCTTCCGCACGACGTTGAGCCCGGACCGAGCAGCGATCGACCGCCACGAACCCGGGGTGGTGCCGACGACGGTGTCCCGCATCGAGAAGACCGTGGAACCCCTGCCGGCCGATGCCCGCGGAACGTACACCGTGCCGTCGACCGGCCCGTACGAACAGGGGTGGGGCAGACTCGCTCCGATCGTCCGCACGATCGGCGATCTCGGGTACGACGTGCGTCCCGACCTCGGCGCGTACGCGACGCTGTCCGGCGTCGTCCGCCCGACGTGGGGCACCGAGATCCGCGGAGCCGACGACTGGACCGAACTGCTCGCCCGGTTCGTGTTCCCGCAGGGCGTCCAGTCAGAGGTACTCTCCGACGGGTACGCGATCATCCGCGACATCCCCCATCCCGGCGACCCGCTGCACCCGACGTTCGCGCTCGTGTTCACACCCCCGTCGGCGGCACGACCGAGCCTGTTCGCGAGGATCTTCTCCTGATGAGCACCACCACGAACCTCACCTCCGCACAGCGACGCGCCCTGATGGTGCGCTCGCGGTTCGCGTTCGCAGCTGCCGAGGTCGTCGCGCTCCGACACGACGAGCAGGGAATCCCACTCGGCGTCGTCAGCCCCGAGGGCATCCCCCTCGCGCTGGCCTTCACCGATCCCGCAGCGGCCGTCGCCCGCATCCCGGCCGGGGTCGCCGCGACGCCGCTGTCACTGCCGATGTCACGTCTGGTCGCCGGCCTGCCCGCTGACTGGGGTCTCGTGCTCGACATCGACCAGCCCTACCCGCAGGTCGTGCAGCCCGACGAGAAGCAGACGGTCATCGCCGCCGGCGGTCCGTTCCCCGACGGAGCCGAGGTCACGCTCCGCCCGGCACCGTCCGCGTCCCAGGGGTTCTCCGACGCGCTCGCCGAACGAGCCCCGCTCACGCCTGGCGTGGTCCGCGTGTGGCTGTTCCGCCACGGCGTCGACATCGTGCCCGAGGACCTCATGGTCGTGGTCGCGACGGCGGACCGTGACGCCGCGTTCGCCTTCTCCGAGATCGTGTTCGAGGTCGCACGCGCGCACGACGTGCCGGTGCCGGTCCTCACCGCCTGGATCGACGAGCTCCCCGTCGAGCACGCCACGTGGGTGCGTCAGCAGCCGCCGCTCGCGCACGTCGAACGGCACTGAGCCCGATGCACCGTGGACACCCGGCGGTCGTGGTCCAGCGGGTCGGCGTCCCGGTAGAGCTGCACGTGGTCGTCGACTCGCGCGGCCGACCGGAACGGGAGCAGCTCGACCACGGTGCCGCGGTGCACTGGGCCTACAGCGATCCGGCCGACCGTCCGACCGACTTCGGTGCCGGGACGCAGTGCATCTCCAGCGACACGCTCCGCCAGCGCGAGGCCACGGGCTCGGTACGGTTCGTCATCGACCCGGCGGGCCCGTCCCGCGCCGGTACGGAGTTCCTCCCACCTCCTCGGCCGCCGGTGCTCGCCACGCTCCGGTCCGTGACGCCGACGCCGCTCGGGACGGCCGCCGGCCTCTGGGCCGCGATCACCGCCGACACCGTCTCGCCCGGGCGGTCGCTCATGCTCCGTTCGGGTCGGTGGTCGCTCCCCGTGGTGCTGGCCCGAGACCCCCGGGCGACGGCTGCGGCGATCAGACATGCCCTCGGCGACCGCCCGCACCCGGCGATCTTCGTCGTGGAACGTCCCGGAGGGCTGCCGCGGCCGTGGCGGGCTGGAGCGCAGGCAGCAATCGAAGCCGCGTTCTTGTCCTCCTGACAAATACCGTGGTACGGTCGAGCCATGGCAGTCGAACTCAGCACCTGGGACGCCCAGGGCAACCAGACGACAGCGACGTTCTCCACCATGCGGTTCCCCGCCGGTGAAGCCCACGTCAAGGTCGCGAACGACACCGCCGAGCCGGGGAGACTCACCGAGATCGCGACCCTGCGCGGCACGAGCGGCGACGACCTGATCATGCTCGGCATGTGGGCGGACGCCGTACGGCAGCGCGGATCGAGGTCCGTCGCGCTCGTCCCCTACCTGCCCGGTGCCCGGCAGGACCGCGGCTTGCCGTTCGGCGCGAAGGTCTACGCGGACGTCCTCAACGGCTTCCACCTCGACCAGGTCATCGCGTTCGACCCGCACTCGCCGGTCATCGTCGGCCTGGTCGACAACCTGACCGTCGTCACGAGCGAGCAGGTCGTCCGTGACGCCGTGGTCGGCGCACCCGAGCACGACGGCGGCGCCCCGTACACCGGCATCATCGCTCCGGACAAGGGCGCGGTCCCCCGTGCAACCGCGGTCGCCGAGGCGTGCGGGCTGCCGCTCTACCGGGCCGAGAAGCACCGCAACCCCGACACCGGCAAGCTCGACGGCTTCACCTGCGAACCCCTGCCCGACACCGGCCGGTTCCTGGTGGTCGACGACATCTGCGACGGCGGCGGCACGTTCATGGGGCTCGCGGGCTCGACGGGCCTGCCCCAGGAACGCCTCGGCCTCTGGGTCTCGCACGGCGTCTTCTCCGGCCGGGCAGCACAGCTCGCCGACCACTTCGGCGAGATCGTCACCACCGACTCGTACCCGGCGCAGAACGCCATCGACGGCCTGCGCACGATCGCACTCACCCCCTACCTGACGGAGCAGATCCGATGACGCAGACCACGAGCACCACGACCACCGCGAACGCCGGAACGACCACGGGGATCGAGCCGCGCATCACCACGGCGAGCCCGATCGCGCCGCTGCTGGCCGTCGACGGCTACAAGCACTCGCACCGGCAGGTCTACCCGGCCGGCACCACCCGCATCCTGATCAACTGGACGAACCGGTCGAACGCGCACATGCCCGAGTCGACGCACGCCGTGGTCTTCGGGCTGCAGGCGTTCATCCAGCGCTCGCTCGTCGAGGCCTGGGCACCGTTCTTCGCGGCGGACGAAGACGAGGTCGTCCGGCTCTTCGATGAAGCACTGCAGAGCTACTTCGGCCCGAACCACATCGGCACCGACCACGTCCGGGCCCTGCACCGCCTCGGCTACCTGCCCCTCGAGATCCGTGCGCTGCCCGAGGGCACCCTCGCACCGATCGGCGTCGCGACCCTGACCGTCGAGAACACGATCGACGAGTTCTACTGGCTGCCCAACTACATCGAGACCGCCCTGTCGGCGTCGATCTGGCACCCGTCGACGGTCGCGACGAAGGCGCTCGAGTACCGCGACCTGATGGAGGACTGGGCCGCCCGCACCGGCGCGGTCCCGGCCGGCATCGACTTCGCCGCGCACGACTTCTCGTTCCGTGGGCAGTCGAGCATCGAGTCGGCCGCAGCGGGTGGCGCGGGCCACCTCCTGTCGTTCCTCGGCACCGACTCGATGCCGTCGCTCGACTTCATCGACCGCTACTACCCGGGCGACAACGGTTGGGTGGCCGCGAGCGTGCCCGCCACCGAGCACAGCGTGATGTGCGTCCGCGGCGCCGACGGCGAGCTGGCGACCTTCAAGCAGATCCTCGACGTGTACCCGACGGGCATCGTCTCGGCGGTCAGCGACGGCTTCGACCTGTTCAAGGTCATCACCGAGACCCTGCCGCAGCTCAAGGACCGCATCACCGGTCGTGACGGCAAGCTCGTCATCCGACCCGACTCGGGCGACCCGGTCGACATCGTCACCGGCACCGTGCACGGTGTCGACCAGGCCGAACTGTTCGCCGCTGACCGCAGCCACGAGCAGAAGGGCGTCGTCGAACTGCTCGACGAGATCTTCGGGCACACCGTGAACGAGCAGGGCTTCAAGGTCCTCGACCAGCACATCGGCGTCATCTACGGCGACAGCATCACGCTCGACCGTGCCCGTCGCATCTACGAGCGCCTGGCCGCCAAGGGGTACTCGAGCGACAACATCGTGCTCGGCATCGGGTCGTACACGTACCAGTACATGACCCGCGACAACCTCGGCAGCGCGGTCAAGGCCACATGGGCACTCGTCGACGGCGAGCCCGTCGACATCCAGAAGGACCCGAAGACCGGCAGCGGCAAGAAGAGCGCGAAGGGCCGCATCGCCCTGCACCGCGACGAGACCGGCGAGATCCGGCAGACGGACCAGGCCACGGCCGACGACGAGGCGACCAGCCTGCTCCAGCCGGTGTGGGTCGACGGCCGCTTCACGCGCCTCCAGTCCTTCGCCGACGTCCGCCAGACGCTCCGCGACGAGCGTTCGGCTCGTGCCACCCGCCGGGGGGCCACCGCGTGACCGATGCCGCAGCGGCGATCCGCGACCAACCGCTCATCGCGATCGACGTCGTCCCGGTGTCCTTCGTGACGACGGACGGTCTACGGGTCGCCACCGCGCGTCGGGCGTACGCACCGTTCGCCGGACAGGAAGCGCTCCCCGGCGTGCTCCTCGACGGCACCGAGATCCTCGCCGACGGTGCGCGGCGCGCCCTGCGGACCAAGACCGGCGTCGGCCCGGCAGCGGTGCGCCACCTCGCGCAGGTCGGCGCGTTCGACGGACCTGACCGCGATCCACGGAGCTCCGCGATCAGCATCGCGTTCCTCGCGGTCATCGACCCGGCAGCACACGCCGACGCGACGTGGCACGACGTCGGCGCGCTGCCGCTCGGACTGCCGTTCGACCACGACCGGATCGTCGACTCGGCGCTCGAGCGCGCACGGGTCCTCCTCTGGTCAGACCTGCCGTTCACACGAGCGCTGCTCGGCGATCCGTTCACCACGGCGGACGCCGCTCGGCTGCGGATCGCCCTGACGGGGACCACACCGGATCCGGGCAACCTCAACCGGACGCTCCGTACGAACACCGCGCTTGCCCGGGTCGACCTCCCAGCGAGTGCGGGACCCCGGGGCGGGCGTCCCCCGGCAGCCTGGACGTGGCAGAACTGAGCACGGTTGGGTGGACCCATGTCCTCTTCCTTGTCCGGTGACGACTCCCTGCACCTGCCCGAGTTCGACGCACCCCCGGCGTCGCCGCTCGACCTCGCGCAGCAGTGGCTGGATGCCGCGGACGAACGCGACGTCTCCGAGCCGAAGTCGATGACCCTCGCCACGGCCGGAGCGGACGGCCGGGTGTCCGCCCGCACGGTCGACGTGAAGCGACTCGACGACCGCGGGCTCGTGTTCGGCACCTCGACGCTGAGCCCGAAGGGTCGTCAGCTCGCCGACAACCCGCACGCGGCACTCCAGGTCTACTGGCGCGAGACCATGCAGCAGCTCCGGTTCGAGGGCCGGGCGGTGCAGCTGTCCGACGACGAATCCGACGCGCTGTTCGCCGACCGGTCGCCGAAGTCCCGCGCCGCCACCGCCATCGCGGACCAGTCCGCCGTGCTCGAACCGCGGACGCTGCAGGACTTGATCGACGACGCCAACGTGCTGCTCGACGAGTCCGACGACGCCGTCCCACGGCCGGCCGGGTGGGTCGCGTGGCGGCTCGAGCCCGACGTGGTGGAGTTCTGGCACGGCAGCCGCGACCGGATGCACCGCCGCTTGCAGTACGTGCTCGCCGACGGCGCCTGGTCGGCCACCCGCCTGCAGCCGTAGTCGAGTCCGCTCCCGGTCAGTCCCGCTGCCACCACGACGGCTTCGCGGACTCGACGGTGATCGTCAGCGACCGGGCGTCGTCGGACTTCCTGGCCACCACGAACACCGTCGCCGTGGGGTCGGTGGTCCGCACGCGCCACACCGGCCATGTGTGCGGACCGAGCTTCGGGTCGTACCAGGGCCCCGGTCCGTTGTCGGTCTCGACCAACACACGTCGAACGCTGGCAGGGTCGAGGTCGGGGACGCCAGCAGCCCGCGCCTGCGTGAGGACACGAGCGACACCGGCATCGACGGCCGTCGTCCGCGCAGCCCGGGCCAGCCGGAGCCGGCGTCGCGTGACCAGGTACCCGAGGGCGATGAGCCCCGCGGCAACCAGCACCGTGCCGACCAGGACCACTGCCGTACCGCGGTCTCTCGGCCGGTCCGCGACGACGACTCCCCCGACGAGGACCGCCCCGCCGAGCAACAGTCCGGCGCCTCGGATGCGCCTGACTGGCCGGAATGCACGGCGCCAGGTCTGATCCGCGTCGAGGACGTCCCCGAGGTCGACCGTGACCTCACCCGTCGCGCCGCCCCCGCCCGTCTGCACCCGTCCAGTCTCCCGCACCCCACACAACCAAAGTGCACTCGAACCGCGGGATTCCGCGGCGCGAGCGCACTTTGGTTGTGCGAGTGGGAGCGGAACCGGCCGACGTGACGCCGACGCACCTGCCGACGCAGAGCGAGCGCGGAACGGAACCGCGCTACCGTCCGATCGGGTTCGTCATCGCCCCCGCCCGGATGAGCGACGACGACTGGTCCGTCAGGTCGACCATCGACAGGGTGTTCCGCAGCTGCAATCGGTTCAGGCAGGAGTGCTCGAACGTCGGCACCCGCAGGTCCAGCGGCCGCCGGCGGTCCGGGTGCGCGGCGGCGTGCGCGTCGATGCACTCCCCCACGACCTCCCAGAACCGGCCTTCCGGCAGCACCCCGTCGTCGTCGAGGATCGCCGCGACGAACCGCAGCACCCCGTCGAACACGTCGGTGAACACGGCGAGCGCGGCTTCGTCGTCGGACACCGGGTGCACGATCCGGTCGATGTCGGCGGGCACGGGACGATCGTCGTGGCGCCCGAGCACCGCTGCCTCTTCCCCGATGTCCTTCATGACGGCACGGACGACGGCGCCGTCGCGGACGACGAGCACGAGGTTCTCGCCGTGCGGCATGAACACCAGGTCGTGCACGGTCAGGCAGTGC
This sequence comes from Curtobacterium sp. VKM Ac-2861, assembly GCF_013204965.1. Lineage (NCBI taxonomy): Bacteria > Bacillati > Actinomycetota > Actinomycetes > Micrococcales > Microbacteriaceae > Curtobacterium > Curtobacterium sp. VKM Ac-2861. Next base: position 199,778 of record NZ_JABMLA010000002.1, read on the forward strand.
ACGACGGGCAACAGGTAGGCGTCGAGCCAGCGTCGGACCCACTCGTCGGCAGGCAGCCCCGATGCCTCGATCAGCGCCGAGACGACGGCGTTCCCCGAGGCGTCCCGGTGCAGCAACGCCGCCATCGTCAGCAGTCGCTCGCCGTCCGTCACCCGCGGCAGCGGGCTCTCCCGCCACAGGGCCGCGAGCATCTTGCGCTGCGGCGACGACACGTCGACCCGGTGGTACGCGTCGCCGGTGTAACCGATGGCGGCGTGCTCACGGAGCACCGAGAACCCGACCGAGGCCAGCGTCGGGTCGGCGCTGACGATCGACTCGACCCAGTCGTTCACCGCCGGAGTGTTCCGCATGTACGCGGGCGACATCCCCCGCAGGAACCCCATGTTCTGCACGGCGAGCGCCGTCTTGACGTACGAGCGCGTCGGGTCCGAGCGGTCGAACGCGGTGCGGATCGACTGCTGCGGCTGGTACTCGTCCGGCCCCTCGCCGAGGTCGACGAGGTCCTGCCGCCCCAGGTCGGGTGCGAACGTCACGGCGATCCGGTGCTGCCACTGCCAGGGGTGCACGGGGATCCACACGTAGTCGTCGGGGTCGAGGCCCCGACGTTCCAGCGTGGCGCGGAACCCGGCCACGACCGCTTCGGGGAGCTCCGCCTGCCAGTGCATCTGCTCCGTCCGGTCGGCGGCGAGCGCCAGGTGCGTGTGCTCCCGTCGGGCGGCGAGCCACCGGTACCGGAACCGGCCGCCGACCTCGGGTGCGAAGGCCCGGTACTCATCGAGTCCGAACCCGATCCGCCCGTTCGCGGCGACGAAGGCCGGGTGACCCTCGGTCATCGCCGCCTCGACGTCCTGGAACGAGGCGACGGCAGCCTCGACGGACGAGCCCGCAGCGGACCGACCACGCGCGAGCTGCGCGGCGGACGGCCCACCCCGCCGGTGCTTCGCAGCGGCGCTCGCCAGGGTCGAGGCGATCTCCTCCAGGTACGTGCCGAGGAGCTCGTCGGGGATCCCGAGCACCTCGTGTAGTTCGAGCACGAAGTCCTGCGCACTGAGCGACGCCGGCATCCCAGCGCGAGTGCGCGTCAGCGAGGCTTGGTCGATCGACCAGTGCTCGAGCACGTGCTGGCGTGCCCGGAACCGGTAGGTCGAGTCCCCCGCGTCGAGCCGCCACCCCTCCCCGTCCGGCACGGGTGCGATCAGCCGCTCGTGGGTGAACTCGGCGATGGCCTTCGCCACCAGGTGGCGTTCGGCGGGTTCCAGGTGCTCGGGTCGCAGGTGCGCGGCCGGACCGCCGTCGTCGGGCACGCCGATCCGGTCGGTGTCGAGCACCGACAACAGTGCCCGCTTGCCGTCGACGTCGATCTGGCGCAGCGCGCGGAAGCCCACCTCGGCGTTCTTCGCCTGCACCGCGGTGTTCCGCACGTCCGGCTCGACGACGACCCGCCGCGCGCCGAGGACGTCGCGGCAGTGCTCGACGACGGCGCGCATCACGGCGCTCGTCAGCCCGTGCACGCGGCCGCCGGCCGGCACCGGTGCGACGAGCAGGTGCATGCCGACGTCGCCGGGCTCCGCCGCCCACACGTCGGTGAGCAGGACGGCGGCGGGGTCGTAGGTCTCGACCAGGAAGCACGGCTCACCGTCGCGTCGGCCGAGCCACGCAGCCTGCGCCGGGTCCGCCTGCACGCCGGTCAGGTAGTCCCGGACGCCGTCCACGTCGAGGTCGCCCATCTCCCACCACGACGACGCCGGGTGGGCGAGCCACGACTGGACGACGGCGGCGTCGCGTTCCGGGTCCACGGGTTCGACGGCCAGGAGGCCCGGAGCGGCTCCGGCAGACACCGTCGCCTCGGGCGCACTGGTCAGTCCACTACCCGTCACGTCGGCACCCGTCAGGTGCGCGCTCATGCGGGCACCTCCGTGCGCTCGGTCGCCTGCCGGGCCGGCGCGCGGTGCGCACCGGCGGGAGCGGCGGTGGACTGGTCCGTGGCGGGCAGGCCGAACTCCTGGAAGGCGATCCGGGCCTCCAGGCCGTACACGGGGCGACCCGTGACGGACCGGATGATCGACGCGTTCCGCCACGCACCCATGCCGAGGTCGGGCGCGGTCAGGCCGTGCGTGTGCTCCTCGGCGTTCTGCACCCAGATGCGTCCGCCGAGGGTGTCGACGTGGTGATCGCGCGCGACGGCCAGGCGACCACGGGAGTCACGGTCGACGAGGTGCTCGACGGGGTCGAGGAACCGCGGCGTGCGCGGCGTGTAGCCGGTCGCCAGGACGAGCCGCTCGACCTCGTGCTCGTAGGTCTCGCCGAGCTGCTCGTGGCGGAGCGTCAGCCGGTACGTCCCCCGGTCGGCGAGCCACTCGGCGTCGACGACACTGGTCTCGGTGCGCAGGGTCGTCGGGATCGGGCCTCGAGCGCTGATGCGGTACAGCTGGTCGTAGAGCTCGTCGACCAGGCCCGCACTGATGCCCTTGTACAGTCCGCGCTGCTCGCGCCCGAGGCGGTCGCGAGCATCCTCGGGCAGGCCGTGGAAGTGGTCCGTGTACTCCGGACTCGTCATCTCGAGCGTGAGCTTCGTGTCCTCCATCGGGAAGAACCGCGGCGACCGGGTGATCCAGTCGAGTCGGTAGCCGTCCTGGCGCAGGTCCTCGAGCAGCTCGCGGTAGACCTCGGCAGCGGACTGCCCGCTGCCGACCACCGCGATCGAGGCGGCACCGCGGAGCGCGTCGCGGTTCGGCAGGAACTCGGCGGAGTGGATCACCGGTCCGGCGATCCCCCGCAGCGGGGCGGGGACCGACGGCTCCGTCCCGATGCCGACCACGACGTGGCGTGCGCGGTACGTCTCGGGACCCTGATCGGTCTCGGCGTGCACCGTGAACACGTCCGTCGCCGGGTCGTGCTCGACCGCCGTGACGGACCGGCCCCACCGGAGCGTGTCGAGCCGGTCGGCGGCCCACCGGCAGTAGGCGTCGTACTCGCTGCGCAGGGGGTGGAAGTCCTCGCGGATGTAGAACGGGTACAGGCGGCCGGTCTCCTTGAGCCACGCGAGGAACGAGAACGGCGAGGTCGGGTCGGCCATCGTCACCAGGTCCGCCATGAAGGGCACCTGGATCGTGGCGTCGTCGAGCATCATGCCGTGGTGCCAGGCGAAGCCGTCGGCGGCGTCGAGGAACACCGCGCCGAGGTCGTCGAGCGGGTCGGTGAGGCAGGCGAGGCCGAGGTTGAACGGGCCGATGCCGATGCCGATCAGGTCGTGGACGGGCTGCTCATCGTGGCTCATCGGATCGCTCCTTCCGTGGTGGTGGTGACGGCTCGGACGCGCTCCGCCGTCGCGGCGACGTGGTCGAGCGAGGCGCGCATCTGCGCCGGGGTGGTCTCGGGGTTGAGCAGCGTCAGCTTGTTGCAGGGTCGGCCGTCGATCACGGTCTTCGCGATGAGGACCCGGCCCTCGGCGAGCAGCGCCGCACGGATCGGGGCGACGAGCGCGTCGGCCTGCTCGTCGGTCACCCCGGCCGGCTGCCAGCGGAAGAGCACGGTGCTGAGCTGCGTCGGGGCGACGAGCACCAGGTCGGGGTGCTCCTCGACGATCCGGTGGGTGGCGGCGGCGAGGTCGATGACGGCGTCGAACGCGGTGCCGATCGCGTCGGCCCCGGTCGCGCGCAGGGTGGCCCAGAGCTTCAGGGCGTCGAAGCGGCGGGTGGTCTGCAGCGACTTGTCGACTTGGTTCGGCTCGGCGGCGTCCTCGGGGTTGAGGTAGTCGGCGTACCAGGCCGTTCGGCGCAGGTCGGCCGGGTCACGGACGAGCAGCGCGCTCGAGGACACCGGCTGGAAGAACGACTTGTGCAGATCGGTCGTCACGCTGCGCGCCCGCTCGATGCCGGCGAGCAGGTGCCGACGCGTCGGGGAGACGAGCAGCCCGCAGCCGTACGCGGCGTCGACGTGCAGCCAGACGTCCTCGAGATCACACACGTCGGCGATCGGCTCGATCGGGTCGATGACCCCGCGGTCGGTGGTGCCGGCGGTCGCGACGACCGCGATCGGGGTACGGCCCGCTGCCCGGGTCGCGGCGATCGCCTCCGCGAGGGCTGCCGGTTGCATCCGACCGGTGTGGTCGGTAGCGACGTCGACCACGGCCTCGAGACCGAGGAGGCGTGCCGACTTCGCGATGCTGAAGTGGGTCTCCGCCGTCGTGAACACGGTGCCGGCGACTCCGACGGCTTCGCGTGCCAGCAGCAGCGCCTGCAGGTTGGACTGCGAGCCACCCGAGGTGAACACTCCGTCACCGGCAGCGAACCCAGCCCGGCGGGCCAGCCAGTCGACCACGTGGCGTTCGATGTCCGTGCCGATGCGGGACTGGTCCCAGGTGTCGACCGACGGGTTCACCGCGGCGAGGACGGACTCGGCGGCGACCGCGGGCAGTGCGACCGGGCAGTTCAGGTGCGCGAGGTAGCCGGGGTCGTGGAACCACACGGCCTCGCGGACGAACAGGTCGTCGAGTTCGGCGAGCGCCCGTTCCGTCCCGACGGGAGCGGCGTCCAGGTCGACCGCGCGCACCCGGTCGTGGAGCGCGTCGGGGGCGGTCGCGGTCGTCGGGCGGTCGACCGTGGCGAGTCGGTCGGCGAGCTGGTCCACCGTCGACCCGACGGTCGACCGGTAGCGCTCGGCGTTGGCAGTGGTCAGCAGTTCGATGGGTGTCACGTTAGGTAAGGCTAACCTCACCTGGATTTCGGTGTCACCCGAACAGGGGTGGACTCCCAGGTCTCGGGCGTGGCGCGACGTCGTCGTACCCACGACGAACGCACCCCGCCGGGGAACCGGCGGGGTGTACGGACGTTCAGCCGGCTCTGGCTAGAGCTTCTCGATCGGCGCGATCTTGATGAGCAGCTTCTTGCGGCCCGCGGAGTCGAACGCGATCTCGGCGATGCGCTTCGCGCCCTGGCCGGTCACCGCCGAGACGGTGCCCTCGCCGAAGTCGACGTGCTTGATCCGGTCGCCGGCGACGAGTTCCATGTCGCCGTTGTCGCGGACCTGGCCGGACACCCGGTTCGCCCACTCGGTCTTCGGGCGGGTCTTCGACGCAGCGGCCGCGCGGTCGTACGAGCCACCGCCCCAGCCGCCACCGCCGCGGTAACCACCGCCACCGCCGCCGCCGCCGATGCCGCCCTCGCGCTTCGCGTTGAGCGCACGGGGCTGCGTGCCACCACGGCTGTTCGCCATGCCCGGCGACTGCTTCCACTCGATGAGCCCCTCGGGGATCTCCTGCAGGAAGCGCGACGGCATGGCGACGTTGACGTCACCGAACTGGGCGCGGGTCATCGCCAGTGACAGGAACAGGACCTTCTTCGCGCGGGTGATGCCGACGTAGAACAGCCGGCGTTCCTCGGAGGGACCGCCCGGTTCGTTCGCGGACATCCGGTGCGGCAGCAGGTCTTCCTCGACCCCGGTCAGGAACACGGCCTCGTACTCCAGCCCCTTGGCCGTGTGCAGCGTCATGAGCGACACCGTGCCCGACGAGTCGTCGAGCTCGTCCGCCGCGGCCACCAACGAGACCTCGGTCAGGAAGTCCGTCAGGGTGCCCTCGGGGTTGTTCTTCTGGAACTCGCGCGTCACCGCCACGAGCTCGTCGATGTTGTCGGCGCGAGCGGCGTCCTGCGCGTCGGGCGACTTCCGCAGGTTCTCGAGCAGGTGGGAGCCGTCGAGCAGCTGGGTCAGGGTGTCGACGACCGGCTGCGTCGGTGCCTTCTCGGACACGGAGTCCAGCAGCGCCGCGAACTCGGTGATGGCGTTCCGCACCTTCGGCCCGAAGCCGAGCTCACCCGCGTGCCGCAGGGCATCGCGCATCGTGGTCTCGTGCTCGTCGGCGTAGCGCTGCAGGGTCGTCTCGGTGACGGAGCCGATGCCGCGCTTCGGCACGTTGAGCACACGACGGAGCGCCATCGGATCGGCGGGGTTCGCCACGGTGATCAGGTACGCCATGGCGTCCTTGATCTCGGCGCGCTCGTAGAACTTCGTACCGCCGAGCACCCGGTACGGGATCGCCGCGCGGATGAAGATCTCCTCGAGCGCACGGGTCTGCGAGTTCGTCCGGTAGAACACCGCCATGTCGCGGTAGTCCATGCCGTCCTCGCGCAGGCGCTGGATCTCGTCGGCGACGAACTGGGCCTCGTCGTGGCCGGTGTACCCGGTGAAGCCGACGATCTTCTCGCCCGCGCCGACGTCGGTGAACAGGTTCTTCGCCTGCCGGTCGAAGTTGTTCGCGATGACGGCGTTCGCGGCGTCGAGGATGGTCTGCGTCGAGCGGTAGTTCTGCTCGAGCAGGATCACCTTGGAGTTCGGGAAGTCGCGCTCGAACTCGACGATGTTGCGGATGTCCGCCCCGCGGAACGCGTAGATCGACTGGTCCGAGTCGCCGACCACGGTCAGGGACGCTCCGGCGATCGACCCGTCGCGCTCGCGCATGCGGGCGACGTGCTGGCCGGAGTCCTCGAGCTTGTCGACCTGCTCGACCGGCACCGGACGCGTGAGCTCGCGGATCAGGGAGTACTGCGCGTGGTTGGTGTCCTGGTACTCGTCGACCAGGATGAAGCGGAAGCGCCGCTGGTAGAGCGCAGCGACCTCGGGGAACGCCCGGAACAGGAAGACGGTCTGGCCGATGAGGTCGTCGAAGTCGAACGCGTTCGCCCGGCGCAGGTCGTTCGTGTACCGACGGAAGACCTCGGTGAACATGACTTCCTGCGGGTCGTTCACGTTGATGTTGCGCGCGTACGAGTCGATGTCCTGCAGCTCGTTCTTGAGCTTCGAGATCTTCGACGCCGCGGCGCCCACCGTGAGCCCGAGCGTGTCCGCCTCGAGGTCCTTGATGATCCGCTTCAGCAGGGCCTTGGAGTCGGCGGAGTCGTAGATCGTGAACGACTGCGCGAACCCGAACCGCTCCGCCTCGCGCCGGAGGATGCGCACGCACGCCGAGTGGAACGTCGAGATCCACATGCCGTCGGACTCGCCACCCACCAGGGCCCGGACGCGCTCACGCATCTCGGCCGCGGCCTTGTTCGTGAAGGTGATCGCGAGGATCTGCGACGGCCAGGCTTCACGGTTGGCGAGCAGCAGCGCGATGCGACGCGTGAGGACGCTCGTCTTGCCGGATCCGGCACCGGCCACGATCAGCAGGGACTCGCCGCGGTACTCGACGGCTTCCTTCTGCTGGGGGTTCAGACCCGCGGTGAACGGGTCTTCGTACGCACGGGCACCGGCGCCCGGCTCGGGCGTCGATTCGAAGGGGTCGAGCACGATCGTCATGTTCGGGACAGTCTAAGCGGGACCCCCGACAGCCGACCGGGCGAGGACCGCCAGGTCGGTGTGGTCCGCGAACACCCCGTCGAGGCCGGTCCGGATCACCGAGGTGTACCAGCGCTCCCAGTCACCGAAGGCCGCGACGTCCCCACCGCGGCGCAGCGGCCCGGGCAGGAACCGGTTCTCCGGTCGGAGCGTCCACGTGTACACCGCGAGGCCCACGGCGTGCGCACGGTCGACGATCGCGCTCCGGACCGGCGTCGGGTCCTCGAGCGCGACGCTGTCCACCCCGGCCATCAGCGTGCCGAGGTCGACGCTGATGCCGTGGAACTCGGTCGCGAACGACGCGAGCGCGTCCTCGGAACGCTCCGCGGCGTAGGTGGGGGCGAGCGATCCGTGGGACGCGACCTCGTCGGCGGCACTGCCACGGGCCTCCTGGAGGTACACCAGCCGACCACCCGTGTGCCGCTCGCGCAGGTCGCGGAGCACGCCCTTCTCGAAGCTCTCGACCGTGAGCCGCTCGTCACGGCGCCACCCGGCGTCACCGAGCGTGCGGTCGACGAGTTCGCCCATCGGGAAGCCCGCGCGGTCGAAGAACGCCGCGTGCTTGACCTCGGCGACCAGCCCGACCGGACGAGGCGCGGCGTCGAGGATCGCGAGCAGGTCCTCGAGGCGCAGGATCGGCTCCTCGCCGTCGTGCTCGGCCGACCCGGGCCGCAGGGCGGGCAGACGTTCCCGGGTGCGGAGCGTCTGCAGCTCGGCCCAGGTGAAGTCCTCGGTGAACCAGCCGGACAGGCTCTGGCCGTCGACGGTCTTCGTCGTGCGCAGGTGCCGGAACTCCGGGTGGTCCGCGACGTCGGTGGTGCCGGACACCTCGTTCTCGTGGCGGAGCACGAGCACGCCGTCCTTCGTGGGCACCAGGTCCGGCTCGATCGCGTCGGCACCGAGCTCGATGGCGAGTTCGTACGCGCTCCGCGAGTGCTCGGGGCGGTAGCCGGACGCACCGCGGTGGGCGATCACGAGGGTCATGGCGCGACCATACTGGGCCAGGGTGACGGCGGACCGTCCTGTGTCGCGGGACACACGCGCCCGGCCGGAGCCCGTGCATCTCAGCATCGGCGCTGACCATCGCTGCATGACCGTCCGATCGCTCTCCACCGCCGTCGAGGCCAGGATCGACCGTGCCGCCCGCCGACTGCTCGACGCCGGGCACCAGCCGCACCGGCCCGTCCGGCTGTTCGTCACCGAGTTCCTGGTGTTCGGCGCGAAGCAGGCGTGGGCGTGCGCGTTCGGGGCGCTGCTGCTCGGTTCGATGGCCGTGGCCTCGCTGACCGTGCCGGCGGCGTTCCGGAACGACGTGCTGACCGTCGTGGCGGTGCTGCTGCAGCTCGGCATGCTCGTGTTCGGGCTCGAGACCGTGCGGGAACTCCGGGTCGTCCTGCTCTTCCACGTCGTCGGCACTGCCATGGAGGTCTTCAAGACGCACATGGGCTCGTGGTCGTACGAACCCGGCGGGCTGCTCGTCATCGCCGGGGTCCCGCTGTTCTCCGGGTTCATGTACGGCGCGGTCGGGTCGTACATGGTCCGTGTGCACCGCCTGTTCGACCTGCGGTTCGACCGGTACCCGCGTCAGTGGCTGCTCGCCGTCGTCGCGGCTGGCGTGTACCTGAACTTCTTCGGCCACCACTTCCTGCCCGACGCCCGCTGGGTCCTGTTCGCACTCGTCGTGCTGCTCTTCGCCCGCACGACCATGCACGTCCGGATCCACCGATCGACGATGCGCATGCCGGTGCTCGTCGCCATGGGACTCGTCGCCGTGTTCATCTGGTTCGCCGAGAACGTCGCGACCTGGGCCGGGGCCTGGAGCTACCCCGCGCAGCTCGCCGTCTGGCACCCGGTGGCCCCGACGAAGATCGTGGCGTGGTTCCTGCTCATGACGATCTCGGTCGCGCTCGTCACCTGGCTCTACCCGGCGCTGCCGTCCGGCTCGGCGCGTTGGACGGCGGACTCTCGACGACTTCGAGGCGCGCGCGCAGCGGGTGCCCATAGGCTGCCGTCGTCAGGGCCTCCGGGCCCGCGTCCGCTCGCCGCGAATCCTCAGCCTTCCGCGACCGAGCGCACCTAGGCTGAGAGGACTCATATCTCCTAGGAAGAGGACACCATGGCCTTCAAGCCCGGTTTCGACCAGTCCCCCGCCTTCAACGCCCAGGGACCCAACACCTGGGGCGGGCGCGGCGCTGGTCAGCAGCAGGCCGGCTGGGGACAGACCCCGCAGCAGGCACAGGGCGGGATGACCCCCGAGCAGCTGCAGTACATGTACGACCGCCCGGCGGCATCGACGGTCGACACCGACCGCATGTCGTACGAGGACACCATCGTCAAGACGCTGCTCGCCTTCGGCGTGCTGCTCGTCGGTGCGGTGGCCGGTTGGAACCTGCCCCCGATCGTGTGGATCGTCGGCGCGATCGTCGGGTTCGTCCTGGCGCTCGTGAACACCTTCAAGAAGAAGCCGTCGCCGGGTCTGATCCTGACGTACGCGTTCTTCGAGGGGCTCTTCGTCGGCGGGATCTCGAACTTCTTCGAGTACAACTTCACGCAGACTGGCGGCATCGTCGCCCAGGCCGTGTTCGGCACCCTCGGGGTGTTCGCGGTCACGCTGCTCCTGTTCCTGTCGGGCAAGGTCCGTGCGACCCCGAAGGCCACCCGCTTCTTCCTCATCGCGATCGTCGGGTACATGGCGTTCTCGCTCGTGAACCTCGTCCTGATGTGGACCGGTGTGACCCAGAGCGCCTTCGGCCTCATGGGTGTGACGTTGTTCGGTATCCCGCTCGGCGTCCTCATCGGCATCTTCGTCGTGGTCATGGCGGCGTACTCGCTGATCCTCGACTTCGACCAGATCAAGACCGGTGTCCAGCGTGGCGCCCCGAAGATCTACGCGTGGACCGCGGCGTTCGGCCTCATCGTGACGCTCGTGTGGCTGTACCTCGAGATCCTGCGCATCCTCGCCATCGTCGCGAGCAGCGCGCGCAACTAGCACCACCGCGTCCACGAAGGGCCCCGGCGCTGCCGGGGCCCTTCGTCGTTCCCGGGGCGCTGTGGGGGCGTGGGGCTGTGGGGCCGTGACGACTCGCCGTCCCTGCGGCGCTGAGGTTCCACGACATGCCGCCAGTCCGACGCCGAGGTTCCACTGGCGCCCCGGGGGAGGCTCGAGATGCCGAGATTTCGGAACCTCGGGGACGCCCGACGCCCGACGCACGCGCACGCCCGCACGCCCGACGCACGCGCCCCCCCCGGACGCGCGGAGGCCCGGCACGCAGGGCGTGCCGGGCCTCCGGTCGTTCAGGGGAGCGTCACTCCCACTCGATCGTCCCCGGCGGCTTCGACGTGACGTCGAGCACGACCCGGTTGACGTCGGGCACCTCGTTCGTGATGCGGTTCGAGATCTTCGCGAGCACGTCGTACGGCAGGCGCGTCCAGTCCGCGGTCATGGCGTCCTCGGACGAGACCGGACGGAGCACGATCGGGTGCCCGTACGTGCGGCCGTCACCCTGGACACCCACGGAGCGGACGTCGGCGAGCAGGACGACCGGGCACTGCCAGATCTCCCCGTCGAGGCCCGCTGCGGAGAGTTCCTCGCGCGCGATCTTGTCGGCGGCGCGGAGCAGCTCGAGCCGCTGCTTGTCGACCGAACCCACGATGCGGATGCCGAGCCCCGGTCCGGGGAACGGCTGGCGGCCGACGATGACCTCGGGAAGGCCGAGCTCGCGACCGACGGCACGGACCTCGTCCTTGAAGAGCGCACGGAGCGGCTCGACGAGCTCGAAGGTCATGTCCTCGGGCAGGCCGCCCACGTTGTGGTGCGACTTGATGTTCGCGGTACCCGCTCCGCCGCCGGACTCGACGACGTCGGGGTAGAGGGTGCCCTGCACGAGGAACTTGACCTCGCCGTCGTCACCGTCCCCACGCGCCTCGAGCACGAGTGCCTCGGCCGCGGCCTCGAACGTGCGGATGAACTCGCGCCCGATGATCTTGCGCTTCTGCTCGGGGTCGCTCACGCCGGCGAGGGCGTCGAGGAACTGCTGCTCGGCGTCGATCGTGATGAGCCGGACACCGGTGGAAGCGACGTAGTCCTCTTCCACCTGCTTGCGCTCGTCGGCGCGGAGGAGCCCGTGGTCGACGAAGACGCAAGTGAGCTGGTCACCGACGGCCTTGTGCACGATGGCTGCGGCGACGGCGGAGTCGACACCGCCGGACAGGCCGGCGATCACGCGGTTCGACCCGACCTGGGCCTGGATCCGGGCGACCTGCTCGTCGATGACGTTGCTCGAGTTCCAGTCGCCGGGCAGACCGGCGGCGCGGTGCAGGAAGTTCTCGAGGACGGCCTGGCCGTGCTCGGAGTGCTTCACCTCGGGGTGCCACTGCACGCCGTAGAGCTTGCGCTCGTCGGACGCGAAGGCCGCGACGGGGGTCGACGCGCTCGACGCGAGGACCTCGAAGCCCTCGGGGGCCTTCGCCACGGAGTCGCCGTGCGACATCCACGTGACCTGGGACCCGGGCTGCCCGCCGAGCAGGACGCTGTCGGTGCCGCTGACGTCGACGGACGTCGCGCCGTACTCACGCAGGCCGGTGTTCGCGACCTCGCCACCGAGGGCGGTCGCCATGGCCTGGAAGCCGTAGCAGATGCCGAGCACAGGGACGCCGAGGTCGAGGATGTCGCCGTCGAGGGACGGCGCACCTTCTTCGTACACGGACGACGGACCACCGGACAGCACGATGGCTGCGGGGTCCTTCGCGCGGATCTCCTCCGCCGTGATGGAGTGCGGGACGATCTCGCTGTAGACGTTCGCTTCACGGACCCGACGCGCGATGAGCTGCGCGTACTGGGCCCCGAAGTCGACGACGAGGACGGGACGCTGTTCGGTCTCGCTCACCGAGCGGCCTCCTTCTCACGCTGCTGGGCAGCGATCAGCTCGTGGTAGGTGTCCATGGCCTTCTGCTGCATGCGGTGTTCGACCACGAAGGACATGAACGGGATGATGCCACCGAGGGCGATGAGCAGGAAGCGGGAGGGCTTCCAGCGCATGATGCTCCACAGACGGAAGTCCGTGAAGAGGTAGAGGACGTACAGCCAGCCGTGCGCGATGAGGATCGCGATCGACAGGTTGAACGTGCCGGGTGCTTCACCGGCCGTGCCGTTCGGCACGAAGAACGGGCCGTTGCCGAGCTGCATCTCGAGCTGGAGCGGCGTGTACTTGATGATGACCTCGATCACGAGGGCCAGCAGCAGCACGCCGGTGATGTACGCGGAGACGCGGTACCACTTCACCGCACCCGGGATCTTCGGGATGTCGCGGGTTCGGACGGTCAAGGCCATGACGACCAGCCTACCGTCGGTCCGCGAGGGCCCCGTCGACGCTGAGGGCAGCCTCACGCCGCTCCTCTTCCTCGCGCTCCCAGGCGTCCTTCACGAACCGGTACCAGAGGAACACCGCGAAGCCGGCGAAGACGACCCACTCGATCGCGTAGAACAGGTTCAGCCAGTCGAACTGGACCTCGCGCGACGGCGCCCGGTCGGCGATGGTGCCGAGGTCGGCGGCCTGCGCGGTGGCACCGTCGGCGACGACGTACCCGAGGTACATCCGGTCGTCGAACGCCTTCCACGTGTTCACGAAGCGCGCGGGTGCCACGGCGGAGTACTCCGCCTGCTTGTAGGTGTCCTGGTCGGGCGACTCGGCGGGGTAGTACCGGCCCTGCACCGTGAGCGTCTGCCCGTCCGTCAGGCGGTCACCACCGGCGACGGCGGCCGACCGTTGGTCGGACCACCCGATGACGACCGGGAGGCTCGCCCCACCATCCGAGTCCACCAAGTGGCCCACGGTCTGGTACGTCCCACCCCCGGTGCGGCCGGTCAGGATCGTGGTGTCGCCGGCGACGAACGTGCCGGTGACGGTGACCTTCTGGCCGGCGATGGTCTCGCTCGCGGGTTCTTCCGGGGCGGTGACCGCCTCGAGCGTCTTGCGGGTCTCGGTGGTCGCCGGCAGCGGTTTGCCGTTGGCGATGCTCCGCTCCAGCTGCCACTTGCCCAGCCCGGCGAACACCGCCGCGAGCACGAGCGCCAGCAACAGCAGCGCGATCCACCTCGGTCGTCGGGCAACGGCCCACATCTGTATCAGTACTCCGGATCGCGCTGTCGGACCGGACGCTCGGGGCGTTCGGTGGGGATCTCGACGGGCGACGTGACGGGTTCGTCGGTCGCCTCCGGTGACCCATTCTCCTGCTCGTCCCTGCCAGCGGCCTCCACGAGCGCGAACTCCTCCGCGAACTGGCGGTCCCGCTCGGCACGGCGGACCGCGGCCGCGGACGCTGCTTCGGCTTCCTCGGCCTCTGCCGCCTCGGCGGCGGCAGCCGCGGCGACCGCCCGGCGACCACCGAGTCGTCCGCGCAGGCGGGCGAGGCGGGCGGGGCGCACCACGAGGCGGCCGATCCGCTCCGAGTTCACCGCGAGCAGCGGCCCGAGGATCGCCATGACGAGGACGTAGAGGCCCGCGAACGCGGTGATCCGGGCCTCCAGTCCGGCGGCAGCCGAGAGCGTCGCGAGGATCAGCGCGAACTCGCCACGGTTCACCAGGATGACGGCGGTGTTGATCCCCTGTTGGACGTTGAAGCCGTTCATGCGCGCGACGATCTGCCCGGCGACCGCGTTGAGCACGACCGTCATGCCGATCGCACCGAGGACCGGCCAGAGCACCTCGCCGAAGGTCGACAGGTCGAGGCCGAGGCCGAAGTTCACGAAGAAGAACGCGGCGAAGACGTCACGCATCGGCAGGGCGAGCTGTTCGATGCGGTCGCGGTACCGGGTGGCGCCGCAGAGCAGCCCGATGACGAACGCGCCGATGGCGTCGGTCACGCCGAGCAGGTCGCCGATGCCACCGAACATCACGGCGAGCCCGAAGAACAGCACCGTGAAGAGTTCGTCGTCACGCGTCGCGAAGATCTTCGACACCCACTTGCCGGCGAACCGGGCGAGCGTGAACATCACGATGAGGAAGCCGAACGCGAGCGCGAGCTTGCCGACGACGGCCCAGGCGTTGGTGTCGCCGGACAGCACGACGGAGACGATCGCCAGGTAGACGGCGATGAAGACGTCCTCGATGACCGTGACGCCCAGGATCATCGGGGTCTCGTCGTTCGCGAGTCGTCGCAGCTCGATGAGGAGCTTCGTCACGATCGCGCTCGACGAGGTGGCCGTCATGCCGGCGATGATCAGGGCTTCACGGGTGCCCCAGCCGAGCGAGAACCCGAACGCGAACCCGACGCCCATGTTGATGACGACGTAGGTGCCGCCGGACACCAGGAGTTTGCCGGCGTTGCCGTAGAACTCCTCTTGGTCGAACTCCAACCCGAGGTTGAACAGCAGCAGGATGAGCCCGAAGGTCGCGATGAGCTCGATCGTGTGCGACTCGACGTTCAGGCCGATCCACGGCGTGTGCGGGCTCGCGATGAGCCCGACGATCATGTAGATCGGGATCGCCGGCAGACCGATGGTCTTGCCGAGCCGCCCGAGCACGTAGGCGATGACGAACAGCACCCCGATGGTGAGCAGTTCACCGCCCAGGTGCATGCGCTAGCTCTTCCGCGGGGCCTCGGCCGATGCGGCCGCAAGCTCTCCGCTGCGGTAGAAGGAGAAGGCCTTGGCGACCTTCTCGGGGGAACCGGCGACGACGATGGTGTCACCGGGGAAGACGACGAAGTCCGGCGAGGGTGCCGGGTTGGCGCTGTCGCCACGGACGACGGCCACGACGGTCAGGCCGATGAAGCCGGAGTCCTGCAGGTCACCGAGCGGCTTGCCGGCGATCGCGTCGTCGTAGTCGACCGAGAACCAGTCGATGGACAGCCCGGGGATCTCGTCGAGCTTGTCGAGGCCCTCGGTGATCCGGGTGCCGCCCAGGAGTTCGGCGAGGGTGTGCGCCTCGTCCTCGCTGAGACGCAGCGAGACCTTCTCGGACTTGTCCGCGCCGTCGGAGACGTCGGCGAACGAGATGAGGTCGGAGTGACCCGACCGGTGCGTGATGACACCGCACTTGCCACCGTCGTCGGTGTAGAAGCTGTGCAGCACGCCGACTCCGGGGAGTTTGACGCGATGGACGTCGACCATGATGGCTCCCTTTTCGAGTACGCCCATGCTAACCACCGCACGGCCCCGCGCATTCCGGTCGCTACTGTTCTGTGGATGGGGAGAACTCGGATCGTCGTCGGGGTCGTCGGGACGCTGGTCGTCACGCTGTACGCGGGGTTGCTGGCGCTCAACGCGCTCGTGCTCGATCCGCTCGGCGCGGTGCCGGGGCAGTCGCTCGGTGCGATCTACGGCCACCTCGACGCGCAGGGGTACCGGGTGCGGACCGACGTCGTGGCCGTGCTCGTGATCGCGGCGGTCGGCATCGCGTTGGCGGTCACGGTCCTGATCGTGACGCTGGTCCGGAGGACGACGGCACACGTCGCCGCCGCCTGGCTGCTGGCGATCGTGGCCGCCGGCGCCGTCCAGGTGTTCGGTTCCGGTTTCCAGCTCGGGATGGACGTGGCCGACGGCTACGGCATCGGCGGCGAGGACCACACCATCTGGGCCGGTGTCCTCTACGTCACCAGCCTCGTCGCGCTGCTCGCGATCCCGGTCGTGCTCGTCGTCGGCGAGCGACGCCGTGGCCGCGCCGTGTCGGGGACGCTGGCCGCCTGACGGACGCACCACGGGCCTCCCGTCCGGAGTTCCCGGTCTGGGCCCACGCCGCCGGTTCCGGGGCGACGCGCCAGCGGCGTCACGGCCGTGCCGGTGGGGAGAGGCCCGTGGCCGCGTCCGCAACGCGGGTCGCTACTCCGGCTCGCTCGTCTTCTCGCCGACGACCTGCTCGTCGGAGGCCTTCGCGCCCTCGGCGCCGTCCGAACGGCCGCCGCCCACGACCACGTCGTCCTCGTCGAAGCCGAACGCGATGTCCGGTGCCTCGAGCCGCACCCGGTCCGCGCTCTCGTCGTCGGGCTGCAGCTGCGACTCGCGTTCCGCGGCCACACGCTTCAGGTAGTTCGACACCTCGTGCTCGGTGGTCTCCTGGTCCCAGCCGAGCACGTCGGCCATGAGCTTCGCGGCGACCGGGGCCGCCGACTCGCCGCGGTCCCAGGCCTCGATCGAGATGCGGGTGCGGCGGGCGAGGACGTCCTCCAGGTGCAGGGCCCCCTCGTGCGAGGCGGCGTAGACGACCTCGGCACCGATGTAGTCGTCGGCTCCCGGCAGCGGCTCGGCCAGGGCAGGGTCGTGCTCGACGAGCTGCAGCACCTCGGTGGCCAGGGTGCCGTAGCGGTTCAGCAGGTGCTCGATGCGGACCTTGTGCACGTTGAAGCTGCGGGCGGTCCGTGCGCGACGGTTCCACGCGGCCGGGTAGCCCTCGGCCCCGAGCAGTGGGATGTCCTCGGTCGTCGACGCCGGGATCTTGCCGTCCATCGCGGCGACGGCCTCGTCGATGGCGTCCTTGCCCATCACCCGGTAGGTGGTCCACTTGCCGCCGGCGACCACCACGAGCCCGGGCACCGTGTGCGCCACCACGTGTTCGCGGCTGAGCTTCGAGGTCTGGTCGGACTCCCCCGCCAGCAGGGGACGGAGGCCGGCGTAGACGCCCTCGACGTCCTCACGGGTGAGCGGGACGCGGAGCACCTTGTTGACGTGCTCGAGGATGTAGTCGATGTCGGCCGCGGTCGCCGCCGGGTGCGCCTTGTCGAGGTACCAGTCGGTGTCGGTCGTGCCGACCAGCCAGTGCCTGCCCCACGGGATCACGAACAGCACGCTCTTCTCGGTGCGCAGGATCATGCCCATGTTCGACTGGAACCGGTCGCGCGGGATGACCAGGTGCACGCCCTTCGACGCCCGCACCTTGAACTGCCCGCGGGTGCCGATCATCGCCTGGGTGTCGTCCGTCCAGACGCCCGTGGCGTTCACGACCTGCTTCGCGCGGATCTCGAACCGCTCGCCGGTCTGGATGTCGTGGGCCTGGGCGCCGACCACGCGCTCCCCCACCTTGATGAAGCCCTCGATCCGGATCCGGCTCGCGGCGTGCGCGCCGTAGGATGCCGCCGTGCGGACGAGCGAGGCCACGTAGCGGGCGTCGTCGACCTGCGCGTCGTAGTAGGTCATGCCACCGACGAAGGCGTCCTTCTTGAGCGACGGCATCGAGCGGAGCACCTGCGTGCGGCTGAGGTGCCGGTGGTGCGGGACCCCGGGCGGTCGCCCGCCGGACCAGCTGAAGGCGTCGTACATCGCCATGCCGATGCCGATGTAGAACCGCTCCCACACGCGGTGGTTGAGCGGGTAGAGGAAGCGCACCGGCTTCACCAGGTGCGGGGCGATCCGCTGCAGCAGCAGGCCGCGTTCGATGAGGGCCTCGCGCACGAGCCCGAAGTTCAACTGCTCCAGGTAGCGGATGCCACCGTGCACGAGCTTCGACGAACGGCTCGACGTGCCGGAACCCCAGTCACGGGCCTCGACGATGCCGACGGTCAGGCCGCGGGTGACGGCGTCGAGCGCACTGCCCGCACCGACGATGCCGCCGCCCACGACCAGGACGTCGAGTTCCTTCGTCTTGAGGGTCTCGATCGCCGCCGCGCGTTCGTCGGGGCCGAGCTTGGCCGCGGGGTCGAATCCCGCCCCCGGCACGACGTCGCCAGGACGTCCGGCCGAACTGGTCTGCTTCGTGGTGCTGGACTTCGCCATCGTCGCCTCCGGGTCACGGTCGGCGCCGAAGCGTCACCCGCGTCGGTGCGCGGGTGCCACCAGGATCACTGGTGGTACGGCGCCACGACCACTTCTACTCGCTGGAACTCCTTGACGTCGGAGTATCCGGTCGTCGCCATCGAGCGGCGCAGCGCACCGACGAGGTTGGCGCGGCCGTCGAACGTCGGGGTCGGGCCGTTCAGCACGTTCTCGAGCGGGGCGATCGTGCCCACCTCGACCCGCCGGCCTCGGGGCAGCTCCGGGTGGTGCGCCTCGGCACCCCAGTGGAAGCCGCCGCCCGGTGCCTCGGTGGCACGGGCGAGCGCGGTACCGAGCATGACGGCGTCCGCACCGACCGCGATCGCCTTGACGACGTCGCCGGCGGTGTCGAGACCGCCGTCGGCGATGACGTGCACGTAGCGGCCACCCGACTCGTCGAGGTAGTCACGACGCGCACCCGCGACGTCGGCGACCGCGGTGGCCATCGGCGCGTGGATGCCCAGCGCGGCACGCGTGGTGGACGCAGCACCGCCGCCGAAGCCGACGAGGACACCGGCGGCACCGGTGCGCATGAGGTGCAGCGCCGACGTGTACGTCGAGGCACCGCCCACGATCACCGGGACGTCGAGCTCATAGATGAACTTCTTGAGGTTGAGGGGCTCTTCGTTCTGCGACACGTGCTCGGCCGAGACCGTCGTACCGCGGATGACGAACAGGTCGACACCGGCGTCGACGACCGTCTTCGAGAACTCCTGCGTGCGCTGCGGGCTGAGCGAGCCGGCGACCGGCACCCCGGCGGCACGGATCTCGGCCAGGCGCGCGGTGATCAGCTCCGGCTTGATCGGCTCGGAGTAGATCTCCTGCATGCGCTTCGTGACGTTGCCGTCGGTGAGCGACTTGATCTCGTCGTAGTAGGGCGTCGGGTCCTCGTAGCGGGTCCACAGCCCCTCGAGGTCGAGGACGCCCAGGATGCCGAGCTTGCCCATCTGGATGACCGTGGCCGGCGAGGACACGGAGTCCATCGGCGCGGAGAGGATCGGCGACGCGAAGGTGAACGCGTCGATCGACCACTGCACGCTGACGTCGCGCGGGTCACGCGTGCGCCTGGAGGGGACCACCGCGATGTCGTCGAACGCGTACGCCCGACGTCCGCGCTTGCCTGCACCGATCTCGACTTCGCTCACCCGGCAAGCCTACCGGGCAGGTCCGGGGGCGTGCACGGACCGGACGGTGCGGTCAGCGGCTGGCGGCCTCGCACCGTGCGAGGTGCGCCGCGCATGGTGCGAGGTCAGCGGGGGCGGCGCGGTGTCCGGCGTCGCTTGCGGAGCACCCGCAGCACGAAGCCGAGCAGGAGCGCGAGCACCACGAGCACGACCAGGAGCGCAGCCGCCACCTTCACGAGCAGCGCCGCACCGACGAACAGCGCGACGAAGACCACCCACACCAGGGCGTCCATCGCACCCGCCGACAGTCTCTGCACCTGCGGAACGATACCGACCCGGCGGACGCGGGGCGGGCCTCCCGGCAGAACCGGAGCCGGCCACGCACCGGGGTGGGCCAACGGACAACCGCATGCAGGAGCGGGGCCGTGCGGCGCGAAGCGACCACGCACGGCCCCGCCCGTCGCGGATACCACCCCCACAGCGGTACCCGCAGTCGACACAGTGCGCTAGCGCCCCGCGTCGACGTCCTTGGCGAGCGTCCCGAGGTACAGCTCGATGACCTTCGGGTCGTCCGCGAGTTCCTTCCCCGTGCCCGAGTACGCGTTCCTCCCCTGGTCGAGCACGTACCCACGATCGCAGATCTGCAGACAGCGTCGCGCGTTCTGCTCCACCATGACGATCGACACACCGGCCTTGTTGATCCGGCGGGTCCGCAGGAACGTCTCGTCCTGCCGCACCGGGGACAGCCCGGCACTCGGCTCGTCGAGCAGCAGCACCTTCGGGTCCATCATCAGCGCACGTGCCATGGCGACCGACTGCCGCTCACCGCCGGACAGGGACCCCGCACGCTGGCCGCGGCGCTGCGCGAGCACCGGGAACAGGTCGTAGATGACCTCGAGGCGCTCGGCGAACTTGCGGGGCCGCAGGTACAGGCCCATCTGCAGGTTCTCCTCGATGGACAGCGACGGGAACACGTTGTTCGTCTGCGGGACGAAGCCGACGCCGGCCTGCACGAGCTTGTTCGCCTTGAGGTTCGTGATGTCCTCACCCTGCAACGTGACCGACCCCTCGCGGATCGACACGAGACCGAACAGGGCCTTGAGCAGCGTGGACTTGCCCGCACCGTTCGGCCCGATGATCCCGATCAGCTCACCGGGGTAGCAGTCCAGGTCGCAGCCGTTCAGGATGTTCACCCCCGGCAGGTAGCCGGCGACGAGGTTCTTCGCGCTCAGCACCGGCTCGCGTTCCAGCGTGGCGGTGCTCGCCTTCGGCGCTTCCGGACTGGAGGCGCTGCTCGCGTTCGTGGGGTCGACTGCGTCCGTCATCGGGTCTTCTCCTCTGCTGCTGCGTCCGCCGCGTCTTCTTCCGCGACTTCCTCCGCCAGTTCCTCGAAGGTCTCCTCGGTGAGGAGCGAGTCGTCACCCAGGTCGGTGTCGTGGTGCGCGCCCAGGTACGCGTCGATGACCGCCTGGTCGTCCATCACGGTGTCCGCCGGGCCCTCGGCGACGACCTTGCCCTCGGCCATCACGACCACCCAGTCCGAGATGTGCCGGACCATGTGCATGTCGTGCTCGACGAACAGCACGGTCATGCCGTCGTCGCGCAGGGACTGGATGTGCCCGAGCAGCGACTGGGTCAGCGCGGGGTTCACGCCCGCCATCGGCTCGTCGAGCATGATCATCGTCGGGTCGGACATCAGTGCCCTGGCCATCTCGAGGAGCTTCCGCTGGCCGCCCGACAGCGACCCGGCGTAGTCGTCCGCCTTGTCGTCGAGCTTGAAGCGGGCGAGGAGGTCCTCGGCCTTCGCGGTGATCTCCCGCTCGCGCTTCGCCCACACCGGCTTGATCAGCGCGGCGAAGAAGTTCTCGCCGGGCTGGTCGCGGGCG
Source organism: Curtobacterium sp. VKM Ac-2861 (assembly GCF_013204965.1). Classification (NCBI taxonomy): domain Bacteria; kingdom Bacillati; phylum Actinomycetota; class Actinomycetes; order Micrococcales; family Microbacteriaceae; genus Curtobacterium; species Curtobacterium sp. VKM Ac-2861. Next base: position 220,864 of record NZ_JABMLA010000002.1, read on the forward strand.
CCGAGCAGCATGTTCTGCATCACGGTGAGCCGCGACAACGCCTTCGTCAGCTGGAAGGTGCGGACCATGCCGCGGTTGGCGATGTGGGTCGCGCTGGTCTTCTGCAGCGTGGCGCCGTTGAACTGCGTCCGGGCGCCGGGGCTGGGCTTGTCGAAGCCGGTCAGCAGGTTGAAGAAGGTCGTCTTGCCGGCGCCGTTCGGGCCGATCAGGGCCGTGATGGAGCCGCGCTGGACCTCGAGGTGGTCGACGTCCACGGCGGTCATGCCGCCGAAGTGCCGGGTGACGCCGTCGACCGTGAGGATCGGGTCGGCCTTCGTGTAGCCGTAGGTCTCAGACACTGAACGTCAGCTCCTTCTTGTTGCCGAGCAGGCCCTGTGGTCGGAACACGATCAGGAGCATGAGCGCGACGCCGACGAGCACGTACGAGAACTGCTCGGCCTGCTGGGCGTTCATGATCGAGTCGGGGATGAAGTCGCCGGCCAGGGTGCGGATGAAGAGCCGGACGACGAAGAACAGGACTGCGCCGAGCACCGGACCGAACACCGTCGCGGCACCGCCGAGGATGAGCGCCGTCCAGATGAAGAACGTCATCGAGCGGCCCATGGCGTCCGGTTGCACCGAACTCGGCAGGACGTAGATGATCCCCGCCAGCGCTCCGAGCGCACCACCGAAGACGAGCGCCTGCATCTTGTACGAGTAGACGTTCTTGCCGAGGGAGCGGACGGCGTCCTCGTCCTCGCGGATCGCCTTCAGGACACGGCCCCAGGGGCTGCGCATGAGCAGGAAGAGCACGAAGGTGAACAGCGCGACGAGGGCCCAGGCGGCGATGCGGATCCACCAGCCGTTGACGCCGTTGTTCGCGTAGGTGAACCAGAGGATGGTCGTGGTGCCGTCCGGCAGCGGGCTCAGGGCGGTGAACGGGTCGCGGTAGCTCGACCCGGTGATGCCGTTGGAGCCACCCGTCGTCGTGGTCAGCAGGCTGGAGCGGCCGACCATGCGGATGATCTCGGCGCCGGAGATCGTCACGATCGCCAGGTAGTCGCCGCGGAGCCGCAACGTCGGGACGCCGAGGATGATCGCGAACACGATGGCGACGAGCAGGGCGATGAGCACGGCCATCACGAACGGCAGCCCGTTCGTGATCGAGATCGCGAATCCGTAGGCGCCGAGCAGCAGGAACGCCGCCTGGCCCATGTTCACGAGCCCGGTCAGGCCGAAGTGCACGTTCAGTCCGATGGCCGCCAGGGCGAACGCCGCGGTGGTCGGGGCGAGGGCCTCCTGGGTGAGCGAGGACAGCAGGTTGAGGATGTAGTCCATGCGCGTGCTCCCTTAGCCGACCCGCTCGGCGCGGCCGAAGATGCCCTGCGGCCGGAACAGCAGGATGAGGATGAGGATGACGAGGGCGGTGGCGTACTTGAAGTCACCGGGGAGCACGAGGTTCGTGAGCTCGACGACGACGCCGATGATCATCGATCCGACCAGCGCGCCGTAGGCCGTCCCGAGACCACCGAGGGTCACCGAGGCGAACATGAGCAGGAGCAGCTGCAGGCCGGTCTGCCAGTTCACGCCGTTCAGCACCAGGCCGAGCATCACGCCGGACAGGCCGGCGAGACCGGCGGCGAGCGTCCACACGAACCGGATGACCCGGTCGACGTCGATGCCGGACGCCGCGGCGAGCGCCGGGTTGTCCGACACCGCGCGGGTGGCCCGGCCGAAGCGGGTCTTCGCCAGGAACAGGCCGGTCGCGATCAGGACGACCAGCGCGATGCCCATCGCCACGTAGGACTGCACCGTGAGCGTGACCCCGGCGAACCGGACGGTCTCGGGGTTGCCCTGCTGGATCCGGACGGTCGCGGCGCCGAAGAAGTACTGGAACGCGTACTGGGCGGCGATCGACAGACCGATCGTCACGATCATGAGCTGCGTGAGGCTGATCCGCTTGCGCCGCAGTGGCCGCCAGATCCCGGCGTCCTGCAGGTACCCGGTCGCCGCGCACAGCAGCGTGACGACGATGCCGGTCACCCAGATGTTCCAGCCGAGCTGGTTCGCGAACACGTAGGCCAGCAGCCCGCCGAGGGTGACCTGCTCGCCGTGCGAGAAGCTCGACAGCCCCGTCGTGCCGTAGATGAGCGAGAGGCCGATCGACGCCAGCGCGATGAGCAGGCCGAGGCGGATCCCCGAGGCGAACTGCTGCCAGGCCCGCTGCGGGCTGACGCTCGACGAGTCCGTCGTCGTGGTGGCGCCCTTCTGGTCGGACAGCTGGAAGATCTGCCCGACGTTGGCGTTCAGGGTCGCCTGGACCTTGCGCTCCGCGTCCGCCGCGTTCGTCAGGTACTGGCCCTTCGGCAGGGTGTCCTGGTCGACGCTCACGGTGTACTCGCCGGCCTCGTCGACGCTGACCGACCAGCGGCCGTCGGCGTTCGTGGTGGCGGTCTCGGCGAAGCCGCCGGGCCCGGCGACGTCGACGTCGACGTCGTCGGCCGGTTCCCGCTCGGAGTCGGTGATCGTGCCCTGGATGCACCCGTTCGTCGGGCTGACGGTGCAGGCCTGGCTGGTCGCCGGTGCCGACGTGGCACTGAAGGCCGGCAGGGTGACCGCCCAGTCGATCAGGAAGGTCGCCAGGAACGCGGCGACGAGCACGGCCGCCAGGACCGGTCGTCGCCGGGCCTGGCGGAGGCGGAACAGGCGCGGCTGCGCCCGTCCCGGAGGAGTGATGGATCCCACGGAAGAGCCTCTCGTTCGGATGTCGAGTGACGCTATGGGGATTGTGTGACACCCGTGTTTCCAACTCGTTCCCGCTGTGAGTCGTCGCGCAACCGTGACCTGTGTGGAGGAGAGCCGCGATCCGTTCTCCCAGGCGGAACGCGGAATAGCGGGACGGCCCACGCGCGTTACCATGTGCTATCCGGAACCCGCCGTTGCGTTCTCGGTGTCTCGACCACTTCACTCGCCCACGAAGGGGACCCATGGACCAGCCGGATCCGTTCGGATTCATCGGACTCACGTACGACGACGTCATGCTCCTGCCGGGGCACACCGACGTCATCCCGAGCGAGGCGTCCACCGCGTCCCGGCTCACCAGGCGGATCTCCGTCAACGTCCCGCTGCTCTCCGCAGCGATGGACACCGTCACCGAAGCCCGCATGGCCATCGCCATGGCGCGGCAGGGTGGCATCGGGATCCTCCACCGCAACCTCTCCATCGAGGACCAGGCGGCCTACGTCGACAAGGTCAAGCGCTCCGAGTCGGGCATGATCACCAACCCGGTGACCACCACCCCGGACGCCACCGTGGCCGAGGTCGACGCGATCTGCGGACAGTTCCGGGTCTCCGGCCTGCCCGTGGTCGAAGCGGACGGCACCCTCGTCGGCATCATCACCAACCGCGACATGCGGTTCGTGGCGACGTTCGAGCAGTCGACCACCTTCGTGCGCGACGTCATGACCAAGGCGCCGCTGATCACCGCGATGGAGGGCATCGACCCCGAAGAAGCCATCGCGATCTTCGCGCAGCACAAGATCGAGAAGCTTCCGCTGGTGGACGCCGAGGGCAAGCTCCGCGGCCTCATCACCGTCAAGGACTTCGACAAGAGCGAGCAGTACCCGGACGCCACCAAGGACGACGAGGGCCGACTGCGCGTCGGTGCCGCGATCGGCTTCTTCGGCGACGCCTGGCAGCGTGCCGAGGCCCTGCGTGACGCGGGCGTCGACGTGCTCGTCGTCGACACCGCCAACGGCGAGAGCGAAGGCGTGCTCGACATGGTGCGCCGTCTCAAGGCCGACCCGTCCTTCGCGGACATCGACGTCATCGGCGGCAACGTGGCGACCCGTGCCGGTGCGCAGGCGCTCATCGACGCCGGTGTCGACGCCGTCAAGGTGGGCGTCGGACCCGGCTCGATCTGCACCACCCGCGTCGTCGCCGGCGTCGGCGTCCCGCAGGTCACCGCCGTGTACGAGGCGTCCCTGGCTGCGCGCGAGGCCGGCGTGCCGATCATCGCCGACGGTGGCCTGCAGTACTCGGGCGACATCGCCAAGGCCCTGGTGGCCGGTGCCGACACCGTCATGCTCGGTTCGCTGCTGGCCGGCACGGACGAGTCCCCCGGCGACCTGGTCTTCGTGGGCGGCAAGCAGTTCAAGGCGTACCGCGGGATGGGCTCCCTGGGCGCACTGCAGACCCGCGGCAAGAAGACCTCGTACTCGAAGGACCGCTACTTCCAGGCGGACGTCCCCAACGACGACAAGCTGATCCCCGAGGGCATCGAGGGCCAGGTGCCCTACCGCGGCTCGGTCGGCAACGTCGTGTACCAGCTCACCGGTGGACTCCGGCAGTCGATGTTCTACGTCGGCGGCCGCACGATCCCGGAGCTCAAGGCCCGCGGCAAGTTCGTCCGCATCACGGCTGCCGGGCTCAAGGAGTCGCACCCGCACGACGTCCAGATGGTCGTCGAGGCACCGAACTACCGCAGCTGAGCCGACTGCACCCCGAACGCCCCGCTCCCCACCGGAGCGGGGCGTTCGTCGTCTGCCGGCAGTAGTGTCACGGCATGGTCAGCGCCGTCTCCCACACCACGATCGACTGCCGTGACGCCTTCGCCCTGTCGGAGTGGTGGAAGCAGGTCCTCGGCTACGTCGACATCACCGACGACCCGAACGGCCCCGGGCACGAGGAGTGCATGATCACCGCTCCCGACGGCTCGCACCAGGTGCTGTTCATCCAGGTGCCCGAGGCGAAGTCCGTGAAGAACCGGATCCACTTCGACCTGCGTCCCACCGACCGCACGCGCGATGCCGAGGTGGAGCGGCTGCGGGGCATCGGTGCGACCGAACTCGCGGACCTCCGACACGACGACGGTGGGTGGGTGGTGTTCGCCGATCCGGAGGGCAACGAGTTCTGCGTGCTGCGTTCCGTGGCTGAACTCGACGGCTGACGCGCGGGCTGCCCGGATCGCCGATCCCTGATCCTCCGCACAGAAACGATCACGGCTCGGTAACGAAACACTTTCCGTACCGCCCCGTCACACGGGCGAAACACCGGGACCCTACGTTTCTCGACATCCAGTGGAGGCGCCGCGTTCGACCCGAAGCGGCACGGCCTCCGCGCAGAGAAAGGGCTCCACGGATGATCAGAACCACCCGTGCCACCACGGCACTGGCGTTGGCAGGCGCAGTAGCCGTCCTGCTCGCCGCGTGTTCCACCACCAGCAGCGGCGACTCCCCGTCCAGCTCGGCGTCGAGCGGTGCGAAGAAGGACCCCGCCGCCAGTTGCAAGGCCCCCGACACCCCCAGCACCGATGCGCTGAAGATCGGCACGATCCTGCCGCTCACCGGTTCGCTGGCGTACCTGAACCCGCCGGCCGAGTCCGGTGTCGGCCTCGCGGTGAAGGACATCAACGCCGCGGGCGGCGTCCTCGACAAGGACGTCACCATCGACCCGGCGACGGACTCGGGCGACAGCAACGACATGACCGTGTCGAGCTCGGCGGCGACGAAGCTCGTGAACGCGAAGGTCCCGGTCGCGATCGGCGCCGAGTCCTCGTCGGTCACGCTCAACGTCATCGACCAGCTCACCAGCAACTGCATCGTCGAGATCTCACCCGCGAACACCGCGAGCGACCTGTCCGGCTACTCGTCGTACTACTACCGGACCGCTCCGCCGGACTCCGTGCAGGGTTCGGCACTCGGTCAGCTCGTGACCGGTGACGGCAACGCCAAGGTCGCGTTCCTCGTCTTCAACGACACCTACGGCACGGGCCTCCGCAACTCGGTGCAGTCCGCGGTCGAGGCCTCTGGTGGCCAGGTCGTCTACGGCGGCAAGGGCGAGGGCCAGGAGTTCCCGCCCGGTCAGACCACGTTCTCGTCCGAGGTGACGGCCGCACTCGCAGCCAAGCCGGACGCGATCGTCGTCCTGGCCTTCGACGAGACGAAGTCGATCATCCCGGAGCTCGTCTCGCAGGGGAACACGGCGAAGATCTACATGTCCGACGGCAACACGGCGGACTACTCGAAGGACTTCGACAAGGGCACCCTGACCGGCGCCCAGGGCACCATCCCCGGTGCCTCGCCGAAGGACGACTTCAAGAAGCAGCTGTCCGCCTTCTACAAGGACTCGTCGAACAAGACGCTCGCCGACTACTCGTACGCGGCGGAGTCCTACGACGCCACCGTCCTCGCCGCCCTCGCCGCGGTGAAGGGCAAGGGCACCGACTCGGGCACGATCCAGGCCAACATGGCCGCGGTCTCCGGAGCGGACGGCGGCACCGAATGCGCCACGTACAAGGAGTGCGTCGCGCTCCTCGACGACGGTGAGGACATCCACTACACCGGCCCGTCCGGCATCGGTCCGTTCGACGACAACAACGACCCGTCGAGCGCCTACATCGGCATCTACAAGTTCGACGGCGACAACAAGCCCGTCTACCAGAGCGCCATCCAGGGCGCGGTCAAGAAGTAGGGCACCGGCTCCACCTCACGAAAGCGACAGTTCCCTGCGGATCATCCGCAGGGAACTGTCGCTTTCGCGTGTGGGACGGGCGGACGGGAGGCCCGGGGTGCGTCCGTCAGGCGGGCTCGGCCGGAGCAGGTGCGAGCGCTCGGCGACGGGACGCCCGCGCGGCGACGAACGAGTCCGCCGTCAGCACCACGAGTGCCAACCACACGATGCCGAAGCCGAACCAGCGCGCGGGCGGCATCGCCTCGTGCTGCACCACGACACCGACGAGCAGCTGCATCACGGGCGCGAGGTACTGCGTCAGCCCGAGGGTCGACAGGCTCACCCGCCGCGCCGACGAGGCGAACAGCAGGAGCGGGACCGCCGTCGCCGGACCGGTGAGCACCGTCACGAGGACGTGCACCCAGCCCTCGCTCGTGAACGTCACGCCGCCGCCGAGCCCCGTCGCGCCGAGCACGACCAGCGCCACGACCGCGATCGGCAGCAGCCACACGGTCTCGATCGTCAGACCACTCAGCGCGTCGACCGTGCCACCGACCCGCTTCTTCACCAGGCCGTACAGGCCGAACGAGCACGCCAGCACGAGCGAGATCCACGGCACCTGGCCGTAGCCGACGGCGATCACGACGACCGCCACGACGCTGATGCCGACCGCGGCCCACTGCGCCGGCCGCAGGCGTTCGCGGAGCACGACGACGCCGAGCGCGATGGTGACGAGGGGGTTGATGAAGTACCCGAGGGCAGCCTCGACGGTGTGGCCGGTCGTGGTCGCCAGGACGTACACGGTCCAGTTCACCAGGATCAGGACCGCGGCCAGCCCCATCACGGCCATCACCCGGCGCTGCACCATCAGGGTGCGGGTCCGGAGCCACGAGCGGGTGACGGCGATCGCGACCGCGCAGAACACCAGCCCGAAGACGATCCGCCAGGCGACGATCTCGAACGCGCCGGCCGGGGCCATCGCCGCGAAGAGCAGGGGCATGAGGCCCCAGAGCCCGTACGCGATGATCGCCTGCACCACGCCGACGGATGCCTCGCTGCGGACGGGTCGCGCGGGACTCGGTTCACTCACGGAACCATCCTAGGAACGGCCACCGACGGGCCGGGCGTGCCACGGGCCTCCCGGTCGGAGCACGTGCACGCGACGGACCCGCCGGAAGCCCGCAGACGCACGAACGCCCCGCCGGCCGACAGGCCGAACGGGGCGTTCGCGTGGAGTACTGGACTCAGTTGACGACGACCGCGAGGACGTCGCGGGCCGACAGGACCAGCAGGTCCTCGCCCGAGTACTTGACCTCGGTTCCGCCGTACTTGGAGTAGATGACCTTGTCACCCACGGCGACGTCCAGCGGGACGCGGTTGCCGTTGTCGTCGATGCGACCGGGGCCCACGGCGACGACCTCGCCCTCCTGGGGCTTCTCCTTCGCGGTGTCGGGGATGACCAGACCGGATGCAGTGGTCTGCTCCGCCTCGACCTGGCGGATGACGATGCGATCCTCGAGCGGCTTGATGCTGACGGCCACGGTGACCTCTTCTTTCTCGGTACGGACTCGGTACAGATGAAAACCGGGTTGGCACTTCGCACAGGAGAGTGCCAACGCCAACTCTAGGGGGCCACTGGCACTCGGTCAATCCGAGTGCCAGCACATCAGGGGAACATCCAGCACCTGGGAGGATCGGGACATGGAAGCCGCCGAACTCGCCGCACTGCTGACCCCCGACGGGATGGCCCTGCTCGACCGTACCCCCGGCGTCTCGGACGGCGGCGAGATCGTCCGAGTGGTGTCGCGGCTCCGAGCCGAGGGGCACGACCCGCAGCTCGTCGCGGCGGTCCTGACCCAGGCAAAGCTCCGGCAGAAGGCCCGTGGCAAGTTCGGCGACTTCGCCGGACGCATGCTCTTCACCGAGGCCGGACTCGAGCAGGCCACCCGCCTGCAGGTCGCCGCGCAGCACGCCGGGCGCTTCGCCGCTGCCGGGCTGACCCGGGTCGCCGACCTCGGGTGCGGGATCGGCGGCGACGCGATGGCGATGGCGGCCCTCGACCTCGACGTCACGGCGGTCGACCGTGACGAGGTCACCGCGGCGGTCGCCACGCACAACCTCGCGGTGTGGCCGAACGCCCGGGTCGAACTCGGCGACGCGGCCTCGTTCGACGTCTCCCGCGTCGACGGCATCTGGATGGACCCCGCACGTCGGACCTCCGGCCATTCCGACACCCACCGGCTGGCCGACCCGGACGACTGGTCACCCTCGTTGGACACCGTGTTCGCCACCGCGACGACGACGCCGACCGGCGTGAAGCTCGGGCCGGGCATCGACCGCGACCTGATCCCGGACACCGCCGAGGCGCAGTGGACGTCCGTCGACCGCGAGGTCGTCGAGCTCGCGCTGTGGTTCGGACCCCTCGCACGACCGGGCATCCGCCGAGCGGCGACCGTCATCGGTGCACACGGCATCGCCGAGATGACCGGCCCGGCAGACTCGGACGACGCCGAGGTGGGGCCGCTCGGAGCCTACCTGTACGAGCCGGACGGCGCCGTCATCCGCGCACGGCTCATCGGCGACCTCGCCCGCACCCTGGACGGCCACATGCTCTCCGACGGGATCGCCTACGTCACCTCGGACCGTGCCGTGTCGACGCCCTTCGCCCAGGGCTTCCGGGTGCTCGACACCATGCCGCTCGACGTGAAGCGCCTGTCAGCGCGGCTCGCCGCCGACGGCATCGGCACCGTCGAGATCAAGAAGCGCGGCGTCGACGTCGACCCGGCGCAGTTCCGCAAGCGCCTGCGGCTGCGCGGGACCGGTCGTGTGACCCTCGTGCTCACCCGGCTCGAGGGCCGGCACAGCGCGATCCTGTGCGAGCGGCTCAGCTGAGGAACGCGCCGGTCCCCGAGTCGTAGCCGTAGTCGGAGTACGAGCTCTGGCCGATCACGCCGAGGAAGATGATGAAGGCGATCCAGATCAGCCAGACGCCGGTCATCACCCAGCCGGCGATGATGCCGGTCAGGGCGAGCCCTCGGCCGGCCTCACCGTTCTGCTTGATCTTGCCGAGCGCGACGTGGCCGAGGATCGCGCCGGCGGGGCCGAGCAGGATCGCGATGAACCACATCGGGACCGCGGCGAGTCCGAACACGATCGACAGGATCGCCAGCGTGTTCGTCTTCGGGCGCTGCGCGTAGGGCTGGTACCCCGTCGGACCGTAGGCACCCGCGGGCGCGTACGGCTGCTGCTGCGGCTGCGCGTAGGGGTTCTGGCCGCCCTGCTGCTGCGCGTACGGGTTCTGCTGGCCGTACGGGTTCTGGGCGGCGCCGTACGGGTCCTGCGGCGCCTGCGGTGCCGAGTACGGGTTCTGCGGCTGCTGCGGAGCCGCGTACGGGTTCGACGGCTGCGGCTGGCCGTACGGGTTGGACTGCTGCGGCTGACCGTACGGGTTCGGCTGCTGCGGAGCCGCGTACGGGTTCGACGGCTGCTGCTGCCCGTACGGGTTGGACTGCTGCGGCTGCTCGGGAGCCGACGGGGCCTGGGGTGCGTCGGGGGCCTGCGGTGCATCCGGAGCGGGCGTCCCCTCGGGCTGCCTGCCGGTCGTGCCGCCCGGCGTCGTCTCGCCCGGCTTCGGCCACTCGTTCTGATCGGACACCGTCAACCCCTCTCGGCGCCCGGTCTCTCCGACGCCACGTGAATCCTCCCACAGGCACCCGAGGGCCGACCGGTCGGAGCGCGGACGGTTCAGACCGGGTCGGTGCCCGGACGGTTCAGACCTGGACGGTGCCCGGACGGTTCAGACCTGGACGGTCGTCACCGGCAACGTCGAGTCGGCCGCGATCCCGAGGTCGCTCGGCGCGTGCCCCTCGGCGACCAGCCGTGCGCCGACGGCCGCGATCATGGCGCCGTTGTCCGTGCACAGGTCGAACGGCGGGATCCGCAGCTGCACACCCGCGGCGGCGCACCGCTCCTCGGCGACCTGCCGCAGCCGAGCGTTCGCGACCACACCGCCACCGAGCAGGAGCCGGTCCACGCCGGTGTCGCGGCACGCGTTCAGGGCCTTGGTCAGCAGGACGTCGACGACGGCTTCGCGGAAGCTCGCGGCGACGTCGGCCACGGGCACCTCGCGGCCTTCGTCGCGGCAGCGCTCGACCCAGCGGGCGACGGCGGTCTTCAGCCCGGAGAACGAGAAGTCGTACCGGTGCGCGGCCAGGTCCTTCGGCAACGTCAGGCCGCGGGGGAACCGGATGGCCTTCGGGTCGCCGTCCGCCGCGGCGCGGTCGATCTGCGGCCCGCCGGGGTACGGCAGGCCGAGCAGCCGTGCGACCTTGTCGAACGCTTCACCCGCGGCGTCGTCGATGGTCTCGCCGAGCAGTTCGACGTCGCCGACCAGGTCCTTCACGAGCAGCAGCGAGGTGTGCCCGCCGGACACCAGCAGCGCGATCGTCGGCAGCTCGATGTCGCTGCCGTCCGTGCGCAGGACGTCGGCGCCGACGTGCCCGACCAGGTGGTTCACGCCGTACAGGGGCTTGCCGGTGGCGACGGCGAGCGCCTTCGCGGCACCGACCCCGACCATGAGCGCGCCCGCCAGCCCCGGCCCGGCGGTGACCGCGACGGCATCGAGTTCGTCGAGGGTGACCCCGGCCCGCTCGAGTGCCTCGTGCAGCGTCGGGGTCATCGCCTCGAGGTGGGCCCGCGCGGCGACCTCGGGCACGACGCCGCCGTACCGGGCGTGCTCGTCCATGCTCGACGCGATGACGTTCGCGAGCAGGGTGCTCCCCCGCACGATCCCGACACCCGTCTCGTCGCAGCTCGTCTCGATGCCGAGCACCAGTGGTTCAGCCACGCTCATCGAGCGCCTCCTGTCCGATCGGGCCGACGGTCGACGCCGTCGGCGTCGGCGCCGCGTCTGCTGCGACCGGCAGCTCCGCCCGCATCACCCACGCGTCGACGCCGTCCGGCTGGTAGTACCGCGGCCGCGTCGCGATGTGCTCGAACCCGAACGCCGTGTACATCGACTGCGCGACGGGGTTGTCGGCGCGGACCTCGAGGAACACCTCGCGCACACCGCGGCGACGGGCCTCGTCGAGCAGGTCCGTGAAGAGCACCCGCCCGAGTCCCTTGCCGCGCTGCTCGGCTGCGACCGCGATGGTCTGCACGTCGGCGACCGGGTTGCCCGCCAACGAGGACAGTCCGGCGTACCCGACGACCGACGGCGCGGCCGAGTCGTCGACGGTCTCGATGACGACGTAGTACCCGTGCGGCGAGTACAGCTCGCCCGACATCTGCGACGCCGACCAGGCGTCCGTCGGGAACGAGACGTGCTCGAGCCACATGATGTCGTCGAGGTCCTGCGGGTGCGCCCGCCGCAGGCGGAGCCCGTCCGGCACCGTCACTGCTTCACCCGCTTCGGCGCACCCGGCACCGTGACGTCGGGTTCCCGCAGGTAGAGGGGGGTGTCCTGGTCGAACCCCGCGCCGGACCGCAGGCGGTCCGCGGCGAGTGATCCGAGCCTCCAGGCAGGGATGGACAGGGCCGTCACGCGGTCCCAGCCCACCGCTTCGGGCCGGGAGGCACGGATCGCCTCGTCGAGATCGGCGGGCCTGGCGAGACCCGGACCCGCAACGCGCGTGCCGGTCTGGTCGTACGCGCTCCAGTAGACCTCGCGCCGGCGGGCGTCCGTCAGGACGACGAACGGTCCGTCCCGTCGGCCGTCGCGCTCGTCGGCCGCGACCGCGTCGTGGCTGACGAGCGGCAGGACGGGAACGCCGACCGCGGCGGCGAAGGTGCGGGCGGCGGCGATGCCGACGCGCAGACCGGTGAACGGGCCGGGGCCCATGCCGGCGACGACGCCGGTGACGTCCGCGCCGGTGATGCCCGCTTCGGCCAGCGCCTCGGCCAGGAACGGGCCGATCACCTCGGCGTGCCGGCGGCTGTCCTCGGTGTCGCGGGTCGCGAGGGGCGTGCCGGTGGCCGGGTCGACGACGGCCACGGAGGTTCCGGCGGAGGTGTCGATGGCGAGGAGCACCCGTCCATCGTAGGCGGGGTGCGGCGAGGGGTCAGTCCTCGTCGAGGCTGCCAGCGACCGCGTCTTCTCGGCGCATCCCGTCATCATAAGCAAAACGGGCTTTGAGTTGTAAGTTCCGACGGAACTTGCAGATGGTCACGCGTTGTCCGTCGTGATTGCACGGCGAACGGTGTCGATGGCGCTGGCGACCGCGCGCTCACGGACCTCGGTGTCGTCGTGTTCGGACTCGTGGACGAATGCGGTGACGCCGCGACGGGCACCGCAGTAGTCGACGATGCCGTGCTCGACCTGCGTCCGGAAGGCCTCGCCGTACCCGTGGCGTTCGTAGACGCCTGCGTCGTCCCCGGCGATCGGCACCAGGTGCACCCGCAACCGGCCGAGGTTCCGTCGCATGCCGCCATCTGGGTCGACGTCGAAGGCCCACCCGTTGACGAACACGCGGTCGATCCAGCCCTTGAGCAGCGCGGGCATCGACCACCACCAGACCGGGAACACCAGGACGAGGTCGGTTGCCTGGTCGATGCGACGCTGCTCGGCGACGATGTCGCCCGGGGTGTCGTCACCGGTGCGGTAGGTGTGACGGTCGGCGAGCGTGAAGCGCGGGTCGAAGTCCTCGGCGGCCAGATCGGCGATCTCGACGGAACCCGCGGGCAACGCGTCGCGGAGACGCTGCGCGAGGTGGCTCGTCAGCGAATCGGGGTCCGGGTGGGCGGTGACGATGAGCGTGGGCACGGTCCATCTTCACCGTGGAGGCTGCCCGATGCCTGGATCGTCGGCGCTGGATCAGAGCGAGACGTCGGCCCAGCGCGGCCCGGTCGCGGTGACGACGACGCGGCGGGGTTCGTCGGGGACGTCGTCGGGGTCGTCGGCCTCGGTGGTGCCGGAGACGTCGGCACCGGTGGCACGGGTGATCTCGACGTCGAGCACGCTGTCGCTGATCCCGTCGACCATGCCGCGGCCCCACTCGACCACGACGATCGACGCATCCCAGTCGAGGTCGAGGTCGTCGAGCTCGACGGGGTCGGACAGCCGGTACGCGTCGACGTGCACCAGGTCCGGTCCGGCGCTGGTGGGGTGCGTCCGGGCGAGGACGAAGGTCGGGCTCGACACCTGGCCACGCGCGCCGAGGGCGGCACCGAGGCCACGGGTCAGCGTCGTCTTGCCGGCGCCGAGCGGACCGGTCAGCACGACCAGGTCCCCGGCACGCAGGACCGCGGCCAACCGCGCCCCGAGCTGGCCCATCGCATCGGTGCCGTCGACGGCGGTGTCCAGCAGGACCCGAGCGGCGCCGGTCACGACTGGTCGCCCCGCAGGTACTCCCCGACGCGTCCCTCGATGTCGTGGCCCTCGTAGAACCGTGGCACGCGGGTCCCGATGCGGCAGACGATCTCCTCGCCGATGGTGCCGAGCGAACGGCCCCAGTCGAGGACGGTCATCTCGTCGTGCTCGCCGGTGCCGAACAGGGTCACGGTGTCGCCGGTGCGGACGTCGTCGTCGCCGACGTCGACCAGGAACTGGTCCATGGCCACACGGCCGGCGATCGGGTAGCGCTTGCCGCCGATCGCCACCTCGATGCGGCCCTGCGCCAGTCGGGGAACGCCGTCCGCGTACCCGACGGGCACGAGCGCGAGGGTGGTCTCCGAGGCGGTGCGGTACGTGTAGTCGTACGAGACGCCGGTGTCGACGGGCACCCGCTTGGTCTTCGCGACCGACGCCGTCAAGGTCATCACGGGTTCGAGCCCGAGGTCGGCCGCCGACACACCGTCCGCGCCGGGGATGCCGAACAGGTTGGCGCCCATCCGGACCATGTCCTTGCGGAACTCCTTGCGCTCCAACCCGGCGAGCGAGGCGGCGACGTGCTCCATCGGGAGGTCGAGCCCGAGGTCGTCGGCCTGCTCCACGGCGGCGTCGAAGAGCGCCACGGCGTCGGCGTCGTCCTGGTCCGAGGACTCCGCCAGGTGCGTGTACGCCGCGACGACCTCGATGCGGCCGGCGCGCTGGGCGTCCAGCGCGAGCGACACGAGCGCCGGCCAGGCCGCCGGGGTCGCTCCGTCGCGGTGCAGCCCGGAGTCGAAGCCGAGGTGCACGCGCGCGGGTCGCTGGTCGACGGCGTCGATGACGCGCCGCAGCTCCGGCACGTTCGAGACACCGAGGTCGACGGCGGAGTCGATGGCGTCGCGGAAGTCCAGGGCGGGGTCGTGCTGCCAGGTGAAGAGGTGGACGTCCTCACCGACGCCGATCGACCGCAGACGCAGGGCCGCGGGGACCGTGAGCACCCCGATCCACCGGATGCCGGCGTCCACCGCGGCGAGCGCGATCGGCTCCAGACCGTGGCCGTAGGCGTCGGCCTTCATGATCGCCATGACCGCGACGGGGTCCATCCACTCGCGGACCAGGTCGAGGTTCGCGCGGTAGGCGTCCAGGTCGATCCGTGCCTGGCGCAGGGGTGCGGAGCTCACGTCGTCCTCCGGTGCACGCTGTGGCCGACCCGGGCGACCACCTCGTAGTTGATGGTGCCGATCGCGGCGGCCCAGTCCTCGACCGCGGGGTCGCCGTTCGCCGGGTCACCCCAGAGCACGGCTTCGTCGCCGATGCTGACGTCGGCGTCGCCGATGTCCACGTGCATGGCGTTCATCGCGACCCGGCCGACCACCGGGAACGTGCGGTCGCCGATGCGGACCGAGACCCGGTTGCCGAAGTCGCGGTCGAAGCCGTCGGCGTACCCGAGGCCGATGACAGCGAGGCGGGTGTCGGTCGACGCCCGCCAGGTGTAGCCGTAGGACACGCCCTCGCCGGCGGAGACGTCGACGGTGCGGAGCACGGCAGCGGTCACACGCATCGCGGGGCGGAGGCCGAGGTCGGCCGACGTGCGGTCGGTGAACGGGCTCAGGCCGTACAGGGCAAGCCCGACGCGGGACAGGTCGCGGCGCGTCTCCGGCACGGCGATGCTCGCGGCACTCGCGGCGAGGTGCACCAGGTCGGGCACGATCCCGCTGGCGGCCAGGCCGTCGAGTGCGCGCTGCAGTGCGGCGTCCTGGTCGAGGTCGTCCGTGCGCGACGCGTTCGACAGGTGCGACATCAGCCCCTCGACACGGGTGCGGTTGCCACCGCGGGCGAGGGCCCCGGCGGTCGCGAAGAGTTCGGTCCACTCGGACTCGACCGCACCGTTGCGGCTCAGGCCGGTGTCGACGCAGATGTGCACGGCGCCGACTTCGGAGTCGGCAGCGGCGGACAACTGCTCGACGCTCGACACCGCCGGGGTGATGTCGTACTGCGCTGCCCGGCGGAAGTCCTCGTCGGGGGCGTGCAACCACGCGAGGATCCGGACGTCCTCGTCGATGCCGCCCTGCCGGAGCGCGACGGCTTCGTCGATGTCCGCGACGCCGAGCCACTCGGCACCGGCGTCCACGAAGGCCCGTGCGGCGTCGAGCGCGCCGTGGCCGTAGGCATTCGCCTTGACGACCGCGATGACGCCGGCCGGTGCGACCTGCTCGGCGATCGTCGCGTAGTTCTCGATCAGCGCTTCACGATCGACCGTGATGCCGGTGAACGCACTCACTTCGTTGTTCCCTCCAGGACCACGAACGCGGTCGCGATGCCTCCATCATGCGAGAGCGACAGGTGCACGCTCGTCACGCCACGCGCATCCGCCACCTGTCGCGCCTGTTGGTGCAGCGTCAGCGACGGGTTTCGCTGGTCGTCCGACACGACCTCGAGGTCCTGCCAGCTGAGCCCGGCACTGGAGCCGAACGCCTTGATCAGGGCTTCCTTGGCCGCGAACCGCGCAGCGAGCGACGCGATCGGCCGTTGTTCGCCGTCGCGGACCTGCTCGGCCGGGGTGAACAACCGTGCACGCATCGCCGGCGTGCGCGACAGCACCCGTTCGAACCGCTCCAGGTCCACCACGTCGACCCCGATGCCGATGATCATCGTGCGATTACTCGACGGTGACCGACTTCGCGAGGTTGCGCGGCTGGTCGACGTCGAGGCCCTTGGCCGCGGCGAGCTCCATGCCGAACATGTGCAGCGGCGCCACGGCGAGCAGCGGCTCGAACAGCGGGGTCGCGAGCGGGATGCGCAGGACCTCGTCGGCGAAGGGCAGCACGGCGGCGTCGCCCTCTTCCGCGATGGCGATCACGCGAGCACCACGGGCGCGGATCTCCTGGATGTTCGAAACGACCTTCGGGTGCAGCGACCGCGGGTCACGCGGCGACGGCACGATGACGAAGACGATCTGTCCGGGCTCGATGAGCGCGATCGGGCCGTGCTTGAGTTCACCCGCAGCGAAGCCCTCGGCGTGGATGTACGCGAGCTCCTTGAGCTTGAGCGCGCCCTCGAGCGCGATCGGGTAGCCGACGTGGCGACCGAGGAACAGCACGCTGCGGGTGTCCGCCATCCAGCGCGCCAGGTCCTTGATGCCAGCGGCGTCCTCGATGGTCTGCTGCAGCTTCGGGGCCAGGCCCTCGAGCTCGGCGACCTGCTCGGCGATCTGCTCCGCCGTCATGGTGCCGCGAAGGGTGGCCAGGTGCAGCCCCAGGAGGTACAGCGCAACGCCCTGGGCGATGAAGGCCTTCGTCGACGCGACGGCGACCTCGGGCCCGGCGTGCGTGTAGATCACGGCGTCGGACTCGCGCGGGATCGTCGCGCCCTGGGTGTTGCAGATCGACAGCACCTGCGCGCCCTGCTCGCGGGCGTACTTGACGGCCATGAGCGTGTCCATCGTCTCGCCGGACTGGCTGATCGAGACGACGAGCGTGCGGTCGTTCAGCACCGGGTCGCGGTAGCGGAACTCGTGGGCGAGCTCGACCTCGACCGGGATCCGGGCCCACTGCTCGATGGCGTACTTGCCGAGGATGCCGGCGTACGCAGCGGTGCCGCAGGCGATCACGATGACGCGGTCGACCGTGGCCAGACGCTCGGCGATCGGGTCGAGGTCGGTCAGGGTGACGGCACCGTCGTGCACGCGGCCGAGGATCGTCTTGGCGACGGCCTCGGGCTCCTCGCTGATCTCCTTCGCCATGAACGAGGACCAGCCGCCCTTGTCGGCCGCGGAGGCGTCCCAGTTCACCTCGAACTCGCTCGGGGTGGCCGGGGTGCCGTCGAAGTGGATGACGTCGACGCTGTCGGGGCGGATCGTGGCGATCTCGTCCTGCCCGATCGCGAGCGCGCGCTGTGTGTAGGCGACGAACGCGGCGACGTCCGAGCCCATGAAGTTCTCGCCGTCGCCCAGGCCCACCACGAGCGGGGAGTTGCGACGGGCGCCGACGACGACGCCGGGCTGGTCGGCGTGCACGACGAGGAGCGTGAACGCCCCGTCCAGTCGCTGCACGGCCTGCTGCATGGCGGCGGTCAGGTCACCGGTCTCGCGGAACGCCCGACCGACCAGGTGCGCGGCGACCTCGGAGTCGGTCTCGCTGCGGAACTCGATGCCCTCGGCCTGCAGCTCGGCGCGCAGCTCGGAGAAGTTCTCGATGATGCCGTTGTGGATGAGGGCGAGCTTGTCGCCGTCGGCCAGGTGCGGGTGGGCGTTGCCGTCCGTCGGGCCGCCGTGGGTCGCCCAGCGGGTGTGCCCGATGCCCGTGGTGCCGTCCGGGATCGGCGACGACTCGAGCTCGTCGACGAGAGCCTGGAGCTTGCCCGCCTTCTTGGCGGAGACGAGGTCCCCCGCAGGGTCGACCACGGCGATGCCCGCCGAGTCGTAGCCGCGGTACTCGAGGCGACGGAGGCCACCGAGGAGGACGTCCTGGCTGCTGTTGCTGCCGACGTAGCCGACGATTCCACACATGGAAGCGATCCTACGGTCTGCCTGAGCGCGGACCCTGCGAAGCAGCAGGGCTGGGGATAACGTTTCGGCCATGGGACGCTTCGACGACATCGCCATCACCACGCTGCACGGCGAGGACACCACGTTCGGCTCGTTCGCGGACAAGGCGGTGCTGGTCGTGAACGTGGCGTCGCGGTGCGGTCTCGCTCCGCAGTACGAGCAGCTCGAGGCCCTCCAGAAGCAGTACGGCCCGCGCGGCTTCACGGTCCTCGGGTTCCCGAGCAACCAGTTCCTGCAGGAGCTCGGCTCGTCCGAGGCCATCGACGAGTACTGCTCCACCACGTGGGGCGTCACCTTCCCGATGTCCGAGAAGGTCAAGGTGAACGGCAAGAGCGCGCACCCGCTCTACCAGGCGCTCAAGGAGACCCCGGACGCCGACGGCAAGGCCGGACGGGTCAGCTGGAACTTCGAGAAGTTCCTCGTCGCCCCCGACGGCACCGTCTCGCGCTTCCGTCCGACCACGAAGCCGGACGCCCCCGAGGTGATCGCGGCCATCGAGGCCGCCCTGCCCGCCTGACGGTCACCCGTCTGTACGCTCGTCCCCATGCCGATCCCGGAGACCGCCGTCGCGCACCCGACCCCGTTCGTGGAGATCCCGCGGCACGAGTGGTCGCAGCTCGCACCCAAGGAGCACCTGTCGCTCACCGAGACCGAGATCGTGCAGCTGCGCGGGCTCGGCGACCGGTTGGACATGCGGGAGGTGCAGGAGGTCTACCTCCCGCTGTCACGGCTGCTGACGCTCTACGCGGCCGGCGCCCGCAACCTGCACGCGTCGACATCGGCGTTCCTGGGTGACCGCGCCGGACGCACGCCGTTCGTCATCGGCGTCGCGGGCTCCGTCGCCGTCGGCAAGTCGACCGTCGCCCGACTGCTCCGCGAGCTGACGAAGCGCTGGCCGGACACCCCGCGGGTCGAGCTGGTGACCACCGACGGCTTCCTGTACCCGAACACCGAGCTCGAGCGTCGCGGGATCATGGACCGGAAGGGCTTCCCGGAGTCCTACGACCGTCGCTCCCTGCTGCGGTTCGTCAGCCAGGTGAAGAGCGGCGCGACCGAGGTCCGGGCGCCGTACTACTCGCACCTGGTCTACGACATCGTGCCGGACGCCGAGATCGTCGTCCGCCAGCCGGACATCCTCATCGTCGAGGGCCTGAACGTGCTCGCCCCGCCGGTGCACGGGCGGCTCGCGCTGTCCGATCTGTTCGACTTCACGATCTACGTCGACGCCAAGACCAAGGACATCGAGGCCTGGTACGTCGACCGGTTCCTGGCCCTGCAGGAAGAGGCGTTCTCGAGCCCGGACTCGTTCTTCCACCGGTTCGCCTCGCTGTCGCGCGACGACGCGGTCCGGACGGCGACCGAGGTCTGGCGGGCGATCAACGAACCGAACCTGCTCGAGAACGTCCTACCGACCCGGTCCCGCGCGACCCTGGTGCTCAAGAAGGCCGCCGACCACAAGGTGAACTCGGTCCTGCTCCGCAAGATCTAGTCGGCCGTCGGAAACCAGGTTCCGGACACCACACCACGGAAGAACCCAGTGCTGTGTCCGGAACCTGGTTCCGCGAGGCTCCGGCCTACGCGGCGTCGAGCGCCAGGCGCTCCTGCACGACGGCGGCGAGCTCCTCGGCGATGCGCTGGGCATCGTCCTGCGAGGCGGCCTCGACCATCACGCGCACGACCGGCTCGGTGCCCGACGGACGGAGCAGGACGCGACCGGTGTCACCGAGCGCTGCTGAAGCCGCGGCGACCGCGTCCTGCACGCCCTGGTCGGCGAGACCGTGCCGGTCGACCCCGCGCACGTTGAGCAGCACCTGCGGGAACACCGTCATGCACGAAGCGAGCTCCTGCAGCGACTTCCCGGTGCGCGCCATCTCGGCGACCAGGTGCAGCCCAGTCAGGATGCCGTCACCCGTGGTGGCGTACTCGTTGAAGATGATGTGGCCGGACTGCTCGCCACCGATGGAGTAGTCGCCCTCGTTCATCTTCTCGAGCACGTAGCGGTCGCCGACGCCGGCCTCGATCACGGTGATGCCCGCGTCGGCCATGGCGCGCTTGAGCCCGAGGTTGGACATGACCGTCGCGACGAGGGTGTCGTCCTTCAGCCGGCCGCGCTCCTGCAACGACAGCGCCAGGATCGCCATGATCTGGTCACCGTCGATGGCGTTGCCCGCGGCGTCCACCGCCAGGCAGCGGTCGGCGTCGCCGTCGTGCGCGATGCCGATGTCTGCGCCGGCAGCCAGGACGGCGCGGGACAGGTTGTCGATGTGGGTGGAGCCGACGCCGTCGTTGATGTTCCAGCCGTCGGGCTCGGCGCCGATGAGCGTCACGCGGGCCCCGGCGTTCACGAACACCTCGGGCGAGACGCCGGCGGCAGCACCGTTGGCGCAGTCGAGCACGACGTGGAGCCCAGAGAGCCGGTGCGGCAGCGTGCCGAGCAGGTGGACGACGTAGCGGTCCTCGGCGTCGGCGAACCGGGTGATCCGGCCGACGTCGATGCCGGTGGGGGTCGGCGCGGAGTGGTCGTGCATGGCCGCTTCGATGCGGTCCTCGACCTCGTCCGGCAGCTTGCGACCACCCGTGGCGAAGAACTTGATCCCGTTGTCCGGGGCGGGGTTGTGCGACGCGGAGATCATCACGCCGAAGTCGGCGTCGATGTCCGCGACGAGGAACGCCGCAGCGGGGGTGGGGATGACCCCGGCGTCGAGCACGTCGACGCCGGCGGAAGCGAGCCCGGCCGCGACGGCGGCACCGAGGAACTCGCCGGAGACGCGCGGGTCACGCGCGAGGACCGCGCGCGGGCGCGGTCGACCGGACGCCCGGCGGGCGTCGGCATGGTGTCCGTGTGTGAGGACGGCCGCGCTCGCCTGGGCAAGACCCAGTGCGAGCGCGGCCGTCAGCTCGCCGTTGGCGAGACCACGAACCCCGTCGGTACCGAACAGACGCGGCATTGCGATCTTCAGCCGGTGACGACTAGCGCTTCGAGAACTGCGAAGCCTTGCGGGCCTTCTTGAGACCGGCCTTCTTGCGCTCGATGACGCGGGCGTCACGGGTGAGGAAGCCGGCCTTCTTGAGGGTCGCGCGGTTGTTCTCGCGGTCGATCTCGTTCAGCGTGCGGGCGATGGCGAGGCGGAGTGCGCCGGCCTGACCCGAGGGGCCGCCACCGGTGATGCGGGCGACGACGTCGTACGAGCCGAGGAGCTCGAGGACCTTGAACGGGTCGTTGATGAGCTGCTGGTGCAGCTTGTTCGGGAAGTAGTCCTCGAGCGAGCGACCGTTCACGACGAACGTGCCGGAGCCCGGAACGAGGCGAACGCGCGCGATGGCCTCCTTGCGGCGCCCGACGGCACCGCCGGAGACGTTGAGGATCTGACGGGGAGCAGCCTCGGCAGCGGCGGGTGCGCTCTCCGTGGTGAAGCTCTCCGGGGTCTGGTCGAGGGAATCAGCGATCTGAGCCATGAGTTTCTCTATGTCCTTGAAGTCGTCGTGGCCGGAACTACTGTGCGACCTGGTCGAAGATGTACGCCTTGGGCTGCTGCGCGGAGTGCGGGTGCTCCGCGCCGGCGTAGACCTTCAGCTTCTTGAGCTGCTCGCGACCGAGGGTGTTCTTCGGCAGCATGCCGCGGATCGCCTTCTCGACGGCGCGGGTGGGGTGCTTCTCGAGCATCTCCGGGTAGGAGGTCGCCGTCAGGCCGCCCGGGTACCCGGAGTGGCGGTAGTAGACCTTCTTCGCGAGCTTCGAACCGGTCAGGGCGACCTTGTCGGCGTTCACGATGATGACGTAGTCACCCATGTCCATGTGCTGGGCGAAGGTGGCCTTGTGCTTGCCGCGCAGGAGCGCCGCGGCGTGGGTGGCGAGACGGCCGAGGACGACGTCGGTCGCGTCGATGACGATCCAGTCGTGCTGGACGTCTGCCGGCTTCGGTGAGAACGTGCGAGTCACAGGAGTGCTGCTTTCGTGTCGAGGTGAGGAGTCCGTGAATCCCACTCCGGTCGGGGTTCCCCGCGGCAGAAGCCGGCGGAACGCCCGGATGGAGGGCTCATCTGACTGTCCGGCGCGCGTGGCGCACAGACCAAGGTGAGAGCCTAGCCGACGCGGGTCGCGTCGGTCAAACGCAGCTACTGCCGGACGGGAGGCACGTGGCGGCCTGGCCACGGGCCTCCCGTCCGCACTGGGGTCGCGCCCACCCCCGCATGGTGAGCAGCAATGGTCGGGTCGCGCACGGCGAACCCGACCATTCCTGCTCACGAAGTACCCCAGTGGGGCGCGGGGACTACTCCGCAGCGGCCGCCTTGCGACGGCGGACGATCAGGACGCCCGCACCCGCGGCGAGCAGCAGGAACGCGATGAGCGCACCGACACCGAGGCCCTCGGCACCCGTGAACGCGAGCTGCCCGTCAGCGGTGATCGTGATCGGGGTCCAGCCGATCAGGCTCCCGTCCGCGGCCGTCACCGCGAGGCGGTGTGCACCAGCGGGGGTGTCCGACGGGATCGTGACGCGCACCGTGCCGTCAGCGCCGACCGTCACGGTGCCGAGCAGCGTCGGGGTCGAGTACAGCCACACGTTCACGACGTCACCCGCGTACTGCGAGCCGACCGTCACCGTGATGGTCTCCCCCGCACGAGCCGACGACGGCGCCGAGACGCTCCCGCGGTTCGCGTCGGTCAGACCGGTCTCCGACGGGGCCACCGGCGGCACCGCGCTCGGCGCGGACGGGGTCGGAGCAGGGGTCGGCTTCGACGTGGGCGTCGGGGTCGGGGTCGGGGTCGAGCCGCCGTCACCCGGCGTCGGGGTCGGGGTCGGCACCGGAGTCGGGTCGGTCCCGGGGTCCGTGCCGGCAGCGTCGAGGTCGAACCCGACCAGGATCGGGTCGTGGTCGCTCGCGCGGAACACGTCGTCGGTGTACAGGTCCGACGCGTTGTAGTTGTAGCGGCTGTACTCCAGACCCACCGACTCGACCGAGTTGATGTTCCAGATGTCCACCCCCGTGACCGTCTCGGTGGCGGCCGGGGACGCGAACACGTGGTCGAGCGACCCGCTCAGGCCGGAGAACACGTACGAGTACTCGGTGGCGTCGAGCGCCGGGCCGAGGTCGGTGTAACCGGCGTCGTCGAGGACGACCACCGGGTCCTCCTTGCTGTAGGCGTTGAAGTCGCCGAGCATGAACACCTTGTCGGTGCCGTACTGCGCCTGCATGTCGGTGGAGAAGGTCACGAGGGCCTTGGCCTGCCGCACCCGGTCGGCGTTCGAGGCGCCCTGGCCGTCACCCTGGTCGGCGTTCTCGCCGGTGCCGGAGCCCTTCGACTTGAAGTGGTTCGCGATCACCAGGAAGTCGTCGTCCGCGGTGCCGCCGACGGGGCGGAACGCGTCCGCGACGGGCTGCCGGGCGTTCGTGAAGGCGTCGTCGAGCAGGATCGTCGACTCGCCGACGGGTTCGACGCGGTCCTGCTTGTAGATGAGCGCGAGGCGGATGACGTCCTCGCTCGCCGGGACGGTCGCGGGTGACTTCGCGTAGGCCCAGGTGTCCTCGCCGGTGGCGGCGTTCAGGGCGTCGACGAGCGTGGCGACCGCGGCGTCGCGGTCCTGGCCGAAGCGCGCCGAGTTCTCGATCTCCTCGAGCGAGACGACGTCGGCACCGAGGCCGTTGATCGCCTTGACGATCTTGACCTGCTGGCGCAGGAAGTCCTCTTCCTCGGCAGCACCGCGGGCGTCGCAGCCGGAGTTCACCGTGACGGGGTCGCCCGCACGGTCGGTGTAGTACGAGCACCCGGTGAGCTGGTCGCCCGTGGTCGGGAAGTAGTTCAGCACGTTGAACCCGGCGAGCTTGAGGTCGCCGCCGACGTCCTGCGGCTTCGCCTGCCGCACGTTCGAGAACGACGCGGGCAGGTCCGCCGCCGGGGTCGCACCGGTGATCGGCGCGGTCGGCTGGAACTTCCACCCGCTGTTGCGGTAGTCGAGGACGACCGGACCCTCGAACGTGGCGGTCGCACCGACGGTGACCGGGCCCTGGGTGAGCCACGACACCGGGATGCCCTGGTTCGCCTTCGTCAGGAAGTTGGTGCTGGCACCGTCGTCGAGCGTGACCTTGCGCGCAGCGTTGGACGCCGCGGCAGCCGTCGCCTCGGCGCTGCCGGGGCGACCGACCTCGGTCGGCTGGACGAGCCGGCCGGCGCCGCTGGCGAGCACGACCTCGCCGTACTGGTTCGTCGTGTAGTTGTCGGCGACGGTGTAGGAGCCCTGCGGGGCGATGAGCATGCTCTCGAGCGACTCGCGCTGCGCGTCCGACGACGGGAACGCGACCGCCGCGGGCTGGGGCGCCGCGACGGTGCCGCTGAGCTTCTCGAGGGAGGATGCCCCCGACACCGTCAGTTCGGTCAGGCCGAAGTACTCGGAGACCGCACCGGTGACCCGCACGTGGTCGCCCTCGGCCACGAGCCCGGCGGTCGCGGACGAGTAGACGAACACGGCGTCGGACGCGGTGTGGGTGCCGAAGTCGATCGCGCCGCCGGTCCCCGGGGTCTGGATCGTGTAGCCGTTGAAGCCGCCGGACGCGTAGACCGCGGTGACGACACCGTCGGTGGTGACGTTCTTGCCGGTGTAGGGCGAGGTGTCCGTGGTGCCCTGCAGCTGCGCGATGGTCACGGCCTCGGCGGGGGCGCCGGGGTCCGTCGGCTCCGTCGGGTCCGTGGGCTCGGTCGGGTCGGTCGGCGCAGCCGTCTCACCCGCGGCGTTCCGCGGGGTCAGGGTCGTCGTCACCGAGAAGTCGGCGCCGTTGTCGTCGGTGTCCGTCGTGCCCTGGCGGGCCAGACCGTTCGGCACGGCGTTCGCACCCTCGACGGTGCGCACGGTGCCCTCGAAGGTGTTCGAGGCCCCGTAGCCGAGCAGGTCGACGACGCCCGCGGTGCCGGTCGTCACCGGTCCCGCGGCGAGCGCCACCGGCGTGGCGGCGTCGGACAGCACGAGCGTGCCCGTGGTGCCGGACGGGTTCAGCGAGGCGGTGTCGTCCGCCGTCGGCAGGTCCGCACCCGCTGCGGTTGCCCCGCCGTTGCCGGCCATCGACACCAGGAACGTGCCCTCGGCCGGCACCGTCCCCTCGAGCGCGCTCGTCGAGAAGGCGCCGGTGCTCGTCGCCGAGCGGTACTGCAGTGACCAGCCGTCGAGCGACACCGGGGCGTCGGTCGGGTTGCCGATCTCGATGAACTTCTGGTTGTAGAAGGCGCCGTTGCTGCCCGCCTTCAGGTAGGCCTCCTCGATGACGAGGCCACTCCCCTCGGGGTTCGCGGTCGCTGCGGTGACGGTGACGAGCGGGGCCGCGAGGAGTGTCGCGGCAGCCGTGGCGCACAGCAGAGTGCGGCCGAGGGAGTTGGGCATGCCCGCACGCTACCGACCTGCGGAGTCCCTCAGGTTTCGCGCAGGTGAATGATTGCGTTCGGCAACATCAGCACCGGGCGTTCACTCCCGCCGCGCCCGCGTCTGCTCCGCCCGCCCCGCGAGCTCCTCGTCGGCCGGGTACCCCACCTCGGTCAGCGTCAGCCCCTTCGCCGGAGCGGTCTTGAACGCGCTCGTCCGCGTCTCGGCGACGCGGAGCTCCTCGAGCCGTTCCGGCCCGAACCGTCCCTCGCCGACGGCGATGGTCGCCCCCACCATCGCGCGCACCATGGAGTGGCAGAACGCATCGGCCTGGAGGCGCGCCACCAGCACGCCGTCCGGCTCGCGGTCCCAGCGGAACTCCTGCAACGTCCGGATGGTCGTCGCGCCCTCGCGCGGCTTGCAGAACGTCGCGAAGTCGTGCAGCCCCAACAACGTCAGCGCACCGCGCTCCATCGCTGCCGGGTCGAGGCTCGCCCCGTGCCAGACCGTGTGCCCGCGCCGACGTGGATCGCGCGGGGCGTCGGCGTCCGCGATCCGGTACTCGTACCGTCGCCAGAGCGGCGAGAACCGGGCGTCGAACCCGTCCGGCGCGACCGACGCCCGGGTGACGACGACGTCGCCCTCGGGTGCCGCGATGCCGTTCACGCGTTTGACGAGCCCGTCCAGCGGCGAGCGCCCCGTGCCGCGCTTGGCGCTGAGTGCGTCCCACTGCTCGGCGGACAGGTCGAGGTGGGCGACCTGCCCGGTGGCGTGCACGCCGGCGTCGGTGCGTCCGGCGACGGTGAGCAGTGGCGGCTCGCCCCACCGGGTGAAGACGGTGGCGAGGGCGGCCTCGAGCGCGCCCTGCACGGTCCGCAGCCCGGGCTGCCTGGCCCACCCGGAGAACGCGGCCCCGTCGTACGCGATGTCCAGCCGCAGCCGGATCCCGGCAACCTCGCCGCCGCTCTGCGGGCCCGCCGTCTCGTCCACGCGACCACCGTACCGGGGCTGCGCCGCGCCTCCCGGCAGTCGGCGGACACCCGTCTGCGCAACCGAAGGCCGCTGCGCCGCTGACGCGCGCTGTCCACCGGTGTCAGCGCCACGTCAGTGCCGCGTGAGCGCCCCGCGGCACCATCGTCCTCGACATCGACGAAAGGACATTTCGATGACCACGACACCGCTCGCGGTGGAGGCCTCCGGCCTCGTGAAGACCTTCGGGACGAACCGCGCAGTGGACGGTGTCGACCTCCGTGTGGAGGCCGGCACGGTCTACGGCGTGCTCGGTCCCAACGGCGCCGGCAAGACCACCACCATCTCCATGCTCGCGACCCTGCTCAAGGCGGACGGCGGCGAGGCCCGGATCTTCGGGCACGACGTCCGGCGCGAGGCGCAGACGGTCCGCACCCTGATCGGGGTGACCGGTCAGTACGCCAGCGTCGACGAGACGCTCAGCGCGACCGAGAACCTGGTGATCTTCGCGCGCCTGCTCGGGTTGTCCCGCGCGGACGCGAAGCGGAAGGCCGTCGAGCTGCTCGAACGCTTCGGGCTGACCGAGGCCGCGTCACGCCCGCTCAAGGGCTTCTCCGGTGGCATGCGTCGCCGGCTCGACCTGGCTGCGAGCCTCATCGCGCAGCCGCCGCTGATCTTCCTCGACGAGCCGACCACGGGGCTCGACCCCCGGACCCGTGCGCAGATGTGGGACACCATCCGCGAGCTCGTGGCGACGGGTTCGACGGTGCTGCTGACGACGCAGTACCTGGACGAGGCGGACCAGCTCGCCGACCGCATCGCGGTCATCGACCACGGCAAGGTCGTCGCCGAGGGCACGAGCGACGAGCTGAAGGCCTCGATCGGCAGTTCGTCACTGCAGCTCCGCCTGACCGATGCGCTCCGGCTCGACGCCGCGCGCACGATCGTGCGGAACACCCTCGGTGTAGACGCGGTGGCCAGCCCCGAGGGCTCGCGTCTCACCGCACCGATGTCGGACCCCGACCGCGTGACGGACCTGTTGGTGTCGTTCCGCGAGGCCGGTATCACCCTCGCCGAGATGAGCGTGCAGAAGCCCACCCTCGACGAGGTCTTCCTGACGATCACCGGCGCACCGGCGACCACCGACGACGACGGCACCGACGACGACAACGACAGCACCGACCGCGAACTCGCAGGGAGCATCGCATGACCACCATCACCACCACCACGGGCACCGCGGCGCCCCGGATCACCCCGCGCCCCGGCGTCGGTGCGACCGGCCTCGGCGCCACCGTCCGGCAGTCGCTCACGATGGCGTACCGCGGCCTGATCAAGGTCCGGCGCACCCCCGAGCAGCTGTTCGACGTCACCCTGATGCCGATCATCTTCACCGTGATGTTCACGTACATCTTCGGTGGTGCGATCGCGGGCGACGTCGCGAGCTACCTGCCGATCATCATCCCCGGCATCCTGGTGCAGACGAACATCACGTCGTCGATCGTCACGGGCGTGCAGCTCCGCGAGGACATGGACAAGGGCGTCTTCGACCGCTTCAAGTCCCTGCCCATCGCCCGGATCGCCCCGCTCGCGGGTGCGCTGCTCGCCGACACCGTCCGGTACGCGATCGCCACCACGATCACCTTCACGGTCGGCATCATCATGGGTCTGCGTCCCGCCGGCGGGTTCGGTGCGGTCGTCCTGGCCGGGTTGCTGGTCATCGTCGTCGCGTGGGCGATCAGCTGGATCTTCGCCTACTTCGGCGTCGTCGCGCGGACGGCGTCGAGCGTCTCCGGCATCTCCAACATGGTGCTGTTCCCGCTGACGTTCCTGTCGAACGCGTTCGTGCCGGCGGACACCCTGCCGGACTGGCTGCGCTGGTTCTCCGAGGTGAACCCGATCTCGCACCTCATCACGGCGGTCCGCGAGCTCGTGAACCACGGCACGGTGGGCGCCGACCTCTGGATCAGCCTGCTCGGCGCAGCGGTCGTGGTCGCGGTGTTCGCGCCGCTGACGGTCCGCGCGTACATGCGGAAGGCCTGACGGGCGCGGATCAGCGCGCGCGGAACCGCAGCTCCTCGAGCAGGAGCCGCGCCTCCGAGACGGCCTCGGTCCGGTTCGATCCGGCCGAGGCCGTCTCGGCGTCCGCCAGCACCGCGTCGCCGAGGGCGTCGGCCAGCACCGACCGCATCCGTGGGTGCGCGAGCACGCCGAAGTCCTGCCGCGAACCGAGTCGGGTCGCCAGCCCCCAGCAGCGAGCGGCGTGCTCCGGCTGTCCGTCACGGGCGGCGGCGAGCGCCAGGCCGAGCAGGGCGGTCCCGATCACGGGCAGGTCCAGCCACCACGGGTGGACGCGCAGCATCACGAGCGCACCGACGCGCAGGCGTCTCGCGACCGCCACGTCGTCGACCGGGAGGCCCGGCGCGGCTCCGTCGGACCGGTGCACCGCCGCCTCGTCCCGCGCCGCGATCCGCGCCGAGCCCGCCATGAGCGTCCAGTGCGGCGTCTGCTTCCGCAGGGGCAGCACGGAGTCCCAGGCGCGGGCGTACTCCGCCGCAGCGTCGTCGAGGGCTCCTTCCCAGCGCGAGCACTCCGCACCGATGGCCATCGCGAGCACGCCGATCTGCACCCGGTCCTCGTCGAACCCGCCGCGGGCCTCGACCGGCCGGTGCTGCAGGTCGTCGGCGACCTGCCGGGCACGCACGACGTCGCCGGTACTCGCAGCGCAGAGCCCGACGGTCCAGCCGATCTCGTACAGGTCGTCGTCGGCCCCGAACCGTTCGAGCTGCTCGCGGGCGACCTCGGCGGACCGCAGGGCGTCTGCGTGCCGGCCGGTCTGCGCGAGGAGCTGGGTCATGGTGACGGCGATCGACCCGGTGGTCCAGGCGTCGTCGCTCGACCGCGAGAGCGTCTCGGCGCGGGTCGCGTACCGCAGGGCGACGGCGGACTCCCCGTCGTTCTCGGCGAGCGGCGCGCTGAGCATGTTCGCCAGGCAGGCGACCCCGGGCTCCGGGTCGTCGCGGTAGCGGGCGAGCAGGGCGTACCCGTCGGCCGGTCGCCCCAGGGTGAGGAGCAGCGCTGCCTGGGCGTCGAGCACCGCGAACCCGCTGGTGCCGTCGCGCATCACGCGGCGCAGGGTCGACACGGCCAGGGCTGCGGTGCGCTTGTCGCTGAACGCGGAGGACCCGCCGGTGACGACGAGTCCGAGCACGGTCGCGGCACGGTCCTCGGTCGCCGGTCCGGTACGGCGCAGGACCGGGACGACCTCGGGGCCGAGTGCGACGACCTCACCGTGGGCACCGCGCAGCGACCAGTAGCCGCCGAGGGCCGCGAACAGGTGCGCGACCGCCGCGGTGTCGTCGGCCGCCAGGCTCCAGCGGAGCAGCGTGACGAGGTTGTCGGATTCGCGGGCGACCTCGCGGAACCGCTCGAGCTGGGCGGAACCCGTGATCGTGAGGAGGTTGCGCTCGGCCGCGAACCCACGGCCCCAGCCGATCATGGCCGCACGGACGGCCTCGGTGGCGCCGCGGTCCCCCAGCCGGGCCGCACCGAACTCCCGCACCGTCTCGAGCAGCCGGTACCGCACGGGCTCGCCCTCGTGCTCGACGAGCTGCACGAGCGACTGCTCCACGAGCTCGGCGAGGTCGTCGAGCGCGTCGGCCCGGCGGTCCGGGGCGGCGACGGCCTCGACGGCGTCGACCGCGAGTCCGTCCGGGAAGAGCGCCAGCCGGGTCAACAGGTCCTGGGCCCCGTCGTCGAGCAGGCGCCAGCTCCACTCGATCACGGCGAGCAGGGTGCGGTGCCGCTCCGGGGCGCTCCGGTCGCCGCCGCGCAGCAGCGTGAACCGGTCGTCCAGCCGGCGCTCGATCTCGTCGGCGCTCATCCCCCGGATGCGTGCAGCCGCGAGCTCGATGGCCAGCGGTGACCCGTCGAGCCGCGTGCAGATCCGGCGCACCGCGTCCACCGGCAGCACGGCTCCGGGTCGTGCGGCCCGCGCCCGCTCGGTGAACAGCCGGACGGCCGCCCCGTCGGCCTCGACGGGCAGGGGCGCGAGGGGAGCCACGACCTCGCCGGCGATGGCGAGCGGCGCGCGTGACGTCGTCAGGATCCGCAGCTCGGGCACGGTCGCGAGCAGGTCCGCGGCGAAGGCGGCGACCTCGGCCACCAGGTGTTCGCAGTTGTCCAGGACGAGCACGGTCGGCCCGTCGGCGAGTGCCCGCACGACGCGGGTGCGCAGGTCGGCCGCGACGGCGTCCCGGAGCGACCTGGTGGAGCGGAACTCGGCGATCCCGAGCAGCGCGCCGAGGGCCGGCACGATGTCGTCGGCCGTGGCGAGCGGCGCGAGCTCGAACACGACGACGCCCTGTGTCGGCGGCAGGCCGGCGGCGACCGCCTGCGCGAGGCGGGTCTTCCCCAGCCCACCCGCACCGAGGATCGTGACCAGCCGTCCGGCGGACAGCAGGTCCGAGACGGCGGCGAGGTCGGCCTCCCTCCCGACCAACGTGTTCGGCGCAGCACGCAGGCCGACGCGGCGGACGCTGCCCGTGGCGGGGCCGGACCGACGCAGCAACTCGGCGTTGAGGCGGACGAGGTCGGCCGAGGGGTCGGCGCCGAGTTCGTCGGCGAGGCGGTCACGGTGCGCCGCGAAGGCGGCCAGGGCCTCGCTCGTGCGGCCGGCCGCGGCGAGGGCACGCATCGAACCGGCGACCGCGACCTCGTCGTAGGGGTTGGCGACGGCCTCCGCCGCCCAGAGTGCGGCGGCCTCGTCGGCGTCGCCCTCGTCGAGCAGTGCGCCGCCGAGCGCGCGCCGGAGTGTCCGCCGGAGCGCTGCCGCTCGGTCCGCGAGTGCGGCGCCCAGGTCGCCGTCGACGTCGGCGCCCGGTTCACCACGCCAGAGGTCGAGGGCCGCACGGACCGCTGCCGGCTCCGCCTCGCCCACCGCACGCTCGGCACGGGCGAGGTCGACGTCCTCGGGGCCGCCGCCCAACGCGTACCCGGTGCTCGTCGACACCACGAGGCCGTCCGCCACGCTCCGGCGCAGTCGGGACACGAGCGTCTGCAGCGCTGCACGGGCACCCCGCGGCTGCGCGTCCGGCCAGAGGTCGTCGATCAGGGACTCGGTGGTCAGGGCGTGACCGCGCGCGAGCACCAGCGCCGCCAGGAACGCCCGAGCGAGCGCACCGGGCACCGGCGACTGCCGGCCGTCCGCACCCGTCACCGTGACCGGTCCGAGGACGTTGATTCGGGGCGGGACGGTCACGGTGCGAGTCTACGGAGCGCCGGTGTCACGGGGTCCTCGCGTCAGCCGCGCGGACGGTGGAACGCCGACGGCCCCGTGCGGGTGTCGAGGTTGTCCGTCGCACGGCGCTCGGACTCCACGATGCCGCGGAGCGCCACGAGCGCGGACGCCGTCACCGCGACGTGCGAGGGGTTCTCGCGCGAAGCGTCGAGCGCCTGCTCGAGTCGCTCGATCGCCTTGTCGCCGTCGTCCTCGGGGCACTCCCCGCGGATCACACAGGCGAGTTGCCGGATCGCCTCGGTGAGCGGTTCGGTGAACGCGGGGTCGGGACGGCCGAGGTTCGCGGACACCGGGCCCGACCGAGCGACGAGTTCGGTGAGGTCGGTCGTGTACCAGGCGACCCGTTCGAGCGCCCGGAAGCGCGCCCCGTCCTGCTGGAGCCGGGCCCGTGACCCGCGGAGCGCTCCGCGGGGGTTGATCTTCCGGCTCTCGTGGGCGACGGACACCCGCGCGCGCACGTCGGCGATCGCACGGTCGAGCTTGTCCTGCTGCCGGTTCCAGGCGTCCTCGTCGCGCTTGCCGCTCTCCAGCACGTGTGCGAGCCCCTCGAGGTGATCGGCCAACACGGCGTTCACCTCGTCGATCCGGCGTTCGGCGTCCCAGAAGTGCAGCGGCGGGAACACCAGGAAGTTCACGAGCAGGCCGACGACGACGCCGACGCCCATCTGCACCAGGTACCCGAACGAGTAGCCCTCGGCGTTCGCCCCGCCGACGAGCAGCACGAACAACGCCGCCGTCGAGACCCAGGTGCTGCCCTCGCCGAGCACCCGGAACCCGCCGACGAGCACGCCGATGCCGACCGCCAGGGCCACGGCGAGGATCCCCGGGTCGCCCACGATCATCGTGAAGCCCGCGACGGCGATGCCGAGCAGGATGCCGACGAGCGTCTGGATGCCGTTGCGCAGCCCCGCGTAGACCGTCGTCTGCATCGCGACGATCGCCCCGAGCGGTGCGTAGTACGGGTAGTCGGACGCGACCCCGGGCACGTGCCTGGCGATGAACCAGGCCAGTGCCGCGGCGCCAGCGGCCTTGGCTGCGTGCAGCAGTCGCGGCTGTGTGCCGGACGTACGGCTCCACCGCCACGCGCGGCGACCGACGCCCGCGATGTGTTGGAACTCCATGTGGTGACTCTCCCTGTCGGGCGGACACGCTACGGGGCGCCCACTGGGAAGGCGACGGTCCTGCGTTCTCCGGACGTCGGGGAGCAGGGGTAGCGCTCCCGAACGCGACGAAGCCCCCGCGACCTGGGTCGCGGGGGCTTCGTGGTGACGCGGGGTCCTACTTGGTGTCGTCGCTCTTCTCGGCGGCGTCGGCCTCGACCTCGGCGGCAGCCTCGGTCTCGGTCTCCGACTCGACCGGCGCGGACTCCTCGGTGGTCTCGGTCGCCTCGACCGGGGCCTCCTCGGTGGTCTCGTCGGCAGCCGGCTCCTCGACCGGAGCGGCGGCGGCCGGAGCCGCGGTGCGCTTCACCGGGGCGGGCGTGCCCGACACCGGCTCGAGGACGAGCTCGATCGACGCCAGCGGGGCGTTGTCGCCCTTGCGGAAGCCGAGCTTCGTGATGCGGGTGTAACCGCCCTGACGGTCCTCGACCTGCGGGGCGATCTCCGTGAACAGCGTGTGCACGACGGACTTGTCGCGCAGGGTCGCGATGACCCGACGACGAGCGTGCAGGTCGCCGCGCTTCGCGAACGTGATGAGCCGCTCGGCGACCGGACGGAGGCGCTTGGCCTTCGTCTCGGTGGTCGTGATGCGGCCGTGCGTGAAGAGGGCGTTGGCGAGGTTGCTCAGGAGCAGGCGCTCGTGAGCGGGACCGCCACCGAGGCGGGGGCCCTTGGTGGGCTTCGGCATGTCAGTTCTCCAGTGGTGAAAGTGGTGCGCGCGGTGTCAGCGCGCTTGCGCGTGAGCGCGAGATCAGTTGTTGGACTCGTCCTCGTCGTACCCGCTGTAGAAGTGGGCGCCGTCGAATCCGGGGACGGTGTCCTTGAGGGACAGGCCGAGCTCGGTGAGCTTGTCCTTGACCTCGTCCACCGACTTCTGACCGAAGTTGCGGATGTTCATGAGCTGCGTCTCCGACAGGGCGACGAGCTCGGACACCGTGTTGATGCCCTCGCGCTTCAGGCAGTTGTAGCTGCGGACCGACAGGTCGAGGTCCTCGATCGGGGTCTGCAGCTCGTTCGACAGGACAGCGTCGACCGGCGCGGGGCCGATCTCGATGCCCTCTGCGGCCGTGTTGAGCTCGCGAGCGAGCCCGAACAGCTCGACCAGCGTGCGACCGGCCGACGCGATGGCGTCGCGCGGCGTGATCGCCGGCTTCGACTCGACGTCGACGACCAGGCGGTCGAAGTCCGTGCGCTCACCGGCACGCGTCGCCTCGACGCGGTAGGTGACCTTGAGGACCGGCGAGTAGATCGAGTCGATCGGGATCTGACCGGCCTCGGAGAACTCGGAACGGTTCTGCGTGGCCGAGACGTAGCCGCGGCCGCGCTCGATCGTGAGCTCGAGCTCGAACCGCGCGGTGTCGTTCAGGGTCGCGATGACGAGTTCCGGGTTGTGGATCTCGACGCCGGCCGGAGCGGAGATGTCCGCTGCGGTGACCTGACCGGCACCCTGCTTGCGCAGGTACGCGGTGATCGGCTCGTCGTGCTCGCTGGAGACGACGAGGCTCTTGATGTTGAGGATGATCTCGGTGACGTCTTCCTTCACACCGGGAACGGTGCTGAATTCGTGGAGGACACCGTCGATGCGGATGCTGGTGACAGCCGCGCCGGGGATCGAGGAGAGGAGCGTGCGGCGCAGCGAGTTGCCGAGGGTGTAACCGAAGCCCGGCTCGAGCGGCTCGATGACGAAGCGCGAGCGGTGCTCGGAGATCGACTCCTCGGTCAGGGTGGGGCGCTGTGCAATGAGCACTGTGGGATTCCTTTCGGCGAAGTGTCCGCTATATGACACTTGGCGGTACGACGGGGCCGCGTGGGCCCCGACGGGTCTGTTGAGTTGTGATCACGCGCACCGATGTGCGCGATCGAACGACCAGGAATGGCCGCGGGCCCTGCCCGACCCCGTCAGGGGACGAGCAGGGCGCGGCCGGTTGCTCCTCGCGTCAGACGCGACGACGCTTCGGCGGGCGGCAACCGTTGTGCGCCTGCGGAGTGACGTCGTTGATCGAACCGACCTCGAGGCCAGCGGCCTGGAGCGAACGGATCGCGGTCTCGCGGCCCGAACCCGGACCCTTCACGAAGACGTCGACCTTCTTGACGCCGTGCTCCTGCGCCTGACGCGCAGCGGACTCGGCGGCGAGCTGCGCCGCGAACGGCGTCGACTTGCGCGAACCCTTGAAGCCCACGGCACCCGAGGACGCCCAGCTGAGGACGGCACCCGACGGGTCGGTGATGCTGACGATCGTGTTGTTGAACGTGCTCTTGATGTGGGCCTGGCCCACTGCGACGTTCTTCTTCTCCTTGCGGCGCGGCTTGCGCGCGGCAGTCTTGGGGGTAGCCATCGGGGTCTCCTATCGAGCCTTCTTCTTGCCTGCCACGGTGCGCTTCGGTCCCTTGCGGGTACGCGCGTTGGTCTTGGTGCGCTGACCGCGCACCGGGAGACCACGACGGTGGCGAAGACCCTCGTAGCTACCGATCTCGACCTTGCGACGGATGTCGGCTGCCACCTCGCGGCGGAGGTCACCCTCCACCTTGAAGTTGCCCTCGATGAAGTCACGGAGGGCGACGAGCTGGTCGTCGGTCAGGTCCTTGACGCGGATGTCACCGGAGATACCGGTCTCGGCGAGTGCCTGGACCGCGCGGGTACGGCCGACGCCGTAGATGTACGTGAGTGCGATCTCCACGCGCTTCTCGCGCGGGATGTCGACGCCTGCTAGACGTGCCATGTGATGGCTGCTCCTGTTGTCGATGGAGGTGTGGAGCAGTACCGGTGCCCGGGCCTCCGACCCGAGGTGTCCCCCGGTCGTCGTGCGACCGGGTTCTGGTACTGCGTTGTCGATCTTCAGTTGTGGGTCGTGCTCGAGCAGCCTGCTGTCCGAGGGACAGCGTCGGCGCCGGTCACGCGCCCGGGACTAGCCCTGGCGCTGCTTGTGACGCGGGTTGCTCTTGCAGATCACCATGACGCGGCCCTTGCGGCGGATCACTCGGCAGTGCTCGCACATGGGCTTGACGCTGGGGTTGACCTTCATTGTTCTTTCCTCGTGCTCGCTGGCTTCGTGCGCGGCAGGATTGCCGAGCCGTTCCTTTCCAGCTCGCGGATCACTTGTAGCGGTAGACGATCCGGCCGCGGGTCAGGTCGTACGGGCTCAGCTCCACGATCACGCGGTCCTCGGGGAGGATGCGGATGTAGTGCTGGCGCATCTTCCCGGAGATGTGCGCGAGGACCTTGTGTCCGTTCGTCAGCTCAACGCGGAACATCGCGTTGGGCAGAGCTTCGAGCACCGAGCCTTCGATCTCGATGACGCCGTCTTTCTTGGCCATAGCCTCACTGTCGCTTGGTTGTGGAACAGGTGTGATCCCCGAACCGGTCTGCGGGTCGGTCGCCACACCCGAGAGGGCATGACACACCAAAGATCGATCTTATGTGGTAAACCCGCAATTGCCAAGTGCGGGTGCGGCACGCCCCCTCACCTGGGGCTTCCGGTGGCATGCCTGAGTGTTCCACAGTGGTTTGACGGCGTGCTCCGGGCCGACACTTGCGCCCGGACCGTAGCGTTGCTCCGCAGCCACGTCCGCCGCCTTCGTACCCTGCGCGGACCACCGAACGGAGACCACGTGCCCGACGCCACACGACGCCCCTTCGCCGCACACGGCAAGCAGGCCCGCCGTCGCGGCTGGACCACGCTCGTGACCGTCGTGGCCTCGGCACTCGCCGTCGTGCTCGTGAGCGGGACGAGCGTCGCCGCCATCGCCGGCGCCCAGCTGGCGACCGCACCGCAGACCGTGCAGCTCAGCACCGACGACCAGAGCACCGCGAAGACCGCCGACATCACGGCGATCAAGGGCGGCGCGAACATCCTGCTCATCGGCAGTGACACCCGCGTCGGACAGTTCGACTCCGACGACGACGTCGAAGGCGCCCGCAACGACGTCACGATGCTCATCCACATCTCCGAGGACCACCAGCAGCTCACCGCGGTCAGCTTCCCCCGCGACCTGATGGTCCCGATCCCGGCCTGCACCAACCCCGCGAGCGGGACGACCTACCCGGCCTCGACCTCCGCCATGTTCAACACGGCGCTCGGCAACGGTGGCGTCTCGTGCGTCGTCGACACCGTCGAGAACCTCACCGGCCTGAGCATCCCCTACGCCGGGCTCATCACCTTCGACGGCGTGATCGAGATGTCGAACGCCCTGGGCGGCGTCGACGTCTGCGTCGCGGAGCCCATCGACGACACCTTCACCGGTCTGCACCTCACCGCCGGCTCGCACAACCTCGAGGGCTCCGACGCCCTCGCGTTCCTGCGCACCCGCCACGGCGTCGGCGACGGCAGCGACCTGGCCCGGATCAGCTCGCAACAGGTGTTCCTGTCGGCGCTGCTCCGCAAGGTCACCTCCGACGGCACCCTGTCGAACCCCATCACGCTCTACAAGCTCGCCGGCGCGGCCCTGTCGAACATGACGCTGTCCGACGGCCTGGCCCAGACCCGCACCCTCGTCGGCCTCGCCTCCGCACTGCGCGGCATGAGCACCGCCAACATGCTCTTCGTGCAGTACCCCGTCGCCGACGACCCCGACGACAGCGCGCGGGTGATCGTCGACCAGGAGACCGCCCACACGCTCAACGTGGCGCTGCAGAACGACGTGAAGTCCTCGCTGAGCGACTCGAGCACCGGGCGCGCGTCCGAGGAGTCGCCGACCGCCGGGGGCACCGCGACGACCGCACCGTCGACCGGCACCACGCCGTCCGACACGGCGTCGGCGCCCGCGTCGAGCGGCGCATCGTCGGGGACGTCGTCCGCACCGAGCTCGTCGGCCACGAGCACGGCGACGTCGACACCGCTGCCCTCGTCGATCACCGGCCAGAGCGCCTCCGAGCAGACCTGCTCCGTCGGCAACTGACTGCCGGACAGGGCTGACGGCGCGGCGCCCTCCGGGCACTGGGCAGACGCGTCTGCGCGCGGCGGGCGACGAGGCGGGGACGACCCGCGCCTCCTGGCCGTCGCGACCGAGGCAGCCTGGAGGCCCGTCCTACGGGATCGGGACGGGCGTCACGCCCAGCGGGGCCAGGCCCGCAGCGCCGCCGTCTGCGGCCGTCAGGACCCACACGCCGTCGGCGTGCACCGCGACGCTGTGTTCCCAGTGCGCGGCGTCCCCGCCGTCCATCGTGCGGACGGTCCAGTCGTCGTCGTCCGTCGAGCTGTCGATCGTGCCCGCGGTGACCATCGGCTCGATGGCCACCACCAGGCCGGGCTTCACCGCCGGACCGGCACCGCGGACGCGGTAGTTGAAGACCGGCGGGTCCTCGTGCATGGAGCGACCGATGCCGTGCCCCGTGTAGTCCTCGACGATGCCCCAGGCGCCGGTCTCGTCGATCGCGTCCTCGACCGCGGAACCGACCTCGTGCAGGTTCTTCGCGTGGGCGAGCGCCGCGATGCCGTGCCAGAGCGATCGCTCCGTGGTGTCGCAGAGCGTCTGGCGCGCTGCGGACACCTCGGCGTCACCACCGGGGACGACCGTGGTGAACGCGCTGTCGCCGTTCCAGCCGTCGACCTCGGCACCGGCGTCCACCGACACGATGTCACCGGGCGCGAGCACGCGGTCACCGGGGATGCCGTGCACGATCTCGTCGTTCACGGACACGCACAGCGTGTGCCGGTAGCCCGGCACGAGCTGGAAGTTCGGGATCCCGCCGCCGTCGCGGATCGTCCGCTCGGCGATCGCGTCGAGCTCACCGGTCGTGATGCCGGGACGGATCGCCGCACGCACGGCGTCGAGCGCCTCGGCGGTCAGCAGCCCGGGGCGCACCATGGCGCGGAGCTCGTCCGGCGTCTTGTAGATCGAGGGCTTGCGGAAGCGGACCACGCCGGGTCAGACGCCCGCGGTGAGCCCGCGAGCCGACAGCGCGGCCTGGATGCGGTCGCCGACCTCGTCGATCGCGCCGAGGCCGTCGACGTCGAGCACGAGACCGCGGTCGCCGTAGGCGCCGACGATCGGGGCCGTCTGCTCGGTGTAGACCTGCTGGCGACGACGGATCGTCTCCTCGTTGTCGTCACTGCGGCCCTGCTGCTCGGCACGCTTGAGCAACCGGCCGACGAGCTCGTCCTGGTCGGCGACGAGCTGCACGACCGCGTCGATCCCGGTGCCCTGCTCGGCGAGCAGCGCGTCGAGGTACTCGACCTGCCCGACCGTGCGGGGGTACCCGTCGAGCAGGAACCCCTCGGCTGCGTCGGCCTCGTTCAGGCGCGACTTCACGAGCTCGTTCGTCAAGGAGTCCGGCACGTAGTCGCCGGCGTCCATGATCGCCTTGGCCTGCACACCGAGCGGCGTGCCCTCTGCGACGTTCTTGCGGAAGATGTCGCCCGTCGAGACCGCCGGGATCCCGAAGGACTCGGCGATCCGTCCGGCCTGGGTGCCCTTCCCCGCTCCGGGGGGTCCGACGATGATGAGACGTGCGCTCAACGGAGAAGCCCTTCGTAGTGACGCTGCTGAAGCTGCGAGTCGATCTGCTTCACGGTCTCGAGACCGACACCCACGATGATCAGGATGCTCGCGCCACCGAACGGGAAGTTCTGGTTCGCGCCGAACAGCGCCAGTGCTGCCAGCGGGATGAGCGCGATGAAACCGAGGTAGAGCGAGCCGGGCAGCGTCACCCGGGTGAGGACGTAGTCGAGGTACTCGGCGGTCGGACGACCGGCACGGATGCCGGGGATGAACCCGCCGTACTTCTTCATGTTGTCGGCGACCTCTTCGGGGTTGAAGGTGATCGCCACGTAGAAGTACGTGAACCCGACGATGAGCAGGAAGTACAGCACCATGTAGAACAGGTTGTCGCCGGAGACGAGGTTGTTCTCGATCCAGGTGACCCACGCCGCGGGCTCGGAGCCGTCCGAGGGCTTGTTGAACTGCGCGACCAGGGCCGGCAGGTACAGCAGCGACGACGCGAAGATGACGGGCACGACGCCGGCCATGTTCACCTTGATCGGGATGTACGTGTTGTTGCCGCCGTACGTGCGTCGGCCGACCATGCGCTTGGCGTACTGCACCGGGATCCGCCGCTGCGACTGCTCGACGAACACGACGGCCATCATGATGACCAGTCCGACCAGGATGACGAACAGGAAGAGCTCGAACGACTGCGACTGCTCGATGGCCCACAGCGCCGACGGGAACTGCGCCGCGATCGACGTGAAGATGAGGAGCGACATGCCGTTGCCGATGCCGCGCTCGGTGACGAGCTCGCCCATCCACATGATGAGGCCGGTACCGGCGGTCAGCGTGACGACCATGAGCATGATCGCGTACCAGCTGTCGTTCGAGATGATCGACGAGCAGGAGGACGACGCGTTCGTGCCGAAGAGGGCACCCGAGCGGGCGACCGTGATCAGGGTGGTGGACTGCAGCACGCCCAGCGCGATCGTGAGGTAGCGCGTGTACTGCGTCAGCTTCGCCTGACCGGACTGACCCTCCTTGTAGAGGGAGTCGAAGTGCGGGATGACCACGCGCAGGAGCTGCACGATGATCGACGACGTGATGTACGGCATGATGCCGAGCGCGAAGACCGAGAGCTTCAGCAGCGCGCCGCCGGAGAACAGGTTGATCAGGTCGTAGAGACCGCCGGACGACGAGGCGCTGGCGAGACAGCTCTGCACGGCCGCGTAGTCGACGAACGGTGCCGGGATGTACGACCCGAGGCGGAACAGCGCGATGATCGCGAGGGTGAAGCCGATCTTCTTGCGAAGATCAGGGGTGCGCATGATGCGCGCGACCGCTCTGAACACGAGGACTCCGAACTTCTGGGACCGGGGCCGTCGATCGCGGCCGTTCCGGTGTCGGTCGGCATGGCCGACCAGGCTGGCGGATGCCGGCCACTGTCAAGGAAACCGTAACGGCGGCCCGTGCGCAAACGCACGGGCCGCCGACGGGGGTTACTGGGAGACGGTGCCGCCAGCAGCCACGATCTTCTCGGCGGCGGACGCCGAGACCTTGTCGACCGTGACCGTGATCTTCACGGTGATGTCACCCTGACCGAGAACCTTGACCTTCTCGTTCTTGCGGACGGCGCCCTTGGCGACCAGGCCCGCAACGGTGACGTCGCCACCATCGGGGTAGAGCTCCGAGATCTTGTCCAGGTTCACGACCTGGTACTCGACCCGGAACGGGTTCTTGAACCCGCGGAGCTTCGGGGTGCGCATGTGCAGCGGCATCTGCCCACCCTCGAAGCCGACCCGGACCTGGTAACGGGCCTTCGTGCCCTTGGTACCACGCCCAGCGGTCTTGCCCTTCGAGCCCTCACCGCGACCCACACGGGTGCGGTCCTTCTTGGCGCCCTCTGCGGGGCGGAGGTGGTGCAGCTTCAGCACCTGCACGCGCTCGTTCTTCTCGTCGCTCATGCGTCGACCTCCTCGACCTTCACGAGGTGCGCCACCGTTGCGATGTACCCGCGGTTCTGGGCGTTGTCCTCACGCTCGACCGTACGGCCGATGCGCTTGAGACCCAGGCTGCGGAGCGTGTCGCGCTGGTACTGCTTCTCGCTGATAACGGACTTGATCTGCGTGATCTTCAGCGTCGCCATCACGCACCTGCCTTCTCGGTCGCGGCACGCAGTGCTGCGGCCTCGGCCTGGAGCAGACGAGCCGGGACGACCCGCTCGACGTCGAGGCCACGACGGCTCGCGACGGCGCGGGGCTCCTCGAGCTGCTTCAGAGCCTCGACGGTCGCGTGCACGATGTTGATGGTGTTCGACGAACCGAGCGACTTGCTCAGGACGTCGTGGATGCCGGCGCACTCGAGCACGGCGCGGACGGGACCACCGGCGATGACACCGGTACCCGGGCCGGCCGGACGCAGGAGGACGACGCCAGCAGCGGCTTCACCCTGCACGGGGTGCGGGATGGTGTTGCCGACGCGGGGGACGCGGAAGAAGTTCTTCTTCGCCTCTTCGACACCCTTGGAGATCGCCGTGGGGACCTCCTTGGCCTTGCCGTAGCCGACGCCCACGAGGCCGTTGCCGTCACCCACGACGACGAGCGCCGTGAAGCTGAAGCGACGACCACCCTTGACGACCTTCGACACGCGGTTGATGGTCACCACGCGCTCGAGGAACTGGCTGTCGCCACCGCGGTTGTTGCGGTCGCGGCCCTGCTGACGGTCACGACCGCCACCACGACGGCCACGGTTGTCGGCCGAGTCGCGGTTGTTCGATGCGGAACCCGCAGCGGTCTCGACGGGACGCTCGGCGACGGCAGGTGCCTCCGCCTCCTTGCCCTTCGCGGCGGTGTCGGTGCCCTCAGCGGCTGCCTCGGCGCCCTCAGCGGTCGCTTCGGTGGCCTCGGGGGCCTCCGTGCTCGCCTCGGTGGTCTCGACGACGTCCGTGGCCTCGACGGCCTCGGTCTTGGCGTCTTCGTTGGTGTTCGCGTTGTCGCTCACAGGTTCAGCCCTCCTTCACGGGCACCATCGGCGATCGCGGCGACGCGACCGGCGTACTTGCTGCCACCGCGGTCGAAGACCACGGCCTCGACGCCAGCCGACTTCGCGCGCTCGGCGAGGAGCTCACCGACGCGACGGGCCTTGGCGGTCTTGTCGCCGTCGAACGAGCGGAGGTCTGCCTCCATCGTCGAGGCGCTTGCGAGGGTGTGACCCTTCGCGTCGTCGATGACCTGCACGAACACGTGACGCGACGAGCGGGTGACGGCGAGACGGGGACGAGCCTCGGTGCCGGTGATCTTCTTGCGGAGACGGTTGTGACGACGCGCCTTGGCGGCCGCCTTGCTCTTGCCTCGTGTCTTGAGGAGTCCCATGATCACTTACCTGACTTTCCGGCCTTGCGGCGCACGTTCTCGCCGGCGTAACGGACACCCTTGCCCTTGTACGGCTCGGGCTTCCGGAGCTTCCGGATGTTCGCCGCCACTTCGCCGACTGCCTGCTTGTCGATGCCGGCGAC
Organism: Curtobacterium sp. VKM Ac-2861; assembly: GCF_013204965.1. NCBI lineage: Bacteria > Bacillati > Actinomycetota > Actinomycetes > Micrococcales > Microbacteriaceae > Curtobacterium > Curtobacterium sp. VKM Ac-2861. The sequence continues at coordinate 263,856 of NZ_JABMLA010000002.1, forward strand.
CGTGACCTTGTTGTTGCCCTCGACCGCGAAGCTGATGCCCGCGGGCGGCTCGACCGTGATCGAGTGGGAGTACCCGAGCGCGAACTCGAGGTTCGAGCCCTTCGCCTGCACGCGGTAACCGGTGCCGACGACCTCGAGGCCCTTGGTGTAGCCCTGGGTCACGCCGATGATGTTGTTGGCGATGAGGGTACGGGTCAGGCCGTGGAGCGAACGCGACTCGCGCTCGTCGTCCGGACGGGTGACGAGAACCTGGTTCTCCTCGACCTTGGCCTGGATGGGCTCCGCGATGACGAGCGCGAGCTCGCCCTTCGGGCCCTTGACCGCCACGCTCTGACCGTCAACGGAGACGGTCACGCCGGCGGGGATGTCGATGGGAAGACGTCCGATTCGTGACATTGTCGATCACCACACGTAGGCGAGGACTTCCCCACCCACGCCCTTCTGCTCGGCTTCGCGGTCGGTCAGCAGGCCGGACGAGGTCGAGAGGATCGCCACGCCGAGGCCACCGAGGACCTGGGGGATCTCCGTCGACTTCGCGTAGACCCGGAGGCCCGGCTTCGACACGCGCTTGATGCCGGCGATCGAACGCTCGCGCTCGGGGCCGTACTTCAGGTCGATGGTGAGGGTCTGCCCGACTCGGGCGTCCTCCACCTTCCACTCGCTGATGTAGCCCTCACGCTTGAGGATGTCGGCGATGTTCTTCTTGAGCTTGGAGCTCGGGAGCGCGACGGCGTCGTGGTGCGCGGAGTTCGCGTTCCGCAATCTGGTCAGCATGTCTGCGACCGGATCGGTCATCGTCATGATGTTCGTCCATTTCTCGCCTGGTTTCGACACCCGTTCCACGAATGCCGACCTGAGCGATCGAGTGATCCCGGGGCGGTTCCCCAGGATCGGTGTGTTCGTGCGTGCGGGCCGGAGGACGTGAATCCTCCGGCCCGCACCGCCCGAAGTAGTTTAGACCGTCTGCTCGTTGGAGCGGAACGGGAAGCCGAGCTGACGGAGCAGCGCGCGTCCCTCGTCGTCCGTCTTCGCGGTGGTGACGACAGTGATGTCGAAGCCGCGGACACGGTCGATGCGGTCCTGGTCGATCTCGTGGAACACGGACTGCTCCGAGAGACCGAACGTGTAGTTGCCGTTCCCGTCGAACTGCTTGTCGCTGAGACCGCGGAAGTCGCGGATGCGGGGCAGTGCGAGGGAGATCAGGCGGTCGAGGAACTCCCAGGCGCGGTCACCACGGAGGGTGACGTGCGCACCGATCGCCTGACCCTCGCGCAGCTTGAACTGCGCGATGGACTTGCGAGCGATGTTGACCTGGGGCTTCTGACCCGTGATCGCCGTGAGGTCCTTGATGGCCCCCTCGATGATCTTCGAGTCGCGAGCGGCCTCGCCGACACCGGTGTTCACGACGACCTTGACCAGGCCGGGGACCTGGTTGACGTTCGCGTAGCCGAACTGCTCGGTGAGCGTGGCCTTGATCTCGTCCTTGTACTTCTGCTTGAGGCGCGGCTGGGCCTTGGGGGCCTCAGTCGTTGCAGTCGTGTCAGTCATCAGAGCGTTTCACCTGACTTCTTGGCGTAGCGGACACGGACGGTCTTCTTGACCCCGCCCTTCTCCACCTCTTCGGTACGGAAGCCGACGCGGGTCGGCTTCTTCGTCTTCGGGTCGACGAGCGCGACGTTGGACACGTGGATCGAGGCTTCGTGCTTCTCGATGCCACCCGTCTTCGAGCCGCGCTGCGTCTGGCCGACGCGGACGTGCTTCGTGACGAAGTTCACGCCCTCGACGACGACGCGCTGCTTGTCCTTGAGGACCTCGATGACCTTGCCCTGCTTGCCACGGTCGCCGCCACGCTCCTGCGTCGCGCCCGTGATGACCTGGACGAGGTCACCCTTCTTGATGTTCGCCATGGCTTACAGCACCTCCGGCGCGAGCGAGATGATCTTCATGAACTTCTTGTCACGGAGCTCGCGACCGACCGGACCGAAGATGCGCGTGCCGCGCGGGTCGCCGTCGGCCTTGAGGATCACTGCCGCGTTCTCGTCGAACTTGATGTAGGAGCCGTCCTGACGACGGGTCTCCTTCTTGGTGCGAACGATGACCGCCTTCACGACGTCACCCTTCTTCACGTTGCCGCCGGGGATGGCGTCCTTCACCGTGGCGACGATGACGTCACCGAGACCGGCGTAGCGACGACCCGAACCACCGAGCACGCGGATGGTCAAGATCTCCTTGGCACCCGTGTTGTCGGCGATCTTCAGGCGGGATTCCTGCTGAATCACTGCTGTCTCCTATTCCGAAGCAGGCCGAGGCCTACTTGGCCTTCTCGAGGATCTCGACCAGGCGCCAGCGCTTGGAAGCGCTGAGGGGACGGGTCTCGCTGATCACGACGAGGTCGCCGACACCAGCGGTGCCGAGTTCGTCGTGGGCCTTCACCTTGGACGTGCGACGGATGATCTTGCCGTAGAGCGCGTGCTTCACGCGGTCCTCGACCTCGACCACGATGGTCTTGTCCATCTTGTCGCTGGTCACGTAGCCGCGACGCGTCTTGCGGTAGCCGCGAGTGAGGGCGGCGGAGGTCTTCTCTTCGTTCGCCATTACTTCTCCTCGGCGGTCTCGGCCTCGGTCGACTCAGCCGGCTTGTCAGCCTTCTTCGTCGTCTTCTTGGCCTTGGTGGCGGTCTCGACGGGCGCGGGAGTGGCACGGATGCCGAGCTCGCGCTCGCGGAGGACGGTGTAGATGCGAGCGATGTCGCGCTTGACGGCACGGAGACGACCGTGGCTCTCCAGCTGGCCGGTGGCCGACTGGAAGCGGAGGTTGAAGAGTTCCTCCTTGGCCTTCTTCAGCTCGTCAGCGAGACGCTCGTTCTCGAACGTGTCGAGCTCCGTCGGACGGAGCTCCTTGGAACCGATCGCCATTATGCGTCGCCCTCCTCGCGCTTGATGATGCGTGCCTTGAGGGGCAGCTTGTGGATTGCACGGGTCAGCGCCTCACGGGCGATGTCCTCGGTGACGCCGGAGAGCTCGAAGAGCACACGACCCGGCTTGACGTTGGCGACCCACCACTCGGGCGAGCCCTTACCGGAACCCATGCGGGTCTCAGCCGGCTTCTTCGTGAGCGGGCGGTCCGGGTAGATGTTGATCCAGACCTTGCCGCCACGCTTGATGTGACGCGTCATGGCGATACGAGCGGACTCGATCTGACGGTTGGTCACGTACGCCGGGGTGAGGGCCTGGATGCCGTAGTCGCCGAAGCTGACCTTGGTACCACCGGTTGCCTGACCCGAACGCTTCGGGTGGTGCTGCTTACGGTGCTTGACTCGACGGGGAATAAGCATGGTTACGCCTCAACTCCTGCGCCGGCCGGCGCGTCCTGCGGGGCCTGCTGCGGGCGGCGGTCACCGCGGTCGCCGCCACGACGGTCGCCGCCACGGTCGCCACGCTCACCGCGCGGGCCGCCACGACGCTCGGGGCGCGACGAACGCTGGTTCGCCTGCTCGCGAGCGAGCTCCTTGTTCGTGATGTCGCCCTTGTAGATCCAGACCTTCACGCCGATGCGGCCGAACGTGGTCCGGGCCTCGTAGAAGCCGTAGTCGATGTTCGCGCGGAGGGTGTGCAGCGGCACACGGCCTTCGCGGTAGAACTCCGAACGGGACATCTCGGCGCCGCCGAGACGGCCCGACACCTGGATGCGGACACCCTTGGCGCCGGCGCGCTGTGCACCCTGCAGGCCCTTGCGCATGGCGCGACGGAACGCGACACGAGCGGAGAGCTGCTCGGCGATGCCCTGCGCGACGAGCTGGGCCTCGGTCTCGGGGTTCTTGACCTCGAGGATGTTCAGCTGGATCTGCTTCTTGGTGAGCTTCTCGAGCTCACCGCGAACGCGCTCCGCCTCGGCGCCGCGGCGGCCGATGACGATGCCCGGACGCGCCGTGTGGATGTCCACGCGGACACGGTCACGGGTGCGCTCGAGCTCGATGCGAGCAACACCGGCGCGGTCGAGGGTCTTCTTCAGGTACTCGCGCACCTTGATGTCCTCGGCCACGTAGTCGGCGTAGCGCTGACCGGCCTTCTTGCTGTCGGTGAACCAGTGCGAGACGTGGTCCGTCGTGATCCCGAGACGGAAGCCGTACGGGTTGACCTTCTGGCCCATTAGTTGCTCGCCTTCTTGCTCGTCGCGGCAGCCTCGGCCTCTTCCGGCGTCGCGAGGACGACCGTGATGTGGCTGGTGCGCTTGTTGATGCGGAAGGCCCGGCCCTGGGCGCGCGGCTGGAACCGCTTCAGGGTCGTTCCCTCGTCGACGAAGACGCGGCTCACGTAGAGGTCGCGCTCGTCGAGGAAGCTGTTCGTCGAGTCAGCCTTCACCCGGGCGTTCGCGATCGCCGAGGCGACCAGCTTGTACACGGGCTCCGAAGCGCCCTGGGGGGCGAACTTCAGGATGGCGAGCGCCTCGTGGGCCTGCTTGCCGCGGATCAGCTCGATGACGCGACGGGCCTTCTGAGGCGTGACGCGGATGTGTCGCACGCGTGCGATCGACTCCACCATTTCGTTCCTCCTCTGCGTCCCCGCGTTAGCGGCGACGGCCCTTCTTGTCGTCCTTCACGTGACCACGGAAGGTGCGGGTCGGCGCGAACTCGCCGAGCTTGTGACCGACCATCGACTCGGTGACGAACACCGGGATGTGCTTGCGGCCGTCGTGCACCGCGATGGTGTGACCGAGCATGTTCGGGACGATCATCGACCGTCGCGACCAGGTACGGATCACGTTCTTGGTGTTGGCCTCGTTCTGCGTGACGACCTTGCGGAGCAGGTGCTCGTCGACGAAGGGGCCCTTCTTCAGACTGCGTGGCATCTTCTGAACTCCTACTTGCGCTTCTTGCCGGCGTTACGGCGACGGACGATGAGCTTGTCGCTCGGCTTGTTCGGCTTGCGCGTGCGACCCTCGGCCTGGCCCCAGGGGCTGACCGGGTGACGACCACCGGAGGTCTTGCCCTCGCCACCACCGTGGGGGTGGTCGACCGGGTTCATCGCGACACCACGCACGGTCGGGCGGACGCCCTTCCAGCGCATGCGGCCGGCCTTGCCCCAGTTGATGTTCGACTGCTCGGCGTTGCCAACCTCGCCGATCGTGGCGCGGCAGCGTGCGTCGACGTTGCGGACCTCGCCCGACGGCAGACGGAGCTGCGCGTAGGGGCCGTCCTTGGCGACGAGACGCACCGAGGCGCCGGCCGAGCGGGCCATCTTCGCGCCGCCACCGGGGCGGAGCTCGATGGCGTGCACGACGGTACCCACGGGGATGTTGCGCAGCGGCAGGTTGTTGCCGGGCTTGATGTCGGCGCCGGGGCCCTGCTCGATGACGTCGCCCTGCTTGAGCTTGTTCGGCGCGATGATGTACCGCTTCGTGCCGTCCACGTAGTGCAGGAGCGCGATGCGCGCAGTGCGGTTGGGGTCGTACTCGATGTGAGCGACCTTGGCGTCCACGCCGTCCTTGTCGGAGCGACGGAAGTCGATCACGCGGTACTGGCGCTTGTGGCCACCACCGATGTGACGCGTGGTGATGCGGCCGGAGCTGTTGCGACCACCGGTCTTCGGCAGCGGACGAAGCAGGGACTTCTCCGGAGTCGAACGGGTGATCTCAGCGAAGTCGGCGACCGACGAGCCGCGACGACCGGGGGTCGTCGGCTTGTAGTTACGAATAGCCATGATTTATCCCTCTGGTCCTCAGCCGACAGCCGTGAAGATGTCGATCGAACCGGACTTGAGCGTCACGATGGCGCGCTTGGTGTCCTTGCGCTTGCCGAGACCGAACTTGGTGCGACGGGTCTTGCCCGGGCGGTTCAGCGTGTTGATGCTCGCGACCTTGACCTCGAAGATCTTCTCGATGGCGAGCTTGATCTCGGTCTTGTTCGAACGGGGGTCCACGATGAACGTGTACTTGCCCTGGTCGATGAGCGCGTAGCTCTTCTCCGAGACGACCGGCGAGATGATGACGTCGCGCGGGTCCTTGTTGAAGCCGCTCATGCGGTGATCTCCTTCGCGGTCTTCGACGCGATGAAGGCGTCGAGGGCGCTCTTGCTGAAGACGACGGCGTCCGACTTGAGGACGTCGTAGGCGTTCAGCTGGCCGTACGAGAGCGCGTGGACGTTCGGCAGGTTGCGGATCGACTTGAGCGTCAGCTCGTCGTTCGACTCGAGCACGATCAGCACGTGCTTGACGGGCGCGACCTTCTCGAGGAGCGTGCGAGCGACCTTGGTCGACGGCACGTCGGCCTCGACGAAGCCGTCGACAGCCGAGATGCGGCCACCGCGGGCGCGGTCCGAGAGCGAGCCGAGCAGCGCTGCGGCGATCATCTTCTTGGGGGTGCGCTGCGAGTAGTCGCGGGGGGTCGGTCCGTGGACGACGCCACCACCGGTGTGCTCGGGAGCACGGACGGAACCCTGACGGGCGCGGCCGGTGCCCTTCTGCTTGAACGGCTTGCGACCGGCACCGCGGACTTCGCCGCGGTTCTTGGTCTTGTGGGTGCCCTGACGCGCGGCTGCGAGCTGCGCGGTGACGACCTGGTGGATCAGCGGGACGTTGGTCTCGACGTCGAAGAGAGCTGCGGGCAGCTCGACGGTGCCGGACTTGACACCCGATGCGTCGAGGACGTCGATCGTGGTTGCGGTCGTGGTGGCCATGATCACTTACCCTTCACGGCGGTGCGGACGAAGACGGAGCGGCCACGAGCACCGGGGACGGCGCCCTTGACGAGCAGCAGACCCTTCTCGGCGTCGACGGCGTGCACCGTGAGGTTGAGGACGGTCACGCGGTCGCCACCCATACGACCGGCCATGCGCATGCCCTTGAAGACACGCGACGGGGTCGAGGAAGCACCGATCGAGCCGGGCTTGCGGTGGTTGCGGTGTGCACCGTGCGAGGCGCCGACGCCGTGGAAGCCGTGGCGCTTCATGACACCGGCGAAGCCCTTGCCCTTGGAGGTACCGACGACGTCGACCTTCTGGCCCGCCGTGAACGTGCCGTCCACGGTGAGCTCCTGGCCGAGCGTGTACTCAGCGGAGTCGTTGGTCCGGATCTCGGTGAGGGTGCGACGCGGGGTCACGCCAGCGGCCTCGAAGTGGCCAGCGGCCGGCTTGTTGACCTTGCGCGGGTCGATGGCACCGGCGGCGATCTGGATCGCCTCGTAGCCGTCGCGCTCAGCGTTGCGGATCTGGGTGACCACGTTCGGGCCGACCTCGATCACGGTGACGGGGATGAACTTGTTGTTCTCGTCCCACACCTGGGTCATCCCGAGCTTCTTGCCGAGGAGGCCCTTGACGGTCTTGGTTGAGTTCGCCATTGGTCAGCCCCCTTACAGCTTGATCTCGATGTTGACGTCTGCCGGCAGGTCGAGTCGCATGAGCGAGTCAACGGCCTTCGGCGTCGGGTCGACGATGTCGATGACCCGCTTGTGCGTGCGCTTCTCGAAGTGCTCGCGCGAGTCCTTGTACTTGTGAGGGGAACGGATCACTGCGATCACGTTCTTCTCGGTGGGGAGTGGCACCGGGCCGACCACGGTTGCACCGGCACGGGTCACCGTGTCGACGATCTTCCGGGCCGACGTGTCGATGACCTCGTGGTCATACGACTTGAGCCGGATGCGGATCTTCTGTCCCGCCATGTGTCTCTTGTCCTCTCTCTGCGCCGCGCACCCGCAGGCCGCCTGACGCCGCTCGGCTCCGCATTGCTGCAGACCGTGCTGTTTTCCTGAACCAACCGGCCGCATCCGCTGGGGATGACCGCTGTTCACCTGTCAACCGCGCGGGCGACCTTGGCCGTCCAGCGTGGGCAATCGACTTCCTCGCACTCCGGGCGCAACAGTGTCGCGTCCGTCATGACCTCGGGGAGTCGTGTTCTGCTGCCTGCGGCCCAACCCAGCCCTGCTGAACAGGGGGGTTGTGCACTGCCAGAGCAGTGATCCTGCGGACTCGCACCCGCGGGGAATTCGGAACCGGACAAGTCTCGCATGTCCCGAGCCCACGTGCAACCCGGGCGTGTCGCGATGTGCCGGGCGTGTCGACACCGGCTCGCTTCCCCGGATCCACGCGGATCGGACGGCCTGGAGGCACGGGTCGCCGCCGCAACGCGGAGCGCCCTCCGGACATGGTCCGGAGGGCGCTCGTGGAGACGGTTACTCGGCCGTCACCGGAGGGACGAACCACGGCGGGAAGACCGCCACGCGCGGCGCGTGGCCGCCGTGGTCGGCGAGCACCGCACGGACCGTCTGACGGGCCTTGTCGTTCGGGACACCGATCACCGCAACGGACGAGAACGGCACGCTCGGCCCCGCGAGGAGCTCGAGTCCGAGCATCTCGGGGTCGGAGAAGTCGGTGCGGCGGATCAGGTTCGTCCCGGCGTCGGGGCCGACGGCGAACCGGACGTCGTCGGCGTCGGCGTCCTGGTCGGCGACGACCACCGAGTCACCGAACGCCGAGACCGGGACGACGAGCACGACGTAGTCCACCGCGCGCGTGCGTCGGGCGGCGTCGGACCACCGCTCCCCGACGGCGCCGGTGCGGAGTTCGTCCCACCGGACGGCATCCGGCGACAGGGTGAACGGCACGTGGCTCGCGATGGTGCTGCCGTCGGGCGCTTCGGCCTCGGCGCGTGCGGCCCGGGTCTCGGGGCTGCTGACGTCGACGGCGGGCTCCGCCTGGTCGGCCGCCAGGATGGCGCCGGACCCGACGATGCCGTCGAGGTTGTCGATGTGGGTCACGTGGTGCGCACGCAGCGACGCGAACACCCGAGCCTCGGGCAGGTCGGCCGACGACGACCGGAGCGACGTCGGTGAGCGCAGCGACGTCCCGGGGCCGGAGGCCGGCGGGTCGACGCGCAGGTTGGTGGTGATGCGGGTCCGCCGTGGCGCCGGAGCGGCTGGGATCGCCGACTCCTCACGCTGCCGGGGCGCGCAGATGTCGCAGAGCTCGGTGGGGAAACCGTGGATGCACTCGTCAGTCACGACTGTTGTGGGTCCTTCCGTGCCGTGTGGGGTGGTCCGGCACGTCGACCAACGCTACGTCATCCGGACGCTCCCGGGGTCATTGTCGGTAGAGCAGTGCCCGGACCTCGGACTCGGCGGCGTGGATCCGGGCCGGATCGATGGTCTCGCCGTGCTCGTAGGCGTCGAGCAGCCGCGGGTCGATGTAGCTCTGCCGGCACACCGTCGGGGTGTTGCCGAGCTCGTCGCTCGCGGCCTTCACGGCATGGGACACCGCACGCTTCCGCTTCGCCTGCGACGACAGCGGACCGGTCTGGGCAAGGTCGACGGCCGCAGCCACCGTGCCGTGCAGGGTGCGGAAGTCCTTCGCCGTGAAGTCGTCACCAGCACGCTCCTTGACGTAGGCGTTGATGTCCTCGGCGGACAACGGCTCCCACTCGTCACCGCGGCGTTCGCGGAACGACAGCAGTCGGGCGTTCGACCCACGGCGCTTCATGCCGGCGATCACCGTCGCGAGGTCGGCGTCGTGGATCGACGACGACCACTCCTGCCCGCTCTTGCCGGGGAAGTCGAGCTCGATGTCGTCACCGGAGACGTGGGCGTGCGCGCACAGCAGGGTCGACAGTCCGCGGCTGCCGTGCTCGCTGGCGTACCGCTCCGATCCGACCCGCAGCGAGCCCTGGTCGAGCATCCGGAACGCTGCGGCCAGCGCTCGGCGGCGATCGGGTTCCGGTCGTCGGAGGTCCTGCGTGACCCCGCGCCGTGCGACCGGCAGCGACTCCGCGAGGGCGAGCGCCCGGTCGTACTTGATCCGGTCCATCCGTTCGCGCCACGACGGGTGGTACATGTACTGGCGGCGTCCGGCTCCGTCGATGCCGGTCGCGAGGACGTGCCCGTTCTCGTACGGCGAGATCCAGACGTCGTCCCAGGCCGGCGGAATGACGAGGTCCTCGAGCCGCTGACGCACCGAGGCATCGGTGACGGTCGCACCGTCGGGGTCACGGTACGAGAAGCCGCGGCCGCTCCGGACACGGTGGTAGCCACGACCGGAGGTCGTGGAACGGCGCAGACGAGTCACCCGGCCGAGCCAACTCCCCGCTGCCTGGGACGCCGTACGGGGCGGACGGACGCCGTCGTGGCGGGCGTACCCCGGGCCTCCCGTCCGCCGCCCGCCAGGGCCGTGAGCGGCCGACAGTGGCTCCGAGCGCTGCCACGTCGACCGGGGCAACGACACAGCGGGGCCGAGCCCGAAGGCTCGACCCCGCTGCGGCAGGTAACCGGAGTTACTTGAGGATCTTCTCGACCGTACCGGCGCCGACCGTACGACCACCCTCACGGATGGCGAAACGGAGGCCCTCTTCCATGGCGATCGGCTGGATCAGCTCGACGGTCATGGCGACGGTGTCACCGGGCATGACCATCTCGGTGCCCTCGGGCAGCGTGATGACGCCGGTGACGTCCGTGGTGCGGAAGTAGAACTGCGGACGGTAGTTCGCGTAGAACGGGTTGTGACGCCCGCCCTCTTCCTTGGTCAGGATGTAGGAGTTCGCCTGGAACTCGGTGTGCGGCGTGACCGAACCCGGCTTCACGACGACCTGGCCGCGCTCCACGTCCTCGCGCTTGAGGCCACGGATGAGCAGACCGGTGTTGTCACCGGCGACCGCCTGGTCGAGCAGCTTGCGGAACATCTCGATGCCCGTGACCGTGGTCTTCTGCGTCGCGCGGATGCCGACGATCTCGACCTCGGCGTTCAGGTTGAGCGTTCCACGCTCGACGCGACCGGTGACGACCGTGCCACGACCGGTGATCGTGAAGACGTCCTCGATCGGCATCAGGAACGGCTGGTCGGTGGCGCGCACCGGGTCCGGCACGTGCTCGTCGACCTGGGCCATGAGCTCCTGGACCGACTTGACCCACTTCTCGTCGCCCTCGAGCGCCTTGAGCGCCGAGACCTGCACGACGGGGGCGTCCTCGTCGAACTGCTGCGAGCCGAGGAGCTCGCGGACCTCGAGCTCGACGAGCTCCAGGATCTCCTCGTCGTCCACCATGTCGGACTTGTTCAGCGCGACGACGATGTAGGGGACGCCGACCTGGCGGGCGAGCAGCACGTGCTCACGCGTCTGGGGCATCGGGCCGTCGGTGGCGGCGACCACGAGGATCGCGCCGTCCATCTGCGCCGCACCCGTGATCATGTTCTTCACGTAGTCGGCGTGACCGGGGGCGTCGACGTGCGCGTAGTGACGCTTCTCGGTCTGGTACTCGACGTGCGAGATGTTGATCGTGATGCCGCGCTGGCGCTCCTCGGGAGCGTTGTCGATCTGCGCGAAGTCACGGGCCTCGTTGAGGTCCGGGTACTGGTCGTGCAGAACCTTGGTGATCGCCGCCGTGAGCGTGGTCTTGCCGTGGTCGACGTGACCGATGGTTCCGATGTTGACGTGCGGCTTGGTGCGCTCGAACTTGGCCTTGGCCACTGTGGGTCCTCCTCAGGACTCGGAAGCGTCATCCCCGGCCGGCCCTGGATGGGCTCGCGACCGTTGATGCGCGGTGTGTGTCTGTACTTTACTTGGTGGCGAGGGACCCGTCGCCGGGCACCCCCGCCTGTGGAGAAGCGCTGAGCGCTACTCCCCCGCGTTCTTCGCGATGATCTCCTCGGCGACCTTGGCCGGGACCTGGCTGTAGGTCTCGAAGGTCATCGAGTAGACCGCACGACCAGAGGTCTTCGACCGCAGGTCGCCGACGTAGCCGAACATCTCGGACAGCGGCACGCTCGCGCGGACCACCTTGACGCCCGAGGCGTCCTCCATCGAGGCGATCTGGCCACGACGGGAGTTCAGGTCACCGATGACGTCGCCCATGTACTCCTCAGGAGTACGGACCTCGACGGCCATGATCGGCTCGAGGATCGCGGGACCGGCCTTGCGGGCCGCTTCCTTGTAGGCGATGGAACCGGCGATCTTGAACGCCATCTCGGACGAGTCGACGTCGTGCGCCGCGCCGTCCTTGAGGATGGCCTTCACGCCGACGGTCGGGTAGCCCGCGAGGATGCCGACCTGCATGGCGTCCTGGATACCGGCGTCGACCGAGGGGATGTACTCGCGCGGGACACGGCCACCGGAGGTCGCGTTGACGAACTCGTAGACCTTCTCGCTCGTGACCTCCATCGGCTCGAGCGCGATCTGCACCTTCGCGAACTGACCGGAACCACCGGTCTGCTTCTTGTGGGTGTAGTCGTAGCGCTCGACGATCTTGGTGAGCGTCTCGCGGTAGGCCACCTGGGGCTTGCCGACGCTCGCCTCGACGTGGAACTCGCGCTTCATGCGGTCGACGAGGATGTCGAGGTGGAGCTCGCCCATGCCCTTGATCGTCGTCTGACCGGTCTCGGCGTTGAGCTCGACGCGGAACGTCGGGTCCTCTTCGGCGAGCTTCTGGATGGCCGTGGAGAGCTTCTCCTGGTCAGCCTTCGTGTTCGGCTCGATCGCGACCTCGATGACCGGCTCCGGGAACGTCATCGACTCGAGGACGACCTGGTTGGTCGGGTCGCACAGGGTGTCACCGGTGGTGGTGTCCTTGAGGCCGATGACCGCGTAGATGTGGCCAGCGGTCACGTTGGCGACCGGGTTCTCCTTGTTGGAGTGCATCTGGAAGATCTTCCCGATGCGCTCCTTCTTGCCCTTGGTCGAGTTGATGACCTGTGCGCCGGACTCGATCGAGCCGGAGTACACGCGGACGTAGGTGAGGCGACCGAAGAAGGGGTGCACCGCGACCTTGAACGCGAGAGCCGAGAACGGCTCCGACGCGTCGGGCTTGCGGATGATCTCCTTCTCCTCGTCCTTGACGTCGTGGCCGATCATCGGCGGCACGTCGAGCGGGGACGGGAGGTAGTCGATGACGGCGTCGAGCATCGGCTGGACACCGCGGTTCTTGAACGCGGAACCGCACAGCACCGGGTAGAGCGTGCTGCTCACGGTGAGGGCGCGGATCGCGGCCTTGATCTCGTCGACCGAGAAGTCGGTGTCGCCCTCGAGGTAACGCTCCATGAGGACGTCGTCCGCCTCGGCCACGCGCTCGATGAGCTTCTCGCGGTACTCGGCGGCGCGGTCCTGCAGGTCGGCCGGGATCTCTTCGATCTCGTACTTCGCACCCATCGCGACGTCACCCTTGGCGTCGCCGCGCCAGGTGAGTGCACGCATCTGGACGAGGTCGACGACGCCTTCGAACGAGCTCTCCGAACCGATCGGCAGCTGGAGCACGAGGGGCTCCGCACCGAGGCGGTTGATGATCGTGTCGACGGTGTAGTAGAAGTCCGCGCCGAGCTTGTCCATCTTGTTGACGAAGCAGATGCGCGGGACGTTGTACTTGTCAGCCTGACGCCACACGGTCTCGGACTGGGGCTCGACGCCCTCCTTGCCGTCGAAGACGGCAACCGCACCGTCGAGGACGCGGAGCGAACGCTCCACCTCGACCGTGAAGTCCACGTGACCGGGGGTGTCGATGATGTTGATCTGGTTGTTGTCCCAGAAGCAGGTCGTCGCGGCCGACGTGATCGTGATGCCGCGCTCCTGCTCCTGCGCCATCCAGTCCATCGTGGCAGCGCCGTCGTGGACCTCACCGATCTTGTGCGTGATGCCCGTGTAGAACAGGATGCGCTCGGTCGTCGTGGTCTTGCCGGCATCGATGTGCGCCATGATGCCGATGTTGCGGACCTTGTTCAGGTCGGTGAGCACGTCCTGTGCCACAGGGTTCCTCCGGAAGAGTTGTAGGAGAGGTTGGCGGCCGTCCGGGCGCCGGGGTTCTTGACCACCGGTGCCCGGACGGTGCCGGGACTACCAGCGGTAGTGGGCGAAGGCCTTGTTCGACTCGGCCATCTTGTGCGTGTCCTCGCGGCGCTTGACCGCGGCACCGAGACCGTTCGACGCGTCGAGGATCTCGTTCATGAGACGCTCGGTCATCGTCTTCTCGCGACGGGCCTTGGCGTACGAGGTCAGCCAGCGGAGCGCGAGGGTGTTCGCGCGGTGCGGCTTGACTTCGACCGGGACCTGGTAGGTCGAGCCACCGACGCGGCGGCTGCGGACCTCGAGGGTCGGACGGACGTTGTCGAGTGCCTTCTTGAGCGTGACGACAGCATCCTGCTGGTTCTTGGCAGTGACGCCCTCGAGTGCACCGTAGACGATGCGCTCGGCGAGGCCCTTCTTGCCGTCGAGCAGGATCTTGTTGACGAGCTGGCTGACGATCGGCGCACCGTAGACCGGGTCGGCGACGACGGGGCGCTTGGGGGCGGGACCCTTACGAGGCATCTAACTCAACCCTTCTTCGCGCCGTAGCGGCTACGAGCCTGCTTACGGTTCTTCACGGCCTGGGTGTCCAGGGCGCCACGGATGATCTTGTACCGCACACCGGGGAGGTCCTTCACACGACCGCCACGGACGAGCACCATCGAGTGCTCCTGGAGGTTGTGGCCCTCACCGGGGATGTACGCCGTGACCTCGGTGCCGTTCGAGAGCTTCACACGAGCGACCTTGCGCAGTGCGGAGTTCGGCTTCTTCGGGGTGGTGGTGTAGACGCGGGTGCACACACCACGCTGCTGGGGGTTCGCCTTCAGGGCGGGCGCCTTGGTCTTGGTGACCTTCGGCGTACGACCCTTGCGAACCAGCTGCTGAATAGTAGGCAACTGTTCTCCTGGTTCTTCGCTCGTGCTCTCTGGCCGGCGCGATCCGCCGGCTTCCTCGTCCCACGCTGATGACCGCCTGACGGCGGAGGAACCTGCGGGGGGACGGAGTGGTCCGACTGGGCGATCTCGCTCGCCGGACTTTTCGGGCGCGCCCGAGGGCGCACACCCAGAAGAGACTACCCGCGTAACGGGACGAAATCAATCCGGGCCGGCACCACGCCGGACACCGTCATAAGCCGGTGTCCGAGGACCCGTTGCCGACCGCCGACCGGAACGTCGCACCCGAGCTCGAGAACCCCGTGATGTACCCGCTCGCGTTGACGTTGAGCGGTCCGGCCGTGGCCGTCCCGGTACCGCCCGCGCCGGCGATGTCCGCCGTGAAGGTGGCCCGGCCGAAGGTGGTGGTGGAGACGAGCCAGCCGTTCGTCGTCCAGCTGCCGACGGCGACGGTCGGCCGCGACTCGAGCGTCCACTTCTCGTTCGTGTAGGTGTACGCGGGGTTCTCGCCGTACGCGTAGAAGCTGCACCCGGCCGGCGCTGCGTCGTTCGAGGCGATGCAGCCGTCCACCCAGGCGTCCACGGCCCGCTTCGCCGCCTGGTCGCCCGCGTTCGTGAGCGTCGCGGTCATCTGCACGGGCGTTGAGGTGCTGCCACCGAACCCGCCCACGACGGCGCTGCCTCCAGCGGCCTTGGTCCACTTGCCGCCGTCGTACGTGACCGCGTAGGTGCCGGGGAGGGCGCGGAGACCGACCGTGCCGTCCTTCGGGGTCTTCGTCGACGTGCCCGCGACCTGCACCGAAGCGCCGAACGGGCCCCGGACGCTGACGTCGACGCTGCCGAGCTCCGGCGCCTGCAACTCCCACACGGGGAACACGCCCCAGTCGGTGCCGGTCTTGTCGAGCGTGAAGGTCGCCGCGACGTCACGGCCGGCCTGGCGCAGGTAGGCGCGAACGGTGGCGGTGTCGCCGTCCGTGCGCGTCGCGGCCACCCGGTATCCGGTGACCTTCGCGGTCGCCTTCGCGTACGCGGCGTCGGTGAGGAGCACGTCCGACTTCGTCCGGTCGATGCCCGCTGCATCGAGGGCGTCGGTGACCTTCCCCGCGGTCAGGTCGTCGAGGAACGCCCGCACGGGGCGGTCGGCCGAGTGGGTGGCCGAGCCGACCGAGAACCCGACGACACCGGCGACGAGCAACAGCACGACGGCGGTGCTGCCGGCGATGATCCCGACCAGCTGGCCGCGGCGGAGCTTCCGGCGCGGAGCGCGCGACGCGGTCGGAGCGTACTGCGCGCTCTGCATGGACTGCGTGGCCTGCCCGGCTTGCGCGTTCTGCGCGTTCTGCGCGGCCGCGGGCGTCTCTTGCGTCCCGCGGATCGACGCCACCGACGGCACGGCTCCCCAACCGTCCTGCTGGTCCGGATCCGGCGTGTTCTCGTCGCTCATCGTTCCCCCGTTGCGTGTGCGTCGTGCCCGGGCAGACTACCGCCCGACGGTGTCGTCACCCGCGACGGTCGGCTCCTGCCGCTGCCCTGCCGTGGATGTCGAGCCCGTCGTCCGGGCCTGGTGCCGGGCCATGGAGATCCCGCCGATCACCGACAGGAGCGCCACCACGACGGAGCCGACGACGAACGGCCCGAGTGCGTAGCCGGCCGGGAAGACGAGGAGCTCGGTCACGTCGCGGCGGATCGCCGCGTACCCGACGGCGCCGACGCCGAGCATCACCAGGTAGGCGGTCGCGGCGGCGACCAGGCCGGTGACACCGGGGTTGCCCTCTCGCGCGCCGACCGCGGTCGCGAGGAACACCACCACGGCGGCGCCGATCACCATGGCCGGGCCGAGGTACGGGGTCGCGTCCGGCTGCGCGATCGCCTCGACGTCGGCGAGGAGCGCTTCGAACCCCGCGACGGCGACGACGAGCGCGATGAAGAGGACGGACGTCATCGTCGCGATCAACCACCGGGACATGAGGTGATCGTATCGCCGACGGGACGGTCAGCGGGTGGCTTCGGTCCGCTCCGCGTGGTCGGCACCTTCGGTGGCGCCTGCGCTGTCCGCGCCGTCCGCACGCTCCACGTGCCCCTGGGCTGCGGCGACCAGGGCCAGTGCGATCGTCGCGGTGATGATCGGGACGGTCTCGGTCATCGGAGCGACCTGCGTCGTGCTGGTGGTCGGTGCGGCCTGGAGGCCCGGGGCTGCGTCCGCCCCGGAGGGCTCATCCGGCTCGTGGTCACGCAGGGCCGGGCCGATGATCGGCAGGACGCCGGTGGTGGACGCCGGCTCGGCGTGCAGGACGGTCGCCTCGGAGGCCGCCGGCTCGCCGCGCTTCGCCGCACGACGGGCGCGTCCCATCTTCACCAGGACGACCACGGCCACGATCGCCCAGATGCCGTTGACGATGGTCGACGGCACCGCGTGGTGCGCGGCCACGTTGACGGCGACGGCCAGCCCGCCGACGAGGTTGAAGAGCTGGTAGACCGGCCCGTTCGGGAGCTTCCCCGTGGAGAAGAGAATGTAACCAGCCAGCACGGTTACAGCGCCGAACCAACCAAGGAATTCCACGATTCCGACCAACACGCGCGACTCCGGGCACGACGGGAACGGCCGGTTCGAGCCGACCGTTCGAGAGGGAGATGAGCAGCCGCGATCGCGGCGTCGTGAGCATCGTACGCACAGCGACGGGTGTCGCGGAAGAGGGGTCGGCGTGGCGCGTCACACCCCAGTGGGAGGGGGTCGGATCAGCCCTTCGCGGAGGCCGCGGCTGCGGTGTCAGCACCCGCGTCAGGGGACCGGTCGAGCACGTAGATCGATCCACCGAAGGTCCATGAGCTGCTGCTGCTTGCAGTGCCGTCGTCCCCGCTCTTCTCTGCAGACGAGACGGTCGTGATCAGGAACAGTCGATCGCCACCCTGGACTCCCTTGACGAACTGCAGCGCCTGGTCGAACGAGCCGTCGACCGCGACGGTGACGGGGATCACCGAGAAGTTCTCGCCGGTGACCGCCGCGTCCGTGACGAGGCTCGGCGCCTGCGGGGCGGACGGCGCCGCTCCGGCCGTCGCGGACGGCGATGCCGACGGCGTTGCAGCGCCCTGCCCCGCAGCCGCGGGCTCCGCCGCGACCGCTGGCGAGTACGCCGTCGCGTCGCTCGCCGTGAACGACGACACCTGCATCCCGGAAGCCGCGGCGATGGTGTTGAGCTCGTCGATGAACGCCGACAGCCGAGCGGTGTCCGGCACCGAGGCCGCACGGGTCGACAGCTCGCGCTTCATGGCTGGCAGGTCCGCCGCCTGCTCGCGCAGGCGTGCGAGCTCGCTCCGGCTGGTGTCGTTCGTCTGCTCGACGGACGCCGTCTGGGTGTGCGCCGCAGCCGTCTGGGCGAGCTGCGGCTGGACCGCGAGGAAGAACCCGCCGACGGCGACGACAGCCATCGCGAGGACGGCGAGCAAGAGGCTCAAGCGATTGTGAGACATGATCAGTCCTTCTTCGCGTCGTCGGCGGCGTACCGGCCGTCGAACGACTTCTCGTCGAGGTGGATGGTCATGTTGACCGCGTACCCGCCGCCGTCCTGCGACCGCGCGACCGAGTTGGCGTTCGCATCGACGAACCCGGCGACCCCGCCGACTGCGGTCAGCCAGTCCGGGATCGAGGGCAGGGCGTCGCTGGTGGCGTCGAAGGTGAGTGTCGCGATGCGTTGCCCCTGCAGCGGGTCGTCCGACTGCGCGTAGGCTTCCTCGGCTCCGGCGGAGTCGATCGTCAGTCCGGTGATCTGCACCCCGGCCGGCAGTCTCGAACGCACCGACGCGAGCGTCGTCGCCCAGTCGATCTCCGTCGACCCGCCGACCGTCTGCGCGCTCTGCAGCAACGCGCTCTCGGACTCGGTCGCACGGACGTCCCGGTACTGGCCCTGTTGCTTGGCGAGCGTCGCCGTCTCGCTCTGGGCCGCGGCAAGGTCCTGCTCGGCAGACATGCGGTCCGTCATCGCCCACGCCGTCGCCAGTCCGACCGCGATCGCGACGACCAGCACGCCCGCCCACGCGCGCCGGACCGTTGCGCGCTGCCGCCGCCTGACGTGGACCTCGACGGGGAGCAGGTCCACACGCGGCGGTCCTCCGACCACCAGGACACGCGACTTCGCGCCGGCTCTCGCCGTGTGGGGAGCGGCGTCTGCACTGCGGCCGGGAGTCGCCCGGAAGGGGCGCCGTCGGTCGGTCGAGGTGGTGTCGATCATCTTGGTCATGCTGCTCGGCCTCCGACCGCGAGGCTCCAGGCGACCGAGATGGAAGCCGACCGCTCCCGGAGGAGCTCCGGGGTGATGCCCCGTGCCGTCCGAGCGGACACGAAGGGGTCCCCGACGGCGACCGGCAGGCCGGAGACGTCGCCGAGGCTCTCCCGGAAGCCGGGGAGTGCCGCACCGCCGCCGACGAGCACGATTCCCCGCACGACATCGGCAGGCCGGGTGTTGGCGTAGTAGGTCACCGTGTTCCGCACACTGGCGAGCAGTTCGCCGACGGTCTCACGCGTGACGGCCACGGCACGGGCATCGTCCGGCGTCTGCGCTCGACCGACCAAACCGAAGTGCCGCTTGATCGCCTCGGCTTCGGCGAGGGTGACCTCGAGCCGGGTGGCGATCGTCTTGGTCACGTGGTCGCCACCCGTCGGGATGATGCGCACGAACGTGGGCACCCCGTCGTTGGCGATCACGACCGACGTCGTGTTGCCGCCGCAGTCGACGATCGCGACCGTTCCGGCGCCGTCGACCCGGGGCGCCAGGACCCGTGACAGGGCGAACGGGATCAGGTCGACACCCACCGGGCGCAGTCCGGCCAGCTCCGCAGCGCGGACGTTCGCGAGGACCGCGTCCTTGATCGCGGCGACGAGCAAGCCGTGCACGACCGGTCCGGACTCGCCGACACCCTCGGACACCGGGTAGAAGTCGAGGATCGCGTCGACGACCGGGACGGGGAGCATGTCCTGGACCTGGAATGGGAGCGACTCGCGGATCTGCGCGAGCGGCGCCTTCGGCACGGTGAGGTCACGTGAGAGGACGCGCTGGTTCCCCATGCCCAGGACGACGTCCTTGGTCCGGAAGCGGCCGATCGACCAGAGTTCGCGGAACGCCGCCGCGACCGTGTTCGCCTCGAGGACCTCGCCCTGCTTCGTCGCGTCCTTCGGGACTGGCACCTCGGCGACACGGACGATCGTCGGGTTCGCCTTCGCGGCGTCGGCGACCTCCACCGCGCGGATCGACTCGGCACCGATGTCGATGCCGACGATGTTCTTGGTCATGTCGTGTTCCTTCTGGTCGAGCCGGGCTCGGTGGGGTGTCAGCCCGGCTCGTCAGGCGAGACCGAGGAGTCGGAGGTAGGCGTTCCAGATCGGGGCCCCGAAGAACGCGCCCACCCACGCGCCGAGGAGCATCCACGGGCCGAACGGGATCCCCGTCGAGCGACCCGCACGCCTGGTCAGGAGGAGGACGATCCCGAAGGTACCGCCGAGGAGGAACGCTCCGAAAGCACCCACAGCGAGGGGTCCCCATCCGAGGTACGCCAGCAGGAGCCCCAGGGCACCGGCGAGCTTCACGTCCCCGAATCCCATCCCCCGCGGTGCCGCGATCGCGAGGACCAGGTACACGCCACCGAGGATCACGAGACCGAGCAGCCCGCGGAGCATCGCAGCCCAATCGCCGGTCAGGACGCTCGAAGCGGCGAGCAGCACGACCAGCACCGGGTACATCGGCAGGACGATCCGGTTCGGCAACGTGTGCGTGTCGATGTCGATGAGCGCCAACGCGACGCTCACCGCCATGACGAAGAGCAGGGTGCCGAGCAGGACCGTCTGGCCTGCGATGACCGCACCGGGCGCACCGGCCTGCGGCAGGAATCGGACGACCACCGCGACGAACAGCACCGCCGTCGATGCTTCGACGACCGGGTAGCGGACCGAGATGGGTTCAGCGCAGTCACGGCACCGGCCACGGAGCACCAGCCAGGACACCAGTGGAACGTTGTCGAACCCCCGGATCGAGCGCCCGCACTTCGGGCACGCGGACGCGGGCGCGACGACGGACATGCCGGCCGGGACCCGGTGGACCACGACGTTGAGGAACGAACCGACCGCGAGCCCGAAGACCGCTCCGAACGCAGCGACGAACGCTGCGAGGGCCGGGACTGCGCTGATCACGAGATCGGCGCTCCGTTCGAGTCGTACGCCGTCTTCGACTCGACCTGGGTGGCGACGCGGTACGTCGTCACGGTCGGCTGCGGGAACTTCGGAGGCGTGTAGGTCGCCAGGCTCGAGTCGAACGTGTACGCCTTCGTGTAGCCCTGCCCGCTCGCCAGACCGACCGCGCCGCGGAAGTTCTGCGCGATCGATCCCTTGACCGTGAGGGTCCCCCGGCCGTTCGACGAACCCCGTGTCCAGTTCTGCACGACGAACGTGCCGGTGTTCGAGAGGATCGCTGCGTCGATCTCGCGATCGTTCGACAGGATGGCCGCGTTGTTCGTGTTGACCGGGTTCCACACCCAGACCGCACGCTGGCCGATCAGCCCGAGGACGGTGGAAGCCGACCGGGTCGTCGGATACCGGATGTCACCGGTGACGTAGAGGTAGTTCTCGGCAGCGATGGTGACCGCCTTGTCGACCGTGCCCTGCACGAACGCGTCGCCGCGATCGCAGCCGTACGGCGCCGTCACGGACGTGCCGCCGCCAGCGGTGGGGTCGGTCTCGGAGTTGCTCGCCGACGATCCGACGAACGGGAAACCGACGCCGTTCGGCTTCAGGGTGGTCGCGGTGCTCGCGGCCGAGGTCGCATCACACGCCGTCGCGACGTTCTTGAGGGTGGCGTTGCCCTTCCAGTAGTTCGGGTCAGGCGTGGTCCCGGCCGCACGTGCACTCGGCTCGTTCTGCACGAAGATCAGGTTGTTCTTCGGGATCGTGACCCGAGCCCCGCTGGCGCTCCGGAGGTCGGTGGGAGCACCGCACTTGGCCGCGGCTGCCGACGTGTCATTGTTCACACCGGTGATCTGCGCCCCCGGTGTCGCGGTCGCTCCGGTGACCTGCGTCGCGATCGTCATCGGCGAGCGCACCGTCATGGTGCCGTCACCGTTGAACGTGATCTTCGTCGGCCCGGTGTAGATGCAGCCGGCTCCCTCGACGGTGCTGGTGGTGCTGGCCAGGTCGGAACGCGTGTAGTCGCGCAGGTCACCGATCGTGGCCGGCGGGGTCAAGGTCGACGACGTCGTCGGGTTCGAGGCGTACCGGCCGAGCGTGCACCCGCTGCTGCTCACGCCGTAGACGCTCTGGACCGTGCTCTTGAACTGCGCGCCGCACACCTTGAGCTGGTCGTTCGAGCGCACCGGCCCCTCGAGCACGTCGCCGCCGCCGAACTGGATCTGGTCGCAGGTCGACGACGTCGCAACCGGTCGGTACACCGAGGTGCACGGCAGCGTGCCGACGCCCTTCTCGTTCGTGACGGTCGGGTCGCCGGACTCGAAGTTGGTGAAGTAGAGGTAGTTCGAGAACCCGTCCGGCCGAACGTTGGCGACGACAGTCCTGGTCGTCGTGCCGGAGCGTCCGGTCGACTGCACCCGGATCACACCCTGCGAGGAGAGCTTGCTGTTGTCGACGGCATACCGGAACGACGAGTCGCCGGCGGAGCCGTCTCCGGTGGGAACGGACACCCACTGCTGACCGGACTGGTAGTTGAATGCCGCGTTGCCGCCGGTGCCCTTGCTGAAGGTACTGCTCGACGCGGCGCTGAACGGTGCGCTCGACTGCCCGTAGTTGCCGTACGTGTTGTCGGCGTTGAGCCGCGACTGGTAGTCGGCGACGCCGGCGTACGCGGCTGCGATGGCCCGGTTCCACGACCGGTCCGTCGAGGTGACCCTCGCGCCGGACGTCGCGATCGCGACCATCGTCGCGACCAGGATCATCACGACCATGCCGATCCCCACGACGGCGACGAGGGCGACACCCCGCTCGTCGTCCCGGGAACGGATCACGTGGAGGAGTCGGATCACGAGGAGGCTCCCATCACGATGTTCGGCATGCTGGCCCTGTTGGTCAGGGTCACGGCGTTCGGGTCCGTCGTACTCGACCCGACCGTCAGCGTCACGCTCACCGAACGGATGTTCGGCAGGTCCGTCACCGCGACCGGCGACGCCAGCGTTCCGAGCACGTTGTTCGACGCGTCGGTGAACGAGAAAGCGACGCTGTTCACTGCTGAGGACACCAGCGTGCGTTTCGACGTCGGAGACGACGGCAGTGTCGCTCCGAGGGCGAGGGGGAACGAGAAGTACGAGGAGTTCCCGGACACCGCGGTGCCCTTCCACGTCGTCTCGGTGATCCGCTTCGTCGCCGGGTCGAGCGTCAACTGGACCTGGACTGGCTGGGAGAGCGTCGAGTCGAGGTTCACGTACGCGAAGAACCGGATCGACGTCGCGCTCGCGTACTGGAAGGCGAACTGCGAGTCGTCGCCGGTCGGCACCGGATTGTCGGTCGCAGCGCGGAGCACGCGGCCCATCTCGTTCATCGCCGTCGAGGCCGCTCGGGTGTTCTGACTGATCGAGCTCGCCGTCACGGAGGCCTTCTGGGACGCGACGAGGAACGAGCCCGCGATCGTCAGCACGAGGAGCGAGAGACTCATGCCCACGATGAGCTCGACGAGCGTGATACCCCGTTGGTCGGTGCGGGCGCGGTCGAGGACTCGGCGGATCCTGCCGATCACGAGGTCGGTACCGTTCGCGGGTCGAGCGTCACGACGTTGCCGCTCGAGGAGACCTTGAGGTTCGACACGTTCGGGTTCGAGGCGATGGTCTGCGTGTTGCTGCTCAACACGCCACCGAGCACGGTCGTCCCGCGCAGCGTCCAGGTTCCGAACGGCAGCGCGATCGTCGTCGCGACGGACGGGCTCATACCGGTGAACGTGTACGTCGTCGACGGCGCACACCCAGGATCGCCGTTGGTCACCGCCGCCGTGTTCTTGACCGTCGCGACGAGGACGGTGTCCACGCCGCCCATCTTCACGTCGAACACCCCCATGGGAGCGCGCGCGGTCGCGGTGAGCGCGGTCGTCGGGTTGTACCCGGGCGTAGAGCCGTCGGCCCCGTTGAAGATGTTCGGCGACGTCGTCAGGTTGCTCGCCGTGGGCCACGCCGTCGGGTCGACGTCCTTGCACGTCGAGGTGTAGGCGCCAGCGATCGCGGTCCACTGGTACGGGAAGAGCACGGTGGACGTGGTGGTGAACGTCTTCACCGTGTCGTCGTAGCGGTAGGTCATCGGGAGCGACGTCGGCAGCTTCGCTGTGACGCCGTCCTTGAGGTTCAGCGGCGCACCGGCCGTGACGGTGATCGCCTGGTCGTAGAGGAAGGTCGCGTTGCCGACGCCACCGGCGGTGGTCGCCACCGACGACGACGGAGCGGTGGCGCCGTCCTTGTCGATGTTCCCGGCCTTCGCGATCGTCACCTTGTAGGTTCCCGGAGTGACCCCGACCGCGTAGCTGCACCCGTTCGTATCGGTCACCGCTGGCGGGTTCGACAAGCCGGTCGCACCGCCGGACACGGGCGTGATCGTCACGGCGACGCCGGAGTTCGGTCCGCCCGTCGCGGTCTGGACCCCGACCACGATCGTGGACGCGCTCGCGCTCGACACCGCGGCGGAAGGGGAGATCAGGGTGTCGAGCACGACGTTCTTCTGGCGCGGCGACGTCCCACTCGTCCAGGAGACGGTGATCGACACGCGCTTGTAGGCGAGGACCCCTGAGCCCGCGCCGCACGAGTTGTCGGAGCCGTCCGAGTTGATCCAGTTGGTGGTCTGCTTGATCGTGTAGGCCTGGTTGCCGACCGACTGCAGCGTCGTGTCGTCGTCGAGCGTGAAGACGTCCTTCGTGCTGCGTGCCGCGTCCAGCGCCTGGTTCGCCAGGTTGAGCGCCGCTTCGCGCGAACGGTTGTCCTGAGTGAGGTAGAGCGTGGAGACGATGCCCGCTGCGACACCCGCGGCGATCATCGCGAAGACGGTCATCGCGACCATCACCTCGATGATCGAGAAGCCCTCTTCGGACTCACGAGCCGCCCGGAGGCGGTCGACTATGCGCAGCAACACGTTCTGCCTCTCTGTCGGATCGATGGCTGTGACAACGGGCCGCGACGGTCGTCACGGCCCGTTGTCGGGGAGGGTCAGCAGGCGTCGCCGGTGACGACACCCGAGCTGTCGGAAGCGCAGAACTTGCCGGTGGTGGAGCTGACACCGACCACCTTGAAGGTCGGGGCCGCGGCGGAGCCACCGGTCGTGTAGACAATCGAGGTCGTGTTCCCGCTGAGGCTGGCACCGTTGGACTTCAGAGCATCGGTCAGCGCGGCCGAGGCGCTGTACGTACCAGCGGCAGGAAGGGAACCCGTCGACGACTGGATCGCCACCACAGCGGTCTTGAAGTTCGACACATCCGACTTTGCGCTGGAG
Organism: Curtobacterium sp. VKM Ac-2861; assembly: GCF_013204965.1. Lineage (NCBI taxonomy): Bacteria > Bacillati > Actinomycetota > Actinomycetes > Micrococcales > Microbacteriaceae > Curtobacterium > Curtobacterium sp. VKM Ac-2861. Next base: position 288,944 of record NZ_JABMLA010000002.1, read on the forward strand.
TCCTTCGCGTTGTTCTGCACGCCCAGGTACACCGGGATGGCGATCGCAGCGAGGATACCGATGATGATCACGACGACGAGGAGCTCGATGAGCGTGAAGCCCTTCTCGTTCTCTTCGAGGAGACCCTTGCGGCGGGCGTTCAGCTTGCCCATGAGAGCGAAGTACATGGTGTTTCCATTCTTTCGGGAATGTGATGGGGAAAGTGTCCGGCTCTTGCTCGGCCGCCGGTGACGAGCGTATTCACACGAGGTTCGGTGCAGAATCCCGAGAACGGGGGTGATCGGGGGTGCGAAATACCCCCAGTACCGGGGGTGGAACAACACGGGCCACCCCCGTCGGAGGGTGGCCCGTGTTGTTGGATCACTACTTGACGAGCGACGATATCTCGAAGATCGGCAGGTACAGGGCGACGATCATGCCGCCGACCACCACCCCGAGGAACCCGATGAGCAGCGGTTCGATCAACGAGGTCAGCGCTTCGGTCGATGCCTCGACCTCGTTGTCGTAGAAGACCGCGATCCGCTCGAGCATCAATTCCATCGAACCGGCGTCCTCGCCGACGGCGATCATCTGCGTCACCATCGTCGGGAACACTGATTCCCGCTCGAGCGGGGCGGCGATTGATTCCCCTTTCCGAACCGCTTCGGAAACGCGCCCCAACGCCTGCTCGACGACGAAGTTGTTCGACACCTGTCCGGCGATCTGCAATGCCTCGAGAATGGGGACGCCAGCTCCGATCATGTTCGACAAGTTGCGCGCGAACCGGGCCATCACGATCTTGCGGTTGAGTTGCCCGAACACCGGAAGGCGCATCCGGAGCGGATCGATCACCCGACGCACACGGTCGGTGTTCTTGTTCGCGCGCCACCAGAACCAGCCGACGACCACGGCGACCGCGAGGACCGGCCCGACGTACACCATCGCGTGCGACAGGTAGACGAGCATCAGCGTCGGCAACGGGAGCTGCCCGCCGAGCGACTCGAACATGCCCTGGAAGATCGGCACGATGAACACGAGCATGATGACGACCGCGGCCAGCGACATGCACAGCACGACCACCGGGTAGGTCATCGCCGACTTGATGGTCGAGCGGAGCTTGTGCTCCTTCTCGAAGTTCGTGGCGATGGAGTCCATGGCCTGGTCGAGGAACCCGCCGGTCTCCCCCGCACGGATCATGTTGATCATGATCGGCGGGAAGTCGACCGGGAACTTCGCCACCGCGTCGGAGAACGAGACACCGCGTTCGACGTCGTCGCGGACCTTGCCGAGGATGTCCTTGAGCTTCTTGTTCTCGGTCTGGTCGGCGAGGATCGACAGCGCGCGCAGCAGCGAGAGGCCCGAGGTGAGCATCGTCGAGGCCTGCCGCGACATGATCGCGAGGTCCTTGAGCCCGACGCCCTTCTCGAAACCGGGGATCTTGATCTCGGTCTGCAGGCCGGTGCCGGCCTTGGACTCCGTGATCGCGATCGGCGAGACACCCATGCCCCGGAGCCGCTGGACGGCCGCTCCTTCGGACGAGGCGTCGAGACGGCCCTTGACGAGCTTGCCGGCACCGTCGCGCCCGCGGTAGTCGAATGCGAGGGACATCAGTAGCCTCCGGAGAACTTGTCGCCGAAGTCGATCCCGCTGGCGGCGATCGCGGCGGCCGAGGAGTCGGACGGGGACTCGACACGCTGCACCAGCCGGTCGAAGCCCTCTTCGTCGTGCACCTTGTCCATCGCGGCCTTGCGCGAGATCGTGCCGACGTTGACCAGTTCGGCGAGGTCCTGGTCCATGGTGTGCATGCCGAGATCACGCCCGGCCTGCATGGCCGAGGTGATCTGGTAGGTCTTGCCTTCGCGGATCAGGTTGCCGATGGCGGGGGTGATCGTCATGATCTCGGTGGCGACGACCCGGCCGACACCGTTGGCCTTCGGCACCAGGGTCTGACAGACGACGCCCTGCAGGGTCGCCGCGAGCTGCGTGCGGATCTGGCCCTGCTGGTGCGGCGGGAAGACGTCGATGACACGGTCGATCGTGCCGGGGGCGCTCTGCGTGTGCAGGGTGGCGAACACCAGGTGACCGGTCTCCGCCGCCGTGAGCGCGACCGAGATGGTCTCGAGGTCGCGGAGTTCGCCGATCAGGATGACGTCGGGGTCCTGACGCAGCACGTGCTTCAGTGCGGCGGCGAAGGAGTGCGTGTCGGCACCGACCTCGCGCTGGTTGATGATCGCCTTCTTGTGCTCGTGCATGAACTCGATCGGGTCCTCGACCGTCACGATGTGGTCGGCACGGCTCTCGTTCACCAGGTCGATCAGGGCGGCGAGGGTCGTCGACTTGCCGGAACCGGTCGGGCCGGTGACCAGGACGAGTCCGCGGGGCAGGCCGGCGAAGTCGCCGACGTGCTCGGGGATGCCGAGCTGCTTGAGCGTCTTGATCTTGGTGGGGATGATGCGGAAGGCCGCGCCCCAGTTGCCGCGCTGCTGGTAGAAGTTCACGCGGAAGCGGTACTCCGGCGACAGCGAGTACGCGAAGTCGAGTTCCTGCTCCTGGTCGAACTGGCCGGCCTGCTCGACCGACAGCATCGTCTTGAGTGCGGCGATGACCTTGCCGCGCGACCACGCACCCCCGGGGACCGCGGGACGGAGCGAGCCGTCGACGCGGACGGTGGGCGGGGCGTCGGCGGTGACGTGCAGGTCGGACGCGCCTTGGTACACGACCTGGGCGAGCGCGGTGATCAGGTCGGGGTCGGCGACCTCGCGCGCGTGGCGCGAGAACTCGATGTCGCCGCCGATCGTGGCGGTCGGTGCCGGGGCGCCAGCCGTGGGGAGCTGCTGCGTCGGCGCCTCGGCGTAGCCGTAGGTCGCGATCGACGACGGCACCCCGGCGGGCGGCGTCGCCGGAGCGGCGAGCGGCTGCGCGACGGGCACGGCGACGGGCGACCCGGACGGTGCCGGCCATCCGGCGGTGTCGTCCCCGAGGTCGTACACCTGCTCCGGAGGGGCCGACGCTGCGGCGGCAGCCAGACGTGCTGCACGGCGGGAGCCCACCTCGGTGCCGGAGTTGCCCGGGTGCCAGCCGGCGACGGGTTCGTCGCCGGGGTGCGTGATGTCGTACACGGAGTCGGTCATCTGCTGCGCTCTCTCGTGACTACGCGACCACGCGCAGGATCTCGTCGACGCTCGTGAGACCGAGCTTGACCTTCTCGAAGCCGTCCTGGCGGAGCGTCAGCATCCCCTGCGCCTGGGCGACGCGGCTGATCTCGGCGCTCGAGGCGCGCGAGACGGCGAGGCGTTCGATCTCCTCGGTGACGGTCATGACCTCGTGCAGGGCGATGCGGCCGCGGTACCCGGTGTTCGAGCACACCGCGCAGCCGATGGGGGCGAAGAACGCCGGGACCTCGTCGCCGGGGCGCAGGAACCCGAGGGTACGGAGCTGTTCGGCCTCGTACACGGCGGGGGCCTTGCACCGGTCGCACAACCGTCGCGCCAGACGCTGGGCCACGACGGAGTCCAGCGCGGAGCCGACCAGGAAGGGCTCGATGTCCATCTCGGTGAGTCGGGTCACGGCGGAGGGGGCGTCGTTCGTGTGCAGGGTGGACAGCACCAGGTGGCCGGTGAGAGATGCCTCGATGGCGATCTGGGCGGTCTCGTGGTCGCGGATCTCACCGAGCAGGACGACGTCGGGGTCGGAGCGCAGGATCGAGCGCAGCGCCGAGGCGAAGGTCAGCCCGGCCTTCGGGTTGACCTGCACCTGGTTGATGCCGGCCATCCGGTACTCGACCGGGTCCTCGACCGTGATGACGTTGATCTCGGGCTTCGCGACCGCGTTCAGGGTCGTGTACAGCGTCGTGGACTTGCCGGAGCCGGTGGGCCCGGTGACCAGGATCATGCCGTACGGCTTCGAGTACGACCGCTGGTACGCCTGGAAGTTCTGCTCGAGGAGATTGAGGTCCTTGAGGGTCAGCGACGTGTTCGTGTTGTCGAGGATCCGCATGACCACCTTCTCGCCCCACACGGTGGGGAGCGTCGCCACGCGGAGGTCGATCTGGCGGCCACCGTGGCGGACCGACATGCGGCCGTCCTGCGGCTTGCGCCGCTCGGCGATGTCGATGTCGCTCATGATCTTCAGGCGGCTGATGACGCCGTTCTGGATGTTCTTCGGCGCCGGGGCCATCTCGTGCAGCACACCGTCGATGCGGTAGCGGATCCGGACCTCGTGCTCACCGGGCTCGATGTGGATGTCCGAGGCGTGGTCCTGGATCGCCTGCGAGACGAGCAGGTTCACGAAGCGGACGATCGGGACGTCGTCGAGGGCACCGTCGGCCAGGTCCACCTGGGCCGAGGAGCTGACCGAGGCTTCTTCTTCGAGCGACGAGGTCAGGTCGTTGAGCTCGTCGTCGGCACGCAGGTAGCGGTCGAGCGCGGTGAGCAGGTCGCGCTCGTCGACCTGGAGCGGCTTGATCGGCCGGCCGGACGCAGCGCGGGCGTCGTCGATCGCGAGCACGTTGGTCGGGTTGACCATCGCGAGGATGAGCAGCTCGCCCTCGAACCCGACACCGAGGACACCGTGGCGCCGGCAGAGCGCAGCGGGGAGGATCGAGACCGCGGTGCCGTCGACCGGGTAGTCGGTCAACGGGACGGTGCGGGAGTTGTTCGACGCCGCGCGGGCGGTGATGAACTGCGCCTCGCTCACGACGCCCTGGTCGACCAGGCCGCGGATCGCGCGCTCGTCCAGGTCCTCGTCGCCCGTCATCGAGTCGAGGTGCTCGATCGGCAGAGCGCCGTTCAGGATGAGGATCTCGGACAGGGTCGCCATGAGTCCTGTGCCTCCTTGGACTCGCGCGCGGCGAGACGTGGTCGGGATGCGCACCACCAGGGATGTGGCGCTCGACCACGCTACTTCTGCGACAGTCGTCGGCCGCAGTCCCAGAAGGAGGGGGCGGAGGGGGTCTGGATGCACCCAGAACTGGGGTCCAGGAGCCCCGCCACTGCGGTCAGAGCGACGTCGACGCGGTGACGTGGACCTCGCCGGCGACGAAGCCGAGACGTTCGTAGATGCGACCGGCTCCGCTCGGGTTCTCGGCGTCGACGTGGAGCACCGCCGCGGACAGGCCGTCGGCGCGGATCGCCTGCAGGGTCGCGTCGAGGACGATCGGCGCGAGCCCCGTCCCCCGTGCGGCACGGACGACGCCGACCCAGTGCACGTACCCGTACGAGCGGCCCCGCGCGGCGAACCCGTCGGGCTCGACCTCGACGATCGTGAACGCCAGGACGGTGCCGTCAGCGCCCACGACGACCCGCGACAGGTCCAGCCGGCTCTTGTCCGAGGTGAGGAAGCCCCGCCAGTCCGAAGCGACCATCGGCTGGGAACCCCAGTGGTCGCGGAAGGCGTCGTTCTTGGCCGTCCGGAGCGGTTCGATGTCGTCCGCGGTGACGGGCCGCAGGACGAACCCGTCCGCCAGCACGGGCACCCCGTCGGTGTCCGGACCGCGGTCGTCGAACACGACCTGCATGTCGAGCCAGGTGCGCACCGGCGCGAAGCCGTGGTGCGCCGCCAGCCGGAGCGCCGAGGACCCCTGGCGCCCACCGACGTCGAGCGTCGCCGGCAGATCGACGTCGAGCGTCGCCAGGCGTTGCCGTGCCCGGCCGACCTGCCATGCGAGCACCCGCCGTCCGATCCTCTGCCCGCGCAGGGAAGGGTGGACCGCCCCGTCGAGCACGGCGCGCGCAGCGGTGACGCGGGAGGGGACGTCGATGACGATGCCGTAGGCCTGCACATGCCCTCCAGCATCGACGCCCACCACGGTGTCCCTGGTGACGTCCAGCCCCTCGGTGGACAACGACCGTTCGAGGTCGGCTGTGGAGGGACGAGCGAGCGGGTCGTCGACCGCGGCCGACGCGACCGCGACGGCGTGCATCGCCCCGACGTCGTCGTGCGCGCCCGCGCGGAACGTCAGCCCGCCGATCGGCGTGGGGAACGAGAGGTGTGCCGGGGCCGTGATCCGTTCGCGCAGGGTCGCCATCCCTCCAGCCTGCCAGTTCCGCCGCGCGGCGAGACGCCACCGAAAGCCCCTCGACGAGCAGGCCCGACCGGGACCATGATGAGTCATGGACATCACGAGCGTGACCGTGGGGCTGCCCGTCACCGACATCGAGGCGTCCTGCCTCTGGTACGGCGCCGTCTTCGAGCGCACCGAACCGGACCTCGAACCCGAGGACGGTGTCGCCGAGTACGAGGTCGGCGGGATCTGGATCCAGCTCTACGAGGACGACTCCGCCGAGGAGAACCCCGTGAGCGTCCGGTTCGGCGTCGACGACGTCGGAGCCCAGCACGCGCGCATCGGCTCGCTCGGCATCGACATCGGACCGGTCGAGTGCGTCGACGGAGCCGTGAACTGGTTCGACGTCCGCGACCCCGACGGCAACGTCCTCAGCCTGTTCTCGCTCGTGGACGAGACCGGTCGCGGATCGGGACGCGACAACGGCGCGGACCGCGCGCTCTAGACGCACCCGGTCGCAGGCCGGGAGGCCCGTGGCGGCCTGGCACCGGGCCTCCTGTCCGCCACGTGGTGACGACACGACGAAGGCCCCGCCTCCTTGCGGAGACGGGGCCTTCGTGGGATCACATCAGACTCAGTTGTACGTGCCCGGCGTGAAGTCGTCCGACGAGAAGCTGTCGAAGTCGACGAAGCTCAGGTCGGCGTCCGAGAACGACGAGTCGTCCGCGAAGATGCGGTTGGGGTACCGCTCTGCCTTCGCTTCTTCCGTCGCGTTCACGTCCACGTCGCGGTACCGGCTGAGGCCCGTCCCGGCGGGGATGAGCTTACCGATGATGACGTTCTCCTTGAGGCCGACGAGGTGGTCCTGCTTGCCCTCCATGGCCGCCTGCGTGAGCACGCGGGTGGTCTCCTGGAAGGAAGCGGCGGACAGCCACGACTCGGTCGCGAGGGACGCCTTCGTGATGCCCATGACCTCCTGGCGAGCCGAGGCGGTCTTGCGACCCTCCTGCAGCGCCGCACGGTTCAGCATGTTGTAGCGCGACCGGTCGACGAGCTCGCCCGGCAGCAGGTCGGTGTCGCCGTGGTCGACGACGGTGACCTTGCGGAGCATCTGACGGACGATGACCTCGATGTGCTTGTCGTGGATCGGCACACCCTGCGAGCCGTAGACGTCCTGCACACCGTTGACCAGGTGCTTCTGGACCTCTCGGACACCCTTGACCCGGAGGACTTCCTTCGGGTCGACGGTGCCGGCGATGAACTGCTCGCCGAGCTCGACGTGCTGGTTGTCCTCGATGAGGAGCGTCGCACGCTTGAGCACCGGGTAGATGAACGGCTCGTCACCGTTGTCCGGCGTGAGGATGATCCGACGACCCTTGTCCGTGTCCTCGACGACGACGCGGCCGGGGGCCTCGGCGATCGGGGACGCGCCCTTGGGCGTACGGGCCTCGAAGAGCTCCGTGACACGCGGCAGACCCTGGGTGATGTCGTCGGCCGAGGCCGAACCACCCGTGTGGAAGGTACGCATCGTCAGCTGGGTACCGGGCTCACCGATGGACTGCGCGGCGATGATGCCGACTGCCTCACCGATGTCGACCAGGTTGCCGGTGGCGAGCGAACGGCCGTAGCACTTCGCGCAGACACCGACGGCCGACTCGCAGGTCAGGACCGAGCGCACCTTGATGCTCTCGACACCGGCTGCCAGCAGCTTCTCGAGGAGCACGTCACCGACGTCCTCACGAGCCTCAGCGACGACCGTGCCCTTGGCGTCCACGGCCTCAGTGGCCAGGGTGCGCGAGTACACGGTGTTCTCGACGCGCGGGTCGCGGACCAGCTTGCCGTCCGCGTCCACGGTCGCGATCGGCAGCTCGAGGCCACGCGTCGTACCGCAGTCGTCCTCGCGGATGATGACGTCCTGCGAGACGTCCACGAGACGACGGGTGAGGTACCCGGAGTCCGCGGTACGGAGCGCGGTGTCGGCAAGACCCTTACGAGCACCGTGGGTGGCGATGAAGTACTCCGCCACGGTCAGGCCCTCGCGGTACGAGTTGATGATCGGGCGGGCGATGATCTCGCCCTTCGGGTTGTTCACCAGACCACGCATACCCGCGATGTTGCGGACCTGCAGCCAGTTACCACGAGCACCCGACGACACCATGCGGTTGATCGTGTTGTCGACGGGGAAGTTGTCCCGCATCTCCTGCGCGATCTCGTTGGTGGCCTCGGTCCAGATCTTGATCAGGTCGGCGCGACGCTCGGAGTCGGTGATCAGACCCTTGTCGAACTCGCCCTGCACCTTGGCGGCCTGGATCTCGTAGCCCGCGATGATCTCCTTCTTGCGAGGAGGCGTCACGACGTCCGACAGGGCCACGGTCACACCGGAGCGCGTGCCCCAGTAGAAGCCGGCGTCCTTGATCCGGTCCAGCGCAGCGGCCGTCTCGGTCTTGGAGTACCGCTCGGCGAGGTCGTTGACGATCGCGGACAGCACGCCCTTGTCGGTGACCTTCTGGACGAACGGGTAGTTCGCCGGGAGGGTCTCGTTGAAGAGCGCACGGCCCAGGGTCGTCTCGAGGAGGACGGTGTCGCCCTGCTCGTAGCCCTCGGGAGCTTCACCCTCGGCGAAGTGGACACCCGTCATGCGGATCTTCGCCATGGCGTTGAGGTGCAGCGTGTGCTGGTCGTTGGCCAGGATCGCCTCGGCGACCGAGGAGAACGCACGGCCCTCACCGACGGCGCCCTCGCGGACGGTCGTCAGGTGGTGCAGACCGATGATCATGTCCTGTGCGGGCAGGGTCACCGGACGGCCGTCGGACGGCTTCAGGATGTTGTTCGAGGCGAGCATCAGGATGCGGGCCTCGGCCTGGGCCTCCACCGACAGCGGCAGGTGCACGGCCATCTGGTCACCGTCGAAGTCCGCGTTGAACGCAGCACACACGAGCGGGTGGAGCTGGATGGCCTTGCCCTCGACGAGCTGCGGTTCGAACGCCTGGATGCCCAGACGGTGCAGCGTCGGCGCACGGTTCAGCAGCACGGGGCGCTCGCGGATGATCTCCTCGAGCACGTCCCACACCTGCGGACGCGAACGCTCGACCATGCGCTTGGCCGACTTGATGTTCTGCGCGTGCGACAGGTCGATCAGGCGCTTGATCACGAACGGCTTGAAGAGCTCGAGCGCCATCTGCTTGGGCAGACCACACTGGTGCAGCTTCAGCTGCGGGCCGACGATGATGACCGAACGGCCCGAGTAGTCGACGCGCTTGCCGAGCAGGTTCTGGCGGAAACGACCCTGCTTGCCCTTGAGCATGTCGCTCAGGGACTTCAGGGCGCGGTTGCCGGTACCCGTGACCGGACGTCCACGACGACCGTTGTCGAACAGCGCGTCAACGGCTTCCTGCAGCATGCGCTTCTCGTTGTTCACGATGATCTCGGGGGCACCGAGGTCGAGCAGGCGGCGGAGACGGTTGTTGCGGTTGATCACACGACGGTAGAGGTCGTTGAGGTCCGACGTGGCGAAACGGCCACCGTCGAGCTGCACCATCGGGCGCAGCTCCGGCGGGATGACCGGAACGACGCCGAGCACCATCGCTGCCGGCGAGTTGCCGGTGGCGAGGAAGGAGCTGACGACGCGCAGACGCTTGATCGCGCGGATCTTCTTCTGGCCCTTGCCCTCGGCGATCTGCAAGCGCAGCGCCTCGGCCTCGGCGGCCAGGTCGAACGCCTCGAGCCGGAGCTTGATCGCCTCGGCGCCCATGTAGGCGTCGAAGTAGATCCCGAACCGGTCCTGGAGCTCGTGGAAGACGGCGTCCTCGGGCTTGAGGTCGCCCACCTTGAGGTTGCGGAAGTCCTCCCACACACGCTCGAGACGGGTGATGTCCTCGTCGAACGACTTGCGGACCTGGGACATCTCCTTCTCGGCGGTGTCCTTGGTGCGCCGCTTGACGTCGGCCTTCGCACCCTCTTCCTCAAGGGCTGCGAGGTCGTCCTCGAGCTTCTTGAGGCGGTCGGCGATGATCGAGTCGCGCTGGCCCTCGAGGGTCTTGATCTCGAGACGCATCTCGTTCTCGAGACCGGGCATGTCCGCGTGACGGCCCTCTTCATCGATGTCGATGATCATGTACGCCGCGAAGTAGATGACCTTCTCGAGGTCCTTCGGCGCCATGTCGAGCAGGTACCCGAGGCGCGACGGGACGCCCTTGAAGTACCAGATGTGCGTGACGGGGGCAGCGAGCTCGATGTGGCCCATGCGCTCACGACGGACCGAGGACTTGGTGACCTCGACGCCGCAGCGCTCGCAGACGATGCCCTTGAACCGGACACGCTTGTACTTGCCGCAGGCGCACTCCCAGTCGCGGGAAGGACCGAAGATCTGCTCGCCGAACAGACCGTCCTTCTCGGGCTTCAGGGTGCGGTAGTTGATGGTCTCCGGCTTCTTGACCTCGCCGTACGACCACTGACGGATGTCCTCGGCGGTCGCGAGGCCGATCCGAATGGCGTCAAAGGAAGTTGCTTCGAGCAATGTTCTTCTCTCTTGCTTGATTCAGGCTTCGATGTACGGGCGGGATCAGATGTCGTCGACGGACGACGACTCGAACCGCGAGGAGATGTTGATGCCCAGCTCCTCCGCAGCGCGGAAGACCTCGTCATCGTTGTCGCGCAGGCTGACCGCCTGGCCGTCGGCCGAGAGGACCTCGACGTTCAGGCAGAGCGACTGCATCTCCTTCATGAGGACCTTGAAGGACTCGGGGATGCCGGGTTCCTGGATGTTCTCGCCCTTGACGATCGCCTCGTAGACCTTCACGCGGCCGAGGATGTCGTCGGACTTGATCGTCAGGAGCTCCTGGAGGGCGTAGGCGGCGCCGTACGCCTCGAGCGCCCACACCTCCATCTCACCGAATCGCTGGCCACCGAACTGCGCCTTACCACCCAGCGGCTGCTGCGTGATCATCGAGTACGGACCCGTCGAACGAGCGTGGATCTTGTCGTCGACCAGGTGGTGCAGCTTGAGGATGTACATGTAGCCGACCGAGACGGGCTCGGGGAACGGCTCGCCGGAGCGACCGTCGAAGAGCTGCGCCTTGCCGGACGAGCCGATCAGGCGCTCGCCGTCGCGGTTCGGGAGGGTCGAGTCGAGGAGGCCCTCGATCTCGCGCTCGTACGCACCGTCGAACACCGGGGTGGCGACCTTCGTGCCCGGAGCGGCGCTGTGCGCTGCCTCGGGGAGGGCCGATGCCCACTCCTGGATGCCCTCGACGTTCCAGCCCTGCTTGGCGAGCCAACCGAGGTGGATCTCGAGGACCTGGCCGAAGTTCATGCGGCCGGGGACGCCGAGCGGGTTCAGGACGATGTCGACCGGGGTGCCGTCGGCGAGGAAGGGCATGTCCTCGACCGGGAGGATGGTCGAGATGACGCCCTTGTTGCCGTGACGACCGGCGAGCTTGTCACCCGCGGTGATCTTGCGCTTCTGGGCGATGTAGACGACCACGCGCTGGTTGACACCAGAGCCGAGTTCGTCGTCGCCGTCCTGCGAGTCGAACACCTTGACGCCGATGATCGTGCCCTCTTCACCGTGGGGCACCTTCAGCGAGGTGTCGCGCACTTCGCGCGACTTCTCGTTGAAGATGGCGCGGAGGAGGCGCTCTTCAGCGGAGAGCTCGGTCTCGCCCTTCGGCGTGACCTTGCCGACCAGGATGTCGCCGGGGCGGACCTCGGCACCGATGCGGATGATGCCGCGCTCGTCGAGGTCGGCCAGCAGGTCCGGGCTGACGTTGGGGAGGTCACGGGTGATCTCCTCCTTGCCGAGCTTCGTGTCGCGGGCGTCGACCTCGTACTCCTCGATGTGGATCGAGGAGAGCGTGTCGTCCTTGATGAGGTTCTGCGACAGGATCATCGCGTCCTCGTAGTTGTAGCCCTCCCACGGCATGAACGCGACGAGGAGGTTCTTGCCGAGCGCGAGCTCGCCGTTCTCCGTCGCGGGACCGTCGGCGATGACCTCGCCCTGCTCCACACGCTCGCCGGCCGAGACGACCACGCGGTGGTTGTAGCTCGTGCCCTGGTTGGAGCGGTCGAACTTGCGCAGGTAGAAGGTCTGCGTGCCACCCTCGTCGAGCTGCAGGGTCACGGCGTCTGCCGAGACCTCGGAGACGACACCGGCCTTGTCGGCGGTGACGACGTCACCGGCGTCGATCGCGGTGTAGCCCTCCATGCCGGTACCGACGAGCGGCGACTCGGAACGGAGCAGCGGGACGGCCTGACGCTGCATGTTCGCACCCATGAGGGCGCGGTTCGCGTCGTCGTGCTCGAGGAACGGGATGAGCGAGGTCGCGACCGACACCATCTGGCGCGGCGAGACGTCCATGTAGTCGACTTCGCCCTTGGCGACGAGTTCGACCTCGCCACCCTTCTTGCGGACGAGGACCTTGTCGTCGGCGAAGTGGAACGAGTCGGTCAGCGGCGCGTTGGCCTGCGCGACGACGAACTCGTCCTCTTCCGAGGCGGTCAGGTAGTCGATGGTCTTCGTGACCTCGCCGTTGACGACGCGACGGTACGGGGTCTCGATGAAGCCGAACGAGTTGATCCGACCGAACGACGCGAGCGAGCCGATCAGGCCGATGTTCGGGCCTTCCGGGGTCTCGATCGGGCACATGCGGCCGTAGTGCGACGGGTGGACGTCACGGACCTCGACACCGGCTCGCTCACGGGACAGACCACCCGGGCCGAGGGCCGAGAGACGACGCTTGTGCGTCAGGCCTGCGAGCGGGTTGTTCTGGTCCATGAACTGCGACAGCTGGGACGTTCCGAAGAACTCCTTGATCGCGGCGACGACCGGACGCACGTTGATGAGCGTCTGGGGCGTGATCGCCTCGATGTCCTGCGTGGTCATGCGCTCGCGGACGACGCGCTCCATGCGGGACAGACCCGTGCGGACCTGGTTCTGGATGAGCTCGCCGACGGCGCGGATGCGACGGTTGCCGAAGTGGTCGATGTCGTCCACGTCGAGGCGCAGCTGCACCGGCTCGCCGTCACGCACGCCGTTCAGCGTGGTCTTCTCGGCGTGCAGGGACACGAGGTACTTGATCGTCGCGACGATGTCCTTGACGGTCAGCACCGAGTCGGACAGCGGGGCGTCGATCCCGAGCTTGCGGTTGACCTTGTAGCGGCCCACCTTCGCCAGGTCGTAGCGCTTCGAGTTGAAGTAGAAGTTGTCGAGCAGCGCACGCGCGGCCTCGGCAGCGACCTGCTCGCCCGGGCGCAGCTTGCGGTAGATGTCCTTGAGCGCCTCTTCCTTCGTGAGGATGGCGTCCTTCTCGAGGGTCGACTCGATCGAGGCGAAGCCCTGGAACTCCTCCATGATCTCCTCGCTGGTCAGACCCAGCGCCTTGAGGAAGACCGTCACGGACTGCTTGCGCTTGCGGTCGATGCGCACGCCCACCTGGTCGCGCTTGTCGATCTCGAACTCGAGCCACGCACCACGCGAGGGGATGACGCGAGCGGAGTAGATGTCCTTGTCGGACGTCTTCTCCTGCTGGCGCTCGAAGTACACGCCGGGCGAACGGACGAGCTGCGACACGACGACGCGCTCGGTGCCGTTGATGATGAACGTGCCGCGTTCGGTCATGAGCGGGAAGTCGCCCATGAAGACCGTCTGCGTCTTGATCTCACCCGTCATGTGGTTCATGAACTCGGCGTTGACGTACAGCGGAGCGGCGTAGGTCTTGCCGCGCTCCTTGCAGTCGTCGATCGAGTACTTGGGGTCCTCGAGCTCGGGCGCCGTGAACGAGAGCTGCATGGTCTCGCCGAGGTCCTCGATCGGGGAGATCTCCTCGAAGATCTCCTCCAACCCGGAGTGCAGGGCGAGGTCGGTGCGACCCTGCTCCTGTCCTTCTGCGAGACGGGCCTTCCAGACGTCGTTGCCGACGAGCCAGTCGAAGCTCTCCGTCTGGAGTGCGAGCAGATCAGGAACCGTGAGGGTGTCCGTGATCTTGGCGAACGAGAGTCGCGAGTGGTTGCGACCGTTCTTGGGGTTGGTGGATGCGTTGGGCGCAGCAGCCAAGGGTGTGACCTCCGTAGGCCCCGTCGGGCCGATACTGACGAGCAGCATGTAGGTGAGTAGATGATCGCTCGGCGATCCCCGCGAGTTCTTGCCCTGCGACCACGCCGACGCGTGCCTGACGCGGAACGTCGGTGCACGTGTGGGATGATCTCCGTGAGCGGGACCCGCCGCCATATACGGGTCCGGCTGCACCAGGGCGAGTTGAGCTTGTCCAACTCAGAACTCTGCGTCGACCGCAATATGACGACACGGATGCCAGGGAGCGCGAACTGCCATCATAGTTCGCGCCGAGTCGTGCTGTCCAGTCCTGGCTTGACCAGATTCGGCAGTGGCGTGTATAAGCCGCTCCGTGCCCGCGGAATTCCCGGCCCGCGCCCGGCCCGCAACGGCCCGCGTCCGGCCCGCGACGGCCCGCAACGGGCCTGCGCACCCGGCCCGCGCAGTGGACCCGGCCGTGCGCTCAGCCGAGGCGCTCGCGCTCGACGTGCCCCGCGCCTCCCGGCTGGCCCTGCAGTCCGGCCAGCGCACGGAAGGCGTCCTCGGGTCGACGGGTGCGCACGAAGGTGACGCGACCACGGTCGTCGGTGAGCTCGATCCCGAGTCCGGGGGTGAGGATCAGGGCGCGCACACCGCGACCGATCCGCAGGCCGACGCCGCCGTAGGTGCGAGCGTCCGCCTCCACGAGTCGGACGTCGGCGATGCGCCGACGTGCGATGCGCCGTGGCGGCAGCGGCCGGAAGTGCAACGTGACGTGCGAGTCGGTGACAGCGAACCCGGCTCGTGCGAGCAGCAGCAGCACGCCCGCCACGACGGCGACCAGCGCCGGAACGATGAGCGCGGTCTCCGGCGCGTCGCCGGGCCAGGCGGTCACCGCCGCGGTCAGGCCGAGGCCACCGAGGAGCAGGACCGCGCCGACGACACGCATCCAGGTGGGCGCCGCCTCGTGGTCGGCGTGGGCCGGACGGGAGGCGCGGGGCACCCGCGTCGTCCGGCTCGCGGTCGTGCGCATGGTGGCGCGGGTCGTCGGTGCGGCCGGGCGTGCGGTGGGCACGCTCATCGTGTCAGCGGTCATGTCGGGTCTCCTGCGGCTCGGCGGAGTGTTGCATCCCGTATTTTACATGACGGGTGCGATGTGATCACGGCCAGCGCGCGCGGGTGACCGGAAGGAGCACGCGGACGCGCGCCGACGGCGCGCGCGTTCGAGCGTTGGGGCGCTCGACGGCACGTCGTGGTCACGTCGGGAGGGCGGACGCGCGAGGTGTGGGGCACTGCACGCATCGACGCGGTCCCGCGTGACGACCGGATGAACAGTACGGAACGAGTCTTGGCGTCCGCTGGCCGTCCATGTGTACGCATTCACGTACCGGCCAGGACCGGTCAGCGCAGGACGCGCGCGACCGCCTCGGCGCGGGTGGCGACCCCGAGCTTCGCGAACACCTGGTTCACGTACGACTTCACCGTCGGCACGGTCAGGAACAACTCCGCCGCGATCTGCGGGTTCGTCCGGCCGGCCGCGATGCGCTCGAGCACGTCGGCCTCGCGCGGGGTCAGGTCCGGGAACCGGTCACGCAGCGCGGGCACAGCGGGTGCGGATGCCGTCGCCCCGCCGCCGGCGAGCTGCGCCACCAGTCGCGCCCCGACCGTGGCGTCGAACGTCGACTGCCCCGACGCGACCGCCCGGATCGCCGTCGCGATCTCGGTCCGTCCGGCGTCCTTCGTCAGGTACCCGCGCGCACCGGCCCGGAGCGCGGTCACGATCGACTCGTCGTCCGCGTAGGTCGTCAGCACGAGCACCGCCACCTGCGGGTGGTCGGCCACGATGCGCGCGGTCGCCGTCGGCCCGTCGGTACCGGGCATGCGGAGGTCCATCAGCACGACGTCGGGAGCGTCACGGTCCACCGCTGCGATCGCCTCGGCGCCGTCGGCGGCCTCACCCGTCACCTGCAGGTCCGGTACGAGCGACAGCACCGTCACCAGGCCGTCGCGGACGATCGCCTGGTCGTCGACGACGAGGACACGGATGGTCACGAGGCGTCCACCTCGTGCTCGGCCACCCGGTCCACCGGCAGGTGCAGCGCGACGACGAACTCGTCGTCGGACCGCTCCGCTTCGACCGTCGCGCCGCTACCGAGCTCCTCGACGCGCTCGCGCATCCCGAGCAGGCCCTGGCCGCCGCCGGTGAGCGGGTTGGCCACGACGACGTCCACGGCGTCGCCGTCACGGTTGACGGACAGCGACACGGGGCGGCTGGGGGCGTGCCGGCGGGCGTTGCTGAGGGCCTCGCGGACGACCTGGACGACGGCGGCGCGGTGCGCCTCGTCGAGTGCGGCCAGGGTCACGTCGCCCTGCACCACGATGGTGCCGCCGAACGAGCGGTGGGCGGCGACCAGGGCGGTCAGGTCGGTGCGGTCCGGCACGTGGTCGGTGCGGTCGGTGCGGTCGGCGCGGTCCGGCACGTGGTCGGTGGACGGCCGGGAGGCGCGGCTCGCGTCCGGCACGTCGGCTCCGGTGGTCCGCGTGGCCTGGTCCGGGGCCGTGGTCCGGCCCGGGGTGGTGGCGCGGTCCGCGGTCGTGGTCGGGTCGGGGGCGGCCCGGTCCGGGGCGGCGGCCCGGTCCGGGGTGGCACCGGGCTCGGCGTCCGCGTCGTCGCGGAGGGCGTGCACGGCTCGGCGGGCCTCGGCGAGGCCGTCCGCCGCCAGGGTCCTGGCCTCGCCGGCACGCTTCGTCGCGTCGTCGACCCGGCCGGCCTCGAGCAGGGCCTCGACCGCGTCGAGCTGCAGCACGAGTCCGCCCAGCGAGTGCGCGAGGACGTCGTGGATGTCCCGCGAGGCCCGGGACCGGTCGGCGAGGAGCTGCGCCCGCTGCTGGTCCCGCTCGGCCTGCCGCGCACGTTGCGCCGCGACCCGGAACTGCCGGCGGCTGAACCCGATGAGCACGCCGAGCAGCAGCCCGCCGCTCGTGCCGAGGACGAACTGGACCGAGGCGTGCTCGATCGTCGCGCAGACGGCGATGACCACCATCGCCCCCACCGCGGCCACCGCCGCGAGCCAGACCGGCACCCGGAGGTTCGCGCCGAGCAGGACGATCCCGACGATCACGGGGACGATCATGAGCGAGTCGGTCGCCACCACGGTCAGGGAACCGGCGACGACCATCACCACGCCCGCGACGACGAGCAGCTGCGGCGTCCGGCCGAACTCGCGGAGCGCCCACGCGGCGAGCGCCACCGTGCCGAGCACCCACACCCACGCGGGGGGCTGCAGCTCGAGTCCGTTCTTCACGAACCAGAACCCGACGATCACGATGCCGAGGGCGTTGAGTCCCCAGGCGGTTGCCGAACGGGACCGACCTCCGGGGAGGTCGATCGGGTCCTGTCCGCTCAGCAGGGTCACCGGACCATCATGCCGCGGGTGGTGCGGCCACTGGCGGTCCGGTCGCCGCGGTCTCCGCGGTCTCCGCGCGGGATGCGCTGGTCGATGACGACGGCGCGGGCGGCGCGGTTCAGGGCGAGCACGAGCAGGATCGCGCCGGTCGAGGTGAGCAGGTGCGCACCGAGGTGGCCGCCGAGCACGTCGAGGCCGACGCGCACGGCGATGAGCACGATCCAGAGCGACGCTCCGAGCCACCCCGTGCGGGACTGGATCGTCCGACCCTTGCTGTCCGGGGTGGCGACCGTGCGGAACCGGGTGATGGTACCCATCGTCAGGCCCACGCCGATCGTGATCAGGGCCTCGATGCCGAGGAACACGACGTCGGTCGTGGTGATCGTCGCCCCCGACTGCGCCAGGACCACCACGCCGACGATCGCCATGATCATCGGCGTGCGCCAGATGCGCGCCGGGTCGAGGTACTGCCAGGTGGCCTGGCGGTACCCGAGGAAGCCGACGAGGGCGACGCCGATCAGGACGTTGACGAGGAGCTGGACCGACATGGTGTGCCTTTCGAGGTGACCCGGCGGGACGTCCCCGACCGATGGATCCAGCCTCGTTCCGGTGCGTCCGCGGGCACACCAACCAGGGGTGGGGGCCCGGGTGGTGATCGCGGTGCCGGTCGGGTGGTGTTCGATTGACCGCATGGCTGATGCGTTCGACGGGTTCCGGATCGGTGCGGGGTACTCGGTGGTCGAGCCGGACCGGCACCGCCCCGGGTCCTTCACGCTCGTGGTGGACGGCACGCCGCAGTCGCACGTCGACCTCGAGGACCCGACCCACCTGGCGTTCGAGTACATCCGGCGGATCGGACACGCCATCGACCTGCTGCCGTCCGGCCCGGTCACGGCGCTGCACCTCGGCGCCGGCGCCCTGACGCTCCCCCGGTACGTCGCGGTGACCCGGCCGGGCTCCCGCCAGCAGGTCATCGAGCTCGAGCGCGACCTGGTGGACCACGTCCGCGAGGTCCTGCCGTTCCCCCGCGGTGCGTCGATCCGGGTGCGGTACGGCGACGCGCGCGAGGTACTCGGCAAGCTCCCCACCGGGCTCCGCGGCACGGTGGACCTGGCCGTGGTGGACGTCTTCGGCGGCTCGCAGATCCCGGCGCACGTGACGAGCATCGAGTTCTACCGCGAGGTCGCCGCGTTCCTGTCGCCGACCGGCATCGTCGCCGTGAACGTGGCCGACGGCGCGGGTCTCGCGTTCGCGCGGGGGCAGGCGTCGACGCTGCAGGCCGTGCTGCCGTCGGTCGCAGCGGTGGCGGACACCGGCATGCTCAAGGGGCGTCGGTTCGGGAACATCGTGCTGCTCGGCTCGCCGACCGACCTGCCGATCGCCGAGATGCCGCGGCGGTACTCGTCGGACCCGATGCCGGCGAAGGTCGTGCACGGGCCCGAGCTGCGGGCGTTCATCGCCGGGGCGCCGATCGTCACGGACGCGACGGCCGTGGCGTCACCGGAGCCGAACCGGAGCGTGTTCGGCGCCTGACCCCGCGGTGACGACGGGGCGGCGCGCCAGGCCGTTCCCGGGCACTCGGCGGGTGCGGCTGTCAGGATGGTCTGAACGACCGCGCAGGTGCGCGACCGAGCGATGGGATCCCCTGATGACGAACGACGACCGGAGCAACCAGGACCGGACGGGCGACGGCCAGGCGCCGAGCTGGGGCGGAGCCCCGCAGCAGCAGCCCGCCGCCGACGCACCGCGGTACGGCGAGCGGAGCGACCCGACGCCGCAGTACGGGCAGTCCGCTCCGCAGTACGGCGAACAGCAGAACCAGTACGGGCAGCAGCAGCAGTACGGGCAGCAGCAGGACCAGTACGGCCAGCAGCAGCAGTACGGCCAGCAGCCGTACGCCGCGGCGCCCGCGAGCTCCGGTTCGCCCGCATGGCAGAGCTACGAGGAACCGAAGGCCAAGAAGAAGACCGTCGGCGTGATCGCGTTCGTGGTCGGCCTCGCCGCCCTGGTCGTGGGAGCCATCGGTGGGTACCTGTTCGGGCAGTCGTTCGGCGCTTCCGACGCCTTCCGCGACTCGATGCAGAACAGCGGAGCGACGCCGAGCGACGCGCAGATCACCGAGCTGATGACCTCGTCGAACGTCATCACCGGGTCCCTCATGTTCTACCTGGGCACGGCCCTCGGCCTGTGGGCGATCGTGCAGGGCATCATCGCTGCCGTCACCAAGCGTGGCCGCGGTTGGGGCGTCTTCGCGATCGTCCTCGCCGTCGTCGCGCTCATCGTCTTCGTCGTGGCGGTCGGGGTCGCTGCGGTCGCGGCGAGCGGGATGTCCTGATCCGCTGAGCCCGTCCGGAACGGCCCGTCGTGCTCCAGCACGGCGGGCCGTTCTGCGTCCACCGGCGCGAAGCCTGAGCGCGTCGCACCGGCCGCTCCCGGCAGAGCGCGGCTACCCTCGAACCGATGTCCCTCCCGCCCGACGACCGTCAGCAGCCCGACCCGTCCGACCCGTCCCGTGAACCGCGCCACGCGGCTCCCGTGACGGCCGGGGTCAGCCCGGGCAGCACCTTCGCGCCCATCAGCCTGCGGCCGGCGGTCGACGTCGACGCCGTGCACCAGCGTCTGCGCGACCTCGGTCAGAGCCGCAGCACCGAGGCGCTCGCGGAACGCGCCGAACTCCTCCGCCTGCTCGGTCGTCTCGACGAGTCACTCGTCGTCGCGGAGGAGGTCTTCCGCCTCGCGATGTTCACGGGCGAGCGTCAGGACAAGGTCGCCGCCCGGATCCGGCGCGCGCACATCCTGCACGACCTGGGTCGCCACGAGCGTGCCGCGACCGAGGCCGCCCTGGCCCGCGACACCGCCGCGACCGAGGAGTGGCCGGAGCTCGAGGGGGCCGCCGCCGAGATCGAGGGGTGGTCGCTGTTCGAGAACGACCGCTTCGAAGAGGCCCGCGCCGCACTGTCCCGCGCCTACCAGGCGTTCCGCCAGGCCGGTGCCCCGTCCGAGCGCACCGACGCCCTGCGCACCGCGGTCGAGGCGGCGATGCGTGCCTCGATCACGCACCCCGCCGAACCCGCCGACAAGCCGCGGACGGCCCGCGAGGTCGCCGCCCGCCGTGCCGAGGACGACGAACCGACCATGCGCGTCGCCGAGCCGGTCAAGCAGGTCCCGCCGATCCGCCGCCGGGTGCTCGGGGCGCCGGACGCCGCGCGCACCGAGGCCGACGACATCTGGGGACGGATCGCCGCACGGGCAGCCAAGAAGGGCCAGGCCGACCCCCGCGCCGACCAGTGACCGCACTCGAGACGGTCCGTTCCCGAGCCGAGGCACTCATCACCGAACACCTCGGCGCGGGCTCGTGGGCCTTCGGGTTCGACCACGCGAAGACCCGTGCAGGACAGTGCGACTTCGCCCGGAAGCGCATCACCGTCAGCCGGCACCTGGCGACACGGTTCTCGGACGACGACGTCGAGCAGGTCCTGCTGCACGAGGTCGCGCACGCCCTCGCCGGAGCACGTGCGGGCCACGGCCCGAAGTGGAAGCGGACCGCGTCCGCCATCGGGTACACGGGTTCGCGGCTGCACGACGGCCCGATCGCCAGCGAGCTCGCACCGTGGATCGGGACCTGCCCCGCCGGACACGAGCACTTCCGCTACCGGACGCCCACCCGCCAGCTCGCCTGTGCCCGGTGCTCCCGCCGGTTCGATCCCCGCAACGCCATCGTCTGGCGGCGCCGGAGCGAGGCTGACACCCCGTCGACGGTGGCCTCGACTACCGCATGAGTCCGTCCGCGCGCGGAGGCGCGCCGGTAACCCGTTAGCCTGGACGGATGCACACGGGGCAGCACATCCGCACGGACGCCGGATCCACCTGGTTCTTCGACGCCGGTCGGATCGCCCTGGACTTCGCGCACACCGGTGGGTTCGCCGACGACCCGGACGGCCGACGCCCTCGATCGCAGCTCGGTGAGCTGCTCGCGAGCCCGGCGGACCTGGACGAGTGGCTCAGCGACCACACCGAACCGATCGACGTCGGGGCGAGCGCGCGCGAGCTGCAGGACGCACGCGCGCTCCGCGCGGCGATCGCCCGACTCGCCGTCGCCGCGGCCCCCGGCCCGGCGACCACCGCGGCCGAGCGCACCGCCGTCGCGGCGGGCCTGCGTGCCGGGACCGGCCGCACGCGCCCCGCGCCCGACGACATCGACACCGTCAACCTGTTCGCCGCCCTGCCGGACGTGCCCCCGAGCCTCCCGGGTGGCCGACGACGTGCCGGAGCGAACCGCGTCCGCCTGGCCCAGGCACTGTCCAGCGTCGCGCGCGACGCCGTCGCGCTGTTCACCGAGGTCGGCTTCGACGACGTCGAGGCTGACGGCCGTCCGACGCGTCTGAGCCGCTGCTCGGCGGACGACTGCGCGCTGGTCTTCTACGACTCCTCGCGGGGCGGGACACGCCGCTGGTGCTCGATGCAGCGCTGCGGGAACCGCGCCAAGGTCCGTGCGCACCGCGCTCGGCGCGCGGCGGTCTGACCACCCTCCGACCAGCCGTCAAGGCAGCGCGAAGAAAAAGATTCGGCGCACCGAATTCTCTGGCATGCTGGTGCCGTGACCGACACCGCCGCAGCCAGGACCACCGAGGAACCCACGGGTACCCCGAGGCGCCGCGCCGCCGGCCTCACCCTGCTCGGCCCGGCGTTCGTCGCGGCCATCGCCTACGTCGACCCCGGCAACGTGGCGGCCAACCTCACCGCCGGGGCGAAGTACGGCTACCTGCTCCTCTGGGTCCTGGTCGCCGCGAACGCGAGCGCGGTCGTCGTGCAGTACCTTTCCGCCAAGCTCGGCGTCGTCACGGGCAAGTCCCTCCCGGAGCACCTCGGCCTGCGCATGCGTCGCACCCCGAGGCTGCTGTTCTGGGGGCAGGCCGAGATCGTCGCGGCCGCGACCGACATCGCCGAGGTGATCGGCGGCGCGCTCGCCCTGCACCTGCTCTTCGGCCTGCCGCTCGTCGCCGGCGGGCTCATCACGGGTGTGGTCTCGATGCTCCTGCTGACCCTGCACAGCCGCCGCGGGACCCGCACGTTCGAAGCCGTCGTCACGGCGATGCTCGCGATCCTGACCGTCGGCTTCTGCGCCGGACTGCTCTTCGCGCAGGTTTCCCCCGCCGAGCTCGTCAGCGGCCTGGTGCCGCGGTTCGAGGGCTCAGAGTCGGTGATGCTCGCGGCCTCGATGCTCGGCGCGACGGTCATGCCGCACGCGGTCTACCTGCACTCGGCGCTGGCCCGCGACCGGCACGGCGACGTCCCCGCCGGCCCGGAGCGCCGCCGCGTGCTCGTCGCGACCCGGTGGGACGTCGGTCTCGCGCTGGTGGTCGCCGGCGGAGTGAACATCTGCATGCTCGTCCTGGCCGCGGCGACCCTGCCCGGCGTCGCCGGCACCGACTCGATCCCCGGTGCCCAGCGGGCGATCGCCGACCACGTCGGGCCCGTCGTCGGGGTGCTGTTCGCGGTGGGGCTGCTGGCGTCGGGGCTGGCCTCGACCTCGGTCGGCTGCATGGCCGGCGCCGAGATCATGAAGGGGCTGCTGCACGTCCGGATCCCGCTCGTGGCGCGGCGTGTGATCACCCTGGTGCCGGCGATCGTGCTGCTCGCGATCGGTGCCGACGCGACGATGCTGCTGGTGGTGAGCCAGGTGGTGCTGAGCTTCGGGATCGCCTTCGCGATCGTCCCGCTGGTCGTCTACACGTCGCGCCGCAGCATCATGGGCTCGGAAGTGAACGCCGCGACCACCCGCGTGGTGGCGTGGGTGATCGCGGCGGTCATCGTGGCGCTCAACGTCGCGCTGATCGTGCTCACGGTGACGCAGTGAGCGCCGGGACGCTGGTCGTCACTCGACGACCGTGACGTCCTTCCAGAACGCGACGTAGCCCGAGTAGTCCTTGCCGACGCGGTCGAACGACGACGGGATCGGCGTCGGGTAGGACCACGCGCGGTCCTGCAGCGCCTGTCCGTCCACGTTCACCGTGAAGTACTGGGTGTCGCCCTTCCACGGGCAGTGGTACTGGGTGGGGCTCTCGGTGAACAGCTCGGACTTCACGCTCGACGGCGGGAAGTACCAGTTGCCCTCGATCTTGATGAGGTCCTCTTCCGGGGCCTCCGCGATCACCGTGTCGCCGACGACTGCCTTCATGCGTTGCTCCTTCGCTCGCTGGTGCCGGACGGCCTGGACGGCGCTCCGGTCCCTGTCCGACCGAACGCTACGCCCGGCCCCGCGATTCCCGCAGGACGACCAGTTCCGGTCCGACGGCGAGCGCCGCGTGCACCGGCTCGCGACCGAGGACGGCCGCGCTCTCGGAGGCCGTGACCAGGTGCTTCACCGCGCGCCGGAGCCCGGTGTACGCCGCGCAGGCCGCGGCGGCCTCCGGTGAGGTGTGGTCGATCCCGACCGCGGCGAGCGCGTCGACGACGGCGCCGGCGGCGAGCAGGTCCTCGACGGCGAAGTCGGGCGCGTCGGGCACGTCGACGGTCTCGCCCGCGGCCTCGGCCGCGTCGTCCAGCGCTCCGGGATGGTGCAGCCCGGCGGCGACGACCGCGACGACGCACCGGTCGCCACGATCGGCCTGGAGGCCCGTCACCCGTTCCGCGATCGCACTCGCGTTGCCGAGGTGGCCGAGCACGACCTCCGGACCGTCCGGCAGCTGGGCGGTCGCGTTCCGCAACGCGCGGCGCTGCGCCGCCGCGTCCGGCGAGCTCGGCAGGACGTCCACCCAGACGACGAGGTGTGCGCCGTGGGCGATGCGTGCCGCACCACCGGTGCCCCACGCGAACCGGACCTGGTACTGCTCCTGGGTGCGTTCTGCCACGTCCGTCACGATAGCCGTCCGAGCGATGCTGTCCCTCTCCACAGGGTGACCGTCCCGCCAGGCTCCGCCATGGTCGACGACCGTAGGATGCTTTTCCATGGAGATCGCCCCCGCGCCCACCCTGACCGGCGACCGTGTGACGCTCGAGCCCCTCGCGCAGGAGCACGCGGAAGACCTGCGGGCAGCGGTGACGGACGGCGATCTGTGGCGCACCTGGTACACCTCGGTCCCCGCGCCGGCCCAGGTCGAGGACGAGATCGACCGGCGCCTCGCCGAGCACGAGGCCGGCCGCATGGTGCCCTTCGCGGTGCGTGATCGTCCGACCGGCCGCGTGGTGGGTTCGACGACCTTCATGAACATCGACGCGGGCAACCGGCACGTCGAGATCGGCAGCACGTTCCTGGCGAAGTCGGCGCAGCGTTCGGGCATCAACACCGAGGCGAAGCTGCTGATGCTGTCCCACGCGTTCGAGGCCTGGCAGTGCATCGCGGTGGAGTTCCGCACGCACTGGCACAACCACCAGTCCCGCGCCGCGATCGCCGGTCTGGGCGCGAAGCAGGACGGCGTGCTGCGGAACCACTCGATCGGTCGCGACGGCACGCTCCGCGACACCGTGGTGTTCTCGATCATCGCCTCGGAGTGGCCGGCGGTCCGGCTGTCCCTGGCCGAGCGGCTCCGGCGGCACGACCGCGCCGAGGGGTCGCGCCGCCGGTCCGCCCGGCACGCCTGACCGTCAGAGCGTGTGACGGACCGTCCGGTCGCCGAGCGGCTGGACCGGACGCGCGTTCTCGACGTGCGCTGCCTCGAGGTCGGCGAGCTGGTCGACGCCGAGCTCGATCGGGTCCTCGAGCACGATCCACCGCACCCCCTCGGTGCAGGGCGGCGTGGTGAGCGAGCCCTCGTAGGTCGCGAAGGAGCGCGTCGCGGGCAGCATCGCCTCGACGTCCACCGTGCTCTCCCGGCCGGCACCCGCCGTCGCCCCGGCGAGGTAGCTCTCGTAGGCGGGGTTGTGCGCGCCCCGCTCGGCGAGGACCCCGACGACGGTCAGGGCTCCGCGGTCGTCGGCGTGCACGAAGTGGAACTCCGCGTCGGCCGGGTCGCCGTCGACGGTGTGCTCCGACCCCGCGTGGAAGTGCATCTGCACCAGGTCGAGGTCCGCGCCGGCGATGGTCGTCGAGGCACCGTCGCCGGCGGTGAACTGCACGGTGTGCCCGTTGTCCGCCGTCAGACCCCGGACGGCGCCCGTGCCCACGAGGTCGAGGTCGGCGCCACCGCGGGCCGCCGGGAGGTCGATCGGGGACTGCTGGTCGCCGGTGCCGCACGTGCCGTACTCGTCGGTGAGACCACCCCAGTGCTGCGGGGCACCCGCCCCCTCGTACGACCACGACGTGCCGGCGTCGTGCGCGTCGGCCTCGGGAGGCGTTCCGGCCGCGCACCCGGCGAGGACGAGGAGGACGGCGGGGGCGGCGAGCAGGGGGAGGCGGGGATGAGTGGATCGCATGCTGTACACACTCACATACTTGTATTTCACATTTGCCGAGAGCGGTCGTCGGCCGCGAGCGTAGGGTCCTGGGCATGCACGTCGGTATCCGGATCGTCCTCGATGCGCCGGTCGACGCCGTGCGCGATGCCCTGCTGTCCCCGTCCGTGATGGTCGCGGTGACGAAGCCGTTCCTGGTCTACCGCTCGCGCAGCCCCGAGGGGTTCCCGGAGCGGTGGGAACCGGGGCACCCGCACCCGATCACCGCGAGTGCGTTCGGCCTCGTGCCGAGCGGCGACACGCACGTCGACCTCGACCTGTACGAGATCGACGGCGTCCCCGTGCAGCGTGACAACGGCGGCGGCACGAGCGGGCTGTTCGGCCGCATGACGATGCGCCACCGGATGGCGGTCGTGCCGGCTCCCGGCGACCGGACGCTGCTCATCGACCGCCTGACCTACCGGATGCGGCCGTGGGCCCTCGGCGCACTGCTGTGGCCGGGGATGTGGGTCATCTGGCAGTGGCGGGCGTACCGGATGCGTGCGCTCGCGCCCACCTGGCGGACGGATGCTGCCTGACCGAGGCGAGTCGGGCCTCCCGTCCACCGCGGAGCGGGCGTAGCCTCGACCACGTGAGCCAGACGCGCCCCCAGGAGCCGACGACCGACGACCGTGTGCGCAGCACGCTGGCGACCGTGGACTGGCGGCGCATGACGTTCGACCTGTACCGCCGTGTCCGCGCGACGCCCGATCCCCAGACGGCGCACGCGCTGTGGCGGGAGACCCGCGACGCGATGTTCGCCGAGCACCCCGCGTCGCCGCTCCTGGACGAGGACGCCCGCGACTTCGAGTCGCTGCCCGTGCCGGACTACGACCCCGCCTGGCGGTTCCAGGTGCGCATCGAACCGGCCGAGCCCGCCGAGTTCGACTACGAGACCGGCACCGACGGCACCGTGCACTTCGACCGCCTCGGCGTCGTGACGGTCCCGGGCGTCGGCACGCTCGACGTCTGGTCGCACGGCGGCTACGCGGGCGGGCTGTTCGTCCCCGTGAAGGACTCCAGTGCCGGCAAGGCCCGCGGCACGTACGGCGGCGGACGCTACCTGCTCGACACGATCAAGGGCTCGGACCTGGGCGGCGACGACGCCGACTCGCTCGTGCTGGACTTCAACTTCGCGTACAACCCGTCGTGCGCGTACGACCCGGCGTGGGCGTGCCCGCTCGCGCCTCCCGGCAACACCGTGCCGGTGCCGATCCCGGTCGGCGAGCAGTACGACTTCTAGGGTGGAACGCATGGCAGGACTGGTCGCACTCGACGCCGGCGGACGCGTGCCGCCCTTCGAGCAGGTCCGCTCGCAGATCGCGGCACAGATCGGCGCGGGGTACCTCGTCGACGGCGAACGGCTGCCGAGCGTGCGGGGGCTGGCCGACGAGCTCGGGCTGGCGGCCGGCACGGTCGCGAAGGCCTACCAGCTGCTCGAGGAGGCCGGGCTCGTGCACACCGCTCGTGGTGCCGGCACCCGGGTGGTGCGGCCGGCCGAGGTGCCCGACGCCGTGGCTGATGCGGCACGCGCGCTGGCAGCCGCTGCCCGCGCGGCGGGTCTGTCGGCGGACCAGGCGGCAACCGCGCTCAAGGACGCCTGGCCCGCGTAGCGCGGGGCTTCGGGGCGTACCTGGTGCTTCCGGGCGTACCTGGTCGGAAGTTCCGGCCCGGTACGCCCGATTCGACTTCCCATCGCGGGCGTTCTGGGAAGGAACCCGCGCTCAGCAGTGCTCGAAGACGTAGGCGTCGTCGGTCGGCGTGACCAGGTCGCGGTCGCGCAGGATCGTCATCGCCGGGCGGCTCTTCAGCTTGCAGACCGAGCCCCACGAGCGCTCGAGGGTGTCCGCGTACTCGATGTCGATGACCCGCTTGCCGTAGGCCTTCGTGTACGCCGAGCACTCCCGGTACTGCACGCACTCCTCGGCGACGACGAAGTCGAACCCGGTCTGCTTCCGGCCGGAGGCCCCGAGCTGCGGCGTGTTCTTCTGCCCGACGGCCAGGCCGTGGCGGTGCCCGGTGTCGACGAGTGACTTCGCCAGCGCGAGGTTGCCGGCGCGCGTGAGCCGCTTCCCGCTCCGGGTCCACGAGTCGAGGTTGTCGAACTCGACCGCGTCGAACCCGCGGTCGCCGCAACGGGCGATCGACTTCGCGAGCACCTTCGTGATGAGCGCGCGCTTCGCCGCCGTCCGGGTGTCGAGGAGCATCTCGTCCGGCCAACCCGGGTCGGACACCGGCTTGCCGGCCCGGTCGCGCAGGATCGCCGACGGGTACGACCCCGTCCACGTGCGGGCGGACTCAGGCTGCGTCTGGAACCCGTTGACGTAGCAGATGTCGTACTTGCCCTTCGCGGGCTTGGCGGTGCTGTCCCGCTCGACGATCGTCACACCGGACGGCGGCGTGTAGGAGCCGCCGAGCTGGTAGTCCGGGCGCCCCGAGGTCGGCAGGTTGCGGTAGCTCGCCGCAGCGCTGGTCGGAGCAGCCTCGGCGCAACCGGCCGTGCCGAGGACGGCCACCAGGGCCATCGCGGTGGTGATCAGGACGGTTCGCGTACGCACCCGGGAATCCTCGCATGCGCACGGCGAACGGACCGGTCCTGGGTTCTGCGGGGTCCACACGCTATGCTGGTGGTACTCGAGACGCCGATCGTCTCGTGCGTCGTACGGACGCCCCGAACTCCCGACCACGTTCCACTGATCCTCTGGTCGATGATCGAGCACCTCCCGAAGGTGCCCAGGCTTCTCTGCTGCGGCGACTGCGCCAGCCACCTCTGTTGGCGCGCATCCCGCCCGCGCGCTGCCTCAGAGCGCGCCCACAGCCGGTCTCATCCGGCTCGAAAGGTCACCATGACCACCAATGACCTCCGTTTCTCCGACCTGGGCGTCCCCGCGCCGATGGTCGCCGTCCTCGCCGACCAGGGCAAGGAGACCGCGTTCCCGATCCAGGAGGACACGCTCCCCGACTCCCTGCAGGGCAAGGACGTCCTCGGCCGTGGCCGCACCGGCTCCGGCAAGACGATCGCGTTCGCGATCCCGCTCGTCGCCCGCCTCGCCGCCAGTGGCCGCAAGCGCCGTGCCGGCCGCCCCCGTGCCCTGGTGCTCGCCCCGACCCGTGAGCTCGCGACCCAGATCGACGTCGCCCTCGCTCCGCTCGCGAAGGCCATGGGCCTGAACACCACGACCATCTTCGGTGGCGTCGGACAGGGCCGTCAGGTCGACGCCCTGCGCGGCGGCGTGGACGTCGTCGTGGCCTGCCCGGGCCGTCTCGCCGACCTCATGCAGCAGGGCCACGTCAACCTCGGTGACATCGAGGTGACCGTCCTCGACGAGGCCGACCACATGGCCGACATGGGCTTCCTGCCCGGCGTGACCAAGATCATGCAGGCGACGCCCGAGCAGGGGCAGCGTCTGCTGTTCTCCGCCACGCTCGACAACGGCGTGGACAAGCTCGTCAAGAAGTTCCTGCACAACCCGG
This sequence comes from Curtobacterium sp. VKM Ac-2861, assembly GCF_013204965.1. NCBI lineage: Bacteria > Bacillati > Actinomycetota > Actinomycetes > Micrococcales > Microbacteriaceae > Curtobacterium > Curtobacterium sp. VKM Ac-2861. Next base: position 318,201 of record NZ_JABMLA010000002.1, read on the forward strand.
TGATGCACTCCGTCGACGAGGCGAACAGCCCCGTCGAGGCGATGACCCACCACCTGTTCGAGGTCGCCGACGCCGACGCGAAGAAGCACCTCGTGAGCACCCTCGCCTCGGGCAACGGTCGCCGCATCCTCTTCATGCGCACCAAGCACCACGCCAAGCGCCTCGCCAAGCAGCTCAGCAGCCAGGGGATCCCGGCCGTCGACCTGCAGGGCAACCTGTCGCAGGGCGCCCGTGAGCGGAACCTGGCGAAGTTCTCGTCCGGCGAGGCCCTCGTCCTCGTCGCCACCGACGTCGCCGCCCGTGGTGTGCACGTCGACAACGTCGAGCTCGTCGTGCACGTCGACCCGCCCACCGAGCACAAGGCGTACCTGCACCGCTCGGGCCGTACCGCCCGTGCCGGTTCGTCCGGTGACGTGGTCACGGTGACGATGCCCGCCGAGCGTCGCGACGTCGCGCAGATGATGCGTGCCGCCGCGATCAAGGTCACCCCGCAGCAGGTCACCGCGACCTCCCCGGCGGTCACCACGCTCGTCGGTGAGATCGCCCCGATCCGCCACGTCGCCGAGGACCAGCCCGCGCAGCAGCAGCGTCAGCCGAAGCAGCGCTCCGCCGATTCCGCCGGTGACCGTGGTCGTCGTGGTCGCGGCGGCCGTCCGGGAGGCTCGGGTCAGCCCGCGCGTGCCGGCTCGGCTTCCGAGTCCGCCGGTTCGGCCGGGGGCCGTCAGGGCCGTCCGGCTCGTGGCGCACGTTCCGAGGGCACCGGGCGCTCCGCCGCCGCGGGCGCGGGCTCGACGGGTGGTCGCCGTACCGGCGGCAGCCGTCGTGCCGGCAGCGACACCGTGCGCGGTGGGTCCTCTGCCGTCTGGTCCTCGGACGGTGGCTACGCCGCGGGCCGTGGAGCCGGCCAGGAGTCGGGCGGGGGCCGTCGTGGCTCGTCGCGCCGTGCCTCCCGTCCGGCCGGCGCTGCCGACCGCCACTGACCTGTCGACCCGGCCCGCGCTGACCAGCGGGGGACAACCTTGGGGGCGCCTGCGAAGCGGACACCCCCGAGGCGTAGGTTCTCCTTCACCGGATGCCGCGCAAGCGGCTGACGGGGAAACGTCCGCTGTTGGAAGGAGTGCCTATGGCTGGGATCGAAGACATCAAGAACGCCGCTGAGAAGGCGGCAGGCAAGGTCAAGGAGGCCGTCGGGAACGCGACGGACAACGACCACCTCAAGGCTGAGGGCAAGACCGATCAGGTCAAGGCCGACACCAAGCAGGCGGGTACGAACGTCAAGGACGCCGCTTCCGGCGTCGCCGACAGCCTCAAGAGCGACCGCGACACGAAGTAACAAGCCGGTCAAGCACCGCGCTGCGAAGCCCCCGGATCCGATCGGATCCGGGGGCTTCGTCGTGTTCGGGGGGGGGCTCCGTCGTGTTCGGGAACCGAGCCGGTCGCTACATGAGCGCGCCGACCGACGCGAGGCCCGCGCGCAGCAGGGCGCCGCGGCCACCCTCCATGTCGTCGGCGACGCCGTCGGACGCGGCTTCCATCGGGGTCATCCAGGTGAGCTCGAGGGCGTCCTGCCGGGGCTCGCACGTGCCCGTCACCGGGACGACGTAGGCCAGCGAGATCGCGTGCTGCCGCTCGTCGGTGTACACCGAGGCCCCGGGCAGCGGGAAGTACTCGGCCACCGTGAACGGCGTCGGACTCGACGGCAGCTGCGGGAACGCCATCGGGCCGAGGTCCTTCTCGAGGTGACGGAAGAGCGCCGTGCGGATGGACTCGCCGAACATCACGCGACCGGACACCAGGGTGCGGACGATCGAGCCGCTCGGGGCCACGCGCAGCAGCACTCCGACCTCGGTCACGACGCCGAGGCCGTCGGTGCGGACGGGGATCGCCTCGACGTAGCAGATGGGGAGTCGACGACGCGCGTTGGCGAGTTCCTCGTCGGACAGCCAGCCGGAGTCGGGGTCGGGGGTTTGCAACGAGGCCATGCACCGTGTCTACCAGGGACGGCGTCGAGTTCGGCGGAAGGCGCGGGACTTGGGGATGGTTAGCGTTGTCCACATGATCGATGCAGACCTGGTGCAGTGGACCCGTCCCGCGGAAGAACGCGCAGGGACACCGCTGCTCGTGACCATGCACGGGGTGGGGTCGAACGAACGCGACCTGCTCGGACTCGCCCCCGCGCTGCCGGCGGCCTGGACGATGGCGTCACTGCGGGCGCCGATGGCTTGGGGCCAGGGGTTCAGCTGGTACCCGCTCGGGACGCCGGGCTCCCCCGCACTCGAGCCCGTCGACGCCGCCGTCGCCGAGGTGCTCGCGTGGGTCGACTCCGTCGCCGCCGACCACCCGCGGATCGGACTCCTCGGGTTCTCGCAGGGCGGGTCGATGGCGCTGCAGCTGCTGCGCGCACGGCCCGCGGCGTTCGCGTTCGCGGTGTCGCTGTCCGGGTTCGTCGTGCCGGGGGTGACGGACTCGCGCGACGAGGCCGTCGCCGCCGTCCGGCCGCGGGTGTTCCTCGGGCACGGCGACCTCGACCCGGTGATCCCGGCGGAGGCCACCGCGCGGACGCAGGCGTGGGCGGCGGCGAACACCACCGTGACGGACCGGGCCTACGAGGGGCTGCCGCACGCGGTGTCGGCAGCGGAGCTGTCGGACGTCGCGGCGTTCATCGGGGCGTAGGCGCGGGGCGCGCTTGGTGAGGGCGCGGGACGCGCTTGGTGAGCAGAAATGGTCGGGTCCGACGTGCGGACTCGACCTTTTCTGCTCACGATGCGCGGGGGTCAGCCCCGGCGACGACGGACGGGAGGCACGGTGCCAGCTGGCACCGTGCCTCCCGTTCGTGGGTTCCGACGTCAGTCGGCGAGGATCTGCAGCAGGTCCTTGCGGAGCTGGTCGACCTTGGCGGTGGCGGCCTTGGCCTGGTCCTCCGTCGCGGTCGTCCGGTACATCTGCAGGACGCCCATGGTCTTCCGGAGCGCCTCGAAGAACTCGCGCTGCGCGTCCGGGATCCCGGGGGCCGCGTCGAGTGCCGCTGCGATCTCGTCGGCCTTCGCCTCGGCCTCGGCCTTGCCCGCGTCGGTGAGCTCGAAGAGCGTCTTGCGGCCGTCGCCCGACGAGACCACGAGGTCTTCGTCGACGAGCTGCTGGAGCGTCGGGTAAACCGAGCCGGGACTCGGCTTCCAGGCGCCGCCGGTGCGCTCGGCGATGGTCTTGATCACGGCGTAGCCGTTCTGCGGCCCCTCGGCCAGCAGGCCGAGGATCGCGAGGCGGACGTCACCGCGGCGGCGGCGTTCGCGACCGAAGCCGGGTCCGCCGAAGCCACCGAAGCCGGGGCCGAAGCCCATGCCCGGCCCGAAGCCCGGGCCGAAGCCACGGCCGCCTCGGCCGCCGTGCTCGTGGTCACCGCGGTCGCGGCCGGGGAAGCCGGCGCCGTGGTGCTGCCGCGCGCCGCCGAAACGGGGGCCGCGCGGGTGGTGGTTGCTGTCGTTGTCGTTGTGCATGGGGCGCATGGTGCGTCCTTCCTTGTTGCTGAGTCGGCTCGCGATCGGTCTGACTGGTTTCGTCTTCGTCGTATCGCGATGTGTTTACGATAGATCGCTAACTATCGTCTTGTCAAGGAGTATTCCCCGCTCGGCCTGCTGTCGGTGGTGGCGGGCAGGATGGGCGGACCATGACGGACGTCTTCGAGCGCTTCTCCCCCGCGACCGCGGAGTGGTTCCGTGGTGCGTTCGACGCCCCCACTCCGGCACAGGCGGGCGCGTGGGACGCCATCTCGACGGGGCAGCACGCACTCGTCATCGCGCCGACCGGTTCCGGCAAGACCCTGGCCTCGTTCCTGTGGTCGATCGACCGGCTCATCAGCGCGACCGACCGGCCCCCGGCCAAGCAGCGCACGCGGGTCCTGTACGTCTCGCCGCTCAAGGCCCTCGGCGTCGACGTCGAGCGGAACCTGCGCAGCCCGCTCGTCGGCATCACGCAGACGGCCCGGCGGCTCGGCACCGAACCACCAGAGGTCACCGTCGGGGTGCGCAGTGGCGACACCCCGTCGTCGGACCGGCAGAAGCTGCTCCGCCAGCCGCCCGACATCCTCATCACGACGCCCGAGTCGCTGTACCTCATGCTCACCTCGCAGGCGCGCGAGACCCTGGTCAACGTCGACACCGTCATCGTGGACGAGGTGCACGCGGTCGCCTCGACCAAGCGCGGAGCGCACCTGGCCGTCTCGCTCGAGCGGCTCGACGACCTGCTCGACAAGCCGGTGCAGCGCATCGGGCTGTCCGCGACGGTCCGGCCGCCGGAAGAGGTCGCTCGGTTCCTCGGCGGGCGTGCACCGGTGACGATCATCGCCCCGCCGGCGCAGAAGACCTTCGACCTGCGGGTCGTCGTGCCGGTCGACGACATGGCCGAGCTCGGTGCTCCGCCGGTCGGTGCAGACGCGTCCGACGCGCCCGCGAACGGCTCGATCTGGCCGCACGTCGAAGAGCGTGTGGTCGACCTCATCGAGGAGCACCGGTCGACGATCGTGTTCGCGAACTCGCGGCGACTGGCCGAGCGACTCACCGCGCGGCTGAACGAGATCCACGAAGAGCGCGTCATCGCTGCGGCGGCTCCGGCCGCGGTGGGCGATGCGCTGGTGCCGGCGGGTGTCTCGCCGGCCGACGACGGGCTGCCGGTGGCGCGGGGTCGCGCGCAGTCGCCCGCGCGGACCTCGGCACATGCGGTCGCACCCCAGGGCACGAAGCGGCCGCCGGCGCAGATGATCGGCGCGTCCGGGCAGACCGGTGGCGGCGGCTCCGACACTGCAGTGCCCGTGCTCGCCCGCGCCCACCACGGCTCGGTGTCGAAGGACCAGCGCGCCATCATCGAGGACGACCTGAAGTCCGGTCGGCTGCGGTGCGTCGTCGCGACGAGTTCGCTCGAACTCGGGATCGACATGGGCGAGGTCGACCTCGTCGTCCAGGTCGAGGCGCCCCCCTCGGTCGCGAGCGGCCTGCAGCGCGTCGGGCGTGCCGGGCACCAGGTGGGCGAGATCTCCCGCGGGGTGCTGTTCCCGAAGCACCGCGCCGACCTCGTCAACAGTGCGGTCACGGTCGAACGGATGGTCTCGGGGCAGATCGAGTCGATCTCGGTGCCGGCGAACCCCCTCGACGTGCTGGCGCAGCACACCGTCGCCGCGGGAGCGATCGACACCGTCGACGTCGAGCACTGGTTCGACCTGATCCGGCGCAGCGCTCCGTTCAGCGGCCTGCCCCGTTCGGCGTTCGACGCCACGCTCGACCTGGTGACCGGGCGGTACCCGAGCGACGAGTTCGCCGAGCTCCGCCCGCGCCTCGTGTGGGACCGCGTGCACGGCACCCTGACCGGACGCCCGGGGGCCCAGCGGCTCGCGGTGACGAGCGGCGGCACGATCCCGGACCGCGGCATGTTCGGCGTGTTCATGGTCGGCGAGAAGGCCTCCCGGGTCGGCGAGCTCGACGAGGAGATGGTCTACGAGTCCCGCGTCGGCGACGTCTTCGCCCTCGGAGCCACGAGCTGGCGGATCGAGGAGATCACCCACGACCGGGTCATCGTGAGCCCGGCGTTCGGACAGCCCGGTCGGGTGCCGTTCTGGAAGGGCGACGGCATCGGCCGCCCCGCCGAACTCGGTCGCGCGACGGGGGCGTTCGTGCGCGAGGTCGAGGGCGCCTCGGACGACGACGCCCGCGCCCGGGTCGCCGCCGGCGGCCTCGACGAGCGTGCTGTCACGAACCTGCTGACCTTCCTGCGCGACCAGCGGGCGGCCACCGGCCACGTGCCGAACGACACGACGCTCGTGGTCGAACGCTTCCGCGACGAACTCGGCGACTGGCGGCTCATCCTGCACTCGCCGTACGGCATGCAGGTGCACGCGCCGTGGGCCCTGGCGGTCGCGGCGCGGCTGCGTGAACGCCACGGCATCGACGGCGACGCGATGGCCGCTGACGACGGCATCGTGGTGCGCATCCCCGAGACCGACGCCGAACCGCCGGGTGCCGACCTGTTCGTGTTCGAGCGCGACGACCTCGAGGCGCTCGTCACGGACGAGGTCGGTGGCTCGGCGCTGTTCGCCGCGCGGTTCCGCGAGTGTGCGGCGCGCGCCCTGCTGCTGCCCCGTCGGAACCCCGGGCAGCGTTCGCCCCTGTGGCAGCAGCGGCAACGGGCCTCGCAGCTGCTCGAGGTGGCCCGGAAGTACCCGTCGTTCCCGATCGTGCTCGAGACCGTGCGCGAAGTGCTGCAGGACGTCTACGACGTGCCCGCCCTGCTCGGCATCGCCGACGAGATCGCCGGCCGCCGCATCCGCCTGGTCGAGACCGAGACCGAGACGCCGTCCCCGTTCGCACGGTCGATCCTGTTCGGGTACGTCGCCGCGTTCATGTACGAGGGCGACTCCCCGCTCGCCGAGCGCCGGGCCGCGGCACTGTCGCTCGACTCGACCCTGCTCGGCGAGCTGCTCGGTCGTGCCGAACTGCGGGAGCTGCTCGACCCGGCGGTCATCGCCTCGGTGGAACAGGACCTGCAGCGGCTCTCGCCGGACCGCCGCGCCCGCGACGCCGAGGGGCTCGTCGACGTGCTGCGGTTGGTGGGGGCGCTCGACCTGTCCGAGGCCGTCGACCGGAGCTGGCTCGCAGGGGCCCCGGACCGTGGGGCGGCCGACGCCGAGGTCCAGGCGATCCTCACCGCGCTCGAACGCGATCGCCGCGTCCTGTCGTTCTCGCACGCCGGGTCCACCCGCTGGGCCGTCATCGAGGACGCCTCGCGCCTGCGTGACGCCCTCGGGGTCCCGCTGCCGATCGGCGTGCCGACCGCGTTCGTCGAACCCGTCGCCGACCCGCTCGGTGACCTGGTCGGCCGGTACGCCCGGTCGCACGGGCCGTTCTCGGCGCAGGAGGCCGCGGGTCGCCTCGGCCTCGGGGTCGCCGTCGTGCAGGACACCCTGCGCCGTCTGGTCGCCGACCGGCGTGTGGTCGAAGGCGAGTTCCGCCCGGATCGGCAGGGCGCCGAGTGGTGCGACGCCGAGGTCCTGCGCCGGATCCGCACGAAGTCCCTCGCCGCGCTCCGCCACGAGGTCGAGCCGGTGTCGCCGGACACGCTCGCGCGCTTCCTGCCCGCCTGGCAGCACGTGCAGACCCCCGGCACCCGCGGCGGCCTGCGCGGGGTCGACGGGGTCCTGCAGGTGATCGACCAGCTCGCCGGCGTCGCCCTGCCCGCCAGCGCCTGGGAGACCCTGGTGCTGCCCGCGCGGGTGACCGACTACTCCACGAACATGCTCGACGAGCTCACCGCCACCGGCGAGGTCCTGTGGTCCGGCGGCGGGACCCTGCCCGGCAACGACGGGTGGGTGCGCCTGCACCTCGCCGAGACGGCGTCGACGACGCTCGCCGAGCCCTCCGGCGACGAGACCACCGAGCTGCAGCGCGACGTGCTCGGTGCCCTGGCCGGCGGCGGCGCGTACTTCTTCCGCCAGCTCGGGCAGGCCGTCGGCAGCACCGACGACCCGGCCCTGACGACGGCGCTGTGGGACCTCGTCTGGGCCGGGCAGATCACGAACGACACGTTCGCTCCGCTGCGCTCGATGCTCGGCGGCAAGGCGAAGAGCAGCAGCACCCCGCGGGCTCGTGCGTACCGCGGGCGCCGCCGTCCGACGATGCCGACGCAGTCCGGTCCGCCGACCGTCGGTGGCCGCTGGTCCCTGCTCCCCCTGGCCGAGTCCGACTCGACCGTACGGGCCGCCGCGACCGCCGAGCAGCTGCTCGAGCGCTACGGCGTCGTCACCCGCGGGGCCGTCCAGGTCGAGGGGGTCCGAGGTGGGTTCGCGGGCGTGTACCGGGTGCTCTCGCGGTTCGAGGAGTCCGGGCGGGCGCGCCGCGGCTACTTCATCGAGGGCCTCGGGGCCGCACAGTTCGCCACGGGTCCGACCATCGACCGGCTGCGGACCTACGCCCGCGACCTCGACGACGACGAGCGCGTCGACCCGGACCGGAAGTGCGAGGCACTGACCCTGGCTGCGACCGACCCCGCGAACCCGTACGGCGCATCGCTGCCCTGGCCGTCCGACGACCGCGCGGCGGCCGACACGGACGTCACGGGCGCCGACGTCGCTGCTGTCGCTGCGGCTGCGCAGAAGGCCCCGGCACCGGCCACCACCGGCGCACGCGGCCACCGGCCCGGGCGTAAGGCCGGAGCACTCGTCACCACCGTCGACGGCCGGCTCGCGGTGTACGTCGAGCGCGGCGGCAAGTCGGTGTTGACCTTCACCGACGACCCCGCCGACCTGGCCGTCGCAGCGGCGTCGATCGCGGGCATCGTGCGCACCGGACTGCGGAAGCTCGCGGTCGAGCGCGTCGACGGCGAGTTCGTGCTCGGCACCCCGCTCGGCACCGCGCTGGGCGACGCCGGGTTCACCGCCACCCCGCAGGGACTCCGGCTCCGTGCCTGAGGGCGACACCGTCTACCGGGCAGCCCACCGGCTGCACACGGCGCTCGCGGGCAAGGTCCTGACCCGGAGCGACTTCCGGGTGCCCGCGTTCGCGACCGTCGACCTGGTCGGCCGCACCGTCGACGAGGTCGTGCCCCGTGGCAAGCACCTGCTGCACCGGATCGGGGACCTGACCGTGCACTCGCACCTGAAGATGGAGGGGCGGTGGGACGTCTACGCCCCCGGCGAGCGCTGGCGACGCCCGGCGCACCAGGCACGCGCGATCCTCGACACCGAGGACGTCTCGACCGTCGGGTTCACGCTCGGGGTGCTCGAGGTGGTCCCCCGCGACCAGGAGTCCGAGGTCGTCGGGCACCTCGGCCCGGACCTGCTCGGGCCCGACTGGGACGCCGACCTGGCGCTCGAGAACCTGACGCGGGATCCTGCACGCCCGGTCGGACTGGCGCTCCTCGACCAGCGGGTGCTCGCCGGCCTCGGCAACGTCTACCGCAACGAGCTCTGCTTCCTGCGCGGGGTCCTGCCGACCCGCCCGGTGGCCGAGGTGCACGACGCCGGCCGGACGATCTCCCTGGCGAGCCGGCTCATCCTGGCGAACCGGGACCGCAGCCACCGGGTGACGACGGGGATCGACCGCCCGGGGCGTCGGTTCTGGGTCTACGGACGCGCGGGCAAGCCGTGCCTGCGGTGCGGCACCCGGATCCGGCGAGGGGACCTCGGTGACTCGGAACTCACCCTGCGGGACACCTACTGGTGCCCGCGCTGCCAGACCTGAGCCGCGGGCGCAGCGACGAGCACCGGCACGTGCCTGCTCACCGGGTGACGGGGTGCAGGCGCTCGGCGGCGGTCGACCGCACCGCGTCCGTGACCCGCTCGAGCAAGGGTGACGCCAGGTTCCACCGCTGCCACCACAGGGCGACGTCGGCGCGGCGCGTCGGGGTGAGCTCGAGCAGCTCGCCCCGCGCCAGGGCATCGAGGCACTGCGCTTCGGGCAGCATCCCCCACCCGAAGCCGAGCGAGACCGCCCGTGCGAAGTCGGCCGAGGTCGGGACGAAGTGGCGAGGACCGGAGGGCGCGTGGCCGAGCACCCGGCGGAGGTAGCCCTGCTGCAGGTCGTCGTCACGGTCGTAGTCGACGAGGGGCACCAGGTCGAGGCGGCTCAGCATGCGCCGCTCGGTGTCGGCGTCGGACAGGTAGCGGTCGACGAACGCCGGCGATGCCACCGCCCGGTACCGGTCGATGCCGAGCGGTACCGACGAGCAGCCCTGCACGGGATCCGCCTCGGCCGTCACGGCACCCATCACCGTGCCGGCGCGCAGCAGCTCGGCGGTGCGGTCCTGGTCCTCGCGGTGCAGGTCGAAGACCACCTCGGTGTCGACACGGACGAGTGCGAGCGCGTCGAGGAACCACGTGCCGAGGGAGTCGGCGTTGACGGCGAGCGGGATCGACGGCACCGCGGTCCCCGATCCGTCGGCATCGGTCTCGCCGAGTGCGCGGGCGGTCTCGTCGTCGAGCAGCCGCACCTGGCGTGCATGCCGGAGCACGACCGCACCGTCGGCCGTCGGGGTGACCGGGGTCGTCCGTTGCAGCAGGACCCGGCCGACCTGCTGCTCCATCGACTTGATGCGCTGTGAGACCGCCGACGGGGTGATCGCCAAGGCCCGGGCAGCCGCGTCGAGGGTGCCGTGGTCGACGGCGGCCAACAGGGTCTCGAGGTGCTCGCGCTGGAACCGGACCATGCAGTGCAGCTTACGGCGCTGTAGGAACGTGAGCTGGTCTACAGACGAGGGTGCCCCTAGCGTCGTGGACGTGACCGCACTCCTCCCCCTGCTCGCCGGCCTCGGCACCGGACTCGCCCTGATCGTCGCGATCGGTGTGCAGAACACCTACCTGCTCCGGTTGGCGGTCAGCTCGGGGCTGCGGGTGGTGACGGCGGCGGTCGTCGTGTGCGCGGTGTCGGACGCCGTGCTCATCGTCGCCGGGGTGCTCGGCGTCGGGGCAGTGGTCGAGCGGTTCCCGGTGGCGCTCGTCGTCGTGCGGTTCGTCGGGGCCGCGTTCCTCGTGACCTACGGCGTGCTCGCCGCGCGACGGGCACTGCGGCCGTCGCGCGACGCCATTCGCGTGGCCGACGAGGCGGCGGACGACGTGACCATCGCGACTCGCGTCGCCGACGAGGCGTCGGACGACGGCGTGCCGGAGCCGGCCGCGGGCAGTGGACCCGAGCGCCCGGGGACGGTGGTGGCGGGGCGGACGCGCACCGTGCCTCCCGGCCAGGCGGTGACCATGCGCACGGCGGTGGCGACCATGCTCGTCTTCACGTGGGCGAACCCGCACGTGTACCTGGACACGCTGGTGTTCCTCGGGTCCGTCGCGAACCAGCAGGGCCCGGACGACCGCTGGCTCTGGACCGTCGGCGCGGTTGCGGCGAGCTGCCTGTGGTTCGGCGCGCTCGGGTTCGGCGGGCGACTGCTCCGACCGCTGTTCGAGAAGCCGCTGACGTGGCGGGTGTTCGACGGCCTGGTCGCCGTCGTGATGCTGGGCTTCGGCGTCCTGTTGGTCGTCGGCGCGTAGGAGGCCGGAGCCCGCTACTGCTGGCCCTTGCCGACCCGGCTGTTGCGGCGGCTGTAGCCGAAGTAGATCGCGAAGCCGATGACGAGCCAGACGACGAACCGCAGCCAGGTCTCGACCTCGAGGTTCAGCATCAGCCAGAAGCACAGCACCGCCGACAGGATCGGGATCACCGGCGACCACGGCACCCGGAACGAGCGCGGGGCGTCCGGGCGCGACTTGCGGAGCACGATGATGCCGATCGACACCAGCACGAAGGCCGACAGCGTGCCGATGTTGATCATGCCCTCGAGCTTGTCCACCGCCGTGAAGCCGGCGAGCAGCGCGACGACGACACCCGCGACGACCTGCACGCGCACCGGCGTCTGCGTCTTCGGGTTCGTCTTCGAGAACCAGCGCGGCAGCAGACCGTCACGGCTCATCGCGAAGACGATGCGGGACAGACCGAGCAGCAGCACCATGACGACGGTCGTCAGACCGATCAGGGAGCCGATGGCGATGATGCCGGCCGCCCACGGCAACCCGACGATGTCGAAGGCCGAGGCCAGGGACGGTGCGTCCTCCTGCGCGAGGCGCTGGTACGAGACCATGCCGGTGATGACGATGCTGACGCCGACGTAGAGCAGCGTCACGATGCCCAGGCCGATGAAGATGCCGCGGGGCAGCGTCTTCTGCGGGTTCTCGGTCTCCTCCGCGCTGGTCGCGACGACGTCGAACCCGATGAACGCGAAGAACACGAGCGACGCCGCGGCGAGCAGCCCGAAGACGCCGTACTGCGCGGGCTCGGAACCGGTGAACCACGACACGAGCGACTGGGTCCAGACGCTGCCCTCCGCGCCCTTGGCGGGCTCCGACGGCGGGATGAACGGGGTGAAGTTCGCGGCCTTGACGAAGAACGCGCCGGCGACGATGACGAACACCACGATGGCGACCTTGATGATCGTGATGACCGCCGAGACCCGCGACGACAGGCGGGTGCCGAAGGCGAGCAGCACCGTGAAGATGCCGACGATCAGGACCGGGCCCCAGGTGAACGGGATCGGGCCGAGCTGGATCGTGCTCGGCAGGGTCACACCGAACACGTCGAACGCGGTGCTGAGGTAGATGCCCCAGTACTTCGCGATGACGGCGCTCGCGGTGAGGGTCTCGAGGATGAGGTCCCAGCCGACGATCCAGGCGAGCAGCTCGCCCATCGTGGCGTACGTGAACGTGTACGCGGAGCCGGCGACGGGGATCGTCGAGGCGAACTCGGCGTAGCACATGATCGCCAGGCCACACGTGACCGCGGCGAGCAGGAACGAGATGATGACGCCGGGCCCGGCGAAGTTCGCGGCGGCGTTCGCGCCGACCGAGAAGATGCCGGCGCCGACGGCGACCGCGATGCCCATCGCGGCGATGTCGAACGTCTTCAGGGAGCGTTTCAGGGACCGGCCCTGCTCCTCGGAGTCGGCCAGTGAGGCCTCGATCGACTTGATGCGGAGCTTCGTTGCCATGGGGTGGATCCCGTCATCGACTGGGCGGCGGACCCCGTGACATTACTGGTGTACCACCCCGACACGCAAACAGCGGAGCCACTGGGCGCATGGGAACCAGGTTCCGGACGCGGAACCAGGGAACGGCGCGGTGCAGTGTCCGGAACCAGGTTCCGTGGGCAGGGCGGGTCGACCGGGAGGCCCGGCTCGGCTCAGGCGGATCGGCGCCAGTCCGCCAGGAACCGCGCTCCGGCCTCGTCGTGGATCACCCCGTCGGGTGCGGTGAGCACCGGGTACGGCGTCGCCGGCACGCCGTCCGAGGGACGGACGTCGACGTGCGCGACCTCGTGACCGTTCGCGTGCAGCCAGTCCGCCATCGCGTAGTCGCTGCGCGAGTCACCCATCGTGCGCCAGGCCGTCGGCAGCTCGCCGTCCTGCGCCAGGAGCTCGAGCGACCGCTCGGCGCCCATGTCCTTGCCGCTGCGGTCGGACTCGACGTCGGTCGAGATGATCGTCGGGTCGATCCGCCACTGCACGGCGCCGTCGGCGTCGGGTCGGACGTCGTCGAGACGGCGCACGCCCAGGCCGCGACGCTCGAGGGCCGCCATCGCCTTCGCGTCGAACTCGGGCTGCCGGGCCAGGTACGTGGCGTTCGGCACCTCCACCCGCTGCTCGATCGACACCATGGCGCGCTTCGTCTCGTCGAAGAACACCAGGTCGGCGTACTCGGTGCGGACGAGCTCGCGCATCTCGTCGGCGTAGTCGCGCGGGAGCGCCAGGTCGTCGGCGACGGTGAGCTCGCTCATCCCGCCCTCGTACTGCGGGCCGATCGAGCACCAGACGGCGCCCTTCTCGCAGACGGCGTGCACGCGGCCACCCTCGGCGAGACCACCGGCGAGCAACGGACCGACCACCTCGCTCCGGATGAAGGCGTCGCTCCGGCCGGTGTTGAAGACGACGGGGATGCCCTCGGCGGCGAGGGCGACGAGGTCCTCAATGATGCTCGGGATCGCGATGGTGCGGGAGACGGGGCTGGCGATGGGCCCGTCGACGTCGAGCAGGAGTCCGAGACGAGGTGCGTTCACGGCACCATCTTCGCAGGAGTGCTGAACTCCCCAGCACGAGCTGGGTTCACCACGCCATCCTCTCGCAGTCAGCTGCTCGGTGAGACGACCCGGACCAGGAACCCGTCGAGCACTGCGCCGATCGCGGCCGGTTCGGGCACGTGACCCTGCCCGGGGACCTCGACGTAGCCCGAGCCCGGCACGGCCTCGACGACCGCTCGGGCCGCCTGCCGCATCCACTCGTGGCCGTCGCTGCCCGCGGCGACGAGCACCGGGACACCGACCGCTGCTGCCACCCGCTCCGGGATCGCCAGGCCGTTGAGCACCCGCACGTCGCGGCTGAGCACGTGGGCGTCGACGACGAGCGACCGCCAGAGCGCACCCTTCAGCCGCAGCGCCGAGATCTGCCCCATCGGCACCCCCAGGACGTGCGCGAGGAACGCCCGGACCGCTTGGGCGCGACGGCCGGCGGCGACGTGTTCGTCGAGCAGGTCGGCGAAGACGACGTCGTCGGCGTGCGGGTCGACCGTCGCTCGGTACGGCGGCTCCCACAGCACGGCGGCCCCGAGCGCGACGCCGGCGGCGAGGCCCCGGAGGACCACCCCCGCGCCGACGCAGAGGCCGAGCGCGGCGACGGGTCCGTCCACACTCGCGACGACGGCCGCGAGGTCCTCGACCTCGCGTTCGATCGTCCACGGGGTGGTGTCGCCGCTCGCACCGCGGCCCCGCCGGTCGTACGTGATGACCCGGTAGCGGTCCTGCAGGCCGCCGGTCAGGTGCTCGACGGTGGGGGTGCCGTGGTGGTCGAAGGCGCCACCGACCACGACGAGCGCCGGACCGGTCCCCGCGTCGGACACGGCGATCACCGTGCCGTCGGCGGAGACGACCGTGCGGTCGACGTGCTGGTCCATTGGGGGCCTTCCGAGGGTGGTTCGACGGCGCTGCGTCGGGTCCTCGGGAGGGACCGGGCGGGTCGGTCCTCGAAGCATGGCATCGGAGCGCTCCCACGTCACCACCCGCAACCAGGGGGAGACGACCGATCCGGGTCCGGGTCCGGCTCCGCTCAGCGGTCGCGGTAGATCGCTCGGCGGTGGCCGGCATCGACGACGATCACGATGAGTCGGCCGTCGTCGATCTCGTAGATCAGACGGTAGTCACCTGATCGCACCCGCCAACCGGGTCGGTTCACGAGCTTCCGAGCTGCCGGGGGCCGCGGGTGGTCGGCGAGGATCGCGAGGAGTCCCTCGATCCGCCGACGACCGTCGGGCGGGAGCTTGCGGATGACACGTTGCGCGGACGGGATGACCTCGACCGACCAGGTCATCCGAGTCCGAGTTCGCGCTTGAGATCGTCCCACTGCACGTTCTCGCCGCCGATGCGCTTGTTCTCCGCGATGGCAGCGTCGTACGCGACCAGGTCGTCGAGGTCCTCGGCCGCCTCGAGCAGGCGGTCCAGGACATCCGCGTCCACCACCGCCGCGACGCGCTTGTTGCGCCGAGTCAGGTAGACGGGTTCGTGCCGGGCGTCGTCGATGATCGACGCCAGGCGGCCACGCGCTTCAGAGATCGACACTTCGCTCATTTGTACATTCTAGAGCGTTTTGTACAAGTCAGACGAGCGCCGTGGTGCCGACCGACTCCCGTTCGAGCAACGATCGCTTGACGTCGAGCCCCCACGCGAAGCCCCCGAGCGTGCCGTCGGAACGCAGCACCCGGTGGCACGGCACGAACAGGGCGGGAGCGTTCCGTGCGCACACGCTGGCGGCGGCCCGCACGGCGTCCGGGCGGCCCATCGCCCCCGCGAACTCGGTGTAGGTCAGGGTGCCGCCGGCCGGGATGCGGCGGAGCTGCCGCCACCCCTCGGTGAACAGGTCGGTGCCGAACTGCCGCACCGGCACCTGCATGGCGTGCTCGACCTCGCCCGAGTAGAAGGCGTCCACGGCATCAGCGGCGGCGACCGTGCCGTCGACGATGCGACTGGGCCGGTACCGGTCGGCGAGCCGCCCGAGGATCCGGTCGACGGAGTCGGTCCAGCCCGAGGCGAGGACACGGCCCTCGGCGTCCTCGAGCACGGTGAAGGCCCCGTCCGGGGTGTCCAGGGTCTGGATGGTTGCGTCGGTCATCGTTCGTCCTTCCGAGGGTCGTTGTCTGCGTGCCGCGCACGGCCGGTGCCGTGCACCCGCGCACCGGCGGCCGTCGCGATCGCGCGGTCGATGATCGGTCGCCAGCAGTGCATCGTCAGGTAGCTCCGCCAGGGCGCCACCTGCTCCGACCATAGGGAGAGCTCGCGCGCCGTACCGGGCAGTCCGAGTTCCTGTGCACCGTTGCGCACCGCGAGGTCGCTGTGGAGGAACACGTCGGGGTGGTGCCGGACCCGGAGCGCCACGTAGTCGGCGGTCCACGGCCCGATGCCCTTCACCGCCAGCAGCCGCTCGCGCAGCTCGTCGAGGGACTGTCCGCCGTCGACCACGAGCGACCCGTCGGCGAGCGCCGCGGCGACCCGCAAGATCGTGTCGACGCGGGCGGCCGGACCGCGCAGCACCTCGTGGCCGCGGGCAGCGATGACCTCGGCGGACGGGAACAGCAGGCCGTCCGGCAGGATCGCCGACGGCACGGCGGCACCGAGCGCCGCCACGAGCCGCGTCTGGGCCGTCCGGGCCGCGGCGACGGAGACCTGCTGCCCGATGAGGGTGCGGAACACGATCTCGTGCGCGTCGACGGCACCGGGCAGCCGCAGGCCGGGGACCCGCCGCACGGCCGCGGCCAGCTCGGGCACGGAGCCGAGCACCGCGTCGACGGCGACCGGGTCGGCATCGAGGTCGAAGTACGACCGGACGCGGGCGACGAGCGTCGGCAGGTCGGACAGGTCGGTGACGCGCACCCGCAGGTCGATCCCGGTACCGCGACCGGCGGCCGTGGAACCGGCCGTCCCCGCGACCGCGGCCGACGCGCTGAACCAGCCCGGGCCTCCCGGCAGGTCGAGCAGCCGCCCGTACGAGGTGACCCGACCGGATTCGTCGGTGTCCACCTGCTCCAGGCCCGGCAGGGCGTGCAGCGCGTGCCAGTCGAGGAGCCCCTGCGCGTCGAACGGCGGCCGCGCGGGCAGGTGCACGTGCAGTGCGCCGTCGGACGCGGGCCGGAGCGTCCGCCGGGCGCGCAGCTCGGACGGGGTGACGGCGAAGACCTCGCGGACGGTCTCGTTGAACTGGCGGACGCTCGCGAACCCGGCGGCGAAGGCGACGTCCGCGATGGGCAGGTCTGACGACGTCAGCAGGGTGCGTGCCGTCTGGGCGCGGTGTGCGCGGCTGAGTGCCTTCGGGCCGGCACCGAGCTCGGCCGTCATGATGCGGTTGAGCTGGCGTTCGGAGTAGCCGACCCGTGCGGCGAGCCCCGGGACGCCGTCGCGCTCGACGACGCCGTCGAGGACGAGGCGCATGGCGCGGCCGGCGACGTCCTCGCGCAGGTCCCACTCGGGGCTGCCGGGGGTCGCTTCGGGCAGGCAGCGTTTGCAGGCACGGAAGCCGGCCAGGTGCGCTGCTGCACTCGTGCGGTAGAAGGTGACGCCGGTCTCGCGGGGTGTGCGTGCCGGGCAGCTCGGTCGGCAGTAGATGCCCGTGGAGTGCACGGCGGTGACGAACTGGCCGTCGAAGCGTGCGTCGCGCGAGGCGACGACGCGGTAGCGCTCGGCATGCAGCTGGTCGGTTCCGGGGATGGTCACGGGCCCAGCCTGACACGCACCACCGACCGCGACTGGCGGAAATCGGACGCCGCGGCACGTCGCGTGGTGCGGGTGGCGGGCGGCCCGAGGTTCCGAGGTTCCGAGATCTCGGCATGTCGGCGCTCGATGTGCTCGCCCGTGGAACCTCGGCGCCACACGGACGGCGTGTAGTGGAACCTCGGCGCAGTGCCGACGAGGGCACGGCGTCGACCGGGAGGCCCGGCTAGCGTTGGGCGGGTGACCTCCGGAGACGACGTGGCCGGGTCTGACCACCGGGTCGGCTCCGACGAGCTCGCCGAGCTCGCCGACTCCGTCGACCTGCCGTTCCGGACCGACGTCGAGGTCGCGCTGCTGCTCGTGTCGCGCCGCCACCGCTACGAGGGCAGGCCGGCCGACGGTGCCCTGCCGGTCCGATCGGACGACCCCGACGAGCTGCGCGACCGCATCGAACTGCGCGCGGGACTCGGCATCGTCGGCGACCGCTACTTCGCGGCGCGGGCGCACGTGCACGCCTCGGTGACGGTCATCGGGCTCGAGGGCCTCGAGGAGGTCGGACGATCACTCGGCGTGCCGGTCGATCCCGTGGCGACCCGGCGGAACGTGTTCCTGCGGGGCGCCGACGTCGAGGCGCTCCGGGGAGAGCCGTTCTCGCTGCAGAGCCCCGGCAGCGGTGCCGTGCTGTTCCGCGGGTACCGGCCGGCGAACCCGTGCGCCTGGATGGACCACGAGGTGGCGCCGGGTGCGTTCCGGGCGATGCGTGGACGGGGCGGGGTGCGGTGCGACCCCGAGTCCGACGGCGTGCTCACCCTCGGACCCGCGGTGCTCCGGACGACCCGCCCCGTCGCGCTGGGCTGACGGCGGCGCCGTCAGCGGCAGCGCACTGCGCTCACGCGGTCAGCGCGCTCTCGATCGCGTCGACGAAGGCCGGCAGGTCGTCGGGGTTCCGCGAGGTGATGATGCCGCCGTCGACCTGGACCTCCTGGTCGACCCACTCGGCGCCGGCGTTCCGGACGTCGGTCTGCAGCGACGGGAACGAGGTGATCGTCCGTCCGCGCAGCACACCGGCCTCGATGAGGGTCCACGGGCCGTGGCAGATCGCCGCGACGGGCTTGTTCGCCTCGACGAAGGCCGTCACCAGGGAGACCGCCGAGTTGTCCTGTCGCAGGGTGTCGGCGTTGATGGTGCCACCCGGGACCACGAGCGCGTCGTACCCGGTCACGTTGACACCGGCGATGGTGGTGTCGGGGTCGAGGGACTTGCCGGGGTCCTTGTCGCCGACGAGGGTCGCGATCGAACCGGAGTCCTGCGCCGCCACGGTCACCGTCGCGCCGCGCTCGCGGAGCTGGTCGACGGGCACGACGATCTCGTCCTGCTCCACGCCGTAGTTCGTCGCGATGACGAGGACCTTCTTGCCGTCCAGGGTTGCCATGGTCGCTCCTTCCGCGGCCCGGTGGTTCCGGCCGCACGTGCGGCCCGGTTGTTCCGGCCGCACACCCGAGGGTCGTCGGGGAGCGCTGGGCGTGCCCGCAGGACGCAGCGGGTCCTCAGCCGCGGATGCGGAAAGCGGACCCTTCGGCCTCGACGGTGATGCCGTCGTACCCCGACACCCGGTAGAGCCCGGCCGTGACGTCCGACTCGTGCGGGCCGACGACGACCGTGGTCGCTCCTGAGGCTATGGCCGACTCGAGGCCAGCGGGGGCGTCCTCGAACGCGACGCAGTCGGTGGCCGCGACACCGAGCAGCGCGGCACCCCGCAGGTACCCGTCGGGGTGCGGCTTGCCGTGCTCGACGTCCTCGGACGGCACGAACGCCGTCGGCATGGTCAGGCCCGCTGCAGCCATCCGGCCGGCGGCCAGGTCGCGCGGTGCGCTCGTCACGAGCGCCACCGGGACCCCGGCGTCGAGGAGCCGGTCGACGAAGGCTGCGGCGCCGGGGATCTCGAAGATGCCCTCGCTGCTCGCGCTCTCCTCGGCGACCAGTGCGGCGGCGATGCGGAGCTGTTCGTCGCGGTCCAGTCCGGGCAGGAAGTGCTCGATCGTGCTGATCGCCTGACGGCCGTGCGAGAAGGCGAGGATCTCGGCCGGGTCGATGCCGCGGTCGTGACCGAACCGCGTCCAGGTGGCCTCGACCACCGCGGTCGAGTCGACGAGCGTCCCGTCCATGTCGAAGAGGACCCCGGACGCCACGATGTCGATCACGCGCCCGACCCTAGCCGACGCGGTCGGCCGGCACCGGGACTCGGGCGCTCAGGCCGGGACTCGGGCAGGCGGCTCCGCCCGGACGTACCGGGTCAGCAGCACGTCACCCGCACCGCGGAGCACGTGCGCGGGCCGCATCCGTCGTAGCTCCGGGGAACCGCCGCGGGCGATCCGGGGCCCGGTGCCGCCCTCGAGCGACGGGTCGATCGTCAGGGTCAGCTCGTCGACGGCGTCCGCGGCGATGAGCGACCCGAGGAACGACGGGCCGCCCTCGCAGTGGATCGTGCCGAGCCCCCGCGCCACCAGTGCGTCGCGGACGAGCGACACGTCGACCGAGTCGGGGTCGGTGTCGGTGCTGCAGGGCACGACGTCGGCGACGGACGACAGCACGACCCCGGCGTCCGACGCCGCCGCAGCCGCGGAGGTCAGGACGACTGGCCGGACCGGGGCCTCGGTGAACACCCGGGATCCGGCGTCCAGTGACAGTGACCGCGACACGATCGCGAACACCGGGTGGTCGGGCAGGCCGTGCGCCCGGCGCCAGACCACGTCGGAGTCGTGCAGGACCATCGGCCCGTAGCCCTCGTCACGCACGGTGCCGGCTGCGACGAGCACGACGTCGGCGACCCGGCGGAGCAGGTCGAACACGCGCAGGTCGTCCGGGCCGCCGAGCGACCCCGAGACCCCGGCGGCCGAGGCGGACCCGTCGAGCGTCGCCACGAAGTTCACCCGCAACCACGGGGCTGACGCACCTGCGGTGTACAGGTCGACCAGGTCGTCGTCGGACAGGTCCGCGATCGACGGGGGCAGGAGGTTCACGTGTTGTGCCGCGCTTCCACCGGCGCGCGCCAGCCGAGGGTCGCCTCGACCATGCGCATCGCGTCGACGCTCTCGGCGACGTCGTGCATCCGGACGATCCGTGCCCCGAGCATCGCGCTCACGGTCGCGACGGCGAGCGACCCCGCCAGGCGTTCGCCACGCGGGCGTCCGAGCGACTCCCCCACGAAGTCCTTGTTCGACACCGCCGCGAGCACCGGGTAGCCGAGCGCCACGACCTCGGGCAGGCGCCGGGTGACCTCGAGCGTGTGCACGGTGTTCTTGTTGAGGTCGTGGCCCGGGTCGACGACGATCCGCGACTCCGGGATCCCCGCGGCGAGCGCCCGGTCGACGCGCTCCCGCAGGAACCCGACGACGGACGCGGTGACGTCGTCGTACTGCGGCGGCGCTGCGAGGGGCCGTCGGGGTTCGGCGAGCGAGTGCGTGATGACGATCGTCGCCTCGGAGTCCGCGACGACGGCCGCCATCCGGGGATCGGACAGGCCGGTGGTGTCGTTGACCACGCTCGCGCCAGCTGCGATCGCCGCTGCGGCGACCTCGGGGCGGAACGTGTCGACGCTGATGGTGACGTCGGACTCCTGGGCGAGCTGCTCGACGACGGGCACGACGCGGTCGACCTCGTCCGCAGCGGGCAGTTCCGGCCCCGGAGCGAACTTCACGCCGCCGATGTCGACCCAGTCGGCGCCCTGTTCGGCAGCCCGGACGGCGGCGGCGACGGCGCGGTCGAGCTCGAAGGTGGCGCCGCGGTCGTGGAACGAGTCGGGCGTGCGGTTCACGATCGCCATCACGGCGATGCGGTGGTCGAAGTCGAACGTTCTGCGTCCGATCGTGCGGACCGGCTGCCGCAGGTCCGGCACGACCCAGCCGGGTGCGGTCGATCCTGCCTGGAGGCCCGTGGCGGCCCCCTCAGTCGTCACGCGTCCGCCTCGGGGTCGGGCACACGCCCCGCACCGATGAGCGCGATCGCCTCGGCCCGGCCCGCGGCGTCGGCCAGCGAGCCGTTCGCCGCGACCGTGACGGTCGTCGAGCCGGTCTGGCGCTCCCCACGGGTCGTCACGCACTGGTGCTGCGCGTCGAGGACCACGAGGACCCCCTCGGCACCGAGCCCCTCGGCGATCGTGGCAGCGACCTGCTCGCCCAGCCGTTCCTGCAGCTGCGGACGCGAGGCCACGGCGTCGAGCACACGCGAGAGCGTTCCGAGCCCGATCAGACGGTCACCCGGCGCGTAAGCCAGGTGCGCGACCCCGAGGAACGGCAGCAGGTGGTGCTCGCAGACGGACCGGAACTTCACGTCACGGACGATGACGAGTCGGCCGCGTTCACCGTCCTCGGCGTGCACCGTGCCGTCGCGGGCGATGGCAACGGCGTCCGTGCCGATGCCGGCGAAGAACTCGGCGTACGAGTCGGCGACCCGAGCGGGTGTGCGTTCGAGTTCGGGGCGGTCGGGATCCTCGCCGATGCCGAGCAGGAGTTCGCGCACCGCGGCCTCGACGCGGGCACGGTCCATGCGTGACGTCACCGGTCCATCCAACACCAGCCATGGCCGGAGAACGCGAGCCGGCGCACGGCGTGACGTCCCCCGATCACGCGGGTCGGGCCTCCCGGTCGGACATCGGCGCACCCTGCGCGCCCTGTGAGGATCCTGTGACATGCCGGAAACCCAGCAGGCTTTAAACTTGCTCGGTGAGCGCCACGAAGACCGACACCCCACCCCGGAACCGCTTCGCGACCGGCCTCGATCGATACTTCTCCATCACGAAGCGCGGATCCACGATCCCGCGCGAGGTGCGAGGCGGACTCGTCTCGTTCGTGACGATGGCGTACATCGTCATCCTCAACCCGCTGATCCTCGGTGGGTTCAGCGCCGACCAGGCCGCCAAGGACGTCTCCGGCGGCTGGCTCGAGAACGCGCAGGTCGCCGCCGCGACCGGCCTCGTCGCCGGCCTGATGACCATCGCCATGGGCGTCATCGCGAACCTGCCGTTCGGCATCGCCGCGGGCCTCGGGATCAACTCGTTCCTGGCCGTCAGCGTCGTGCAGCAGGTCACCTGGGCCGAGGCGATGGGACTCGTCGTCATCAACGGCGTGATCATCGTGGTCCTGGCGTTGACGGGGATCCGGACGATGATCTTCACCGCGGTCCCCGCGCAGCTGAAGGCAGCGATCACCGTCGGCATCGGCCTGTTCATCGCCTTCATCGGCCTCGTCGACTCGGGCTTCGTGCGCTCGTCCGGGCTCGCGTCGCCGCCCCTGCAGCTCGGTGAGGACGGCTCCGTCGGCGCCCTGCCGACCATCGTGTTCCTGATCGGCCTGGTCATCATCGGCACGCTCATGGCCCGCAAGGTCAAGGGCGCGCTGCTCATCGGGATCGTCGCCACGACGATCATCGCGATCATCCTGCAGGCGATCTTCCAGGTGCCGACCTCGGTCGACTCGAAGACCGGCTGGAACCTCAACGCCCCCGGTCTGCCGAGTGCGTTCTTCGCGTTCCCCGACCTGTCGCTCGTCGGCCACGCCGACCTGTTCGGCGCGTTCAGCCGCATCGGGCCGTTGGCCGCGTCGATGCTCGTCTTCACGCTCGTGTTCACGAACTTCTTCGACGCGATGGGCACCATGACCGGCCTGGCGAAGGCCGCCGGCGTCGCGAAGCCCGACGGCACGTTCCCCCGTCTGAAGTCGGCGCTCGTCGTCGAGGGCGTCGGCGCGATCGCCGGCGGTGGCGCCTCGGTGTCGTCGAACACCGTCTTCATCGACTCCGCCGCCGGCATCGGCGAGGGCGCACGCACCGGCATGGCGTCGGTCGTCACCGGCCTGCTGTTCCTGGCGTCGATGTTCCTCACCCCGCTCACGCAGGTCGTCCCGCTCGAGGTCGCCGCCGCCGGACTCGTCGTCGTCGGCGCCCTGATGGTGGCGCAGGTGGCTGACATCTCCTGGACGGACTTCGGCTCGGCCCTGCCCGCGTTCCTGACGATCGTCGTCATGCCGCTCACCTACTCGATCGCGAACGGCATCGGCGTGGGCTTCATCAGCTGGGTCCTCATCAAGCTGCTGTCCGGCCGGGGTCGCGAGGTGTCGTGGCTGCTCTACGTCGTCGCCGCGGGCTTCCTGCTGTACTTCGCACGAGGGCCGCTGGAGGCGCTGCTCGGCGTCGGCTGAGGCCGGGGGGGGCTGGGCAGCGGCTGGTCTGCAAGAGCGACAGTTCCTGTGGGGCCGTCCGAGGGTGGTCCACGAAAGCGACAGTTGTCCGCGATACATCCGCGGAGAACTGTCGCTTTCGCGTTCGGGCCGACCGGGAGGCCCGTGCTCAGTCGGGCAGGTCGCCCGGCGTCGCCTCGTGGTGGCGTCGACCGCCGGACCGCCGGTCCTCCTTCATGCCCGCCTCGAACAGGTGGCGACGCCCCTGCACGAGCTCGTCCCGCGCCGTGCGCTCCAGCTCCTTCGCCAGGGCGTAGTACCCGTCGTCGTAGTCCTCGACGACCTGGAACGTCCAGCGGCCGGCGATGACGTTGCGACCCACGAGCTCGGTGTCGATGCGGTCGGCGAGTTCGGTGTGGCCGGCCTTCCGGAGCTGCTCGACGGCTTCGCCGAGGTTCAGGTCGGCGGTGCCCGTCAGGCGGTGGAAGCCGTAGAGCAGGCCGCGGGCGTGCTCGATGACCTCGACCGCTGCCGACAGTGTGCCGAGTGCCTCGACCGTGGCGTCGGAGACCCCCGCGGGGACCTGGTGCTGTGCGTCGGGGCCCTGATCGTCGTTCGTCATGCACCCCGTCTACACGAGGGCATCCGAGGTCAGGCGCAGTCACTTCGTCTGGTTGGGATGGCGCGTGTGGACGTCTGTGATGCAGACGACTCGATCCGCCTCGTCCACCGTGAACCAGATCCGCGCGCCCCGCTTCAGTTCGAGCTGCCGACGTGTCCATTCGCGACCCGAGTGCCGGACGACGCCGAGCGCACCGCGGAGCGCATGGCAGGCCAGGTCTTCGGACAAGGGATCGCTGGTCAACCGCTCCCAGGCCGACCCGACTGCGTTCCGCTGTGTCGCCAGGACGTCTCGCCAGCCGTGTTCTGCCGAGCGCGTACCCAGGACGACCGTGAACTCCGTCGTCCGTACCGGACGGGGGACACCGGTGCCGCGACTGACCACGGCTTCACGGTGCGTCGAGGACGATCGGGTGCTCGAGGAGTTCGGGTTCGCCGGTGCTCCAGCCCGCCGCGATCGCCTCGGCACTGCTGCGCCACGCCTGCATCTCGACGAGCAAGGCACGCGGCTGCCTGAGCGAGAACGATCCACGAGCCACGTCGACGATCTCACGTGCGAATCGCTGCTGGTCGTCTCGACTCAGGAGCTTGATCCACGGGTAGGGGATGGCGAGTCGATCGTGGAGCGGCAGCCCCTCGTTGACGGTCACTGCAGCGATCAGCTGCGCAGCGATCTCGAGGACCGCGTCGTCGTCGTCCGAGCGTTCCTTCGTGGTGAGCACGAGCGCTTTTCCATCGCGCCGCGTGACTTCGAGCGGTTCTTCCTCGGCTGCGGCGAACACGTCTTTCGAATGGCGGGAGAGGTCGGACGACTGGACGGCACGACGCGAGCGAGGAGGGGCGGTCAGGGTCATGGATCCAGCGTATTCAGAACGCGTTCTGAACACAACCCGCGGTTGCTTGCCGCTCGATTGCGATCTAGCATTCGAACACACGTTCGAACGAGGAGACCCGATGATGATCACGGAGACGGCCGCCACCGTGTGGTGGTCCGAGGGCGCACCGAGCCGGCTGGTCTGGGGCGGGCGCCGTTGGCGGGTGAGCGACACCCCGACCCGTCTGACCGTGACGCGGGCCGAGCTGCCGACCGCCATCACCCACGCCCCCGAGCGCACGGTCGGCTGGCGCTTCCAGGCCACTGCCGACGACGGGGACACGCTGGTGGTCGACATCGTGCCCGAGGGCAGCGGCTGGGGCGTCGCGCGGACGTGGACGTGAGCGCCGCCCCGGATGCGGACTACGTCGTCACGCGCTCGACCGGTGCCCGCTCCGGAGCCGGTCGTTCCATGAGACGCCAGGCGCCGCCCGTCAGCGGCGCGAGCGTCACGACGGTGTAGAGCACGACGACGGCCCCGAACGTCGCCTGCACACCAACGCCCTCGGCCGCGAACCCGGCGAGCAGTCCGCCGAGCGGGATGCCCGCCCAGGACCCGGCTCCGAGCAGCCCGAACACTCGGGCGCGCATGTGCGCCGGGATGCGCTCGAGCTCGACGGCTCCGAGGATCGGGTTGAGTGATCCGGCGGCGAGGCCCGACAGCGCCGAGGCAGCGAGCATCCACGGCAGCCCGAGGCCGAGCGCCGGCACCAGGAGCGAGGGCCCACCGGCGAGCACGAAGCACACGACGAACGTGATCCGACGGGGGACGCGGTGTGCGACGTACCCGAAGGCCACCGACCCGAGGAACGCCGCACCGCCGAAGGTCCCGGTCACGAAGCCCAGCGCCTGCGCCCCGCCGAGTGTGTCAGCGGCGTAGAGCGGGAGCAACGTCGTCGACCGGGCCGCGTCCAGCAGGTTCGTGATCAGCACGAGGGCGATCACGAGCCGGAAGAACGGGTCGCGGACGCAGAACCGGAAGCCCTCGGCGATGTCCCGCCAGTACCCGTTGGTCGGTGCCGCATCAGCGGTCGCTGCCGCCGCGTCGCCGTCCGCCGGCCGGACCAGCACCGCAGCGAGCAGGGCGGCGGTGCCGAACGCCACCGCGGTGCAGACGAGTGCGGCCATCGGTCCGGCGGCCGCGACGAGCACCCCGCCGAGCGGCGCGCCGATGAGCACCGAGAGTCGCTGGGACGCCTCGAAGTGACCGACCGCGCGCTCCAGCGGAACGCCGGCGGATCGTGCGAGCCCCGGGAGCAGGACCCGACGTGCGGACTCCCCGGGCAGGTCGAACAGGCCGCTCACGAACACGAGCGCCAGGAGCGCCCAGAACGGCAGACCCACCGTCCAGGCCAGGACGGGCATCGCCAGCAGGGTTGCACCGCTGACGAGGTCCGACGCCACACTCGAACGGACGAACCCGACCCGTTCGACGAGCGCCCCGCCGAACGGGCCGCCGAGGACGATCGGCACCGTCGCGGCGAAGGCGGCGATCCCGACGTCCGTCGCCGAGCCGCCCCGGGCCAGGACGGCGAAGGGCACGGCCACGGTGGTGACGACGTTGCCGGTCCGCGAGACGACCTGGACCGCGAGCAGCGCACGCAACCGTGCCCGGGCGTTCACGATCGACCCATCCGGTAGCTTTGCGTGACGGCGATGACGCGCTCCGACCCGTCGCCCGGTGTGTGCGCGTCGCTGACGGACGTCCATCGCTCGACGACGGCACGCAGTTCAGTGCCGAGGCCGGTGAGTTCCTCGGCGGTCAGCCGCAGCACCTCGTCGGAGCTGGTCGACGCTGCTACCCACTCACGGCCGAGCACCGGCGCCTGGTCGATGAACCGTCCGTACTCGGCCGCGTACGCATCGGCGACGGTGTGGTCCAGTGCCGTCGTGGCGAGCATCCGTTCCGGGTCGTCGAACGCGTCGGCGAGGTCCCACGACGTGTGGTCCGCAGTGGCACGCCACCACCGCTCCCGCCGGTCCGAACCGAGCTCCGGCGCCGGCTCGATGAAGTCCGCGTCGGCCAGACGCTTGCAGTGGTAGCTGATCGTGCCGGGTGCCTCGTCGATCTCGTCGCCGAGCATCGCCGCAGTCTGTGGACCACCGGAGCGCAGGAGCCCGACGATCCGCAGTCGGGTCGGGTGGGCGAGGGCGCGCATGTGGGCGGCGTCGTCGAGTCTGCGCACGGTCATACTCTGACGGTAGATGCACAAGACATCTTGCGCAATGCTTCTTGTGCATTTGGCCCGCCCGGATCGGCCGCCACCGCGCTACGGTTCCGGCATGGCGAAGTGGATCGCGCTGCTGCGCGGAGTGAACGTCAACGGCATCACGATCAAGAACGCCGACCTCGCGGAACTGCTCCGCGGACTCGGCTTCGACGACGTCCGCACGGTGCTCGCGTCCGGCAACGTGGTGTTCGACACGGACGCCGACGCGCCGACCCTGAAGGCCACGATCGAGCAGGCACTCCGTGACCGCTTCGGCTACGACGCGTGGATCGTGCTCGTCCGGCACGACGGCCTCGAAGGCATCGTCGAGGGGTTCCCGTTCGACCGGGCCGACGATCGGCACGACTACGTGGTGTTCGGCTCCGACGACGACGCCCTCGATGCGCTGCTCGCCGACCTCGCGCTCGACACCACGGTCGAGCAGGTCGCCCGGGGTGACGGGGTCGTGTACTGGTCCTGCCCGAAGGGGTCGAGCACGGACACCGTGTTCGCGAAGCGGGCCGGAGCAGCACGCTTCAAGCGCTCGACCACGACGCGCAACACGAACACGCTCCGGAAGCTCCTGTGACCCGGGGAGCCCTGCACCACGTCGAGCTCCGCACCGCCCACCTCGACACGGCGAGCAGGGCGTGGGGCTGGCTGTTCGGCGAGCTCGGGTACACGCCGTTCCAGGAGTGGCCAGCGGGCCGGAGCTGGCGACTCGGTGACGTCTACGTCGTGCTCGAGGCCGCACCGCTCGACGGCGCGCACGACCGCCGACGGCCCGGACTGAGCCACCTCGCGTTCCACGCCGGCGACGCCGGACAGGTCGAGCAGCTGTGGGCGGACGCACCGGCGCACGGCTGGACCCGCCTCTACGAGGACCGGCACCCGTACGCCGGCGGTCCAGACCACCGTGCGGCCTTCCTGGAGGACGCCGAACGCTTCAAGGTCGAGCTCGTCGCGAGCTGACGGGGTCGAGCGGGCCCGCGCCGACAGCCGGCGTGCCGCCCTACGCGGTCGTCTCGTCCACGTCGAAGTCGCGCTGGAGCGAGATCGTCGGGATCGACGCCGTGATCACGGAGCCGTCCGCACGGAGCGTGCCCTGGATGTCGCTCGTGGTCGGTGCGTGCCCGGACATCCGCGGCCCCTGGTGCGGCAGCGGCACCACCGTCGGCTCGCCGGCCTCGATGTCCCACTGCTGGTTGTGCACCCAGGCGGTGAAGCCCGAACCCGTCTCGACCGTGAAGGTCATAGCATCCTGCCCGAGGTCGACCCGGACCCGCGACCCGCGCACGGTCAGACGGTAGGTCAACGAGTCCCAGTGCCGCGGCAGTCGCGGGTTGAACGTCATCCGGCCGCCGTGGTCGCGCATACCGCCGAACCCGTTGACGAGCGCACCCCAGATGCCACCGGTCGACGCGATGTGCACGCCGTCCGAGGTGTTGCCGTGCAGGTCGGCCAGGTCGACGTAGAGCGCCGTCTGGAAGTACTGGTCGGCGAGGTCGTGGTACCCGACCTCGGCCGCCATGATCGACTGCACGACCGCCGACAGCGTCGAGTCGCCCGTGGTGAGCGCGTCGTAGTAGTCGAAGTCGCGGCGCTTCTCGGCCGCGGTGAACTCGTGCCCCTGCAGGAACAGCGCGAGCACGACGTCGGCCTGCTTGAGCACCTGGAACCGGTAGATGACCAGCGGGTGGTAGTGGAGCAGCAGCGGACGCTTGGACTCGGGGGTGTTCTCGAGGTCCCAGAGTTCCTTGTCGAGGAACTGGGCGTCCTGCGGGTGGATGCCACGGTGCGGGTCGAAGGGGATCTCCATCGACTCGGCGGCGTGCTCCCACTCGACGAGCTCGTCGGGGCGCAGACCGGTGCGCCGGACCATCCGGTCGTACTCTTCGACGTCGTCGGCCGCGAGTTCGCGGCACGCGTTCACCGCGAACCACAGGTTCGCCCGCGCCATGACGTTCGTGTAGAGGTTGTCGTCGACGACGGTCGTGTACTCGTCGGGCCCGGTGACGCCGTCGATGTGGAACTTCTTGTCGCCGTTGGAGCGCCAGAAGCCGAGGTCGGCCCACAGCCGAGCGGTCTCGACGAGCACGTCGATCGCCCCGCGCTTCAGGAACTCGGTGTCACCGGAGGCCCGCACGTACTGCATCAGGGCATGGGCGATGTCGGCATCGATGTGGTACTGCGCGGTGCCGGCGGCGTAGTACGCGCTCGACTCCTCGCCGTTGATCGTGCGCCAGGGGAACAGGGCACCCCGCTGGTTCAGCTCGCGTGCCCGCGAGCGTGCGGCGTCGAGCATGTTGTAGCGGAACCGCAGCGCGTTCCGGGCGACGATCGGCGCCGTGTACGACAGGAACGGCAGGACGTAGATCTCCATGTCCCAGAAGTAGTGCCCGCCGTAGCCGGAGCCCGTGACGCCCTTGGCGGCGATGCCGTGCCCGTCGGTGCGGGCCGTGGCCTGCGCGAGCATGAACAGGTTCCACCGGACGGCCTGCTGGATCTCCGGCTGCCCGGCGATCTCGACGTCGCTGCGTGCCCAGTAGTCGTCGAGCCAGACGCGCTGCTTCTCGAACGTCTCGTCGATGTTCTCGGCGTGCGCCCGGTCGAGCGTGCGGTCGCAGCGGTCGGCGAGTTCGCGCACCGGGACACCGCGGGAGGTGTGGTACACCACGTGCTTGACGAGTCGGATCGGCTGCCCGGCACGCGCCTGGACGCGGTAGACGTGCTTCGCCAGGTCGTCGTCGATCGACGACGACTCGTCCCAGCTGTTCTCGGTCTCGAGGTGGTGCTCCACACCGACGCAGATCGTCATGCCGGAGCTCGACGCCTGGTACCCGAGCAGGGAACGGGCGCCGGTGCTGCGCTTGAGCTTCGGCTCGAGCACCCGGTCGGTGAAGGCCTCGGCCTTGCGCGGGTCGAAGGCGTTCGCGGCTGCGCGCATCCCCGCGTGGTACTCGTCCTGCACGTCCTGGCGGTTCAGGATCTGGCTGGACAGCAGGATCGAGGCGTCCGCGTCGAGCACGGTGACCTCGTAGTCGATGACGGCGAGGTGCCGATCGGTGAACGACACCAGGCGGCGGGACCGGATCAGCACGCGCTTGCCGGACGGCGTCGACCACTCGGTCTCGCGGAACAGGTAGCCGCCGCGGAACTCGAGGCGCCGCGTGTGGTGGAGGATGTCCGCCTCGGCCAGCACGAGGGGTTCGTCGTCGACGTAGAGCCGGATCACCTTGGCGTCGGGCGCGTTGATGATCGTCTGGCCGGTCTTGGCGAACCCGAAGGCGTCTTCGGCGTGCCGGATCGGCCAGGTCTCGTGGAACCCGTTGATGTACGTGCCGTACTGCACACCGCCGCGGCCCTCGTCGAGGTTGCCGCGCAGGCCGAGGTACCCGTTACCGACGGCGAAGTTCGTCTCGGCGACGCCCTGCTGGTCGGGGGTGTACTCGGTCTCGACGAGTGCCCACTCGTCGATCGGGTACCGGACGCGGTCGAGCGGGTCCGAGGTGATGGGGTTCATGGTGCTCCGTGGGAAGGGAGGGTGGCGTGGGGACGTCGGTTCGACCGGGAGGCGCGGCTCGCCTCCGGCGCGCTGGCTACGTCGTGCTGGTGGTCGCGTGGGGAAGGTCCGCGACCAGGTCGGCGAGGTCCGTCACGACGACGTCGGCACCGTGTTCGCGCAGCGCGTCGGCGCCCGCTCCGCGGTCGACCCCGACGACGAGCCCGAAGGCCCCGTTCCGGCCGGCTTCCACACCACTGGTGGCGTCCTCGACCACGACGCACTCGGCGGCGGTCAGTCCGAAGCGCCCGGCGGCGTCCAGGTAGGTGTCGGGGGCGGGCTTGCCGGCCAGGCCGTCCTGGCGGGCGACGAGCCCGTCGACCACGACGGTGAACCGGTCGAGGATGCCGGCGGTCCGCAGCACCGAGACGGCGTTCGCGGAGCTCGAGACGACCGCGACGTGGAAGCCGGCGTCGATCGCGGCGGTGAGGAACCGGAGCGAGCCGGGGTACGGCTCGACGCCGTGTTCGTCCAGCTCGGCGGTGAACTCGGCGTTCTTCCGGTTGCCGAGACCGCACACGGTGTCGTCGTCCGGGCCGTCGTCCGGGGTGCCCTGCGGCAGGTCGATCCCCCGCGACTCGAGGAGCGACCGCACGCCGTCGTACCGCGGCTTGCCGTCGATGTACGCGAAGTAGTCGGCCTGTGTGTACGGCGCGACCCCGTGCGCTTCGAGGTACGGCGTGAAGAGCCGGCTCCAGGCGCGCATGTGCACGTCGGCGGTGGGGGTGAGGACACCGTCCAGGTCGAACAGGAGCGCTCGCGTGTCCGCGAGTCGCGCGGGTGTGCGCCGGGTCGGCGTCGTCATCTGCAGCCCTTCAGGGAACGGGGTTCGTGGACGTTGCTCTCGTCGAGTCTAGGACCGCTCCAGGACGGGTGTTCAGACCGCGCCGTCAGCGCAGGCCAGGGGCCGGCGGCAGGTCGCGCGCCCACTCCTCGATCGCCGAGGAGATCTGCTCGCGGGCGGCCTCGCGGCTGATGGTCGCCGTGCGGTCGCCCGGCTGGTCCCCGTAGGCGCCGAAGTCGGCGTGGTTCGAGCCCTGGACCTCGGTCATCGTCGCGGTCGACGGCAACAGGTGCCGGGCCGCGTCGACCTTGTCGGGGGTCGAGAGCCCGTCACGCGAGCCCGAGACGCTCAGCACGTCGATGTACGAGCTGCTGATGTCGTTCGCGCAGTAGCTACCGAGCAGCAGCAGGCCGTCCGCGTCCTGCGCGAGCTGGCAGGCGCGGACCCCGCCCAACGAGTGCCCGCCGACCGCCCAGGTCGCGACGTCCGGCGCGTGCGCCTCGAAGGTGGAGAGCGGTCGGGTGTCGAAGAACGCGAGGTTGAGCGTCGGCTTCGTGATGACGACCGTCGTGCCGTTCGCGACCACCTGCCGGAAGGTCGCCATGTACGCGTACGGATCGACCTTCGCACCCGGGATGAACACGATGCCCTTGCCGTCGGGATGCCCCGTGGGCGTCATCACCACGGAGTCACCGGCGTCCTGGACCGACACACGGTCGTCGCGCCAGACCTGCAGCGCAGCGCTCCGGGTGCCCTGCATGACGATGTGCGCCCAGACGAGGAACACCACCACGACCACCAGCAGCACGGCGACGATCCACGCGGTCCACCGCAGTACTCGGTTCATGCGACCACCGTACGGCGCATCAGCACCTCGTTCCGACCGTCGGGCAGGGGATCGCCCGGTTCGTCGAGTGCGGTGAACCCGGCGCGTTCGTAGGTGCGCCGGGCGACGGTGTTGTCGGGCATCACGGAGAGTTCGAGCACCCCGCCACCGGGGGCCGCTGCCCACTCCGCGATCGCCTCGATCAGGGCACGTGCGACGCCTCGGCCCCGGGCGGCGGGGTCGACCCACATCGAGATGAGTTCGGCTGGCGCACCGGCGTCGGTGCCCGGGACGCCACTCGCCATCCCGACGACGTCGCCCTCGGCGGCGACCGCCAGCAGGTCGAGCGCACCGGGGATCGACAGGCGTGTCCGCCAGCGGTGCTCGGGGGCGTCCGCCCAGTCCTGCAGCGTCGAACCGAACGCGTGCGGGGAGTCGGCGAGCGCCCGCAGCCGGACGGGTCGCCAGACGTGCCAGTCGTCCGCGGTCACGCGGCGCAGCTCGATCGTCACGCCTCGACGGTACCGGCGGAGGTCCCTCGGTGAGCAGAAATGGTCGGGTGCGGGATGCGCACTCGACCATTTCTGCTCACCATCGCGCCGCGGGCGCCGCTGGCGCCGCGGACGCTACGCCGTGATCGCGGCGCGGATCTCGGCTGCTGCTGCGCCGACGTCCGACGCGCTGTAGATCGCGCTGCCGGCGACGGCGATGCGCGCACCGGCCTCCTGCACCGAGGCGACGGAGGACGCGTTCACGCCACCGGCGATCGAGAACGGCACACCCGACTCCTTGCCGGCGTCGAGCAGCGTCGAGAAGGTGAAGCCCTCTTCCGCCTGCTCGTCGAGCCCGGCGTGCACCTCGACGAACTCGGCGCCGAGCGCGACGACCTCGCGGGCACGGGCGGCCTTGTCGGAGACGCCGATCAGGTCGACGACGATGCCCTTGCCGTGCTTCTTCGCGGCCTTGACGGCACCGACGATGGTCGAGTCACCGGCGACACCGAGGACGGTCACCAGGTCCGCGCCCGCCGAGAACGCGATGTCGGCCTCGAGCTCGCCGGCGTCCATCGTCTTGAGGTCGGCGAAGACGATCTTGTCCGGGTGGGCTTCCTTGATCGCGGTGACGGCGGACAGGCCGGCGCTCTTGATCAGGGGCGTGCCGAGCTCGAGGACGTCGACGTGCGGCGCGGCCGCGGCGGCGAGTTCGAGGGCGGCTTCGGTGGTCAGGGTGTCCATGGCGAACTGGAGCTGCATGTGGATGCCTTTCATTCGAGGTTTGCGTGTCGGGGCCAGAGGTCGTCGGCGGACTGCCCGCCGCGGGACCAGAGCGTGTGGAACAGGGCGTCGCCGACCAGGGCGACGGCCTGCTCGAAGAGGCTGCCGGCGTACTGCGCCGAGGCCGTGCCGGAGCGGTCGGTCTTCGTCGCTGCCGGCAGCACGAGGGTGACGTCCGCGACCTGGGACAACGGGGACTCGTCGGTGGTCGACAGGGCGACGACGGACGCGCCGACGTCGTGCGCGGTACGGGCGGCCTGCAGGATGCCGGTGGTCGTGCCGGAACCGCTCGCGACGAGGAGCACGTCCCCGGGCCGGATCGCGGGCGTGGTGACCTCTCCGACGACGTGGACGTCGCGACCGAGGTGCATGAGCCGCATCGCGGTCATCCGCAGTGCGAGTCCGGAACGGCCGGCACCGTGCACGAAGACACGGTGGGAGCGGTCGATCAGGTCGAGGGCGCGCTCGGCCGACGCGTCGTCGACGTTCGCGGCGAGGTCGGTGACCTCGCGCACGATCACGTCGAACGCTGCGGGGACGGTGGGTTCTGCCATGTCCACGAGCATGCCGTCGCGCGGCCCGCCGCACCGCTACCCGCGTCGGCAGGCATCCCACCCGATCGGGTGGCCCCGTCCGCACGGGTGGGACAGGTAGGTTCGGCTCCCATGGACGCCATCGCACCCGACCGGGAGGCCCGTGGCGAGCCCGCCAGTCGGCTCGCCGCCTCGGAGCACGCCCGGACCGTCGCCGAGCAGGCGGACCGTCAGGCGCTCACCCTCGAGTCCGTGCTCGCCGTGCTCCGGTCACCACGGGTGTCGGACGCCGCCGCGCGGGCCGAGGCCGTCGAGATCGCGTCGGCAGCACTCGTCGACCTGCGCACCGAGACCGACCACCAGCGCAGCACCCTGCTCGAGCCGGTCACCGGGGCGTTCTCGCGCCTCCGAGCCGACCTGCGCCCGCTCGTCCGGTTCGGCGACCTCGACGTGCAGTTCGTCGAGCCGCCGACCACCGGCCGCGCACTGCCTGGCGACGTCGCCCACGCGGCCCGCGCCATCGTCCGGACCGCCGTGCTCGCCCTGGTCGACGGCGGTGCGGCCAAGCGGGTCCGCATCCAGTGGGACTGCGACGGCCGGAACCTGCTCATGCAGCTCCGCGACGACGGGTCCGGCACCCTCGACGTGCACGACGACGCCATGCGGCCGATCGCAGAACGGGTCGTCACCCTCGACGGCCGCGTCCAGGTGTCGAGCACGCCGGACTGGGGCTCGGTCCTCGACATCTCGCTGCCCCTCGACCCGTCGCCGACCGAGGTGGACTCGGTCGCGGACGACGACCTCACCCCGCGGGAGCGCGACGTGCTGCGGCTGCTCGCGACGGGCGTCGGCAACCGCGAGATCGCTGAGGGCCTGGGCATCAGCGTCAACACCGTGAAGTACCACGTGGCGAACCTGCTCCGGAAGCACGGGGCCCGCACCCGTGCCGAGCTCGCCGCCTTCAGTTCCCGGGCGTGACCCGCCGCGACCGCGACAGTGGGTACCGGCGGTCGAGTGAGGGTTCGACGACGGTCGCCATCAAGAACTGCGAGAGCAACTTGCCCCCTGCCCAGTAGACGGGGACAACGAAGATCGCGAACCCGGTCCAGATCCCTGCGCCGATGAGGGCGATGGTGCCGAGCGTCACGACGATGCCCACGCCCGAGTACAGGTACTGCCACCCCCGGGTCGCCGAGTCGCGCTGCACCTGCTGCTGCTCCGCACGCTCGTCGAGTCCGCGCACCCCGGGCTCGAGGGACTCCCGCTCGTCGGTGACGAACAGGTCCCGCACGGGCACCTCGAGTGCCGTTGCGACCGACGACAGTGACTCCAGGCTCGCGTCGTTGCCGCTCTCCATCCGCTGCACCGTCCGCACCGCGAGGCCGCTCGCCTCGGCCAGTCGTTCCTGGGTCCACCCGCGCAGTCGCCGCAGCTCCCCGATCCGCATCTCGTTCATGCCCTGAACACTAGGGATCCCCGGAACGACGCACCACGACACGGACCCGACACCTGCACGACAGCGACCCGCCAGTCACCCGACAGCGCTCCGACTGCCGTCGTCACTGCCCTCCGGGCGCGAAGCGGTAGCCCATGCCGGACTCGGTGACCAGGTACCGCGGGGTCGCCGAGTCGGGCTCGAGCTTCCGCCGCAGCTGCGCCATGTACAGCCGCAGGTACCCGGAGTCGTTGCCGTGCGAGGGCCCCCACACCTCGGTCAGGAGCATCTCGCGGGTCATCAGCCGGTCGGGGTTCGTGACGAGCACCTCGAGCAGGCGCCACTCCGTCGGGGTCAGCCGGATCGCGGGACCGCTGGCCGGGGTGACCTGCTTCGCGACGAGGTCCACGACGAGGTCGCCGATCCGGATCGTCGGCGCGCTGTCGACGCCGGCCGGGGCACGGCGTCGTCCGAGGGCCCGCAACCGCGCCAGCAGCTCGTCCATCTGGAACGGCTTCGTCACGTAGTCGTCCGCGCCGGCGTCGAGTGCGTCGACCTTGTCGGACGAGTCGGTCCGTCCGGACAGCACGAGCACCGGCACCTGCGACCACCCCCGGATGCCCTCGAGCACCCCGATGCCGTCGAGCCGGGGCATGCCCAGGTCGAGCAGCACCAGGTCGGGCCGTTCGGTGATGACGGCGTCGATCGCCGCGCGCCCGTCCTTCGCCGTCACGACCTCGTACCCGCGGGCGGCGAGCGTGACGGAGAGCGCTCGGACGAGTTGCGCGTCGTCGTCCGCGATCAGGACCTTCACCGGAGCTCCACTCCCACGTGCCCGGCGATCGGCAGCCGCACCACGACGGTGAGCCCACCACCCGGGGTGTCGTCGACCTCGATCGTGCCGCCCATGCCCTCGGTGAAGCCCCGCGCGAGTGCGAGACCGAGCCCGAGGCCCGTCTCGTTGTCGGTGTCGCCGAGCCGCTGGAACGGCTGGAAGACCTCGTCGACCCGGTCCGACGGGATACCCGGACCGTGGTCGGCGATCCGGAGCTCGACCCCGCCTCCGAAGGCGCTCGCCGCGACGCGCACGCGGGTGCCGTCGGGTGCGTAGCGGACGGCGTTCGCGAGCAGGTTCACGACGACCCGCTGCAGCAGGACCGGGTCGGCGAGCACCGGCGGCAGGTCCGCCGGCAGGTCGAGGTCGACGTCGTCGGGCCCGAGCTCGAGCTCGTCGAGCGCCGGTGCGACCACCGTGTCGAGGGCCAGCGGCCCGGACGCGACCGCGAGCACACCCGCCTGCACACGACTGACGTCCAACAGGTCCGCCAACAGCACCGCCAGCTGACCGAGGCTCTCGTCGGCGGTCGCGAGCAGCGCCTCCCGGTCGGCCCTGGACAGGTCGACGTCCAGCGCACGCAACGACTGGACGGCGGCCGAGGCGGCCGCGATCGGCCGACGCACGTCGTGGCCGACGGCCGCGAGGATCGCGCTGCGGACGCGGTCAGCCGCCGCGATCCGCTCCGCGTCCAGCGCGGTGCGCGTCAACGAGCGGTGTTCGACCGCGGCGTCGAGCTGCTGCTCGACGACGCGCAGCAACCGGCGCTGGGTCGGGTCGTCCGGAGCGCCAGCGAACTCGAGCACGGCACCGGACGGGAGGCTCGTGGACGCGTCCGGCGATTCGCCGAACGTCCCCGACGTGGCCGGTTCCTCGTTCCCCTGCCGGATCCGGACGCCGGCGAACCCGAAGGCCTCGCGGGTGCGGTCGAGCAGGGCCTGCAGGGCGTCGTCGCCGCGGAGGACGCTGCCGGCGATCCCCATCAGCAGACCTGACTCCGCCGCGGCGCGACGGGCAGCACGCGAACGTCTGGCGGACCGGTCGACCACGAAGCTGACGAGCACGGCACTGATGACGTACATGACCAGGGCGAAGAGGTGCCACGGCTGCTGCACCGTGACCATGTGCAGGGGTTGGACGAAGAAGAAGTCGAGGCTCAGTCCGGACAGCACCGCCGTGAACACCGCCGGCCACATCCCGCCGACGAGCGCCACGACGAGCACCAGCAACTGGTACGCCAGGACGTCCACGGTGATGGCGTCGGGGTCGCTGCCGATCGACAGGACCCAGGTGAGCAGGGGCCCGACCAGGACCGAGAGCACGAACGCGGCGAGGACCCGTCCGCGGGACAGACTGCCGCCGAGCTTGGGCAGGGCGAAGCCACCACCGGCGCGCTCGTGCGTGACGACGTGCACGTCGATGTCGCCCGACTCCCGGATCACCGTGTTGCCGATGCCCGGGCCGGTCAGGGCCGCGGCGAGCCGACTGCGACGGCTGACGCCGATGACGATCTGGGTCGCGTCGATCGACCGCGCGAACCGCACGAGGGTCGACGGCACGTCGTCGCCGACCACCTGGTGGTACGTCCCACCGAGCTGTTCGAGCAGGGTCCGTTGGGCACCGAGCGCCCCCGGGTGCCGCTCGCGCAGGCCGTCGTTCGTCGTCACGTGCACGGCCGCGAGTTCGCCGCCGGCGCTGCGGGCGGCGATGCGGGCACCGCGGCGCAGCAGGGTCTCACCCTCGGGGCCGCCGGTCAGGGCGACCAGCACGCGCTCCCGGGTCTCCCACCGGTGCTCGATGCCGTGCTCGGCGCGGTAGGCCTTGAGCGCGTCGTCGACCTCGTCCGCCAGCCAGAGCAGCGCGATCTCGCGCAACGCCGTCAGGTTCCCGAGCCGGAAGTAGTTGGACAGGGCCGCATCGATCCGGGCAGCCGGGTACACGAGTCCGTCGGAGAGCCGCTCGCGCAGGGCAGCCGGTGCCAGGTCGACGACCTCGATCTGGTCGGCCGCTCGCACCACGGCGTCGGGGACGGTCTCGCGCTGCACGGTGCCCGTGATCTCGCGGACCACGTCGCCGAGGGACTGCATGTGCTGCACGTTGACCGTCGAGATGACGTCGATGCCGGCGGCCCGCAGCGCTTCGACATCCTGCCAGCGCTTCTCGTTCGCACTGCCGGGAGCGTTCGTGTGCGCGAGTTCGTCGACGAGGGCGACCTCGGGCGCTCGCCGGAGCACCGCGTCGAGGTCCAGGTCGTCGAGCTCCACGCCGCGGTGGTCCACGGTGCGGCGCGGGACGACCTCGAGGCCGTCGACGAGCGCGGCGGTGGCAGCACGTTCGTGCGTCTCGACCACGGCGACGACGACGTCCCGTCCCTCGTCGAGCAGCCGGCGGCCCTCCTCGAGCATGGTGAACGTCTTGCCGACGCCCGGTGCGGCACCGAGCAGGACCCGTAGCTTGCCGCGCTTCACGTGCTCATCCTCTCGCGTCGGCTGTTGCAGGGCTGCCGGTCGACTGATATACTCCTCGTAACCGTTCCCACCAAGGCTCAAGCCCAGGCTTCCTCAAATCGGGTGGGACTGCACCGCCTCGCGTCGCTCGTCGGCGCGAGGCAACTCTGTTCTTGCTCACGTTCGTTCCCCACGCTGTAGTTGCTGCCGGCTTGCCCGAGATCACTCGTTCCTCTCGGGATCCAGGAGCCGCACTATGGCGCACGCCAGCATCCCCATGTCGCAGTACCGTGCCGACCAGTTCCGCCATGTGCTGGCTGTCCGTGCATTCGATACCTCCGATGCATCTGTCCTGCGGGCGCACGACTTCGACAGCGAGTTCCGATCGATCGCGCTTGCACTGACCGAACGGATCGAGATCGCCTTGCGCGGGCGGGTCGACCGCGCGGCACGGCACCGTTTCGGCAAGCTCTGGCACCTTGACCCGATGGCGTTCCGGGACACGTTCGACCACGACTCGTTGCTGCGGCGCGCAGCAGGAGTACTCGACCGAGCAAACGACCCGGTGACGCAGAAGGTCTGGCGAGAGCGAGCGCTCGATCAGGTTCCCTTCGGGATGCTGGCCGAGGAGCTCAGCTTCGGTGAACTCTCGCGGCTGACGGGCGCCCTGGAACCCCGATTGCACGATGCGGTGGCCCTCGCGTTCCGCCTGCCGGCGGGGACGCTCCGTCCGTGCCTGCACCACCTCACGCACGTCCGGAACTGCTGCGCCCACCACACGCGGCTCTGGGGCCGCAGCTTCCGGATCCCGCCGCCGACCTTCCGCTCCCCCGCCGACCTGATCGCTCGGCTCGAGGGGCTGCCGAAGCGCACACCGGTGCATTCCCTCGAACTGCTCGCACACCTCGCCGAGACCGTCGGCCCGTGCGACCGTCACGCCGATGCCGTTCGACGATTGATCGACGAGCACGACGATCTGATCGACGGCATCGGCGGACGGCCGAGCTGGGCGGCGACGTGACCGCACGTCAGGACAGCTTCGCCAGCGCGAGGTTCAGGGCCAGCACGTTCACGACGGGCTCGCCGAGGAACCCGAGCTGGCGCGACTCGGTGTGCGATGCGACCAGCTGCCGCACCGTGTCCTCGGACACGCCCCGCGCCGCCGCCACCCGCACGACCTGCTGCGACGCGTACGCGGGGCTGATGTCCGGGTCGAGGCCCGAACCCGAGGCGGTGACCGCGTCGGCGGGGACGTCCGCCTCCGAGACCCCGTCGGCCTTCGCCAGTGCCCCCTGCCGCTCCTTGACGGCCTTGAGCAGGTCCGGGTTGTTCGGTCCGAGGTTCGAGCCGGACGAGGCCCCGGCGTCGTAGCCGTCCTCGCCAGCTGCGGAGGGCCGCGACTGGAACCAGCGATCCGCCTGCTTGCCGGAGAACGACTGCCCGATGAGGGAGGACCCCACGACGGCGCCGGACGAATCAGTGACCTCCGAGCCGTTGGCCTGCTCGTGGAACACCCCCTGGCCGACGCCCCAGACGGCGAGCGGGTAGCCGACGCCGAGCACGACGGTGGCGAGCAGGGTGAGGCGGATGGCCACACCAGCGGAACGGACGGTGGAACGTGCAGATGCCATGACTAGAACCCCGGGATGAGACCGACCACGAGGTCGATCAGTTTGATGCCGATGAAGGGGACGACCACGCCGCCGAGCCCGTAGACGAGCAGGTTGCGGCCGAGGATCGACGACGCTGCGGCCGCGCGGTACTTGACGCCGCGCAGGGACAGCGGGATGAGCGCCACGATGACGAGCGCGTTGAAGACGACGGCCGACAGGATCGCGGACGACGGGCTGTGCAGCCCCATGATGTTGAGGGCCGCGAGCCCGGGGAACGCCGCCTGGAACATCGCCGGGATGATCGCGAAGTACTTCGCGACGTCGTTGGCGATGGAGAAGGTGGTCAGGGCCCCGCGGGTGATGAGCAGCTGCTTGCCGATCCGGACGACGTCGATGAGCTTGGTCGGGTCGGAGTCGAGGTCGACCATGTTGCCCGCCTCCTTCGCCGCCGTCGTGCCGGTGTTCATCGCGACGCCGACGTCCGCTTGCGCCAGGGCCGGGGCGTCGTTGGTGCCGTCCCCGGTCATCGCGACGAGGTTGCCGCCCTCCTGCTCGCGCTTGATGTACGCGAGCTTGTCCTCCGGGGTGGCCTCGGCCAGGAAGTCGTCGACGCCGGCCTCGTGCGCGATCGCGGCCGCGGTGCGGGGGTTGTCACCGGTGATCATCACCGTGCGGATGCCCATCGACCGGAGTTCGGCGAACCGTGACGCCATGCCGTCCTTGACGACGTCCTTCAGGTGCACGACGCCGAGCAGGGCGACCGCGCCGTCCGAGGAGCGGCGGCCGACGACCAGTGGGGTGCCGCCCTGGTCGGAGATCTCCGCGACGGTGGAGTCGATCGCGGCAACCAAACCGGCGTCGGGGGTGTCTGCCCAGGCCAGCACGGCCGCAGCGGCACCCTTCCGGATCTGCGAACCGTCCGGCAGGTCCAGACCGGACATGCGCGTCTGCGCCGTGAACGGCACCTCGACGGCGCCGTCCGGCAGTGCCGGCGTGACCCCGGCGTCAGCAGCGAGCGACACGATCGAGCGGCCTTCGGGCGTCGAGTCCGCCGCGCTCGACAGGGCTGCTGCCGCCATCAGCGAGGCCTCGCTCACACCCGGCACCGGCACCACGCGGGACGCCCGACGGTTGCCGTACGTGATCGTGCCGGTCTTGTCGAGCAGCAGGGTGGTGATGTCGCCTGCGGCCTCGACCGCGCGGCCTGACATCGCGAGCACGTTGTGCTGCACGAGCCGGTCCATGCCGGCGATGCCGATCGCGGAGAGCAGGGCCCCGATGGTGGTCGGGATGAGGCAGACGAGCAGGGCGATCAGGACGGGGACGCTGACCGTCGCTCCGACGAGCCCCGCGATGGGCTGCATCGTCAGGCAGACGATCACGAAGACGATCGACAGCGAGGCGAGCAGGATGTTCAGCGCGATCTCGTTCGGCGTCTTCTGCCGGGCCGCCCCCTCGACGAGGCGGATCATCCGGTCGATGAAGGTCTCACCCGGGGTCGAGGTGATGCGCACGATGATCCGGTCGGACAGCACGCGGGTGCCGCCGGTGACGGCACTGCGGTCACCGCCGGACTCGCGGATGACGGGCGCGGACTCCCCCGTGACGGCCGACTCGTCGACGGATGCGATGCCGTCGATGACGTCACCGTCACCCGGGATCACCTCGCCGGCGACGACGACCACCACGTCACCCTTGGCCAGGTCGACCGACGCGACCTCCTCGGTCTCGTTGCCGATCGCCGCTGCGTCGGCCGGGTCGTAGCCGAGCACCCGTCGGGCGCTCGTGGTCGAGCGGGTCTTCCGCAGCGTGTCGGCCTGCGCTTTCCCACGGCCCTCGGCGACCGACTCCGCCAGGTTCGCGAAGACGACGGTGAGCCAGAGCCACACCGCGATGGCGATGGTGAACGCGGACGGCTCGACGCCGGCGGCCGCCGTCGTCAGCGCTGCGCCGACCTCGACGATGAACATGACGGGGTTCCGCCACATCAGTCGCGGATCGAGTTTCCGCAGGGCTCCCGGGAGGCCCGCCACCAGTTGACGGGGTCCGAATGCGGACGAGCGGGTGGCCGGCTCCACTGCGGTGCGCGGTTCCGGCTCGGTGGTCACGGTCATGACAGTCCTTCTGCGAGCGGGCCCAGTGCGAGCACCGGGAAGTAGGTGAGTGCGGTGACGATGACGGCGACGCCGCCGAGCAGCCCGATGAACAGCGGGCGGTGGGTGGGCAGCGTGCCGGCGGTCTCGGGTACGCGGTCCTGGGCGGCGAGGGACCCGGCGAGCGCCAGGACGAACACCATCGGCACGAAGCGCCCGAGCAGCATCACGACGCCGAGCGCGGAGTTCATCCACGTGGTGTTCGCGGTGAGCCCGCCGAAGGCCGAGCCGTTGTTGTTCGCGCCCGAGGTGAAGGCGTAGAGCAGCTCGGACAGTCCGTGGTTGCCGGGGTTGAAGATCGACGTGCCGAGCACCTGTTCCCGGACACCGGGGATCACCAGCGAGAGTCCGGTCGCGAGGAGCACGAGGGTCGGCGTCACCAGGATGTACAGCGCCGCGAAGGTCATCTCCTTGGCGCGGATCTTCTTGCCGAGGTACTCCGGGGTCCGGCCGACGAGCAGCCCGCCGATGAACACCGTGATGACGGCGAGCACGAGCATGCCGTACAGGCCGGAGCCGACACCGCCCGGGGTGACCTCGCCGAGCATCATGTTGAGCATCGCCATCATCCCGCCGATCGGGGTGAAGCTGTCGAACATGCCGTTCACCGCACCGGTCGAGGTCGCGGTCGACGTCGTGCCGAACAGGGTGGTGCCGAGGATCCCGAACCGGGTCTCCTTGCCCTCCATCGCGG
This sequence comes from Curtobacterium sp. VKM Ac-2861, assembly GCF_013204965.1. Classification (NCBI taxonomy): domain Bacteria; kingdom Bacillati; phylum Actinomycetota; class Actinomycetes; order Micrococcales; family Microbacteriaceae; genus Curtobacterium; species Curtobacterium sp. VKM Ac-2861. The sequence continues at coordinate 361,499 of NZ_JABMLA010000002.1, forward strand.
CGCCGGCTGCGTGCGTGGCGAGTCCACCGCCACCGAGCTCGGCGATCGACATCACCGACAGCGACACGAGGAAGATCGCGCCCATCACGGCGAGGATCGCGTACCCCTGGCGATCGTCGCCGACCAGCCGCCCGAACGTGCGCGGGAGCGAGAACGGGATGACGAGCATCAGGAAGACCTCGACCAGGTTCGTCCACGCCTGCGGGTTCTCGAACGGGTGCGCCGAGTTCGCGTTGAAGTAGCCACCGCCGTTCGTGCCGAGTTCCTTGATCGCCTCCTGCGATGCCACGAACCCGTCCGGCAGGTGCTGCGTGCCACCGACCAGCGTGGTGACGTCGGTGCCGCTCCCCCACGACTGGACGACGCCGCCGGCGACGAGCACGATCGCGAAGACGAACGCACCGGGCAGCAGCAGCCGACCGACACCGCGGACGACGTCCACCCACACGTTGCCGAGCGTGCCGGACTTACGGCGGGCGAACCCACGGACCAGCGCCACGGCGACGGCGAGCCCGACGGCTGCGGACAGGAAGTTCTGCACCGCGAGGCCGGCCATCTGCACGCTGTACCCGACGGTGACCTCGGGCGAGTAGGACTGCCAGTTCGTGTTCGCGACGAACGACGCCGCGGTGTTGAACGCGAGCGACGGGCCGACGGCAGGGAGCCCGAGGTCGCCGGGCAGCACGACCTGGATGCGCTGCAGCAGGTAGACGAGCAGGAGCCCGACGACGCTGAAGAGCAGCACGCCGCGCAGGTACACGGGCCACGACTGCTCGGCGTCCGGGTCGACCCCGATCAGCCGGTAGACCCCGCGCTCGACCCGGTTGTGCCGGACGGGCGTGAAGACCCGCGCCATCCAGTCGCCGAGCGGCCGGTAGGCGACGACGAGCAGCAGGACGAGCGTGGCGACCTGGACGATCCCCGCCCAGACGTCCGCGGCGCCCGACGCGCCCACGGCGCCCACTAGAACCGCTCCGGACGCACGAGCGCCCAGACGAGGTACACGACAGCGGCGATGCCGAGGACGGCGGCCGCGATGGTGATGCCGATCACAGCCGTTCCACCCCCTTGGCGATCAGTGCCACCACGCCGAACACGGCGAGGACACCGGCGACGACGAACACGTCGAACACGAGGGACTCCAGAAGGTCTGCGGTGTCCGCGTCGGGCGACGCGGACGGCACCACGTGTGGTGCCGAGACCGATGCTGGATCCTGCGCCGGGCCTCCTGGCCGCTCCTAACGGTTTCCTCACGCCGCCCTGGCGGACGCATGCGCCCCGCTAACGCGCGCTCGCCGCCCGGAGCCGCGTGGCCAGCGCACCGACGGCGTCGCGGAGGTCCTCGGGACCCTCGACGACGAAGTCGACCGCGAACCCCGCGAACGCTCCGGCGAGCCCCGGCCAGGACCACGAACCGAGCGTGACGCGACTCCGCTCGTCGGACAGGGGTTCGACGACGGCGCCCTCGGGCAGGTAGGGCGTGATCGTCCGCGCGTCGGCAGTCGTCACGGTGACCGAACCGACGCACGGCCACACGTCGACCTGCGCCGATCCCTTGAACCGCGCCGACACGAAGGCCAGCGGGTCACCACCGGGCACCGGCCGGGGCGTGAACGGCACCCGCGTGCGCATCCGCGGGGTGATCCGGTCGATGCGGTGGGTGCGCCAGTCGTCGCGGTCGAGGTCCCAGTCGAGCAGGTACCAGCGGCCGTTCCGGGCGACGACGGCGTGGGGTTCGACACGGCGGGGTGGGCGGAGGTCGTCGTCGCCCGCGTACGTGAACCGCAGGACCTCGTGCAGATGCACGGCCTCGCTCACCGCGACGAGCACGTCCGGGTCGGTGCGGGTCCGCCCGGACGTCGTGACCGCCTGCACGGCGTCGATGCGCGACCGGAGCCGCGCGGGCATGACCTGCCGGACCGTCGCCAGTGCTCGGGCAGCCGACTCGGCGATGTCCGCGCCCGACGCGGGTGCGACGGCGAGCGCCAGGGCGATCGCCACGGCCTGCTCGTCGTCGAACAGCAGCGGCGGCAGGTCCGAACCCGCTGCGAGCCGGTAGCCGCCGGCCGGTCCACGGAGCGCCTCGACCCGGTACCCGAGCTCGCGGAGCCGGTCGACGTCGCGGCGGACCGTGCGGGGGCTGACCTCGAGGCGTCCGGCGAGCTCGTCGCCTGGCCAGTCGCGGTGCACCTGCAACAGCGACAGCAGCGCGAGCATGCGCGAGGAGGGTCCGGCCATGTCGATCATTCTCGTCGGAGAAGCGGACATGATCTGACCGCATTGCCGGTCATCCTCGTTCCATGAGCATCGAAACGACACCCCACCTCAACTTCGACGGCAACGCCCGCGAGGCCCTCGACTTCTACGCATCGGTCTTCGGCGGCGAGGTCACCGCCGCCACCTACGGCCAGATGGGCGCCCTGGACGACCAGGCCTGGGCCGACCGCATCATCTTCGGCCAGGTCTCCACCGACGCCGGGTTCCGGGTCATGGCCTTCGACGTCTGGCCCGGGCAGCCCTACGACCAGGGATCGAACGCGTTCTACGTGTTCGTGCACGGCGACGACACCGCCGAGATCGAGCGGTACTGGGCCGTGCTGTCCGACGGCGCCGAGATCCGGCAGCCCCTCGCTCCCTCGGCCTGGGCGCCACTCGCCGGGCAGCTCCGCGACCGCTTCGGTGTGGTCTGGCAGCTCGACTCCGCCCCGGCCGACCGCTAGCGCGTTCCGAGGGCCGCGGTCAGCGCGTCGGCGTCCACGTCGACACGGTGACCGCGGCCGTCACCGTCGCCGGGGCGAACACCGCGTCCGGAGCAACGTGGTGGTGGCTCGGCCCCATGTGCACGACGTCGTGGACGTCCTCGGCGGAGAGGTCCATCGTCCAGGTCAGGTCCTCGGAGGACCGCAGGACGAACGACGGCGTGAGCGAGTCGAGCAGCCGCCGCTCCTTCTCCGGGTCGACGGAGATCGTCGCCTCGGCCAGCTCTGCCAGGTGGCCGGTGCGCGGGGTCACGACGACCAGCACGCCGTCGGGGTGCAGGACGCGGGCGTACTCGGTCTGGTTGCGGGGTGCGAAGACGTTGAGGACGACGGCGGCAGCGCCGTCGACGACCGGGAGGCGCTCGGTCACGTCCCCGACGACGGCTCCGGCACGTTCGTGGACGCGGGCAGCCCGTCGGATCGCGATCGCCGACAGGTCCAGCGCAACCCCGAGCCTCCCGTCCGCCGCGCGCAGCGCATGCGCCAGGTAGGTCCCCGGACCGGACCCGACGTCGAGCACGATGCCGGGGGCCGTCGCCTCGGCGACGGCGTCGGCGAGCGCCCGCTCGACGGGCGCGTAGTGGCCCCGTCCCAGGAACCGCAGCCGGGCGTCGACCATCTCCGGGGTGTCCGCGGTGAGCGACCGACGCTTCGCCGGCAGGAGCGTCAGGTGGCCCTGCTTGGCCTCGTCGAACCGGTGCCCGGTCGCACAGCCGACCTGGCCGCCGTCGACCCGACCGAGGGGCTCGGCGCACACGGGGCAGGCGAGCATCGGCAGCAGGTCGTCACGCACCGGCCCAGCGTACGGGGCCTCGCTAGCCTGGACGGATGTCGCTGCAGCAGCTCTTCGGTCTCGACGGACGCACCGCCCTCGTGACAGGAGGCAGTTCCGGCATCGGACGCGCCATCGCCACCGCACTCGCCGACGCGGGTGCGCACGTGCTCGTCGCTGCTCGGACACGGTCAACCATCGACTCGACGGTCGACGACGTCCGCGCCGCTGGAGGATCGGCCGACGGCATCGTCGCGGACCTGTCCTCGCGTGCCGGGGCACACGCCCTCGCCGACGCGGCGGGCGACGTCGACGTCCTCGTGAACTCCGCGGGGATCAACCTCCGGCCGCCGATGGCCGACCTCGACGAGGACACCTGGGACGCCACGATGGCCGTGAACCTCGACGCACCCTTCGTGCTCGGCCAGCGGCTCGCGCCCGGCATGGCAGCGCGTGGCCGCGGCCGGATCATCAGCATCAGCTCGCAGCAGGCGCACCGTCCGTTCGCCGCGAGTGGCGCGTACGGGGTCTCCAAGGCCGGCCTGGAGGCACTGGCCCGGTCCCAAGCGGAGGCCTGGTCCGCGCAGGGGGTCACCTCCAACGTCCTCATCCCCGGTTTCGTGCGCACCCCGCTCAACGAGCGGCTCGGCTCCGACCCGGCCGCGGTGTCAGCGCTCGCGGCGCGGACGCTGGTCGGCCGGAACGGACTCGCGTCGGACTTCGCCGCCGCTGCCGTGTTCCTCGCCGGCCCCGGTTCGGCGTACGTCACGGGGCAGTCGATCGCGGTCGACGGCGGGTTCTCCGTCCACTGACCTCGAGGTGCGCCGACGGCAGGGTGCTGCGCAGCAGTACGGTCGGGACATGGCAGTCATCGAGCAGGCAACGCTCCGCCCCTCCAAGGCCGAAGCGCTCGCCGCTTGGCTGCCCGACCAGGCGTGGAGCGGCGTCGTCGCGGGAGCGCCGCTGCAGGTCGTCGGGCAGTTCCGGTTCGACGATCCCGCCGGCGAGGTCGGCGTCGAAGTGCTGCTCGCCCGCACCGAGGACGGCCGGGTCCTGCAGGCGCCACTGACCTACCGGGATGCACCGCTGCCCGGCGCCGACGCGTTCCTGGTCACCGAGATGGACCACTCCGTGCTCGGGCGCCGCTGGGTGTACGACGCCGTGGGCGATCCGGTCCACGCCGACGTCCTGCGCCGGGCGATCGTCACCGGCGGGCACGAAGCGGAGCTCGAACTGGCGAACGATGCCGGACGGCGGCCGAAGGACGCCTGGGCCCACGGCAGCGGCTCCGAACCCGACTCCCCCGATGTCACCTCGGTGCACGCGACCACGACGGGCGCGGTGACGTCGATCGCGACCGACCACGGCACGATCGTCATCGCACGGGTCATCGGCACGGCCCTGCCCGAGGGGGAGACGCTGACCGGTACGTGGACGGACGGCTCCGGAGTGCTCGCCGTCCTGCTGCCCGAACGCGCCTGAGGTACTGGCAGGGCCTGCCTGCACCGGGGACCGGCTGGCAGGATCGGGGGCGTGAAGACACTGGAGTTGCCACAGACCGACCTCACCGCATCCGACGTCGTCGTCGGCTTGATGCGGATCAACGACATGAGCGACGAGGACATCCGCGCGCTCTACAGCGCCTCGCGGGACGCGGGCGTGAACATGTTCGACCACGCCGCGGTGTACGGCGAGTGGCACGGCTGCGAGGAGCGGTTCGGTGCCGCCGTGACGCTGTCACCGTCGGAGCGTGCCGAGATCGTGCTGCAGACCAAGGTCGGCATCCGTCCGACCCCGAACGGCGCGTACTTCGACTTCTCGTACGAGCACATCCTCGAGTCGGTCGAGGAATCGCTCACCGCGCTGCAGACCGAGTACATCGACATCCTGCTCCTGCACCGCCCCGACGCCTTGGTGGAGCCGGAGGAGGTCGCGAAGGCCTTCGACGAGCTGCACGCCGCCGGCAAGGTGCACCACTTCGGGGTCTCGAACCACACCCCTGGCCAGGTCGACCTGCTCAAGAAGAACGTCCAGCAGCCGCTCGCCTTCAACCAGGTGCAGCTGAGCATCACGCACGCCAACGTCATCTCGCAGGGCCTCACGGCGAACATGGGTGGCCTCGACCAGTCGATCTCCCGCGACAACGACATCCTCAACTACTCGCGGATCAACGACATCACGCTGCAGGCCTGGTCGCCGTTCCAGAAGGGGTTCTTCGACGGCGTCTTCCTCGGCGACCGAGAGCAGTACGCCGACCTCAACGACGCCCTCGAGGAGATCGCAGCTGCCCACGGGGTCACCCCGACCGGCATCGCCGTCGCCTGGATCACCCGGCACCCGGCGCACTTCCAGGTCGTCCTCGGCACGACGAACCCGCAGCGCGTGCGCGACTCGGCGGCCGGCTCGGACGTCGAGCTGTCGCGCGAGGAGTGGTACCGCATCTTCACCGCCGCGGGGCACACCGTCCCGTGAGTCCGTCGGGCAGGGTGGAGTCGTGCTCCACGACCTCACCCTGCCCGTCCGCCTGTCCGCCCGCGCCGGTTCGGTGGTGGTGCGGAACGCGGTCGACGGCGACCTCGACGCCCTGATGGCGCTGTTGTCCGACGACCCGATCAGTGCCGCCCGCGGCGATGTCGCCGCCCCGGAGGACCGCCCGCAGTACGCCGCGGCCCTTCGATCGATCACCGAGGACTCGACGAACTCGCTGCTGGTCGCCGAGGACGAGTCCGGTCGGCTCGTCGGCACGCTGCAGCTCACCCGGATCCCGGGCATGGCCCGCCGCGGTTCGACGCGGCTGCTGGTCGAGGCCGTCCGCGTGAGCAGCGCGCTCCGCTCGGGCGGCATCGGCAGCGCGCTGATGCGCTGGGTGACAGACGTCGCAGCGCCGGACCTCGGGACCCCGCTCGTGCAGCTCACCTCGGACGCCGCCCGCACGGACGCGCACCGGTTCTACGAGCGCCTCGGGTTCACCGGATCGCACGTGGGCTTCAAGTACCGCGTCCCTGGCGTCGGCGCAGACCGGCAAGCGTGAACCGCGCGTCTCCCCAGCAGCGGCGAGGCAGCCCGACCCACTGAAACATCAGTGGCAGACTCGTCTCATGCCGGAGCCCGCCAGTTCTCTCGGTGGCCGGTCCACCGACCCGAGCCGATGACGTCGCTCTTCGTCGACGAGTCGAAGACGAAGGGCTACCTCATGGTCGCCGTCATCGTTGCCCCAGGTGAGGTGACGACGCTCCGGCGCAAGATACGAGCCCTCGTACTGCCCGGTCAGCGACGACTCCACTTCACCAGCGAGAGCGATTCTCGACGGCGTCACGTCCTGTCGACCCTGGAGCAGATCGGAGTGCGCGCACACATCGTCCGCTCCGACCTGAAGCACGAGCCGAGCGACCGTGAAGCATGCCTGCGTGAGCTCGTTGCGCTCGCGGCGAGCGCCGGACACGAGCGGATCGTACTCGAGCGAGACGTGTCGATCGAGCGCGCTGACAAGAAGGTCCTCTACGACGCTGTTCATGCACACGGGGTGCGGGATGCGCTCACGTACGCACACGAGACCGCGCACCACGAGCCGCTTCTTTGGGCGGCCGACGCGATCGCTTGGAGCCAGGCCAAGGGTGGCGATTGGCGCCGGCGCGCTCAGCCCATGATCGTGTCTGCAGCAACCAGACCGTAGAAAGCGCAAAGCTCGGCTCACCGACCGTCCGGAAGGCTGCCGAGCTCACTTCGCGCCGCTACTGCAACGCGCCCTCCGATGGTACAACGATCGGCCCGGCGGCCGATACCCCAGGATTTCAGTCGGAGTACGCCGGGGTCCCCGAGGACGGCACGTTCACGTCGACCGGGGACACCGCGGCGGGGTCGGCGGAGGCGCCACCGACGACGTCGAAGGAGATCCCGAGCATCGCCGGGTCCTCGTCGAGCTCCAGCCCGTCCTCGCGGACCTGGTCCTCCGGGATTGCACGGCCACCAGACGGGTCCCACGAGTTCGCGATCGACATGCCGACGAGCATGCCGGGCGACCTTGAGTGCCGCCTCTGAACCGCCGCAGAAGACCCGATCAGCGGTCGAGGTCAGGCACCGTCCGCCGCGATCAGCTCGAGCTGCGTCAACCCGACGTCGGTACCCGCCGTGAACACGAACGACGAACCGCCGCCGATGATCCGGAACACCCGGGTCTGGCCAGCCCACGAGAACTCGGCGCCGTCGACGGCCGTGACCGTCTCGCCGAGGGACACCTGCCACGAGTACGAACCCGGGGTCGCCACCGTCACGGTGTACAGCGACGCGGCGGGGCAGTCCACGTCGAACGACACCGACTCCCCCGCGGCGACCGCCGTGAGAGTCCGACCGGTGTCGTCGACCAGTGGCGACGAGCCCTCCGACGACGTCCCGACGGGCAGGACGTCCACCGGGGCGTCCCGGTAGCCGTGGACCTCGGAGGCCGACACCGGCCGCGTGTCCGATGCCCAGCCCTGCGGTTCGGACGACAGCGTGAAGACGATGTGCGACGCCGACACCACCACGTGGTGCGGGATGCTGACCGACGTCCAGGGCGAGCCGTCGACCGTCACCGACGCGACGTAGGCACCTGCGGAACCGTCGGCGACCTCGATGACGGTGGGCGTTCCTCCCGGCTGCTGCAGCACCGTCCTGCGGACCGACGGCGGCACGAGCACGTAGGTGCCCGTGGACGGCGCCAGCGGGTACAGGCCGATCGTCGCGAAGACGTACCAGGCGCTCATCTCGCCGTTGTCCTCGTCGCCGGGGTAGCCCTGGCCGAGGTCGGAGCCGACGAACAGCCGCTCGAGCGATTCGCGCACGATCCGGTGCGCGTCGTCGTGCCGACCGGTGAACATCGGGAAGAACGGGATGTGGTGCGCTGGCTGGTTGGACAGGCCGAGCATGCCCATCCGGACGTCGCGGGCCTCGGTCATCTCGTGGATGGGGAAGCCGTACGCGCCGGATCGGACGGTCGCGCCGGTCTCAGGCGTCGCGAAGAAGGCGTCGATCGTGGCGTCGAACCGGGCCGGTCCGCCGTGCAGGTCCACGATGCCGGCACCGTCGTGGGGTGCGGTGAAGGCCGTACCCCACGCGTTCGTCTCGGTGTAGTCGTCGCCCCAGTCGCGCGGGTCGAACTCGGTGCCGACCCGCCACGAGCCGTCGGGGTCGCGGCCGATGAAGAAGCCCCGCTCGGAGTCGAACACGTGCCGGTACTGCAGCGATCGACGGGCGAACCACTCCGCCTCGGCCTCGTACCGGGACAGGTCGGCGGGCGTGCCCGCCCGCGACGCGAGCAAGCCCGCCATCACCGCGAGTCCCCAGTCGTTGATGGCGGCGTCGAGGGTCCAGGACATCCCCTCGGACGTCGCGGTGTCGACGTGGCCGCGGAAGGCGCCCGGGAGGCTCCCCTTGCGTCCGACGCGCTCGTCGCGCGGCGGGACGGTCGCGTTGCGGACCGCGCTCCGGTACGCCTCGGCGAGGTCGAACCCGGTGACGCCCTTCGCCGCGAGGTCGGCGAAGACGGTGTCGCTCGTGGTGCCCGTCATGCAGTCCTCGGCGCCGGGGGCGCTCCAGCGCGGGGTCCACCCGCCGTCGTGGTGGTGCTCGACGAAGCCCTGCGCGAGCTCGCCGGCGGTCTCCGGGGTGAGGAGTCCGAGGAGCGGCCAGGCGGTGCGGTAGGTGTCCCAGAACCCGTTCGTGGTGGTGAACGATCCCTCGACGACCTCCGGCCCGGGCTCGTCGCGGATCGGGTCGGCGAGGACGGCTCCGTACGGGGAACGGTGGTGCGGCGACCCGGTCAGGGCGGCCTCGCCGGCACGGTTCGGGTAGAGGAACAGCCGGTACAGGCCGGAGTACAGGCTCACCAGCTGGTCCGGGGTGGCTCCGTCGAACGACAGGGTCGCGAGCTTCTCCGTCCAGAGCGCCTCGGCGCGGGTGCACATGGCGTCGAAGGAGCCGGCGGCGTCGAGGTTCGCGCGGGCGTCCTCGATCGAGACGGTCGAGATGCCGAGCAGGACGTCGACCGCTCCGTCGCCGTCGACGGCCAGCCAGCCGCGCAGCTCGTGCTCGCCGGTGCTGGTGTGGTCCGCGGTCACGTGCGGGATCCGGACGTGCACGTGGTGCGGCGGGGTGCCGGGGCGGTCGTCGAGCACGGCCTCGACCACGGCGGTGCCGTCGGTCACGGTCACGGAGACGTCGGAGACCCACCCGTGGTGGTCGAGCACGATGCTGCGAGTGCCGGTGAACCGGAAGCCGAGGGCGAACTCCCCCGCGGTCATCTCGGCCGTCACACCCTGGTCGAGGGCGACCCGGTACCGGTGCGGACCGTCGATCTCGTCGTCGTGGTCGAAGCCGAGCGCGCGGGCGGCTCGGTCGACGTCGGGGGTGTCGAGTGGCGACGGCATGACCTGGAACACGCCGCGGTCCCCCATCCACGGCGACGGGATGTGACTCGTCGCGAAGGCCTGGATCGCCGGGCGGACCCGCCCGTCGGCGTCGGTGCGCGCGTGCTCCTGGTACGCGTACGGCCAGCGGTTGCTCGACGCGTCGGTCATCGGCAGGCCGAAGACACCGCCGTGCGGGATGCCGACGAGCGGCGCGTTGTTGCCGCGGGAGAACCGTGACGAAGCCTGCGTGCCGCGGGTCGTGCGGACGTGGTCGAGCGGCGTGACCGGTGCCGGGCGTGCCGGGGCGATCCGGACGTCGTCGAGCCAGCCGCGCAGGGCTGGACGCTCCCCGTCGGCGTCCGACGGCTGCGTGTCGGAGCCGATCCGGGCCTCCAGTCGGTCGACGACCAGCCCCGCGAACGGCGTGAGGTCCACCGCGCGACGGTTCCACTGGTCGACCCACTGCTTGCGGGCTGCGTCCTGCGCCTCGGGCGTGAGCGCGTCGCCGTACTGGTCGCGGGTGTGTCCGCCGTGCGCGGCCGCGTGCTCGCTCAGTCGTGTGCCGTCGGTGAAGACGACGTCCACGGTGAAGGCCGTGGCGTCCCAGAAGTGCGGCAGGTCCGCCTCGGTGGGCTCGGCGGCGCCCTGCGGCAGCGTGCGTTCGGGGAACCAGACCCACGACAGTTCGTCGCCGGGTGCGACCACACGGCCAGCGGCCCCGGGGACGAGCGCCACGACGGCGCCGTCACCCGCGGGTCGTTCGACCAGCCACCCCTCCGATGATCCGAAGCCGACACCGTTCCGCGCCGCGACGGCCGTCGTCGGCCCACCGCTCCGTTGCAGTTCTCGCACGGGTCCAGCGTATTTGGTCCAGCGTCTGGACGAAAACGCTCGGCGTGTCAGCCCTTGTTCTGCCCGGGCGCGTTCTCCGAGTTGCCCGGACCGGCGTCCGCTGACGTGTCCGTCGTCGTGTCGGTCGTCGTGTCGGCTGCGCCGTCGGCCGGGTCGGCGCCGTCCTGCGGCTCCTGCACCGGGTTCGAGACCGGCGCGCTCGGCTCCGGACCGACCGACGGCTCCTGGCTGGGCTCGGCGGGCTCGCTCGGCTGTTCAGCGGGCTCGGACGGCTGCTCGGCCGGCTCGGAGGGCTGCTGCTCGGCCGGCTCGCTCGGCTGCTGCTGCTCCTGGCTCGGCTGCTGCTCCTCGCTCGGCTGCTGCTCCTCGCTGGGCTGCTGCTCCGTCGGCGCTGTCGAGTTCGTGTCCGTCGGAGCCGGTGTGCCGTCGTCGTCGCCGTTCAGTGCGAACACTGCGACCCCGATGCCGACCAGCACCAGGACGACCACGACGATCGCCGTGATGATCGGCCCCTTGCGTCGCTTCTCGCGCTTCGCCGGGTCGTCACCGGAGCCCGGACGGACGGGCGGGGCCGCGGGTGGCACGCCGCCACCGCCGGTCGGACCGCCGGTGCCGCGCTGAGCACCGAGGACGGTGGTCGACACGTCGTCCGCGGCGTTCGGCTGCTGGGCGTCCATGACGCGGGTCGCGTCGTCCGCGCCCGGCTGTCCACCCGGACGGGAGGCACCACTCGCCGGCATCACGCGGGTCGCGTCGTCCGCGTGCGCGGCCATCGGGGCCGTGGCTGCGGCTGCGGCACCGGCTGCTCCGGCCGCCGCACCGGCACCGGCTGCCGTCAGCGTGCCGGGACCGCCGGGCAGGAGCTGCGTAGCGGGCCCGGGCTCGTCGCGGCCCAGGGCGCGGAGTCGTTCGGCTGCCTCGGCCGCGCTCGGGCGCTCGGACGGGTCCTGCGCGGTCATCACGTGCAGGAGCGTGCGCCAGGCCGTCGGCAGGTGCTGGTCGATCTCCGGGCCGCGGGTGAGTCGCGCGGTCGCGGACTCGATGGCGCTGCCCGGGAACGGTGTCCCGCCGGTCAGGCACTCGAGCAGCACCAGCCCGAGCGCGTAGACGTCGGCCTTGCCGGTGATCTCCTGCGCCAGGACCTGCTCCGGCGCGAGGTACGCGGCCGTCCCCATCACGGTGCCCGTCCCCGTCACGCGGGAAGCGTCACGGAGCAGGGCGATGCCGAAGTCGGCGAGCTTGACGTGGCTGCCGTCACGCTCGAGCAGCACGTTGGCGGGCTTCACGTCGCGGTGGACGATGCCCTGGGCGTGCACGGCGCTCAATCCGTCGGCCACCTGTGCGCCGACGCGGGCGGCGGTCGTGGGGTCGAGCGGTCCTTCGCGCAGCCGAGTGGCCAGGTCGCTGCCGGGCACGAGCTCCATGACGAGGTACGAGTCCCCGTCCTCGTCGTCGAGAGCAGCGTCATACAGGGTGACGAGGGCCGGGCTGCGCAGTGTCGCGAGCGTCTGGATCTCCGACTCGGCGCGGGCGCGTTCACCGTGGTCGACCGGTCCGATGCGGAACACCTTGACGGCGACCTCGCGGCCGAGCTGCTCGTCGACCGCCCGGTACACGGACGCCATGCCACCGTGTCCGAGCGTGCCCGTGACGCGGTACCTGCCGCCGAAGACCCGTTCTTCCATGACGGGCAACCTACCGGTAGCGGCTGACGGGGCTCTGCCCTCGGGGTGGTGTGGCCGTCGAGTGAGCAGAAGACGTCGAGTGCGCGAGGCTGACCCGACGTCTTCTGCTCACTGAGCGGGGCGACCCGAGTCCGGGGTGGGCTCGGCACCGTGGCGGAGCGCCGTCAGGTACAGCCGGTGCGCCGTGATCACGAGGGCGAGCCAGGCGAGCCCCAGCGCCCACGCCGCGAGGACATCGGTGAGCCAGTGGTGCCCGAGGAACACCCGCGAGGCCCCGACCGACAGCACGAACAGGGTCCCGACGACGATCGTCCACACCCGCGTGACGACCCGCGACTGCCGCAGGAGCAACAGGTACACGATCGTGCCCACGATCACCGTCGCGTTGAGGGTGTGGCCGGACGGGAACGACGGCGAGTGCTCGTACGGCGGTACCGCGTCGGACAGCGGCGGACGCGCTCGACCGATGAGGTCCTTGCCCGCGATCGTCATGAGCAGCGAGCCGCCACTCGCCGCGACGAGCAGCACCAACGGGGTCCACGCCCGCCGCTGGATGGTGAACCCGACCAGGAACCCGAGGGCGACGATGGGCATGCCGATCGTGCCCGCGATGTCGGTCCACCACGTGACCAGGCGATCCCCCACGGGCGACCGGAGGGTGAGCGCCCAGTCGAGCACCGGACGGTCGAGCACGGCGACGTCGTCGGCTTCGCGGACGGCGTCGTAGACCTCGGAGGCGAGCCAGGTCGCGACGACGGCGATGCCGATCCCGACGGCCAGCGTGAGCAGCAGGAGCGGCATCGCGCCGTACCGGTGGCCGAGGGTGGTCCACCCCTGCGCGGTCGCCCGGCCCGCGCGGGTGCGCCAGCGGGTGAGGTCGACCTCGCCGACGGTGCGGTCGGCGGCGTCCCCGCGTTCGGTGTCCATCCCTCCAGCCTGCCCGAAGCGCCCGGGAACCGCCGAGGCCGCGACTACTGCCTGCTCGCCCGGCGAGACCGCTGGAGGATGACGAGCCCGATCGTCACACCGAGCGCGGTCATGAACGGGGTCATGAACCACGCGATGACGATCGGGACGGCCCGCTCCGCCGGCGCCTCGACGTGGAGCATCAACGACAGGGCGACGATCGGCAACGCGATCGTGGCCACCCAGGAGACCACCACCAGCACCGTGAGCAGTACGGCGGCACCCCGGTGGTCTGACCTTCGGTACGGAGTCGTCACGACACCATGCAACCAGGTACCGGTCAGTCCTTCGCCTCGGAGTACGCCCCCACCACCGCGACGGACAGCGGGAACGTCACCGGGAAGTCCTGGAACAGCAAGCGTCCGGCGTCGACCGCGGCTTCGCGAATCTGCGTCGCCACCCAGTCGGCGTGCTCCTCCGGCGCGTGCACCACGATCTCGTCGTGCACGAAGAACACCAAGTGCGGGCCGTCCGTCACGGCCCCGGGGAACCGCGCGGTGAGCCGGGAGCGCAACGACCCCATCCACGCGAGCGCCCACTCGGCCGCGGTCCCCTGCACCACGAAGTTCCGGGTGAACCGCCCCCAGCTCCGCGCCCGTGACTCGACGGCGCGCTGCATCGCCGGGGTCCCCTCGACCGTGTAGGCCTGGTTCCTGGCCTCGAACCACGTCGACTCCGGCACGGGCGACGTCCGACCGAGCAACGTCGTGACGGCTTCGCCCCGCTCCCCCGCGCGTGCGGCGCGTTCGACCAGGTCGAGCGCGCGCGGGAACGCCCGCACCAGGCGCGGGACGAGCCGTCCGCCCTCGCCCTGGGTGGCGCCGTACATCGCGCCGAGCATGGCCACCTTCGCCTGCTGCCGGGTCTCGACGGCGCCCGAGGCCACGACGCCGTCGTACAGATCGCGTCCGTCGCCGGCGGAGGCCATCGCGCGGTCACCGGCCATCGCGGCGAGCACGCGCGGCTCCAGCTGCGCAGCGTCGGCCACGACGAGCCTCCAGCCGGGGTCGGCGATGACGGCCCCGCGGATGCCCTTCGGCAGCTGCATCGCTCCCCCGCCGTCGGCCGCCCAGCGTCCGGTCACGACGCCGCCGACCACGTACTTCGGGTGGAACCGGCCGTCGCGCACCCAGTCGTCGAGCCACGTCCAGCCGTTCGCCGTCAGGAGCCGCGCGAGTCGCTTGTACTCGAGCAGCGGTTCGATGACGGGGTGCTCGATCTCCTGCAGCTCCCACTTGCGGGTGCTCGTCACCATGAGCCCGGCGCGGCGCAACGACCGCAGGACGTCGGCCGGTGAGTCCGGGTTGAGCGTCGGTTCGTCGAGGCGCTCGCGGACGACGGTGGCGATCTCCTCGAGCCGGCGCGGCCGCACGCCGTACGGGACGCGCGGTCCGAGCGTCTCCTCGAGCAAGCGTTCGTGCACGTCGGCACGCCACGGCAGCCCTGCGTGCAGCATCTCCGCCGCGACGAGGGCTCCGGCAGACTCCGCCGTCGTCAGCAGGCGGAGGGCACCGGGCGACGTCGACGTCGCGACCGCCGCGAGCTGGGCCCGGAACTCGGCGACCGGGTCGACGTCGTCGTCCGGCACCGAAGCGGTGAACAGGGCGTCGTCGAAGAGCTGGGCCTGCGTCGGCCGGACGACCCGGGCCTCCGCCACCGGAGCGTCGAGCGCGTCCGCCGGTGCCGCCGCGAGTGCGGAGCCACGCGCGGCCAGCGCTGCGCGGAGGATCCGTCGGCACAACCGCAGGTCGACGCAGCGCCCCACGCGTCCGCCGGCGGCGAGCACGGCCGGGTACCAGCGCGCGGTGTCGTCCCACACCCAGCGCACGCTCGGTGCGTCGTGCGCCGCGACGAAGGCCGGGAGGCCCGACTCGTCCACGCGCATCGGCTCACCGTCAGCGGTCCCCGAGTCGGTCAGGGGCGTCGCGAGGACGCCACCGTCGACGCGGCGGAGGACGAGGTGCACGGAACGATCATGCCGTGCCCCACCGTCACCGGCTGACGGGGTGACGGTTCAGGCGCGCTTCGGACCGCCGGGGCGCACGGCTGCGGTGTCGGCGACGTCGATGCGGACGTCGCCGTCCTCGGCGCGGGACACCTCGACCCGGGGGTCGGCGTCGTGCGCGTCGGACCCGGACATGCGTCGGAAGGTGTCCTGGCGTCGTTCCTCGAACGTCATGTCCACGCCGTCGTCGAGGTGGTCGTGGTCGGGCTTCGTCATGCGCTGCACGGTACGCGCTGCCTGCTGCGCGCGATCAGACGACGGGTGCGGTGCCGGTCCGTTCGGTCCAGTGCGCGCCCGCCGCCCACCGGTCGAGCACCGCCCGGGGCAGTCGACCGGACGCGTTCGAGGCCCGCGCGGTGGCCAGCGGCACGCCGAACACGAACTTCGCCACGCTCTCGTCACCCTCGGCGGCGTCGTGCGGGCCGGGTGGCGCGAGGCGGAACCGTCGCGCGAAGCGCACCAGGTTCGCGTCGGGACCGAGCACCGTGGCCAGACCGGGATCGAGGATCCACGAGCGGCACTGCCACCGGTCGGCGGCGAGCGCCGGTGCGAGGGCGCGCAGGACCTCCGGCGCGCGGGAGAAGGACCGGTCGCAGGTGTCCGGATCGAGCGGCCCGGTCTCCGGGACGTGGACGCCCCAGGCCGGCTGGCCGTCGGGCAGGTGGTCGCCGAGTTCGTACTGGAGGCGCCCCACGGCCACCACGCGACCGGTCGCCACCGCGACGAGCCAGTCCACCCCCGTGCCACGCAGACCGTACCGGTCGAGTTTCCGGTCGACGTCCGCCACGGACGCCTCGGCCACGCTGCGCGGGAGCCCCCGCGCCTCGAGCGCCGCAGCGTTGCCGGGCACGGCCGCGCGGAACGCGGCGACCAGCAGGGCGTCCCGCTGGGCGGGCTCCGCGTCGACGACAGTGGCGGCCAGTGCGGCCGCCACCGTGGCGGAGTCGTCCGGCGACCCCACGGCGGCGGCGAGGACCGCGACGGACGCGGGACGGGCCTCCTGGCCGGGGGTGTCGGCGGTCACTTCAGACCGGACGAGGCGAGCCCGTCCATCACCCGCCGCTGCAGGACGATGAACATGATGAGCACCGGGGCCATGGCCATCAGGCTCGCGGCCATGAGCACCGGGTAGTCGATCGTCCGGTCGCTCGACAGCGTCGCGAGTCCTGCGGCGAGGGGCATGTCCTCGGCACGAGTCGAGACGACGAGCGGCCAGAGCAGCTCGTTCCACGACCACAGCACCGTCGTGATCGCGAGCACGCTGATCGAGGGACGGGCGAGCGGCAGCATGATCCGCCAGAACGTCTGGAACGGGTTCGCGCCGTCCATGCGCGCAGCCTCTTCGAGCTCGGGCGGCATGTTCAGGAACGCCGTCCGCATCAGGAAGGTGCCGAACGCGCTGAACAGGCCCGGCGCGACGATCCCCATCAGGGTGTCGAGCCATCCGAGCCCCTGCACGATCTGGTACTGCGAGATCAGGTAGACCTGCGACGGCACGAGCAGGATCGACAGCACGATCGCGAGCAGGATCGCCCGGCCGCGGAACCGCATGCGGGCGAAGGCGTAGCCGGCGAGCGTGCAGAGCACGATCTGCGCGAGGGTGCGGATGATCGTGACGTACACGGACGTGCCGAGCTGGCTGAGGAACGGCAGACGCTCGAACACCTGCGCGTAGTTCTGCCACTGCAGCTCTCCCGGCCAGAACGTCGGGGTGACGGACTGCACCTGGGCGTTCGTGGACAGCGACATGATGATCTGCCAGACGAACGGGAACGCCATCGCGAAGCCGCCGACGCCGAGGACGACGTGGATCCACCAGTGACTGCCGCCGCGACGACCGGGCCGGCGTGCTGCCCGTGGCGGTGTGACGGTTGCGGTCATGCCTGCACCCACTTCCGTTGGACACGGAACTGCACGAGCGTGACGATGCCGATGAGCAGGAAGATCACCATGGCGATCGCGGCCGCGAAGCCCTTGTCGTTGTCGATGAACCCGGCGCTGTAGAAGTAGAAGACGAGCGACATCGTCTTCGGGATCACCGGGTTGGTGCTGCCGAGGATGGCGTAGAGCAGGTCGAACAGCTGGAAGCTCGAGATCGTCGTGACGATGACCACGAAGAAGATGCTCGGGCTGAGCAGCGGGACCGTGACGGAGCGGAACTGCCGCCAGCGGCTCGCGCCGTCGAGCTCGGCCGCCTCGTACAGCTCCGGTGGGATGTCCTTGAGGCCTGCGCCGAGGATGATCATCGAGAACCCGAGGGACGACCACAGGCCGACGAAGCTCACCGCGACGAGCGCGAACCCGGGCGTCGAGATCCAGTACGGACCGTCGATGCCGAACAGTCCGATGAACCAGTTCACGATGCCGTAGTCGCCGTTGAACATGATGCGCCAGACGAGGGCGATCGCGGCCGGCATGGCGACGTAGGGCAGGAAGAAGAGTACCCGGTAGAACTGCGCGAACCGCAGGCCCGGGGTGTTCAGCAGGCTGGCGAGCCACACCGCGATCGGGATCCCGGCCAGCACGATGACCGTGTAGACGATCGTGTTGAGCAGCGACTGGTACAGCTGCGGGTCACCGGCGAGCCGGACGTAGTTCGCGACGCCGCTGAACGTCGCACCGCCGAACACGCCCCAGCTGGTGAAGGAGTACCAGAACGTCTGGATGATCGGCCAGATGTAGAACGTGCCGACGCCGATGAGCAGCGGCAGGACGAACAGCCACGGCCACCAGCCGTCGGTCCGTCGGGGTGCGCGCTTGCCGCCGGCCGTCGGGCCGGGGGCGCCCCGCCCGGACGAACGCGTCGTCCGGGCGGGGGTGGAGGCGGCCTGCGGCCGCTCGGTGTTGATCGTCATCGGCTCGGGACTCACTGTTCCTTGGCGAGGGCGGCGTCCATCTTCTGCGCGAGCTGCTTCGCGACGTCGTCGACCGGGGTCGAACCGTCGAAGGCGTTCGGCAGGAGGTTGGTCTCGAGGGTGTTCCACGCGGCGGTGTTCTTCGACACCGGCAGGGGCTTGGCGTAGTCGACGGCGTCGAGGAACACCTGCAGGTCGGCGTCCGGCATCGTCTTCGTGAAGGCGGACTGCGTGCCCTCGTAGGCCGGGATGACGGCGCCCATGTCGCCCTGCTGCTGCTGGGCGGTCTTGCCGGCGAGGTAGACCTGGAGCGCCTGCGCCGCGGCCTTGTTCTTGCTCGCCTCGGACACGACGTTCGAGACACCGTGGATGACGGTCGCCTGCTCCTTGCCCTTCGGCAGGGGGTACACGACGATGTCCTTCTCCATCGCGGTGCCGGTCAGGGCCGAGCGGAACCAGCTGCCGCCCTGGTACATCGCGAGCTTGCCCGACGTGAACCACTGGTCGGCGGTGGTGTCGGTGAGCTGCTTCATCGACGGCGAAGCGCCCGAGTCGATCAGGTCCGTCCAGAACTGCAGACCCGCTTCCGATGCCTTCGAGGCGTACTCGGACTTCGTGCCGTCCGCGTTCACGACCGATCCCCCGGCCTGGAAGATCGTGTCGTAGTAGGTCGTCTGGCCGTCCATGCCGCCGGCCGCGCCGTACGCGCCGTCGGCCTTGAGCTTCTCGCTGAGCTCGGCGCCGGTCTTCTGGAAGTCGTCCCAGGTCCAGTCCTTCGACGGCAGGTCCATGCCGGCCTTCTCGAACAGGGCCTTGTTGACCCAGACGCCGATGGTGTCGAAGTCCTTCGGCACGCCGTACTGGGTGTCGTCGTACGTGTACAGGTCGTTCAGCGCGCTCGAGTACTTCGCGGGGTCGATGTCGCCGGCCTTGACCTCGCCGGTGATCGGCGCGAGCTTGCCGTTGGCCGCGTACAGCTGGAAGTTGGGGCCGTTCATCCAGAACAGGTCGGGCAGCGTGTTGCTCGAGCCCTGGGTCTGCAGCTTCGTCCAGTAGTTGGCGAACGGCGTGACGTCGACGCTGACCTTGATGTCCGGGTACTCCTCGTTGAAGCCCTTGAGGTTGGCCTTGATCGCCTTGACCTGGTTCTCGTCCCAGACGGCGTACGTCAGGTTCGCCTTGGTGTCCTTCGCGGCGGCGGTGTAGTCGCCGCCGGAGCTCGACGCCCCGGAGGACGTGGAGCACCCGGCGAGGAGTGCGGCCGCGCCGAGGGCGGCGACGGCGCCGACGAGGATCCGGCGGACGCCGGTTCCTCGGGCGGGGATGTGTGCGGTCATCGGGAGGTCCTTTCGCACGGCCGTCAGGAACCGACGGTCTGGGCGGGGTGGGTGGGGTGCGGAGCGGGTCGTGTGGAGGGTGTGGCGGGCCGGCTGAAGTGCGCGATCGTCTCGGCCGGCAGCGGCGGGACGTCGATGGGGACGGAACCGGTGCGCAGCGAACGGGTCGCCAGGGCACCGGCGGCGACCGCGGCGCGCGCCGCGATCGGGGACAGCTCCGTCGGTTCGCCGAGGGCGACGGACCGCAGGAACTCGGTCATGGTGATCAGATCGGCATCGGCGTGACCGTCCTCGACGCCGTCGATCGGGTACTCGCGGTCCCCCGCGGTGTCCCAGCCACGACGGTGCGTCCAGACCTTCACGACGCCACCGCCGGTGTCGCCGATGTTCTCGAGGCGACCCTCGGTGCCGATGACCGTGTAGTTCCGCCAGTAGTCCGGGGTGAAGTGGCACTGCTCGTAGCTGGCCTGCACGCCGTTGTCGAGCGTCATCATCACCATCGAGACGTCCTCGACGTCGACGACCGGGTTCAGCCCGGTCTGGGCGAGTGGCGGCCAGTTGTCGTGGGAGAACCAGTCCCCCATCAGCTCGCCGCTGCGGTCCCGTCGGTCGGTGACGTCGCCGTAGACCGACAGTGACCCCATGCCCACGACGCGGCTGGTGTCCCCGCCGCCGAGTGCGTGGATGACGTCCAGGTCGTGACTGGCCTTCTGCAGGAGCAGGGAGTTGACGTTCGCGCGGTCGGCGTGCCAGTCCTTGAAGTAGTAGTCCCCGCCGTTGCCGACGAAGTGGCGGCACCAGACGGCCTTGACCTCGCCGATCTCGCCGCGGTCGACGATCTCGCGCATCAGGCGGACGACGGCCGCGTGGCGGAAGTTGTGGCCGACGTAGAGCGAGGTACCCGTCTCGGCGGCGGTGTTGAGGACCGCGTCGGCGTCCTCGACCGTGATGGCGAGGGGCTTCTCGAGGTAGACGGCGATGCCCGCGCGGAGCAGGTCGATCGCGATCTCGGCGTGTGTCCAGTCCGGGGTGGTCACGATCGCAGCGTCGACCTGGTCGGTGAGGTCCCGGTGGTGCTCGACCACCAGCGCATGGGGGTACTCGACCCGCCCGCGCTCGCGGCCCGCTGCGGTGATGTCCGCCACGGCGACGACCTGCGCCTGCAGTGCCGGGTCCGCGGCGACCGCTTCGGCGACGTGCCGTGCGATGGCGGACCGCTGGCCCATCCCGATCACCGCGACGCGGAGGATCCCGTTGTCAACGCCCATGCTCATCTCGCTCCCTTGCGTGATTGTGACGCCCATGATGCCGAATCGATCATGAATGCACAATAGGCGCTCACGGATCGCTCATGGGTCCACGACGGGAGGGTTTTACACGATCGAAACGTCGCGCCCCGGATCCGGGCGCTCGTCCGTCGGCTCAGTCGGCGACGACGAGCTCCACGCCGGCGCTGGCGAGGTCGGCTGCGAAGGCCGGCGGGACGGGCTGGTCGGTGACCAGGACGTCGATGCGGTCCAACGGGCAGATCCTGGCGAACGTCGACCGCTCGATCTTGGTCGAGTCGGCGACCACGATGACCCGTCGGCCGACCGAGGCGAAGTGCCGGCTGACCTCGGCCTCGCCCTCGTGCATGGTCGTGGCGCCGTACTGCCCGGTGAGCCCGTCCACCCCGAGGACCACGAGATCGAGCGCGAACTCGTCGAGGGTGTCGCGGACGAGCGGGCCGACGAGCTCGTACGACTGCCGCCGCGCCACCCCGCCGGTGACCACGATCTTGACGTTGGCGCGGACGGACAGCTCGTACCCGACGTTGAGCGCGTTCGTCACGATGGTGATCCCGAACTCACCGTCGGCACGGATGAACCGCTCGCTCTTGCCGAGTTCCCGCGCGACCTCGGTCGTGGTGGTCCCACCGTTCAGCCCGACGGTCTCGCCCGGCTGCACCAGTCGCGCGGCGGCACGGGCGATGGCGGTCTTCGCCTCGGCCTGGCGCGCGATCTTGTACTGCAGGGGCAGTTCGTAGCCGGCCCCGAGCGCCGCGGCTCCGCCGTGCGTGCGCGTGACGAGCCGCTGGTCGGCGAGCGTCGTGAGGTCGCGTCGGGCCGTGGCGGCCGAGATCCCCAGCAGCTCGCCGATCTCGGCGATCGACACGTTGCCGCGTTCGCTCACCAGTTCGAGCAGGGCGTTCAGCCGCTGTTGGGGGGTCATGACGGCCATCCTACGGTGCCATCGCGACTGCTCGGTGATCGGAATTGACGCTTTGGTCTTCCATCGCGCACGATCGCTCGCTACGCTTCCTGATCATCGATCACCCGGATCGAACCGGACCGGAAGGCTCCCATGACCGACACCTTCGTGAGCGCCGAACTGGCCTCCCAGCCGGAGACCTGGCGCGCCGCCGCAGCACTCCTGCCGACCTTCTCGGACGCGCTCCCCCAGCCCGGTGAACGCGTCGCCGTGATCGGCTGCGGCACGAGCTGGTTCATCGCGATGAGCTACGCCGTCGCCCGTGAGCAGGCCGGCCTCGGGGTCACCGACGCCTTCGCCGGCTCCGAGTACCCCGCATCGCGCGAGTACGACCGTGTGCTCACCATCAGCCGCTCGGGCACGACGACCGAGATCGTCGACCTGCTGCAGGCCCTGCCGTCGCAGCGCACCGTCCTGATCACGGCCGTCGCGGACAGTCCCGCCGCGGCCGTCGCCGACGACGTGGTCGCACTGCCCTTCGCCGACGAGCGCTCCGTCGTGCAGACGCGGTTCGCCACCACGGCGCTCGCCCTGCTGCGCGCGTCGATCGGCGACGACGTCGAGGCCCTCGCCGCCCAGGCCGAGATCGCGCTGACCCTGCCGATCGACGACCTGCTCGACGCCGAGCAGGTCTCCTTCGTGGGCCGCGGTGCCGCCGTCGGCCTGACGTTCGAGGCCGCACTGAAGACACGGGAGGCCGCGCAGTTCTGGGCAGAGTCCTACCCGGCGATGGACTACCGACACGGGCCGATCGCCATCGCGCAGCCCGGCCGGCTCGTCTGGTCGCTCGGTGCCGCACCGCAGGGGCTGGCCGACGAGGTCGCCGCCACCGGTGCGCGCTTCGTGCAGCACGACCTCGACCCGATCGCCGGCCTCGTCGTCGTGCACCGGTTCGCCGTCGCCCTGGCCGAGGGTCGTGGGCTGGACCCGGACAACCCCCGCTCGCTGACGCGGTCGGTCATCCTCACCTGATGGCGGGCGCAGGCACGGTGCTCGGGGTCGACGTCGGCGGCACGGGCACCAAGGCCCGGCTGACCGACGCCGACGGACTCGTCCTGGACGAGACCCGGGTCCCGACGCCGCGCGACGATCCGTGGGGGCTCCGACTGGCGGTGGCCGTCGCCGACCTGGCAGTGCGGGCACTCGACCACGGTCGGCTCGACGCCGTCGGGCTCGTCACCCCGGGTGTCGTCGACGAAGCCCTCGGCACCGTCGTCCTCGCGGTGAACCTCGGCTGGCGGGACGTGCCGGTCCGCGACCTCGTGCGGGCCGAGCTCGTCCGACGCGGTGTCGACGTCCCGATCGCCTTCGGCCACGACGTCCGTGCCGGCGCCCTCGCCGAGACCCACACCGGTGACCCGGCGCTGTCCCGCGGATCGGTCGCGTTCGTACCCGTCGGCACCGGCCTGGCCAGCGCGCTGGTCGTCGACGGTCGGGTCGTGTCCGGGGGCGGATGGGCGGGGGAGATCGGCCAGGTGCTGATCCCGTCCGGACCGCACGCTGGGCGCCGGGTCGAGGAGATCGCATCGGCCGGGGGAGTCGCACGCCGCTCCGGGTCGGCATCAGCGCACGCAGCCATGCTCCGGGTGCGCGACGGCGACCCCGTGGCGACCGCCGTCTGGGACGACTGCGTCGCCGTGCTCGCGGACGCCCTCGCCTGGACGACCGCGGTCGCCGGCTGCCACACCGTCATCGTCGGCGGGGGACTCGCCGAGTCCGGCCCACTGCTGTTCGGGCCGCTCCGCACGGCGGTTGCCGAGCGGCTCGTCGGGGTCCGCGCACCGGAGATCCTGCCGGCCGCCCACGGCGACGCCGCCGGAGCCATCGGCGCGGGCCTGCTCGCACGGCGGGTACTCGAGAACGGGGTGCTGCTGTGACCACGCTCGTCCGTGCGCCACGCATCGTGACCGCCGCCCACGACCTGCACGACGGGTGGCTCGTCCTCGGCGACGACGCCACCGTGCTCGCGGTCGGTGCCGGCACACCGCCGCGCGCGGACTCCGCGGTCACCGTCGAGGGCACCGTCGTGCCGGGCTTCGTCGACCCGCACGCCCACGGCGCACTCAGCCACGACTTCGCGACGTGTTCCGCCGCGGACGCCCGAGCGGCGGCCGCGCACCACCGGTCACGGGGGACCACGACCCTCGTCGCCTCGATCGCGACCGGGCGTCCCGACGACACCGTCGCAGCCCTCACGCGCCTGCGACCGCTCACCTCGGACGGCACGCTGGCTGGCCTGCACCTCGAAGGGCCGTGGTTGTCCCCGGCCCGCCGCGGAGCCCACCGGGTGGACCTGCTCCACGCCCCGGACCCGCTCGAGGTCGACGCGTACCTGGCGGCCGCCGACGGAGCGCTGCGGGTCGTGACACTCGCCCCTGAGCTCCCCGGTGCCCTCGACACCGTGGCGCGGTTCGTCGCCGCCGGGGTCGTCGTGGCGATCGGGCACACCGACGCCACCGCCGAGCAGACCCGCCGGGCGATCGACGCCGGTGCCACGCTCGTCACGCACCTGTTCAACGGCATGCCACCGCTCCACCACCGCGCACCGGGGCCGGTCGGGGTCGCCCTGACCGACGACCGCGTGCTGCTCGAGTGCATCGTCGACGGACACCACCTCGACCCGACCACGATCGGGCTCGTCCAGCGGAGCGCCCCTGGCCGCCTGGTGCTCGTGTCCGATGCGATGTCGGCGACGGGCTGCCCCGACGGTGACCACACCATCGCCGGGTCCGCGGTCTCGGTCCGCGGCGGTGTCGCGATGCTCGCCGACGGGTCGTCGTTGGCGGGCAGCACGATCACCGTCGCCGACGCGGTCCGTGGGCTGCTGACGAGCGGGGTCGCGGTGCCCGAGGTCGTCGCCGCCTCTGCCACACGTGCGGCTCGGCTGCTCGGTCGGCCGGCGCCGCTCACGGTCGGCGCACCCGCCGATCTCCTCGTGCTCGACCCCGACACCGGTGCGGTGCGGAACCCCCTGCGGACGGCGGTGGTCTCGTGATCGTCGTCGTCACCCCGAACCCGGCCGTCGACGTCACGTACCGGGTCGCCGAACAGCGCATCGGCGAGACCCAGCGGGTCCTCGACGTCGCACGGCACCCGGGTGGCAAGGGCCTGAACGTCGGTCGGGTCCTGGCGGCGACGGGTGTCGCGACGCACGCCGTCCTGCCCCTCGGGGAGACGCCCGGCCGCTGGGTGTCGGACGCGCTCGACGACCTCGGCCTCGGCCACACCGACGTCGTGGTGTCCGGCACGACCCGCACGACCGTCACCGTGGTCGACGACGTCGCCCACCCGACGATGTTCGGTGAGCCCGGCCCGGTGCTCACCGGCACCGAGTGGGACGCCGTCGCCGCAGCGGTCGACGGACTGCTCGGCCGCGCCGACGCCACCGGCCTCGTGGTGTCCGGTTCGCTGCCCGGCGGTGCCGCACCCGACGTCGTCGCGCGCTGGGTCGCCACGGCCCACGAGCACGGCGTCCTGAGCGTCGTGGACTGCTCCGGTGCCGCACTGCTGGCGGCGGCGAGCGCCGGTGCCATCGTCTGCAAGCCCAACCGCGAAGAGCTGCTCGAGGCCACGGGCGCCGCGGACGAACGCACCGCCGCCCTCCGGCTGCTGGAACGCGGTGCGGGCGTCGTCGTGGTCTCCCGCGGTGCGCACGGCATCGCCGCCCACACCACGGACCACGTGCTCGAGGTCCCAGCGGTGCCCGGCGTCTCGGGCAACCCGACCGGGGCGGGCGACGCAGCGACCGCCGGTCTGGTCGGTGCCCTGGTCCGCTCGGGTCACCAGCAGGGCACCGGTGCCCCGTTCACCGACGACACCCTGCTCCGAGCGCTCCGGTCCGCCGCCGCCCACGGCGCCGCCGCCGTCCTGCGCCCGGTCGCCGGCGAGGTCGACCCCGCCGACGTCCACCGCTTCCTGACCCACCCCGACCGAACGAGGACCCCAGCATGATCACCGACCTCGCCCTGACGGGCCTGCTCGACACCGCCCGCACGGCACACCGCGGCGTGGGCGCGTTCAACGTCGTGCTGCTCGAGCACGCCGAGGCCATCGTCACCGGGGCCGAGCGGGCCGGACTGCCCGTCATCCTGCAGATCAGCGAGAACTGCGTCCGGTACCACGGCGGGCTCGCGCCGATCACGACCGCGACCCAGGCGATCGCCCGGGCCGCCGACGTCGACGTCCTGGTCCACCTCGACCACATCGAGGACCCGGACCTCGTCGCAGCCGGCATCGACCTGGGCGTGGACTCCGTCATGTACGACGGCTCGCACCTGGACTTCGCGGCGAACGTCGCCGCCACCCGTGCCCTCGCGGTCCGGTGTCACGCCGCCGGCGTCGCCATCGAGGCCGAGCTCGGCGAGGTGGGCGGCAAGGACGGCGTGCACGCTCCGGGTGTCCGCACCGACCCCACCGATGCCGCCGCGTTCGTGGCCGACACCGGGGTGGACGCCCTGGCCGTCGCCGTCGGGACCTCGCACGCGATGCAGACCCGCGAAGCCTCGGTCGACCGCGACCTGGTGGAACGCCTGCGTGCCGCGGTCCCGGTCCCGCTGGTCCTGCACGGTTCGTCGGGGCTGTCCGACGACGAACTGCGGGGCGCGGTGCAGGCCGGCATGACGAAGATCAACATCTCGACGCACCTGAACGGCCTGTTCACCCGTGCCCTGCGCACCGTGCTCGACGAGCGGCCCGACCTGGTCGACCCCCGGAAGTACGTGTCGGCGGGGCGCGAAGCGATCTCCACCGAGACCGCCCGGCTGCTGACGCTCCTGCACGGCTGAGCGGTGGCGGCCCGGGCAGCCGCCGTGGTCAGCAGAGCGGGACGTTCACCGCGAGCCCGCCCATCGCGGTCTCCTTGTACTTCGTCGACATGTCCGCCCCGGTCTGCCGCATCGTCTCGACGACCTGGTCGAGCGACACGTGGTGCACGCCGTCGCCACGCAGGGCCATCCGTGCGGCGTTGATCGCCTTGTTCGCCGCGATCGCGTTCCGCTCGATGCACGGGATCTGCACCAGGCCACCGATCGGGTCGCAGGTGAGCCCGAGGTTGTGCTCCATCGCGATCTCCGCGGCGTTCTCGACCTGTTCCGGGGTGCCCCCGAGGACCTCGGCGAATCCGGCGGCAGCCATCGACGCGGCCGAGCCGACCTCGCCCTGGCAACCGACCTCGGCACCGGAGATCGATGCGCGCTCCTTGTAGATCGACCCGACGGCGCCGGCTGTGAGCAGGAATCGCACGACGGCGTCGTCCCGGTCGGCAGCGGTGATCGCGGGGACGTAGGTGAGCGCGTAGTACAGCACCGCGGGGATGATGCCGGCGGCGCCGTTGGTGGGTGCGGTGACGACCCGGCCGCCGGTGGCGTTCTCCTCGTTCACCGCCATGGCGACGAGGTTCACCCACTCCATGGCGAACAGCGGGTCGTGGTGGGGGTCCTCGCGGGTGAGCTGCTCGTGCCACGTGGCTGCACGACGCCGGACATCGAGTCCGCCGGGCAGGCATCCGTCACGGCGGACGGAGCGGTCGACGCACGAGTCCATGACGGCGTGGATGTCGAGCAGCCCGGAGCGGACGTCGGCGTCGGTGCGGGTGACCGACTCGTTGGCGAGCGCCACTCCGCTGATCGGCAGACCGGAGGCAGCGCAGGCGGCCAGCAGCTCGGCGCCGCTGGAGAACGGGTACGGGACACGGTCGTCGACCGGGATCGCCGCCCCCGCGACCACGGCACCGTCGTCCACGGCACCGCCGTCCTCGCCGTCGCCGTCGCTGTCGCGAGCGATGAAGCCGCCGCCGATCGAGTAGTACGTCTCGTCGGCCAGGTCGGCACCGGCTCCGTCACGGGCTCGCAGCCGCATGGCGTTCGGGTGCCGGGGCAGCATGGTCAGGGGGTGCAGCACGATGTCGGCGAGCCGGAACGGCACGGTCGCCCCACCCTCGAGCCGGAGCAGGCCGTCGCGTTCGAGGGTGTCGAGCGCCGCGGACATCGCGTCCGGGTCGACGGTCTCGGGGTGGGACCCCATCAGGCCGGCGACCACGGCGCCGAGGGTGCCGTGGCCCTGTCCCGTCGACGCCAGTGAGCCGTACAGGTCGACGGCGACGGAGGCGACGGGCAGCCCGGCGACCAGGGACGCGAACTCGGCGCCGGCCCGCATCGGCCCGACGGTGTGCGAGCTCGAGGGACCGACACCCACGCTGAACAGATCGAAGACGGAGACCGGCACGCCGCCACACTAACCCGTCCGGACGGACCGGGCTCAGCCCCGTCCGGACGGACCGGGTCTCGAGCTGGCCGCGCCGAGTCTCGGGCTGAGCGACAGATCACGGACTCACGAGCGCGAGAACTGTCGCTCACCGCGAAACTCGGGCCCCCGGGATCAGCGGCGGGTGTTGCCCTCCGCCGGCACCACGAACCACAGGACGACGTAGGCGATCCACAGCGGCCCGGGGAACAGGCTCAGGATCACCCAGCCGATGCGGACGAGGGTGCGGGACAGGCCGAAGCGATCGGCGAGGCCGGCGCAGACACCGGCGAGGATGCGGCCGTTGCGGGGACGGGAGAGTGTGCTCATGGGGACGACGCTACGCACCAGCGACGAGCCAGGGCATCCGGGCAGTACCCCGGAGCACGGTGGGGACAACCCCCGAACGACCCCGAAGGCCTGATGCCCGTCAGGGGATCAGCACGATCTTCCCGCGGGTGTGCCGCTGCTCCAGCTGCTCGTAGGCGTCCTGCACCCGGTCGAGCGGGTACGTCGCCGCGATCGGCACCTCGACCTCGCCGTTCGCCACCTGCATCGCGAGGGCGCCGAGGATCTCCGGGTCGGCCGTGTCCGCACTGCCGGAGGCCTTCGCACCGACCTCGGCGGCAGCCTCGAACGCGATGATCGTCTCGATGCGGTCGACCGGCACGCCCAGGGCGATCCCCAGGTGCACGTACTCCGGACCGTGGGTGTCGATGACGGCGTCGATGCCGTTGGTGGCGAGCTCGGTGATGCGCTCCTGCAGGCCATCGCCGTAGGCGACGGGCCGTGCACGCTTCGACCGGAGCCACTCGTGGTTCGCCTCGGACGCGATCGCGATCACGTCGATGCCCTCGTTCGTCAGCAGCTGCGTGACGAACCCGCCGACACCGCCGGCGGCACCGGACACGACGACGGTCTCGCCGGGTCGGGGGTCGACGGCACGGACGGCTGCGGCAGCGGTCGTGGCGACGATGTCGAGCCCGCCAGCGACGGTCCAGTCGAGCAGCCGGGGCTTCTGCACGACCTGTTCGGCCGGCACCGAGACGTACTCGGCCTGGCTCGCGCGGTCCCACGACCACCCGAGGACCTCTTCGCCCTCGTCGACGCCGTCGACGCCCTCGCCGACGGCCACGACGATGCCGGCGAAGTCGGTGCCCTGACCGGACGGCAGCGCGTCGGAGGACCCGCCGTCGAGCAGCCCCTGGCGGATCGCCGACTCGCCCGGGTTGATGCCCGCGGCGCGGACCCGGACGAGCACCCGACCGGCGGTGGCCTCGGGGACGGGGACCTCGGCGACGTGCAGCACAGAGCGGTCACCCCACTCGTCGAAGCGGACGGCGCGCATGGTCTCCGGGATCTCAGTCATCGCGTCCGACGGTACCCCGAGCATGACGAACGGTCCGCGTGGACCGCTCCATCGGCACGACGGTGGGAGACTGGCCCCATGCCCATCCTCAACAAGGACATGCAGGTCTGCATGTCGCTCGCGGCCCGGCCGAGCAACATCGGCACCCGGTTCCACAACTTCCTGTACGACGAGCTCGGGCTCAACTTCCTGTACAAGGCGTTCACCACGACCGACCTGCCCGGCGCCGTGGCCGGCATCCGAGCGCTCGGCATCCGCGGCTGCTCGGTGTCGATGCCCTTCAAGGAGGCGATCATCCCGCTCGTCGACCACGTCGAGGAGTCCGCCGCCGCCATCCAGTCGGTGAACACGGTCGTGAACGACGACGGCGTGCTCACCGCGTCGAACACCGACTACGAGGCGATCGCCGCGCTGCTCGGGTCGTACGACGTCGACACCGCGTCCCGGGTGCTGGTCCGCGGCTCCGGCGGCATGGCGAAGGCCGTGACCGCGGCGTTCCGCGGCGCCGGCTTCGACCGCCTGACGGTCGTCGCCCGCAACGAGCAGACCGGTTCGGCGCTCGCGTCGCAGTACGGCTACGAGTGGGTCGCCGAGGAGCGCGAGGCCGGGGCGTCCGACCTGGTGGTCAACGTCACGCCGCTCGGCATGCGGGGCGACCAGCAGGACGCGCTCGCCTTCGCGCAGGACCGGATCGAGGCGGCCCACACGGTCTTCGACGTGGTCGCGTTCCCGTCGGAGACCCCGCTGGTCCGTGCGGGACGGGACGCCGGCAAGCACGTCATCACCGGAGCCGAGGTCATCGCGCTGCAGGCGGCCCGCCAGTTCGAGCGGTACACGGGTGTCGCCCTGACGGACGACCAGGTGGCGCGCGCCAGCGAGTTCTCGCGCGCCGAGTAGTCGACGCGCCCAGAAGACGGACGGGAGGCGCGGTGCCAGCCGGCACCGCGCCTCCCGTCCGCCCTCGTGGGAACGTCTCAGGCGTTCGTCGCGCGTCCGACGGCCACCCACCCGAGCCGGCGCAGGCTCTCGTGGTTGCGGACCCAGATGAGCGGCTGCATGAGGAAGTCGGGGACGTAGGCCCCCGGACCGGCGACGGCGTTCTCGACGATCGTCACCTTGCAGCCCTTGCGGTGCGGCTCCACGGTCAGCTCCACGCGGGCCTCGCCGATCGGCCACCCCTTCGGCTGGATCACCATGCGGTGCGGCGGATCCCACACCAACGAGGTCGTGACGTCGTCGATGACGAGCGGCCAGGCACCGAACGAGTGGTGCAGGTGCGTGCCGACCTGCGGCCAACCGGCCTCCTGCTTCCGCATGCGCGAGGCGCCGACCACCCAGGTCGTGTAGAGCCAGCCGTCGCCGAGCACGTCGAAGACGTCCTCGGGAGCGCAGTGCAGGATGCGGACGTTCTTCGCCATGGTGATCAGCCTTCCGGGGTGAGGTCGACGTCGTCGGGCAGCCCGAAGGTGTGCCGGAGTGCGCTCTTCGCGGCACGCCAACCGGCCATGCCGTGCACGCCGGGGCCGGGCGCGGACGACTCGGAGCACAGGTACATGCCGCCGCCCATCCGCCACGGGTCACTGGACAGCACCGGGCGCTTCACGAGCTGCCAGAAGCTCGCGGCACCGGCGGCGATGTCACCGCCGACGTAGTTCGGGTTGTGGTCCGACATGTGCGCGGCCGTCCGGCTCGACGTGTGCAGGATCGTGTCGCGGAACCCCGGCGCGAATCGTTCGACCTGGCGCGTGATCGCCTCGGTCTGGTCGACGTCGGACCCCGCCGGCACGTGCGCGTAGGCCCAGAAGACGTGCTTGCCCTTCGGCGCCCGGGTCGGGTCGACGACGGTCGGCTCCGAGCCGAGCACGTACGGACGTTCGGCGTGCTGGCCGTGCGCGACCGAGCCCTCCGCCGCGGCGATCTCGGCTCGTGTCCCGCCGATGTGCACCGTGCCGGCCCGGCGCAGCGCCTCGTTCGTCCACGGCACCGGATCGGACAGCGCGAAGTCGACCTTCGCGGCCGCGTTGCCGAACCGGAACCGGCGGAGCGCACCGCGCTTCGGCGTGGGGATCTGCGAGCCGGCGATCCGCAGCATGCCGGGGACACTCGTGTCGAAGAGCACCGCCTTCGCCGGGGTGAGGTCACCGAGCGACCGGACCTCGTGCCCGGTGACGATCCGTCCGCCGTGCGCGACGAGGTCGTCGGCGAGCGCGTCGACGATCGCCTGACTGCCGCCGATCGGCACGGGCCAGCCGCGGGCGTGCGCGTAGGCGCCGAGCGACAGCGCCGCGGCGGCCGTCGACAGCGAGGGCATGTGCTGGATGGAGTGCGCCGCGACCCCCGAGACCATCGCCGGGGCGGCGTCCTGCCGGAAGCGGGCGTTCCAGGCGCTGCTGCCCTGCTCGAGTGCGCGCAGGCCGAACCGCAGCACCGTGAGCGGGTGCCGCGGCACGTGCAGGAGGGCGTCGGTGGCGAAGTCGGCGACCTGGTCGGCAGCGCGGGCGAGCGGGCCCATCAGGTTCCGGAAGGCCGGGCCGTCCACACCGAGCTCGGCGGCCGTCCGCTCGAGGTCCTGGTACGCGATGCCCGCGCGCCCCCCGTCGAGCGGGTGCCCGTACTGCACCTCGGGCAGACGGAGCTCGATGCGCTCCTCCATCCGGAACAGCCGGAAGAACTCGGACTGCAGCGCCATCGGGTGCACCGCCGAGCAGACGTCGTGGAGGAACCCCGGCAGGGTGAGCTCGGCGGTGCGGGCACCACCGCCGATCGTGTCGTTCCGTTCGACCACCTCGACGGACAAGCCCGCACGGGCGAGCGTCACCGCCGCCGCGAGTCCGTTCGGTCCGGCCCCGACGACCACCGCATCAACCATGGTCCGAGCCTAGGGACTCGTGTCTGCGCGTGGTCCCGGTCAGATGACCGAGGCTCCGGATGAGACAGCGATCCGCTTCCGGGCGATGACGGCGTCGATCCGTTGCGCTCCGGCGATGAAGGCCGCAGCATCGTGGTCGACGTACCCCGCGATCGCGACGATGTCATCGCGGATCCGTTCGAGCGGAGCCGCGTGGACGGGCTCGTGGTGCGCGAGACGGTTGCGGAACCGGCGGACGTCATCGAGGCGACGATGCAGTTGCTTTCGGCGCACCTGCCCCAGCCGGGGGAAGGCGTGCACGAGCCGCGGTTGCCACAGCGTCGTCTCGTAGCTCCACAACGGATCTCGCGGGACCCCAGCGTCCGTGAGCCCCACCCAGAACCCGAAGCTCGTGGCCGCGACGATCTGATCCGGTTCGGGGTCGCTCACGCCACGGCGGACGAGTGTCCGGGTGGCATCGGTCACCGCCCGGCGCTCTCGCTCCAGGAGCCGTACCGTTGGGTCGTTCCACCAGTCGTCCCGGCGGGATCGTCGGAGTTGGTCGTGGAGCGCGTTCCGGACGAACACTTCGAGGCACCCGACCGGCCCCCAGAACGCCGCCGCGATCTCACAGTTCCAGGCGTACAGCCGAGATCCGAGGTCGGCACGGCCGCCGTACCGAGCCGCGTACCGGTCGAACCGCGGCGCGCTGAGCAGACGCGGCAACTCCGGCAACGTGGCTGGATCGATCATCGCGCTCCCCCCGAACCGCCCTCTGGAACAGCAATCGCCCCAGGAGTCCGGCGGTGCCGAATGGTCCTGGGGCGTTACCCGATCAGCCTAGCGATGCCCGGGTGATATCTCAAGTACCGCTTCAGGGGCGAGCGACGTCGGGGTCAGCAGGGTCGGAGCCGTCCTCGTCGCCGTCGGCGTCGTCGGGTTCGTCGGCGTCGACCGGGGTCGAGCCCACGGGGTGCTCGGCCAGCAACGTCGCGAAGTCCTCGTCGAGCATCTGCTGCAGACGGTCGTCGCGGCCGATCTCGTAGTCGTCGGCCGGACGCTGGGCCCATCCGAGACGCCCGACCACCGTGGTGCCGATGTCGTCCCAGGCTCGGGCGCGGGCGGCGAGCACGATGCCGTCGACGAAGTGCTGGTCGTCACGGCGCTTGTCGAGCATCGTCGCGAGTTGCTCGTACGTCGCCTCGCGCGTGCGCAGCTTGAGGTCGTCACCCCGGCGGTAGTCGTGCTGGTGCCGTGAACGGCCCTTCGACTTGCTCGACGTCGACCGGATCTCCCGCATGCGCGCGGCGTCGCCCCGCTGCTCCTCGGCCATGCGGTGGAGCTCCTCGCGCGCGGCCTCGGCGATCAGTGCGTGGTCGAAGTACCCCTGGTCGCGCAGCGCGTTCGTGATGATCCGGTTGCCGACCGCGATCGTGACCGCGGCCTTCGCGATGAGGAACCCCTCGTCGACGGCCCGCTTCAGTTCGACCTGGCTGATGGGTCGATCGCGCACGTCGTGGTTGCGTCGTCCGAACAAGGCCATGCTCCGACGATACCGGCGTCCGGTGACCATCCGTCGGCAGGTGGACCCGGATCACGCCCTGGAGGGACGACACGCCACGAGTGGTTCCGTAGCGTCGGGTGCATGGTCACGTACACGGAGTCCCCCCGCACCGGTCTCGGCACCGCGAGCCTCGTCCTCGGGATCTGCTCGCTGCTCGCCGGTTGGACGTTCGTCGCGCCGATAGTCGGGCTGTGCCTGGGCGTCGCGTCGCGCAGCCGGGAACCGCTCGCCCGTGGTCGCGCGGGCTGGGGGATCTTCCTGAACCTCATCGCGCTCGCCGTCTGGATCCTGCTGCTCGTGCTGGCGGTCGTCGGCGGTGTGTTCGCGGTCTGGCAGGGCGCGACTCACAGCTCCTGACGCACAGTTCCCGAAGCGCGCGCACGTCGGCGGGGGAGACGCGCCTAGAGCAGCAGGCCGTAGACGGCGACGTCGGCGCGGACGGGCCCGAGCGGCAGCGCGCCCCGCAGGGTCCCCTCGAGGGCGAACCCGAGCCGTTCGGCGAGCGCGCGGCTGCGGACGTTGTCGACGCCGGTCCGGATCTCGAGCCGTGCGGTGCCGCGCGCCCGCGCGACCTCGACCAGGACCCCAGCGGCTCGCCCCGCGACACCGCGGCCCTCGTGTCCGGCGTCCACCCAGTAGCCGAGTGACGCCTGGCCCAGGTACGGGTCGAAGGTCAGCGACGCGACCCCGACGATGCGGTCGTCGGAACGGATGACGCAGGGGAGCGCGCGGTCCATCGCGAACTGGCCGAGCAGCCGTTCGGTGTGCAGTCCGATGGTCTCGCGGTCCTGCGGATCCCACGCCCACGGTTCGGCCGCCCGGAGCCGGTCGAGGTTCGCGCGCACGAGTTCCAGCACCGGGTCGACCGTCGTCAGGTCGCGCAGCGTGAGCGTGTACCCGTCCCCGAGGTCCCGCCCGAATGCCGCCACCCGTCAGAGACTATGCACGCCGGGCCCTACTCGTACCGGAGCGCCTCGATCGGGTTCTGCCGTGCGGCGCGGCGCGCGGGGAGCGTGCCGGCGAGGAACGCGATGAACATCACGACGAGGATGATCGTCGCCACCGAACTCGGCGCGAACTGCATGATCTGCAGGCCCGGCAGGTCCTTGAGCACCGTGCCCGCGAGCACGTTCGAGATGCCCGTCCCCAGCAGGATCGCGACACCGGCTCCGATCGCGCTGCCGAGGAACCCGATGAAGACCGCCTCGAGCGAGAACAGCGTGTAGACCTTGCCGCCGCCCATGCCCATCGCCTTCATCAGGCCGATCTCGCGGGTGCGCTCCTGCACGCTCATCAGCAGCGTGTTGATGATGCCGAAGCCCGCAGCCACCAGGGCGATGACGGCGAAGGCGTTCAAGACCCCGACGATGCCGCTGATGACGGTCTGGAACTGGCCGAGCTGGTCCTGGGTGGTCTGCCCGAGGAACCCGTCGTCCGACAGCGCCTTCTTGACCGTGGTCGCGGAGGTCCCGGAGTCGAGCGTCGCGGTGGCGCTGGCGTACGAGGTCGCGATCGAGTCCGGCTTGCCGATCTCCTGCGCGGCCTGCATCGCGTCGGTGAGCGCGGCGTTCGCACCGGCTCCGCCCCCGAACAGCGACTCGTTCTGCACACCGACCACCGTCGCGGTGAGGGTGTGCTCCTTGCCCTGGTAGTCGTCCACCGCGAAGGTGAGCTCCTTGCCGACGGCGGCCTTCGCGCTGCCGAGTCCGAGGTTCTCCAGGTAGTTCGTCGGCAGGATCACCTGGTTCGCGTCGGTGTCGTCGTCGAGCTGATTCCCGCTCGCCAGGTCGGCGTCGAGTTCCCCCGCGTTGGCGGTCAGGGAGACGACGTACTTGCCGTCGTCGCCGTGCTCGGCGTACTTCGGCGCCAGGGCGACCGCCGGACGGATGCTCTTGATGCCGTCGATCGCGCGGATGTCGTCGACGTCGGACTGCGACAGGTACGAGAACGACGCCGGACCGCGGTCGACGCTCTGGCCGGACTCGTCGGGGTCGTACTCCGCCGGCCCGCTGTCGGTCGACGTGGTGTCGACGGCCTTCGTGATGGTCAGGGAACCGGTGTCACCGATCGACGAGACCTGGGTGTCGATGTAGTTGCTGACCCCCGTACCGATCGCCGAGGTCAGCGTGATCGTGAAGGCGCCGATGAAGATCGCGATGACGGTCAGGGTCGTGCGCAGCTTCGACCGGAAGGTGTTCGAGACCGCGGTGCGGAGCAGGTCGAGGAAGTTCATGCGGAGTGCCTTCCGTGCGTGGCCTGCTGGTCGACCGCGGCACCGGCGGTGGGGGTGCCGTCCGATCCACCGACGATGAGTCCGTCGCGGACGTTCACGCTGCGGTCGCAGCGGGCGGCGAGTTCTTCGTCGTGGGTGACCACGACGAGCGTGATCCCGCGTTCGCGCTGCAGGCCGAAGAGCATGTCCTCGACCACCTGCCCGGTGTTCGTGTCGAGGTTGCCGGTCGGCTCGTCGGCGAAGATGACGCTCGGCTCACCGACCAGCGCGCGTGCGATGACCACGCGCTGCTTCTGCCCGCCGGACAGGTCGTTGGCGTCGTTCTTCGCCTTGTCGGCCAGACCGAGGGAGTCGAGCGCCGCCATGCCGCGTCGCTTCCGCTCGGCTCCGGAGACGCCCGCGATCTTGAGCGGCAGCACGACGTTGTCGAGGACCGAGGTCTTGGGGGTCAGGAAGAACTGCTGGAACACGAACCCGAAGGTGCTGTTGCGCGTGCGGTTCACCTGCCGCGCGCCGAGGGTCGCCGCATCGGTCCCGTCGAGCAGGACCTGCCCGGTCGACGGCTTGTCGAGCAGTGCGAGCAGGTGCATGAGCGTCGACTTGCCCGAACCGGACTTGCCGACGATCGCCAGGCTCTCGCCCTGGTGCACCTGGAGTGACACCCCCTTGAGCGCGTCGAACCGCGTCGGGCCTCGGCCGTAGGTCCTGGCGAGGTCACGGGCCTCGAGCACGGGAGTGGTCATGGCCCCACCGTAGTGTCCGCTGCACGACTGCAAGTTTGCGTTTGCTGTAGATCATGTGACGTTCCGGTTACAGTCGGGCCATGCCCGACACCGCGCCCGCCACCGAGATGGGTCTGCGCGACCGCAAGCGCATCGAGACACGCCACCGCATCGCGGACGCGGCTCGGTCCCTCGCGCTCGAGCAGGACATCGACCACACGACGATCGAACAGATCGCCGCACGCGCCGAGGTGTCACCGCGCACGTTCTTCAACTACTTCGAGAGCAAGGAGGACGCGGTCCTCGGGCACACCGAACTCGACCTGGACGCCGAGACCCTGGCAGCGCACCTCGAGACCGTCGCGGGGGAGCCGGCTGCGCAGGCCGTGGTCGACCTGGCGTTCCTGGTGTTCGGCTCGTCGTTCGGCGACGAGCACGAGCGGCTCGCCCGGAAGGAGGTCATCGTGCGCTTCCCGCAGCTCATGCGCCGTCAGGTCAGCCGGATGACGACCGTGGCCGAGGCGATGACGGGTGCGGTGCGCACGATCCTCGAGCGTGATCCGGCCTGGGGGCCGGACGCCGCGACCCCGCAGGCCGCCGAGATGCTGCTCGGCATGTGCATGACCGGGCTGCGGAGTTCGGCGCGGCACGAGGGTTCCGACCCGGAAGAGGTCCGCGCCCGCGTCGTCGCGTCGATCCGCGACACGGCTGCGCGCATCGCTGCGGCCTGAGACGCGACCGCGGACGGACGGGAGGCCGGGTGCCAGCTGGCACCGGGCCTCCCGTCCGTGACGTGGATGCGTCGAGAGCCGTCACGGCTTCGTGATGAAGCCCTCCTTCACCATCCAGTCGAACGCGACGTCGGCCGGCTCGCGCCCCTCGACGTCGACCTGACGGTTCAGCTCCTGCAGCACCGCATCGGTGAGCTTCGGCGAGATCTGGTCGTAGACGTCGGCGAGCTGCGGGTACTCCTTGAGCGTGGCCGAGTCGAGCACCGGCGCGACGTTGTACGCCGGGAAGAAGCCCTTGTCGTCCTCGAGCACGGTCAGGCCGAGTGACTTGATGCGGCCGTCGGTGGTGAAGACCTCGCCGAAGTTGCACTTGCCTCGGTCGGTGGCCGTGTAGACCGTGCCGGTGTCGAGGATGCTGACGTTGTCGCTCGGGATCCCGTTCTCCCCCGAGCCGCCGAGCTCCAAGCCGTACTTCTTGAGCATCGGCTTGAACCCGTCGGCGCGCGAGTTGAACTCCGACTCCACGCAGAAGGTGCGCTCGTCGACGGGCAGCTTCGCGATGTCGGACAGGGTCTTGACGTCGTCGAGTTCCTTGACCGCTTCATCCCGGACCGCGAACGCGTAGGTGTTGTTCATCGGCGCCGGGTTCAGCCACGTGAGCCCGTTGCCGGCGTCTTCCTTCTTGACCGCTTCCCACTGCTCGGTCTTGTCCGGGATCCCCTCGGCGTGGCCCATGAAGGTCAGCCAGGCGGTGCCGGTGTACTCGTACGTGAAGTCCGCACCGTGCGACGTCATCAACTCGCGGACGGCGACGCTCCCCGGCACGTTGGTCTCGTCGGTGACGTCGAACCCGGCGGCCTTCGCGGCGAGCACGGCGATCTTGCCGAGCACGAGCTGCTCGGTGAAGTTCTTCGACGTCACGGTGATGTGGGCGCCGTCCGGCAGGTCGTCGATGCGCTCGATGGTGCCGGGGCCGGCCTCGGGGACGAAGGACGTCGCGGGCTGCAGGCCGCAGCCGGCCAGGACGAGCGCGGTGGTGCCGGCGAGGGCGACGGCGGCCCCGCGGCGGAGGCGGCGGGTACGGCGGTTCATCGGAGTCCCTTCGGACGTGCGACGGTCTCGACCACGCGGCCGAGCCAGTCGATGGAGAGGGCGAGGAGCGCCACGAGCAGCGCACCGGCGACGAGCACCTTCGGCAGGAAGAGCGTCACGCCGGTCGTGATGAGGAGCCCGAGGCCACCAGCGCCGACGAAGGTCGCCAGGCTCGCGGTGCCGACGAGCAGCACGAGCGCCGTCCGGATGCCGGACAGCATGACCGGCACCGCGAGGGGCAGCTCGACGCGCATCAGCACGCTGAACGCGCTCATGCCCATGCCACGGCCGGCCTCGACGAGCCGCGAGTCGACGCTCTGCACGCCGATCATGGTGTTCCGGAGAACCGGCAGGATCGCGTAGAGCACGAGCGCGACCACGGCGGACCAGCTGTTCAGGCCGAGCCACGCGGCGAGCAGCACGATCAGGCCGACAGCGGGGGCCGCCTGCCCGAAGTTCGCGACGGCGAGCACGTACGGGCTCGCCCGACGCAGCGGTCCGCGCGTGAGCACGATGCCGAGCGGGATGCCGATCACGAGCACCAGCACCGTCGACTGCAGCGTGAGCACCAGGTGCTGGCCGGTGAGCGCCAGGATGTCCGCCGGGTTGAGCGTCGTGCGCTCGGTCGGGGTCAGGTCCGCCATGGCGAGCCAGATCGCGAACCCGGCGAGCACGACGAGGATCGCGATCGGCTGGAACAGCAGGCCCTTCCAGGACGTGCTGGCGCCGGTGGCGGGTCCGGCGGTGACAGCACTCACAGGTCTTCCCCCGAGGGCGCGATCACGGGCGCGGCCGGCGAGGACGGCAGCGTCTCGATCTGGTTGGTGTTCGTGCCGACCGGCGTGTACGCGCGGTCGTCGGCGGCCGCTGCACGCGACCGGGTGATGGCCTCCATGACGACCTCGACCGTGATGACACCGCGGAACGCCTCGCCACGGCCGGTGACCAGTGCGGCCCCGGCGCTCGAGACGAGCATGGTGTCGAGGGCGTCGTTGAGCGTCGAGGCCTCGCCCACGATGGGCAGCTCCGGGTCGACGCCGTCCGGGATCCGGTCCAGGCGCTCGAGCTGTCGGCGGGACGGCCAGCCGATCGGCCGCTGCCGACGGTCGACCACGACGGCGTGCCCGTGGCCTCCGGCCTCCTGCATGCGCTGCAGGACGGCCTTCGCCTCTTCGCCGGGGGAGCAGGTCACCGCGGAGACGACCTCGACGTCGCGGACGCGGTTCAGGGTGAGCTGCTTCAGCCCGGCGCCCGAGCCGATGAAGTTCTCGACGAACTCGTTCGCCGGCTCCGCCAGGATCCGCTCCGGGGTGTCGTACTGCACGATGTGGGCGCCCTCGGTGAAGATGACGATCCAGTCGCCGAGCTTCACGGCCTCGTCGAAGTCGTGGCTGACGATGACGATCGTCTTGTGCAGCTCTTCCTGGATCCGCAGGAGCTCGTCCTGCAGGCGCTGCCGGGTGATCGGGTCGACCGCACCGAACGGCTCGTCCATCAGCAGGACGGGCGGGTCCGCGGCGAGCGCCCGGGCGACGCCGACGCGCTGCTGCTGCCCGCCGGAGAGTTCGCGGGGGTAGCGGTCGCGGTAGGTGGCGGGGTCGAGCGAGACGAGGTCGAGCAGCTCGTCGACGCGCGCCGCGATCTTCTCCTTCGACCAGCCGAGCATCTTCGGCACGATCGCGATGTTCGCCGCGACGGTCATGTGCGGGAAGAGCCCGCCGGCCTGGATCACGTAGCCCATCCGGCGGCGGAGCTCGTCGGCGTCGATGCCGGTCACGTCGTCGTCACCGACGACGATGCGGCCCTCGGTGGGCTCGATCAGGCGGTTGATCATCTTGAGGGTCGTCGTCTTGCCGCAGCCGGACGGGCCGACGAGCATGACGATCTTGCCGGCCGGGATCTCGAGGGTGATGCCGTCGACGGCGGGCTTCGACTGTCCGGGGTACCGCTTGGTGACCTCGTCGAGCAGGATGCTGCGGCCGGTGACGTCCCCGTCGGGCGCGGTGGTGGTGGCGGAGTCAGTGCTGGACACGGATACCTCTCGAGATGGTCAGGCGGCCGAGGCCGAGGAGGAGCAGGTCGAGGACGAGGGCGAGCAGGACGACGCCGACCACCCCGACGACCACGGAGTACAGGGCGTTCGCGCCGCCGAGGCGCGAGAGTCCGGAGAAGATGAAGCCGCCGAGCCCGGGGCCGAGGGCGTACGCGGCGATGGCTGCGATGCCCATCACCATCTGGGCGGACACGCGGACGCCGCTCAGGATGATCGGCCAGGCCATCGGCAGTTCGACCTGCACGAGGGTCCGGAACCGGCTCATGCCGATGCCGCGCGCGGACTCGACCACGCTCGGCGGGATCTCGGCGAGGCCGACGACCGCGTTGCGCAGGATGGGCAGGGCGGCGAAGAAGACGACCGTCACGACGGACGGCAGCACGCCGAAGCCGAGCGGGACGATGAGCAGGCCGATGACCGCGAAGGACGGCAGGGTGAGGCCGATGGCGGACACCCCGTTCGCGACGGAGGTCAGGCGGGGACTGCGGTAGACGAGTGTGGCGAGCACCACGGCGATGACCGTGGCGAGCACCGTGCACTGGACCACCAGTGAGAAGTGTTGCCACGACGAGAACCAGATCTGGCTCCATCGCTCCACGACGTACTGGAACACGGGTGGGCGCTCCCCTTCCGGTCGGCCGAACTGCCCACGGGTCGGGGCACAAGCTGCGCCAAAGCTACGCAGGGCACGGACCGGTCGTACGACGCAGCGCAGCGGAAGTGATCGATTCCTGTGCAGACAGCCGAGCGAGAACCCCTGGTCAGCGACCAGTTCGACTGTCGAGCCTGAGAGAACGGTAACGATCGTGAGGGGCCATCGGCTACATGGCCAGGCCCCGCAGGCCGGACCGCTCGGCGATGTCGACGAGCTGCTCGCGCCAGAGGACCCACTCTTCCGGGCTCCTGTCGGCCAGGTTGCCGTCCCCGTCGCCCGCCAGTCCGTCGAGCATCTCGCGCACGATGTCGGCGTGCCCCGCGTGCCGGGCCGTCTCGTACGCCATGTGCACCAGGATGCGGTGGAGCGTGACCTCGCGGTGCTCCTCCGGCCACCAGGGGACGGTGCCGCGGGCGTCGAGGTCGAGCGCTTCGATGGTCGCGTCGGCGTGCGCAGCACTGCGGTGGTGGAAGGCCACGACGTCGTCCAGGGTCTCGTCGAGCGTCGCGTACATGTCCTCGCCGTCCTCCGACTCGAGCCAGGCGGGCGCGTCGGGCAGCGGCCGGCCGAAGACCTCGCCGAAGTACCCGGCCTGCACACCGGCGACGTGCTTCACCAGTCCGAGCACGTTCGTACCGGTCGGGGTCACCGGCCAGCGGGCCTGCCGTTCGGCCAGGCCGTCGAGCTTGCCGAGCAGCGCGGCGCGGTGCTTCTGCAGGTACCGGTGCAGCGTCCGCTTCACCGCAGCGGCCGAGGCCAGGGGATCGGTGTCCGACGACGCGCCCTCGTCCGACAGGACCGAGTTCCCGCTGGACGCGAGACCGGTGGTCGTCGCGGGGTGGACCTCGGGGACGGCGTCGGTGCTGCTCATGCCCTCGATCGTGCCACCACGACGTCCTGCAGGCGTGCCGATTCCTGCACGGCCACACGCTCCGCGGTGAGCAGCAGTCCGGCCACCTCGGCCGAGGTGCGCGCGGGGGCGTCGTTCCAGCTCGTCAGGTCACGTACGCGGCCCATCCGGACGTCGGGTGCCGGACACCAGAGCACCGGCGCACCTTCGTCCACGGCGAGCGCGTGCCAGACCAGGTCGAGCGAGTGCTGGACCCGCGGCGAGTGCACGGCGTGCGGCCCACCGGCGGCCGAGACGACCGCGCCGACCAGGCAGGCGGCGACGAGGGGCCGCCCCTGCACGTCCATCGCGGCGGCACTCGTGGCCTTCCGCATCCGGCCGTGCTCGTCGAGGTACGCGAACCAGGCGTGCTGGATCCAGCCGCGTTCGACGACGCCACGCGCGTCGGACAGCAGGTGCTCGAGCTCGCCGAGTTCCTGCAGCCGGGCTTCGACCCGTCGGACGCGTGCGGCGGCGCGGCGATCGGCGAGGCGGTCGAGGAACCCGCGGAGGCCGGTTCGCTCGGATCGGGTGGGGGCGGGAGAGGCGTCGGTGGCGACGTCGTGCTGGACGCGGAACTCGAGGGTCATGAGGGCCCCTCCGATCGGCTGTGCACGGATGGTGCGGTCACGATAGCCCCGCGGGGTCTCAGCCGTCCAGCACCGCGTCGATGCTGCGCCGCGCGACGCTCCGGAAGGCGCGTTCGTCGGACGTCGCGAGCGCGGAGGCGAGCGCGATCGCCCACCCGCGCGCGCGTCCCCAGGTGACGTCCGGAGCGGCGACCAGCGTCCGGAACGCGTGGCGGGCCTCCCGGTCGAGCGTCAGCCAGGCGGTGGCGAGGTCGACGGCGGGGTCCCCCGAGGTCACGTCGCCGAAGTCGACGACCGCCGACAGGCGTTCGTCGCCGTCCGGCATGCGGTCCACGAGCAGGTTGAACGGGTGCAGGTCGCCGTGCACCCAGACGGGAGGCCCGGTGTGCGTCGGCAGCGCCGCCGCGGTCCGCCAGACCGCTGCCAGCTCCACGGCCCGGGGCACGTCCTGCGTGGCGAGTCGCGTCAGGACGGCGTCGCTGCGCGTCGCCAGCGGCACCGCACGGAACGGGTTCGCCGGAGCATCCGCCGGAGCCGGCACGTGCAGCAGTCGCACGAACTCCGCGAGGGCCTCGGCGACCCGGACACCGGCAGCACGCTCACCGACGGGTGCTCCCGGGAGCCACGGGACGACGCTCCACGACCAGGGGTACCCGAGCGCAGGACGGCCCACGCGCACCGGAGCCGGCACCGGGACCACCGGTGCGACGCGGGCGGCGATCTCCGGCAGCCACCGCTGCTCGTGCTCGACCAGGCGTGCTGCGAGCTCCCGCCGCGGCAGGCGCACGGCGTACTCGTCGCCGAGCCGCACGATGACGTTGTCCCAGCCGTTGGCGACCACCACGAGCGGCAGGTCCGCCAGGTCGGGGTGCTGGTCGTGGAGCAGCGCCCGGACGAGCGGGACGTCGACGTCGACCTCGGCCGGTGGTGTGGGCACCGGCCCAGGCTAGTGGGCCGGTGGACACATGCCCGCGAACGGGGGCGGGTGCGGAAACCGACCGCTGGGTATCCTCGAGGGGACGGTGACGTGGGTGTTTCCCTGGGGGGACCCGCGTCACTCCGGGGCGATGATCGCGACGAGTCGGGGGACCTCTGGTCGCAGGCGCTCCGTGACCAGCGCGGCGAGCAGCACCGTCCAGAGCTCCCGCAGGCGCTCGTACAGGTCGGTGCGGTCGGCGAGCACGTCCGACACCGTCTGCACGCCCGTGTACGCGGGGATGACGACGCGTCCGACCATGTCCGGGTCCCACCGCGGGTCCACCTCGCCGGCGTCGATCGCCTGGCGCACGGTCTGTGCGATGAGCGCCATCCAGTCGGTGTACGGGTCCTGACGGGGGACGTCGTGCGTCGCGACCTCGGTCGACAGACGGATGCCGGCGCTCACGACCACCTCGGTGACCATCTGGGTCGCCAGTCCCTGTGACATCCACATGAGGGCTTCGAGCGGCGTCCGGCTCCGGGCGATCGCGGCCTCGCCGTAGCGCCGCGAGACCTCGTGCTGCTGCGCGATCACCGCGCCGGCGAGGTCGGCCTTCGACGCGAAGTGGAAGTACAGCGCGCCCTTGGTCAGCCCGATCCGTTCGGCGACGCCGTCCATCGACGCGCCGAGGTACCCGCGCTCGTCGAACTCGGCGGCCGCGGCCCCGATGATCGCCGCGCGGGTCTCGAGCGCCCGCTGCTGCCGAGTGCGTCCGTCCTGCGCCATCACCTCCCGATCGTAGTCCCGCTCCGGGGCTGCGCACGGCCCGCGTTCGGGCGGGTGCCCTACGGTTGGCGGCCATGGACGGATGGCG
This sequence comes from Curtobacterium sp. VKM Ac-2861, assembly GCF_013204965.1. NCBI lineage: Bacteria > Bacillati > Actinomycetota > Actinomycetes > Micrococcales > Microbacteriaceae > Curtobacterium > Curtobacterium sp. VKM Ac-2861. The sequence goes on from NZ_JABMLA010000002.1 coordinate 406,145, forward strand.
GAACCCCGCGCGGTGGGCGCGGACCGGACGGTGGCTGCTGCTGCCGATCGCGGTGCTCGACTGGGTAGCCCTCGCGCCGCAGACCATCGTCGTGCTCGCGTTCCTGATCGCCGTCGTGGGGCTCGCCGGGATGGCAGCCGCGCTCGTCGTGCACATGCTCGGGCGCTCCCGCGGGGTGATGGCGCTGCTCGGTGTCGTCCTGCTGCTCGGCGGGCTCGTGGTGTTCGGCCTCGACCCGTTCCCCAGCTCGTTCCCGCTCATCGACGCGTGGTGGCCCGAGTCGATCTCGCAGCCGCAGGTGGTCGGCAGTGCCTACTGGCAGCTCGCCGGCCTCGGCATCGAGCTCGCGGGCTTCGGACTGCTGGCCACGCTGCTCGTCGTCGCGCTCACCGGCGCACCGCGATCACGGCAGGACCGCTTCCGCTCCTGACCGCGGCGCACGACTGCGGCAGCGACGTCGTCGTCGTCGGCGTCGGACGGTGGCGTCGGACGGTGTTCAGCGCCGCCCGAGCACGACCAGCGTCACGTCGTGGGCTGCAGCGGCCGGCACCAGCGCGCGGACCCGTTCGACGACCGCGGCACCGGTCGGCTCGGCAGCGACCAGGGCGGCCAGGTCGTCGAGGTGGCTGATCCCCTCGAGCGCCAGGACGCCCTCGGTGCACACCACCAGCCGGTCGCCCGCCGCCAGGTCGAGCGTGGCGGGGGACCGCGGCACGGACTCCGGCTGCAGGCCGAGCGGCAGGTCGAGCGAGTGCAGCGCCCGGCTGGTGCCGTCGGCGCGGACGAGCACCGCGAGGCCGTGGCCGGCGTCCCCGAAGACGACGTTCCCCGACGTCGGGTCGAGCCGCAGGTGGAAGAGCGAGCCGACGGCGTCCGCAGCGGACAGGTCGGCGGTGATCTGGGCCTCCAGGCCGCCGATCGCGTCCTGCATGGCGGTCTCGGTACGCGCGACGACGGCACCGCGGACCGCGGAGGCCAGCAGGCCGGACGCGCGTCCGGCCGCCGCGACGCTGCCCATGGTGACGTGCAGCGCACCGTCGGTGGCGAGTCGCCAGTCGGCGACGTCCCCGCCGCCGTCCTCGGTCCGGAGCACCAGGGTGTCGAGGTCGTGTCCGGGGACCTCGACGGGTCCGGGGACCAGGCCCTCGAGCACGCGGGTCACCCGATCGCGGTCGATCGCGTGGCCGAGTTCGCGCTCCGCCCACCGTGCGAGGTCACGCAGCAGGTCGAGGTCGGCCGCCGACAGCTCGCGCGGGGTCGCGTCCATGATGCAGAGCGTGCCGACACGGGTGCCGTCGAGCATCGACAACGGTGCTCCGGCGTAGAACCGGATGCCCTGCTCGGTGACCGCTGCCAGGTCGCGGAACCGGGGGTCCAGCAGCGCGTCCGGCACCACCATCGGCTCGTTCGTGAGCACCGTCGTCGAGCAGAAGACCTGCTCCGCCGGGGCGCTCCCGCCCTGCCGCCAGCCCTGCGTCGACTGCGCCGTCACGACGTTGCCGTGCACCAGGTTCAGGAACGTCAGCGGGACCCCGAACGCCTCTTGGGTCATGCGGGTGATGCGGTCGAACCGCTCCTCCGGGCCACTGCCGAGGACACCGAGTGCCTCGACGACGGCGGTCCGGTGCGCGGCGGGGTCCAGCTGGGTCATGCGCCCTGTCTACCCGCACCCTCCGTCAGGAACCAGTCCCGCGGGTGCTGGTCGGCCGTCAACTCGCGTCGCTCGGACACCGGAGCGGCCCACGCCGCCGCGTTCGACAGCACGCGCTGGATGTCCGGGTGGTGGTAGACGGGGTACTCCTGGTCGCCGGGGGAGAAGTAGAAGACCTTCCCCAGACCGCGGCGGTAGGCGACCCCGGACCGGAAGACCTCGCCGCCGGCGAAGGTCGACAGGAAGACCTCTTCGTCGGGGCGCGGGATGTCGAAGAACTCGCCGTACATCTCCTGCCGGTCGATCACGATCGGGTGCGGCACCCCGGCGGCGATCGGGTGCTCCGGCGCGATCGTCCAGACGAGTTCGCGCTCGCCGTCGTTGCGCCACTTCAGCGAGCAGGTGGTGCCCATCAGGCGCTTGAACGGCTTCGAGTAGTGCCCGGAGTGCAGCACCACCAAGCCCATGCCGGCGTGCACGGCGTCGACGACCAGGTCGACCACGGCGTCGCTGACCTCGTCGTGGGCGGCGTGGCCCCACCAGAACAGGACGTCGGTCGTGGCCAGGCGCTCGGCGGTGATGCCGTGGTCGGGCTCCTGCAGCGTGGCGGTGCTCACGGTGGCGTCGGGGTGGTGCTCGCGGAGCGCTGCCGCGATCACGGTGTGCATGCCGTCGGGGTAGTGCCCGATGACCGTCGCGTCACCGCGGGTCTCGTGCACGTTCTCGTTCCAGACGACGATGTTCAGGGGACGGTTCTCGGTCGGCACTGACATGGCTCCAACGCTAGCCTCCCCGGGCGTCGAATCGATACGACCACCGGAGTGTCGGGGGTTTCCCGGGACACGTCCGCGACGATGTGGGCATGACTCCCCGCTCCCTGTTCCGTGCCGCCGCGGTCGCCGAACTCGTGACCTGGACCATGCTCATCGCCGGGATGGTGCTCAAGTACGGCCTGGACGCCGGCGACTGGGGCGTCCGGATCGGCGGCGGGGTGCACGGCTTCGTGTTCCTGGCCTACCTCGTCGTGACGACCGTCGTCGCGGTCAACCAGCGCTGGACCCTCGGGGCACTCGTGCTCGGCTGGGCGAGTGCCGTCGTGCCGTACGCCACGGTGCCGTTCGAGGTCGCGGTCGCCCGACGCGGCATGCTCGAGGGCCCGTGGCGCCGCTCACCCGACGCGCGCTCGGGCTTCTGGGACCGTCTGCTGTTCTTCGTGGTGCGTCGCCCCGCGGTCGCGGTCGTCATCGGGGTCGTGGCGGTCGCCCTGGTCTTCGTGGTGCTGCTGGCGGCGGGCCCGCCCCGCGTGACTTCGTGAGCAGAAATGGTCGGGTTCGTGATGCGGACCCGACCATTTCTGCTCACGATGCGCGGCCCTGGTCGCCGCCGCGACGGACGGGAGGCCCGGTGCCAGCTGGCACCGGGCCTCCCGTCCGTCAGGTGCGTGCGTCTAGAGCGCGGCGAGCGTCGCGTTCAACGTGGCGGACGGGCGCATGACCGCGCTCGTCTTGGCGTCGTCCGGGCGGTAGTAGCCGCCGATGTCGGCCGGGTGGCCCTGCACGCCGTTCAGCTCCTCGACGATCTGCTGCTCCTGCGCGTCGAGCTTGCCCGCGATCTCGGCGAACGACGCGGCGAGCTCGGTGTCCGTCGTCTGCGCTGCGAGCTCTTCCGCCCAGTACTTGGCCAGGTAGAAGTGGCTGCCGCGGTTGTCGATCGAGCCGAGCTTGCGGCCCGGGGACTTGTCCTGCTCGAGGAAGGTCCCGGTGGCACGGTCGAGCGTCTCACCGAGGACCTTCGCCCGCTCGTTGCCCGTCACACCGGCGAGGTGCTCGAGGCTGACCGCCAGGGCCAGGAACTCGCCGAGGCTGTCCCAGCGCAGGTAGTTCTGCTGCACGAGCTGCTGGACGTGCTTCGGGGCGGAGCCGCCGGCACCGGTCTCGAACAGGCCACCGCCACCGAGCAGCGGGACGACGGAGAGCATCTTCGCCGAGGTGCCGAGCTCCATGATCGGGAACAGGTCCGTCAGGTAGTCGCGCAGCACGTTGCCCGTGACGGAGATGGTGTCCTCGCCGCGGCGGATGCGCTCGAGCGAGAAACGCATGGCGTCCTCCGGCGAGAGGATCTCGATCTGCAGGCCCTCGGTGTCGAGCTCGCCCAGGTACTGGCGGACCAGACCGATCAGGTTCGCGTCGTGCGCCCGGGTCTCGTCGAGCCAGAACACGGCCGGGGTCTCCGAGGCGCGGGCACGGGTGACCGCGAGCTTGACCCAGTCGCGGATGGCGATGTCCTTGGTCTGGCAGGCGCGCCAGATGTCACCGGGCTCGACGTCGTGCTCGATGACGACGTCACCGGCGGCGTTCGTCACGCGGACGGCGCCGGCGCCGGGGACCTCGAAGGTCTTGTCGTGCGAGCCGTACTCCTCGGCCTTCAGCGCCATGAGCCCGACGTTGGGCACGGAGCCCATCGTCGCCGGGTCGAAGGCACCGTTGACGCGGCAGTCGTCGATCACGGTCTGGTAGATGCCGGCGTAGCTCGAGTCCGGGATCACGGCGAGGGTGTCGTGCTCGTCGCCGTCCGGACCCCACATGTGGCCGGAGGTGCGGATCATCGCGGGCATCGAGGCGTCCACGATGACGTCGCTCGGGACGTGCAGGTTCGTGATGCCCTTGTCCGAGTCGACCATCGCGAGCTCGGGACCCGCGGCGATGCCGTCGGTGAAGGCCTGCTTGATCTCCGCGCCGTTCGGCAGGGCGTCGAGCCCCGCGAGGATCGAACCGAGGCCGTCGTTCGGGGTGAGTCCGGCGGCGGCCAGGTCGGCACCGAAGCGCTCGAACACCGACGGGAAGAACGCCTTGATGACGTGGCCGAAGATGATCGGGTCGGAGACCTTCATCATCGTCGCCTTGAGGTGCACGGAGAACAGGATGTCCTCGGCTGCGGCGCGCTGGATCTGGTCCTGCAGGAAGGCCTCGAGTGCGGCGACGTGCAGCACGGTGCCGTCGACGACCTCGCCCTGCACGACGGGGATCGACTGCTTGAGGACCTGGGTCTCGCCGCCCTCGGCGACGAACGTGATCGTCAGGACGTCGTCGGCGGGGGCGATCCAGGACTTCTCGTTCGAGCGGAAGTCGTCGACGCCCATCGTGACGACGTTCGTCTTCGAGTCGCTGCTCCACGCACCCATGCGGTGCGGGTGCTTCCGGGCGTAGTTCTTGACGGACAGGGGCGCGCGGCGGTCGGAGTTGCCCTCGCGCAGCACGGGGTTGACAGCGCTGCCCTGGACGCGGCCGTAGCGGGCGCGGGCGTCGCGCTGCTCGTCCGTCGTGGGCTCGTCCGGGTAGTCCGGCAGGTCGTAGCCCTGCGACTGCAGTTCCTTGATCGCGACCTTGAGCTGCGGGATCGACGCCGAGATGTTCGGCAGCTTGATGATGTTCGCCTCGGGGGTCTTCGCGAGCTCGCCGAGCTCGGCCAGGGCATCGTCCACGCGCTGCTCGTCGGTGAGCCGCTCTGGGAACTGGGCGATGATCCGGCCGGAGAGCGAGATGTCGCGGGTCTCGACGTCGACACCAGCGGTGCCGGCGAAGGCCTGGATGACCGGGAGGAAGGAGTGGGTGGCGAGGAACGGCGCCTCGTCCGTGAGGGTGTAGATGATCTTGGCCATGCTGGCGGGTACTCCCTTGTTCGACCGTCGGTACGTCCACGCTACTCGTGGTGCGGGATGTCTCGACATCAAGATACATGGTCCGGCCTGCGTCCGGCAGGTACTCGGCAGACGTCCTGGAGGCGCACTGTCGGCTCATAGGAACGCTCGGTGGACTGGTCTTCCGCAGTTCCAGAGCCGCAGGAGGGCGATCATGGCGACGACACGTGTGACACCAGAGGACTTCGGGTGGACCGCGGAGGACCTCCGCTCGGCCTACGCGTCGGACGGCAGCGGCCCGTACCGGTACGCGCCGGACGGCTCCGGGCCGTTCTCGTACGACGACGACGGGTCCGGTCCGTGGCTCGTCGGGCCGGAGCCCCGCCGCGGACTGGCCCGGTTCGCCCCGCGTGACCGCGGTGGACGCTCCCGACTCCGCCGCATCGGCACAGCGGTGAGCGCCGGGGCGCTGGCGCTCGTGCTCGCCGTCGGCAGCGTCGCGGTCGTCGCCCACACCGCTCCTCCACACCCTTCGGTCCAGGCGGGTGTTCTCCACAGCGGTGAGCCCGACAGGACCTGATCGCGCGGACGGTGCCACGCTGGACCGGTGACCGAACTCCTCGTCGTGGGCGTGATCGCCCTGATCGCCATCGCCGGTGCCGCCGTGCTCGGGCCCCGAATCGGGGTCGCGGCACCGCTCGTGCTCGTCGTCGTCGGGATCATCGCGAGCCTGCTGCCGTTCATCCCGGACGCGGAGATCGAGCCCGAGTGGATCCTCGCCGGAGTCCTGCCGCCGCTGTTGTACTCGTCGGCGGTGTCGATGCCGTCGATGAACTTCCGGCGCGAGTTCGGTGCCATCAGTGGGCTGTCGGTGCTGCTCGTCGTCGCGAGCAGCCTCGTGCTCGGGCTCTTCTTCGCCTGGGTGGTCCCGGGCCTCGGCTTCTGGTGGGGGATCGCCCTCGGTGCGATCGTGAGTCCCACCGATGCCGTCGCGACGTCGATCGTCAAGCAGACCTCGGTGTCGCGCCGGGCGATCTCGATCCTCGACGGTGAATCGCTGCTCAACGACGCCACCGCGCTGGTGCTCCTGCGGACGGCCATCGTGGCCGCTGCCGCGTCGTTCTCGTTCTGGGGAGCGCTCGGCGACTTCGCGGGCGCCGTGGCCATCGCGGTGGTCATCGGCTGGTTCGTCGGCTGGCTGAACGTGTTCGTGCGCTCCCGGGTGCCGAGCGCAGCGGTGAACACGGCGCTGTCCTTCGCGGTGCCGTTCGTCGCCGCGGTACCGACCGAGCACTTCGGCGGGTCAGGGCTCGTCGCGGCTGTCGTCGCGGGGCTGTTCACCGGGATCGTCGGACCGCGCAAGCTCCCGCCGGGGCACCGACTGTCCGACGCGCAGAACTGGCAGACCATCGAGCTCGTGCTCGAGGGCGCGGTGTTCCTGACGATGGGGCTCGAACTCGCGACGATCCTCCGCGACGTGCAGGAGGACCACTCCGGCATCGGCCCGGCGCTGCTCATCGCCGTCGGCGCCCTCGTGCTCACCGTGCTCGTCCGGACCGCGTACGTCGTGCCGCTCCTGTTCGCGCTGTCGGCGGCCGCCAAGCGCGGTGAGCGGATGCAGGACCGCTTCGCCGAGATGCACGCCGGCGACCGCGACGCGATGAGCGAGGTGATCCGCGAGCACCGACCGGGCAACCGGGCGCCGTCGGAGCGCGAACTCGACCGGTTCACGACACGCGTCCGCCGCACCCTGGCGGACATCGCGTACTACACGAAGGCACCGCTGGGCTGGCGCGAGGGCACCGCCGTGGTCTGGGCCGGCATGCGCGGGGCGGTGACGGTCGCCGCCGCGCAGACCCTGCCCGAGGAAACGCCGCAACGATCGCTCCTGGTGTTCATCGCGTTCGCGGTGGCCCTGCTCTCGCTCGTGGTCCAGGGCGGCACGATCGGCCCGTTGCTCCGACGGATCGCCGCTCCCTCACCCGACACGTCGGCGCGGGACACCGAGGAGCGCAAGCGGCTGCTCGAGCTCATGCGGACGGCGGCCGAGGACGTCCCCGGCACTCGCGAGGCCGGCCCTCGAGCGCGCGAAGAACTCGAGGCAGCCGACCCGGCCGAGCTCCGGGCGTGGATGGGACGCGAGAAGGCCCGACGACTCGCGGTGCTCGAGGCGCAGCGTGCGGCGATCCTCGACGCCCGCGACGACGGTTCCTTCGACGCCGAGGTGCTCGAGTCGATGCTGCAGAACCTCGACGCCGAGCAGATCGCCCTCGAGCTCCGCGGGGCACCTGCCCGCTGACGGCAGTCCCGCCGGTCAGGTGCCGATCGAGACGCGGAACACCCGGACGCCGGCCGCCCGGAGTGCTGCGAGCCCGAGCCGCATCCGCATGCTGCGGAACGGCCGCTCGAACCCCGACGGCGCGGATGCGGCGTCGATCTGGTGGAGCACCTCGGACGTCAGGGTGCGCTCGACCTTCGGCGCGAGCCGTGTCAGTCCCGAGACCGTCACCACGATCCGGACGGCGTGCGGCACGAGCAGCGGGTCGATGAGCTCAGCGGCCGCCTGGGCACGGTGGAACGCGGGGTCGTCACCGGGGCGCCGGATCGCGATGACCGCCAGTTCGGCGTCCCAGGTCTCCTCCGGGTCCGGCAGGTCGTCGACCCCGATGACCCGCATGCGTGCGGCATCGATGCCCGCGCGCACCGCGGCGGCGCGGAGCACGGGCAGGAGTTCCTGGGTGCCGGCGAGCACGACGTCGGCGGTGCCGAGGTCGACCTGCGCGGGCCGCTCTCGCGGCGATCGGGCCATGGTGCGGGTCCTTCCGTCGCTTTCCCACGACGCTACCGATGTCGGACGGTCGGGGGACGTCGGGGCCCGCGGTGATCAGGTGCCTCCCAGCCCCGCGGTAACGAAAAGATCACGGTGGGGCCTGTACAAAGCGACAGAGTCGTGCAGAATGGTGGGCGGCCATGACGACTGCACCCGAACTCGACCAGCACCCGGAGACCCCGGTGGTGCACCTGTCCCGTCGCGCTGCCCTCGAGGCCGAGCGTGCCGCAGCCCGGAAGCCCCAGCGCCGAGCGGAGAAGCCCGCCAAGGCAGTGAAGGTCGCGAAGCCGGCCAAGGTCGCGAAGCCCGTCGGCCGCCGCGCCACCGCAGCCCGCGCGACGACCGAGCACGTCGACACCCGCATCACGCGCGTGGTCCGCCGCCCCGCTGCCACCGTGACGAGCGTCACGAAGGCCCCACGGGCCTCCCGGTCCGGTCGTGCCGGACGGATCACCCTGACCAGCGCTGCTGCGGCGATCGCGATGTTCGCCGCCTCGGCGATGCCCGCCCACGCCAGCGCCGGCACCTCGATGGCGACCTCGACCATCGCGCCGATCGTGCGCACCCAGGACTACGCGGTCACCCAGGCGGTCACCGCGACCGGGTTCGACCGCGACGGGTTCACCGTCGGCGGCGGTACGACGCGCCGGATCGTCACCACCGGCGGCACGGCCGACACGAGTGGCATCGCAGGCGAGGCCGTCTCGTACGGCGGCGCGGTCCGCTCCCCGTTCCCGGGCCCGGTGCAGATGAGCTCGGGCTTCGGCTACCGCTCGGCACCGTGCGGCGCGTGCTCCTCGCTGCACCAGGGCCTCGACTTCACGCCCGGCATGGGCACGGCCATCGGTGCCGTCGCCGCGGGCACCGTCCGAATCTCGGGCACGTACTTCTCGTACGGCAACGCCGTGATCATCGACCACGAGATCGACGGCCGCCAGGTGTCGACGCTCTACGGGCACATGATCCCGGGGTCGTCGCCGCTCAAGGTCGGCGACCAGGTCGAGGCCGGCGAGTTCATCGGGCTCGTGGGTTCCTCCGGTGTCTCGACCGGCGCGCACCTGCACCTCGAGGTCCTGATGGACGGTGTGACCCCGATCGACCCCGAGGCGTGGCTCGAAGCCCGCATCGGCCGCTCGCTGACGACGTAGCCCCCGACGCCACCCACCCCGCACGCACCCCGGACGCACAGCAGACGTCGAGCGCTGGTGGGGTGACGTCCCAGCTGCCCTGTGCAGACTCACAGGCATGGACGATCACCACAGACCGCCCGCCCGTCGTCGATCCGCGGAAGCTGCCCGCTGATGGGCGCCGACACCTGGATCGCCTTCGGGCTCGTCATCCTCTTCGTGCTCGTCGGCGGGGTGTTCGCCGCCGCCGAGATCGCACTCGTCTCGCTCCGTGAGTCGCAACTGCAGCAACTCGAACGCCGGGGCTCCCGTGGCCTGCGGGTCGCCGAACTCGGGCGTGACCCGAACCGGTTCCTCGCGGCCGTGCAGATCGGCGTGACCGTCGCCGGGTTCTTCTCCGCCGCGTACGGCGCCTCGTCGATCGCGCCCGACGTCGCACCCGTGTTCACCGGGCTCGGACTCGGCCAGGGAGCCGCCGAGACGGTCGCTCTCGTGCTGATGACCCTCGTCATCGCCTACCTGTCGCTCGTGTTCGGTGAACTGGTGCCGAAGCGACTCGCCCTGCAGCGCGCCGAGGGCTTCTCGATGCTCGTCGCACCGACCCTCGACCGCTTCGCGACCCTGATGCGCCCGGTGATCTGGGTGCTGTCGGCCTCGACGAACCTGGTCGTCCGCGCACTCGGTGGCGACCCGAACGCCCGGAGCGAGTCGATGAGCACCGAGGAGCTCCGCGGCCTCGTCGACGAGCACACCGGCGTCGACGAGCAGGGCCGCCGGATCGCCCGGAGTGCGCTGGACGCCGGTGACCGGATCCTGCGCGAGTCGATGCGCCCCTGGTACGACGTGTCCACGATCGACGCCGCGCTGACCATCGCCGAGGCCACCGACCACGCGATCGAGGTCGGGCACACCCGGTACCTCGTGACCTCCGGCGGACGCGACGAGGTCGACGGCTTCGTGCACCTCCGCGACCTGCTCCGGCCGAGCGACCCGGACGCACCGGTGTCGACCCTGGTACGCCCGGTGCTGGCACTGCCGGAGACGAAGTCGCTGTCGAGCGCGATCGCGGACATGCGGACCGACGGGCACCAGATCGCCCTGGTGGTGGACGAGTACGGCGGCAGTGCGGGCATGGTCACGCTCGAGGCGCTGCTCGAGGACCTCGTCGGCCGTATTCGCGACGAGTACGACGAACCCACGGCCGAGCACGACGGCGTGGACGGGTCCACGGTGCTCGAGGACCTCGTCGCCGACGGCGGTCCGGCGCTGCCCGACGGTGACTACGAGACCGTCGGCGGCCTCGTCCAGGTCCACCTGGACCGCGTGCCGGAAGTCGGCGACGTCGTCGCCGCCGGCGGACACCGCCTCGAGGTGACCGCCATGGACGGTCACCGCGTGGCGCGCGTCCGGATCACGGCCGACGTCACGCTCTGAACTCCGCGCAGCTGACCTGGAGGCCCGTGGCGGCGCCGCCACGGGCCTCCCGTCCGCCCGGCGGGTACCGCCAGTGCCTGCCGGACGGACAGCGCCGCCACGTACGCTCTCCCCATGGGTATCGACGTGCGCAACGAGATCCGCGACTTCCTGTCCTCCCGGCGAGCGCGGCTCACCCCCGAGCAGGTCGGCATGCCGTCGTTCGGCGGCGGGGTCCGACGCGTCCCCGGGCTGCGACGGCACGAGGTCGCGATGCTCGCCGGCGTGAGCGTCGACTACTACACACGGCTCGAGCGTGGATCGCTCAAGGGGGTCTCGGACAGCGTGCTCGAGGGCCTCGCGAGCGCCCTGCAGCTCGACGAGGACGAGCGCGTCCACCTGTGGGACCTCACCCGACTGGCGAACTCCGGCGTCAAGACGATGCACCGCACCGTCCCCACGCGGGTCCGCCCCGGCGTCCAGCGCCTGCTCGACGCCATCACCGGCGCGCCTGCCTGGGTGCGGAACGAACGCGGTGACGTCGTCGCGACGAACGAGCTCGGTCGCGCGCTGTACTCGCCCATGTTCGCCGGCCCGGGGCGCCCCGTGAACACCGCACGCTTCACGTTCCTCGACCCCGCGGCCCGAGACTTCTTCCCGGACTGGGCGCAGACCGCGAAGGACGCCGTCGCCGTGCTCCGGGCAGCCGCGGTGTCGAACCCGTGCGAGCCCGGACTCATCACCCTGGTCGGGGAGCTCTCCACGCGCAGCGAGGAGTTCCGCGGCTGGTGGGCCGCGCACGACGTCCGGCTGCAGCGCGCCGGCGGGAAGCGCATCGACCACCCGATCGTCGGCGAGCTGCGCCTGGCGTACGAGGCGCTCGACCTGGTCGCCGACCCCGGCCTGACGTTGTTCACGTACTCGGCCGAGCCGGGCAGCGAGTCCGAGCGGTCACTGGCCCTGCTCGGCACCTGGGCCGCGACGGAACGGGCCGAGCAGTACGCGGCCCTGCGCGCGGCGGAGTCCGAGTCCGAGTCGGTCGACTGAACCGCTGGTCGGCCCGGCGCACGGTTCGTAGGCTGGGGACGTGACCAGGACGACGGACGGATCAGCGGGGGACGCCGACTACGCCCGCATCGGCCAGGACTACCGGCAGTACCGGCGACCCGAACCGACGTTCGCCCGGGCGATCGCGAAGGCCCTCGGCGACGCCCGCACCGTCCTCAACGTGGGTGCCGGTGCCGGGTCCTACGAGCCGACCGACCGACAGGTCACCGCGGTCGAACCCTCGGCGTCGATGCGCGCCCAACGACCGGACACCCTGTCGACGGCGATCGACGCCACCGCCGAGGACCTGCCCTTCGACGACGACACGTTCGACGCCGCGATGACGACGTTCTCGGTGCACCAGTGGGGCGACCTCGAGCGCGGGCTGGCCGAGCTGCGCCGGGTGACCCGGGGTCCGATCGTGATCCTGACGTGCGACCCGGCCCGCGTCGAGGACTTCTGGCTCGCCGAGTACGCACCAGAGGTGATGGCGACCGAGGCCCGGCGCTACCCCGCGCTCGACCGCCTCGCCGCCGCACTGGGCGACGACACCGTCACGAACACCCCGCTGCCGATCCCGTTCACGTGCGTCGACGGCTTCTCCGAGGCGTACTACGCCCGGCCGGAGCGCCTGCTCGACCCGGGCGCCCGGAAGGCGAACTCGGCGTGGAGCTTCGTCGACGAGCTCACCGCACGGCGATCGGTGGCCGCCCTCCGTACCGCGCTCGACTCCGGCGAGTGGGACCGGCGGCACGGGGCGCTGCGGATCCGGCCGACCTACGAGGGCGCCCTCGTCCTGGTGACGGCCGTCCCCACCGCTTGACACGTCGACGTAGGCTGGGCGCGTGAGCTTCCAGGAGGTGGTCGGCGCCCGTAGCGCCGGCATCAGGGCGTGAGGCCCCCGGTCGTGCCCGCAGGCACGGCCGCCCTCGTCGAACCCTGACCTCCTTCCGCCCGGTGCGGTGTGCGTCCGCACGCCCCGGGCCCGCTCGAAAGCGATGCACCATGCTCCCCATCACGGAGAAGACCCTCCGCACGTCCTTCGTCAACGCCTCCCGCAAGGAGACGACCGACATCACGCTGCCCGCCGACTTCGAGGCGATCGACTGGGACGCGCTCGACTTCCTGGGCTGGCGCGACCCGAAGATCGGTCGGCGTGCGTACGCCGTCGTGCCGACGCTCGAGGGAACGCTCGTCGGCATCGTGTTCCGGCAGGCCGAGGCCTCGTCGCGCTCGCGCGCCCAGTGCTCGTGGTGCCAGGACGTGAAGCTGCCGAACGACGTCGTGTTCTACAGCGCGAAGCGGTCCGGCAAGGCGGGGCGGAACGGCGACACCGTCGGCACGCTCGTCTGCCAGGACTTCCAGTGCTCGCGGAACGTCCGGAAGCTGCCGCCGCCCGCCTACGAGGGCTACGACGTCGAGGCCGCACGCCTGCGGCGCATCGAGGACCTGCAGCTGCGCGCAGCGTCCTTCGCCACGGAGGTCTGAGCCGCCGAGGTCTGAGCCGCCGGCGTCTCGCGTCCGCAACGCGACGGACGGCGGACGGGAGGCGCGGGGCGGGGCCGCCACGGGCCTCCCGTCCGGCAGACGCGACCGTTTCAGGGCCGCGGGTCGCGTTGCGGGGGAAACCGCCCGGTAACGCGGGTGAAACGGTCGTTCCGTAGCCTCGGCACATGGACCTCGGCGACCTCGGCGACCTCGACGACGCGACCGCCCCCGACGCTGCCGCGGTGATCCGGGGATGGGCCGACGTGCCCGCGTGGGTCGACGCCCTGGTGGCCGCGCGCCCGTTCGGCACGGTGTCGGCGCTGCTCGACCGGGCACGAGTCGAGTCGGCGTCGTGGGGTGCGCCGGAACTCGACCACGCCCTCGCGCAGCACCCGCGGATCGGTGAGCGGACGACCGATGCCTCGTCGGCCCGCGAACAGTCGTCGATGCGCACCGCCGGCGACGAGGTGGCCGGCTGGATCGCCGACGGCAACGCCGCGTACGAACAGCGGTTCGGGCGGGTGTTCCTGGTGCGGGCCGCCGGTCGGACCCCCGAGGAGCTGCTGGCCGAGCTCGACCGGCGCCTCGGGGCCGACCCGGCGGTCGAGGCGCACGAGGCCGCCGCTGCCCTGGCCGACATCGCCCTGCACCGCATCCGTGCGACCTTCGCCGTGCCGCACCTGACCACGCACGTGCTCGACGCCACCACCGGCACCCCGGCGGTCGGCGTCGGCCTGACGCTCAGCACCGTGGACGGTGACGTCGTCGCGACCGGCTCGACCGATGCCGACGGCCGTGCGGCACTCGGCCCCGACGTGCTCGCGCGCACCGACCACGTGCTGCGCTTCGACACCGGCCCGTACTTCGCCGCTGCCGGGGTGCCGACCTTCCACCCGTTCGTGACCGTGGCGTTCAGCGTCACGGGAACCGAGCACCTGCACGTCCCGCTGCTGCTGAGCCCCTTCGCCTACAGCACCTACCGAGGGAGTTGACCGCCATGTCGGAGACCACCGTCCACCTGGGACCGAACAAGTACGGCAAGGCCGAGAACCGCCTGGTCCGCGTGACCCGGCACGGCGACCGGCACGAGATCGCCGACCTGACCGTGACGTCGCAGCTCATCGGCGAGGCGTTCGCCGGGTCGTTCACCAGCGGCGACAACTCCCGGATCGTCGCGACGGACACCCAGAAGAACACCGTGTTCGCCCTGGCGAAGGAGCACGGCGTCGGCGCCCCGGAGGACTTCCTCGCACTGCTCGCCGACCAGTTCACGAGCGAGTTCGACTGGGTCGAGGGCGGGCTCTGGCAGGCGGAGGTGCACCCGTGGGAACGCATCACGGTCGACGGGCAGCCGCACGACCACTCGTTCCGCCGCACCGGCACGGGCACCCGCCTGGCGACGGTGCACGTCGAGGGCGGCGAGCGCCACGTCACCGGCGGGGTCAAGGACCTGGTCGTCCTGAAGTCGACCGGCTCCGAGTTCCACGGGTTCCCGCGGTCGCGGTTCACGACCCTGCCGGAGACGACGGACCGGATCATGGCGACCGAGGTCACGGCGCGGTGGCGGTACCTGCCGTCCGCCGTCGAGGCCGGGATCGACTACGACGCCCTGTACGAGGAGGTCGTCGCCGTGATGCTCGAGCAGTTCGCCACGGTGCACTCGCTCGCCCTGCAGCAGACGCTGTGGGAGATGGGGCGGGCGGCGATCGAACTGCGGCCCGAACTCGCCGAGGTGCGGTTCGCGATGCCGAACAAGCACCACTTCGTCGTGGACCTGTCGCCGTTCGACCTGACGAACGAGAACGAGGTGTTCATCGCGGCCGACCGTCCCTACGGGCTGATCGAGGGGACGGTCGTCCGCGACGGCGTGGCCGAGGCGCCCCGTGCGTGGGAGAACCTGCCCGCCTTCGTCTAGGCCGAGGGCTCCTCGCGCGGCAGCGCGATCGGCGCCGTCGACCGCACCCCGTCGTACGAACCGACCGCCGGGTCCTCGCCGTACCGCTCGGCGACCGAGCGGGACCCGAGCAGCAGGTTGAGCAGGATCGCCGCGACGGCGCCGGCCGAGATCCCCGAGTCGAACACCAGCGTGAACCAGGTCGGGAACTGCCCGTAGATGTCCGGGGCGACGGTCGGCAGCAGCGCGATGCCGAGCGGCAGCGCCACCACGAGGACGTTCCGGTTGTCGAACCGCACCTTCGACAGCGTCCTGATGCCCGACGCCGCGACCATGCCGAACAGCGCGACACCGGCACCGCCGAGCACCGCGTGCGGGATCGCCTCGACCACCGCGGCCACCTTCGGCACCAGGCCGAGCACGACGAGGATGCCGCCGGCCGCCGTCGCCACGTACCGGGAGCGAACGCCGGTCAGTGCGACGAGCCCGACGTTCTGCGCGAACGCCGTGTACGGGAACGTGTTGAACACCCCGCCGACGACGGTGCCGAGTCCGTCCGCGCGCAGACCGTCGGCGAGCGTGCGCTTCGACACCGGGCGGCCGGTGACCTCGCCGACCGCGATCATGTCGCCGGTGGTCTCGGTCATGATCACCAGCCCGACGACGAGCATCGACACGATCGAGGCGAGGTCGAACGTCGGCAGCCCGAAGTGGAACGGCGTGACGAAGGCGAACCAGCCCGCGTCGCCGATGCCCGACCCGTCGACCATGCCGGGGACGAACAGCGCCACGACCGTGCCGAGCAGCAGTCCGAACAGCACCGAGACCCGGGCGAGACCGCGCGGCGCGAACCGTTCGACCAGGACGATCGCGAGCAGGACCCCGGCGGCGAACGCGACGTCGAGCGGGTCGGCAGCGCCGTCCTTCCCGCCGTCGGTGACCCAGCCGGCGGCGACGCTCATGAGCGACAGACCGATGATCAGGATGACCGTGCCGGTGACGATCGGTGGGAACAGCCGGACGAGCTGCGCGAACCACGGTGCGACGACCACCATGAAGACACCGCAGGCGATCGTCGCCCCGTAGACGGCGGTGATGCCGTGCTCCGATCCGATCGCGATCATCGGGCCGACCGCGGCGAAGGTGACACCCTGCACGAGCGGCAGCCGGACCCCGAACCGCCAGAAGCCGACGGACTGCACGATCGTGGCGAGGCCCGCGACGAACAGGTCGGCGCTGATGAGGAAGGCCAGGTCGGCGCTGTCGAAGCCGAGGGCCCCACCGACGATGAGCGGCACGGCGATCGCGCCCGCGTACATCGCGAGCACGTGCTGCAGGCCGAGCGGCAGGAGCCTGGCGAGCGGTGGGACGGAGTCGACGCCGTCCTCGGTCGGTGTCGCGCGCGGTGTCTTCGTGGTCGTCATGGCGTCCCCTTCGAGCGGTGGTTTCCCTGTGCTCCGGACGCTATGCACCCCGTGTTTCCCCGGGATGACGGGCGTGGGTCGCGTCGGCCACCGGACCAGCGCCCGAAACACACGCAGAGACGGACGGGAGGCCCGTGGCGGATCCGCCACGGGCCTCCAGGCCGACAACCGGTCGCGTCTACCGACCGATGGTCGACATGTCGGGGTAACGGTCGCCGGTCGGGACCGGGAGCGCCGACAGGCGCGTGACCTGGTCCGCGGTGAGGGTCAGGTCGGCGGCACCGACGTTCTCCTCGAGGCGCGACACACGCTTCGTGCCCGGGATCGGCACGACGTCGTCGCCCTGGGCGAGCAGCCAGGCGAGGGACACCTGCGCCGGGGTGGCACCAGCCTCGGTCGCGATCTCCTTGACGGCGTCGACGATGCGCATGTTCTGCGCGAAGGCCTCCTCCTGGAACCGGGGGTTCGCCAGCCGGAAGTCGTCGGAGTCCAGGTCGGACGGCTTCGTGATCGCACCGGTCAGGAACCCGCGGCCGAGCGGCGAGTACGGCACCAGCCCGATGCCGAGCTCGCGCAGGGTGTCGAGCACCGCACCCTCGGGGTCGCGCGTCCACAGCGAGTACTCGCTCTGCAGGGCGGTGATCGGGTGGACCGCGTGGGCCTTCCGGATCGTCTCGGGTCCGGCCTCGGACAGGCCGATGTGCCGGATCTTGCCCTCCTGCACGAAGCCGGCGAGCTGCCCGATGACGTCCTCGATCGGGACGGCCGGGTCGACGCGGTGCTGGTAGTACAGGTCGATGTGGTCGGTGCCGAGGCGCCGCAGGGACCCCTCGAGGGCCTCGCGCACGGACTCCGGTGCGGAGCTGATGCCGCGGCCGGTGGCGGGCGTCTCCTCACCGGCGGTGTGGGTGATGAGACCGAACTTCGTCGCGATCACGACGTCGTCGCGGCGGTCGGCGAGGGCCCGGCGGAGCAGGTCCTCGTTCGTGTAGGGGCCGTACGCCTCGGCCGTGTCGAACAGGGTGACGCCGAGGTCGATCGCGCGGTGGATCGTGCGGATCGACTCCGCGTCGTCGGTGCCGGCGCCCGTGTAGAAGGCGCTCATGCCCATGGTGCCGAGGCCGACGGGTCCGACCTCGAGGTCTGCGAGCTTGCGTGTCTGCATGGTGCAGGTCTACTCCGGGAGCACCGCTCGGAGGAAGGCACTGCCTGTGCCGGTCAGACACGGGCACCGTTCGTGTGGATCCTCCAAGGTCCACGCGGGGCAGCGCGGCCTTCTGGTGTGATCGGGGCGTGAACCTGTACTTCCGGCTGTTCCTGTTGCGCCTGCGTGTCCGGCTCCGCCCGACGACCGGCGGACGGCGGCCATCGCTCTGGGACGAGGCACGCACACCGTTCCGCGTGACCCTGACCGACCTGGACCCGCTGCGGCACGTCAACAACGGGAAGTACCTGTCGATGCTCGACCTCGGGCGGCTCGACCTGATGCTGCGCTCGGGGTTCTGGGGGGCGATCGCGGAGCGCGGCTGGTACCCGGTCGTCTCGGCGCAGACCATCACGTACAAGCGGTCCCTGACACTCGGGCAGCGGTTCGAGCTCGTGACCCGGGTGCTCGGCGTCGACGACCGGGCCGTGTACCTGGAGCAGACCTTCGTCCGTCGCGGAGCCGTCGTCGCCCGTGCCGTCGTGCAGGCGCGGTTCCTGCGACGCTCCGGCGGGACCGTCCCCATGGCGGACCTGCTCGACGCCGTGGGCGGAGCACCGGCTGACCGCGAACTGCCCGCGTGGGTGCACGGGTGGGCTGGTGCCGTTCGGATCAGCAGCGCGGCGTAGACACGGCGGCGGTACGCTCGGGGGACGGGGTGGATACCCCGGGACGGAAGGGGAACGTCATGGTCGTCATGTGGATCGTCATCGGAGTGGTCGTGGCCATCGCCGCGCTGCTCACCGTGCTCGAGGTGCAGAACCGCCGTCGTGCGAAGCGCCTCGCCCACCTCGAACCCGTCGACCCGACCCTCGGCGCCCGCTCCCTCGCCGACGCCGAGGCAGCGCACTCGATGACCGAGGGCCTCGCGAAGTCCGCACACCCAGGCATCACCGGTGCCGGCGGGGGACTCGCCGGCTCGTGAGCCGCACGTCGACTCGGCGCACCCTGCTCGCCGGGGGCGTGGGACTCGGGCTCGCCGGGGTCCTGGCAGCGTGCACCCGGCCGAGCCCCGCTCCCTCGGGCTCGCCGCGACCGACTTCCAGCGGCTCCGCACAGCCGACGAGGACGCCTTCGAGCACGCCGACACCCGGTGGCCCCGACTCGTGGGACGCCCTCGCCGCCGCGGCCTCCGGCACGGTGCTCCGATCCGGGTCGAACGACTGGGACAGCGCGCGCGTGCTCGAGAACCCGCGGTACGACGACGCCGACCCGCAGGGCATCCTGCGCGTCGCCGGGGTCGCGGACGTGCAGGCCGGTCTCGCCTTCGCGCGGAACACCCGCACACCCGTCGCACTGCGAGCGGGCGGGCACTCGTACACCGGCTGGTCGGCCGGCGGCGCACCCGGGACCGACGTCCCGCGATCGCTCGTGATCAGCACGCAGGACCTCGACGGCATCGAACTGCACGACGACGACACCGTCACGATCGGCCCGGGTGCGCAGCTCGGGGACGTCTACGCCGCGCTGGCGAAGGCCGGACGGGCGATCGGCGCCGGCTCCTGTCCGACCGTCGGCATCGGTGGGCTCACCCTCGGCGGCGGGGTCGGCGTGCTCGTCCGCTCGTTCGGGCTGACCTGCGACCAGCTCACCGGCGTCACGCTCGTCACTCCGGACGGCGCCGTGCACGAGGTCTCGACGTCCAGCGAACCGGACCTGTTCTGGGCCTGCCGCGGTGGGGGCGGTGGAACCGTCGGCGTCGTGACCGCACTGACGTACCGGACGCAGGCCGCGCCTCCCGTCCTGCTCTTCAGCATCACGTTCGCGTGGTCGGCCGCCGCTGCCGTGGTGCGCGCCTGGCAGGACTGGGCGCCCACCGCCGACCCGAAGCTGTGGTCGACGCTCAAGCTGCTGAACGGCAGTCGGCACACCGCCCCGACGGTCACCGTGACCGGCGTGTGGACCGGATCGAAGACCGGCGCCGACACCTCCGTCGACGGTTTCATCGCCGCGACCGGTGCGAAGCCCCTCGCCCACACCGGGCAGGTGCTCACCTACGGCGCCGCGATGTCCGCGCTGGCGGGGAAGCCGCAGCGGGTGTCCGAGGCAGCGACGTCGTCGATCGGATCGGCGAAGCTCACCGATGCGCAGATCGACGTGCTCGTCGCCCAGGCGGCCGCGGCGGGCGACGTCGACGGCAACCTCGAGGGCGGGGTCGCGCTCGACGCCCTCGGCGGCGTCGTGGCGGACGTCGGCCGGACCGACTCGGCGTTCCCGTGGCGGTCCGCGCTCATGACCGTGCAGTACACGGCGGTCTTCGCCGACGGCGCGGACCCTGCACCGTTCGACGCGTACGTGCGGGGGTTCCGACGGGCCATGCGACCGGCGTGGGGCGACGCGGCGTACGCGAACTACTGCGACGCAGCCATCACGGACCCGTCGGCGTACTTCGGGGACAACACCTCGCGGCTGCACCGCATCGCGGAACAGGCGGACCCGACGGGCGTGCTCGACCAGCCGAACTGGGTCTGACGCACGCACGAGTCTCGGCCCGACGCACGCGAGTCTCGGTGTGAGCGACGGTTCTCGTGGCGCGCACCGCGAGGACTGTCGCCCACGCCGAGACTCGGGCAGGAGCCGGGGCCGGCCGGCCGCGTCCTACGATGACCGCATGGACATCGTCGACCTGGTGCTGCCGGACGTCGCTGCCTGGCGCGCCTGGCTCGACGCGCACGAGGGCGACGCCGACGGGGTGTGGCTCGTGCTCGCGAAGAAGGGCGTCACCGAGCCGACGACCCTGACCTACGACACCGCCCTCGACGAGGCACTGTGCTCCGGGTGGATCGACGGGCAGAAGCGCGGCCGCGACGAGGCGACCTTCCGCCAGCGCTTCACCCCGCGGCGGAAGGCGTCGCTCTGGTCGCAGCGGAACATCGGACTCGTCGCGACGCTCATCGCCGACGGCCGGATGCGCGACCGCGGTCAGGCCGAGATCGACCGGGCCAAGGGCGACGGCAGGTGGGACCGCGCTTACGCCGGCGCCGCGACCGCCACCGTCCCCGACGACCTGCAGGCGGCACTCGACGCCTCGCCCGCGGCCGCCGCCCTGTTCGCCGAGCTCGACGGCACGAACCGGTACGCCGTGCTGCACCGGATCACGACCGCGCCGAGTGCGACGGCCCGGACGAACCGGCTGACGAAGCTCGTCTCCGGGTTGGCGCGTGGCGAGACGCCGTACCCGCGTCCGGACCGGTCGGAGCGCCGGGGGACACCGACTCAGGGACCGGCAACGCCTCCGGCGTAGACCGGGGACATGACCACTGACACCGACACCACGAACCGCCCGGCCGCGGCCTCCGGCACCTTCCGCATCGGTGGCGACCTCGAGGTCCACCGCCTCGGCTACGGCACCATGCAGCTCACCGGCCCCGGCGTCTGGGGACCCCCGAAGGACCACGACGAGGCCGTCCGCGTTCTGCGGCGCGCCGTCGAGCTCGGCGTGGACTTCTTCGACACCGCCGACTCGTACGGCCCCTACGTCGCCGAGGAGCTCCTGCACGAGGCGCTCCACCCCTACGGCGACGACGTCGTCATCGCCACGAAGGCCGGACTCACCCGGACCGGCCCGAACGAGTGGCCGCCGGTCGGCCGTCCGGAGTACCTGCGTCAGGAGGCCGAGATGAGCCTCCGCCGCCTGGGGCTCGAGCGCATCGACCTGTTCCAGCTGCACCGCATCGACCCGAAGGTCCCGCTCGAGGACCAGGTCGGCGAGCTCAAGAAGCTGCAGGACGAGGGCAAGATCCGGCACATCGGCCTGTCCGAGGTGTCGGTCGACGACGTCAAGGCGGCCCAGGAGATCGCGACGATCGTCTCCGTGCAGAACCTGTACAACCTGCAGAAGCGCGACGCCGAGGAGCTCCTCGACTGGTCGACCGAGCAGGGCATCGCGTTCATCCCGTGGTTCCCGCTCGCGACCGGCGGGCTGACCGGCGAGGACTCCCCGCTCACCGAGATCGCGTCGCGGAAGGGTGCGTCCCCGGCGCAGCTCGCCCTCGCGTGGCTGCTCAAGCGCTCGCCCGTCGTGCTCCCGATCCCCGGCACCTCGAGCGTCTCGCACCTGGAGGACAACCTGCAGGGCGCGACCATCGAGCTGACCGACGACGAGTTCGAGGAGCTGTCGAAGCTGGGTTCCTGACCCGGGGTGGCGGACGCGACCGAACGGCGGACGGGAGGCACGGTGCCAGCTGGCACCGTGCCTCCCGTCCGTCTCCCGCGCTTTCCAACCCTGCGCTTGCGTGTGCATACGCGGTATGGGCATACTCGGTATGTCCATGGTGGACGAGAGACGGGGGAAGTGTCATGAGCGTACGGATGGGCGTACTCGCGCTGCTGGTGGGGGGACCCGGGTACGGGTACCAGCTCCGGGGGGAGTTCGAGCACCGCACCGGCGGGAGCTGGCCGCTGAACATCGGCCAGGTCTACACGACGCTCGACCGCCTGGAACGCGACGGCCTCGTGGCCCGCGGCGACACCGACGACGACGGCCACGTCGTCTACACGGTGACCGACGCGGGTCGCGGGGAAGTGGCGCGCTGGTTCAGCGAGCCGGTGCCCGCCAAGCGCGGGCGTGACGAGCTCGCGATCAAGTTCGCTCTGGCCGTGACGGTGCCCGGCGTCGACGTCGCGCGCCTGGTGCAGGTGCAGCGCGGTGCCGCGATCCGGAACCTGCAGGACCTGACCCGGCTCAAGCGCACGACCGATCCCGCGACGGACCTGGCGTGGTCGCTCGTGCTCGAGTCGATGGTGTTCCAGGCCGAGGCCGAGGTGCGGTGGCTCGACCACGTGGAGTCGACCGTGGCGCGGTACCGGCCGGAGGAGCATCCGGCGGCGGACGCTGGCTCCTCGTCCGCGACCGCTGCCGACACCGCGCGGAGTGCACGGTGAGCGCCGCACCGCTCCTGCAGCTCGACGCCGTCAGCGTGCACTATGGCTCCGGCGCGAAGGCCGTCACGGCGCTGGCCGGCATCGACCTGGCCGTCCAGCGCGGCGAGATGGTCGCCGTCATGGGGACCTCGGGTTCCGGCAAGTCGACGCTGCTCGCCTGCGCCGGCACCCTGCTGCCGCCGACGAGCGGCGAAGTGCTGATCGACGGCGAGTTCGTGTCCGACCGGCCGGCCAAGGAACTCGCGGCCCTCCGCCGTCGCCTCATCGGGTTCGTGTTCCAGGACTTCAACCTGATCCCGTCGCTCACCGCGGTCGAGAACGTGGCGCTGCCGCTCGAGCTCGACGGCTGGAAGGCCTCGCAGGCCCGCCGCGCCGCGGAACTGGCACTCGACAACGTCGAACTCGCACACCGCGGCGACGCCTACCCGGACGACCTGTCCGGCGGGCAGCAGCAGCGCGTGGCGATCGCCCGGGGCGTGGTCGGCGAACGTCGGCTCGTGCTGGCGGACGAACCGACCGGCGCCCTCGACTCGCAGACCGGCGAGGTGGTGCTGCGCATGCTCCGACGGCACGTGGACGCCGGAGCCGGCGCACTGCTCGTCACTCACGACGCCCGGCACGCTGCCTGGGCGGACCGGATCGTCTTCCTGCGCGACGGTCGCGTGGTCGACGAGACCGTGTACTCGGGCGTGGAGCTCGCCCTGGCGGACCGGACCGCGTCGTGAGCCGGCGTCGGCGTCCCGGCACCGCCCGGACGCCGTTCGCCCTCCGACCGGCGCTCCGTCTGGGGCGTCGACTGGCCTTCGCGAAGGCCGGTCGGGCGGCGCTGATCATCGCGCTCATCGGCATCCCCACCGCCGGGTTCGCCGCGGTGGCGGTCGTCGTGCAGTCGACGCAGCCCACGACCGCGGAGTCGCTGGACTACGACCTCGGCAAGGCAGCCGCGCAGATGCGGGTCTCCGGCCCGGACCTGCCCGGCATGCGGCAGGACCCGGTGCAGTGGCAGTTCACCGATGCGAAGCGGAACAGCCCGGTCACGGAGGCCGACGAGGACCCGCCGTTCGCGAACGTGCTCGCCCACGTGCCGGACGGTGCGCTGTCCATCCCGGTCGGCGGCACGCCCGTCGTGGTGCAGGGACCCAAGGGACCTGTCGGCCTGGCCGCGGTGGAGGGCAGCGTCTGGGACCCGTCGCTCGAGGGCCACTGGCGTGTCCTCGACGGTTCGGCGCCGACCGCGCGCAACCAACTCATGGTCACGCCGGCGACGCTCGACCGGCTCGACGCCCACATCGGTGACACCGTCGACATCACCGATCCCGTCACGAAGCGGTTCACGATCACCGGGACGATGCGCGACCTCGGCTCGGCGCCCAGCGAGCAGGGCGTGTTCCTGCCGTGGGGGACGACCCTGTCGACGACCGAGACCACTGACGACGCGGGTCTGACCGACGTCACCGTCTACCTGCCGTCGGACGCGCCGACCTGGTCGGAGATCCGGCAGCTCAACGCGCACGGCATCGTCGTGCAGTCCCGCCCGGTCGTGCTCGATCCGCCGGATGCCCGCCTGCCCGGCGGCCAGATGAGCTCGTCACTCGGCTGGTACCTCGGCGCGATGGCACTGCTCGGGGTCTTCGCGATGTTCGAGGTCGCGCTGCTCGCCGGGGCCGCGTTCCTGGTCGGCACCCGGGCGGACACCCGTTCGTACGCGATCGTCACGAGCGTCGGCGGGGACAAGCGGTTCGTCCGGACGATCGTCGCCGGGTCCGGCCTCGTGCTCGGGTCCATCGGCGCCGTCCTCGGCGTCGCGGTGGGCACCGGGATCGGCGTCGCGGTGTTCCGCCTGATCGACAACGGCGACGTCGTGTCGTTCCCCGGCTTGCACGTGCCACCGCTCCTGCTGCTCGTGGTCGCGGCCGCCGGCGTCCTGGCCGGGCTGGTCTCCGCACTCGTCGCCGCTCGGGCCGCCACCCGCATCAACGTGCTCGCGGCGCTGCGGGGTTCACTCCGACCCGCGCCCGTCGACCGTCCTGCTCGTCGTCGGCGACGCATCTGGGGGCCGGTGCTCATCATCGCGGGTGCCGTGATGACGCTGGCCTGCGGCGCCGGGGTGCTCATGCTCAACGACCGCCGGGTACAGGACGACCACTGGGCGTGGGTGGCCGGTGCCGGGGTCGCGCTCGGGCCGTGCCTGATGCAGCTCGGCATCGCGATCTGCTCGCCGTGGCTCCTGGCCCTGGTGTCCCGGATGTCCGCACGCCTGGGCCTGTCGGCTCGGTTGGCCGCCCGCGATGCCCGGCGCAACCCGGTCCGGACGGTGCCGGTGCTCGCCAGTGTGATGAGCGTCGTGTTCGTCGCGTCGGTCGTGATCACGTGGAGCGCGTCGAGCCACGCGCAGTACGTCCGCGGGTACGAGTACACGACGGCGGTCGGGGTCGCGACGTCCGAGGTGCAGCTGTCCAGCGAGGACGGTGCCGCCAGCGGGCACGACGCGGCGTTGACGGCGCACGCGGCGAAGGTCGTGGCGCGGGTGCTCGACCACGACCGGATCCGGGTGCTCGGCGTGGCCGAGGGCTGGGCGGGCGACACCCCGTCGTCCGTGACGATGCCGCACCGGTGGACGGACTTCGACTGCGACGGCTACGACTCCACGTCGTGCTCGTACTACCTCGACACCGCTGACGCGACCGTCCCGCACATCTGGACGGGCACCGTCGACGACTACGCGGTGCTCACCGGACACCGACCGTCTGCTGCCGTGCGGGATGCACTCGAGGGCGGCAAGGCGGTGTCACTGTGGCCGGAGTACGCCCACGACGGTGCCGTCCGCATCGACACGTTCCACGACCGCACGTGGGAGAGCCCGACGATCACGACGACGACGAAACCGGACGCCAGCGTGTCGATCCCGGCCGTGCTCGACGTGCAGTCGCCGCGGATCCAGGTCGGCGTCTTCATGACGAAGGCGACCGCTGCGCACTACGGGGTGCGCGCCGTCGACGGCATGCTCGTGACGACGCTGCCCGGGGACATCGCGCCCGAGCAGTGGGACGAGCTGAGTTCCGCCTGGCAGAGCTTCGGTGGCGCGGACCGCGCTCGGTGGGACGGCCCGCAGTTCGCCTACGAGGCCGGGCCGGTCGACAACGGCGCGCTCATCCGGGCGATCGTGCTCGCGCTGGCCGCGGCGGTGACGATCGGTGCGACGGCGGTGGCCATCGGGCTCGCGCGGTCCGACGGGCGCCGAGACGACGAGGTGCTCGACGCGATCGGTGCCGCACCACGACTGCGACGGCGGGTGTCGACCTGGCAGGCAGCGATCCTGGCCTCGGTGGGCGCGGTGATCGGCACCCTGCTGGGGCTGCTGCCGATGCGGGCACTCACCCTGCGGTTCACGGAGCCAGCGGTCGGGTCGAACCACATGCCGTTCGTGCCGGACTGGTCGATGCTGGCCCTGCTCGCGATCGGTCTGCCGCTCCTGGTGACGGCCGGGGCATGGCTCACCGCGCACGGCCGACGCCGCGTGGCGGTGCGGCGGGCGCACTGAGGTGTGGGGCGGCGCTGCACGTGGCGCCGTCCCGGTGCAGCCTGGTCAGGCGCCGGGCTGCACCACCATGAGCACGGCGACGACGACCCACACCAGGTTGAACAGGCCGACCAGGGCAGCGAGCTTCCGCGGCGAGCGCTCGGTCCCGTTCCCGCGCAGGACCTCGTGCTGCTCCGGCAGGACCCCGAGCGCGAGGATCCCCGCAGCCACCGCGGTCAGACCGATCGAGACGAGCAGCCACGCCTCGTCGAGTGCCCCGACCTCGAACGCCAGGGCCATGCCGAACGTCGGGACGGCGAGCGAGATGATCGAGTACACGTGGCAGATCCGGTGCAGGACCCTGGCGACCGCTCGGGCCCCCTGGTCGCCCGGATCGGCGACGAGCGCGCGAGCCGGCTTCGGGAACATGCTCCCGGCGACCGCGACGGGTCCGAGGGTGAGCAGCGCCGCCACGACGTGCACGGTGAGGAGGACGCTGGACATCGCTTCCAGCCTAGGGCGCGGTACTTCGTGAGCAGAAATGGTCGGGTGGCCGTCGGCGGACTCGACCATTTCTGCTCACGAAGTGGTCACACGTTCGGGATGGACACCTCGGCCAGCACGACCTCGTCGTCCATCGGGATCGGACCGCGCACCCGGGGGACCCCGTCGACCCATTCGACCGGCACTCCCGCAGCCGCGAGCCCCTCGACGCTCAGGTCGATCCGGAGCAACGGCAGCGCGAGGTCGCCGTACCGCTCGGCGACGACCTCGGACACCCGGTCCGGTGTGGTGGCACGGACGTACCCGCCCGGCTCGAGCGGCACCCCGCGAGTGGACACCTCATACTCGCCGAACCCGCGGCTCATCTCCCAGTCGTCGGCGATCGCCACGTGACAGACCACATCGGTCATGGACCCTCCTCGGTAATGAAACGGGAGCGTATCATTACCGCTAGGATGGGTCTGTGAACAAGCGTGGACGTCCGACCGCCGACGAGCGGATCGCCCGTGACGAGCGGATCCTCGACGTCGCGACCGACCTGTTCCTGGAGCACGGGTTCGCGGGCGTCGCACTCGACCGCGTCGCCGCCGAGGCCGGGGTCACGAAGCGCACGCTCTACACGGCGTTCGGCGACAAGCCCGCGATCCTCCGAGCGGTCGTCCGGCGGCAGCACCCGTACGCCGACCAGCCCACGGCGGACCTCGTGTCCACGGCTACAGCGATCGGCAGCGCGTTGTTCTCGGACCGTGCGGTCGCCCTGCACCGGCTCGTCATCGCCGAGTCGACGCGGTCACCCGAGCTCGCGCGCGAGTTCCACGAGGCCGGGCCGCTCGCCGCGCAGCAGGCCCTGGTCCGCGCCGGAACCACTCCGGAGACCGCCGCCGAGCTCTTCACCCTGCTGCTCGGGGAGCTCCACCGCGAGCGCCTGCTCGGCTTGGCTCCGGCACCGACGGCCGCGGTGGTCGCCGCACGCGCCGTGCGTGCGGTCGCGGTGCTCTCGACCTGACCCCAGGACGGACGGGAGGCCCGGTGCCAGCTGGCACCGGGCCTCCCGTCCGCCACTCCGGACATCCGCCACATGGTGAGCAGAAATGGTCGGGTGGCCGTCGCGAACCCGACCATTCCTGCTCGCGAAGCGGCGAGCGGCGCGGCGCGAACCGCGCTCAAGCGGGGTCGGGCAGCGCCTCCGCGTACGTGCGGAACTCGCCGCGCTCCGAGTGGATCGCCCACAGACGATCCGCGATGGACTCGCCGGAGTGCTCCGGCTGCCCGTCGTCGATGCCGAACGGGATGATGAGCTGACCGACGTGGACCTGCTCGTCGCGCACGGCGTCGTGCAGGAGCTGGGCGTAGGCGCTCTCGGCAGCGAAGGCGACCGAGGTGCCGGTGACCCGGGCGCCGGGACGCACCGCACTGCCGCCGTTCACGAACAGGATCGTGCCGTGGCCGATCGCGCGCATGCCGGGCAGCACCTGGCGGACCGCGTTGACCGAGCCGTAGACCGAGAACTCGATCGGGCCGACCAGGTCCTCCGCGGTGGTCTCGAGCACCGGACGCATGTACTCCTTGGCGGGGAGCGGGCTGTACTGCAGCACCTCGATGGGGCCGAGCTGCTCGGTCGCACGCTCGAGGGCGCTGCGGAGCGAATCGCCGTCACGGACGTTCGCGGCGAACCCGGCCGCCGTGATGCCCTGCTCGCGCAGCGACGCGGCGAGGCCGTCCAGGCGGTCCTGGTTGCGGGAGACGAGGGCGATCGAGAAGCCCTCGCGGCCGAAGCGCTCGGCGACGGCGAGACCGAGGCCCTTGCCGGCCCCGATGATGGCGATGGTGGTCATGCGGAGTACTCCTCGTCGGTGACGTGCTCGAGCCAGGTGGTGGTGGTCGCCGGGTCGTCGGCGAGGTCGAGCATCGCGAGGTGCTCCATGTAGTCCGTCGGGGTCGCACCGTGCCAGTGCTCCTCACCCGCAGGCGTGTAGACGGTCTGGCCCGGCTGGACCTCGAACACGCCGCCGTCACGGGTACCCATGCGCGCGACGCCCTCGGTGACGTGCAGGGTCTGGCCGATGGCGTGCGAGTGCCAGGCGGTGCGGGCGCCGGGCAGGAACCGGACCTTCGCGACGGTCATCGACTGGCCGGCTTCCTTCGGGCTGGCGATGGCGTCGAGGTACACGTCGCCGGTGAACTGCGCGGCCGGGTTCTTGACGGTCGGCTGCTTCGGTTGGATCTCCATGGCCCCGACGGTAGGCCGATGTGCGCACCGGAGGGAGGTGCCGGCCGTACCCCTCAGCCGTTTCCCGAACACGACGTGTGTGATCGACGCACGATCCGGGAGGACCACCGTGGACAGCAGCGAACACCCGAACCCGCACCCGAGCCCGAACCCCACCCGAGCCCGACGCGGCTGGTCCGCTGCGGGCATCGCCGCGGTGGCCGCCCTCGCCCTGGGCGGCTGCGCCGATGCCGCACCGGACGACGACCGCGGCTCGTCGGCGAGCGCCCGCGCCACCGCCCCCGCCGACCTGCCCACCGGGCAGATCGCGCTCGACGGCGACACCAGCGACGTGGTCACCGGACTCGAAGCACCGTGGTCGGTCGTCCGCACCGGCGACGACGGCGACGCCCTGGTCAGCGAACGCGACTCCGCGAAGGTCCTCGAGCTGCAGGACGACGGCACGACGCGCGAGGTCGGCACCGTCGACGGCGTCAGCCACGGCGGCGAGGGCGGGCTGCTCGGGCTGGCCCTGCACGACGACGACCTGTTCGTGTACTCGACGGCCGACGACGGCAACCGGATCCAGCGGTTCGAACTGACGGGCAGCGCCGGGTCGTGGGCGCTCGGCGACGCCACGACGATCATCGACGGACTGCCGTCGAACACGTTCCACGACGGCGGCCGCATCGCGTTCGGCCCCGACGACATGCTCTACGCCAGCGTCGGGGACGCCGGCACGAGCAGTGACGCGCAGGACGAGGACTCGCTCGCGGGCAAGATCCTGCGGCTCACCCCGGACGGCGACGTGCCGGACGACAACCCGTTCGACGGGTCACCCGTCTGGAGCCTCGGGCACCGCAACGTGCAGGGCCTGGGGTGGTCCTCCGACGGCACGATGTTCGCGTCGGAGTTCGGCGAGAACACCCTCGACGAGCTGAACGTGATCGAGGCGGGCGAGAACTACGGCTGGCCCGAGGTCGAGGGTGAGGGCGGCGAGGACCAGGGCTTCGTCGACCCGGTGCAGCAGTGGTCGACGGACGAGGCGTCCCCGAGCGGCCTGACGGTCGTCGACGACACCGTGTTCGTGGCCAACCTGCGCGGCGAGGTGCTCCGGGCGATCCCGGCGGACGACCCGGGGACGTCGACCGAGTACTTCCAGGGCGACTTCGGCCGGATCCGGACCGTGCTCGAGGGGCCGTCGGACACGCTGTGGTTCGTCACGAACAACACCGACGGCCGTGGTGACCCTGCGGAGGGCGACGACCGCATCGTGTCCGTGCCGCTGACCCGCGCCGAGGGGTGAGCCGACGGAGCGCTGCCACAGGGGTTCCGGCAGCCCCTCGCTCGCACGCTGCCCAGCCGGTTACCGTGACGGCATGAACCACCGCGACGAAGCCCGCGACTTCCTGTCCAGCCGTCGCGCCCGCATCACCCCCGAGCAAGCCGGGGTCGAGACGTTCGGCACCCGCCGTCGGGTCACCGGGCTCCGGCGCGAAGAGGTCGCACGGCTGGCGGGCGTCAGCATCGACTACTACACGCGGCTGGAGCGGGGGAACCTGCAGGGCGTCTCGGACAGCGTGCTCGAGGCCGTCGCCGGCGCACTGCAGCTCGACGCCGCCGAGCTCGAGCACCTGCGCGACCTGTCCCGGCACCAGAACGCGACACCGCGGCGCGCGGGCAAGGTCGTGCCGGTGGCGGCCGTCCGCCCGGAGCTGCAGTACCTGCTCGACGTCATCACCGATGCGCCGGCGATGATCATCAACAACCGGCAGGACATCGTCGCCGCCAACGCGCTCGGCTACGCGATGCACTCCGACCTGGTGGCTGCACCGGCCCGGCCGATGAACTTCTCGCGCTTCATCTTCCTCGACCCGCAGGCCCGGAACTTCTACCAGGACTGGCAGCGGGCGGCGCACACGAACGTCGCGATCCTGCGGCGCGAGGCCGGCCGCACGCCGAACGACCGCGACCTCGCAGCCCTCATCGGCGAGCTGTCGATGCGGAGCGACGACTTCCGCGCCCTGTGGGCCGCGCACGACGTCCGCCGCCACTACGCCGGCGTGAAGTCCTTCCGGCACGCCGTCGTCGGTCCGCTCGAGCTGCACTTCCAGACGCTCGAACTCGCCGAGGACCCCGGGCTCGCGCTCACGATCTACCCGGCGACCCCGGGTAGCCCGACCGCCGACGCACTCCGCCTGCTCGCCTCGTGGGCGGCGACGGAGCAGATCGCGGAACGTGCGCGCAGCGCGGTCAGCCCCGGATGAGCGGTGCCCCGCGGAGCGTCAGCCCCGGATGATGTCGTCCGCGATCCGTGCGGCATCGTCGATGGGCACCGCGAAGCCGATGCCGATGTTGCCGGAGGAGTAGCCGAGCGTCGCGATCGACGTGTTCACCCCCACGACGCGGCCGTCGAGCCCGACGAGCGGCCCGCCGGAGTTGCCGGGGTTGATCGACGCGTCGGTCTGCACGAGCGGCTGCGCCGATCGCTGCGAGGTCCGTTCGAGGGCGCTGATGATGCCCGAGGTGACGGTGCCGTTCAGGCCGAGCGGAGACCCGACCGCGATGACGGACTCGCCGATCCGCAGGTCGGCGCTGCGTCCGAGGTCGGCTGCGGGCACGGTCAGGCCGGTCGCCTCGATGACCGCGATGTCGCTGTCCTCGTCGCTGCCGACGACCCGGCCATCGGTGCTGGTGCCGTCGGGCAGTACGAGCCGGACGGCCGACGATCCGTCGACGACGTGGTGGTTCGTCATGACGTGTCCGGCGTCGTCGATGACGAAGCCGGAGCCGCTCCCGCCGGTCGTGCGGACCTGCACGACGCTCTGCAGCATCCGCTGGGCGGCGTCCTCGGCGTCGGTCGCAGTACCGCCGGACGAGCCGGACGTCCCCGACGAGCCGGACGTACCGGACTGCTGCCGACCGGCCACCGGGGCGCTGACCGGGGAGTCCGGGGTGACGAGCAGGGCGCCGGTGACCCCCGCGGTGCCGCCGAGGACGAGCGCGGCGACGAGGACGGTCGCGGTCCGGCCGCCGCCCCGCCGCTCGCGGCGCGGTGCCGGCTCGTCGAACTCGGACCGGCGGGTGGCCGGGTCCGGTGGGGGGCCCTGGACGGGCGTGGGGACGGACGGGAGGCCCGTTGCGAGCTGGTCCCGGGCCTCCCGTCCGCCGTCTGGTCGCGCAGATCGCTCGGGCGGTGCGCCGGTGGACCAGTGCTGTGGACCTGCGGGCCGGCCGATGCCGGGAGGGGTGTCACTCATGGTCGTGTCCTCGTGTTCAGACGATGCGGGCGAACCAGCGGAGGGAGAGCGCGCCGGCGGTGAGGGCGAGGAGCATGCCGAGCAGGGCGAGCCATGGTGTGATCTCGACGGGTTCCTCGTGCCAACCGATCGACGAGCCGATGTCCTGGTAGACCTCGCGGAGTTCGTCGGTGCTGGACGCCCGGTAGAACCGTCCGTCGGTCTCGTCCGCGAGCTGGCGGAGGGAGGTCTCGTCGACGGGGACGGCCTGCTGCGTCCCCCACAGGTTCGCGACCCCGGAATCGGTGCCGTAGGCGATGGTGGAGACGGGCATGCCGGCTTCGCGAGCTGCTTCGGCGGCCGCGGCGGGTTCGCGCCCGGTGGTGTTCGCGCCGTCGGAGAGCAGCACGAGTCGCGCCGGGATGCGCTCCGGTTCCCCGGACCCGCCGGGGGTCGGGGACGGCGACGCCGAGCCGGTGGCACCCTCGTCACTGAGGCGGTCGACCTCGCCGACCGCCTCGAAGACGGCCTCGCCGATCGCCGTCCCACCGCCGCCGTCGTCCATCCCGGCGATGGCCTCCCGGACCGCTTCGTGGTCGCGGGTGGCCGGAGCCAGGACGTCCGCGCCGCCGGCGAAGGCGATCGCCCCGACGTTGAACGTCTCCGGCATCTCGGCGACGAAGGACTCGGCGGCGGACTTGGCGGCCTCGAGCCGGTTCGGGTCGACGTCGTCGGCCTGCATCGAGCCGGACGTGTCGATCGCGACGATCACCGTGGCACGCTCGTAGGGCACCCGGACGTCGATCTCGGGGCGCGCACCGGCGAAGCCGAGGGCGGTCAGGCCGACCAGGACGAGCGCCGCGGGCAGGTGCCGACGCCACCGGGGCTGCTTCGGGACGAGCTTGTCGAGCATCGGCAGGGTCGCGAAGCGCACGGCGTACCGCCGGCGTCGGCGCTGGACGAGCAGGTGCGCGACGGCGAGCGCCGCCACCGGCACCAGGGCGAGCAGGAACCAGGGTGTGAGGAAGGTCATCGGGTCCTCCGTGCCGATCGGGCGGGCGTGCGGTGCCGGCGGTGGATGAAGCGGGTGAGTTCGCGGCCGAGGTCATCGTCGGTGCGCAGGACCAGGTGGTCGGCCCCGGCGGCGCGGACGGCGGTGGCGGTGGCCGCGCGGTGGGCGGCTGCTCCGGCGGCGTAAGCGGTGCGGAGTGCCCGGTCCGAGGTGGCGACGACGCGCTGGGCGCCGGACTCCGGGTCGACGAAGACGACGTCGCCGACGTCGGGCAGGTCGAGTTCGCGGGGGTCGAGCACCTCGACGACGATGACCTCGTGGCGTGCCGACAGCCGACGCAGGGCGGGCTCCCACGGCAGCCGCGCGCTGTCGGTCGCCGGCTGGTCGAGCAGGTCACTGATGACGACCCGCAGACCGCGGCGGGGCGCCTGGGCGGCGAACACGCGGAGCGCTGCGGACAGGTCGGTCGTCGGGACGCCGTCGCGGGGGCCTGGATCGGCACGGAGCACGCGGCGGGCGGTGGTGCGACCGGCGCGCGGAGGGGTCCAGCGGATCCCCTCGGTGCCGACGACGCCGAGTCCCACCCGGTCACCCGCGCCGGTGGTGAGCAGGCCGATCGCCGCCGCCGTCCAGGTGGCGACGTCGGCCTTCTCACGGTCGGTGGTGCCGAAGGCCATGCTCGGCGAACGGTCGACCAGCACCCACGTCTCGAGGGCGTGCTCAGCGCGGGTGAGCCAGACGTACGGTTCGCCGGCGCGAGCCGTGGCGTTCCAGTCGATCCGGCGGACGTCGTGCCCGGGCTGGTAGCGCACGAGTTCCTCGGGGTCGCTGCCCGTGCCGAGGGACAGGCCCTGGTGGTCGCCGTGCACCGTGCCGTCGACACGGCGCCGGACGGTGAGCTCGAGGCGGCGGAGCCGTGCGTCGTCGCTCACGGCGTCGCCTCGTACGGGGTGGAAGCGGCCGCGGCGGGGGTCGGTGCGGCTGGGGGGTACCGCACGTCACCGCCCGCCGCGACCGCGCTCGGGTCCTCGGACGCCGCGATCCGAGGCTGCGGGACGGCCGCGAGCACGGCCTCCACAGCGGTCCTGGGGTCGACCCCGTCGGCGACGGCGTCGAAGGTGAGCACGAGGCGGTGCGCGAGCACGTCGGAGGCGACGTCCGCGATGTCACCGGGCAGCACGTAGTCGCGGCCCCGGAGGAGCGCGAGCGCACGGGCCGCGGCGACCAGGCCGAGCGACCCGCGAGCACTGACGCCGTACTCGAGTACTCCGTCGAGGGTGTGCACGCCGTACCGGTGCGGGTGGCGGGTCGCCATCACGAGCTGCACGGCGTACATGGCGACCGCGTGGTGCACGAAGACCTGCTCGGCTTCGGCCTGCAGCCGGACGATGTCCGGCACCGTCAGGATCTGCTGCGCGCGTGGCCGGTCGGCGCTCATCCGCTGCACGATGGTCAGCTCCCCGAGCTCGTCGGCATGGTCGACGTCGACCTTGAGCAGGAAGCGGTCGCGCTGCGCTTCGGGGAGCGCGTACACGCCGTCGTTCTCGATCGGGTTCTGGGTGGCGAGCACGATGAAGGGGTCGGGGAGCCGGTGGGTCTGCCCACCGATCGAGACCTGCTGCTCGGCCATCGCCTCGAGCAGCGCCGACTGCACCTTCGCGGGAGCGCGGTTGATCTCGTCCGCGAGCACGAGGTTGGCGAACACCGGTCCGGGTTCGATGTCGAAGGTCTCGGTGGACGGCCGCCAGACCCGCGTCCCGACGATGTCGGACGGCATCAGGTCGGGGGTGAACTGCAGGCGGACGAAGTCCCCGCCGACGACGGTGGCCAGGGTGCGCACCGCGAGGGTCTTCGCGACGCCGGGGACGCCCTCGAGCAGCACGTGGCCCCGGGCGAGCAGCCCGATCATCATCCGTTCGACCATGGCGTCCTGGCCGACGACCACGTGCTTGACCTCGAACAGTGCGCGTTCGAGGACGGCTGACGCGGACGGCGTCGTGTACGGGTCGGCGTGGGCGGCTTCGGTCATGGTGTCCTCCTGTCGTTCGGGTGCGTCCCACTCCAGTCGCCAGGGGCGAAAACGACGGGAAGCCGGATCGAAACCGGACCGAAAAGGGGGAACGGACAGTACCTGTCAGTCGCCCAGCCGCCCTGGTTACCGTGAGGCATGCGCGTGCTGATGGTGGAGGACGAAGCCGGTCTGGTGACCGCGTTGCGCGTCGCCCTGCAGCGTGAGGGGTACGCGGTCGACGCCGCCGGCACGCTCGGGGACGCCCGCGGGAAGCTCGCCGTCACGGACTACGACATCGTCCTGCTCGACGTGAACCTGCCGGACGGGGACGGCTTCGAGCTCGCCGGCGAACTCCGGTCGACCGGCGAACCCGGTGGGTCCGGTGGCCCCGGCCCACGGATCCTCATGCTCACCGCCCGCGGCCAGCTGCGCGATCGGGTCCGCGGGCTCGACCTCGGTGCCGACGACTACCTGGTGAAACCGTTCGCGCTCGTCGAGCTCACCGCCCGGATGCGCGCACTCACCCGGCGCTCGGGCGAGGCCGCGTCCTCCGTGCTCGTCGACGGCCCGATCGTCGTCGACACCGCGCGGCAGCTCGCGCGCCGTGGCGACCGCGAACTCGCGCTGACCCTGAAGGAGTTCGGGGTGCTCCGGTACCTGCTCGGCCGTGTCGGCTACGTGGTGTCGGCAGAGGAACTGCTCGAGCACGTGTGGGACGAGAACGCCGACCCGTTCACGCAGACCGTCCGGGTCACGGTGGGCACGCTCCGCCGGAAGCTCAGCGTCGCGGACGAAGAGCCGGCGATCGAGACCGTCGTCGGCCGCGGGTACCGGCTCCGGGAACTCACCGAGGACGGCACCGGGGACTCGTCGACGCTCGGAGCGCCAGCCGCGCCGGTACGGGCGGTCGGCGCGGCCGGCGCTGCCGGCGCTGCGTCGTGAGCGCGCTCGACCGCGCCAGGCGCGAGGTCGGCCACCGCCGGTTCCTCCGCCTGCCGGCCTGGGCACGCACGATCCGGATGCGCCTGACCCTGACGTACAGCGCCGTCCTGTTCGGGATCACCGCACTCGCCCTCGCCGCCGTCTACGTCGCCCTGTCGAGCACGGTCAGCGCCGAGCCCCTCAACCCCGTCACGGTGAAGAAGTTCTACAAGGCCGCCGACGGCACGATCGTCTACAAGCCCGGCGAGCAGTTCCAGGTCGCCGACCTCGAGACGGTGCAGCGCGCCGTCAACTACACGTCCCTGCAGTCGCTGCAGCAGTACTCGATCATCGCCCTCGTCGTGATGTTCGTCCTGAGCCTGGCGATCGGCTGGTGGGTCGCCGGCCGCGCGCTCCGCCCCGTCGGTGCGATCACCCGGGCGACGCAGGAGATCACCGCGACCGACCTGTCACGCCGCATCGACGCGTCAGGACCTCCCGACGAGCTGCACACCCTCGCCGACACCATCGACGGGATGCTCGACCGGCTTGACCGCGCGTTCCGGGCCGAACGGATGCTCGTCGAGGACGTCTCCCACGAACTGCGGAACCCCGTCGCCGTCGTGCAGTCGAACGTCGAGGCCGTCCTCGCGGACGACGCCGCCACCCCGGCCGAACGGCAGGCGTCAGCCGACGTCGTGCTGCAGTCCACCCGGCGGATGAGCCGCCTGCTCGAGGACCTGCTCGCGACCGCCCGCACCCGGTCCGAGGCCTTCACCGACCGCGACGTCGACGTCGCGCGGCTGGCCGCGTCCGCTGCTGCGGAGTACGGGATCCTGGCGAGCCGCCGCGACCTCACGATCCGCGAGCGGATCCACGGCGGCCCGGTGGTGTTCGCCGATCCCGACGCCCTGTCGCGCGCACTCGGCAACCTGCTCTCGAACGCCGTCCGGCTCGCACCCGTCGGCTCCACCGTGACGATCGGCGTCGGGAGCGTCCGCGGGTGGGCGTGGCTCGCGGTGCGTGACGAGGGCCCCGGCATCGGCGACGATGCCCGGCCACGGGTGTTCGACCGCTTCTACCGGGAGTCCTCGGACGCCTCCACCGGCAGCGGCCTCGGGCTGTCGATCGCGCGCCAGATCGTGGAGAGCCACGAGGGCCGCCTCCGCCTCGAGAGTCGCGGCTCCGACGGGTCGACCTTCGTCATCTGGTTGCCGGAGCGCGCCGTGCCGGGCGCGCCGACGAGGACGGACGAGCCGCCGGACGGCGACCCGCTCGCCTGAGTGCCGACCCCGTGACGGCCAGGAGGCCCGTGGCGGCGCCGCCACGGGCCTCCTGGCCGTCTCCTGGTCGCGTCAGGCCTCCGGGATCACCCGCTCGAAGCGGCTCGTGTCCGCACCGTCGGGGTCCGGGCCGTTCCGGCGGCCCGTGTCGAGCTCGTCCAGGGCCCTGAGGTCGTCGTCGGACAGTACGAAGTCGAAGACGTCGAAGTTCTCCGCGATCCGTCCGGGGTTCGTCGACTTCGGGATCGCGTTCCGCCCCTGCTGCACGTGCCAGCGGAGCATCACCTGCGCCGGCGTCTTGCCGTGCGTCTGGGCGATGGTCCGGATCGTCGGGTCGTCCATCACGCTGACCCGCTCGTCACCCCAGCCCGGGTAGAAGGTGATCCCGCCGATGGGGGACCACGCCTGGTCGAGGACCCCGTGCTCCGCGTCGGCGCGCTGCACGTCCGGCTGCGTGAAGTACGGGTGCAGCTCGACCTGGTTGAGCGCCGGGATGACGTCGGTCGCGTCGAGCAGCGACTGCAGGTGGTGCGGCATGAAGTTGCTCACGCCGATCGCTCCGACCCGACCGTCGGCGTACAGCGTCTCGAGCGCCTTGTACGCCTGCACCGTCCGTTCGAAGCGGTCCGGCGCGGGCTGGTGCAGGATCAGCACGTCGACGCGGTCGAACCCGAGCTTGCCGGTGGCCTTCTCGAACGCGTGCAGGGTCTCGTCGTAGCCGTAGTCGGAGACCCAGATCTTCGTCTCGACCACGATCTCGTCGCGGTCGACGCCGGAGGCGCGGATGCCCTCGCCGACCTCGCGTTCGTTGCCGTACGCGGCGGCGGTGTCGATGTGGCGGTACCCCGTCTCCAGTGCCGTGCGGACCGCGTCCACGGTCTCGTCGGGTGCGCTCTGGAACACGCCGAAGCCGATCGCGGGGATCTCGAGTCCGTTGTTGAGGGTGAGTGTGTCCATGCCCACGACGCTAGGCCGGTGCCCCTGACCCTGACGGGTACCAGCAGCCCCTTCTTCCCCGCCCGGCACCGTCCTACCGTGGACGCATGGACACCAAGAGCGAAGTGCGCGACTTCCTCCGCACCCGCCGCGAGCGCGTCACGCCGCAGCAGGTCGGGCTGCCCGACTTCGGTGGCGCCCGACGGGTCAAGGGTCTCCGCCGCGAGGAGCTCGCGCTCGTCGCCGGCATGAGCGTCGACTACTACATCCGCCTCGAGCGCGGGAACCTCACCGGCGTCTCGGAGAGCGTGCTCGAGTCGCTGTCGCGCGCGTTGCGCCTCGACGACGCCGAGCACGCGCACCTGTTCGACCTGGCCCGCGTGCAGAACGCCTCGGCGACCACGCGGCGGAAGACCCCGACGTCGAAGGTCCGACCGAACGTGCAGCGCATGCTGGACGGCATGACGATGCCCGCGTGGGTGCGCAACGGCCGCTCGGACTTCCTGGCCGGCAACGCCCTGGCACGTGCGCTCTACTCGCCGCTCTTCCTCGACCCCGCCGGCACCCCGAACACCGCCCGCTTCGCGTTCCTCGACCCACGCGGTCAGGAGTTCTGGCGCGACTGGGACGTCGTCGCGAGCGACATGGTGGCCGTGCTCCGTGCCGAGGCTGCCCGGTCGCCGTACGACAAGGGACTGACCGACCTGATCGGCGAGCTCTCGACCCGCAGTGAGGAGTTCCGGCAGCGCTGGGCCGCGCACGGCGTCATGCGGCACCTGAACGGCTCGAAGCGGGTGCACCACCCCGAGGTCGGCGACCTCGACCTGAC
Organism: Curtobacterium sp. VKM Ac-2861; assembly: GCF_013204965.1. Lineage (NCBI taxonomy): Bacteria > Bacillati > Actinomycetota > Actinomycetes > Micrococcales > Microbacteriaceae > Curtobacterium > Curtobacterium sp. VKM Ac-2861. The sequence goes on from NZ_JABMLA010000002.1 coordinate 445,208, forward strand.
GTACGAGACGATGGAGCTCGCGACCGACACCGGTCTGACGCTCATCGCGTACGGCACCGAGCCGGGCTCACCGTCCGAGGAACGCCTGCAGCTGCTCGCGAACCTCGTCGCCACGACGGCCGCAGCCGTCCCGGAACCGGAGGACGCATGAGCGAGACCGAGTCCGTCCCGACGACCGCAGCCGCCGCGCCGCTCGGGCTCCTGGGCCGGTTGCGGTTCCGCTGGCGCGCGGAGCAGGAGATCCACGACCTGACCCGCGACCGTGCGCTCGAGGAGCGCGTGCGTGCCGAGGCCGCCGTGCGGCTCGCGCCCGGCCCGTGGCACCTCGGCGAGCTGTTCCGACGCCGTTGACGCATCGACAAGGCGGACGGGAGGTGGGCCCCACCCGCCGGTTCCGGCGTGACGCGCCAGCGGCGCGCCGGCCGTGACGGGAGGGACGTGGCGATGCCGCCACGGGCCTCCCGTCCGTCACTCGGTCGCGTCTCGGTCAGCCGCGTGCGTCCGCAAGGTCCTGACGGACCACCGCGGGTTCCGCGTCGAGCGGCTGGTTCTCCTGGTCGCGGATGCCGTCGACACCCGTGTCCGGGTCGAGCGCCGCGAACACCGGCCCGAGGTCGGCCTGCTCCCGACCGCGCTCGGCGACGAGTTCGAGCGTCCGGCCGACAGTGGTCTCCGTGGTCAGGGCGTCGACCAGGACCCGCGCGATCTGCCGCCGGGCGGTCACCCCGTCCGCAGGGCTGCCCGCGTGACGGGTGTCGCCCTGCAGGAACGTGACCTCGAGCTGGTCGGGGCCGTTCATGTCGAACCACGACGGCCGGACGATCGTGTACGCGTTGCCGGAGGCGCGCACGAGTCGTTCGCCGCGGCGCTTCCAGTCGTGCGTCGTACCGCGTCGCGTGACGCCGATGCTCGTCATCAGCGCGATGCGCACCGGGCGACCGTCGAGCGCGGTCAGGACGTTCCGGACCGCGCCGTAGTCGACCGCCTCGGCGTCGTCGCTGCCGTAGGCCGCACCGTGGGTGAACACCACGGCGTCGATGCCGGCCACCGCGTCGCGGAGCGAGTCCGCGCGGGTGAGGTCGCCGACGACGACCTCGGCGGCCGGGTCGAGCCGATCGGCCCGCGACCCATCACGCACGAGGGCACGGGTGGTGTGCCCCTGGCGCACCGATTCCGCGACGACGAGGCGACCGACGCTGCCGGTCGCCCCGACGACGAGGACCGTCAGGCCGCTCACCGGCGACGTGCGGCGGGCACCAGGGTGTGCTGCCCGTAGCTGTTGTCGTCGGGGTTGATCGTGACGCCCGGTGCGACGAGCTGGTCGATGCGGTCCAGGACCTCGTCGCTGAGCACGCGGTCGGCGGCGGGGAGCTGCGACTCGAGCTGCTCCATGGTGCGCGGGCCGATGATCGCGCTCGTGACGCCGGGGTGCCGGATCACCCACGCCAGCGACATCTCGATGAGGGACATGTCCTGCGACTCGGCCAGGAGTGCGAGTTCCTCGACGACGTCGAGCTTCCGCTGGTTCGCGGGCGTCGACATGTCGAACCGGGCCGCGGGACGGTGCTTCGCCGTCGGGGTCCCGGGAGCGTCCTTGCGCCAGCGACCGCTGAGCCAGCCGCCGGCGAGCGGGCTGTAGACGAGGGTGCCCATGCCGTAGCGCTGCGTGGTCGGCAGGACGTCCTCCTCGATGCCGCGCACCAGGATCGAGTACGGCGGCTGCTCGGTGCGGAAGCGCTCCAGGCCACGGCGCTCCGAGGTCCACTGGGCCTCGACGATCTCGGCGCCCGAGTACGACGACGATCCGATGTTCCGGACCTTGCCCTGGCGGACCAGGTCGGTCAGGGCGCCCAGGGTCTCCTCGACGTCCGTCGTCGGGGACGGACGGTGCACCTGGTACAGGTCGATGTGGTCCGTGCCGAGGCGGCGCAGGGAGTTCTCGACCTCCTGCATGATCCAGCGGCGCGAGCCCCCGGAGCGGTTCGGGCCCTCACCCATCGGCATGAAGAACTTGGTGGCGAGCACGACGTCGTCACGGCGGTCCTTGATGGCCTTGCCGACGATCTCCTCGGAGACGCCGTCCGAGTAAGCGTCGGCGGTGTCGACGAAGTTGATGCCCGCGTCGAGGGCGCGGTGGATGATCCGGATCGAGTCGTCGACGTCGGCGTTCGCCCACGGGCCGAACATCATGGTGCCCAGAGCGAGCGGGCTCACCTCGACGCCGGTGCGTCCGAGCTGGCGGTACTCCATGGTTTCCTCTCCGTGCCCGCGGGTCTCGCCGGGCACGGCTGCCACGCTAGGCCGGTCACCCACGGTGAAAGGGGGGAGGCCCTTACCTCCCTCGGTCGGCGGGGCGGTCGTAGCGTCGGGGGCATGACGTTCGTCGAGACCGACCCCGAGTTCGCCCAGTACCACGCCGACTTCGTGGACGAGACGCTGCAGTACGCGTCGCTCAGCAGCCACGACCGCGCGGTCGTGCAGCTCGGTGCGATGATCGCCGCCGGCGCGCAGACCGCCTTCCGACAGCTGCTCGACACCGCGCTCGACGAGTCACTGACCCCGGTCGAGGCGAAGGAGATCGGCTACCAGGCCGTCGCCTACGTCGGGTCCGCGCGCGCCTCGGACTTCCTCACGATCACCAACGACCTGCTGATCGCGCGCGGTGTCGAGCTGCCGCTCCCGGGCCAGTCGACGACCACCCCCGACGACCGACTCGAACGGGGCCGTGCGGTCCAGAGCGCCGTCGTCGGCGCCGGACGTGTCGACGCGATGTACGAGAACGCGGCCGACGACACCGTGCACTTCCAGCGGTTCCTGTCCGGCAACTGCTTCGGCGACACCGTCGGACGGGACGGGCTCGACCTGCCGACGCGTGAGCTGCTGACGTTCGCGGTCCTCGTCGCGCTCGGCGGTGCGGACGCGCAGGTCACGGGACACGTCGCGGGCAACCTGCACGTCGGGAACACCCGGCAGCAGCTGCTCGACGTGCTCACCGTCCTGGTGCCCGTGATCGGCTACCCGCGGACGCTCAACGGGCTCGCCGCCGTGAACGAGGGTGCGCCCGCCGCTTGAGGTCGCGGCCGGTCACTCAGACGACGAGGGGACCGGCGACCTCGAGCTGGTCGTGGTCGACCTGCCAGCGGATGGCGTCGAGCACCGTCTGTTCGGCGGTGAACCCGGGCGCGTAACCGAGCAGGCGGCGGGCCTTCTCGACGCTGAACACCTGACTGCGTGACAGGTGCTCCCAGCTGGCGCCAGCGTGCTCTGGAGTCGTGGTCTCGCGGAACCGGTCCCAGCTGACGGGCTCGAGCCGGGCCTCCTGGCCGAACCACGACGCTGCCAGGTGGGCGTACCCACGCGCGGTGAGCGCCGTCGGGGCCGTGATGAAGAAGTCCTCGCCGACCGCCGCCTCGCGGCGTTCGACGGCGAGCTGGAAGGCTTGCGCGACGTCGTCCGCGTGCACGTGGGCCATGGTCTCGGCGCCGAGACCGGGGACCTCGATCGCCTCGCCGGCGGACAGCCTCGTCAGCACCGACGGGTCGAGGTTGCCGAGCGGACCGATCGGCATCCAGCCCGGACCGCTGATGTGACCCGGGTGCAGCGTCGTCGTCGCCAAACCCCCTGACACGGTTTCTTCCTTGAGCATCCGAGCAATCGCGTCCTTCTGCACGCCGTAGTCGCCGAAGGGCGGCGTGAAGTCGTCCTCGGTGATCGGCACCACACGGGACGCACCCGCGCGCCAGATCGAGCCGCAGTGCACGAGGTGCGTCCCCGTGCCGCGGAGCGCTTCGACGAGGGCGGCGGCGGACGACTCGGTGAAGCAGACCAGGTCGACGACGGCATCGGCGCCGAGCGCAGCGATCCGCGCTCCGAACGTGCCGTCGCGGTCCTCCTGCTCACGGTCCGCGGTAACGCGTTCGACCCGCTGCCACTCGGGGGAGTCGGCGTAGGGGGTGCTGGTGCCGCGACTGATGGCGACGACCTCGTGACCGGCGCGGACGAGGCGGGGGACGAGGAACGTGCCGATGTGGCCGGTGGCTCCGATGACGACGATGCGCATCAGTCGGCGGTGATGACCTTCACGGAGCCGGCGATGGTCGCGGCGTCCTCGGCGAGCGCCACGACCGGGTCGGGCAGGCGGGTGGTGGCACCGACGAGCTTGCGGGCACCCCACCCGACGAACGACCCGACGATCGCACCGACGCCGCCGAGGATCGCGCCCTCGATGCGCAGGTCGCGCTTGCCGGTCGTGCCGAGTGCCGCGCCGACGAGCGCACCGGACCCGATGCGGCCGATCAGGCCGGCGGGGGAGATGCGGTTCGGGGTCATCGGCAGCTTGTCGCCGATGAGTTCACCGACGGCCGAGGCGACGAGCAGCCCGCGGCCGAGCGGGGTGCTGAAGACCTTCCAGTCCTGCCACGACCCCTTCAGCGAGGACCGGTCGTGGTTCAGCGCCAGCACCGCGAGCGGGGTGGCGCTGCGGCCACCGCTCAGGATGCCGAGCACCAGGGTGCGGACCAGGGTGTGCTGCTCGTGCTGCGTGCTCATCGTGTCTCCAGTCGTGATCAGGTCCGACCGTACGCACGCGGGCCGCGAGCGCTCCGAGGGTCCTCACGGACTGCGGGTACTGAGCCGGCCCGAGTAGCGTCCGCCGCATGAGCAACGTCATCGTCTTCGGCGGCCACGGCAAGGTCGCACTCCTCACCACCCGCATCCTCAGCGACCGCGGCCACTCGGTCACCTCGGTCATCCGCGACGCGGACCAGTCCGACGAGATCCGTGCCCACGGCGGCGAACCCCGTGTCGCGGACATCCAGCAGCAGTCCCTGACCGACTTCGCGGAGCTCGTCCACGGGCACGACGCCGTCGTGTGGTCGGCCGGTGCCGGCGGCGGGTCCGTCGACCGCACCTGGGCGATCGACCGCGACGCCGCGATCCTGTCGGTGCAGGGCGCGAAGCAGGCCGGCGTCGACCGCTACGTCATGGTGTCGTGGTCCGGGTCGCAGCTCGACCACGGGGTACCGCAGGACAACGACTTCTTCGCCTACGCGCAGTCGAAGGCGATCGCCGACGCCGTGGTGCGCGACTCCGGTCTGCAGTGGACCATCGTGGCGCCGAGCACCCTGACGGACGACGACGCCACCGGTTCGGTCGACTGGGCGGGCTCGTCGAGCGACGTGCCGCGCGGCGACGTCGCACACGTGATCGCCGATGTGCTCGAGACCCCCGGCACGGCGGGCAACACCATCCGGTTCAACTCGGGATCGACCCCGATCGCGGACTTCCTCCGCGCCGACGCTGTCTGAGGACCCCGACGGGGTCTGACGACGGCCCGCGGCCCGCAGCCGCGCTTCAGTAGATCGCTGCGATGCCGGTCATGTCGCCGAGCCCGAGCGTGCGTGAGCCGGTGTCGCAGTACCCGCCGGACGGCTCCATGACCTGACCGGTTCCGGTCTTGACGTGGCCGAGTCCGTACAGGTGTCCCCACTCGTGGGTGGCGACGGCCTGGGTGTCGAACCGTGCGCCCGAGCAGGCGGTCGTCGAGCTCCACTTGTAGCTGGTGGCGTACCGCTGATCGGACTCCTTCGCGATGCCGTTGCCGTCGTACCAGACGCACGTCACGCCGAGGGTGCCGGAAGGGAGCTTGCCCCATCCGACGACGCTGTAGCCGTTGCTCTTCGAGCAGCCGCCCTTGTCGGTGAGGCCGGGCACCTGGGTCGCCAGGCGCACGTAGGAGTTCCGGGCCGACGAGGTCACGGTTCGGTCGCACGACGCGATCGTGCCGGTCCACGCGTTCGCCGCCTTGCGCAGGGCGTCCTTGGCGTACGACGACTTCTGGCCGGACTCGTTGTAGTACCACTGCACCGTGCTCGACCAGCGGTACGGGTTCCGTTCGTTGGCCGTGCTGGTGCACTTGGTGGTGGCCGCGGTCGTGGCGGCCGGCGCTGCGGGTGCGCTGGCGGCGGCGCTGGCGGCGGCGCTGGCTGCCGCGCTCCTCGCCTGTTCGCGGCGCACGGCGGGCGCCGAACCGCTCCAGGTCTCGTCGATGCGGACCGCGACACCGCCGGTGCCGGTGTTCGCGATGACGACCTCCGCCAGTTCTGGAGCACCCGGCGCCGCCGAGCTGCTCGCCATCACGCTCTCACCGGGCGCCGGCACGGCGAACGTGCGGCCGTCCGGCAGCGCGATCGTGCCGGACGAGACCGTGCACCCCGACCGGAGCGTCTGCACCGAGAGCGTCCCCGTGGCGCAGCGGGTACCGGCGGCCGGCGTCGATGCCCCCGGCGTCGCCGCCTGCGCGGGTGCCGCCGTCGCGGTGAGGCCGACGACGAGTGCGATGACCGCCCCGGTGGTGAGCGTGTTCCTGACAGGACGCATGGTTGCCCTTCCCGCGGTGGGCCCCTGTGCCCGCCGTCCCTGATCGGGTCCATGCTCGCCGATGAGCCCCGTCAGGTCCAGGGCTGCGCCGACAGGACAGGAAGCGCCCAGCCGTCGCGGTCGGTCAGCGCAGCCGCTCGACCATCGGACACGCGAACGGGTCGCGAGCCGCCAGACCGACCTCGTTGAGGTAGCGGACCACGATGACGTAGGAGTGCACCAGCGTCGTCTCGGTGTACGGCACGTCCTGGTCCGCGCAGTACTTCCGGACCATGTCCCGGGCGGCCCGCAGGTTCGGCCGGGCCATGCTCGGGAACAGGTGGTGCTCGACCTGGTGGTTCAGGCCGCCCATGAAGTACTCGACCCAGGCGCCACCACCGATGTCGCGCGAGGTCAGGACCTGGCGCGAGAAGAAGTCCACGCGGCGGCCGGGTTCGATGACGGGCATGCCCTTGTGGTTCGGCGCGAACGCGATCCCCATGAGGAACCCGAACACGGCGAGCTGCACACCGAGGAACGCGAAGGCCAGGCCGACCGGCAGGAACCAGAACACGACTCCCAGGTAGAGCACGAACCGGCCGACGAAGACCGATCCCTCGGCCCACCGTCGCTTCACCGGCCCACGGCTCGTGTACGTGCGGATCGACTGCCAGTGCAGGTTCACACCCTCGACCAGGAGCATCGGGAAGAACGCGTACCCCTGCACGCGGACGAGCACACGCAGGAACCCGGTCCGGCTGGCAGCGTCCTCGGGTCGGAACGAGATCGCGTCGAACGAGATGTCGGGGTCCTTGCCGACGGTGTTCGGGTTGGCGTGGTGCCGGGTGTGCTTGTTCATCCACCACGCGTAGCTGATGCCGGTCAGGAACGTGCCGGCGTACCGGGCCGCCCGGTCGTTCCAGTGGTGCGACGCGAACACCTGTCGGTGGGCAGCCTCGTGCGACAGGAACGCGAACTGCGTGAACAGTGCGCCCAGCACCCCGGCGACGATCAACTGGTACCAGGAGCCGCCGAGCACGGCGAACGCCCCGCCGGTGATGCCGAGCAGCGCGGCGAGCACTGCGATGAGGCCCCAGTACCAGCCCGTGCGGCGACCGAGGAGCCCAGCGGTGCGGACCTGCGCGAGCAGCGCGGTGTACGTGGAGGTGGTGTCGGTCCGAGGCGACCGTCGTTCGGTCTTCCGGTAGCCCGTCGGTACGACCAGTTCGTCGCCCATGGTTTCCTCCTGGATCCAGTGCTGCGCCTGCAACCGGGGTCCGGGGCTACGACTTGCTCGTGATCGTACGCCGGCCCGGACCGGGGACACACGGGATCAGGCGGGGAGGACCAGGCGGCGTTCGACGATGGCCCGAGCGACGTCGGCGAGGCGCTCCTGGTTCGACCGCGCGTACTGCCGCAGCAGTTCGAACGCCGCCTCGGTGTCGACCGAGTGCGTGTACGCGACGAACCCCTTGGCCTGTTCGATCACGACCCGGCTGTCGAGGGCTCGCTGCAACTGCGCCTGCGTCAGCGCCGCGTGTTGCAGGGTCCGCTGCTGCAGGATGCTGATGGTCGCGACGTCGGTCAGGGCCTGAGCAGCCAAGGCGTCGTCGCGGTTCAGCGCACCCTCGGTCTCGCGGAAGAGGTTCAGCGACCCGAGCGTGGTGTCCCGCAACCGCATCGGGATCGCGTGCACCGACGCGTACCCCGACTCGGCGGACGCGGCGGCGAACGTCGGCCACCGGCGTTGCATCTCCGCCTGGTCACTGACGGACACCGGACGCCCGGTCGCGAAGCACTCCACGCACGGCCCCTCGCCGGCGTCGAGCTGCAGGAGTCCGACGAAGCTGGAACGCTCACTGGTCGACGCCACGACCTCGAGTTCCTGGTGCTGGTTGGCCAGCAGGATGCCGGCCGCCGAGGCGTCGAAGATGTCGACGACGCTGTCGACCAGGTTCTGCAGCAGGTCGACGACGTCGTACTCGTCGACGAGGGTGTCGGTCAGCGTAACGAAGGTGTCGATGAGCCGGCGCTCGCGGGTCGGTGCCATGGTGCGTGCTCCTCAGTTCTCGGAACCGTACGGCCGGGCGAGGTCGATGCGGCGAGCGATGACGTCGGTGGCGACGTCGCGGACGGTGCGTTCGGTGGCGAAGGCGTGCGCCTGCAGCACGAGGAGGGCGTCGGTGACGTCCACCCCGAGCTGTGCTGCGACCATGCCGGTCGCCTGGTGCACCTCTCGTCGGGAGTAGCGGCTGGTGCCCATGTCGGCACGGCCGTCGGCGGCCGCGGCGAGCAGGGCACCACGGAGCACCCGACGGGCTGCGACCTCGGTGAGCTCCACGGCGCCGCGGATCTGCCCCACGGTCAGGGTGCGCTCGCTGTCCACGGACAGGTCGACGGCGCCGACGGGGATCGTCCCGATGCGCATCGGGAACGAGAACACCGCCCCGACCCAGGCGCGCAGGAGTTCCTCGAGCGCGAGGGGCCAGTCGGTGTTCGTCGTGCCGGACAGGTCGGACTCCAGGACCGGGCGGCGGGTCGTCAACGCCTGCCAGCACGGGCCCTCGCCGAGGTCGAACTGGATCTCGTCGATCCGCGCGGCGCGCGCGTCGCTCGCGCACACCGTCGCCGACCCGAGTGGGTTGCCGAGGGTGGAGATGCCGACCCCGGTCACGGGCAGCGTCGTCAGGAACGGCGGGCACATGTCGGTGCCGTCGGGTGCGGCCTGCAGTGCGGAGACTGCCGTCGTGAAGTCGTTCATCGCGAGGAAACCATCCGGGTCCGTGAACACGGGGCTGATCCGGTCCCCGCGTGCTGCAACGCTAGCGCAGTGCCCCGCTGGCGTCGCCCGCCGGGCACGTCGACCCGCGCGGACACGGTCAGCCCGCGCTGACGCGCGACGGCTCCGGCACGAAGTGGATCCGCTCCGCCGCTCGCGTGACCTCGCGGGCCCGGGCCGTGCGGTCGTCGAACTCGATGCGCGCTGCGTCACGGACCTGCTCCTTGTCGAACAACGACGCCCGGCTCACGACGTCGACGATCGTCGCCACCACCGTGGCGAGACCGCGTTCGAGCTGTCCGAGGTTCGTGTTGCCGATGACGAGACGACGGTCCTGCACGTCGAGCGTGACGTCGGGGTAGCCGGCCGTCACGAGCTGCGCGTGTCCGTCGGCACCGCGGAGGCCGGCCATCTCGGCTGCGTCGGGTCGGCGGTTGAACACCGCCGGGACGTCGTAGTACTTCGCCGCCGTGGGCTTGCCGAGCTCGGTGGGCAGGCCGGAGGCCACCACACTCGTGAGCGCGAGCGGCGTCGAGGCCGCCTCGGACTGGTCCGTCATGATGACTCCCTTGGCGGATCCCCGCGGGAGCTCGAGAGGATCTCGGACTCGGTACGGCGACACCGTGGCGTCAGTGTGGGACCCGCGGATGTGAGCACTCCCAGCCGCGGCCCGACGCCGGGGCTCCACCACGCCCCGGCGTCACCCTGCTCAGGCGAACTGCGCGTAGAACGCCGACGGGTCCTGCGACAGCGACGCCTTCACCGCGCTGCTCCACTCGTCGACGACGACCTCGGCCGCACCCCGCTCGACACCGTCCAGCGCGGCCCGCGCCACGTCGGCCGGGTCGACCTTCGGCCCCTCGTAGCCGTCCATCATGTCCGTGTCCGCCGCCCCGAGGTGCAGCCCCTGCACGCTGATCCCCTTGCCGGCGAGCTCCAACCGGACGGCGTTCGTCAGGTTCCACTCGGCGGCCTTCGCCGCCGCGTACGCGCCGGATCCCGGGTAGACGAACCAGGACAGTGCGGACAGGACGTTCACGATGCCGCCGCCGCCGTTCCGCTCGATCACCGGTGCGAACGCCCGGATCATCGCGAGGTTCCCCCAGTAGTGCGTGTCCATCTCGCGGCGCGCATCGGTCAGGTCGTCAGTGAGCAGCGAGCCCGTCGTCGAGATGCCCGCGTTGTTCACGAGCAGGGTGACGTCGCCGGCGGCTGCGGCCGCCGCCTCGACCGACGCCGGGTCGGTGATGTCGAGCGGCAGCGCCACGACGCCCTCGATGTCCACGAGCTCGGGTCGGCGTGCGGTCGCGTAGACCTTGGTGGCGCCGCGCTCCAGCAGCTGCAGGGCGAAGCGGCGTCCGATGCCCCGGTTCGAGCCGGTGACGAGTGCGACCGATCCAGCGATGTCCATGGTGTCTCCTCCTGCCGCGCGGGTCTCTCCCGCAGCGGCTCGGTTACGCTAAGACCTCACATCGATGTCAGGGGCAAGCCCCGGATCGGAGTCCGCATGCGGATCGGCGACCTCGCCGCAGAGACGGGTGCCAGCGTGCGCTCGCTGCGGTACTACGAGGAGCAGGGACTGCTCGCCGCGTCGCGGACCACCAGCGGGCAGCGCGTCTACGACACCCCCGCGGTCGAGCGCGTCCAGCTCGTGCAGCAGCTGTTCGCCGCCGGCCTGCCGAGCCGCACCATCGTGCAGCTGTTGCCGTGCGTGGACAGCGGCCACGCGACACCGGAGTCGTTCGCGCTGCTCGTCGCCGAGCGCGACCGGATCACGGCGCAGATGGCGGAGCTCGAGGCCGCGCGTGGCCGGCTCGACGAGGTCATCGCCATCAGCGAGCACCCGACTGCCGAGCACTGCCCGGCCCTGCGTGAGCCGGCAGACGGAGCGGTCGCGGCCTGAGACGTGGTGCGGGACGGACGGGAGGCCCGTGGCGAGTCCGCCACATCCTCCCTCGCAGGCTCGGTCGGCGCACCCGCGCGACGCTTCGCGTCGCCGCCGAGCGGGTGCGCCCGTCCGCCACATGGTCACGACCAGGGCAGCAGGTGCGGCGTCAGGGCTGGAACACCTGGATCTGGTCCAGCTCCGCGAAGCCCGTGCCCTTCGTGAAGGTCAGCGTGTTCGCGCCGGCCTTCAGGGTGACGGTCTTCTGCGCCCACCCGAAGCGCCCCCAGTTGACGGTCGGCGCGTAGCTGACCGTCCCGACCGACGTTCCGTTGACGGCGAGCGCGTGCGTGCTCGTCGCCCCGGTGCCGTTGTCGTACCGGACGTTGACGGTGTACGTCCCCGCGGTCGCCGCCTGCACCGTGAACTGCACGGAGCTGGTCGCGTTGTTGATGTTGCCGACCTTCGCACCGCCGACGGCGTCGGCCTGGGTGACCGTGCTCGTGTCGCTCCGCACCGCCGACTCGGCCTCGTACCGCAGCGCGTTGATCGGGATCGACCCGACCCGCACGTCGTTGTAGGTCGTCGTCAGGTTCTCGACGTTCGTCGCCTGGTAGAGCGTCTTGCCGTCCGCGCTCGAGTCGAAGCCCTGGGCGAAGCCGCTGAACGTGCCACCTTCGGCGTCGCGGGCGTCGTACGTGACCGCGTAGGGCAGCTGCTCCCACGAGCCGGAACCCTGATTGCGGTTGACGACGAAGTTCTGCCCACCGTCGATGTTGCCAGCGCTGTCGAGCGACCACTTCGACGACACCACGATCATGCCGTTCGCGTTGCCCGTCGTCGGGACCCAGCGGACTTCGGGCGAGGAACCGACCCCGCGGCCGTCGGGCAGTGCGATCTTCGTCCCGATGCTCGTCTCCGGGCTCCAGGTCAACCCGTCGGGCGAGGTCTTGAAGTACACCGGCGCCGTGTTGTTCGTCTGGCTCGGTCGGTTGACGACCTCGAAGGTCGCCACGTAGTTGCCGTTCGGGATCCGGGTGACCGTGATCATGCCGGGCCGGTCACTCTTGTTCGTCGGCGCCGAGACGTTCACCAGGCCACCCCAGGTGAGACCGCCGTCCGTCGACCGTCGGTAGCTGACGGCCTGCAGGACGTTGTTCGCCTTCTGCCGCTCGTCGGAGAAGTACGTCACGAGGCCGCCGTTCGCGTCGACCGCGACGGACGGCTCCCAGACCGTCGAGGTGGTGGACGTCGGACTCGGGTCGTAGGTGGCGGGCCCGCCGGTGTCGACGGTGCTCGCGAACGACCAGGTGAGACCGTGGTCGAGGCTCTTGTACATGACCAGACGGCTGCTCGACCGGTCGGTCGGCATGATCATGCCGCTCAGCAGCAGGGTGCCGGCGGGCATGGTGCCGAGCTGGATCGGGGTCTCGTACAGCGAGGGCTGGGCAGTGCGGGTGAGCGTCGGGAACTGCGTGCTCGGCTTCACGGTGGCGACGCGGCTCCACGAGGTGCCGTTGTCGGTGCTGCGGTAGATCGGGTAGACCTGCACGCCGTTCTCGAGCACGAGCTGGTCGAAGGTGACGAACTGCTGGCCGTTCGCCGAGCCGCTGTTCTTCAGGACGATGTTCTTGGCGTAGGTCGTGCCGGCAGCACGTCCGCCCTCGGGGTTGAAGGCGGTGCCCGCTGCCGGCGAGTACACGAGGGCTCCGTTGCCGGTCGTGACCGCCTGGGCGGGAGCGGGGCCGGTGACACCGGCGACGAGGGCCGCCGCAGCAGCGGCAGCGGTGACGACGAGCGCGAGCGTTCGGCGTCGACGAGGCGCCGGAGCGGCGCCGAGGCGGAGGGACATGGTGCTCCGTTCGGTTGTTGGTGCAGTGGTGGTGCGCGGAGACGGACGGGAGGCGCGGGACCGACCCGACCCGCGCCTCCAGACCGTCACTGGGTCGCCGACAGGGCCGCTGCCACGGCTCGTTCCTGCCGCGCATGCGCGGCGAAGGCGTCGGCGACCGGGTTGCGACGGCGGTCGAGCCCGCCGTCGCCGTCTTCGACGAGGTCGAAGAGGCCCATCGTGAGCAGATGCTCCTGGCGGGGTGCGTCCGTGTGCCGCCAGGTCCACTCGTACATGTCGAACAGCGGCCACCAGGTGTACCCGACCACCGGGACGCCCTCGGCACGGAGCTCGTGCACGGCGGCCACGGAATCGTCGAGCCAGCCGATGCGTTCGTCGACGGACCCGGTGACGCACGTCTCGGTCAGCATGACCGGGGCGCCGTACCGCTCGGCGTACGTCGTCAGCACGTCGCGGAGCCCCTCGGCCCCCGTGTCCCGGTACGGACGCGGGTCGGCGAAGCCGCCGCCGTGGTGGACGCCGGCCTCGAAGACCTCGGTGGAGTGCAGGGGGTAGTAGTTGACGCCCATCACGTCCGGCCGGACCGCGTGCTGGCGGAACCAGTCCAGGTCCGCGTCGGTGACCCCGCCGGAGCGCAGCCGTCCGACGAGCGGATGGTGGTCGTCGACGCCGCCGGTCACGAGGTCCTCGACCAGGAACGTCTGGGCGCGGAGCCGCGCCACGGTGTCGCGGTGCTCGGGGGCATCGACGTCGCCGACGTACCGGATGCCGGCGTCGACGTGCACGAAGGTGGCGGCGTCTCCGAGTTCACGGGCGATCGCGTGCTGGGTGGAGACGAACCCCTTCGCCAGCGCCGAGGCGATCCGGGCAGAACCCTCGGCACCGGTCAGGTACGGGGGCCAGTACCCGTACTCGCCGGAGAACAGGGCGTGGATGACGGGCTCGTTGACGGGCGTGTAGTCGGTCGCGACGTCGCCGTACCGGGCGGCGAACCGGGCGGCGTACTCCCTGACGTGCGCCGGGTAGTCGGGGTTCGCGAACTGACCGTCGAGCCAGAGCGGTGTGCCGTAGTGCAGCAGGTCGATGACGGGCCGCAGGCCGGTCTCACGGAAGCGCTGCATGACACCGTCGACCCACGACCAGTCCCACACACCGGGCTCCGGGGCGACCCGGTACCAGGGCACGCCCCAGCGGAGCAGCTCGGCGCCGACGTCGACTGCCAGGCCGAGATCGGCGGCGTACTGCCGGTAGTGGTCGGTGAGTTCGTACTCGTCGATGGGGCGCTCGCCCGGACGGGCCTGCGGGACGAAGGTGTCCTCGATGCCCAGGGCGAAGTGCAGCCGTCCGTCGTCGGACCAGTGCATGGTGTCTCGTTTCGTGGTGGGCGCGTCCCCGAGGGGACCGCGCGGGGTCGTCGTCACTTGAGCCCGGTGCTGGCGACGCTCTCGATGAAGCGGCGTTGCACGAGCAGGAACATGACGGCGAGGGGCAGCACGGCGATCAGGGCGCCGGCCATCATCACGCCCTGCGGGATGATGCCGCCGGGTCCGGTCAGCAGGGTCAGCCCCGAGGTGATGGTCCCCATGTCCTGGTCGGTGGTGAACACCAGCGGCCAGAGCAGGTCGTTCCAGTTGTTGACGAAGGTGAAGATGCCGAGGGTGAGCAGTGCCGGTACGGCGTTCGGCAGGATGATGCTCCGGAAGATCCGCCACTCGGACGCACCGTCGATGCGCGCCGCGTTGTCGAGGTCGCGGGGGAGCGACACGAAGAACTGCCGAAGGAAGAAGATGCCGAAGGCGTCCGCCGCCCGCGGTGCGATGAGGCCGGCGAAGGTGTTCACCCACCCGAGGTCGGACACGAGCTGGTAGATCGGGATCAGGGTGGCCTGGAACGGGATCATCAGGCTGGCGATGATCACGATGAGCAGGACCTTGCTGCCCCGGAAGTCGAGCCGGGCCAGCGCGTAGGCGGCGAGCGCGTCGAACGCCAGCGCGAAGACCGTCACCCCGCCGGCGAAGGCGAAGCTGTTCAGGATGAGCCGGCCGAACGGCAGCTGCGTGAAGATCGCCCGGAAGTTGTCGAGCGTCCACGTGTGCGGGAACAGCGTCGGCGGGTAGGCGTTCACCTCGCTCGCCGGCTTGAACGCCGTGAACACGATGACGAGCACGGGGAGCAGCACCGCGAGGGTGACGATGAGCACCGCGGCGAAGCCGAGCCAGCGCATCGAGGGTGGGCGACGGGCCACGGTCCTGCGCCGGACCGCGGTGGCCGGACGGGGGAGTGCGGTCATGATGCGGTGTCCTCTCCGCGCTTGCCGAAGAACAGGAACTGCACGAGGCTCAGCAGCAGGGTCGCGATGAGCAGCACGTACGCCAGCGCGGACGCGAAGCCGAGGTCGAGGTCCTTGAACCCGGACTGGTAGATCTGCATGACGATCGTCTCGGTGGACCGGTACGGCCCGCCGCCGGTCAGGACGTAGATCTGGTCGAACGCCTGCAGTGCGGCGATGAGCGCGACGATGACGACGAACGCCATGGTGTTGCTGAGCATCGGGAACGTCACGTTCGCGAACCGCTGGCGGCCGTTCGCGCCGTCCAGCTGCGCCGCCTCGTACAGGCTGGTCGGGATCTCCTGCAGCCCCGCCAGGAAGATGACCATGTAGAAACCGAAGTTCTTCCAGACCGCGACGAGCACCACGGTCGGCATCGCCAGGGCCGGGTCCTGCAGGACGTTGCCGAGCCGGATGCCGCCCACCTGGAGCCAGTGGTTCAGCAGGCCGATCTGCGGGTCGAGCAGGTACGACCACGCGAACGCGGCGACCGCCAGGGACACGATGAACGGCAGGAACAGCGCCGAGCGGAAGAAGCCGCGGAACGGCACCGCCGGGTGGTTGAGCGCCAGGGCCAGCACCAGCGCCACGGCGATCGCGACCGGGGTGAACAGCACCGAGTACAGCGCCGTGTTGCCGATCGAGCGGACCACGTCCGGGTCGGTGAAGACCCGGACGTAGTTCGCGAAGCCGACCCAGCTCGGGTCACCGAAGCCGCTGGCGTCCGTGAAGGACAGCCGCAGTGCCGAGAGCATCGGCCACAGGACGAACGCCCCGAGGATGACGATCGCGGGTGCGAGGAATCCGACGACGGTCGCACGGCGGCGGAAGGTCCCGTTCAGGGGCGTCCGGCCGCCGAGCTGTCCCGGGGGTCGGTACCGACGGCGTCGGCCGAGTTGCTGCGTGGTCATCGTGGTCCTCTACTTCAGGGCTGACTGCACGTCGGTGTCGGCGGTACCGAGGAGCGACTCCGGGTCGCCGCCCGCGATCGACTTCTGCGTCGCGGTGTCGAGCGCGGTGAGCACGTCACCGCTGTTCACGACGCCCGGGAGGAGCGGGATCGTCGTGCCGGGCAGACCGGTCAGTGCCGCGACGGTGGGGTTCGCGTCGACGTCGGCGGCGGTCACGTCGGTGCGCAGGGACGGCCAACCCGACCCGAGCGCCCACTTGGTCGCGACGTTCTTCTCGTTGAAGTACCGCAGGAAGTCCTCGGCAGCGGCCTGCTTCGGGTCGTCGGTCTGTGCGGTCACGCCGAGCGAGATGCCGATGGCGGAGGCCACCTGCGCCTTCGGCCCGGCCGGGATCGCGGCGATGCCGTAGTCGATGTCGGACGCCTTCGCGACGCCCGCCATCCACGGGCCGCCGATCTCCATGGCGGTCTTGCCGGCGGTGAAGAGCTTGTCGGCCGCGATGCCGTCGACACCGGTCGGCGAGATCTTGTCCTGCCGGATCGCCTTCGCCCAGTACTCGAGCGTCTCGACGTTCGCAGCGGAGTCGATGGTCGACTTCGTGCCGGCGTCGTTCGTGATCGAGCCGCCGTTGCCGGCGAACAGGCTCGGCCAGATGCCGTTGCCGACCGTCTGGTGGTCCGGCAGCACGAGCCCGTACTGCTCCGGGGTGCCGTCGCCGTTCTCGTCCTTCGTCAGCTTCTTCGCGTCGGCGACCCACTCGTCCCACGTCGTCGGGAACGCGTCGATGCCGGCCTCGGCGAAGAGCTTCTTGTTGTAGATCACGGACAGGGGCACGAAGCCACTCGGGACGCCGTACTCCTTGCCGTCGACCTGCTCCATCGCGACGGCCTGCTCCTTGAGCTCGCCGGTGTTGCTGGTGTCGTCGTCGTAGAAGTCGCTCAGGTCGACGAGGGCTTTCTTCTCGGCGTAGACGGGCAGTCGGTCCGAGGTCATCGCGACGATGTCCGGGCCCTTCTTCGCCGTCAGCGCGGGGAGCATCGTGTCGTCGATGACCGCCCACGTCTTCGTCTGGGTCGTGATCGTGACCTTGTCCTGCGACTCGTTGAAGTCCTTGACGATGCCGTCCAGGACCTTGCCGTCGGCCTCGGTGTACCCGTGCCAGAACGTCAGGTCGACGTGGGCGTTCGCGGACGATCCGGGGGAGCCGGCGCACCCGGCCAGGGAGATCGCCGCCGCTGTTGCGAGCGCGACGACCGCGATGTGCTTCTTCATCGAAAACCTGCCATCCGTCCCGCACTTCGGTGTGCGGGACCTCGTCCATGCCGGATTTACACCGGTGTAAATCTGGACAGTAGTCCGTGCTCGACGGGCAGGTCAAGACCTCAGGCGGAGACCGTGCGTTCCACGGCGACGGGCGCCGACGACGCCCGCACGACCAGGGCATGCGGCGAGCGCAGCACGCCCGGACCGACGGCCGCGTCCTCCTCGAGCTGCTCGACGAGGACCCCGACCGCCGTCGCCGCGACCCGGTCCAGGTCGGCCGACACCGTGGTCAGCGCGGGCGTCGCGTACGCCGACTCCTCGATGTCGTCGAAGCCGACGACCGCGACGTCGTCCGGCACGGTCCGACCAGCGAGCTGCAACGCGCTCATCGCGCCGAGCGCCAGGGCGTCGTTGCAGCACACGATCCCGTCGACCTCGACGCCGGACTCGAGCAGTGCCCGCGCCGCCGCTGCCCCCTCGGCCCGGTGCCAGAGCGCCGTGGGGACGACGAGTTCGGGTCGGAACGCCACGCAGCGCTCGGCGAGCGCCTCGCGGTACCCGCGGAGCCGCTCCTGCGCCGTCCGTACCGGCCCCGACGGTTCGGAACCGATGAAGGCAATCGAACGACGGCCCGCGTCGAGCAGGTGCGCCGTCGCGTCGTGCAGCGCGTCCGCGTTCGACATCGTGATGAACGTGACCGGGCTGTCCGGGATCGGCTCGCCGAGCACCACGAGGGGGAACTTCACCTCGAGCGCGGGAGCATCGCTCGACCGCACCGTCAGCGGGCTGTAGATGATGCCGTCGATCGAGTGTTCGCGCATCCGGGTGATCGCGTCCGCCTCACGCACGCCGCTCGCAGTCTGCTCGATGAGCACCGTGTAGCCCACGGCACCGGCAGCGCGGATGACGGCGTCGGCGAGCTCGGCGAAGTACGCCTGCCGCAGCTCCGGCACCGCCAGGCCGATGACCTTCGACCGGCCGGCGCGGAAGTTCCGGGCCGAGACGTTGAGCTCGTAGCCGAGTTCGTCCACCGCCGCCATCACCCGGTCGTGGGTGCGGGCCGAGACGTGCTCGTAGCCTGACAGGACGTTCGAGACGGTCTTCTTCGAGACGCCCGCGACGGCTGCGACGTCGCTCATCGTGGGGGGCGAGCGGTGTCCCTGGGCCATCCGCGCTCCCCTCTCGCGTCCGGAATGCGTTGGGCAGGAACCTACCGCACCAGCGTCGTGCGGCCCGGACGGGAGGCCCGTGGCGGCCTGGTCACGTCCTCCTCCGCAGGCTCACGCCGACCGGGCAGTGCGGGCGCGGTGGTCTTCGCGCGCGGCACTCACGACCCCCGCCACGGCGAGCACGATGAGGATCGTCTGCACCGTGGCGAGCACCGGTGCAGCCGTTGCATCGTCGGGCTGGACGAGGGCGTCCGTCGGGCCCGACGGACCGGACGCCAGGTACAGGACGAAGTCGGTCAGCACGTGGACGAGCATCGCCACCCACAGCCGGCCGCTGACCCGACGGACCCAGTAGTACAGGCTGCCGTTCATCGCCAGGAACGACACCTGGAACAGGATCGCCGCCGGTGGCACCCCCGCCCACACGCTCCCGACGACGTGCGCGAGACCGAACACCACCGAGGTGACGAGCAGTGTGACGAGTTCGCCGTGCTTGCCGCGGACGGCCTCGACGAGGATGCCGCGCAGGAAGAGCTCCTCACCGAAACCGACCATGAGCGTGCCGAGCAGGACGATCAGCACCGTGCCGAACGTCCGACCAGCCCCGATCGAGTCGCCGAGCTGAGCGAACGCCAGCACGAGCATGAGCACCGGGATGGCGATCAGCCACAGCCGGCGCGGACGGAGGGTCGGGGTCGGCGGTTCCGACCACACCCGTCGACCCCACCCGGACCGACGCAGGAACACGAGGCCGAACACGATGGCGATCGGCAACGGGATGAAGTGCGACAGGACGAACTCGGCGGTGTCGTCGTCGCCCGCCAGGTCACCGAGCACGTTGCCGAGGACGGCAGCGAAGAGCACGTAGACGACCACGGCGGCCAGGCCGACCCAGGTCGTCCGGGCGATCGGCGCGCGCGTCGGGGCGGTGGTCGTCACCGCGATCGCGTCGCCGTCGACGTGAGCTGCGCCCGCGGTCCGAGCCGTTCGTCAGCACCGCGGATCACGAACCCGACCGACACCAGGGCCAGGGCGCCGACGACGAACACGAACGCCTGCGCGAACGGCGCTGCCGCACCCGGCGTGCCGTTGCCCGAGATGAACTGCGCGAAGTCCCACAAGCCGTGCAGGAACATCGCCGGGATCAACGACCCGGTGCACCGGCGGACGATGTAGAACGACGTCCCGACCAGGAAGGCGAAGCCCACCTGCGGGAGGGTCGCCGACAGCGGCTGCCCGAGCAGCGAGTTGCTGAGGTGCATCGCACCGAAGAGCACGGACGTGATCAGCCACACCCAGACCTCGGACAGCCGACTGCGCAGTGCGACGAGGAGCAGGCCCCTGGCGACGATCTCCTCGGTGAAGCCCACGAGCACCAGGACGAGGGCGGCGGCGAGGAACGCCCCACTGACCGCCTGCCAGTCCGACGCCAGGAGGACGACGACGGCGATCACCGCGAGCAGGATCGGGGCGATCAGCGGCCACCGGCGCTGAGCACGGTGCCGCTCGCGCAGCGCCGGTCCCCACCAGCCGAGCAGCGTCGTGACGATCGCGAGCACGACGGTCGCCACGATGAGGGAGAGCCCGGCGCCGAGGAACAGGTTCCGCGCGGAGTCTCCCCAGCGCGTGTAGTCGATACCCGTCGCCGCTTGGATCCCGACCACGAGAACGGCGTAGCCGACGAAGACCACCACGCCGATCCAGATCTTCGGTGCAACACGCATGCCGTCCCCGTCCGCTCAACGGGACGCCCGATCGTCCCCGGACCCATTGTGCAGGCGGCACGACGGACGTGTTCGTTCAGCCCAGGTGCGCGTAGTCCGGCAGGTCGATTGCGTCGACCGGTGGCGTGAAGAACCGGTCGCCGAGCCGACCGATGAACGGGGTGGAGGCGACCCGGACCGCAGCACCGAACGCGGCGATCCCGAGCCGGCTCTTCGGGTTCGCGACCCGCGGCACCCCCGGCGGCAGCTGCTGCGCCTGGGCGACGTACGGCCGCATGATGCGCTCGTAGCCCCGGAATGCATCGCGTTGGTCGACGTGGGCGGCGAGTTCACCGGCCAACACGTACGCCCCGGTGAGCGACAGGCTCGTGCCCATGCCGCTGACCGGCGAGGCGCAGTACGCGGCGTCGCCGACGAGCGCGACCCGACCCTCGGACCACCGCGGCGCACGGACCTGCCCGATCGACTCGGAGTACAGGTCGTCGGCGCTGTCGATGCCCGCGAGCACACGACGCGCTTCCCAGCCGGCGTCGGCGAAGACCTCGTGCAGTCGGCGACGCTGTTCCTCGATCGACCGTCGCTCGGAGCCGGCGCGCTCCCGGGTCCGATCGGTCACGAACGACAGCGTCGCCCGAATCGTGCCGTGTGGGTCCGGACGGAGGGTGATCGACCGACCACCCGGTGCGTTGTACCAGCGCCACCAGTCGTCGTCGGCATCGGTGCGGGGGATCGTCGCGTAGGAGGTCTCGAGGCCGAGGGACCGGATCTCGGGCTCGTCGCCGAAGACCAGTCGCCGGGTGCTCGACCCGATGCCGTCCGCCGCCACCACCAGGTCGAACCGCTCGTCGGCGGCGTGCTCGAACTGCACGGTCACGCCGTCGCCGGCGCCGCCGTCGTCGTCCGCCATGCCGGTGATGCGGTCGCCGAACCGGTACTCGGTGGTGTCGGTGGTCCGGCCGACCAGCAGCTGCGCGAGGTCACCGCGCAGGATCTCGAGCTCCGCGGTGGCGCCGCCCGAGTCCGTGGTTCCGGCCGGGAACTCCGCGATGACCGAACCGGAGCGGCCGATGAACCGCGTGCCGACCTCACCGGTGGTGGCGGCACGGATGTCGTCCTCGATCCCCATCCGCCGCGAGACCTCGCGCCCGGCGCCCCGCACGTCGACGTTCTGGCCACCGGTCCGGAGTTCCGGCGCGCGCTCGACGATCGTCGTGTCGTAGCCGTACCGGTGCAGCCAGTAGGCCAGGGCGGGTCCGGCGATGCTCGCACCGGAGATGAGGACGCGCTTGCGGTCGGTCGACATGTTGCCTCGAATCTTGATTACCAATGAGATTGGCAATCTACACGACTACCATCGACCTCGTGCCGCACGACGAACCGACAGCGCCCACCGACGGAAAACGAGACCGCGACGCCCGGAGCGACCGCGAGGACCGACGCGACCGCGAAGCCGCCCGTCGCGACGGACGGCCGCTGCCCGACGACGACATCCGCGCCCGGGTCCAACAGGTCGGGGTCCGCCAGCAGCGCTTCGAGCGACACCTCGCCCGGGCACTCGACGTCGACGCGGCCGGGCTCGAGGCGATGGACCACCTCATCACCCACGGACGGTCCACCCCGACCGAGCTCGCGCGGCGACTGGAGATCTCCACCGCCGCCATGACCCTCGTGCTCAACCGACTCGAGTCCGCCGGCCACGTCACGCGGGAGCGGCACCCGAGCGACGGCCGGAAGCTCGTGGTCACCGCAGCCGAGCGGTCGTCCGATCGTGCGTACGACCTGGTGCTGCCGCTGATCGAGGGGATCGAGGACGTCGTCGCCGACATGGACGACAGCGAGCGCGCCACGGTGCAGGCGTTCCTGGACCGCCTGATCGGGATCTACGACGACGCGATGGACTGATCAGTCGACTCCGTCGGGTGACCACGGTCGCTCACCGAGGCTCCACCGCGCCATCGCCTCGACCTGTGCCTTCGCGCTCTCCAGGCTCGTGTGGTCGCCGAAGACCTCGCCCGACCACCCACGGACCTCGTACCGGTTCGTGAAGACGACGGTTCCGATGTGGGACCGGCCGGAGCGGGCTTCCCACCGGCCGACCTCGAGCGCGGTCCAGCTCGTCGGGTCGTGCTGGTGTGGGAGATCGGTCTGCGAGGAGGACATGGCGTTTCCGGTCGGCATCGGACGAGGAGATCGTGCCGGCAGCCGGGGGCCTGGGTCACCTGCGGTCGACGGTAGTCCCCGAGGGGATCCGCGGCCCAGGTTCGACCGACCGGAGCAGCCGGACGCGGACAACTCGAAGGCGGAGAGGTGCATCACGGTGCTCGACACGGAGTCCGGGTTCAGCGGACCGCCGCAGGATTGGCGAGCTGGGGGTAGAGCGCCTCGATCGGTGCGGCGAGTCCTTCCTTGACCCGAGCACTGAGTTCGTCGGCGATGACCTCGAACGCGTCAGCCTCGATTCCGTCGTAGATCGCCGACGCGAGGTCGGTCGGGGCCATCTTGGCGTCGTCGGTGTGGGCGGCCATCTGCGTGTCGACGTAGCCGACGTGGACGCCGGTGACGAGCACGCCGTGGGGTGCGAGTTCGAGGCGAAGGGAGTTCGTCGCGGACCAGATCGCGGCCTTCGACGCGCTGTACGCCCCGCCGAACGCGACCCAGCTCGCGACGGAGTGGATGTCGACGAGGGCTGCTCCGGTGGCCGCTGTGAGCAGGGGAGCGAACGCCTGGGCGACGCGCACCGGTGCGAAGAAGTTGATCTCCATCGTCTGGCGGAGGTCGTCGTCCGTCACGTCGAGCATGCTCGCGGTCGACGGGAGTCCGCCGGCGTTGTTGATGACGATGGTGACGTCGCTGGCGGAGGCGACCGCTGCCGACACGGAGTCGGTGTCGGTGACGTCGAGCGCCAACGGGACGATGCGCTCGTCGTCCCATGCACGGGGTGTGCGGGCGGTGGCGTACACCTTGGCGGCGCCGCGCGCGAGCGCCGCGTGCACGAGTGCGGTGCCGATGCCGCCGTTCGATCCGGTGATGAGGACGACGGCGTTGTTGATGGTGGGCATGGTGACTTCTTTCTGCAGGGTGGGGCGGTCGCCGAGAGGGCGGTGGTTACTTGCTGGTCGGGTACAGGGGGCGCAGCGCACGGGTGAGGACCCGGTCGATGGCTCGGTCAGGGAGGAACCGGGCGAGACGCGTCAGGAGCGCAGCGTCCCGGCCGATCGTGTAGCGAGTCCGCGGGCGGGGGTGCGTTGCGGCAGCCGCGATGGTCTTCGCTGCGGTGTCGGCGGTCACTCCGTCGCGGAGGAAGCCTTCGGACTGCGCGAGGATCGCGTGGATCAGCCCGCCGTACCGGTGCTGCTGGTCCGGGGTCATCTCGCTCGAGAGTCGGCGTGCGGTGACGCCGCCGCGTCCGACCATCTCGGTCCGGACTGCGCCGGGCTCGACGATGACCACTCCGACGCCGTGTGGTGCCAGTTCGCGGCGGAGTGAATCGCTGACCGCCTCGAGCGCGAACTTCGACCCCGAGTACGCACCGTAGGTCGGCTGCGCCAGGCGGCCACCGACGGAGCTCATCATGACGACACGTCCGCGGCTTCGGAGCAGCGCCGGCAGAAGCGCCTGGGTGACGGCGATGTGACCGAAGAAGTTGACGTCGAACTGGCGCCGCCACTCGGTCATCGGCATGACCTCGACCGGAGCGTTGACGGCGATCCCCGCGTTGTTGATCAGCGCAGCGAGCGGCAGGTCTTCCGCCTCCACAGCGGCAGCGAGGTCGGCGATCTGCTCGGGCTCGGTGATGTCGAGGATCACCGGGCGCACGGTCGAGGACTGCAGTGCGCGTCCGTCTTCTGCCCGACGAACGCCCGCGAGCACGTGGTGGCCACGGGCAGCGAGCTCGCGGACCGTTGCCGCACCCATCCCGGTGGACGCGCCGGTCACGACGAAGAGCGATGCACTTTCAGTTGACGTTGTCATCTTGCAAGAGTCACATTCTCAGATGACGGTGTCAACTGTAGGATCGGGTCATGGTGAGTCGACTCGAATCCGCCGCTGCCACGCGCCGTGCGCTGCTGGATGCCGCCCGGAACCTGCTGACGGAGGGTGGGCCGGCACGCGTGACGCTCCGCGAGGTGGGCGCGCGCGCGGAGGTGTCCCGAGGGGCGCCGTACCGGCACTTCGCCGACAAGGAGAGCCTCCTCGCTGCGGTCGGAGCGGAGAGTTGGGACCGGATCACGACTGAACTCGCGCAGATCCAGGCGTCGGACTCCCGCTCTGCGGTGGACCGCCTCAGAGCCGCGTTGGAGACGCTGATGGCGGTGGCTCGGGACGAGCCGGAGGTCTACCGGATGATGTTCACGATGCCGGCGAACGATCCGGAGGTCGCGATCGCGGCTGCGGCACGCGCGCAGTTCGAGTTCTTGCGCATCGTCGGGAGCGTGGTCGGTGCCGAGCATGCGCACTTGTACGGAGCGATGCTGCTGACGAGCGCGCACGGCATCGCGAGCATGGATGCCAGCGGCCACCTCTCGCCCCAGATGTGGCAGACGACTCCCGCTGCGGTGGTGACTGCACTGGTCGGTCTCGTCGCGCACGCCAGCTGACACCTCAGAGGTTGATCATGTGCCCGGTGAGCCCGTGGAACGCTTCCTGCAGCGCCTCACCGAGCGTCGGATGGGCGTGCACGTTGCGCGCGAGCTCCAGCGCGGTCAGGTCCCACTTCTGGGCGAGGGTGAGTTCTGGGAGGAGCTCGGCGACGTCGGCTCCGACCATGTGCGCCCCGAGGAGTTCTCCGTGGCGGGCGTCCGCGACGAGCTTGACGAACCCGCCGGGCTCGCCGAGGCCCTGGGCCTTCCCGTTCGCGGTGAACGGGAACTTGGCGACTCGGACGTCGTGACCCTCGGCGCGGGCTTGGGCTTCGGTGAGGCCGAACGACGCGACCTGCGGCTGGCTGAAGGTGGCGCGCGGCATCATCCGGTAGTCGACGATCGGCATGGTCTCGGCGGCGGCGATGGTCTCCGCCGCGACGACGCCCTGTGCCTCGGCGACGTGGGCGAGTTGGAGCTTCGCCGTGACGTCGCCGATCGCGAAGACGTGTGGCACGTCGGTGCGCATGACGTCGTCGACCGCGACTGCTCCGTGTTCGGTGAGCGACACCCCGGTGCGTTCGAGACCGAACCCCTCGGTCCTGGGGGCGAACCCGACCGAGACCAACGCCCGGTCGGCGCGCAGGCTCGATCGCTGACCCGCGGCGTCGGTGTACTCGACGGTGACGGCCGCACCGTCGTCGGTGACGGACTCGACCTTCGTCGAGGTGAGGAGGGTGATCCCGAGCTTCCGGTACTGCCGTGCGACCTCCTTCGACACCTCGGCGTCCTCGTTGGGCAGGACGCGGTCGAGGTACTCGACGATGGTGACGTGCACGCCGTAGTTGGCGAGGACGTAGGCGAACTCGATCCCGATGGCGCCAGCGCCGATGATCACGATGGACTCCGGCAGGTCTCGGTCGAGGATCTGGGTCTCGTACGTGACGACGCGTTCGCTCAGTGCGATCCCGGGGAGGAGCCGGACGGTCGACCCCGTTGCGATGATGACGTGCTCGAACGTGATCTGTCGACTGCCGCCCTGGGTGAGGTCGACCTGCATGGTGTGTGCGTCGGTGAAGGTGCCCCGGCCGTCGATCTCGGTGATCGCGTTCTTCTGCATGAGGTAGTGGACGCCCTTGACGCGCCCCGCCGCGACGGATCGGCTGCGGTCGTGGGCGATTCCGTAGTCGAAGGTGACGTCGCCGGAGATCCCGAACCGCTCCGCGTCGTGCTGGAAGACGTGGGCCAGTTCGGCGTTCCGGAGCAGGGCCTTGGACGGGATGCAGCCGACGTTGAGGCAGACCCCTCCCCAGTACTGCTGTTCGACGACGGCGACGCGCTTGCCGAGTTGGGCGGCACGGATCGCGGCGACGTAGCCTCCGGGGCCGGCGCCGAGGATCACGACGTCGAAGTGCTGGTGGTCGGTGGCGTTCATGACAGGCCTTCTCTCTGTGGCGCGGAGACCAGATCCGACGACGACCCACGAGGCGCGATGACCGTGTCGATCTGTGTGCGGATGTCGGCGAGGAGTTCATCGGCGCCCCGGTCGAGGTGGATCGTCGCGGTGACACCGATGTGGACGATCGCGGTGACGACGCCGGCCAGGACGGTCGCTTCGCCGTGCTCGATGTGTGCTGACCGCTCGAGTGCGCGTGCGATGCCACCCTCGAGCTGCTCGGCGAGGACGAGACCGCGGCGCCGGTTCGCTTCGGTCGGGTCGCCGAACACCAGCTCGTGCAGGTAGGTGCGGCCGTTCTCCGGATGCTCCCGGATGCACAGCACAACCGGCGTGAGCACCGCGAGCACGACCTCCGTCGGGGATGCAGCGGAGGAGACGACATTGGCGACGGTGAG
Source organism: Curtobacterium sp. VKM Ac-2861 (assembly GCF_013204965.1). Lineage (NCBI taxonomy): Bacteria > Bacillati > Actinomycetota > Actinomycetes > Micrococcales > Microbacteriaceae > Curtobacterium > Curtobacterium sp. VKM Ac-2861. The sequence goes on from NZ_JABMLA010000002.1 coordinate 471,911, forward strand.
TCCTTCTTCGATCGCCGCCGCGAACTCCTCGTTCTGGACCATGATCAGCAGCTCCGCTTTCGAGGCGGCGTACCGGAACAGGGTGCCCACCGCGACATCGGCTCGGTCAGCGATCTGCTGGGTCGTGACTCGGGACACGCCGTGCTCGGCGAACAGTGCTCGCGCAGCAGCGACGATCCGTCGTGACTTGTCCTCCTTCGCGCGCTCGCGGCGCGTCGGTTCAGTCCGTTGCTGTGACATCCGAACTCCCTTGACAAGGCGACTGAGTGAACTCATTATTGAGCGTACTCGGGAAAACCGGGGACCACCAGTCGCTGCTGCAGGGACCGACGAGAAGGCGAGACGACCGTGACCGACACCGGAGACGTCCAGCGGGTCGAGACGACCCCCACGCAGGTGGTGCCCGTCCCGACTGGCGGCGTCGTCGTCCGGGTCCTCGGTCGGCCGGCCGACGAAGCAACTCCGCTGGTGGCGCTGACGCACCTCGGCGGGAACCTCGACAGTTTCGACCCCGAGGTCGTCGACCCGCTGGCAGAAGACCGCCGGGTGGTCCTCGTCGGGTACTCCGGCGTCGGCGCTTCGGACGGCCCACTCCGAGACTCGATCGAGGACATGGCCGTCGACGTCATCGCAGTGATCCGGGCACTCGGGTTCGAACGGGTCGACCTGCTCGGACTCTCGATGGGCGGGATGGTCGCTCAGGAGATCGCAGACCGGGTGCCGGAGTCGGTGGAGCACCTCGTCCTCGCCGGGTCAGGCCCTGCGGGCGGTCCGGGACTCACTCGGCTGCCGGGCATCATGGTCCGGGGGATCCTGCGGGGCATCCTCACCCGCACGGACCCGACGGTCCTGTTGTTCTTCACGCGAACCCGGAACGGTCGCCGGGCCGCAGCCGCGTACCGGTCCCGCCTCGCACGACGTGTCGTCGACCGAGACGCACCGGTCGCGCTCCGCGTGTTCCGCGCGCAACTCCGAGCGGTGCACCGATGGGGAGACCGCCCCTGGTCGCCGGCTCCTTCAGCGTTCAGCGGCCCCGTCCTCGTCGTCCACGGCGACTCCGACCGGATGGTTCCGGCAGCCAACGCCGAGACCCTGCGTGACCGCTACCCGCAGGCGACCGTCCGCCGCTTCCCCGACTCCGGCCACGGCGTCGTCTCGCAGAACCGAACGGACATCGTGACCGCCGTTCGGCAACTCCTGCAGACGTAGTACGACATCCCCCACCCCCACGACCACACGACCCCAGGAGCAACCGACCATGCGCGCCTTCGCCTTCGACCAGTACAAGCAGCCCCTCCGCGAGACCGACGTCCCCGAACCGGTCGTCGGCGACCACGACGTCCTCGTGGCCGTCGCCGCCGCCGGCCTGAACCAGCTCGACGAGAAGATCCGCCAGGGCGAGTTCAAGCTGATCCTGCCGTACAAGACCCCGCTCGTCCTCGGCCACGACGTCGCCGGCACCGTGATCGCGGTCGGCGCAGGCGTCCGACGGATCAAGCCCGGTGACGAGGTCTTCGCCCGCCCCCGTGACCACCGCATCGGCACGTTCGCCGAGCGCATCGCCGTCGACGAAGCCGACGTCGCCCGCGCGCCGTCGAACGTGAGCGCAGCCGAGGCTGCCTCGATGCCGCTCGTCGCCCTGACCGCGTGGCAGGCGCTCGTCGAGAAGGGCAGGGTCGGACCGGGCACGAAGGTGCTCGTCCACGCGGGCTCCGGTGGCGTGGGGACGATCGCGATCCAGCTCGCCAAGCACCTCGGTGCCCACGTCGCCACCACGGCGTCGGCCGCCAACGCCGACTTCGTCCGCGAGCTCGGTGCCGACGTGGTGATCGACTACCGAGCCCAGGACTTCGAGCAGGAACTGTCCGACTACGACTTCGTCCTCGACAGCCTGGGCGGCGAGAACCTCGAGAAGTCCCTGCGCGTGCTGCGCCCCGGCGGCAAGGTCGTGAGCATCAACGGCACCCCTGACCCTGCCTTCGCGAAGGAAGCCGGGCTGGGCCCGGTGATCCGCCTGGTCATCGCCGGCATCAGCCGCGGGGTCCGCGCGCAGGCGAAGCGACTCGGGGTCACCTACGAGTTCCTGTTCATGCGAGCGGACGGCGCGCAGCTCCAGCAGATCGCCGACCTCGTGCAGGCCGGCGCGATCCGCCCGGTGGTCGGCGCCACGTTCGCCTTCGACCAGACCCCCGAAGCGCTCGCGTCGATCGGGACGAGCCGCGTGCGCGGCAAGACCGTCGTCACCAGCAACTGACACCCCACCCACGACCGAACGGATCCGCCACCATGAGCGCCACCGACCCCTCGATCACCTCGTACGCCCACGCACCGACCAAGACCGTGCACGCCGGCGGTGCCACCTTCGCGTACCGCGAGCTCGGGCCGACCGGAGGCATCCCCGTCGTGTTCTTCGTGCACCTCGCAGCGACACTCGACAACTGGGACCCACGGATCGTCGACGCGATCGCCGCGACCCGGCACGTGATCACCTTCGACCAGCTCGGCGTCGGCGCCTCCAGCGGCACCTTCCCCGACACCCTCGACGCCGCAGCGGGTGACGCGTACGCGTTCATCAGCGCCCTCGGCCACGAACAGATCGACGTGTTCTCGTTCTCGATGGGCGGGATGATCGCGCAGGACCTCGTCGTCGCGCACCCCCGGCTCGTCCGGCGGCTCGTCCTGACCGGCACCGGACCACGCGGCGGCAAGGACATGGACAAGGTCGCTCGCACGACGTACTACGACATCCTGCGCGCCACGCTCACCCGGTCGGACCCGAAGGAGTTCCTGTTCTTCAACCGCGATGCCGTCGGTAAGCAAGCAGGCAAGGCGTTCATCGGGCGTCTGGAGGAACGCACGAACGACCGCGACGAGGCGATCAGCGCCAAGGCGTTCCGAACCCAGCTCAAGGCCATCCAGCGCTTCGGCCGGTCCGAGCCGTCCGACCTGTCCGTGATCACGCAGCCGACCCTGATCGCCAACGGCGACCACGACCGGATGGTGCCCTCGGTCCTCTCCGAGGACCTGCACCGCCGCATCGCCGGGTCCGAGCTGGTCATCTACCCGAACTCCGGCCACGGCGGCGTCTTCCAGTACTGGGAGCAGTTCGCCCCGGTCGCTGCGGAGTTCCTGGCCGCCTGACCGCAGCACCACCGCCTCAGCGCGGCAGGACCGCCCCGAGCTGCGCCCGGATCGACTCGACGACGCTCGCCACGCTGGTCTCGGGGTCGACGTGCGACACCATGGTGACGAACACCACCGCCGAGACCACGTGCGCGAGCGTCGCGGCCCGTGCGTCGTCGAGACCACCGCGGTCGATCAGGATCTCCGCGACCGCCTGCTCGGTCATCCCCGAGATCGCGAGCGCTCGCGCATGGTGCGGCTCGCCAGGGTCCCCGAAGGCCATCTCCCGCAGGTAGGTCCGCCCGTTGGACACCTGCACCCAGTTGCAGGCGACGATCGGCGTCACGAGCGCGAGCACCGCATCGAGCGCGTCGTCGGTCGCCTCAGCAGCTCGACGGCCCTGTTCGAGCGCTTCGTCGTACTTCGCGTTCTGCACCAGCAGCAGCAACTCGCCCTTGGTCTTCGCGTACAGGAAGAGCGTGCCGGCTCCGATGTCCGCGCGCTCCGCGATCTGCTGCGTCGTCACGTCGTCGACGCCGTGCTCGGCGAACAGTTCGCTGGCAGCAGCCGTGATCCGGTCGAGCTTGTCCTGTCGGTTCCGCTCGCGACGACCTGGGGCCTGTGTCACGCGCACACTCCGGATCTGGTCGGCGATGGGGTCGACCCATCCTGCCATCCGCAGGAGAACCCCGGGACCCGGCCGGCGGCCGTCGACGTGGCGCGCAGTGCGGACGGGAGGCCCGTGGCGGGCCCGCACCGTTCCTCCCGTCCGCCGCCCCCTGCGTTCAGTGCCCCCGGCGGTCAGCCGCCGCCCGCGTGAACGTGCGGTGCACGACCCCCGACGGCGACGCGACCGTCTCGACGGCGAAGCGCTCCTCGATCCCCTCGAGTCCGGCCCAGAGCCGCTCGCCCCGGCCGAGCACGATCGGCACCTCGACCACGTGCAGGTGGTCGACCAGGTCGGCCTGCAGGAACTCGCGGACGGTCTCGACCCCGCCGCCGATCCGGACGTCGCGGCCCGGTGCGGCCTGGCGGGCGAGCTCGAGCGCTTCCGCCGGGGTGGCGTCGACGAAGTGGAAGGTCGTCCCGCCCGCCATCTCGAGGGGCTCGCGCGGGTGGTGGGTGAGCACGAACACGGGCGTGTGGAACGGCGGTTCGTCGCCCCACCACCCGGTCCAGCCGTCGTCGGGCCACGGTCCGCGCTGGGGTCCGAACTTGTTCCGCCCCATGATCTCGACACCGATCTCCGGTCCCCAGGCGCGAGCGAACTCGTCGTCGACATCGGTGGTCCCGCCGGACGCTCCTTGCATCGCGCGGAAGGTGGCCGTGGCGGCGAACCACCCCATGAGTCGGCCGTCGGCGTGCCCGAACGGCCGGTCGATCGACTGGTCGGCTCCGGCGCCGTACCCGTCGAGCGAGATCGCGAAGTTGTGGACCCTGACCGTCGACATGGTGCTCCTGTCCTGCTTCAGAGGGTGATGCTCGTCGCCGTCGCCAGGGCGTCGACGAGTTGGCGGCGGAACTGCGGGTCAGCAACCGCCTGGTGCGGCTCCTGCCGCTGTCCGTGGAACCAGTAACCGCCGCTGAGGGCTGCGTCGGGGTCGGTCACGAGGGCCTCTTGGGTGCGGTGCCCGAGCTCGAGGTCGTCCGACGCCCCCGCGCCGCCCATCTTGGTCGGGACCCAACCCGGGTCGACGGCGTTGCTCAGGACGCCGGGCCGGCGCTCGGCGACCTCGGCGGCGAGCGCGGTCACGAAGAGCTTGGTGTCCGAGTAGGTGTTCGTCTCCGCGGTGCCGTCCCAGTCGACGCCATCCAGGCGGGGCCGGCCGCCGCGGTGCATCCCACTGCTCAGGTACACGTGCCGGGTCGGCGCGTGGAGCAGCGCGGTGAACAGGTACGGCGCGACGACGTTGACCGGGATCAGCGCACGGCCGGAGATCACGCCGGCGTTGTGCACGACCGCGTCGATCGGGTCGCCAGCGTCGAGGTCGCGCGCGGCGGCGATCACGGCCTCGCGGTCGGACAGGTCGGCGACGACGAGCGTGGCACCACGGTCGAGCAGGTCGGCGACTGCCTCCGCCCGTGCCGTGCTCCGGGCGTGCACGACGACGTCGTGCCCGTCACGCAACAGGGTGTCGGCGGTCGCCCGCCCGAGGCCGTCGGTCGATCCGGTGACGAGGATGCGGGACATGCGTTCATCATGCGCCGGGTGGCGGGGGCGTGTGCGGCAGGTGGACCAGCAGCGGGGCGGACGGGAGGCGCGGGGCGGGCCCGCACCGCGCCTCCCGTCCGTCTCGGCCCGGCCACACGGCTGCAGTACGGTCGCAGCATGAGCAGCTTCCTCGACCCCGCGGACGCCGTCGCCGTCGGCGACGCGACGATCGTGCCGGACGCGACGCGTCCGGTCGCAGCGGTCGTCACGGGTGACGACGTGCGGTGGGTGACGTGGCCAGACGCCCCGTTGCCCGACGGTGCGGTCGACGACGTCCGCGTCCTGGCGACCACGGATGGCGCGTGGATCGTCTACGGGTCGAACGGTGACGGTGACGACGCGGTGTCCCGGTCCGCCGTCCACGTCACGCCGACCGGTGTGACGTGCGCGGTCGAGCTCGGGGATCGTCGGCCGCACGGTGCCGATGTTGACGGGTTGTGGATCGGTGACCCGCGACCAGCGTCGATGTGGGACGGCGAGGACGACGACGTGGACGTCGATGCGGATGCCGGTGGCTCCGACGACTCCGACGACGCCGACGCCGCCGCCGACGCCGACGATCCGCTCGACGGCGTCGACCCCGAGACCCTGCCGTGGGCGCCGGCCGAGCCGTTCTGGCCGACACCGGAGGAGTGGGCGGCGACGCTCGAGACCGAGGCTGCCGCCGAGCACGACCACGACGACCCGGAACTGCTCGACGACGAGGACGACGGTGGCCCGTACACCTGGAGCATCGGCTTCGGCGACGAGTCCGACGGCTTCGTCCCGTCGATGGAGCCACTCGCCGACCCGGGTCCGCCATTGCCCACCCCGGCAACCGACCTGGTGCTCGTGCGGCCGGACGGCAGTCGCGCGACGATCGCCGTCGACCACCTGGTCGAGGGCGTCGGTCGCGAGGGCTCGGTGCTGACCGTCCGGTACGCGCCAACCGGGCCCCGGCGGACTCCGGACTCCGCGGGCGGGCTGGACTACACGTACCAGTACCGCGAGGTCGACGTCGACCTCTCCGATGGCCTGCCGACCACCATCACCACCGATGCCCTGCCGGCGCGGACGGTGGACGAGGACGAGGACGAATCGTCGTGGGAGGCCGAGGAAGCACGGCTCGAAGCGGCTCGCGCCCCGTGGATCGAGCGGCTCGACCTCACCGGGGTCGAGGGCGCCCGGTGGCCGCTCCACGACACGGATGACTCGACGAAGGCGCAGGCGGTCGCCGCACTCGTCGGGGTGTTCGAGTCGCTGGCCGAGCCGGGCATCCTGTGGACCCGCGAGCACCCGGAGCCCCGCCGTGCGGCGAGCGCCTACCGGGCCGTCGAGGTCGTCGTCGAGGGGGAGTGGCCGGCGACCGAGGTGGTCGTGTCGTTCGAGCACAGCGACGTGCCGTACCTGCGGCTCCGTCGGCGCTACCGGGTGTTCGACGACGCCGGCCACGTCGAGGACTGGACGTACGTGACGGTGTACCTCGAGGAGGACATCGCGACCCGGGACATCCCTGCGCGTGACGCCGCCGTGGACGGCGTCCTCGACATCTGACGGATCGCGCCCGTTCCGCAGCCTCAGCCGATGATGCCCGTGTGCTCGAGCACGATGTTCACGCCGATCAGGATGAGCACGACACCGCCGGCGATCTCGGCCGGCTTGCCGAACCGGGCTCCGACGCGGCGCCCGACGACCACGCCGGCGAAGGACAGCACTGCCGTCGTCACACCGATGAGCAGCACCGCGCCGCCGATCGACACCGGCAGGAACGCCAACGTGACACCGACGGCCAGGGCGTCGATGCTCGTCGCGATCGCCAGGACCAGGAGTTCGCGGATCGGCAGACGGTCGGTGTCCTGCTCGGTGTCCTCGTGCTTCGAGAACGCCTCCCACAGCATCTTGCCGCCGATCAGCGCGAGCAGCCCGAACGCGATCCAGTGGTCGAAGGCGGCGATGTACTGCGCGAACGCCGAACCGAGCAGCCATCCGAGCAGGGGCATGAGCGCCTGGAACGCACCGAACGTCAGCGCGATGACGAGCGCGTGCCGCACGTCGAAGCGCTTCATGTGCAGGCCCTTGCCGAGGGCGACGGCGAAGGCGTCTGCGGAGACGCCGAGCGCGATGAGGAAGAGGGCCCAGAACGACATGGGGGCGGCGCCTTTCGAGACGGTCGGACGGAGACGCCGACGTCTCAGGACCTGACGATCCTGGCATGGTTCCGAGGACGAAAAGGCCTGATCAGCGGTATTCGTCGTGCCGAATCCGGGGGTTGGTGCGCCCGCCCCGGACCCCCGTGGTCGCCGCCGGTCGCGCCTCCGGTCCTCAGCGAGCGACGGACAGAGCGAAGGGCGCGAAACCGATTGCGCCGAGCAGGCTCGGCACCATCAGCGCCATCGACTCCGGGCCGGACGCGGTGGCGATCGGGCCGAGGTCCACGACCCACCCGTCCTGCCAACCCAGGCTGCGAAGCAGGTCGCCCACCGTGGCCTTCGCCGCGGCGTCGTCCCCGGAAACGAAGGCGGTCGGCGGGGTGGCGAGTGCCGCCGGCGCGGTCATGACCGAGAACAGCATCGTGTTGAGGCTCTTCACCACCCGGGTCTCCGGCAGGGCGGCCTGCAGCCGCTCGCCGAGGCTGCCGTCGAGGTAGGCGAGTCCACCCGGCAACCCGTCGGCGGTCCGCGTGGTCGCGTTCGAGACGTCGAGCAGGATCCGTCCGGCGAGTCCGGCCCGCAGTGCGGTCATCCGCTCCAGGGTCGTGTCGCCCGGTGTGGCGTTGACCACGACCGCGGCGGTCCGGATGGCAGTCGCGACGTCGGCGACCTCGACCCCGGTGTCGGCCCAGTCCGGCCGGACGGAATCGGGATCGCGGACGCCGATGGTGACGGGGTGGCCGGCGGCGGCGAGGCCGCGCGCGAGCGTGCTCCCGACACGTCCGGATCCGAGGACGGAGATGGTCGTGGTCGTGGTCATGGGGGTGTCCTTCGTGGTCAGGTGCGACGGGTGGGTCAAGGGGTTGGGGTCAGCGGCTCAGCGGCTCAACGGGTGAGCACTGCTGCGATCTGGCGGGCGAGGTCCGGGGCCGCCGCGATGCAGTCCTCGCTCGCCAGCGTCCAGGGGGCACCGCTCGTGGCGGTGACGGCACCGCCCGCTTCGTGCACCAGGAGCGCCCCGGCAGCCAGGCCGGACCGCACCTGCCCGAACTGCCAGAAGCCGTCGACGTGCCCGGTGGCGACCTGCACGAGCTGCACCGTCGCGGGGACCGAGGCCGACACGAGCAGTGCTGCGTCGAGCATCCGGTCGATCGAGTCGCTCATCCGGCGACGGATCTCGGATGCCTCGCCCGGCTTCGCCTGACCGGTACCGACCAGGGCGGCTCCGAGCTCGGTCTTCCGCGAGGCGCTGATCGGGGTGCCGTTCAGCCGCGCACCGGCCCCGCGGACGGCCGTGAACACCTGGTCGAGTGCCGGCAGGACGACGGCGGTCAGGACGGGGACGTCGTCGCGCACGAGCGTCGCGGTCACGCCCCAGTTCGCGGATCCGTGGACCAGGTTGACGTTGCCCTCGGCGGCGTCGGTCACCCACCACTCGCCCGGGCCGAGCGTGCCGGTGCCCTCTTCGTCGTCGTCCCACTTCGCATCGGGCCGGAGGCGCTCGAGCGCCGGTCGGAGCACCGCCGTCGAGGCCGCGTCGTTCGCGTCGATCGCGGCGAGCAGCGACCGCCCGTCGTCGACCCGGTTCGCGGTCGAGAAGCGCTCGAGGAGCACCTGCGCGGCCGCGGTCACCGCCTCCGTCACGCCGGTGAGCAGCTGGTGGTCGTCCATGGTCGTCTCCTGTCCCGGCCGACGCGGTCCGTCGATCCGGGAGCAACGCTACGAACGCCGACCATTGCACACCAGTACATTCCGCGCACCGGTAGATTGCGTCTCGTGCAACTGGACCTGAACCTGCTCACCGCGCTCGACGCCCTGCTCGAAGAGGAGAGCGTGACCGGAGCCGCCGATCGGCTGCACCTGTCCGCACCCGCCATGAGCCGCGCGCTCGGACGCATCCGGATCGCCGTCGGAGACGAGGTCCTGGTGCGCAGCGGCCGGGTCATGCGGCCCACGCCACGCGCCCTCGCGATGCGCGAGGAGGTCCGGTCGCTCGTGCTGCGCAGCCGGCAGGTCCTGACACCCGAGACGACCTTCGACGCCGGCGCCCTGCACCGGACCTTCACGATCCGTGCGCACGACGCCCTGGTCTCCGTGCTCGCCCCGTGGCTCGTCGAGCACACGCACCGGGCCGCCCCCGGCGTCGGCCTGCGGTTCCTCGGCGAACCGGACGACGACACCACGGACCTGCGGCGGGGCGTCGTGGACCTGGAGATCGGTTCCGCCGAGCCCGCGACCGCCGAGATCGACCACCGGCACATCGCGACCGACCCCCTGGTCGGGCTGGCACGCCGCGGGCACCCGCTCCTGGCCTCGGGCACCGCCGACGTCGACCTGGCTGCGTGGGCAGGTGTGCCGCACGTCGTCGTCTCCCGCCGCGGCCGGTTCGGCGACCGGATCGACGAGCTGCTCGCCGCGACCGGGCGGTCACGGTCGGTGGTCGCGTCGGTCGCGTCCACGAGCGCCGCCGTCGAGATCGTGCGCGAGACTGACGCGGTCGTCGTCATCCCGGCGTCGGTGGCGTCACGTGCCGTCCGCGCGGACGACACCGTGGTCTTCACGCCGCCCGTCGAGCTGCCGGCGGTGTCGGTCGTCCTGACCTGGCACCAGCGCTCCACGTCCGACCAGGGGCACCGGTGGCTGCGCAGCCTCGTCGAGCAGGCGCTCGTCGGCACGCTGGAACCCTGACCGGCTTCGGCGACCCGGCTCACGTCTTCGACGTCAGCCGGATCGGACGGGAGGCCCGTGGCGGGCCCGCCACGGGCCTCCCGTCCGGTCTGCGGCGCGTCAGCGACCGGCTGCTGCGTGGGCGGCGACCTGGGCGGCGGACAGTTCCGTCCCGTAGACGGCCGCGTACCGCATGGACCCGGTGAAGTAGGCGTTGGCGGGCGAACCCGGCCATCCGCCGATGGTGTCGTAGCCGATCCGGAACCAGCCGGTGTAGTTCTCCGGCGTCTTGTACGCCGCGTTCGACGCGACCAGCGTGCCGTCGACGTACAGGCGCATGCCGTTGGCCGGTGACATCGTCGTCACGGCGTGGTGCCATGCGCCGTCGGTGTAGGCCTTCGGCGACGAGACGACCTGGGTCGTGCCGCTGTACGTCCCGAACGCGAGCTGCCCGCTCGTGTTGAGGTAGAGCTTGCGGTCGTGCTGCCCGGATCCGCCGGTCTGGCTGCTGCCGAAGCCGATGAGCTGTCCACCGGCGACCGTCGTCTTGAACCACACCTCTTCGCTGAAGGTGGTCGGGTTGGCGTACGAGCGCGAGGTGGAGACGTAGCTCGTGGAGCCGTTCAGCACGTAGGCACTGCCGGTGTCGCGCGGGCAGGCGTTCGGGTCGGGCGTGACCGCCGTCATCGATCCCTGGTAGGTGCCGTTCACGCCGCGGCCCGACCAGTCCGTGGCGGTCTTCGCGTTCGTCGACTCGGTGAGCCGGTACGCGAACAGGGCGTTCGCGGTGTCGGCTCCGACGGCACCCGTGCAGGTGAAGTACGGGGCGGTCGCGGCGGTGTTCGTGTCGTTCCGGACGGTGGCGCTGTAGGCGGAGCGCGTCGGCGCGAACTGGTTCAGCAGGACGACGACAGCCAGGGCGACCACGAGCAGGAGGGCGACGACGCGGCCGTCACGCAGGCGACGGAGGATCACGAGGGACGCACCGCCTCGACGCGGCCGACGGCCAGGCAGGCCACGAGCGGCACCAGGCACATAGCGATCAGCGCCACCCACCCGAGCGGGTCGAGGTCGATGTTCGAGGTCAGCTGGTAGTGCCCGTTCTTCGTGAGTTCGTGGATGACCACGCGGCCGACCTCACCGTCGACCAGGTGCACGGTGTTGCCGCCGTGGGCGTCGACGCGCACCGGGAAGATGCCGGACGAGATGACGGTGGCCTCGACGCCCGTGGGGCTCGAGGTGTTCGTGATGGTCGTCACGTTGACGAACGGCTTGAGCACGAACGCGGCGTACGAGACCGTCAGGGCGGAGCCGGCGATCCGGAGGCAGGTGCGGGTCACCCGGTCCGTGAAGGCACTGGTCAGGGTCAGGATCAGGAGCGTGCCGATGAGCAGGATCGGGGCGGCGCGGAACAGCCAGCCGAGGTGCGGGACCAGGAGCGCCGGGGTGCCGATCACGTCGGCCTGCGACAGCGTCCACGGGTCGACCGCGCCGTTCACGTCGCCGCGGGTGTGCAGGCCGCCGTCGGCGTCGATCGCGATGATGCGGTGCGTGTAGACGACGTCGGGGTTGGCGGAGGTCTCGAACGAGACGACGTCGCCGACGCGCAGGGTCGTGACGTCGACCGGCAGGTCGAGCACGAGGGTCCCCACCGGGGCTGCTTCACCCATCGAGGGCGTCTCGACGACGAACCAGCGGCCACCGGCGGACAGGAACAGCACCGCGGCGGTGAGCAGCAGTGCGGCGACCAGGGCGAGCAACCAGGCGAGGACGGTCTCGGACCGGGTGACCGCGCGACCGCGGAGGACCGGACGGTCGAGCGTGCCGCTGAGCGGGATCGCTGCGGTCTGGCTCATGTCGTGCTCCTGCGGCTCGGTGGGGTGCGGCTACTGCGCGTGGTGGAACGGGGGTGGCGACGCTCGGCCGGAGGGGGGTCGGTCGAGCGTCGCCGGTCTGGGGTCACGGGACGTCCCGGGACGGCTGGGGGAGCCGGCCCGGAGCGGGATCAGGCCGTGAACGTCCAGGTCATGGGGACCGAGGCTGCGAGGCCCTGGTACGTGTTGCCCGCCGAGGAGTCGAGGGTCACCGCGAAGTTGAACGGCGTCGACGCACCGGCGGCCGGAGCTGCGGGCATCGTGAAGGCCGACGCTGCGGCGCCCTTGAAGCTGGCGAGCGTGCCACTGAAGACCGTGGTCGAGCCCGAGGTGATGACGAGGTTCATCTTGGCGCAGAGGTCGGTCGCGGTTCCGTTCGAGGAGCCGTTGTTCGACTGGGTGCACGTGCTGCCCGGCGTCAGGGTGAAGGTGCTCGCGGCAGCGGTGCCGGTGTTCTTGATCGAGATCGCCGTGTTGACCGTGTTGCCCGGCGTCATCGTCGTGCTGCCGCCGAACTTGTTGATCGTCGAGCAGGTCGCGGAGTTTGTCGAGACCGAGCCGCCGTCGGTGCTGAGGCAGGTGACGGTCGCGCCGGCGTTCTGCTCCTGCATGATCAGCGTGCCGCTGGCGGCGGTGTTGCTGCTGTTCGTGATGCTCGCCGCGAACCCGGACAGGGTGCCGGTGAGCGAGAGGGAGAGGAGCACGGCGGCGAAGATGCCGGCGAGGAGCGCCACGGGGGCGAAACGGATCCGCTTCAGCGCGGAGGTGCGGAGCTTGGTGGACACGGTGTACCTCATCGGTTCGGTGGTTCGCAGTGGTTGGGGGAAGCAAGTCACTCGGGCGGATTTGCTTCAATCATTAAGATAGTCACCGCTTGACCAAGTTAGCCACTCGCACACCTACCCCAGTGCGGGGGACGCTCCCGTCCCCCGGGTTCCCGACATGGAAGGATTCCCCCCGTGACCCCCGCCGCACCCGATGACGACGCCGCCGACCTGATGGCCGCGTTCACCGCTGTCGTGCGCGCGAACGCGAGCCTGGTGAACCAGCTCAGTGCCCGAGCCGGGGTGCACGAGAACGCCCTGCGAGCACTCGTGCTCATCAGCGACACCGGGTACTCCACGCCGACAGAGGTCGCCGGCTACCTCGGCCTGACCTCGGGCGCGGTGACGAACATGATCGACCGGATGAGCACCGCCGGACTCCTCGAGCGCGCGCCGAACCCGAACGACCGTCGTGGGTCGTTGCTGCGGCTGCTGCCGAGTGGCGACGACGTCGTCGCGGACTACCGGCAGCGCTACGCCGCCATGCTCCGGGCGGTCGACGGCGCGCACGGCGGCGAGCTGCACGAGGTGCTCAACGACCTGGCGACGAGTCTGTACCAGCAGGCCGCGGCAGCGGGGGAGTAGGGGCTCGTCAGACCGGCTGGAGCGCCTGCTGCTCGCCGGCGGGGAGCTCGACCCGGATGCGGTCACCCGTCCGGACGACACCGCCGGTCACGACGACGCTCATCACGCCGCCCTTCCGCACCACCGCACCGTCCTCGTCCCGCCCGAGCACCTCACGCAACAGACCCGGTTCGAACCCGTTGATCTGCTGGCACGGGTTCCGCAGGCCCGTCACCCGGACGCACGCCTCGTCGCCGAGGTGCAGCACCGTGCCGGTGGGCAGGCCGAGCAGGTCGACACCGCGGGTCGTGACGTTCTCGCCCATCTGGCCCGGCTCGAGGTGGTACCCGGCGTCGGCGACCTCGTCGAACACCTCGGCGTGGAGCAGGTGCACCTGCCGCAGGTTCGGCTGGGACGGGTCACGCGCGACTCGAGACCGGTGCTGGACGGTCGTCCCGGCGTGGGCGTCGCCCTCGATGCCCCAGCCCTCGACCAAGGTGACCTCGTCGACCACGGGCTTGCTGAACCGATGGACGTCGTCCCGGCTCACGGCGATCACACGCGGCTGGTCGTCACGGTTGTCGGTCATGGTGCGATTCTGGCGCAGGTCGGGGTCCGGCGCAGCACAGATCTGGTCACGCGCTCACGCGCTCACGCGCTCACGCGCTCAGCTTCGCGAACGCGGATCGGTGCCAGACCAGCGGGCTGTGCGAGAAGTCCGACATCAGACCGTTCACCCGGAGGACCACGATGTCGTGGTCACCCGCCGGGTAGGTGTGCTCGACCGCGCACTCCAGCCAGATCGGGGCTCCTTCGAGGAACACCGCGCCGGTGTCGGAGACCATCGTCTCGATGCCGACGAACCGGACGGACTTGTCGCGCGACGCGAGCTGCCTCGTGACGGGTTCGTGGCGCTCCCCGAGGACCGAGACCCCGATCGTCCGTGCGCCCGCGAGCGCGGGCCAGGTGGTCGAGGTGTGCTGCACGGCGAACATCACCAGCGGCGGGTCCTGGGAGACACCCACCGTGAACGAGGACGCGACGAGGACGGTCGGCTCGTCGTCGACGACGGCGGACAGCGCGGCGACGCCGCACGGGAAGCCGGAGAACGCCTGGCGGAGCAGGGCCGGATCGGCGGTGGACGGTGCGGTGAACATCGGGACTCCTTCGAGGGTTGGCGGGCAGAGGGTCAGGCGGCGTCCGCGTGTGCGGTGAGTCCGGACCGGTCGAGGGCGGTGGTCACGGCGCGGACGAACTCGTCCGTCGCGAGGGCCGGGAACTGACCGGTCGAGGGCATCGCCACGACGTCGGTGCCCGGGACCACACCGAACGTGATCGGGTCGTCCGGGGTGAACTGCGCGGTCGGCGGCTCGAGGACGGTGAGGTGCACGCCGCCCGCCACGAGCGCGTGCATGTCCTCCCACGTCTGCCGGTGCCCGCGGAACACCGCGGGGTAGACCGAGGCGTACCGATCGGCGTTCGCGATCGTGTCCGCGACGGCTTCGTAGAGCACCCGTGGGTCGTCGCTGCCGTACAGGCCGACGTTCTTCGCGTAGAGCTTCATCAGCGTCGACCCGTCCGCCGGGAACGCGATCGGTGGCGCCCAGTCGTTGGCCCAGTGCTCGAACGCTGCGTCGTCCGGCTCCTCCTGCGCGTAGAGCACGGCGCCGGGGACCCGGTCCGCTCCGGCCGCCACCGCCATCGCGGTGACGAGTGCCGACCCGGTCTTCATCCCGACCGGCAGGAACCGGCCGACCCCGAGCCCGTCGAGGGCCTGCAGCAGCACGGTCGCGTAGTCACCCAGGGGTCGGTCCGCTGGTGCGTCGTCGGACTGTCCGAACCCCGGGGTGTCGAAGGCGAGCACGGCGACGCCGTCCGGGAACGCCTCGAGGACGGGGTCGTAGACCGCCGAGGTGCGAGGTGACTCGTGGTACATCGCGATGACGCGCTCGGCGTCCCCCGGGGTCGGTCCGCCGGCGCGGAAGTGCACCTGGCCCCAGTCGGTGTCGACGTAACCGCGCATGATGGTTCCTCTCGTCGGGCCGATGCCCGGTCAGAACGCCCGCAGGTTGTCCCGCAGGTGCTCGTGGTCGTACTCGGTGCGGGTCAGCCCGCGAGCCTGGAGCTCCGGGACGAGCCCGTCGCACACCTCGGCGATGAACCGCCGGGTGACACCGTTCGTCCCGATCAGGAAGCCGTCCCCACCGGACACGTCCGCGAACGCCTCGAGCTGGTCCGCGACCTGCTCGACGGACCCGACGAGCGCCGGACCGGCGCCACCGGCCTCCTTCGCGACCGCCTGCCGCAGCGTCAGCGTGGCGTTGCGGTCCCGGTAGAGCGCGAAGTTCTGGGTACCGTTCGTCGCCAGGTCGAGTTCGCCGAGCGGGGTGTCGAGCGGCACGGTCGAGAAGTCGATGTCGGTGGACTTCGACATCGTTGCGAGCGGGATGTCGATGTTGTCCATCGCGAGCTGGACGCGGTCGTCGGCACGTTGCCGCGCCTCCTCCTCGCTGGACCCGACGATCGGCCAGACCCCGAACAGCACCTTGACGTCGTCCGGGTCGCGCCCGACCGCCGCGGCGGCGTCACGGACGCGGTTCCGGTAGTCGCGCGCCTTCTCGGGTGACGAGTGGATGGCGACGATGGTGTCCGCGTACTGCGCTGCGAACGCGATGCCGCGCGGCGAACCACCGGCCTGCGAGATCACCGGGCGGCCCTGTGGCGAGGGCCCGGAGTTCAGCGGCCCCCGGGTCGAGAAGTGGCTTCCCCGGTGGTCGGCGTACCGGACCTTCGTGTGGTCGGCGAAGGTCGCCGTGCGACGATCCGCCACCACCGCCCCGGGCTCCCACGTGTCGAACAGCGCGGTCATCGAGCGGACGAAGTCCTCGGCCACGTCGTACCGGGAGTCGTGCTCGTCCATCCCGTCGTGGCCGTAGTTCTGCAGCGCACGGTCACTCGTGCCGGTCACCACGTTGACGCCGAACCGGCCCTTCGACAACTGGTCGAGCGTGCCCGCCATCCGCGCCAGCAGGTAGGGGTGGTACGCGAAGGTCCCGGCCGTCGCGATGATCCCGAGCCGTTCGGTCGCCTGCGCGAGCAGTGTCGCGACGATCATCGGGTCCTGCCGCGGCGCCTGCATGGCGTACTTCAGGTAGACCTCCATCGAGTCGCCGTAGCGGTCGCCGACGAAGGTGTTGTCCTCGATGAGCACGTAGTCGAACTTCGCGCGCTCCATGGCCCGGGCCAGGTCGACGAAGATCTGCGCGTCCTGCCAGTCGTCGCCGATCGAACCGGAGAACGGCTGTGCCCAGGCGGGTACCGAGGTCCCGTTGCAGAACCACCCGAGGTGGAATGGTGAGGCGGTCATGAGTGCTCCAGTCCCGACGCTCAGAACGCGGCGAGGTTCGCTTTGAACGTGGACTCGGGGTAGTCGCTGCGGATGAGCCCGCGCTTGCGGAGCTCCGGCGCCAGACCCGATGCGATCTCGTCGATGTAGCGGCGCGAATGCGTCCGCACCGGTTCGCCGCGGATCAGGAACCCGTCACCGCCGACGGCCTCCATGACCTCGTCCATCTGCTCCGCGACCGACGCCGGTGTACCGACGAGCTCGACGGCCTCGGTCTGCTGCCCCATCAGCGCCTCGCGGATGGTCTTGCCCTGCGTGCGCTTCCGGAACTGCTCGAGCCCGGACTGGTGCCCGTTCGTCGAGACGTCGTCGGGCAGCGGGGCGTCCAGGTCGAACTGCTTGAAGTCGACCTCGGTGGTGATCGACATGATGCCGAGGATGGTCTCGATCTGGTCCTGGGTCAGCTCGTTCCGGCGGCGCGCGATCTCCTCGGCGTCGGCCTGCGTCTCGCCGAGGACGGGCTGGATGATGTACATGACCTTGACGTCGTCGGCGTCCCGCCCGTGACCGACGGCACGCGAACGGATGTCGTCGCGGTACTCGCGCATCTGGTCGACGCCCTTGGGCGCCGAGAGCAGCACGTTGGCGTGCCGCGAGGCGAAGTCACGCCCCTTCGGCGAACCACCGGCCTGGCAGATGACGGGGTGGCCCTGCGGCCCGGCCGGCAGGTTGAGCGGTCCGCGGACCTTGAAGTACTTGCCGTCGTGGTGGATGGGGTGCACCTTCGTGTGGTCGGCGAGGTACCCGGACTCGCGGTCGGCGACGATCGCGCCCGGTTCCCATGAGTCCCAGAGGTCCTTCACCACGGTGATGAACTCGTCCGCCATCACGTAGCGCTCGTCGTGTGGCAGCAGGTGGTCGAGGCCGTAGTTCTTGCCGGCGAGGTCCTCGGAACTCGTCACGACGTTCCAGCCGACGCGCCCCTTGGTCAGGTGGTCCATCGTCGCCATCACCCGTGCGACGAGGAACGGCGGGTAGAACGAGGTCGACATCGTGGCGATGAAGCCCATGTGCTGGGTGACCTGCGCCAGCATCGGCAGCAGCGGCACCGGGTCGCCCTTGGGGGAGTGCAGCCCGTGCTTCAGGTCGTTCTCGGTGCTGCCGCCGTAGGTGTCACTGACGAGCGTGGAGTCCTCGAACATCATGAAGTCGAAGCCGGCGCGCTCGAGCGAGCGGGCCATGTCCATGTAGTACTCGCCGTTGAGCCAGGTGAGCGGGGTGTCGGCTGCCCAGGGGGACTTCCACGCGGGCGTCTTGAACGGGGTGAACCACGCGAGGTGGAAGGGGTCGGCTGCCATTCGTGCTCCAGAGGGGGACTGAGGTGGTGGTGCGACCAGTCGAGCAGTGCGCGATTTCGCCGCGGCTGCGCCACCGTGAGGATTCGATTACGCGTGCAGCCGATCGCTCGGACCACCCGCTGATCGGGGGTTTCAGGCGGACGTGGGGATTTCCGCCTGCGGTTCGGGCGTGCCGGTGGTCCGGTCCGCCACGGCGCCCGCCAATACGCCGGAGCGGTGGCCGGCGAGCACGGCGTCGGCGGACGGCACCGGGATCCGGTAGGCCGACGTGATGGTCGTGTAGAGCGCGCCGCCGAGGCGGCCGACGGGGCGGTAGCGCTCGATGTCGATGCGCCCACGGTCGTCGAGGACCCCGTCGTCGGTGTGCACACCGACCACCTCGGCGAAGACGAGCGTCGCGCCGGGCATCTCCTTCTCCTCGGTCGCACGACACTCCAGGGCGACCTTGGCACCCGCCAGGCGTGGCGGCGTGACGACGGTGCTCGGGGTGGTGTCGAGTCCGAGCAGGGCCGCTTCGTCGACGTCGGCGTCGAACAGCGCGGCCGTGTCCGTCTGGTCGGCCTCGAAGCCCTCCGTGACCAGGTTGACCACGAAGTCGCCGGTGTGCCGGATGTTGTCGAGCGTGTCCTTGCTGCCGGTGAAGGACACCATGAGCATCGGTGGGTCCATCGTGACGAGCTGGAAGTAGCTGTACGGGGCCAGGTTGTTCCCGCCAGCGGGCGAGACCGAACCGATCCAGGCGATCGGCCGCGGCACGACCGCGTTCTTGATCATCCAGATGAAGTCGACGTGTTCGGACGAGGTGTCGAGGTACATGCGGTGGCCTCCTGGCGCGCGTTCGTGGGTCGAGATCTGACGGGAGGCTCGGTGCAGGTCCGGTGGGTCGGCGCGCCTCCCGGGGCAGCCGGTCGCAGGGCCCGGCTCAGGCCGCGCGGTCGTCGTCGAGCACGCGGGCTCCGGGGATCGCCCGGAGCAGCGTTCGGGTGTACTCGTGCTGCGGGGCACCGAAGATCTGGTCGGGGGTGCCGGACTCGACGATGTGCCCGTGGTCCATGACGTGCACGCGGTGCGACACCATCCGGACGACGGCGAGGTCGTGGCTGATGAACAGGTACGCCAGACCGAGTTCCTGCTGCAGTTCGACGAGGAGCTCGAGGATCTGCTCCTGCACCACGACGTCGAGCGCGGAGACGGCCTCGTCGAGGACGACCAGGTCGGTCTGGAGTGCGAGGGCGCGGGCGATGGCGACGCGCTGGAGCTGCCCGCCGGACATCTCGTTCGGCAGCTTGTCCGCGGTCGCCGCCGGCAGAGCGACCCGGTCGAGCAGGTCGAGGGCGCGGGCCTTCCGCGTTGCGACGTCGCCGATGCCGTGCAGCACCATCGGTTCCTCGATGCTCCGACGGACGGTCCAGCGGGCGTCGAGCGAGCCGTACGGGTTCTGGAACACCGGCTGCACGCGACTGCGGAACCGCATCAGGTCGCCGCCGCGCAGCCCGGAGAGCTCGGCGCCGTCGAAGGTGATCGAGCCGCTCGTCTGGTGCTCGAGCGCGAGGACCATCTTCGCCGTCGTGGACTTGCCGGACCCCGAGCCGCCCACGACCGCGACCGTCTCACCGCGTGCGATGTCGAAGGTCGAGCCGGTCACTGCGACGAAGGGGTCCTGCCGCCGCCAGCCGCTCGACCGGATCGGGTACTCCTTGCGGACGTCGGTGAGCCGCACGAGCGGTTCGGCCGCCGCCACCGCGAGGTCGGGGCCGGTCGGACGGTGAACCGTCGTCGCAGGGCCGTCCCCGACGAGGCGGACGGATCCGAAGTCCGGGGCGGCCGCGAGGAGCCGCTGCGTGTACTCGTGCTGCGGACGCGCCAGGATCCCGGCGGCGCGGCCCTGCTCGACGACGTCCCCGCGGTACATGACGAGGATCGTGTCGGCACGTTCGGCGGCGAGCGGCAGGTCGTGGGTGATCAGGAGCACGGCGGTGCCGAGTTCACTGGTCAGCCGGTCGAGCTCGTCGAGGATGGTCCGCTGCACGGTGACGTCGAGGGCACTCGTCGGCTCGTCGGCGATGAGGAGCTTGGGACGACAGGCGAGCCCCATCGCGATGAGCACCCGCTGCCGCATGCCGCCGGAGAGCTCGTGGGGGTACTGGCGTGCACGGCGCTCCGGCTCGGGGATCCCGACCATCTCGAGCAGCTCGACGACACGGGTCCGTGCCGCCGCGCCCTTGGCGATGCCGTGCACCTCGAGTGCCTCGCGGATCTGCGTGCCGACACGGTGGATCGGGTCGAGGTTCGACATCGGGTCCTGTGGCACCAGGCCGACGCCCTTGCCCCGGATGCCGACCATCGTGCGCTCGGGGGCATCGTGGATCGACACCCCGTCGAAGGTGATGCTGCCGTCCGAGATCCGGCCGTTCTCGGCGAGCAGGCGGTTCACGCTGGCCGCCGTCGTCGACTTGCCGGAGCCGGACTCGCCGACGATCGCCAGGGTCTCCCCGGCGGCGAGGTCGAACGACACCCGGCGGATCGCCTCGAACTCACCGGACGGGGTCGTGAACGTCACGGCCAGGTCGCGGACGGACAGGAGCGGCTGCTGCGTCATGGGGGCTGCCTTCGGGACAGGAGCGGAGCGTGCGAGGAGAGGGGCACGGGCCGGCCGTTGCGGCCGGCCCGCGCTGGGGTGGTGACTAGACCGCGACGGTGGGGAGCGGGGTCTCCACACGCGGCTGGGGCGTGCCTGCGAAGGACGGTGTGCCGCCCCACGAGGTCTCGACGTCGGCGAGCTCGACGACCTCGCCGAACGACCAGCCCATGCCGAACAGGGCGAAGTGGTTGCGCTCCGGCGTGAACTCGGCGACCGCGTCCCGCACGACGTACGTGGCGTAGTCACGCTGTCCCGCGTCGCGGACGGTGGTCTCGACGCAGATGTTCGTCGTCACACCGCAGACCACGAGGTTGCGGACACCCATGCCGGTCAGGACGGGTTCGAGCCGGGTGCCGTAGAACGCACTCGGGCGGGACTTGTCGATCACGACCTCGTCGGGTCGGGCCCCGAGCTCGGGGATGAGCTCGATCTCGTCGGTGCCGTACCCGAGCGAGTTCGCGGCGATCCGGTCGGTTGCCTTCGCACCCTTCGTGACACCGAAGTCGACCATGCCAGGGCTGTAGACGTAGCGGGTGAAGATCACCGGCACGCCGGCAGCACGTGCGGCGTCGACGAGGGCGACGGTGCCGGGGATCGCGTGCCGCAGCGGGGTGACGTCGATGCCGGCGCGGCCGAGCGAGTCGTCGTTGTCGAAGAACGCGCGCTGCATGTCGACGACGATGACGGCGGTGTTCTCGGTGGGGATGGTGGTGGTCATCGTGCGACTCCTAGTTGAAGAGGATCATGCCGTTGGGACGGGGCGTCCAGTCGAGCCCCTTGGTGACGCCGTACGTGTAGGTGTCGGCGATGAGCGGTGCGTAGTACGTGTTCTCGTCGACGATCGCCGAGACCTGCCCGAGGTCGGCGTTCCGGGCGTCCTCGTCGGGTTCTGCGAGCTCCTTCTCGAGCAGCGCGTCGATCTCTGCGTTCTTCGCGTAGCCCTGGCCGCCGGACTTGGTGAGCATGGTCAGGGGAAGGTCGGCGTCGAGCACCGACGGGGCGAACGCGTAGATGTACAGACCGGAGAACTTGTTCGAGAACCAGTTCGACGAGAACGTCGAGAACTCCTGGCCGTCGAGCTCCACCGTGATGCCGACCGCTTCGAGGTACTGCTGGATCGACTGTGCGAGCTGCTGGATCTGCGGCAGGGTCGTCGTCGGGTAGCTCAGCGTGATGGCGGACCCGTCGTACCCGGAGGCCTCGACGAGCTGCTTCGCCTTCGCGACGTCCTGCTCCGTCGGCTCGATGGAGTCGTCGTAGCCCTGGGTCACCGAGGCGACGAGCTGGCTGGCCGGCTCGGTGGTCCCGGCCATCAGCTTCTCGGAGATCGCGTCGCGATCGACAGCCAGGCTGACGGCCTTGCGGAAGTCGGCGTCGTCGAGCCACTTCGCGGTCGCGTTGAACCCGGTGTAGATGACCCGGTTCGACTTCGTGTCGACGACGTCGATCGCGTCGGACGACTCCGCGGTGTCGACGCTGGCCGGTCCGAGCAGCGCGATGTCCAGGTCGCCGGACTGCACCGAGTTCGCGCGGGTGGTCTCGTCCGGCACGAACTGGAAGACGACGTTCTCGTAGGTGCCCTGCTTGCCCCAGTAGTCCGGGTTCCGCTTCAGGGTGATGGAGTCGCCGCGGGTCCACTTCACCACCTCGTAGGGACCGGAGCCGACCGGCTTCTGCCCGAACGCCTTCGCACCCTCGGCGTAGATCGTCTCCGGCAGGATCGACACGAGTGTGACCTGGCGGTCGAACGGCGCGTACGCGGTGTTGAGGTGGAACACGACGGTGGTGTCGTCGGTCGCTTCGAGGGAGTCGATCGCGGTCATGTAGCCGCCGAGGTTCGACTCGGGGTCCTTCATCGCCGTCTCGTACGTGTACACGACGTCGTCGGCGGTGACAGGGGAGCCGTCGGAGAACTCGGCGTCGTCACGGAGCGTGAACGTCCACGTCGTCAGGGCGTCGTCGTGGGTCCACTCGGTCGCCAGGCCCGGCTCGACGCTGCCGTCCGCCCCGATGGTCGTCAGCTGGTCGAAGACGTTCTCGAAGACGTTGAGCGACTGCAGGTTCGTGTCGAACACCGGGTCGAGGGTCGACGGTTCGGCGGTCAGGGCGGCGGTGACGGTGTCCTTGGTGGTCGAGCCGCTGCCGGTGTCGGCGGACGAGAAGCCCGAGCAGCCGGTGAGCACGAGTGCTGCGGTGCCGGTGAGGCCGACCGCAGCGAGGAGTCGGTGGATCCGGGGTGATGCCATGAGGGGGTGGTCCCTTCCGGGTCAGGGGTGCGGGGGTGGGACGAGCGGTCAGCGACGCGAACGGCGCGCGGACAGGCCCTGCGAGACGAACTGGACCCCACCGATGACCATCAGGATCATCAGGGCGGGCAGGACGACGAGCGCTGGGTTGGTCTGCAGGTAGTTCTGGCCGTCGGCGATGAGTCCGCCGAGGCTGGGGGTCGGCGGCTGGATGCCGAGGCCGAGGAAGGACAGGGACGACTCGATCGTGATCACGGTGCCGACCTCGAACGCCGCGAGGATCGCGATCTGCGGGAGCACGTTCGGCAGCAGGTGGCGGCTGATGACCCACCATCCGGACCCGCCGGCCGCGGTCACGGCGGTGACGAACTCGCGTTCCCGCAGCGACACCGCGATGGAGCGCGAGACGCGGCCGTAGCCGACCCAGTTCGTCAGGCCGAGCATCACCACCAGCAGGGTGGTGCTCGAACCGAGCGCGGCGACCAGCACGATGAGGAGCAGGACGACCGGGATCGACAGCTGCACGTCGGCAACGCCCATCAGGAACGCGTCGAGACGACCGCGGCGCCACCCGGCGACGAGCCCGATCGCCAGCCCGAGGACCATCGAGATGAGCACGGCGCCGAAGGCCACGACGAGCGACGTCCGGGTCGCCACGGACAGCCGGCTGAGCAGGTCACGGCCCAGTGCGTCCGTCCCCATCAGGTGGGCACCACTCGTGAAGGGCGTCTGCTGCGCACTCGAGAGGTCCTGCGTGTACGGGTTGAAGCCGGGCAGGAACGGCACCACCACCACGACGAGTGCGACGATCACGAGCATGACGGTCGCGACGACGAGCGAGGGCGCCGCGCCGACGAGTCCCGCGGTGAGGGACCGTGCCTGGGTGCGGGAACGGAGCCGGTTCGTTGCCTGGGTCATGAGAGCCTCACTCGCGGGTCGAGCACCGCGTAGAGCATGTCGACGATGAAGTTGATGCCGACGAAGAGCACGGCGATCAGCACGACGCCGGCCTGCACGATCGGGTAGTCGCGCTCCGTCACGCCCTGCACGATCAGCCGGCCGAGGCCCGGCCAGTTGAAGACCATCTCGAGCACGACCGTGCCGCCCATCAGCACCCCGAGGTTGATGCCGGCGATCGTGATGACGGGCAGCAGGGCGTTCGGGAGCATGTGCCGCACGACGATCCGGCCTCGGGGGACGCCCTTCGCGCGGGCGGTCCGGACGTAGTCCAGGGTCCGTGACTCGTCGAACGAGGACGAGATCAGCCGCAGGTACAGTGCCACCTCGAACGTCGCCATCGTCGCGACGGGGAGCACGAAGCTCGCGTAGCTCGTGCGGCCGATCGCGGGGAGCAGCCCCAGGGAGACCGAGAACACGAGCACCAGCAGGATGCCGAACAGGTACGGCGGGATCGCCTGCCGGACCGTCGCGAGCCACATCAGCGTCGACCGGAGCCGCTTGCTGCCGGTCGTCTCGGCGATGACCGCCAGGGCAACTGCGAGCGCGAACCCGATGACGAACGAGGTCAGGGCGAGCTCGACGGTGTTCGGCAGCCGCTCGAGCACGAGGCCGAGTGCGGACTGACCCTGCCGGATCGAGTCGCCCAGGTCGCCCCGGAACGCACCCGCCATGAAGTCGACGTACTGCACGAGCAGCGGCCGGTCGAGCCCGAGGCTGTGCCGGGCGGCGTCCACGTCGGCCTGCGTCGCCTGGTCCGGCAGCATGAGCCGGACCGGGTCCCCGGTCAGCCGGGCGAGCACGAACGCGAACGTGAGCACCGCGAGGACCGTGACGACGATCCGCGCGACGCGGGAGCCGATGAACCGCACCATGTGACGGTCCTTCCTTGAGCGGGTACGAGGTGGTCACCTCGGTGTGCAGGTGACGCTACGGACCGATTGATTCCGCACCGTGACCTGTCGGTAACGGTTGATTGCGCGCCGTCGATCCGCATGGGCAAGCCGATCGAGGGCGTTTCCGCCGCTGTCGGCGGTCTTGGTTCGTACCGCGTTGCTCAGCGCGGAGGCGTCGGTGTCTTGAGCATCGCGGGAACGTCGTCGTGCTTCGCCCACAGCGCCACACGGTCGCCGCGGTAGTGGCCGTAGGCGAGCATGCCGACGCGACCGTCCGCACCGCGCACGAGCGTCTCGCGCACCAGGATCGCGGCACCGACCGCGACCTTCAGGACCTTGGCGGTGCGCTCGTCGCAGTTCACCGCCTCCACGGTCGCCTCGACGTGCGACAACGCGACCTGCCGCATCGCATTGAGCCGGGCGTCCCGGTCGTCGTCGTCGACGAGCAGGTCCGGCGCGTCCATCGGGTAGTACCCGACGAGCACGCCGAGCGGTTCGCCACCGCGGGTGACGAGGTCCTCGCGCATGAGCACGTACTCATCGTCGATCTCCAGCCGGCTCCGGATGTGCTCGTCGGCCAGCACGGGCGCGCGCTCCAGCTCGGCCAGTTCGAGGGACACGGAGGGCCGGTCCGGGTCCTCCTCGGCGCGGGTCCATCCGCCGATCGGCAGGAGTTCCAGCAGCGGCAGCTCGGAGATCGAGGCCACGACGCTCGTCCCGATGCGCTGTCGTCGTTCGATGAGCCCCTCGGCACCGAGCATCGACAGCGCCGACCGGATGCTGCTCCGGCTCATCATCATCGACAGGGTGAGGCTCTGCTCCTCGACCGGACGCCCGGCCGCGAGCACGCCGCGCCGGATGCTCGCCCGCAGGAGCACGTGGGCCCGTCGTGGGGAGGACTGCAGGAGTTCGCGGATCCGCTGGCCACTGCCGCTCCGGGCTCGGGCGATGGCCTCGGTGAGTTCGGTCTGCGTGTACACGTCGATCCTCCGGTCCGGAGCCGACAGTGCCAGCGGCCCCTCGGTGGAGGTGAGCTTATGGACGACGCGTGTCGTGCAACTACCCCGGAGCGTTACGTGTTGATTACGCCGTGCAGCCGGCCGAGCGCAGGGGTCAGTGTCCGAGCTCGACCAGGAACACCCCGGCGATGATCAGCGCGATGCCGCCCAGCATGAGCAACGTCAAGGGTTCGCGGAAGAGCACCCGGCCCAGGATCGCCGTCAGTGCGACACCGGTCGCGGCCCAGATCCCGTAGGCGACACCAATCGGCAGGCCGAGCGTCAGGGCCACGGCGAGCAGGCTGAAGGCGACGAGGTACCCCAGGACGACGGGCACGAAGAACAGCTTCTTGCCGTCGGTGGCGAGCTTGAGGCTGATCGTGGCACCGACCTCGGAGACGATCGCGACGGCGAGCAGGACCCAGGCCATCAGAACGCCTCGCGCTCTGGCGTCTGGCGCTTCCGTGCGGCGAGGGCTCGCTGCGAGCCGATCTCGACCAGCAGCACGCCGGCAGCGATCAGCACGATGCCGACGACCATGGTGAGCGTGAGTGCCTGCCCGAACAGCACGGCCGCGAGCACCGCGGTCAGGGCGACACCGGAGGCTCCCCAGATGCCGTAGGCGACCCCGACCGCCATCCCCGCGCGGAGCACCAGGATCAGCATCGCGAACGCGGCGACGTACCCCGCGACGACGAGCGCGTACCACCCGGGCTGGTCGACGGCAGCCTGCATCGAGAGCGCTCCGGTGACCTCGGCGACGATCGCGGTCCCGAGGAACAGCCACCTCATGCGCCGGTCCCGTCGGCCAGGGCCGCGATCGCGCGTGCCGCGACCCGGACGGTAGCCTGTGCGGCTCTGTCGTCCCGGTCGGCGAGCCACGTCGAGCTGATGCCGTCGGCCGTCGCGATGAGCAGCCGGACGACGTGCTCGACCGGCACTGCCCAGCGGATGCCGTCCTCGGCGGTCCACTCGTCGACCTGCTCGCGGACGGCGTCGAGGTACGCGTGCTGCTCCCACGCGGCGAGGTCCTGCAGGTCGGGGTCGCGTCGTGAGTAGGTGACCAGCTCGACGACGGCGAGTGCGGTCGCTGGATCGTCGCGCGTCTGCGCGAGGTGGGCCGACAGGCCGGAGGTGATCCGGGCCTCCAGGTCGAGCCGCGTGACCGGTGGTGCGAACGCGACCGCCATGGCCGTGCGCAGCTGGCGTTCGAGCACGGCACGGAAGAGCGGCGCCTTCGACGCGAAGCAGTAGTGGAAGGCGCCGTGCGGCAGGCCGGCGCGGGCGGTGACCGCGCGGGTGGTCACCGCACCGATGCCGCCGTCGCGCAGGACGGCGATCGCGGCGTCGACGAGCTGCTCGCGCCGTTCTTCGACGCTGCGGTGCTCTTGCTGGAGGGTCATGGTCCGACCGTAACGCCGTACTTGGCCATGTGGCCAAGTCGGCGGTGAACTCTCAGCGTGGGATGGGTTCGCCCCAGCACCCCGGTCCACAGCAGAACGACCCTCGGCCAACCGGCTGAGGGTCGTTCTGTGGTGCGACGTGCCTACTTGCGGAGCAAGAGGCTGGCCACGCCGAGGACGGCGAGGGTGATCTTGTAGCTGCGAGGAGACATCAGACCGTCCTTACTTGCACTGGCTGGCACTCGTTGCACTGGCTGGCACTCTTGTCAGCTGGCGGGCGGCACCCGCCTTACTGCGGCATGTCCACGAACCGCGAGAACATCCCGTGGAACGCCACGGTGATCGTGTCCGTCGGCCCGTTACGGTGCTTCGCCACGATCAGGTCGGCCTCACCCTGCCGCGGGTTGTCCTTCTCGTACGCCGACTCGCGGTGCAGCAGGATGACCATGTCGGCGTCCTGCTCGATCGAGCCGGACTCACGCAGGTCGGAGATCGCCGGCTTCTTGTCGGCACGCTGCTCGGGACCACGGTTCAGCTGGGACAGTGCGATGACCGGGACCTGGAGCTCCTTCGCCATCAGCTTCAGCGCACGTGAGAACTCGGAGACCTCTTGCTGGCGGCTCTCGACCTTCTTGCCCGAGGTCATCAGCTGCAGGTAGTCGATGACGACGAGCTTGAGGTTGTGCTGCTGCTTGAGTCGACGGCACTTGGCGCGGATCTCGACCAGCGTCATGTTGGGGGAGTCGTCGATGAAGAACGGGGCGTCGTTGATGCGCCCGCGGGTCTGCGCGATGGTCGTCCAGTCGCGGGAGTCCACGGTGCCCTTGCGCATGTTCTGCAGCGGCACGCTGGTCTCGGCGGACAGCAGACGCATGGCGATCTCGGCGCGACCCATCTCGAGCGAGAAGAAGGCGGCGGTCTGGTCGTGCTTGATCGCGGCGGCGCGGCACAGGTCGAGCGCAAGGGTGGACTTACCGAGGGCGGGTCGAGCGGCGACGATGATCAGCTGCCCGGGGTGGAAGCCGTTCGTCAGGCCGTCGAGCTGCGCGAAACCGGTCGGCACCCCGGTCATCTGGCCGTCACGCCCCTTGGCGGCCTCGATCTCGTCGAGGGCGGCGGAGATGGCGTCGGTCAGGGGGACGTAGTCCTCGGTCTGCACGCCACCAGCGACGTTGTAGACCTCGGCCTGCGCGCTGTTGACGAGGTCGGTGACCTCGCCTTCGGAGGCGTAGCCCATCTGCACGATGCGGGTACCGGCGTCGACGAGGCGACGGAGCACGGCCTTCTCGGCGACGATCCCGGCGTAGTACCCCGCGTTGGCCGCGGTCGGCACCATGCTCGTCACGCTGTGCAGGTACTCGGCGCCGCCACCGCGGGAGAGCAGACCGGTCTTGGTCAGCTCGTCGGTGACCGCGATGACGTCGGTGGGCTCGCCGTGCGAGTAGAGCGACAGGATCGCGTCGAAGATGACCTCGTGCTTGGGGACGTAGAAGTCCACGCCACGAGCGGTCTCGATGACGTCGGCGACGGCGTCCTTCGACAGGAGCATGCCGCCGATGGTCGACTGTTCGGCCAACAGGTCGTGCGGCGGGGTGCGTTCCATGCCGCGCTCCGCGTACTCCTGCGGTGCGGGCTCAAGATGCGCGATCGACACACTCTCTCCTCTGTTGAACGACGCAGGGCTGGACACGGCGGTCCGACACCTGCAACGACTTTCTACCCCCAGCGACCGACATCCCCGAGTCGCTGGGCCAAGCTACGGCCGCAGAGTTATCCCCAACAAACGGCCCTGTGGATAACTCTGTGGAGGGATTGCGGAACACGCCGGAATGCTGTGTGGAGAACTGTGGACGAGCCTGTGGAATCATGGCCATGGGAACACACTTTCGACCACCTGACCAGGGGTTTTCATTCTCACACGGTGTGTGGAAAAGTGGGGTTCAAGTACGCCTTGAAGGTTCCGATTTGACACGTTTCTGCTGTGTAAAACGACTTGACAAGCACCCCTCCTGTGGGAAGTGTTCTCGGGCCGTTCCCAGCAAGCCGGGCCGTGCCTGAGAGGTAACCAGCCAGCCAGGCCGAACCCGCCCGTGCAAGCCGAGCCGGGCCTCCCGGCCGTTCTGGACGACCGTGCGTTGATGGTGAGCAGAAGATGTCGAGTGGGGGATCGGGACCCGACCTTTTCTGCTCACCAAGTGAAAGCACGCACGCCCCGCGCCCCGCGCCCCGCGCCACGCACCACGCGGAGCACCCACCAACGCAACGACGGGCGGGCCTCCCGAAGGAGACCCGCCCGTCGTGGAGCGGAACGTCAGTGCTACTTGGCAGCGACGACCTTGAGCGAGATCACGGCAGTGATGTCCTCGCGCAGACGCACGGTGGCCTCGTGGTCACCGACGGTCTTGATGGTCGCGGGGACCTCGACCTTGCGCTTGTCGAGCGAGCCGACGCCCTGCGCCTGGACGGCGTCAGCGACGTCGCCCGGACGGACGGAGCCGAACAGACGACCGTCCTTGCCGGCCTTGACCGCCAGGGAGATGGTCGCGTTCTCGAGCTTCATCTTGAGGTCCTGTGCCTCTTCGATGGTGGCGAGCTCACGCGCGGTGCGCGCGGCACGGATCGACTCGACCTGCTTCTCGCCGCCCTTGGACCACGCGACAGCGAAGCCCTGGGGGATGAGGTAGTTGCGGGCGTAGCCGTTCTTGACGTCGACGACGTCACCAGCGGAACCGAGGCCGGAGACCTCGTGGGTGAGGATGAGCTTCGACATGTGTCGACCTCCGATCAGCGGCCGGAGCCGGCGTAGGGGAGGAGCGCCATCTCACGGGCGTTCTTCACGGCACGGGCGATGAGGCGCTGCTCCTGGACGGAGACGCCGGTGATGCGACGGGCGCGGATCTTTCCACGCTCCGAGATGAACTTGCGAAGGGTCGCAACGTCCTTGTAGTCGATGACGCCGACCTTGATCGACTTCGCGGGAGCGGCGTTCTTGCCGCCCTTGCCGCGAGGCTTCCGGCGGTCGCCGGTGCTCTTTCCAGCCATAGTGATTTGTCCTTAGAAGAAAAGTTGTGTGTCCGTCGGAACCAGGAGGATCAGAACGGGGTCTCGTCGTCGAAGTTGCCGCCGGGGGTGCTCCACACGTCGTTCGACTGTGCGTTGCCGCCGCCCTGCTGGCCACCCTGCGGGGACCACGGCTCGTCCGACTGGCCACCAGCGGGGGCGTTGCCGCCACCGTTGTTGTTCCAGCCGCCGTTGCCGCCGCCCTGCTGACCGCCGCCGTTGCCGCCGCCGACCTGGCCACGACCGCCGCCGCCACCCGCTGCGCGGGTGATCTGTGCGGTCGCGTACCGGAGCGACGGGCCGATCTCGTCGACCTCGAGCTCGATGCTCGTGCGCTGCTGACCCTCACGGTCCTGGTAGGAACGCTGACGCAGACGACCCTGCGCGATGACGCGCGAGCCCTTCGTCAGCGACCCCGCCACGTGCTCGGCGAACTCCCGCCACACACTCGCGCGGAGGAACAGCGCGTCGCCGTCCTTCCACTCGTTCGCCTGACGGTCGAACGTGCGAGGCGTGGAGGCGATGGTGAAGTTCGCCACTGCGAGCCCGTTCTGCGTGTAGCGCAGCTCGGGGTCCGCGGTGAGGTTGCCCACCACCGTGATGACGGTTTCGCCGGCCACGGGTTACTCGGCGCTCGCGGTCGCGGTTGCGGAGGCGTTGGCAGCCTTGCGGGCTGCGCGTGCCTCGTCGCGCTGCTTCTGGGCGGCGACCTGCGCGATGCCCTCTTCGGCGCGGAGGACCTTCGTGCGGAGCACGGCCTCGGAGAGACCGAGCTGACGGTCGAGCTCCTTGGCGGCCTCGGGCGAGGACGTGAAGTCGACGACGGCGTAGATGCCCTCGGACTTCTTGGCGATCTCGTAAGCGAGCCGGCGACGGCCCCAGACGTCCACGTTGTCGACGGTGCCACCGTCGTTGCGGATGACAGCGAGGAACTTGTCCAGGCTGGGAGCGACGGTGCGCTCATCGATCTCGGGGTCGAGGATCGCCATCAGTTCGTACTGGTGCATGCGGAACCCACCTCCTCTGGTCTCAGCGGCCCCGGGCAGTTCCCGGGGCAGGAGGGTTGATGCATGTGCCACGGCACGCAGACACGCGCCGGGCAACCTGCACAGACTACCCGACGGCCTGGAGGCGCGCCACCGGTCTGTGGAGAACCGTCGCGTCCGTCAGGCGGTCGCGTCCCGAGCGGCCCACCAGTCGCGCAGGCGCGCCTCGGCAGCGTCGGCGCCAAGCGGCCCGTCGTCCATCCGCGCCTCGAGCAGGAAGCGGTAGGCCTCGCCCACGGCACGCCCCGGCGGGATGTCGAGGATCCGCATGATGTCGTCGCCGGTCAGGTCGGGCCGGATCGAGTCCAGTTCCTCTTGGTCGGCCAGGACGCGGATGCGCTCCTCGAGGTCGTCGTACGCGAACGCCAGGCGATCGGCCTTGCGACGGTTCCGCGTGGTGACGTCCGAGCGGGTGAGCTCGTGCAGCCGTTCGAGCTGCGGGCCGGCGTCGCGGACGTAGCGGCGCACGGCCGAGTCGGTCCAGGCGCCGTCGGTGTACCCGAAGAACCGCAGGTGCAGTTCGATCAACCGCGCAACGGCGGCGATCGTGTCGTTGTCGAAGCGCAGGGCCCGGAGCCGCTTCTTCGCGAGCTTCGAGCCGACCAGGTCGTGGTGGTGGAAGCTGACGGCGCCGCCCGGCTCGAGCTTGCGGGTGGCGGGCTTGCCGATGTCGTGCAGCAGCGCCGCGAGCCGCAGCACGGTGTCCGGGGGGTCGCCCGCGTGCCGCTCGGCCTCGTAGCCGATCGCCTGTTCGAGCACGGTCAGGGAGTGCTCGTAGACGTCCTTGTGGTGGTGGTGCTCGTCGATCTCGAGCTGCATCTCGGGCAGCTCGGGCAGGAACCGCTGCGCCAGCCCGGTGTCCACGAGCAGGCGGATGCCCGGCACGGGGTCGCCCGTGCCGAGCAGCTTGACGAGTTCGTCGCGTACCCGCTCGGCGGACACGATGTCGATGGAGTCGACGAGGTCCTGCATGGCGGCACGGACGTCGTCGTCGACGGTGAACCCGAGCTGCGAGGTGAACCGCGCTGCCCGCATCATCCGGAGCGGGTCGTCGCGGAACGACACCACGGCGGCCTGCGGGGTGCGGAGTCGTGCGGCCAGCAGGTCCTCGACGCCGCCGTGCACGTCGACGAGCTCGCGCGCCGGCAGCCGGAGCGCCATCGCGTTGACGGTGAAGTCGCGGCGGAGCAGGTCGTCCTCGATGGTGTCGCCGAACGCGACCTCGGGCTTGCGGGTCTCGCCGTCGTACACGTCGCTGCGGTAGGTGGTGATCTCGACCTGCTCGCCGCTGACCCGCGCGGCGATGGTGCCGAACTGGCGGCCGACGTCCCACGTGGCGCTCGCGATCGGTTCGACGATGCGCAGGATGTCGTCCGGACGGGCGCTCGTCGTGAAGTCGAGGTCGGTGACGGGGCGACCGAGGAAGGCATCCCGCACGGGTCCGCCGACCAGGGCCAGCTCGTGTCCGGCGTCGGCGAAGGCCCGAGCGAGGAGGGCGACGGGCTCGGTGGTGGCGAGTGCGTCGAGTCGTTCGACGGCCTGGGCAACGGACTGCATGACGGTGCTCATCCTCCCAGATCGAGGCCTCGAGTTCTCCACAACCCCGCGCGCACGGGACCTGTTCATGGTCACGCCTCATACACTCGTGCTCGGCCCGAACCGACCCCGTGGCCCGCTTCCGTATGCACATCCTCCGCACCACGCTCGCCGCAGCCGCGTCGACCCTCGTCGCGCTCGGCCTGGTCGTCGCGCCCGTCAGCGCCCCGCACGCCGATGCTGCGACGGTGTCGTCGGCCAAGACCCACCTCGCCGATCCGGCTGCTGCCGATGCGGGCAAGGCCACGATCTCGGTCGCTCCCGCGCACCGTGGGATCGTCCAGCGCGACCAGGACCTCACCCTCTCGGTGACCGTCACGAACGACACCGACGCCGCGCTGCCCGCCGGCACCGCGGAGTTCGACATCTTCCGCTCCGTGAGCACGCGGGACGTCCTCGCCGACTGGCTCGCCGACACCACCACGACCGGTTACCTCGGCGCCCCGATGGACTCCGTCGACATCCCGGAGGTCCCGGCGCACCGATCGGTCACCATCGACTCGGTCGAGATCGTCTCGGGCAACGTGGCACTCGGCGGGTACTCCTCGTTCGGTGCGCGGCGCATCGCGGCGGAGTACACGGCCGGTGAGACCTTCGCCGTCGCCCGCTCCGCGATCACCTGGTACCCGGACTTCGAGCAGGTGCCGGTCAGCGTCTCCGTGGCGATGCCGGTGACGGTCCCGAAGTCCACGGACGGCATCCTCAGCGCGGCCGTCCTCGCCGCCGCGACCTCGGTGGACGGCACCCTCACCCAGCAGCTCGACGCCGCCGAGGACCACAACGTCGCCGTCGCGGTCGACCCCCGCATCATCGCCTCGATCCGGATCCTCGGCGAGAACGCGCCGTCCGCGGCGACCGCGTGGCTCCAGCGCCTCGAATCCCTGCGCAACGAGACCTTCGCGTTGTCCTACGCCGACGCCGACGTCACCGGGCTGCGCCAGGCCGGGTCGGACGGCATCCTCGCCCCGATCTCGCTCGACCAGTCCGTGAAGACCGAGAACTTCCCCGGCGCCGAGACCCCCGCACCGACCCCGACCGCGACGCCCGGGCAGACGACGACCCCGAGCAGCACCGCGTCCCCGAGCGACGACGCCACCACCGACGCCGGCTCGGGCGAGACCACGGAGACGCTGCCGACCACCGAGCAGCTGCTGGACTTCCCGTACTCGATGGACTCCATCGCGTGGCCGGCGGACGGCACCGTGACCGCGGCCGACCTCACGGCACTGCAGCGGGCCGACAAGGACACCACCATCGTCTCGAGCGGGAACACCTCCGCCGGCGCGAACGCCACGGTCTCGGCGTCGGAGAAGATCGGCGACGACCACGTCCTCGTGTCTGACCAGTCGATGTCGTCCCTGCTGCGCGACGCCGCGACCGCACCGGACCGCCAGAGCTGGTCCTCGGCGATGTCCGAGCTCACGGCGACGCTCGCCACCTCGGCGCGCGACGGCACCGCCACGGGGCCGATCCTGCTCACCCTCGGTCGCGACTGGCCCTCGGACTCCACACGCCTCAGCCAGACCCTCGACGCCCTCGAGAGCACCGCCTGGGTGGCACCGGCCGACCTCTCCACGGCGTCGGACGCCACGGCGGGGTCGCTCACGCTCAACAGTGCGTCCACCGGGGCCGACCGCATCGCACAACTCAAGCGCCTCGTGCAGGGCGAACAGGGGCTCTCCGCGTTCGCCACCATCCTCGACACCCCCGCTGAACTGACGGCTCCCGCACGACTCCGGCTGCTCGCCATCGCCTCGAACGCGTGGCGCGGGGACGACGACGGGCTCCAGGCCGCGGTCGACGTCCGCACCGCGGCCTGGGCGAAGCAGACCACCGAGGTCGGGATCGTCGACTCGAGCAGCCTGACCCTGCTCGGCGACCGGTCCTCGCTGCCCGTGTCCATCCGCAACAGCTCGGACTACCCGGTGACGGTGCACCTGGCCGTCCAGCCGTCGAACTCCGCCCTCCGGATCGTCCGCAACGACATCGTCGTCGAGATCCAACCGGACTCCTCGACCCGAGCGACCGTCCCCGTGCAGTCCGTCGCGAACGGCAAGGTCGAGCTGACCATGTCCCTGTCGAGCCCGACCGGTGTCGCCATCGCGCAGCCCGCCACCGTCGAACTCAACGTCCAGGCGCAGTGGGAGACGGTCATCACCGCCGCCGCAGCGGTCGCCCTGATCGCGATCTTCGGCTTCGGGATCTTCCGCAGCATCCGGAAGCGCATCCGTCGTCGCAACGGTGAACTCGACGACGAGGACGACGACGACCCCAACCGCCCGCTCGCCGTGCAGCCGGGTGCGCCCGGCGCGGCTGCTCCGTCCGCGGGATCGGTCGCCGGACCGGGAGGCCCGGATCACCGCGCCGAGGCACCCACCGCGTTCGCCGTGGCCGGCTCCGGCACGGCCGCTGTCGCGGCTCCTGGTGGCGACCGCCTGCAGGACGCGATCGCCCGTGCCGGGGCCGAGCCGGGCCTCCCGTCCGACGCCCGTACCAGCCGCGTCGCGGACGCCCGCGACCCCGAGGAGCCGACCATCAGCGCCACCCAGCCCCAGCCCGACGTCGACGCGGAACCGGTCGCGGAGCGCAGCCTGGGGCGGGCGAGTGCGATGCTCGCAGCGGGGACGATGGTGAGCCGGATCCTCGGCTTCGCGAAGACCTTCGTGCTCGCGTACGCCATCGGGCAGAACAAGAGCCCCTCGGCGAACGCGTTCGCCGTCGCGAACCAGCTGCCGAACAACATCTACGCGCTCATCGCGGGTGGCCTGCTGTCGGCCGTGCTCATCCCGCAGATCGTCCGCGCCATGAAGAACGGCACGGACGGCGGACAGGCGTACGTCAACAAGATCGTGACGCTCGGCGGGTCGGTCTTCATCGTCATCACGATCGTCGCGACGGCACTGGCGCCGCTCCTGGTCCGCCTGTACACGACGTCCTCGGACACCCGGAGTCCCGCTGCGACCGACCTCGCCATCGCTTTCGCGTTCTGGTGCCTGCCGCAGATCCTGTTCTACGCGATGTACTCGCTACTCGGTGAGGTCCTCAACGCCAAGCAGGTGTTCGGTCCGTTCACCTGGGCACCGCTGCTCAACAACGTCATCGCGATCGCCGGGCTCGTGGTGTTCATCGCCCTGTACGGCACGAGCGGCAGCGCCCTCGACGATTGGACGCCGGCGAAGATCGCGCTCCTCGCCGGCAGCGCCTCGTTCGGTGTGTTCGCCCAGGCGGCGTTCCTCCCGCTGTTCTGGCGGCGAGCAGGGCTGTCCTTCCGGCCGGACTTCCGGTGGCGCGGCGTCGGCCTGAAGTCGACGGGAACCGCTGCCGGCTGGCTCTTCGCGATGATCCTGGTGACCCAGGTCGCCGGCATCGTGCAGTCCGCGGTCGCGTGGAAGGGTCAGGGCGACGGACCCGGCAACGCGGTGCTCGGCAACGCGTGGCTCATCTTCATGCTGCCGCACTCGATCATCACGGTCTCCATCGCGACGGCGTACTTCACCCGGATGAGCCACGATGCTGCACGCGGCGACCTGGCATCAGTCCGACGGAACCTGTCGCTGTCCCTGCGCATCGTCGGACTCTTCACGGTCTTCGCGTCCGTGGCGCTGGTCGTCGTCGCGGTGCCGTTCGGCCGGCTCTACGAGGGCACGTTCGAGAGCGCCCTGCAGGTCGGTGCCGTCCTGGTCGCCTACATGCCGGGCCTGGTGCTGTTCAGCATGTTGTTCATCATCCAGCGCGTGTTCTGGGCCATGCACGACCACCGGACCCCGTTCCTGATGCAGTGCATCCAGTCCGTCCTGTTCGTCATCGGTGCCCTCGCGGTGTCGACGTTCCCGACCTCCGTGATCGGCATCGGTGTGGCCGCCTGCACGACGCTCGCCGGCACCGCGCAGACGATCGTCGCGCTCGTCCTGGTGCGTCGCAAGCTCGGCAGCATCGAAGGACCGGTCGTGACCCGCTCGCACGTGCAGTTCGTCATCGCTGCGCTGATCGCCGGCGTGGTCGGCCTGCTGGTCGTGAACTTCTTCGGGGCGTTCTCCGCAGCCGGGTTCGCGATGTCCGACCGCACCGGGGCACTCATCACCATCGTCCTGACCGGCGCCGTCATGGTCCTCGTGTACTTCGGGGCGCTCGTCGTCGCGAAGAACGGCGAGATCAAGAACGCCGTCGGCATGGTGAAGAGCAAGCTCGGTCGCTGACCGCACGCTTCCCGGACGTCGCGGAATGCCGCGCCGGTACCATGTGTTGACCCGGTCAGCACGCAACGGAAGGGCAGTCAGGCATGCGCCAGCTCATCATCATCGGTTCCGGTCCGGCCGGGTTCACCGCCGGCATCTACGCCGCGCGCGCAGAGCTCAAGCCGCTCATCGTCGCGTCCAGCGTCGAGACGGGCGGGGAACTCACCAAGACGACCGAGGTCGAGAACTTCCCGGGCTTCCCCGAGGGGATCCAGGGCCCCGACCTCATGATCAAGATGCAGGAACAGGCCGAGAAGTTCGGCGCTGAGGTCCTGTACGACGACGCCGTCTCCGTCGACCTCACCGGCGACGTGAAGAAGGTCACCGTCGGCTCCGGCGAGACGTACGAAGCCCTCGCGGTCATCTACGCGACCGGTTCGGCGTACCGCCACCTCGGCATCGCCGACGAAGAGCGCCTCTCGGGCCACGGTGTCTCGTGGTGCGCGACCTGCGACGGCTTCTTCTTCCGCCAGAAGAACATCGCCGTGGTCGGCGGTGGCGACTCCGCGATGGAAGAGGCGACGTTCCTCACGCGCTTCGCCGACAAGGTCACCGTGATCCACCGCAAGGACACCCTCCGCGCGTCGAAGATCATGCAGGACCGCGCCCACAACGACCCGAAGATCGAGTTCGCGTGGAACAAGGAGGTCATCGGCATCCAGGGTGACTCCGCCGTGACCGGCGTGACGCTCAAGGACACCGTGGACGGCACCGAGAGCGAACTCGCCCTCGACGGTCTGTTCATCGCGATCGGCAACGACCCCCGCGTGCACCTCGTGCACGGTCAGCTCGAGCTCGCTCCCGAGGGCACCATCGCCGTCGAGGGCCGCACGTCCAAGGCCGTCGGCGTCCCCGGGGTCTTCGTCGCGGGCGACGTGCTCGACCACACCTACCGCCAGGCCATCACGGCTGCTGGGTCCGGTGCCGTCGCTGCGCTCGACGCCGAGAAGTACCTCGCCGACCTCGAGGACACGCTGACCGACGCTGCTGCGGGCGAGACCCCGGTCGAGCCGGTCACCATCTCCGCCTGACCCGTACGGCCCCCGGAATGCCGGGGGAGCGTCCGCGGTTCCACATCCAGTACCGACTTCTCACGAAAGGACACCCATGTCCAACGCAAAGGCTGTCACCGACGCCACCTTCTCGGACGAGGTCCTCAAGTCCGACAAGACGATCCTCGTCGACTTCTGGGCCGAGTGGTGCGGCCCGTGTCGCGCCGTCTCGCCGATCCTCGACCAGATCGCCGAAGAGCACGCCGGCAAGATCGAGATCGTGAAGCTCAACGTGGACGACAACCCCCAGTCGGCCATGAACTACCAGATCACGTCGATCCCGGCGATGAAGGTCTTCAAGGGTGGCGAGGTGGTCAAGACCGTCATCGGCGCCAAGCCGAAGCCCGCGCTCGAGGCCGACCTCGCCGAGTTCCTCGCGTAGGTCGCACCAGCTCCACCGAACGCCCCGTCCTCGTCCTGCTCAGCAGGCGCCGGCGGGGCGTTCGCATGCCACCCGTTGCGGATCGGCCCCCGCCGCGGAGCCCGGGTTTCCGGGGTCGATGTCGTAGTGTGGCGGGAATGTCTCACTGATCGGAGCACGGTATGACGAACGGCAACAGCCTCGACCCCTGGTACGACTCCTACGCCCAGCGCACCGCCGGGCTGAGCGCCTCCGAGGTCCGAGCCCTGTTCGCCGTCGCCTCGCGCCCCGAGGTGGTCTCGTTGGCGGGCGGCATGCCGTTCGTCTCCGCGCTGCCGAGGGAGCTCGTCACGGGCTCCCTGGACCGCGTGATGAACGAGCACGCGGCCATGGCGTTGCAGTACGGCGGCGGACAGGGTCTGCGGTCCCTCCGCGAGCACATCGTGGACGTCATGCGCCTCGAGGGCATCCGTGCCAGTGCCGAGGACGTCGTCGTGACGACGGGCTCGCAGCACGCGCTCGACCTCGTCACGCGGCTCTTCATCGATCCGGGCGACGTCGTCCTCGCCGAGTCCCCGTCCTACGTCGGCGCGATCGGTGTGTTCCGGTCGTACCAGGCCGAGACCGTCCACGTGACGACCGACGAGCTCGGGCTGGTGCCCGAGGCACTACGTGAGGCGATCGCGAACCTCCGCACGCAGGGCAAGCGGATCAAGTTCCTCTACACGATCCCCAACTTCCACAACCCGGCCGGCGTCACCATGAGCCGGGAGCGCCGCATCGAGGTGCTCGACATCTGCCGGTCGAACAACATCCTGGTGCTCGAGGACAACCCCTACGGACTCCTCTGGTTCGACGAGCCGGCACCGCAGGCGATCCGTTCCATCGACGAAGAGGGCGTCGTGTACCTGGGGTCCTTCTCGAAGACCCTCGCACCCGGTTTCCGCGTCGGCTGGGCGCTCGCACCGCACGCCATCCGCGAGAAGCTCGTGCTCGCCAACGAGTCCGCCGTCCTCGCCCCGAACTCCTTCGGGCAGTACGTCGTGAACGCCTACCTGGACGCCGCGGACTGGAAGGGTCAGGTTGACACCTTCCGGGGCATCTACGCAGAGCGCCGTGATGCCATGCTGTCCGCTCTGGGGGAGTTCCTGCCGGACCTGTCCTGGACGAAGCCGAACGGTGGCTTCTTCGTCTGGCTGACGCTCCCCGAGTCCCTCGATTCGAAGGGCATGCTGCCGCGCGCCGTGAAGGAGCTCGTCGCCTACACGCCGGGGACGGCCTTCTACGCGGACGGTCGTGGCGGCGGGCACATCCGTCTGTCGTTCTGCTACCCGACCCCCGAGCAGATCCGCGTCGGCGTGAAGCGGCTCGCCAACGTCGTTAACGACGAGCTCGAGCTGATCGAGACGTTCGGCCCGACGACTCGGCCGAACAGCGTCGTCCGCGAGACGTCCTCGGTCAGCGCGCCGCCGCCGAACATCTCCTGATCAGCGCTTTTCCTCGGTGCGTGGCCCATCAGCACCGTCGTTCCACACCGGAGGACCCCCATGGCTGAGCTCACTCGTCGTCACGTCGTCGTCGTCGCCGGAGGGATCTCGCACGAGCGTGACGTCTCCCTGCGCTCCGGTCGGCGGGTCGCCGACTCGCTGACCGGGTACGGCTGGCAGGTTGACCTCCGCGACGCCGACGCGCTGCTGCTGCCGGCTCTCGCCGAGTCCCGCCCGGACGTCGTGTGGCCGGCTCTGCACGGCGCCTCCGGTGAAGACGGGGCCCTGCGGGGCATCCTGGAGGCGGTGGACATCCCGTTCGTCGGCTCACGTTCCACGTCGGCCCGGTTGGCATGGGACAAGCCGACGGCGTCAGCGCTGGTCGCGCGGGCAGGCGTCCGCACCCCACGATCCGTCACGCTGTCCCACGACGTGTTCCGCGAGCTCGGCGCCGTCGGGGTGCTCAAGGCCATCGCGGGGGAGCACCCGGTCCCGCTCGCCGTGAAGCCGGCACGTGGCGGCAGCGCGCAGGGAGTGACCCTCGTCGACGACGTGAACGACCTGCCGCGGGCGATGGTGACGGCGTACACGTACTGCGACGACGTCGTGGTCGAGCAGCTCATCCGCGGCACCGAGGTCGCAGTCGGCATCATCGACACGGGCGACGGGCCGGTGGCGCTCTCCGCGGTGGAGATCGTCCCGCGGAACGGCATCTACGGCTTCGAGGCGCGGTACAACGCGGGGGAGACGACGTTCTACACCCCCGCCCGACTGTCTGACGAGTTCGCGACCGCTGCAGCCGATGCCGGCGTCGCGGCGCACACAGCCCTCGGCCTCCGCCACCTGTCCCGTGTGGACCTCATCATCGACGGCGCCGGAACGCCGTGGTTCCTCGAAGCCAACGTACTCCCGGGTCTGACCGAGACATCCCTGCTGCCGCAGGCACTCTCCGCATCGGGATTCGATCTCGGGTGGACGTACGCGGAGCTCGCCGAACAGGCGATCCGCGACCACCACGCCTGATCCGTCAGGTCCGACGTTCCACGTGGAACATCGGAATGCGTGAGAGTCGATGTTCCACGTGGAACGTCGCACTCGTGGTTCGCTGCTGAGAGCTGATCCGCTCTGAGCAGCAACGGGTGCCTCGGGTAATCTGCGGGCGCACGGTGGACGCATGACCGATTCACCACCCCCCGCAGCCTTCACGACCGAGTACCGGCGTGCCCTCTTCGACCAACGCGTGCTCGTACTCGACGGCGCCCTCGACGACGACAACGGCACCGTCTTGATGACGCAGTTGGTACAGCTCGCGACGGCGGACCCCTGGAACGACATCGCGCTCTGGATCCACTCGCCCGGAGGCTCGGTTCCGGCGATGCTCGCACTCCGGGACCTCATGCGGGTGATCCCCAACGATGTCAGCACGCTCGCATTCGGGATCGCCTGCAGCGCGGGGCAGTTCCTGCTGTCCTCGGGTACTCCTGGCAAGCGACGAGCGCTGCCGCACAGCCGGATCCTGATGCACCAGGGATCCGCAGGGATCGGGGGGAGTGCGGTGGACGTTGCGCTGCAGGCAGACCACCTCCGTGACACCCGCGACACCGTGCTCGGACTCATCGCAGCGGACACCGGACAGACGGTCGACCGCATCTTCGAGGACTCGCTGCACGACCACTGGTACTCCGCCGAGGAGGCCCTCGACTACGGGTTCGTCGACCTGATCGTCGACGACTTCTCGGTGATCCGGCCCCAGCAGCCCCGTTCCACGATGACAGGCTTCGGCGGACCTGTGGCAGGGGAGGGAGACCGTTGAGCGCGTACACGATCCCGAACGTCATCGCGCGGGACGCTCGCGGCGAGCGGGTCTTGGACGTCTACTCGCACCTCCTCACCGAGCGGATCATCTACATCGGGACCGCGATCGATGCTGGCGTCGCCAATGCCCTCATCGCGCAGCTCCTCTTCCTCGAGTCAGACAACCCGGACTCGGACGTGCAGCTCTACGTCAACTGCGACGGCGGCGATCCGAGTGCCATGCTCGCCGTCTACGACACCATGCGGTTCATCCGCCCCGCCGTCGCGACCACCTGCGTTGGGCAGGCAATCGGTGTCGGAGCCGTGCTGCTCGCCGCGGGCGCCGAAGGAAAGCGGTCGGCCCTGCCGCATGCTCGGGTCGTGCTCCACCAACCCGCGGCGCAAGGACAGGGGGCCATTCCCGAGCTCATCTTGCAGGCCGACGAGGTCGTCCGGATCCGGGCCGAGATCGAGCACCTGCTCACCGAGCACAGCGGCCAGAGTGTCGACCAACTCCGAGCCGACACGGATCACGATCGGGTCTTCACGGCCCGTCAGGCCCAGCAGTACGGGCTCGTGGACCACGTGATCACTCGACGCTGACCGACGGCGCTCCCGGACGCCTCAGGCTGCGAGGAGGAAACTACTCCGCAGCTGTTCGCCACCAGTACCTGCGGAACGTGCTCGCTCGCGGAGCTGTTCTGCTGCCGCCGCCGTCAAGTCCAGCAAGGAGCTCTCGAGCGCGCCGGCCACTGCTGCCAACATCTCGCTCGAAGGCTCCTTCCGCCCCCGTTCCATCTCCGACAAGTACTGCGGCGACACCCCTGCGCGACGGGCGACATCCTGCAGGGTGTCCCCGCGGACGCGGCGACGAGCGCGGAGTTCTTGACCGACGACATCACGCCAGAGCGGCTCGGGATTGCGGGATCTCATGATGCGAGCCTGGCAGTGTTCCACGTGAAACGTACGGGCTTCCCGTTCGCTGCTCGTGAACTCGAGCCAGCGGAGCGGCTCCGCGCCCCGTGTCGGGCCGAACGACCCCTCGCTGCTCCGGGCACCCACACCAGGCATGCGAGGCCCGCTACGGGGCGCATAGCGCCATTGACAAGCCGTCAGGACGACACGTCGCTGATCCCCAGCTCCGACAGGATGCGATTGAGGTCGTCGCCGTTCGCGAAGTCGATCGTCACGGAGCTCTTCCGGGCACCGACGGCGATCTTGACCCGTGTGTTCAGCCGGTCACCGATGCGCTCAGCAAGATCGTTGAAGTGCGCCTGGTTCTTGGAGGGCTGCGGCGTCGTCTTCGGAGGGGTCTTCGTCGCCAACTGCTGCGCGATCGCTTCGGCAGCGCGCACCGACAGGTCCTCGTTGACGATCTTCTCAGCGAGGTACTCCATCGCCTCCGCGTCCGGGGCAGCAAGGATCGCGCGTGCGTGACCGGCCGACAGCACGCCGGCAGCGACCCGACGCTGCACGGGGGAGGGGAGCCGCAGCAGACGGATGGTGTTGGTGATCTGCGGACGGGAGCGGCCGATGCGCTGGCCGAGCTGTTCCTGCGTGATCCCGAAGTCCGCCAGGAGCTGCTGGTACGCCGAAGCCTCTTCGAGCGGGTTGAGCTGCGCCCGGTGCAGGTTCTCGAGCAGGGCGTCCCGGAGCATCGCGTCGTCCGGCGTCTCCTTGACGATCGCCGGGATGGTCGTGAGCCCCAGTTCCTTGGTGGCGCGGAGGCGCCGCTCACCCATGATCAGCTCATACTGCGGCTCCGTCCCCGCAGCCCCGGGGATTGGACGGACCACGATGGGCTGCAGCACGCCGATCTCACGGATGGAGTGGACGAGCTCCTGCAACTCCTCTTCGCGGAACTCCTTGCGCGGCTGCTGCCCGTTCGGGATCACGTCCAGCGGGTTGAGGTTCGCGAGTCGGGCTCCCGGAACGGCGACGAGCTCGTCCGCGGTGGGTGCCGACGCCGGCGACCCACCAGTCGGGAAGAACACGTCCACTGGGCGGTCCTGCTGGTCCGTCGCCGTCGGGATGAGCGCGCCGATGCCGCGGCCGAGTCCAGTTCGCTTGGGTGCCATCAGTCTTGCGCTCCTCGTGCTGCGATCTCGGCGGCCGCTTCCAAGTAGGAGAGCGACCCGGTGGAGTTCACGTCGTACGCGACGACGCTCTGTCCGTAACTCGGCGCTTCACTCACCCGGACGGACCGGGGGATCATCGCCTTCAACACCTGATCACCGAAGTGCTCGCGGACGTCGTTCGCCACCTGGTTCGCCAGGTTGGTCCGACCGTCGTACATGGTGAGCAGGATCGTCGAGACCCTGAGGTTCGGGTTGAGGTGCCTCTCGATGAGCTCGATGTTGCGCAACAGCTGGCTGAGTCCCTCGAGCGCGTAGTACTCGCACTGGATCGGGATCAGGACTTCCT
Organism: Curtobacterium sp. VKM Ac-2861; assembly: GCF_013204965.1. Classification (NCBI taxonomy): domain Bacteria; kingdom Bacillati; phylum Actinomycetota; class Actinomycetes; order Micrococcales; family Microbacteriaceae; genus Curtobacterium; species Curtobacterium sp. VKM Ac-2861. Next base: position 516,204 of record NZ_JABMLA010000002.1, read on the forward strand.
GGGCCGCCACAAACGCGTTGATCGTGAGGAGACCGAGCGACGGCGGGCAGTCGATGAAGACGTAGTGGTACGGCTCGTCCAGCGACTGGAGGTACAGATCGAGCGCCGTACGGAGGCGCTGTTCTCGAGCGACCAAGGAGACGAGCTCGATCTCAGCGCCCGCGAGGTGGATCGTCGCCGGGACGCACCACAGGGTGTCGGACTCGGGGGAGCGCTGCACGGTGCCGGCCATCGCGGCCTCGTCGACGATGACGTCGTAAATGCTCGCGACCTCAGCCTGGTGGTCGACGCCCAAGGCCGTCGACGCGTTGCCCTGCGGATCGAGGTCGATGACGAGCACCCGTGCGCCACCGTGCGCGAGGCCAGCAGCCAAGTTGACGGTCGTCGTGGTCTTCCCGACGCCGCCCTTCTGGTTCGACACGGTGATGATCCGCGTCTTCGGGGGCAACGGGAACTGCTGCGTCGCGATCGCACGGCGCCGCCGGTTCAGGTCGGCGATCTCGCGAGCAAGCGGAGTCGACGCGTCGTAATCGGTCGATGAGCTCAACGAGTGCCTCTTCCCCGGTTCGATGTTTCACGTGAAACGTGGAGCAGCAAGAGATCAGTCGTCCCGATCCGAGCCGCAGGGTCAGTCAACTGTAGCCCGGAAGACCCGCGTGGTCTCTGCGACCACACCGTCCCCGAGCTCGAGGACCTCGACGTCCGAGAGGTGCTGGCGCAGAATGACCTTGCGCGCCTTCTCGATCTCGTCGTCGACTCGCGCACCCTTCATGAGGATGAGCTGCCCGCCCGAGCGGACGAGCGGAACCGTCATCGGAATGAGCTTCGACAACGCACTGACTGCACGCGCAGTGACCTGGTCGACCACGATGTCGTCGGAGACGTCCTCGGCGCGGCCCCGGACCACCGTCACGTTCGGCAGGCCGAGCCGGCTCGCCTCACTGGTGAGCCAGTCCACGCGGCGCTCCATCGGCTCGATGAGCGTGAAGTGCACGTCCGGACGGGCGATCGCGAGCACGAGACCGGGCAATCCCGCACCCGAGCCGACGTCGGCAACCCGGCCACGGGCCTCCAGGAGGGGCGCCAACAAAGCAGAGTTGAGGATGTGTCGCGTCCAGAGTCGAGGCAGCTCGAGCGGGCCGATCAGGCCCAGCTCCTCGCCCCGGCGAGCCAGCTCGTTCGTGAACGACCGAGCCGTCTCGATCTGATCGCCGAAGAGCACGGACGCAGCCGCAGGCTCGGCCTCCAGCACCGGAGCATCGTCCGAAGGCGCGGGAGCGGTGTCCGCGGACACCGACTCGTCCGTCATCGGGTGACGACCGTGTGGCGGTCCCGACCCTCACCCTCGGACTCCGAGTGGAAGCCCTTCTCAGCGACGAGGTCGTGGACCAGCTTGCGCTCGTACGACGACATCGGGGGGAGTGCTGCGGAGGACGATCCGGCTTCGATGCGCTCGACGGCGGTGTCGACCAGTCGCTGCAGCTCGTCGGCACGAGCGTCACGGGAGCCGCCCACGTCGAGGATGAGCCGGCTGAACTCGCCCGTCTCGGCCTGGACGGCGATGCGGGTGAGTTCCTGCAGGGCCGTGACCGTGTCCGGCTTCGAGAGGACGCGGAGCGCCTCGCCGTCGTCGGTGACCGACAGGTAGACGCGACCGGCGCGCTCCTCGATCTCGATGTCTCCGTCGAGGTCGCAGATGTCGAGGAGTTCCTCGATGTAGTCCGCAGCGATGTCGGCCTCGTCACGGGCGTCCTCGTCCGGGACCTCGGTGGTGTCGACGGCTGCGGCGGTGTCCTGCTCGGTCACTTACTTCTTCCCGTTCTTCTTCGAGCGCTGCTTGCCGACCGGCTGCGAACGCTGCGTGGTGACTCGCACGGCCTCGATCTCGGCGGCGCCAGCACCGGCACCGGCCTCGGCGAGGACCGGGTTGGCGATGCCGCGACGCTGGGCCTTCTTGGCCAGACGCGCCTCACGTGCCAGGGCCGCCTCGGAACCAGGCGTCGGCATGCTGCGGATGACGAAGTACTGCTGCGCCATCGTCCAGACGTTCGAGGCGAGCCAGTAGAACATGACGCCGAGGGGGAAGCTCAGACCCGAGATCACGAAGACCAGCGGGAGGATGTACAGCATCATCTTCTGCTGGCGGTACATCGGCGACGCCTTGGTCTCCGGCGACATGTTCTTGGCGACGAGCTGCAGCTGCGTGATGAACTGCGAGGCCGTCATGACCACGATCATGAAACCGGCGATCGCACGGACCTCCCACCCGGAGGCGTTGGTGAACGTCTCGTGCAGGGGGGCACCGAACAGGGCCGCGTTGCCGAACGACGCCGCGAGGTCGTTCGTGAGCAGGCCGATGCCCGTCTTGTTGATCTGGGCTTCGTGCAGCACCGAGTACAGTGAGAAGAAGATCGGCATCTGCAGCAGCAGCGGCAGGCAGGAGCTCAGCGGGTTGGTGCCCGTCTCCTTGTACAGGGCCATGGTCTCGCGGCTCATGGCCTCACGCGAGAACTGGTCCTTCTTGCCCTTGTACTTGTCCTGGATCTTCTTCAGCTGCGGCGCGACCTCGAGCATGCGGCGCTGCGACTTGATCTGCCGCACGAAGATCGGGATCAGCGCGGCGCGGACCACGAAGGTCAGGAAGATGATGGAGAGGACCCAGGTGATACCCGCGCCCGGGTCCATGCCGATGCTCTCGAAGATCCAGTGGAAGCCGACGAGGATGGCCGAGACCACCCATTTGAGCGGCCAGAGGATCGTACCGATGATGTCCATGGGGACGGCTACGCCTTTCGAGTGCGCTGGGGGAGCAGGACCGGCCGGGCCGTTCCGACCGCGGGGTGCGGCTGCTGCGGGATCGGCGCGAGGACGAACCCGAACCGGTTGACGACGAACCGGCGACGACGTTCCGTGACGTCGTCGATCCCGCCTGCAGCCCAGGGGTTGCAGCGAGCGATGCGCCAGGCGCCCATCGCGGATCCGCGGACGACGCCGTACTGCTGGATCGCTTCGAGGGCGTACCGGGAGCACGACGGGTGGTACCGGCAGACGTTGCCGTACAACGGGGAGATCACTGCACGGTAGGCGCGGAGCACGACGACGCACGCGTTGCGTGGGAGCAACGCGGCGACCCAGGCCAGCCGGGTCCACAGGGTGCGGTTCATGCTGCCTTCTCCACCCCGCGCGCGAAGGAGCGCACGACGTCTTCGAGCAGGGTAGGCCATCCGGCCTGCGATGCGGCTGGCAGTGCGCGCACCACCACGTCGTACCCCACGGGGGAGTCGGCGAGGATGCCGTGCGCGATCGCCTTGAGCCGCCGCCTGATCAGGTTCCGGGTCACGGCGTTGCCCACCGTCTTGGCGACGATGAACCCGAACCGCGACGGTCCGGTGGGGTCCGTCGAGCGACAGACCACGGACACGACGACGTGCGCCGTGGCGCTCTTGCGACCACGACGCACGACGTTCCGGTAGTCGTCCCCGCGGACGATGCGGTTGGCGCTGGCCAACACTGCGATGCCGGGGTCAGACCGAGGACCGGATCAGGCGGTGAGCCTGATCAGGCCGAGAGCTCGGTGCGGCCCTTGGCGCGACGCGCCGACAGGATGGCGCGGCCGGCACGCGTCCGCATGCGGAGGCGGAAGCCGTGCTTCTTGGCGCGGCGACGGTTGTTCGGCTGGAAGGTGCGCTTGCTCATGATCTCTCCACACGGCTGCTCGCGGCGAGCCGTCACGTATGTATGTGTCATCGCTCGGTGTCGAACGACGCAGATGGGCGCGACCAATCGGCCGCAGTCAACTGGTTAACGGTACGTGACAGCAGCGAGCAGGTCAAACGCCGATCGGGCCGGCCTCGGTGCCGGAGGCGTCGAGGACACCGCTGCGGTCCATTCTCCACATTGGGGACAACTTCCGTTCGGTGCCACCCGGCCCGGTCCTTTACAGTGGGGTCATCGATCGGCCCCGCGCCCCGGTACGACAGGGAAGTACTCCTGTCCGACGGATCCGGGCGGTCGTGGACAACACTGTGGACAACCCTGTGGGAACACGCGCGGTACGAGGCGTCGACGAAGCCCCCGAGACCCCGACGAACCGCCGGCGCACGACACGGTCCGCTGAGCGCCACACCCCGCGGCACTCCGGCACGTCCGACCCCAGCAGGACGCACCCCGGTCCGGCACCGAACGCACGACACACACCTGGAGACGAGCGCGACATGACGATGCCGGCCGACCCCGTCGAGGACCTCTGGTCATCCGTACTCGGAATCCTCAGCGAAGACCCCCGCATCACGCCGCAGCTCCACGGGTTCCTCAACCTGGTCGAACCGAAGGGCGTCCTCGCCGGCACCCTGTACCTCGAGGTCCCCAACGACCTGACCCGCGGCATGCTCGAGCAGCGGATCCGCATCCCGATCACCGAGGCCGTCGCCCGCATCGGTGACGACTCGGTCGCGAACTTCGCCATCACGGTGAACCCGGACATGGCGTCCGAGCCGCGCGTCGACCCGAACGTGCCGGAGTACGCCGAGCCCGTCCAGGAAGCAGTGGAGCAGAGCGCTGCACCTCGCCAGTACATCGAGGCGCCCTTCGTCCCGAGCCAGATCGACTCCCCGGGCACCAGCGGCCGACCCGAGTCGCGCCTCAACCCGAAGTACAACTTCGACAACTTCGTCATCGGCTCGTCGAACCGGTTCGCGCACGCGGCGGCGGTCGCCGTCGCCGAGGCGCCGGCGAAGGCCTACAACCCGCTCTTCATCTACGGCGACTCCGGGCTGGGCAAGACCCACCTGCTCCACGCCATCGGGCACTACGCCGAGAGCCTCTACCCGGGGATCCGCGTCCGGTACGTGTCGAGCGAGGAGTTCACCAACGACTTCATCAACTCGATCGCGAACAACCGCTCGAACCAGTTCCAGCAGCGCTACCGCGACATCGACATCCTGCTGATCGACGACATCCAGTTCCTGCAGGGGAAGGACTCCACGCAGGAGGCCTTCTTCCACACGTTCAACACGCTGCACGACCACAACAAGCAGGTCGTCATCACGTCCGACGTCGCACCGAAGCACCTGACCGGCTTCGAGGACCGCATGCGGTCGCGCTTCGAGTGGGGTCTGATCACGGACGTGCAGGCGCCCGAGCTCGAGACGCGCATCGCGATCCTCCGCAAGAAGGCGCAGTCCGACCACCTGCAGGTGCCGGACGACATCCTCGAGTTCATGGCCTCGAAGGTGTCGAGCAACATCCGGGAGCTCGAGGGGACGCTCATCCGCGTCACGGCGTTCGCGAGCCTGAACCGGACGGCCGTCGACATGGCCCTGGTGCAGACCGTCCTCAAGGACCTGATCACCCTCGACGAGGACAACGTCGTCGCGCCGACGGACATCATCAACCACACCGCGGAGTACTTCAAGCTCTCCGTCGACGACCTGTACGGCTCATCCCGTTCGCAGGCGATCGCCACCGCGCGACAGATCGCGATGTACCTGTGCCGCGAGCTCACGAGCCTGTCGCTCCCGAAGATCGGGCAGCTGTTCGGCAACCGCGACCACACCACGGTCATGTACGCGAACAAGAAGATCACCGAGCTCATGAAGGAGCGGCGGTCGATCTACAACCAGGTCACCGAGCTCACGAGCCGCATCAAACAGGACCGCCGCTACCGCTGAGATCGGTACGTCTCCGGGCGCATCCACCATCTGAGACGGTTCCATGGGCCGGAGTTCTCACAGTGTGGATAGCCTGTGGATAACTGTGGAGGACACGCCGCCCGGTTGTTCACAGCGAGGGGGCCACCTGTGGAAACTGGGGATGGAAGTGGATAGATGAGATTCATTCATCCCGACGTCGCCCACAGCCCGCCCACAAGTCACAACGGTGTAGTTCCCTACGGCCGAGCGGCATGCACAGGGTTATCCACAGTGTGCACAGGCGTTAACACCATTACTCCTGGTTAACGATCCATCTCCGCGGGACAACCTTGTGGACGGCGGGATGACAAGAAATCCGGCCCACGTCCGCCTGTGCCAGAATGGGGCGGCCGGACAGTCCAAGCCGATCGACAGGGGTTCCAGCTGTGAAGTTCGAGGTCAACCGGGACGTCTTCTCCGAAGCCGTCTCCTTCGCGGTGAAACTCCTCCCACAGCGCACGACCCTCCCGATCCTGTCGGGCGTCCTGATCCACGCCGACGGCGATCGTCTGACGCTCTCGTCGTTCGACTACGAGGTCTCGGCGCAGACGTCCATCTCAGCGCAGATCGACGACCCGGGCACGGTCCTGGTCAGCGGTCGCCTGCTGAACGACATCGCGAGCCGACTGCCGAACGCCCCGGTGACCTTCACGACCGAGGACTCCAAGATCTCGGTCTCCTGCGGATCGGCGCACTTCACGCTGCTGTCCATGCCGGTCGAGGAGTACCCGACGCTGCCCGAGATCGGTCCGCAGACCGGCGTCATCCCCGGCGATGCCTTCTCCGAGGCCGTGTCGCAGGTCGCCGTCGCCGCGAGCCGCGACGACGTCACCCCCGTCATCACCGGTGTCCAGCTCGAGGTCGGTGACAACGACCTGTCGCTCATCGCCACGGATCGGTACCGCGTGGCCGTCCGGACCATCGCGTGGGACTCCGGCCGCGTCGGCTCGGACCCGCTGCACGCCCTCGTCCCCGCCCGCACGCTGCAGGAGGTCGGTCGCACCTTCGGGTCGGCGTCCACCGTCTCGGTCTCGATCAGCGGCAACTCGGACCGTGAGCTCATCGCGTTCCACGCCGACGACAAGACCGTCACCTCGCTGCTGATCAAGGGAAACTACCCGCCGGTCCGCCGGCTCTTCCCCGAGAACGTCAACGACCACGCGGTGATCAACACCGCTGAGCTGGTCGAAGCCGTCCGACGGGTCTCACTCGTCCTGGAGCGCGAAGCAGCGCTCCGGTTCTCCTTCACGGTCGACGGGCTCACGCTCGAGGCGATCGGATCCGAACAAGCGCAGGCGTCAGAGTCGATCAGTGCGTTGCTGACCGGAGAGGAAACGGTGGTCTCGCTGAAGCCCGCCTTCCTCCTCGACGGACTGAACGCGGTGCACTCCGAGTTCGTCCGCATCTCCTTCACCAAGACGGAGAACCCCAACAAGCCGGGCCCGGTGCTGATCACCGGCCAGACTTCGCAAGAGGCTGCCGCGACCGATGGATACCGGTACCTGCTGCAGCCCAACCTGCTGCTGCGATAGGCGCAACAGGAACACTGCGCTGACGCACCAGCTGCGGCCTCAGCGCGACGACGAAACAGAAGAGGAAATCATGCACATCGGTCTTGTCGGCCTTGGTCGCATGGGCAACAACATGCGTGCCCGTCTCCGCAACGCAGGGATCGAGGTCACCGGTTACGACGCGAACCCCGCCGTCTCCGACGTCGCGAGCCTCGCAGACCTGGCGGGCGCCCTGCCCGAGGGTCAGCGACTCGTCTGGGTGATGGTGCCGCACGGCAAGATCACCGACGACGTCATCACCGAGCTCGCCGGCGTCCTGAACGAGGGCGACCTCGTCATCGACGGTGGCAACTCGAAGTGGCTCGACGACACCACGCACGCCGAGCAGCTCGGTGCGCGCGGCATCCGCTACATGGACGCCGGCGTCTCCGGCGGCGTGTGGGGCAAGGACAACGGCTACGGCCTCATGGTCGGCGGTGACGTCAAGGACGTCGAGTTCGCCATGCCGGTCTTCGACGCACTGCGCCCCGAGGGCCCCCGCGAAGAGGGCTTCTCGCACGCCGGTCCGATCGGCGCGGGTCACTACGCCAAGATGGTCCACAACGGCATCGAGTACGCGATCATGCAGGCCTACGGCGAGGGCTACGAGCTCCTCGAGGCCAAGGACCTGATCACCGACGTCCCCGCCGTGTTCGCCGGATGGCAGCGCGGAACGGTCGTCCGTTCCTGGCTGCTCGACCTCATGGTCCTGGCCCTCAACGAAGACCCGAAGCTCGACGAGCTCGAGGGCTACGTCGAGGACTCGGGCGAGGGCCGCTGGACGCTGGAAGAGGGCATCGAGCTCGCCGTTCCGATGCCGGCGCTGTCGGCGTCGATCTTCGCGCGCTTCGTCTCGCGTCAGGGCAGCGCGTCCCCGACGATGAAGGCCGTCGCAGCGCTCCGCAACCAGTTCGGCGGTCACGCCGTCAAGAAGTCCTAGGACCACCCGGGGAAACCCGGACTCGGCCCGCGTGCACGTCGACCATCTCCAACTCACCGACTTCCGGAACTACCGGGAGGCGGACGTCGACCTCGCACGCGGGCCGAACCTGTTCGTCGGGCGGAACGGGCAGGGCAAGACCAACCTGGTCGAGGCGATCGGGTACCTGTCGACGCTCGGTTCGCACCGGGTCCCGACGGATGCCGCGCTCGTCCGCCAGGGTTGCGACGCGGCGATCGTCCGGGCCCGACTGGCACACGAAGATCGCAGCATCCTCGCCGAGGTGCAGATCAACCGCACCGGAGCGAACCGTGCGCAGGTGAACCGGTCGGCGATCAAGCCGCGTGAACTCCCGCGCTACTGCACCTCCGTCCTCTTCGCTCCCGAGGACCTCGCCCTGGTCCGTGGCGAACCGGCCGGTCGCCGACGCATGCTCGACGAACTGCTCGGCCAGATCGCGCCGCGGATGCAGGGGGTCCTGGCCGACTACGACCGCACGCTCCGCCAGCGGAACACCCTGCTCAAGTCGGCCCGTGCCACCGGCGCCAAAGCCAACGCACTGTCGACGCTCGACGTCTGGGACGACCGCCTCGTCGGACTCGGTGCCGAGATCGTCGCCGCGCGCGACCACCTGACGCGCCGGCTCGCACCGTTCGTCGCCGAGGCGTACGCCACCGTCGCGGGCGAGGACCACGATGCCTCGATCGCCGGTGTGCTCTCGATCCGTGGCGGTGACCCGGAGGCCGCCGCCGCGACGGACCCGGTCCTCGGCACCCCCGACGAGCCGGTGAGCGTGACCGCTGCAGCCGAGGCGTTCGCGGCTGCCCTCGAGCGGCGTCGTCGCGACGAGCTCGACCGCGGGTTGACCCTCGTCGGGCCGCACCGGGACGACGTCCTGTTCCAGCTCAACGGGTTACCTGCCCGCGGGTACGCCAGTCACGGGGAGTCCTGGTCCTTCGCGCTCGCGATCCAGCTGGCGAGCGCGTCGATCCTGCGGGCGGAGTCGAACCTCGGTGACCCGATCATCATCCTCGACGACGTGTTCGCCGAACTCGACGAATCTCGGCGCGAACGCCTCGGGAACGCCGTGGCCGACTACGAGCAGGTCCTCATCACAGCCGCGGTGTTCGGCGACGTCCCCTCGCAGCTGGCCGCGCACACGGTGCGGATCGAGGCGGGCACGATCGTGACCGACGCGACCCCGCCGGAAGCCGACGCCTGATGCCCCGCCCGTGGAAGCCGACCGAGCCGTCGCGGCTGTACCGGCACCTCCGAGCTGTCTTCGGCGACCCGTCGAAGCGCGGGGTCGACGCCCGCCGCCGTCGCTCCCGCGAGTTCGACGCCGACACCGTCCCGTACGGCCGTGGCCGTGAGCCCCGAGGGCTCGGTGACGTGGTCGGATCCCTGGCCAACGAGCTCGGGTGGACCGAACCCCTGGCCCGCTCTGAGCTGTTCGTGGACTGGCCGAGCGTCGTCGGTGAAGAACTCGCGAAGCACTCCACCCCGGTCACCATCGACGACGGTGCGCTGGTCATCCGGTGTGACTCGACGGCTTGGGCGACCCAGCTCCGTCTCATGCGTGCCAGCGTCACGACGACCATCGCCGAGCGGCACCCGGAAGCCGGGGTGGAGTCGATCCGGGTTTCGGGGCCGGACGTCCCCACCTGGAAACGCGGCCCCAGGACGGTCCAGGGGCGCGGTCCTCGCGACACCTACGGTTGAGCCGACGAAATCATCCTGTGGTGCCAAAAAAGCCCGCCTGTGGGCCGGATGAGCCCTCGAAAGAGGGGCCTCTGCGGTAGACTGGGAGGTGCAGTGCGCGGGCGTTCCGCGCGCAGGCAGGAGCACGCTCGACATGGCATCAGAATCTGAAGACGACCCGCAGAACCCGCTCGACGCGGAGACCCCGCAGAGCGAACCGTCCTACGGAGCAGACCAGATTCAGGTGCTCGAGGGGCTCGAGGCGGTCCGCAAGCGTCCCGGTATGTACATCGGTTCGACGGGGCCCCGCGGTCTGCACCACCTGGTCCAGGAGATCGTCGACAACTCCGTCGACGAAGCCCTCGCCGGGTACTGCGACACCATCGACGTCACAATCCGTGAAGACGGCGGTGTCCGCGTGGTCGACAACGGCCGTGGCATCCCGGTCGGCATCCACGCGGCCGAGGGCGTCTCGACCGTCCAGGTCGTCCTGACCGTCCTGCACGCCGGCGGCAAGTTCGGCGGCGGCGCGTACGCGGTGTCCGGTGGTCTGCACGGTGTCGGTTCCTCCGTCGTGAACGCGCTGAGCTCCGAGCTCGACGTCGAGGTCCGACAGCAGGGCCACGTCTGGCGCCAGAGCTACACCGACGGCGTCCCGGTCGCACCGCTGACCAAGGACGAACCGTCCGACGAGCACGGCACCACGATCACCTTCTGGCCGAACGCCGAGATCTTCGAGACCGTCGTCTTCGACTACGAGACCCTGCGCACCCGGTTCCAGCAGATGGCCTTCCTCAACAAGGGCCTGCGGATCAACCTGCGCGACGAGCGCACCCCGGAAGAAGGGGAAGAGGCGCGGAACGACTCCTTCATGTACGAGCGCGGTCTCGCCGACTACGTCGAGTACATCAACGCGCAGAAGAAGGCCGACCTCGTCCACCCGGACGTCATCGGCTTCGAGTCCGAGGACACCGAGCGCAAGATCGCGCTCGAGGTCGCGATGCAGTGGAACACCTCGTACCAGGAGAGCGTCCACACCTTCGCGAACACGATCAACACGCACGAGGGCGGCACCCACGAAGAGGGCTTCCGCGCGGCGCTGACGTACCTGGTGAACAAGTACGCGCGCGAGACGAAGATCATCAAGGAGAAGGACGACAACCTGACGGGTGACGACATCCGTGAAGGGTTGACGGCCGTCATCTCCGTGAAGCTCGGCGAGCCGCAGTTCGAGGGCCAGACGAAGACGAAGCTCGGCAACACCGAGGCGAAGGGCTTCGTGCAGCGCGTCGTCGGCGCCGAGCTCACGCACTGGTTCGAGAGCAACCCGACCCAGGCCCGCGACGTCGTCCGCAAGGCGATCCAGGCGTCGCAGGCGCGGCTCGCGGCCCGCAAGGCCCGCGAGACCACGCGTCGCAAGGGGCTGCTCGAGTCGGGTGGCATGCCCGGAAAGCTGAAGGACTGCCAGTCCAAGGACCCGACCCTGTCGGAGATCTTCATGGTCGAGGGCGACTCCGCCGGCGGTTCCGCCGTGCAGGGCCGCAACCCGATGACCCAGGCGATCCTGCCCCTGCGCGGCAAGATCCTGAACGTCGAGAAGGCGCGGCTCGACCGCGCGCTCGCCAACCAGGAGATCCAGTCGATGATCACGGCGTTCGGCGCCGGCATCGGTGAGGACTTCGACCCGGACAAGGCCCGGTACCACAAGATCGTGCTGATGGCCGATGCCGACGTCGACGGCCAGCACATCACCACGTTGCTGCTGACCCTGCTGTTCCGCTACATGCGGCCGCTCATCGAGCGCGGCTACGTGTACCTCGCGCAGCCGCCGCTGTACCGCCTCAAGTGGTCGAACGCGGCGCACGAGTACGTGTTCAGCGACCGGGAGCGCGACGCCCTGATGCAGTCGGGCATCGCCGCCGGCAAGCGGATCCCGAAGGACAACGGCATCCAGCGCTACAAGGGCCTCGGCGAGATGGACTACAAGGAGCTCTGGGACACCACGATGAACCCGGACACCCGCACGCTCCTGCAGGTCACGCTCGAGGACGCCGCCGCGGTGGACAGCACCTTCTCGACGCTGATGGGTGAAGACGTCGACGCACGTCGCCAGTTCATCCAGCAGAACGCCAAGGACGTCCGCTTCTTGGACATCTGAACAGACTCGACATCTCGACCCTGGCCTGGAGGCGCGGTGCCAGCCGCGTGCTCTGGTCCGGACCACTTGTGGTCGCGTCCACCGCGACGAACGTCACCACGGCCTCCCGGCCGTCAGAAAGGTAACGCAAGCCAATGGCTGACGACAACGAGAACGCCCCCGACGAGCAGCCCGAGATCGTCCACGGCGACAGCGGGGACATCGTCGTCTCCGGTGACCGCATCTCGCAGGTCGACCTGCAGCTCGAGATGCAGCGTTCCTACCTCGACTACGCGATGTCGGTCATCGTCGGCCGCGCGCTGCCCGAGGTCCGCGACGGCCTGAAGCCGGTGCACCGCCGCGTGATCTACGCGATGTTCGACGGCGGCTACCGTCCGGACCGCGCGTTCTCGAAGTGCTCCCGCGTCGTCGGCGACGTCATGGGGCAGTTCCACCCGCACGGCGACTCCGCGATCTACGACGCGCTGGTCCGTCTGGTGCAGCCGTGGTCGCTGCGTTACCCGCTCGCACTCGGCCAGGGCAACTTCGGCTCGCCGGGCAACGACGGCGCAGCAGCCCCGCGGTACACCGAGACCAAGATGGCGCCGCTCGCCATGGAGATGGTCCGGGACATCGACGAGGACACCGTCGACTTCCAGGACAACTACGACGGTCGGACCCAGGAGCCCGCGATCCTGCCGGCACGGTTCCCGAACCTGCTCGTCAACGGCTCGGTCGGCATCGCGGTCGGCATGGCGACGAACATCCCGCCGCACAACCTGCGCGAGGTGGCCGAGGGCGCGAAGTGGGCCCTCGACAACCCCGAGGCGACGCGCGAAGAGCTCCTCGCCGCGCTCATGCAGCGCATCAAGGGGCCGGACTTCCCGACCGGTGCGCAGATCCTGGGCACCAAGGGCATCCAGGACGCCTACCTCACCGGTCGTGGTTCGATCACGATGCGCGCCGTCGTCAACGTCGAGGAGATCCAGGGTCGCACCTGCCTCGTCGTCACCGAGCTGCCGTACCAGGTCAACCCGGACAACCTCGCGATCAAGATCGCCGACCTGGTCAAGGACGGCAAGCTCGCCGGCGTCGCGGACATCCGCGACGAGACCTCTGGTCGCACCGGCCAGCGCCTGGTGATCGTGCTCAAGCGCGACGCCGTCGCCAAGGTCGTGCTGAACAACCTGTACAAGCACACGCAGCTGCAGGAGAACTTCGGCGCGAACATGCTCGCGATCGTCGACGGCGTCCCGCGGACCCTGCCGCTCGACGGGTTCATCTCGGCGTGGGTCGCGCACCAGGTCGACGTCATCGTCCGCCGCACCCAGTTCCGCCTGCGCGAGGCCGAGAAGCGCGCGCACATCCTGCGCGGCTACCTCGCAGCGCTCGACGCCCTCGACGAGGTCATCGCGCTCATCCGTCGGTCGCCCGACGTCGAAGAGGCCCGCTCCGGCCTGATGGACCTGCTGTCCGTCGACGAGATCCAGGCGCGCGCGATCCTCGAGCTCCAGCTCCGTCGACTGGCCGCCCTCGAGCGCCAGAAGATCCACGACGAGGCCGAAGAACTCGAGCGCAAGATCGCCGACTTCCAGGACATCCTGGCGTCGGAGACCCGGCAGCGCACGATCATCCGCGACGAGCTCGAGGAGATCGTCGACCGCTTCGGCGACGACCGGCGCACCGAGATCATGCTCGGCTACGACGGCGACATGTCGATGGAAGACCTCATCCCCGAAGAGGAGATGGTCGTCACCATCACCCGCGGTGGGTACGTCAAGCGCACGCGCAGCGACCAGTACCGCTCGCAGCACCGCGGTGGCCGGGGTGTCCGTGGCGCCCAGCTCCGTGCGGACGACATCGTCGAGCACTTCTTCGTCACGACGACGCACCACTGGCTGCTGTTCCTCACCGACCAGGGCCGGGTCTACCGCGCCAAGGCGTACGAGCTGCAGGAAGCCGGCCGCGATGCCAAGGGCCAGCACGTGGCGAACCTGCTCGCGATGCAGCCGGACGAGCAGATCCAGCAGGTGCTCGACATCCGTGACTACGAGGTCGCGCAGTACCTCGTCCTCGCGACCGAGCACGGGCTGGTGAAGAAGACCGCGCTCACCGAGTACGACACCAACCGCACCGGTGGCATCATCGCGATCAACCTGCGCGACGGCGACAAGCTCCGGCAGGCGTTGCTCGTCGACGAGCACGACGACCTGCTGCTCGTCTCACGACAGGGCATGTCGCTCCGCTTCACCGCGACGAACGACACCCTGCGGCCGATGGGTCGGTCGACCTCCGGCGTGAAGGGCATGTCCTTCCGCGACGGCGACTCGCTCCTGGCCGCACGCGTGGTGGCGGACGACGGCTTCGTCTGGGTGATGACCGAGGGCGGGTACGCCAAGCGCACCGCCGTCGACCAGTACCGCATCCAGGGACGCGGTGGTCTCGGCATCAAGGTGGCCAAGTTGGCGACCGACCGAGGCGACCTTGTGGGTGCTCTCATCGTCGGTGAGGACGACGAAGTGCTCGTCGTGCTGCAATCGGGCAAGGTGGTAAGGTCTGCCGTGGCCGAGGTCCCTGCCAAGGGTCGCGACACCATGGGTGTCGTCTTCGCCAGGTTCGCGGCGAACGACAAGATCATCGCAGTGGCCCAGAACACCGAGCGGAACCTGGTCGACCAGGACGACGCCGAGATCGAGCCAGCGGGCCCGGTGGAGACGGTCAGCCCTTCCGAAGCGGCCCCGGACTCCACTGATCCCATCGACACCGAGCCCGTCGCGGACGAGGCCGGAGAGGACCAGTCAAGCAATGAGTAGTGTCGCCGAGAAGCTCCAGAAGAAGGCGAAGCGACCCGTCGGCACCCGCCAAGTGCGGCTGCGGCTGGTCTACGTCGACTTCTGGTCGATGGTGAAGCTCAGCTTCCTCATCGCCCTGGCCGGCAGCATCGTGATCGTGGTCGCCACGGCGCTGGTGTGGGTCATCCTCAACCAGACGGGCGTGTTCACGCAGGTGGACGCCTTGTTGAAGGACGTCACCGGTCAGAACAGTTACTCGATCATGGACCAGTTCTCACTGGGTCAGGTACTCGGGTTCTCCATCGTCGTGGGCATCCTCAACGTGGTCGTCGGCACCGTGCTCGGCGCCATCGTGAGCGTCCTCTACAACCTCAGTGTTCGCATCACCGGCGGCTTGCTCGTCGGCTTCACGAACAACTGACACACCCGGGCCGGGTGAGCCGACCGCTCGATTTCGTTCTGCGAGATCCGTGGGGTAGGCTTTCATCCGGTCTGAGGGGCTATAGCTCAGGCGGTTAGAGCGCTTCGCTGATAACGAAGAGGTCCAAGGTTCAAGTCCTTGTAGCCCCACCAGTTCTTCGGAACACACGACAATTCCATCCAGCCGCCGATCACCTCGGTGGCACCCGGGGCCTTAGCTCAGTTGGTAGAGCGCCTGCTTTGCAAGCAGGATGTCGGGAGTTCGATTCTCCCAGGCTCCACTCCACTCTGGGATGACCCTGCTGCGGTCGTTCCTTCCTCCGCCGGTTCGTTCCGCCGCGCTGGTCTCGTGCCTTCGGCACGGGCCGCTCCGCGATGGCCGTCTCCGTACGACATCGTGCGTTCGTCGTCGGGCGGCGTCGTCGTGCGTGCTCGGTCCGGGCGGGTGTCGGTGCCCCGAGGTCTCGCGGCGCCGAGGTTCCGAAATCTCGGCATCTCGGGCGCTCCAGGGGACGGCCGTGGAACCTCGGCGGCTGGCGTGCGGCATGTCGCGGAACCTCGGCGTCGGCCGGCCGGCCAGCCAGTCGGTGCCTCGTAGCAGACCCGAGGCCGGGAACGACGAAGGGCCCCGGCGGAGTGCCGGGGCCCTTCGTACGAACCGTGGAGGTCAGGCGGCAGGCTTCTCCGCCGTGTCAGCGTCGTCGGCAACCCACAGGTCGTCGTCGGCGCGGAGCGTCTGGTACGCGGCGTACGCGGCACCAGCAACGGCGACGACGCCGACGATGATGAGTGCGACACCACCGAAGCCGATGCCCTTCTTCTGCTGTGACGGCACGTACTTCACAGCAGCCTTCTTGGCCTTCTTGCCCTTCTTCTGGGCGTTCTTCACGATCTTCTTGACCCGGGGGTCCTTCGCGAGGTCGGTGACGCTCAGCACGGAGCCAGCGGTCGACACCAGTCCGGGGATGACCTCGGACTGGAACTTGTGCGAAGCGTTCTGTGCTGCGGACGTCGCAGCGTGGACCCCGGTCGCGACCGCGGGACGGATCCCGTTGTCGATCGCGTTCTGCACACGAGGGGCGATGTCCTTGCGGGCTGCGTCGGCTGCGTTCGACCGGGCTTCCGCCAGGATCGCGTTCGCGTGCTCGAGGACCTTGCGCTGCTCTCCGAGGAGCGAGGCGGTCTGGCCCTTGAGCTTCTTGATCTGCTTCCGACGCTTGCGCGGGATCTCGATCGTCGTCATCTGGTACCTCCATCGGATCGGCGTGACCCCATCCTGCCACCAGAGTCCCTGACAGGTCACGGAGCCTCACCTGTGGGTCCGGTCCGTACGCAGCCGGTACATGCGAGAATCGGAACATGTCTCTGCACACCGCTGTCGCAACGATCCACACCAACAAGGGCGACATCCGCGTCAACCTGTTCGGCAACCACGCACCGAAGACCGTCAAGAACTTCGTCGACCTCGCCACGGGCAAGCAGGAGTGGACCCACCCGGGTACGGGCAAGGTCTCCACCGACAAGCTCTACGACGGCGTCGTCTTCCACCGCATCATCAAGGACTTCATGATCCAGGGCGGCGACCCGCTCGGCCAGGGCATCGGCGGCCCGGGCTACCGCTTCGACGACGAGATCTCCCCCGAGCTCACGTTCCAGAACCCCTACATCTTCGCCATGGCCAACGCCGGCATCCAGGGCGGCCGTGGCACCAACGGCTCGCAGTTCTTCATCACCACGGTGGCGACGCCGTGGCTGCAGGGCAAGCACACCATCTTCGGTGAGGTCGCCGACGACGAGTCGCGTGCCGTGGTCGACGCCATCGAGGGTGTCCCCACCGACGGCCGTGACAAGCCCGTCGAGGACGTGGTCATCCAGAGCATCGACGTCGAAGGCGTCTGATCCTCACGTGACCGACCAGGCGTACAACCCGAACAACACCTGCTACCGGCATCCGGACCGGCAGAGCTTCGTGCTCTGCCAGCGCTGTGGGCGGACGATCTGCCCGGAGTGCCAGACGCCGGCGGCAGTCGGGGTGCACTGCCCGGAGTGCGTGCGTGAACAGCGCGCACAGTTCGCAGCGAACCGTCGCGCGTCCGGAGCCCCCAGTGGGCTGACGGTCGCGCGACGGCGTTTCGCGATGCTCGACCAGAAGGCGACGGTCGTCATCGTGGCGATCACGGTCGCCATCTGGCTGCTGGACCAGGTCAGTGGTGGCTTCTTCACCAGCCTGCTCGCCTACAACTCGCTGCTGCTGCCCACGCAACCGTGGCGAGTCGTGACCGTGCTCTTCGTCCACTCGGGCATCCTCCACATCGTGTTCAACATGTGGGCACTGTGGATCTTCGGTCGGATGCTCGAGAACATGCTCGGCACCTGGCGATTCGTCGCGCTGTACTTCATCACGGGGATCTTCGGCTCGATGCTCGTGACGTTCCTCGCTCCCGGAACGACCGTCGTCGGCGCTTCCGGAGCGATCTTCGGGCTCTTCGCGGCGTTCTTCGTGCTGCAGCGGAGCCTCGGGCAGAACGCGGTGCAGCTCCTCGTGATCATGGGGCTCAACCTGGTCGTCGGGTTCCTCCCGGGGATCAACATCTCGTGGCAGGCGCACGTCGGTGGGATCATCGGCGGCTTCCTGGTGGGCTTCGTGTTCGCCAAGACCCGGAACGTCCGGCAGCGGCCGCTGCAGATCGGCCTGCTCGTCGCCACCGCCTTGGTGGGTATCGTGCTCACCGCAGTCGGGTACGCGGTCACCATCGGCTGACCCGACCCGGACACACGTCCACCGAACGCCCCGTCGCTTCCGCGGCGGGGCGTTCGTCGTTCCGAGACATCCCTGCGCCCAGCCCGTCGTGCGGCCGCTCTCCCGCGGAAGCGACAGTCTGCCGCCGACCTTTCGGCGAGGTCTGACGCTTTCGCAGACAGG
Organism: Curtobacterium sp. VKM Ac-2861; assembly: GCF_013204965.1. NCBI lineage: Bacteria > Bacillati > Actinomycetota > Actinomycetes > Micrococcales > Microbacteriaceae > Curtobacterium > Curtobacterium sp. VKM Ac-2861. The sequence goes on from NZ_JABMLA010000002.1 coordinate 534,357, forward strand.
ACGGCGCAGCCAGCCGCACATTCGTGGCGCGACCGAACGGCGGACGGGAGGCACGGTGCCAGGCCGCCACGGGCCTCCAGTCCGCCGTCCACAAGGCGTCCGCAGAGTTATCCACAGGTGTGGAGAAACCGGTGAGTTACACGCGTGTGATTATCCCCATTGTGGACTCAGCTGTGGATAACTCCGGGGTCGGGGTGTGGATGACGATGTGGAGAGTGTGGAGAAGTGTGGAGAACCGCCCGGATCCTCGATGATCTGGGGATCAGCGGCAGCAAGTCCTGTGGAGAACGACAACGCCCGCCGCACCAAGTGGTGCGACGGGCATCGGAGTGTCTCGAGGCTGCGGATCAGCGCCAGCGGGTGGTCATGAGGAAGCCGATGAACATGATGCCGAAGCCGACCAGGATGTTCCACGAGCCGAGGCTCGGCACCGGCAAGGTCGCGTTCGAGATGTAGAAGACGATCACCCAGACGAGCCCGATGAGCATGAAGCCGAACATGACCGGCTTGAACCACACCGGGTTCGGGGCATCCCCCGCGGTGTCGACCGAGTCGGCTCGGGTCCTCCGGGCGGGCTTGGTGCGGTCCTTGTCACTGGCCATGGCCGGTATCCTACCGTGACCACGTGTGTGGGTCGGCCCGCAGACCGCTGCACACATCCCCCACGAGTACGGTGAACCGCCATGACCAGGATCCTCGTCGTCGACAACTACGACAGCTTCGTCTACACGCTGAACGGGTACGTCCAGCAGCTCGGAGCCGAGACGGACGTGGTGCGCAACGACGCCTTCCCCGAGTCGGAGATCGCGGACCGCATCGCCGACTACGACGGCATCCTGCTCTCGCCCGGCCCGGGGACCCCGGCCGACGCCGGCGTCTCGATCCCCACGGTGCACGCGGCGATCGCGTCCGGCACCCCGCTGCTCGGGGTCTGCCTCGGTCACCAAGCGATCGCAGAAGCCCTCGGGGCCAGGGTCACGCACGCCGACGAACTCATGCACGGCAAGACCTCGCAGGTCGACCACGACGACAGCACGCTCTTCGCGGGCGTTCCGCACCCGTTCACGGCGACGCGGTACCACTCCCTCGCGATCGTCGACGGCACGGTGCCCGACGAACTCACCGTCACGGCCCGGACCGGCGGCGGCGTCATCATGGGCGTCCAGCACCGCGACCACCCGCTGTACGGGGTGCAGTTCCACCCCGAGTCGGTCCTGACCGAGGGCGGCTACCGCATGGTCGGCAACTGGCTCGATACCACCGGCCTCTCCGGGGCCGCCGAGCGCGCCGACGGGCTCGGCCCGCTCATCGCGACGCACCGCGCCTGACTCGTCGGAGCGCTCTGGACGGCGTCGCGCGTCGACGCGCTTGGAGCAGTGGACGCGACGACCTGACGGGCCCGCGGACGCGTGGCGGGGGTGCGCCGGGCCTCCTGGCCGTCAGTGTGCCGACGGGAGGCCCGTCACCAGTCCGTCAGACCACACGCGTGTGCGTGTGGTCGGCGCGACGGCCGCGGTGGCGTCGTTCCTGATCGGGACGGTCAGCGACCGTCGCCGTTGTCGCCGCCGGTGTCCCCGTTGTCTCCACCGGTGTCCCCGTTGTCGCCCTTGTCGTTCCCGTTGTCGGACGACGGGGCGTGGGTCGGCTGGCTCGACGCGGCGCAGTAGGTCAGGGCGACGGCACTGCCCTGGGCGACATCGCCCTGCGGGGTGTCCTGCTGCGTCACGAGGCCACCCGTGCACGAGTACGAGGGCGACGGCGTCACGGTGAGGCCGAGCTGCTCGAGCGACGCCTTCGCCTCGGAGAACTGCTGGTTCGTGACGTTCGGCAGCTGCACCTTGCCGTTGGACACCGTGAGGTTGATCACGATTCCCTTGGTGTGGAGCGAACCGGACTCGGGGTCGGAACTCATCACGGTGCCCTCTGGCACGTCGGACGAGTAGTCGGAACTGATCGCGCCGACGCGGAAGCCGGCATCGTCCAGTGCCTGCTGTGCCGCGGCCTGGGACTGCCCGTTCAGCTCGGGGACCGGGACCCGCTCGGGGCCGAGGGAGACGACCACGTTGACGCTGGACTTCCGGCCCACGTTGATGCCGGAGCCCGGGTCGGTGCGGATGACCGTGCCCTTGTCGACCGAGTCGGAGTTCTCCTCGACCTTGACGGCCGTCAGGTCCCTCTTCTCGAGGGCGGTGGACGCGGCACTGAAGGTCGACCCGGTGACGTTCGGCACGCTCACGGACGACGACACCGGTGGCTTGCCCGGCTGCAGGTTCGCGACGAAGAACACGACCCCGACGATGACCGCGACCGTCAGCAGGATGCCGACCCAGATCCACGCCACCGGCGGACGGTTCTGCGTGCGCTGCGGGCGGTGCTCAGCGGTGTCGTCGTCGAGCTCGCGGAACGCCGCGGCCGGGTTCGACGTGGTGCGCGGGTCGACCCCGAACAGCACCGTCGAAGCGTCGTTCGCCGCGTTCTGCTGGATCTTCTTGGTGGATGCCGGAACTCGGCCCGCAGCGGCCTGCTGCAGGTCCGAGCGGAACTCGGCGGCGTTCTGGAAGCGGCGCGTGCGGTCCTTGACCAGGGCGTGCAGGGTCACGGCATCGAGTGCCGGGGACACCTCTGGCGTGATCGACGACGGGGCGACGGGCTGTTCGCTGACGTGCTGGTAGGCCACCGCGACCGGGGTGTCGCCGAGGAAGGGCGCGCGGCCGGTGAGGAGCTCGAACAGCACCACACCCGTGGAGTAGATGTCCGTGCGGGCGTCGACGGTCTCGCCGCGGGCCTGCTCCGGCGAGAAGTACGACGCAGTGCCGAGGATCGACGTGGTCTGCGCGACCGTGGCGGAGGTGTCGGTGATGGCTCGGGCGATGCCGAAGTCCATGACCTTGACCTGGCCGTTGTGCGTGACCATGACGTTGGCGGGCTTGATGTCTCGGTGCACGACGCCCGCGCGGTGGGAGTACTCGAGCGCGGTGAGGATGCCCTCGGTGATGCGGACGGCCTCGGCCGGAGCGACGGCACCCTCGGCGATGATGTCGGAGAGCGGACGGCCCTCGACGTACTCCATCACGATGAAGGGGACCTGCACCTCGGCGCCCGAGGTCTCGGTCACGGTCTCTTCGCCGGCGTCGTACACCCGGACGACCGTCGGGTGCGCCATGCGTGCGGCGGCCTGGGCTTCCTGCCGGAACCGGGTGCGGAACGCCGGGTCGTTGGCCAGGCTCGGCTTCAGGAGCTTCACCGCGACCTTGCGACCGAGACGGGTGTCGTTGCCGAGGTGCACGGTTGCCATGCCGCCTCGGCCGATGACATCACCGATCTCGTAACGGTTGGCGAGGAGGGTGATCCCCGCGGTCACACCTTCTGGCACGTACTCCTCCGTCTGTCCGTCCGGGCTAGTGTACGGCAGCACAACCTGGTGAGACGCTGGTCCGGGAGGGGTCGACCGAACCGTTACCGAACGGTGTCGACAGTCCCCGTCCGGGGGTCGTTCAGTTGCCGTCCATCGGGGCGTCGGTCGGGTCGATGCCGTCGTTCGGGTCGGTCGTGGGCTCCTCGGTGGGCTCGGTCCAGGTGACCTGCGCCCCGGGCGACGAGTCGGAGACGACCGCGGTGCCGGACTGCGGCGACTTGCACGTCACCTTGTACGACAGGGTCACCGTGCCGGACTGCGCGGCCGCGACGGTGACCGCCGTGCCGGAGGTCGAGCCCGAGCTGCTGCCGTTCGACGGGACCGTGCCGTTGTCGATCGTGTACGTGTAGCTCACGTCGGAGTACCCGGCGGGGCACTTGTCGTAGGACGGCCAGCTGAACGTGACGCGGCCGGAGTCGCTCACGGACCCACCGGTGGCACGCTCGGGCGCCTCGGCGGTCAGCACGTCGCCGAACGCCTTGATCGTCACCGTCGTGCCCTGCTCGAGGCTGCCCTCGGGGCTGAGTGACTCGACGGTACCGACCTGGTCGGAGGACGTCGCGTTCGAGCCGGCGACGACCTCGGCGACCAGGCCCCGACCGCGGAGCTGGTTCGCGACCTGCTCCGCGTTCTGGCCCGTGTAGTCGGCTGCCGACACCGTCACGCGGGTGTCGACCGGCGTCTGGGACGGGGTCTCCGACGGGGTCTGCGACGGACGCGGGGTCTTCGAGGCGGAGTTCGACGGGCTCGGGTCGGGGTCAGCCGGGTTGTTCAGGGCGTACACACCGAAGCCACCGGCGATGGCGAGCACCACGACGATGCCGACGACCCACCAGATCCAGGCGCGCTTCTTCTTCGGTTCCTCGGGGTCGTCGGTCGCCGGGGAGCGCGGTCCGACGGGTCCACCGGCACCGCCGGCGGCTGCACCGGACTGGGTGCCGAGCAGTGCCGTGGCAGCGTCGTTGCCCTGACCCTGCGGCGGGTTGAACGCGACGGTGCCGCCCTGGGCGATGGCGGGGACGGCGACGGTGGCCGCCGCGACGTCACCACGGCGGAGCGCCTGTGCGGCGCGCGCCAGGTTGGCGGCGGTGGCGGGACGATCGGCGGGCTTCTTCGCGATGCACGAGATCACGAGGGCGGCGACGGGCTCGGGGATGTCCCCGGGCAACGCCGGCGGCTGCTCGTTGATGTGCGCCATCGCGATCGCGACCTGCGACTCGCCCGTGAAGGGACGACGACCCGCCAGGGCTTCGTACGCGACGATCCCGAGCGAGTAGATGTCGGTCGACGGCGACGCCGGGTGCCCGCTCGCCTGCTCAGGCGAGAGGTACTGCACGGTGCCCATGACCTGGCCGGTCGCGGTGAGCGGGACCTGGTCGGCGATGCGTGCGATGCCGAAGTCGGTGATCTTGACGCGGCCGTCCGGCGTGATGAGCAGGTTGCCGGGCTTGATGTCGCGGTGCACGAGACCGACCGCGTGCGCGGCCTGCAGGGCGTTCGCGGTCTGCGCGACGATGTCCAGGACCTTGTCGACCGGCAGCGTGTGCTCGCGCTCGATCATGGTCGAGAGCGCTTCGCCGGGGACGAGCTCCATCACGAGGTAGGCGCTGCCGTCCTCTTCGCCGTAGTCGAAGACGTTGGCGATGCCCTCGTGGTTGACGAGCGCAGCGTGGCGGGCCTCGGCGCGGAAGCGCTCGAGGAACCCGGGGTCGCCGAGGTACTCGTCCTTGAGGATCTTGAGTGCGACGGTTCGGCCGATGACGAGGTCGGTGGCCTGCCACACCTCTCCCATGCCGCCGATGGCGACCCGGGACGAGAGCTGGTACCGCCCACCGAAGGTGAGTCCGCTGGTGGGTCTCATTTGTTCAGCACCGCCTCCATGACTTTCTTCGCGACCGGGGCCGCGACTGTGTTGCCGACTCCCGACTGGCCGAGCCCGCCGCCGTCTCCGACGACGACCGCCACGGCGACCTCCGGGTCCTTCGCGGGCGCGAACCCGGTGAACCAGAGGGTGTAGGGATCGCCTGTTCCGCCCTCGGCCGTGCCCGTCTTCCCTGCGACGTCGACACCGTCGATCTTGGCATTCGTTCCGGTCCCGGCGTTCACGACGCTCTGCATGGCCTCGGTGAGGTCAGCGGACTCGGAGGAGGACAGCGGATCACTGTACTGCCTCGGGGAGAAGGACTCGACCGTCTTCAGGTCGCTCGTGGTGATCGAGTCGACGAGCGAGGGCTGCATGACCTTGCCGCCGTTCGCGATGCCGGCCGACACCATGGCCATCTGCAGCGGGGACACCCGGACGCTCGCCTGGCCGAACGCGCTGAGCATGAGCTGCGCGGTGGAGTCGACCTCGGGGTACTGGCTGGCGGTCGCGGACATCGGGACCTCGATGGCGTCACCGAAGCCGTACTTGTCGGCCATGCTCTTGATCGCGTCGTACCCGAGCTTCTGTCCGAGCTCGGCGAACGGGATGTTGCACGAGTACTGGATGGCCGTGCGGAGCTTGACCTTGTCGCCGCCGCCGCACGTGCCACCCTCGGCGTTGTTGATGTACGAGCTCGTGCCGGGGAGCTGTAGGCGCGACGGGTTCGGGAACGTCGAGTCGAGGTTGTACTTTCCGCCCTCGAGCGCCGCCGATGCCACGACGAGCTTGAAGACGGACCCGGGCGTGTACAGGTCGCCGCCGATCGCGCGGTTCTGCAGCGGGGACGACGAGGCGCCGAGCAGGGCGTCGTACTGCTCCTTGACCTTCGCGGTGTCGTGCGAGGTGAGGGTGTTCGGGTCGTAGCTCGGCTTCGAGACCATCGCGAGGATCTTGCCGGTCTTCGGCTGGATGGCCACGACGGCGCCGCTGTTCGTGCCGAGGGCGTCGTACGCGGCCTGCTGCACGGCGGGGTCGATCGTCAGGTTGACGTTGTCGCCCTGGACGTCCTGGCCGGTGAGGATCGAGTTGAGGTTCTGGAAGAACGAGGCGTCGGAGTTGCCGGAGAGCACGGTGTTCTCCGCGCTCTCGATGCCGGTGTTGCCCTGGCCGATGGTGAAGTACCCGGTGACCGCCGAGTACAGGTCGCCGTTCGTGTACTTGCGCTGGTACTCGTACTGGTCGTCCACCGGGGTCGACTCGGCGATCGGGCTGCCGTCGACGAGGATCGCACCGCGCTTGGTCGAGTAACTGTCCAAGATGGTGCGTGAGTTGCGGGAGTCGGCGCGGAGCGTGTCCGCCGAGAAGAACTGGATCGAGGTCGTCGACACGAAGAGTGCGACGAACATGAGCACGATGACGGTCGAGACACCGCGGAGCTGTCGGTTCATCGACGACGCTCCTTCCTGGTCGCGCGCGCGGACCGCCCGCTCGCGGCGGGGATCGCGCCCTGCTGGACGCGTTGTTCGGCTGGGATGGAATCGGTGAGTCGCAGCAGCATCGCGGCGATGATCCAGTTGGCGATGAGCGAGGAACCACCCGCGGCCATGAACGGCGTGGTCAGGCCGGTCACCGGGATCACGCGGGTGATGCCACCGACGACGACGAACACCTGCAGGGCGATCACGAAGCCGAAGCCGACGCCGAGCAGCTTGCCGAAGTCGTCCTGCGCCATGAACCCGACGCGGATGCCGCGCGAGGCCAGCACGATGAAGAGCGCCAGGATCGCGAAGACGCCGATCAGGCCGAGCTCCTCGCCGAGTGAGGCGATGATGTAGTCCGCGTTGGCGACGGGCGTGATGTACGGGCGCCCCTGGCCGAGGCCGGTGCCCGTGATGCCGCCGTTCGCGAAGCCGAACAGTCCCTGCACGAGCTGGTAGCTCGCCTGGGTGTCGCGGCTGAAGACCTCTTGGTTGAACGGGTCGAGCCACTGCTCGAACCGGCCGTGCACGTACTCGAGGACGCTCTGCGCGACCAGGGCGCCGCCGACGAACAGCACGAGGCCGATGGCCACCCAGCTGATGCGCGCGGTCGCGACGTAGATCATCACGAGGAACAGGCCGAAGTACAGCAGCGCCGTGCCGAGGTCGCGCTGGAAGACGAGGACCGCCATCGCGGCGCCCCACATCACCAGGATCGGGCCGAGGTCGCGGGCACGCGGGAACGTCATGCCGAGGAATCTCTTGCCGACGATCGACAGCGAGTCGCGCGCGGTGACGAGGTACCCGGCGAAGAAGAGCGCCATGGTGATCTTCGCGAGTTCGCCCGGCTGGAACGAGAACGGTCCGACGCGGATCCAGACCCGTGCTCCGCCGGGTGCGTAGCCGATGCCGGGGAGCATCGGCAGCAGGAGCAGCGCGATCGTCAGGAACATGAAGATGTAGCGGTAGCGCTGCAGGAACCGGTGGTTCCGGACGACCAGCAGCGTGATGATCGCCAGGACCATCGCGAGCATCGTCCAGACGATCTGCTTCACACCGATGGCGTCCCAGCCGGTCAGGCCGTTGTGGACGTCGATGCGGTAGATCTCCGCGATGCCGATGCCGTTCAGGACGAGTGCGACCGGCAGGACGAACGGGTCGGCGTTCTTGGCGACGACCCGCAGCACGACGTGCATCACGAGCCCCAGCCCGAGGATGCCCCCGCCGACCCACAGCACCGAGGTGTCGAACAGTCGCCCCTTGGTGCCGAGCTGCACGAGCACCATCGCGCCGGCGCAGATGCCGCAGGCGATGACGAGCAGCACGAGCTCGAGGTTCCGAGCACGTGCGGGTTCACGGAGCTTGATCGTGATCGCCTGCGTGAACGACTGGGCGGTGGCGTTGCTCATCGCGAGCCCCGGGTCGGGGACGGGGAGGGCGTCGACGACCGGGTCGGTGACGGCGAGGGTGACGAGGTGGATCCGCCGTCACCGCCGGTACCGGCTTGGTCCTGCCCGGTCTCGGCGGCCTTCCGCAGTCGGTCGACGATGTCCCGCGCGTCGTCGAGCGACTGCGCGTTGATCGTCGAGCGGACGTTCTCGCGGGTGTAGTCCGGGAGCATCGACACGGTGATGTCGGTGTCCTCGTAGACGTCCGACAGCGCCAGTGGTCCGATCGACTGCTGGACGCCCTTGTAGATCGCGACCGTGCCGCGGTCGGTGCCGACGTAGTAGTGGTCCTGGGTGATCCGCCAGCCGAGGAACACGGCCCCGACCAGGGCAGCGACCGCCACCACGAGCGCGACCGTCCACGAGACCCGACGTCGGATGCGGCGTCGGCGGTCCTCGGCGATCAGCTCCGCGAAGAACTGGTCGGACTCGGGCTCGAAGTGCGAGTCCTCCGGGGCGGTGGTGACCTTGAGCGGGTGCAGCAGGATCGTGGGGAGGCGGATCGGCTTGCGACCGGTCGACGCCTCGAAGGTCAGGGGAGCGGCCGCGGACCCGACGGTGGTGGCCGCGTCGTCGTCGTCGTCGACCTCGTCCGCGGTGACGTCCATGACGACGACGGTGACGTTGTCGGGGGCACCGTGGTCGAGGGTCTCCTTGACCAGGCGCTGCGTGACCTGGTTGGCGTCCATGTTCGACGCCAGGGCGTGCCGGATGCGCTCTTCGGCCAGGTACGACGACAGGCCGTCGGAGCACAGCAGCCAGCGGTCGCCCGGTTGGATGTCCATGATCGCGGTGTCGACCTCGGGTGCGGCATCCACGTCGCCGAGCACCCGCATGAGCACCGAGCGACGGGGGTGGACCGCGGCTTCCTCCGGGGTGATCCGGCCGCTGTCGACCAGGCGCTGCACGAAGGTGTGGTCCGACGTGATCTGCTGCAGCTCACCGTCACGGTGGCGGTAGATGCGCGAGTCACCGATGTGCGCGATCGCGATCTGCTCGCCGACCCGGATCATCGCGGACACCGTGGTGCCCATGCCGGTCAGTTCCTGGTGCTCGAAGACCGTCTCGGTGATGAGCTGGTTCGCGGCGATCAGGGCCGACTGCAGCGCGAACTCGGCGTCGTGGGCCGAGGGGAACTCGCGGTCTACCTCCCTGATGCGCCGGATCGCGATCGCCGAGGCGACGTCGCCGCCGGCGTGCCCACCCATGCCGTCCGCGACCGCGAACAGGTGCGCCCCGGCGTAGCCGGAGTCCTGGTTGTTCGCGCGGATGCGGCCCACGTGGGACACAGCGGCGCTCAACGTGCGAGCGGTCATGCCGGGTTACCGCCGCAGCTCGAACGTCGTCGTCCCGATCGTGATCGGCGTGCGCTCCGCGACGATCAGGGGAGCGCTCACCTTCTGACCGTTGACGAAGGTGCCGTTCGTGGACTCGAGGTCGGTGAGGAGCCAGCCGTCGGCGCGCAGGTCGAGCCGGGCGTGGTTGGTCGAGGTGTAGTCGTCGCGGATCACGACGTTGGACTCGCTGGAGCGGCCGATCGTGATCGGCCCGCCGCCGAGTGGCATCTCCATGCCCTCACGCGCGCCCTCGGTGATCACGAGGCGCACCGCTGCCGGCGAGGGCGACTGCGTCGCCGCCGTGGGTTGCCCGATGAGGTCGGTGAACGCGCCACCCGAGGCCGCTGCCGGCGCCGCCGCTGCGGGGATCGTCGGGGTCGTCGGGCCGGAGGGAGCCGACTTGGAATCCGTGGGGATCGTGCGCACGCGCTGGCCGAAGAGATCACTGCGCAGGGCGAAGACGATCACGAAGACGAACAGCCAGAGCACCGCGAGGAACGCGAAGCGCAGGACGAGCAGGGTCAGGCCTGTGGTCATCGAGCACCTCCGTCGTTCTCCGGGATCACCCGGAACACCATACGGGTACGACCGATCTCGATGGTGGAGTCCGGCTCCACGATCGCCTGTTGGAAGTGCTGTCCGTTCAGCTTCGAGCCGTTCGTAGAGCCCAGATCCGTGGCCTGGGCGTGCTTGCCGTCCCACAGGACCTCGACGTGCTTCCGGCTCGTCCCGGTGTCCGCGATGGTGATGTCGGCGTCGCTGCCGCGGCCGATCACGGTGCGTCCGCGCTGCAGGCGGTGGCGCTGCGAGCCGATGTCGAGCACGGCGATCCAGGCGACGTCGCGCTGCACCGTGGTGGAGTCGATCTGCAGGATGCCGGTCGACAGGGTGCCGTCCTGCTGCAGCCGGATGGTGACCGGTCCGGAGAACGAGTAGTTCTGCGCGACGGCGTGCTGGTGGGCCATCTGCGTGAGTTCGTCGATGAGCGGACGACCGACGTCGTTCATGCGCGTGAAGTCCGGCGGCGCGAGGCGCACGGTGAACTCGTTCGGCACCAGGATGCGCTCTCGCGACACCACGGCGGCCTTCGTGTCGAGCTCACGGCGCAGGGCGCTGGAGATCTCGACCGGCTGCACACCGGAGCGGAAGGTCTTCGCGAACGCGCCGTTCACGGCGCGCTCCAGCCCTCGCTCGAAGTTGTCCAGCAGGCCCATGTGTCTCCAGAGTCGTCGGTCGTCAACCACTGCATGGTAGTGGTTGGCGCAGGGGGCAGTCTGTGCGTGGTAGTGTTTTGGGGCTGGCGCGAGTGGCGGAATTGGTAGACGCGCACGGTTCAGGTCCGTGTGCTGGAAACGGCGTGGGGGTTCAAGTCCCCCCTCGCGCACCAGGCGAAACAGCGAAAGGCCCCGGAGGAATCCGGGGCCTTTCGTGTTCCCCCAGGTCCGCCGGGGGCGGCCGTCGCCGGTGGGCGGATCAGGTCCGATCAGCGTCCGTCGCGTGGTCGGGATCCGGCCAGGAGGCGCGGCTCGACCCCGACACGCCGGGTCCGGAGAACCCGTGGTCGGTTCTTCCCGCATCACTGCGGGCGAAGAACGGGCGCGCGCTGGGCAGGAAGAGGAGGACCGCGGCGACGACCGACAGCGCGATCGTCAGGAGTCCGAGTTCGCCGCTCGTGAGGCTGAGCACCGCACGGGCCACGGCGACGACGACCAGCACGATGCGTGCCACCCGCGACCCGGCGGCCATGCGGAGGACCGCCCACCCGACGAGTCCCCAGACCACGACCGCGACGAGCACCGTCAGGACCGTGCCGATGGCGTTGCTGCCCGTTCCCGCCACGAACTGCAGGACGGTCGCCACCAGGCAGACCGCGACCCAGACGAGCCAGAGCACGAACGACACGGTGACGACCTGCGGTCGGTCCGGGCGACGGGCGAACAGTGTCCTGGTCATGGCTGCACGGTACCGGGCGGGCAGGTCGTACGAGCAGCCGCCCCGCTAGCGTGACCAGGTGACCGATGATCGTGCAGCAGCCCCTCGTCCCGGTGTCGACGTCCCCGATGCCCGTGGGCGGACCGGACTCGACGCCGTCGGCCGTGACCTCGACCGCAACCCCGACGTCGTCGTGCGGGACGTCGAGGTCGTGTCGGACGGCTGGCACGTGCTCCGTCGCACCACGCTCGACGTCCGGCGCCGGGACGGCCGGTGGGACCGGCAGCAGCGGGAGACCTACGACCGCGGGAACGGTGCCACGGTGCTGCCGTACGACGCCGAGCGCGGTACCGTCCTGCTCACGCGGCAGTTCCGGTGGCCGGCGTACGTGAACGGGCACCCGGACGGCATGCTCATCGAGGCGGCGGCGGGGCTGCTCGACGAGGACGACCCCGAGACCGCCGTCCGACGCGAGGCCACCGAGGAGCTCGGCATCCGGCTGGGCGACCTGGTGCGCGTCGGCGACGTCTTCATGAGCCCCGGTTCGGTCACCGAGCGTGTCCACTTCTACGTCGGTGGCTACACACCGGCGGACCGGGTCGAGGCGGGCGGCGGGGTCGAGGACGAGGGCGAGGACATCGAGGTGCTCGAGCTGGCACTCGACGAGGCCCTCGCGATGGTCGAGGACGGCCGGATCGCCGACGGCAAGACGATCATGCTGCTGCAGTGGGTGGCACTGCGGTCAGCGGCACCGCGGCGGGTGTCACCCCGACAGGGCTGAGCCGTCCAGGCCCACCGCTCGGGCGATCGTCGCGCGGACCAGGCCCTCGCGGGTCGGGCGGTCGAGGTAGTCGACCAGTGCGTACCCGTTGGTGGCGTCGACGAGCGCGAAGAGCAGGCGTCCCACGCCGTCCGGGTCGTCGGTCCGCAGCACGCCCGCGCGCACCCCGTCGACGACGACCGTGGTCGCGAGGAGCTGCCAGTCGTCCATGACGTCCCGTGCCGCGGTCGCCAGTGCCGCGTTCGTGCGGCCGATGCTCCACGCGTCGGCCCACAGGGTGGCGACGTCGTCGCGCGCGGGATCGGCGATGCAGCCGAGCAGGGTGCGGAGGCCGGAGACGGGGTCGGGCGCAGCGGCGACGATCGCGCGGACCTCGGCGACCTCGGCTGTCGCGACGGTGCGGAACGTCTCGCCGACCAGGTCCTCCATGCTCGGGCGGTAGTGGGCTACGAGCGACGGCGCGACCCCGATCACGGCGGCGACTCCGCGGAGCGTCACCGCCGCGAGGCCCTCGGCGCGCGCTAGGTCGACGGCGGCCGCCGCGATCTGGGATCCGCGTTCGGCCGGGCTCAGGCGCCGGCGGGCCGGTGTCGTCGGCATCGTCCCACCGTATCCGCGCGTCACGCGCCCTCGACGACGAAGGCCGCCCACAGGTCGGCACGGGTCGCGAAGACGGTGAGGTCGCGGTCGAGGAGCCGGCCGGCGTGCTCGACCCGGGAGCGTGCGGTGTGGCGGTGGATGCCGAGCACCTGGGCGGCGCGGTCGTACTCGCAGTTCTGCTCGAGCCAGGCGCGGACGGTGCGGGTGAGCTCGGTGCCCGCCGACCGGTCGTGTTCGAGCAGGGGAGCGAGGAACGCGCGGGCGACGGCGCCGGCGTCCACGTCGACGTGGGCCAGGTGTGCGAGGACGCCTTCCCGGGCGAGGTCGCCGAACTCGGTGGTGCCCGGTCGTCCTTCGCGCCGACGGTCCAGGGCCTGCACGGCCTCGGTGCGAGCGCGGCCGAACGACCGGTACGCGGCACCGTCCGACAGGCCGGCCCGGAGGTCGAAGCGCCCGACCAGTTCCTCGACGATCGCGGTGTCGTCGGCGCTCACGCACAGGAAGAGGGCGTCGTCGACGGCGAAGAAGAGCTGTCCGGGCCGGTCCTGCACCCACAGTTCGAGCAGGTCGACGACGGTGTCGAGGTCGTGGTCGTCGACGTCGAGGGCCGCGATCCGGACTGGTTCGGCGGGCAGGGGACCCCACACCTCGCGCGACGTCGACTGGACCACCTCCGGATCGCCGACCGAGAGCATGGTGAGCAGGCCGGTGCGCAGGAGCCCGCGAGCCCGGGCCAGCTCACGGTTCTGCTGCAGCGCGAGTCCGGCGAGGGCGATGACGGACGTCACCACCTCACGACCGGCGCGGTCGAGCGCACCGCCGTTCGCGATCGCGAGCACGCCGCTCAGGTGGCCCCCGCTGCCGAGGGTCTGCAGCGTGAACCCGGTGTGGTGCTCGGTCGTCACCGGCAGGCTCGCCCGCTGTCCCGCGCGCAGCAGGCGCAGTGCCTCGGTCCGGAGCAGCTCGAGGTCCTGCGCGGGCACGCCGTCCGCCGGGTGCCCACGGTCCAGGCGCCCCGACACGTCGAAGAGCCCGACCCAGCCGTCGAGCTGCCCCGAGAGCTCGGCGATCGTGGCGCCGAGTCCGTCCGGGCGCATCGCCGCGAGCGAGATCGCCCGCTGTGCGGCGAGGGCCCAGGCGTTCCGGGCGTTCGCGTCGCGGGCGACCGCTTCGGCGTTCGCCTGCGCGACCGCGATGAACGAGGTCTCGTAGGGCACCTCGAACAAGGGGAGTCCGTACTGCGAACAGGCGGCGACGAGGGCGTCCGGGGTGCCGGCGCGGACGACCTCGGTGCCGAACCCGAGTGCGACGACGCCCCGCTCGACGAGTCGGCGGACGTAGGGGCCGGCGACGTCCTCCGGGACCTCGGCCTCGGCGCCGAACTGGGTGCCCGTGGTCAGCAGTCCCTGCCCGTCGGCCAGGAACGGTGTCGGGTCCTCGAGGTCGGAGCTGTGCAGCCACGACAGCGGTGCGTCGAGGGCGTCCGTGTCCGCGTCGGTCAGCGGGCGGAGGCGGAGGTCGGCACGGTGCAACAGGGAACGCAGCGTCGCGGGCATGGGAGCACCTTATCCACCGGGGCGATCGGGCCGGTGCTCGATGTACACGGTGGACAGCCGCCGTGGTCACCGCAGGCTCCTACCATCGCCGCATGTCCTCCACCGCAGCACCCTCGATCAGTGCGCCCACCGGCGGCCCCTCGCTGCCCCAGGAACGACGGCTCGTCACGGCCGTCCCCGGCCCGCGATCACGCGAGCTCATGGCGCGGAAGGCCGGAGCCGTCGCGGCCGGGGTCGGGGTCGCCGTGCCGATCGCCGTCGTCGCAGCCGGTGGCGGGGTCGTCGTGGACGCGGACGACAACTCGTTCGTCGACCTGGGGTCCGGGATCGCCGTGACCAGCGTCGGCAACGCGCACCCCGCCGTCGTCGCCGCGGTCACCGAGCAGGTCGCTGCCTTCACCCACACGTGCTTCACGATCGCCGCCTACGACGGGTACGTCGCGGTCGCCGAGGCGCTCAACCGGCTGACCCCCGGTGACCACGACAAGCGCACGGCGCTGTTCAACTCCGGCGCCGAGGCCGTCGAGAACGCCGTGAAGATCGCGCGCAAGCACACCGGTCGGCAGGCCGTCGTGGTGTTCGACCACGCGTACCACGGCCGCACGAACCTCACGATGGCGCTCACCGCGAAGAACCAGCCCTACAAGGACGGCTTCGGCCCGTTCGCGCCCGAGGTCTACCGGGTGCCGATGTCCTACCCGTTCCACGACGGCCTCTCCGGGTCCGAGGCGGCGAAGCGCGCGATCAGCCAGATCGAGAAGCAGGTCGGCGCGGCGAACACCGCGGCGCTGCTCATCGAGCCGATCCAGGGGGAGGGCGGCTTCGTCGTCCCCGCGCCCGGGTTCCTCGCCGCCCTGTCCGAGTGGACCACGGCGAACGGCGTCGTGCTCATCGCCGACGAGGTGCAGACCGGCTTCGCGCGCACCGGGTCGATGTTCGCGAGCGAGCACGAGGGGATCGTGCCGGACGTCGTCACGACCGCGAAGGGCATGGCCGGCGGTCTGCCCCTGTCCGCCGTGACCGGGCGCGCCGAGATCATGGACTCCGCGCACGTCGGCGGGCTCGGCGGCACCTACGGCGGCAACCCGATCGCCTGCGCCGCCGCCCTCGCCGCGATCGACGCGTTCGAGCACGACGGGCTGATCGACCGAGCCCGCGAGATCGGGGACGTGCTGCTCGGACGACTCCGTGCCGCGCAGACGACCGACCCGCGGATCGGTGACGTCCGCGGACGCGGCGCGATGGTCGCGATGGAACTCGTGGATCCCGCCACCGGAGAACCGGACGCCGCACTGACCGGGAAGGTGGTGCGGTCCGCGTTCGAGCACGGCGTCATCGCGCTGACCGCCGGCACGTACGGCAACGTCGTCCGGTTCCTGCCCCCACTGTCGATCGACGACGCCCTGCTCCACGAGGGACTCGACGTCGTCCTGGAAGGACTCGCAACAGCATGACCACCGGCACCACCACCGCCCCTGCGGCCGACCGCACCGACGCCGAACGCGAGCTGCTCGCTCGCGTCCCCACGGGCCTCCTGGTCGACGGCGCATGGCAGCCGTCGGCCGACGGCCGGACCTTCGCCGTCGTCGACCCCGCCACCGGCGAGAGGCTGCTCGACATCGCCGACGCAACCCCCGAGGACGGTGTCCGAGCCCTCGACGCCGCGGAAGCAGCCAAGTCGGGCTGGGCGAGCACACCGCCGCGGCACCGCGCCGAGCTGCTCCGTCGCGCGTTCGACCTGCTGCAGGAACGGCGCGAGGAGTTCGCGCTGCTCATGACGCTCGAGATGGGCAAGCCGCTCGCCGAGGCCCGCGGCGAGGTCGCGTACGGCGGGGAGTTCCTGCGCTGGTTCTCGGAGGAAGCGGTCCGGATCGGCGGCTCGTACGGCACCAACCCGGAGGGCACCGGCCGTGCCACCGTCTCGCACAAGCCCGTCGGCCCCGCGTTCCTCATCACGCCGTGGAACTTCCCGCTGGCGATGGCGACCCGGAAGATCGCACCGGCGCTCGCCGCCGGGTGCACCGTCGTCGTGAAGCCGGCCGAGCTCACGCCGCTCACGACCCTGCTCTTCGTCGACCTGCTGCGCGAGGTCGGTCTGCCCGCCGGGGTGGTCAACGTGGTCCAGACCACGCGGGCCGCCGACGTCTCCGCGCCGGTGATCGCCGACCCCCGGCTCCGGAAGCTGTCGTTCACGGGCTCGACGCCGGTCGGACGCACGCTGCTCGCCCAGGCGGCGCAGAACATGCTCCGGACGAGCATGGAGCTCGGCGGCAACGCCCCGTTCCTGGTGTTCGCCGACGCCGACCTCGACCTGGCCGTGGAGGGCGCGCTCGCCGCCAAGTTCCGCAACACCGGGCAGGCCTGCACCGCCGCGAACCGGTTCCTGGTGCACGAGGACGTCGTCGACGAGTTCACGCGCCGGGTCACCGAACGTGTCGAGGCCATGCGCGTCGGACGCGGCACCGAGGACGGCGTCGCCATCGGACCGCTCATCGACGACCGTGCCGTCGACAAGGCGCACCGCCTGGTCACCGACGCGCTCGACCGCGGGGCGACGCTCCGCACCGGCGGACACCCGGTCGACGGCCCCGGCACCTTCTACGCGCCCACGGTCCTGGCCGACGTGCAGCCCGGCAGCGACTTGCTCCGCGACGAGATCTTCGGACCCGTCCTGGCGATCCGGACCTTCCGGACCGAGGACGAGGCCGTGGCCGCCGCCAACGACACCGAGTACGGTCTGGTCGGCTACGCGTTCACCGAGGACCCGGCCCGCGGCCAGCGCCTGATGGAGCGGCTCGAGACCGGCATGCTCGGACTCAACACCGGGGTCGTCTCGAACGCGTCGGCCCCGTTCGGCGGGGTGAAGCAGTCCGGCCTCGGCCGCGAGGGCGGCGGCGAGGGCATCGCCGAGTACCTCGAGACCATGTACACGCTGACCCCGGACCCGTTCCGGAGCACCACCACCGAAGGAGCAGCACGATGATCGAGAGCGACGTCGTCGTCATCGGAGCCGGTGTCACCGGCCTGACCGCCGCGAACCGCCTGCGCGCCGCGGGGCTCACCGTCACGGTGCTCGAGGCGCGCGACCGCGTGGGCGGCCGCACCTGGACGAACGACATCGACGGGGTCACGCTCGAGATCGGTGGCCAGTGGGTCTCGCCCGACCAGACCGCGCTGCTCGAGACCCTCGACGAACTCGGGCTCGACACCTACGACCGGTACCGCGAGGGCTCCAGCGTCTACGTCGACGCCGAGGGCACCCGCACCGAGTACACCGGCGACATCTTCCCGCTGCCCGAGGCGACGGCGAACGAGATCGAGCGACTCGTGACGGTCGTCGACGAGTACGTTGCGGCGGTCGACCCCGCGCGCCCCTGGGAGTCCCCGCACGCGGCGGCACTCGACGAGATCTCCTTCCGTGCCTGGCTGCACGCGCTGAGCGACGACCGCGTCGCCACCGACAACGTCGAACTGTTCATCGCGGGCGCCATGCTCACGAAGCCGGCCCACACGTTCTCGGCACTGCAGGCCCTGCTGATGGCTGCCTCTGCCGGGAGCTTCACGAACCTGGTCGACGCCGACTTCATCCTCGACAAGCGCGTCGTCGGCGGGATGCAGCAGGTGTCGGAGCGGCTCGCGGAGCGCCTCGGTGACGCCGTGCACCTGAACGCGCCGGTGCGCACCCTGCGCTGGACCGACGACGGGGTCGTCGCGTTCGCCGACGGCGGCCTCGAGGTCCACGCTCGGCAGGCGCTCGTCGCCGTGCCGCCGCCCCTGTACTCGCGGATCTCGTACGAACCCCCGCTGCCCCGTCGCCAGCACCAGCTGCACCAGCACCTGTCGATGGGCTTCGTCATCAAGGTGCACGCCGTCTACGACCGGCCGTTCTGGCGCGGCGCCGGGCTCTCCGGCACCGCGTTCAGCCCGTACGAGGTCGTGCACGAGGCGTACGACAACACCGAGCACGGCTCGGAGCAGGGCACGCTCGTCGGGTTCGTCTCCGACCAGCACGCCGACGACCTGTTCGCACTGTCGGTCGAGGAGCGGAAGGCCCGAGTGCTCGGTTCGCTCGCGCACTACTACGGCGACGAGGCCCTGCGCCCGGTCGTCTACTACGAGAGCGACTGGGGCACCGAGGAGTGGACCCGCGGCGCCTACGCGGCGAGCTTCGACCTCGGCGGGCTCGTCCGCTACGGCGCCGACCAGCGTGCAGCCGTCGGTCCGATCCGGTTCGCGTCGAGCGACCTGGCCGGGCAGGGGTACCAGCACGTCGACGGTGCGGTGCGGATCGGGCGCGAGGTCGCGGCAGAGATCCTGGCCGTGGTCCCGCAACCGGCGGTGCGGTAGTCCCACACCGACGAGGGACGGGAGGCGCGGTGCGAGCCAGCACGGTGCCTCCCGTCCGCCGTCGCGTCCAGACCGCACCATCGCTTGCGTGACCCCGCACGTCGCGGTCCACGGGCGGACCGGCCGTGCCAGCCGGGCCTACGTTGCGGATCATGCACCGTCGCATCCACCTGATCGCGCTGTCCACCGTCGGGCTGCTCGTGAGTCTCCTCGTCGCGCCCGCCACGGCGTCCGCCGTCGGCACGTCCATCGTGCCGACACACCTCCCGTACCCGTCCACCGGAACCACAGCCATCGGCACCGGCATCGACGGCACGAACCAGAACGCTCAACTCACCGAGACGCTCCCGGCCGCCGTCGCCCGCAGCTGGCGCAACGCTCCTCCGACCTGCCCGCAGAGCAACGGGATGACCGCATCGACCATCAGCGTCACCAAGACCTTCACGATCGTGGACGAGACCGGGTACCAGTGTTCCTACGTCTCGGCGTACCTGACCACGACCGGAGCGTTGCAGTGGCGCAAGCGCTACCACCTCGCCTTCTCGGCGACCGTCACCGACGGCAAGGTGTTCGTGCTGCACGACCTCCCCGACACCGGGGGATCGCGGGTGGACGCCCTGTCGGCGCGGACCGGCGGGGTGCTCTGGTCGGCGCAGCAGGGCATCTCGGCGGACCAACGCGAGAGCGTCGGTTCCGGGCTGGTCGCCCGCTCATCGAGCGTGCTGTCGGCCGCTACCGGGAAGCCGGCGTTCGACCTCGGGATGCGGTTCGGTGAACACGGCCAGACGCTGATCTCCGGCGGGCGGCTGTACCTGGCTGGCGATGGAGGCGTGCAGGCGTTCGACACGAGGGGGAAGCAGGTGTGGGCGACGAGGTACCCGGCCGGTGGCTACGGGTACTCCGCGAACGTCAACGGGTCGATGCCGTCGCTCCACGAGGGGCTCTTGTACACACCGGGCACGGTCACCACGGTGTTCGGAGCGAAGACAGGCCGGATCGTCCGGACCCTGCCGCCGTCGGCGACCTCGTGGGCCTTCGACGGGAGGGTCGGGTTCGCGACCACGACCGGTACGGCGGCCGTCCCCGCCACGGGCGGCGCGTCCGGCACCCCGGCAGTGCCCGCGACCCTGCGGGCATTCGACCTGACGTCCGGGAAGGTGCTCTGGACGCGCGCACTGCCCCTCGTCGGCGGATCAGGTCAGGCGCCCTCGGAAGCCAGCGCCGCGCCGGTCGTCGCGAACGGGATCGTGTGGCTCGCCCACACGGCGGACTCGGGCAGCCCCACAGGGATCCTCGCCGTCGACGAGCGGACCGGAGCCGTGCGCAACTCGATCGTCGACGCCTGCTCCGCAGGCGGTGGCACCGGCAACCTCGTCGTGGCGCAGCACCGTCTGTTCGTGTCGACAGGGTGCGGTGTCCAGTCGTACGTCCCCAGCCGGTGACGCGTACCGTCCCGGCCATGAGCGACACGACGGCGAACGGATCCAGCGACCCCAGCGAGGCCGAAGCGCAGTACACCGAGGACCTGCCGGACGGGTCACCCACGGGCGACGCGACGAAGGACCCCGCGCAGGACAGTGACACGGACTCCGGCGGCGAGCCCGCCGACCCGCAGCAGTAGCGGCGACCCGAGATCGGACAGGAGGCCCGTGGCGAGACCGCCCCGGGCCTCCTGTCCGTGGTCCCGTCAGTCCAGGGCGACGAGCCGCTCGGCGGCGGAGCGCGCCGCCACGGCCCACGGCCGCGACGGATCGGCCTGGGCGCTCGCCATGGCACCGTCGTAGAGGACGCACAGCTGGAGCGCTGACCAGTCCACGTCCGCAACACCTGCTTCGGTGAGCAGCGTTCGGAAGAGGCCGCGCACCCAGTCACGGTGTTCGAGGGTGATCGCGTGCGTCGGGCGGTCGTCCCCGTACTCCGCCTCGGCGTTGATGAACGGGCAGCCGCGGTACCCGGGCTCGTCGAACCACTCGCCGAGCATGTCGAACACCGCTGCGATCCGCCCTCTGGCGGATGACGCGCGCCCTGGGAGTTCGGCGGAGACGTGCTCCTGCCAGGCACGACTCCGCCCCTGCAGGTACCCGACGACCAGGTCGTCCTTGGTCCGGAAGTGCGTGTAGAGGCTGGCCTTCGAGATGTCGGCCTCGGCTGCGACCTGGTCGACGCCCACCGCACGGATGCCCCGTTCGTAGAACAGTCGGTCCGCCGTCGCGACGGCACGTTCGTACGCGGGACGGCGACGGGTCCTCGGTGCGGGCTGCTCGGACATGACGTTGACTTTACCGCACCGATCTGTACAGTTACCAGCACCGAACCGAACTGATCTGTTCAGATAGGATCTCCACAATGCCCAAGACCGCCCTCATCACCGGCGCCACCAGCGGCATCGGCCGCGCCACTGCCGAACTCCTCGCCGCCCGCGGGATGCACGTCATCGTCTCCGGCCGCAGCGCCGATCGCGGCGAGACCGTCGTCCGCGCGATCCGTGCCGCCGGAGGGAGCGCCGACTTCGTCGCGGCGGAGCTCCGCGGCGAGACGAGCGCGAAGGACCTGGCCGCCCGAGCGCTCGAACTCGGAGGCGGCCACGTCGACGTGCTGGTCAACAGCGCCGGTGTCTTCCCCTTCGGGCCGACCGCCGAGACCAGCACGGACGGGTTCGACGAGGTGTTCGACATCAACGTCAAGGCACCGTACTTCCTGGTCGCGGCGCTGGCGCCCGCCATGGCCGAACGGGGTGCGGGAGCGATCGTGAACGTCACCACGATGGTCGCGGAGTTCGGTGCCGCGGGGATGGGCCTCTGCGGGGCGAGCAAGGCCG
This sequence comes from Curtobacterium sp. VKM Ac-2861, assembly GCF_013204965.1. NCBI lineage: Bacteria > Bacillati > Actinomycetota > Actinomycetes > Micrococcales > Microbacteriaceae > Curtobacterium > Curtobacterium sp. VKM Ac-2861. The sequence goes on from NZ_JABMLA010000002.1 coordinate 555,933, forward strand.
CGCTCGTCCTGCTGACCAAGTCGTGGGCCGCCGAGTTCGGGCCGGCCGGGGTCCGGGTGAACGCGGTCAGCCCCGGACCGACCCGCACCGAGGGGACCGCTGCGATGGGCGAGAGCCTCGACGCGCTCGCGGCCGGTGGCCCCGCCGGACGACCGGGGACCGCGAACGAGATCGCCGAGGCGGTCGTCTTCCTGGCGTCGGACGCCGCGTCGTTCGTGCACGGCGCGGTCCTGCCGGTGGACGGCGGGCGGATCGCGGTCTGAGACCGCACCACCAGACGGTCGGGAGGCCCGTGGCGGATCCGCCACGGGCCTCCCATCCGACGTGGAGCCGGGTCCAGAGCGTCCGTCAGCCGATGCGGATCAGCTTCTTGTTGACGAACTCGTCGGCCCCCAGGGGGCCGAGCTCGCGGCCGAAGCCGCTCGCCTTGACGCCACCGAACGGCAGTTCGGGGCTGTCCGCGCCGACGATGTTGACGTAGACCATGCCGGCCTCGAGCCGGTCCGCGACGCGGAGGGCCTGGTCGGCGTCGGTAGTGAACAGGTACGAGCCGAGGCCGTACGGGGTGTCGTTGGCGAGTGCGACGGCGGCGTCCTCGTCGGTGACCCGGTACACGGCGGCGACGGGGCCGAAGAACTCCTCGCGGTACGCGTCGTTGTCCGGCGTGACGTCGGTCAGGATCGTCGGCACGAAGGCGTTGCCCTGGCGGTCGCCACCGGTGACGACGGTCGCACCCTGCGCGACGGCGGACGCGAGCTGCTCCTGCAGCCGGTCCGCGGCGGTCGGGGACGACAGGGGGCCGAGCTCGGCACCGGGCACGGACGGGTCGGTCGGCGAGACCGCCGACATGGCCGTCGTGAACTTCGCCAGGAAGTCGTCGTACAGGTCGTCCACCACCAGGAACCGCTTCGGGGCGTTGCAGACCTGCCCGTTGCCCTCGAGGCGGGTGGTGACGGCGGACTCGACGACGGAGTCGAGGTCGTCGGTGGACAGCACGATGAAGGGGTCCGACCCACCGAGCTCGAGCACGACCTTCGTGAGGTTCCGGCCGGCGATCTCGGCGACGGCGGCGCCGGCGCGGGCGGACCCGGTCAGCGAGACGCCCTGCACGCGCGGGTCGGCGATGACGTCGGCGGCCTGGTCGTTCGTCGCGAAGACGTTCGTGTACGCGCCCTCGGGGAACCCGGCGTCGTGGAAGATCCGCTCGATCGCCAGGGCCGACTCGGGGCACTGCGGTGCGTGCTTGAGCAGGACCGTGTTGCCGACGAGCAGGTTCGGACCGGCGAACCGGGCGATCTGGTAGGCGGGGAAGTTCCACGGCATGATGCCGAGCAGCACGCCGATCGACGACTTCCGGATGAAGGCGCTGCCCTCGGAGCCGTCGGCCAGGGTGATCGGCTGGTCGGCGAGGAACTCCTCGGCGTGGTCGGCGTAGTAGTCGTAGATGTCGGCGCAGAAGTCCACCTCGCCCTCGGCCTGGTCGATCGGCTTCGCCATCTCGCGCACGATCGTGGCGGCGAGGTCGGCGTGACGCTCCCGGTACAGGTCCGCGACGCGGTGGAGCAGGGCCGCGCGCTCGGCGACGGTGCTGCTGCTGGACCACGTGCTGTGCGTGTGGTCCGCGGTGGTGACGGCGGCACGGAGCTCGTCGTCGGTGATGGTCGGGAACGTCTCGAGGGTCGTGCCCGTGGTGGGGTCGGTGACGGCGTACATGGCGTCCTCTCGTGGTGGGTCAGGCCTGGTCGGTCAGCTGCTTGTTCACGCCGGTGACCGGCTGGTTCTCGTCGAAGCTCTTCGGCAGCACCCGGAAGCCCTTCGTGATGACGAGCAGGTAGGCGAAGCCGATCGCGGCCCACACTCCTCCTGCGATCAGTGCGTCGGCGTGGAGCTGCGACCAGAGCACCCCCGTCAGGACCATCGCGAGGCCGGGCAGGACGATGTACTTCCACCGGTCACCCGCGGTGTGGCGACGACCCTGCCGGACGGCGAAGTGCACGATGACGCTCGCGTTGACGAAGGTGAAGGCGACGAGCGCGCCGAAGTTGATGTACGACGAGATGGTGTCGAGCGAGAAGCTCATCGCGAGCAGCGTGACCGCGCCGACGAAGACCACGTTGAACACCGGGGTGTGCGTGCGCGGGTTGACGTAGCCGAACACCCGCTTCGGCAGGACGTTGTTCCGGCCCATCACCATGAGCATGCGGGCGACGCTCGCGTGCGACGCGAGCCCCGACGCCAGCGCGGCGACGAACCCGGCCGACACCAGGACCGCCTGGAACACCGGGCCACCGACGAGCAGGCCGATCTGGGGCAGCGGGTCGTCGGTGAACTCGCCGAACGGGGTGTTCGTCGGGAACCGCAGCTGCGCGAAGTACGCGGACACCAGGAAGATCGCGCCACCGAGCAGCACCGTCAGCATGATCGCCTTCGGCATGATCCGGATCGACTTCGCCTCTTCCGTGTACATCGTCACGGCGTCGAAGCCGATGAACGAGAAGCAGACCACCGTCGCACCGGTGAGCAGGGCGGACATCGTCACGCCGTCGTGCACGAACGGCTCGGTGCTCGCGATCGTGCCGGCTCCGGCACCGTGGACGAGCTCGATGACGGTGAAGACCACGAACGCGATCATCGCCAGGATCGCGCCGATGAGCAGCACCATGTTGAGGTTCGACGTGCCACGCATCGACAGGCAGATCACCGTCGTCACGAACACCGTGTAGACGACGACCGTCACCCACGACGGCAGCGCCGGGAACACCTGCTCCAGGTAGAGCCGGATGATCAGGGCGTTCACCATCGGCAGCAGCAGGTAGTCGAGCAGGGACGCCCAGCCGACCATGAACCCGAGGTTCGGGTGCATCGACTCCCGCACGTACGTGTAGGCCGAACCGGCTGCCGGGTAGACCCGGACCATCTTCCCGTAGCTGATCGCCGTCAGGGCCATGATGACCAGCGCGATCAGGTACGCGCTCGGCACGGCGCCGTCGGTCTGCCCGGAGACGATGCCGAAGGTGTCGAACACCACCGTCGGGGTCATGTAGCCGAGGCCCAGGCCGACGATCGCCCAGAGTCCGAGGCTCCGCTTCAGGGAACCGCCGCGCGCAGGTGTTGCCGGTGCTGTCGGTGTGGGGACCGCGGTCGGTGATGCCATGTGCGTGGACTTCCCTGCTGGGTCGGGGGACGGGCAGCGCCGGAGCTGGGCTGGGCAGCGTCGCCCGGACTGGTTCGGAGCAACATACCGATGTGCGAGTGCTCGGTGGACCGGCCGCGGTGTACAGACGTCGGGCAGTTGCTGTACACCGCGGCGATGGCTCAGACCGCCGGCTGTTGCTGCGTGATGCAGTGCAGGCCGCCGCCGCGCGCGAAGACCGGACGAGCGTCGATCGAACGCACCTGACGACCCGGGTACACGTCGGCGAGGATGCCGCGGGCGCGGTCGTCGGCAACGGCGTCACCGAACGCACAGGCGATCACGGCGCCGTTCACCACCACGTGGTTGACGTAGTTCCAGTCGACCGGGCCGTCGTCGTCGGTCAGGGTCGACGGGGCCGGCAGTTCGACGATGGTCGCGTCCGTGGCCTGCTCGAGCGCCCGACGGATCTGCGGCATCACCAGGTGGTCCGGGTGGCCGGCGTCGGGCTGCGCGTGCAGCAGGACGGTGCGGGACGTCGTGGTGGCGCTGGACGCGCTGGTGGCGCTTGAGGCGGTGGTGGCGCTGATGTCGCTGGTGCCGCTCGGCGCGCCCGCGAACGTCGCGACCATGTCGACGTGGCCTCGGGTCCCGAACCCGTCGTAGTCACGGGTCAGGCCGCGGGGCAGCCAGACCACGTTCGTCGCGCCGATCGTCCGGGCGAGCTCGAGTTCGACGCGCTCGCGGTCGGCGTACGGGTTCCGTCGCGGATCGAGCTGCACGGTCTCCGTCACCAGGACCGTTCCCGTGCCGTCGACGTGGATCGCCCCGCCCTCGTTCACGAGCAGTGACGGGATCCGCCGTGCAGCGGTGGCGGCCGCGACCGTGGCGGCGACCTCGGCGTCACGGGTCCACGTCGACCAGGAGTTCGCGCCCCAGCCGTTGAAGACCCAGTCCACGGCGCCGAGCTCGCCGGTCACGTCGTCGACGACGAACGTCGGCCCGATGTCGCGCATCCAGAAGTCGTCGAGGGGCGCTTCGAGCACCTCGACCGCGGTCGACAGCAGGCGACGAGCGTCGGCTCGCGCGACCGGGTCCACGACGATCGTGACGGGCTGGTGCTCGCTGATCGTGTTGGCGGTGGTCGCCCACGTCCGTCGCGCCGCCTCGGCGCTCGCCGCGTCGTCACCGAGCGTCAGGCCGGGGCGCGGGAACGCCATCCAGGTGCGTTCCTGCGGAGCCGTCTCGGGAGGCATCACCCACGTCATGCGCGCACCTCCGGTCCGGCGTCGGTCGCCGCCACCCCGATGGCCGCGTCGATCGCATCGCGTGCGCCGTACGCGTGGCGGTCCTCGTCGACCGGGGCGACGAGCCCCGCGTAGAGGTCGGGGCGACGGGTCACGTAGAAGGGGAACAGTCGGAGCCACTCCGTCCGGGCTTCGAGGTCGAGGTCCGCCACGAGCACCGCGTCGGCGTCACGCGGTGCGTCGGCGAGGACGCGGCCGAACGGGTCCGAGATGAAGGACGACCCGTAGAAGGTGATGTCGCCCTCGTCGCCCCAGCGGTTCGGGACGACCATGAACTGGCCGGCGGTGATGCCGTTCGCGACGATGACCTGCCGCCAGATCGGAGCGGTGTCGAAGTCCGGGAACGTCGGCTCGGAGCCGATCGCCGTCGGGTACACCAGGACCTCGGACCCGGCGAGGCCGTAGGACCGGGCCACCTCGGGGAACCACTCGTCCCAGCACGTCGGCAGTCCGACGCGTGCGCCGAGACCCGCCGGCTCGTACACCGGGAAGGCGTCGTCGTCCGTCCCCGGGCGGAAGTACGTGTCCTCGTAGTAGCCGGCGCTGATCGGGATGTGGGTCTTGCGGGTCCGACCGACCAGGGTGCCGTCGGGGGCGACGAGGACGGCGGTGTTGTAGCCGCGGGGGTCGTCGGGCTGGTCGTCGTCGGCAGGGCGCTCGTACAGCGAGGCGTGGACGAACACCCCGTGCTCGATCGCCTGTGCGCGGGCGAAGGTGACCGTCGGGCCGTCCTCGAGCGACTCGGCGAGGTCTTTCGGGACACCACTGGCCGGAGTGTCGCCGGGGTAGCGGCGCAGGGTGAGCTCGGGCAGGAACACCGCCGCGGCGCCGTTGGCCGCCGCGGTGGCGATGCCGTCGGCGAGTTGTGCTCGGTGGGCAGCGGGGTCTTCGAGCCAACGCACCTGCACGAGGGCGACGCGGGTCGAGCGGCGGGGGGTGCCGGTGTCCTGGTGCAGGGGAGACGGGTGCGGGGGAGCGATGACGACGTCCATCCCGCCATTGTTGATCGCATGGTCAATGAGCGCAAGACCCAGGTGGAGTTGGGTGGGGTGATGAGCGAACCCATCGTCACGCCGCTCGGCTTCTCGCACATGCGCCTCACGGTCACGGACATCCGCCGCAGCAAGGCCTTCTACGAGCAGCTGTTCGGCATGTCGCCCGGCAGTGACTTCAGCGACCAGATCGACGACCCGACGATCCACGACGACCCGTGGCGGACCTACGGCGGGTGCTCGTTCACGTTCGGCGGGCAGACGCTCGGCCTGCGACCGGTCGCCCCCGCCGAGGACCGGTTCGATCCCGATCGAGTCGGCCTCGACCACGTGTCGTTCCGCGTCGGGTCCGTCGACGACCTGCACGCCGCCGTCGAGCGGCTGGACGCCGCCGGCATCGAGCACGGCGACGTCACCGACCTGCCGCCGTTCGGCCTGGTGATCCTGTCCGTGCAGGACCCCGACGACGTCAACCTGGAGTTCGCGGCACCTCGACCCTGAGTCGCGGTCCGCTGGTGTCCGCTTGCCGCGTCCGTCACCCGGACCTCCAGGTGCCACGGAAGCGGGGAGCGTTGCCTGATCGCGTCAGATCTCAGGAGGAGACAGCATGAGCAAGACCTGGTTCATCACCGGAGCGTCGAAGGGCTTCGGCCGCGAGTGGGCGGAAGCCGCCCTCGAACGTGGAGACTCCGTAGCCGGCACGGCCCGCGACACCGACGACGTGCAAGCACTCGTCGACCAGTACCCGGACACGTTCCTCGGACTGCAGCTCGACGTGACCGACCGTGCCGCGGACTTCGCGGCCGTGCAGCGTGCGGCGGAGCGCTTCGGCTCGCTCGACGTCGTCGTGAACAACGCCGGCTACGGCCACTTCGGCATGGTCGAGGAACTCACCGAGGACGAGGTCCGCGCCCAGCTCGAGACGAACCTGTTCGGAGCGCTTTGGGTGACCCAGGCCGCGCTGCCGATCATGCGGGAGCAGGGCTCCGGGCACGTCATCCAGGTGTCGAGCATCGGCGGGATCAGCGCGTTCCCGACGGTCGGCGCCTACCACGCATCGAAGTGGGCGCTCGAGGGGCTGTCGCAGTCCCTGTCGCAGGAGGTCGCCGGCTTCGGCATCCACGTGACGCTCATCGAGCCGGGCGGCTTCTCGACCGACTGGTCCGGACCGTCGTCGAAGAAGAGCGACGAGATCGCCGCCTACGCCGACGTCCGCGAGGCCGCGTCGAAGCGCCCGTCGGCCGCCGACCCCGGCAAGCCCGAGGCGACCCGCTCGGCGATCCTGAAGGTCGTCGACGCCGAGCAGCCGCCCCTGCGCGTCTTCTTCGGCAAGGCACCGCTCGGCATCGCCGAGAAGGACTACGAGTCCCGCCTGGCGACCTGGCGCGAGTGGCAGCCGGTGTCGGAGGAGGCACACGGCTCCTGAGCGACCTCAGCTGATGATGTTGACCGCACGCGAGATGACCAGGGCCAGCAGGATGAACCCGCCGAGTGCCTGGTAGGCCATGATCATCTTCGCGCGCACGGTCATCGGCATGGTGTCGGTCGGGCTGAACGCCACCATGTTCGTCATCGCGACGTAGAGGTAGTCGAGGTAGACCGGACGCCACGCGGCGGTCTTCGGGTCGGTCTCCTGGGGGAACTGGAAGTCGGCCTCGTCACTCGCCCACAGCTCGGGACGACGACGAGCCACCGGCCCGCCCCGGTCGAGCTCCCAGTACACGAGCCCGAAGGCGATGATCGTGCTCACCCACACCTGCAGGGCGGTGAGCAGCACGGCACCGCCGTCAGCCTGGCCACCGAGGAGCACCTCGATCGTCCGGACCACGGTCAGCTGGTTCGCGACGGTGAGCAGGATCGCCAACGAGAAGGACACCCACCGCGACCAGGTCGTCTCGCGGGTCAGGCGTCGCGGGTTGAAGACGACGAGCGGGATCAGCAGCAGGACGCCGAGCACCGGGACCACCCACGACGGGAAGAACAGCACCTCGCTCGGCAGGAACAGGCTGAGCCCGAGGTTCACCAGGACGGCGATCGCCACCGGCGCGCGGTGTTCGTGGCGGTGGCGGGTCCTGGTCGGGGTCACGGTGTGAGTGTCGCGCACCGGCCGGGCGCGGAGGTGACCCGTGGCGGCGCGTCGGTCCGTCGTGTCCACCGCTCGACGGACGCGGGGTCGCCCCAGAGGTGCACGACGGCGAACCGAGCGGCGGACGACACCGGATCGCCACCGGTCGAGGCTGGAGCCATGACCGAACGCATCCACCGCCCCGTCCGTCTCGTGGCAGCAGCCGTCCTCGCCGGGGGCCTGGCCCTCACCGCGACCGGCTGCTCCTTCATCCAGCAGCAGACCGGCGACGCCTGGGCGGTCACGTACCAGGTGCAGGTCGACGGGCCGGCCGGGTCGGATCTGACCGACGTCCGCGTCGAGGGTGCCGAGCAGCGCGGCGACGCCCCGGAGGTGCACCGACTCGGCATGCAGGAAACGGGCACCCAGAAGACGGGCACGCAGGAGGCGGGCACCTGGGAGCACGAGTCGATCGTCCTCGCCGAGCAGCGCGCCTCGGTCCGGGCGACCCCGGCGCGGGGCGCGACGGCGACCTGCCGGATCCTGCTCGACGGCAAGCGCGAGATCGCCACGGAGACCGCTGCCGCGGGTGAGCCCGTGACGTGCTCGGTCGACACCCCCGCGTTCGACTGAAGGGTTCCCACCGCGGTGCAGCACGACGTCGCCTGAGGGGGTGACATTGGCGGGCCGTCGGGGTATCGTTGCGGCATCACGACTGGCCGTCATTCCCGACAAGGGGAGGCGGCCAGTTTTCTTTACGATGACGGTGTGACGAGCACCTACGCGAAGCCGTTCCTGTCCGTCGAGGACCAGCTGGAGCTCATCGAGCGACGCGGTCTTCAGATCGGAGACAAGACGACCGCGCTCAACGCCCTGGCGTCGATCGGGTACTACCGACTCTCCGGCTACTGGTATCCCTTTCGCGTTCCTGCAAGCGCGGAGGGTGAGGCGCGCCCGTCCGACTTCGTTGCAGGCTCGAGTCTGGCCGACGTCATCGCGAGCTATCGGTTCGATGAAGCGCTGCGAGCCGCGGTTCTCCTCGCGCTGTCACGGGTCGAGGTCGCTCTCCGATTTCGGATCGGGCACCTCCTGGGACGAACGGGACCGTTCACCCATACCGATCCGTCAGCGTTGAGTTCAGATTGGACTCGATCGAGGAATCGCAGTTGCAGCGGGCCGAACTGTACGAGCGCCTGCGATCACATTGAAAGCGACCACCAGTCGTGGCTTCGGAAGCAGGCTCGCGCCGAGGAGCTTTCGAACGAGACTTTCATGCCGCACTTCGAGGCTACCTACGGGAGACCGTTGCCGGTTTGGGCGGCAACGGAGGTCATGTCCTTCGGCACGCTCAACAGGCTGTTCGGCGGTATGAGCCAGCGGCACCGACAACAGATCGCAATCGACTTCGACCTGTACCTCCCCGACGGCAACGGGGACGCAGCTGCCCTGAGCAACTGGCTCGAGCACCTGCGACAGGTCCGCAACACCGCGGCGCACCATGCCCGGTTGTGGAACCGGAACCTGACCGCTCCCCTCGCCGTGCCTGAGGGCGCTCCTGAGCTGGCTCACCTCCGAGAGCAGGCAGACGAGATCAGCGGGACGACGCCGGTCTCGCGTCCGTCGAGCCGTGTCTACGGCACACTCGTCGTCCTCGCGTACTTCCTCGTGCGCATCGACGGCTCGAACGAGACACGCGATGGGCTCCGTGACCTGATCGAGTCGTTCGCCGGTGACAGCGCCGAGAAGTTGCGTGGAATGGGATTCCCGGAGGGGTGGGAAGCCGAACGAGTGTGGCAGCCCGACTACGCGAGAGACCGCGTCCTCCTCGAGCGGGCAGAAGCTCTGCGAGGGATCGACTTGCTGTACCCAGTCGATGCGGCAGCTCGGCTCTGGCACAAGGAGTCTCAATCGAAGCAGCGGAGCCGGCTCGGCTACTACCGGAAGCAGGGTGCCGTACTCGCAGTGCCGGGCGCGCAGGCGCACCGGTACCCCGCATTCCAGTTCAACGACGAGACTGGTGACCTCTTCCCCGTCGTCATCAACGCCAACCGCCGCCTGTTGCAGGGTGGCGACGGGACAGAGCAGCAGCGGTGGGATGCCCTGCAGTGGTGGAACGTGCAGCAGGCTGTGCTCGGCTCCGACTCCCCACGCCGTGCGCTGGAAGCCGGGTCGTTGACGAACGCGCTGCTCGACTCGTTGCTGCCCCCGCTGCCGGAGACTGACCTCCTCGGCTGACAGATCAGCCCCTGACGGGCGTCGCGAGCACGAGCGGGTCGACCTCGGAGCCGAGCAACCGCCCGGCCGCCCGCAGTCCGGACAGCAGCGCGCCGTGCACGGTCGCCGGGTCGTCGCCCCACGTGGCCTCGCCGGCCAGCTGCACCCGGCCGGACGGCGCCCCGAGCAGGTCGTGGTCGTCCGGTGATGCCCCGACGTGCAGGTACGAGTACGAGCCGCGTGCGAACGGGTCGTCGGCCCACCGGGTGATCCGGAACGCCTCGGGTTCGGGGACCGACGGGCCGAACATCCGCCGCAGGCCGCCGATGCCCTCTTCCACGATCATCGCGTCCGGCAGGGTCTCGAGGCGCCGGGCCCCGGTCCCACCGACCAGGGCGGCCAGCACGGGCACTCCGGTCACGCGGGACATGTCGTACCAGGAGTGCCAGTCGACACCGGCCGACCCCTGCTGGCGGATCACCCACGACTCGCCCCAGAACCGCTCCGGGAACCGCAGGAACACCTTGTCGTAGACGCCCATCCCGAGCCGGCGCATCGCACCGGTGACCGTCTCGGCGAGCGGCGGGTCGAACGTCACGTCGCCGGCCTGCAGCACCCCGAGCGGGACGGTCACGACGACGTCGTTCGCCGTCACCGACGAACCGTCCGCGAGTCCGACCACGACACCCGTCGCGGACTGCGTCACCGACCGCACGACCGCGGACAGCCGGACGTCGAGCCCCTCGGCCAGGGCGGTTGCGTACTGCGCGTAGCCGCCGGGGAACACCACCTCGTCGCCGGGGACGTGTTCCTCTTCGAGGCCGCGGGCGTCGAGGACGGTCACGGGTGCGCCGCAGAGGTCCTCGGAGCGGTGCGCCATGTACTCGCGGACCCGCGCGGCCCGGTCGCCCTGCCACTGCAGGGACCGCAGCACGGTGTCGACGGCGGCCGCGTACGTCGAGGGCGGTGGAGCGTGTGCGACGACGGTGTCCAGGGCGGCGTCGACGGTGTGCAGGTCCGCGACGAACGCCGAGGCCGAGGCCTCGGACAGCGGTGCGCCGGAGGGGCCGTGCCACGCGATCGGCCGGCCGTCGAACTGGAAGCTCCCGACGGTGAACTCGACGGTCTCGATGCCGAAGCGGGGAGCCAGGGCCCAGAGCGGGTTGCCGTCGACACCGTGGATCCACGAGGCGCCGAGGTCGACGGGCACGCCGAGCGCGGTGTCGGTCCAGGTGCGGCCGCCGATCCGGTCGCGGGCCTCGAGCACGACCACCCGCTGGCCGTCGAGTGCGAGCGCCCGGGCAGCGGCGAGCCCGGCGACCCCGGCCCCCACCACGGCGACGTCGGCATCGAGTGCAGCCATCAGTGGCCTCCGGTCAGGGGTGCCATCAGCCGCGCCGCCAGGCTCGGCCGTCCGGTCAGGGCTTCTTCGCGGTCGGCCAGGTCGGTCGCCACGAGTCCGGCGTTCGCCCCGAGGAACCGGAGCGGCTCGGGCTCCCAGTCGGGCGAGCGGTGGTTCACCCACGGCAGCGCGGTGAGCGGCGACGCGACCCCGCGCACGAGGTCGGCGAGCGTCCGCCCGGCCAGGTTCGTCGTGGAGAGTCCGTCACCGACGTAGCCGCTGGCGGTGCCGACGTGCCCGTCCCAGGTGACGGACGCGCACCAGTCGCGCGGCACCCCGAGCGGGCCGCCCCACGTGTGGGTGATCGGGGCGTCGGTGACGGCTGGGAACAACTCCACCAGGGACTTCCGCAGGTGCTCGAAGACGCGTGGCACCCGGTCGTAGCCGGGGGTGATCGCGGACCCCCAGTGGTAGCGGGCTCCGCGTCCGCCGAACGCCAGTCGGTCGTCCGCCGTGCGCTGCCCGTACACGAGCAGGTGCCGGTAGTCGGAGAACGTCTGCCCGTGCTCCAGGCCGATGCGGTCCCACACCGCCGCGGGCAGCGGAGCGGTCGCGATCATGAGCGAGTAGAGCGGCAGGATCCGCCGCTTCGTCTGTTCGAGCTGTGCGCCGTACCCCTCGACCGCGATGACGACCGCGCCGGCCGTGACGGTCCCACGCGACGTGACCACACGCCCGTGGTCCCACGACGAGGCGGGCGTGTGCTCCGCGATCCGGACGCCCCGGGCCTCCAGGGCGGCCGCCAGGCCACGCACCAGTGCGGCGGGCTGCACGCGCGCACAGTCCGGGGTCCACGCGACCCCCGCCGATCCGGCGGCGTCGCCGGGCCGGGCCGCGCGCCAGGTCATGGCGTCGCCCCACTCGGCCGACGAGGCGACCTCGTCGTGCGCCGCGCGTTCCTGCACGGCGGACCGTGCGTAGAGGACGGTGCCGCCCTTCACGTAGTCGCAGTCGACCCCGGCTTCGGCCGCTGCGCGGCCGACCTCGTCAACGGTGTCGCGCATCGCTGCGCGCAGTGCGAGGGCGGCGTCGCGGCCGTGCTCGCGCGCGACGGACTCAGCGGATCGCGGGAACAGCGCCGAGCACCAGCCCCCGTTGCGACCGGAGGCGCCGAACCCGGCGATCTCGCGTTCCAGGACGACGATCTGGAGGCCCGGGTCGGCCTGGTGCAGGTACCAGGCGGTCCAGAGACCCGTCAGTCCACCGCCGACGATCGCGACGTCCGCGGTCGTGTCGCCGTCGAGCGGCGGCCGGGGCGCCAGGTCGTCGCGTCCGGTGGACGCGAGCTGGTCGAGCCAGAACGAGACGCCCCGGTAGCCGCTCACGATCAGATCTTCGACGAGGCCTCGGACAGGACGCTCCGCAGGATCGAGGTGATCTCGCGGAACTCCGGCTGCCCGATGGTCAGCGGCGGGGCGAGCTGCACGACCGGGTCGCCACGGTCGTCGGCCCGGCAGTACAGGCCGGCGTCGAACAGCGCCTTCGACAGGAACCCGCGCAGCAGCCGCTCGGACTCGTCGTCGTCGAAGGTCGTCTTGGTGGCCTTGTCCTTGACGAGCTCGATGCCGTAGAAGTAGCCGTCACCGCGGACGTCCCCGACGATCGGCAGGTCCTTCAGGGTGTCGAGCTCGGCCTTGAACAGCGGGGCGTTCTGCCGCACGTTCGCGAGCAGGCCCTCTTCCTCGAAGATGTCGAGGTTCTCCATCGCGACGGCGGCCGACACCGGGTGCCCGCCGAACGTGTACCCGTGGTAGAAGGTCGTGTCGCCCTTGGAGAACGGCTCGAAGAGCTTGTCGCTGATGATGGTCGCGCCGATGGGGGAGTAGCCCGAGGTCATCGCCTTCGCGCACGTGATCATGTCCGGCACGAAGTCGTAGGTGTCGCAGGCGAACATGGTGCCGATCCGGCCGAAGGCGCAGATCACCTCGTCGGAGACGAGCAGGACGTCGTACTCGTCGCAGATCTCGCGCACCCGCTGGAAGTACCCGGGCGGCGGGGTGAAGCAGCCGCCGGAGTTCTGCACCGGTTCGAGGAACACCGCCGCGACGGTGTCGGGGCCCTCGAACTCGATCATCTCGCGGATGCGCTCGGCCGCCCAGAAGCCGAACTGCTCCTCGGTGCCGCCCGGGAAGCCCATCTCCTCGGCGCGGTAGTAGTTCGTGTTCGGCACCCGGAAGCCACCGGGCGTCAGGGGCTCGAACATCTGCTTCATCGCCGGGATGCCGGTGATCGCCAGGGCACCCTGCGGGGTGCCGTGGTAGGCCACCGCGCGCGAGATGACCTTGTGCTTCATGGGCTTGCCCTGGAGCTTCCAGTAGTACTTCGCGAGCTTGAAGGCGGTCTCCACCGCTTCGCCGCCACCGGTCGAGTAGAAGACCTTGTTGAGGTCACCGGGTGCGTGCTCGGCCAGGCGGTCGGCGAGCTCGATGGCCGCCGGGTGCGCGTAGGACCAGATCGGGAAGAAGCTCAGCGTCTCCGCCTGCTTCGCGGCCATCTCGGCCAGGCGCTTCCGACCGTGGCCGGCGGCGACGACGAACAGGCCGGAGAGCCCGTCGATGTAGCCCTTGCCGTGGCTGTCGTAGACGTGGTGGCCCTCGCCGCGCACCATGATCGGCACGTCGGCACCGGCCTGGTTCGCACCGTGCCGGGCGAAGTGCATCCACAGGTGGTCCCGGGACTTCCGCTGCAGGTCGGCGTCGTCGACCGGGGCGAACGGGTCGTAGGACCCGAGGCGGGTGGACCGGCCGGTGGCCTGGCCGCTGGTCGTTTCGGAGATGGTCATCGCGTTCCCCAGTCGTAGAGCTGTTTGCGGAGTTGCAGGTAGACGAAGGTCTCGGTGCCGGCGACGCCCGGGATGGCCCGGATCGTGCCGTTGAGCAGTTCGATCAGGTCGTCGTCGTCCTCGCAGACGACCTCGACCATCAGGTCGAAGCTGCCGGCGGTCATGACGAGGTAGTCGACCGCCGGCAGCTGTTCGAGGGCATCGGCGACGGTTCGGGTGTCGCCGCTGACCCGGATGCCGATCATCGCCTGCCGGTGGAAGCCGAGCTGCATCGGGTCGGTGACCGCGACGATCTGCATGACGCCGGTCTCGGTGAGCTTCTGGACTCGTTGCCGGACCGCCGCCTCGCTGAGACCGACGGCCTTGCCGATCTCGCCGTACGGACGGCGGCCGTCCGCCTGGAGTTGTTCGATGATCCGCTTCGAGGTGTCGTCGATCGGTCCCGGACGTCGTGGTGCTGCCGCCATGCCGGACAGCATGGCAGCGAGGCCCGGGTCGCGCAAGGGATTCCGTTGTGAACACCGTGTTTCGCGACGATTTCCGTTGTTACGGTTCTCCACAACCTCCGAATCCGTCTTCCGCGCCGCCGGAATCCGTGTCAGGATCACCGCCATGCTGGACACGACGGAAACGGTGACCACGACGCACGAGGTGCGCAACTTCGTCGGTGGGTCGTTCGTCGAGTCGGGCGCGGACACCCGGTTCGACCTGGTCGACCCCACCACCGAGCAGGTCTACGGCACGTCCCCCGTGTCCACGGCTGCCGACGTCGACGCCGCGTTCACGAGCGCGAGCACCGCCTTCGCGACCTGGCGCCGCACGACCCCCGGCGAACGACAGCTCGCGCTGTTCCGGATCGCGGACGCCATGGAGCAGCGGGCATCGGAGTTCGCCGACCTCGAGTCCCTCGACACCGGCAAGCCACGGGCCACCCTGGTCGAGGACGAGATCCTGCTGTCCGTCGACCAGATCCGCTTCTTCGCCGGAGCCGCCCGCAACCTCGAGGGCCGCAGCGCCGGCGAGTACATGGCCGACCACACCTCGTTCGTCCGGCGCGAGCCCATCGGCGTCGTCGCCCAGGTCACCCCGTGGAACTACCCGCTCAACATGGCGGTGTGGAAGTTCGCCCCGGCGCTCGCCGCGGGGAACACCACCGTGCTCAAGCCGAGCGACACCACCCCGCTCTCCACCCTGCTGCTCGCCGAGGTCGCCGCCGAGTTCCTGCCGCCCGGCGTGCTCAACGTCGTCGTCGGCGACCGCACCACCGGCGCCGCGATGATCGACCACCCCACCCCGCAGCTCGTGTCCATCACCGGGTCCGTCCGCGCCGGCATAGAGGTCGCCCGCGCCGCCGCTGGCGACCTGAAGCGCACCCACCTCGAGCTCGGCGGCAAGGCCCCGGTGATCGTGTTCGACGACGCCGACATCCCGTCCGCCGTCGCCGGCATCGTCGCCGCGGGGTTCTTCAACGCCGGGCAGGACTGCACCGCCGCCACCCGGGTGCTCGTGCAGGACGGCATCCACGACGAGTTCGTGGCGGCGCTCGCCGAGGAAGCACGTGCGACCGCGACCACCGGCGCCGACACGGCCACCCCGTACTTCGGCCCGGTGAACAACGCGAACCAGCTCGCCCAGGTCCGGTCCTTCGTCGACACCCTCCCCGACCACGCCACGATCGAGCTCGGCGGCGGGCGGCAGGGCGACGTCGGCTACTTCCACCAGGCCACGATCGTGTCCGGCCTCCGCCAGACCGACCGCATCGTGCAGCAGGAGGTCTTCGGCCCCGTGCAGACCGTGCAGCGCTTCACGACCGAGGACGACGCACTGCGCGCCGCGAACGACGTCGAGTACGGGCTCGCGAGCTCGGTGTGGACGACCGACCACTCGCGGGCGATGCGCTTCGCCCGTGACCTGGACTTCGGGTGCGTGTGGATCAACACCCACATCCCGATCGTCGCCGAGATGCCGCACGGCGGCTTCAAGCACTCCGGCTACGGCAAGGACCTGTCCCAGTACGGGTTCGACGACTACACCCGCATCAAGCACGTCATGTCCTACATCGGCTGACCCCGATCCTTCCGAAGCAGCAGGAGGCACCATGGCAATGACCGGCACGTTCGCCGAATCCGGAGCTGATCTCCGACTCGAGCAGATCACCAAGTCGTTCCCCGGCCACACCGCGGTCGACGCGCTGGACCTGACGGTGCCGGCCGGCTCGTTCTTCGCCCTGCTCGGCCCCTCGGGCTGCGGCAAGACCACGACGTTGCGGCTCGTCGCCGGGCTCGAGGAGCCCACGAGCGGCACCATCACGATCGGCGGCGAGGACGTCACCGACACGAAGCCCTACCAGCGGCCCGTCAACACGGTGTTCCAGAACTACGCGCTGTTCCCGCACATGAGCGTGCTCGACAACGTCGCGTTCGGCCTGAAGCGGCGACGGATCCCGGACCCGATGACGAAGGCGCGCGAGGCCCTGCACCTGGTCGAGCTCGACGCCTCGGCCGACAAGCGCCCCGCTTCCCTGTCCGGCGGCATGCAGCAACGCGTCGCCCTGGCCCGCGCGATCGTCAACCGGCCGGCCCTGCTCCTGCTCGACGAGCCCCTCGGCGCGCTGGACCTGAAGCTCCGGCACCAGATGCAGCTCGAACTCAAGACGATCCAGGCCGAGGTCGGGCTCACCTTCCTGCACGTCACCCACGACCAGGAAGAAGCGATGACGATGGCCGACACGGTCGCCGTCATGAACGGCGGCCGGATCGAGCAGATGGGCAGCCCCCAGGACCTGTACGAGCTGCCCCGCACCGCGTTCGTCGCGAACTTCCTCGGCCAGTCGAACCTGCTCGAGGGCGAGGTCCGCGGCACCGACGGCCCGCTGCTCGTGGTCGCGACCCCGGCGGGCACCATCGCCGTCCCGGCCGACCGCGCCGTCCGGACCTCGGGCAGCGTCGTCGTGGGGGTCCGCCCCGAGAAGCTCAAGATCCGCACCTCGGAGCCCACCCCCGAAACCGGCCGCAACATCCTCGGCCCCGGCCGGGTGGTCGACGTCTCGTTCTCCGGCGTCAGCACGCAGTACCTGGTGGACGTCCCCGGAGCCGGACGCGTCTCCGTCTTCGCGCAGAACTCGAAGGGCGGACCGCGGATCGCCACCGGCACCGAGGTCTGGCTCACGTGGGGCGTCGACCACGGTTTCGGCCTGGAGGCGCACCCCGCGTCCGACGCGGCCGTCACCACCCACGCCGCCACGGGCCTCCATTCCGCACCCGCCACGGCAGGATCGCTCGCGTGACCGGCGGGGGATCCGGCCCGGACCTGCTGCGCGGACTGACGTCCGCACGCGTCAGCCGACGCGGCCTGCTCGCCGGCGGAGGAGCCGCCGCGCTCGCGGCGCTGCTCACCGGGTGCAGCATCAAGGGCTCAGCCGCCTCCGGCGCCGAGAACGCCGTCGACTGGACCGCGTTCTGGAAGGACGCCAAGGCGACGAAGCAGCTGAACTTCGCGAACTGGCCGCTCTACATCGACTCCGACCACGGCAAGTCCGAGTCGCTCGCGCTGTTCCAGAAGGCCACCGGCATCAGCGTCGACTACCAGGCAGTGATCCAGGACAACGCGACGTTCTACGCGACCGTCTCGCCGATCCTGCGGGCGCAGGGTGCCACCGGCTACGACCTGGTCGTGATGACCAACGGGTTCGAGCTGACCCAGATGATCAAGAACGGCTTCGTGTGCGAGCTCGACCACTCGCGGCTGCCGAACTTCGCGGCGAACGCGGGTGACTCGGTGAAGGACCCGACGTACGACCCCGGCAACAAGCACTCCGTCGTCTGGCAGACCGGCTTCACCGGGATCGCCTACAACCCGAAGTACATCGACCGCGAGATCACGTCGTTCCAGGACCTGCTCGACCCGGCGTTCGCGGGCCGCGTCGGGCTGATGAGCGACAACACCGAGCTCGGTTCCCTCGGACTGCTCGCGAACGGCATCGCCCCGGAGACGTCGACCCCGGCGGACTGGCGGAAAGCGCAGGCGTGGTTGCGGAAACTGCGCCCGAGCGTGACCGGCTTCTACGACCAGAGCTACATCAACAAGCTCGAGAACGGCGACACCTGGATCACCCAGGCCTGGTCCGGCGACGTCTTCCAGGCGCAGCAGTCCGGGTTCGAGGACCTGAAGTTCGTCACGCCGGAGGAGGGCCAGATGATGTGGCACGACAACCTCATGATCCCCCGGCAGGCAGCGAACCCGGTGGCCGCCCTCGAGTGGATGGACTTCTACTACACGCCGAAGATCGCGGGCATCGTCGAGGACTGGGTCAACTACGTCTGCCCGGTCCCCAGCGCCGAGGCCTACGTCCGTGACGAGCTCGACGACGCGACGGTGGCGGACAGCCCGCTGGTGTTCCCGGACTCCGACGTGCTGGACCGGTCGCACGAGTTCCGGGTGTTCGAGAACTACGACGAGTACTCGGAGTGGAACGGCATCTTCAACGCGGTGGTGCAGTCGTGACCGCCGTCGGGGTCGCCGGCCCGGGGGCCGCACCGACACCGGGTGCTGGTCCGGCGCCGGTCCGTCGGGGACGCCGTCGCAGCACGCCCTTCCTGCTCGCGCTGGTCGGGACCGCGTACCTCTGCGTGTTCTTCGTCATCCCGCTCGTGTCGGGGCTCATCGTCTCGCTCATGTCGGGCAACCCGGACGACGGGTACACCTTCACGTGGAACTGGGGGATCTACGGCTCCCTGTTCATCGACCCGCAGGTGCCCTACCTGACGTTCCTGCTCCGGTCCCTCTGGTACGGCGCCGCCGCCACGGTCGTGACCATCATCGTCGGCTACCCGGTGGCGTACTTCATCGCGTTCCGGGTCTCGCCGCGGTGGAAGAACCCACTGCTCATGCTCGTGTTCGTGAGCTTCCTGGTGTCGTTCATCATCCGCACCGACATGTGGGCGTTCGTGCTCGCGTCGCAGGGTCCGGTCGTCACCTTCCTGCAGGCGATCGGCCTGGCCGGCAAGGACTTCCACATCCTCGGCACCGGCGGTGCGGTGATCTTCGGCGACGCCTACAACGACCTGGCGTTCATGGTGCTGCCGATCTACGCCGCACTCGAACGCATCGACCCGCGACTCGGCGAGGCCGCCAACGACCTGTACGCCGGCAAGTTCCGGGCGTTCTGGCACACCACGCTGCCACTGTCCCGCTCGGGCATCTTCGCCGGCGTCCTGCTCGTGTTCATCGACAGCGTCGGCGACCCGGTGAACTCGGCGCTGCTCGGCGGCACGAACACCTACACGATCGGCCAGGCGATCCAGGACGCCTACTCCGGCAACCAGCAGTACAACGTCGCCGCGGCACTGTCGACCGTGCTCATGGTCGTGCTCGGCATCATCCTGTTCATCTACGCCCGCGTCTCCGGCACCGACGACCTCGAGGACCTCGTATGACCGCCGTCGCACCGTCTCGTCCGTCCACCGCGACCACCTCGTCGCCCGTCGTCCACCGCCACGGCGTGAACCGTCGCGGGCCCTGGCTCGCGATCGTCTACTGGGTCACCATCGCGATCACGCTCGTCCCGATCGTCTACATGATCGTGTACTCGTTCAACGACGCCCCGACGAACCGGCTGTCGTTCGCGTGGAACGGTTTCACGACGTACTGGTACGCGAACCTGGTCAACGTGTCCGGGCTCGGAGCCGCGTTCGTCACCTCGGTCGTCGTCGCGTTCCTGGCCGCGATCATCTCGGTCGCGATCGGGCTGCCGCTGGCCCTGGCACTCGAGCGGTACCGGTTCCCCGGCCGCGGCGCCGTGAACGCCGTCGTGTTCGCGGACATCGCGGCGCCCTCGATCGTGGTCGGCTCGGCGTCGCTGTCGTTCTTCTTGTCGGTGGGCCTCGGCACCGGGTTCCTGACCGTGCTCATCACCCACGTGGCGTTCGACGTCGCGTACGTCGTGGTGGTGCTCCGCGCTCGGATCTCCGGCACGTCGCGGGTGCTCGAAGAGGCCGCGAGCGACCTCGGTGCGACGCCGTTCCAAGCCTTCCGGCTCGTGACGCTGCCGTTGCTC
Source organism: Curtobacterium sp. VKM Ac-2861 (assembly GCF_013204965.1). Lineage (NCBI taxonomy): Bacteria > Bacillati > Actinomycetota > Actinomycetes > Micrococcales > Microbacteriaceae > Curtobacterium > Curtobacterium sp. VKM Ac-2861. Next base: position 575,883 of record NZ_JABMLA010000002.1, read on the forward strand.
GCGCCGGGCATGCTCGCGGCCGGGCTGCTCGCGCTCGCGATGTCGATCGACGACTACGTCATCACCTCGTTCGTCGCCGGGCCCGCGGTCACGTTCCCCTTGTTCGTCTACGGCGCCGCGAAGGCCGGGATGCCGCCGCAGGTGCTGTGCTTCGGGACGCTCGTGTTCGCGGTGGGGCTGCTCGTGGCGCTGCTGAACGGTGCGCTGAACCGGCGCCTGGCCCGCACGCGCGGGTAGGCGCCGGCCCGCACGGCCCGCACGGCCCGCACGGTGCGCGGTGCGTCGGCTGGTGCGAGGTTCCGTACTCCGTGCGAGCCCGCGCGCCTCGCACCGAGCACGGAACCTCGCACGGGGTGACGACGTGCGCACGGTGCGGACGGGAGGCGCCTGGCGGGCTGGCGTGGTGCCTCCCGTCCGGCGGGTGGTGTGCGTCCACAGCACGGTGCGGCTTCCGCGGACTGGTGCGGGGTTGACCGCTTGGTGCGCGCTTGTAACCGGGCACGGTGCGTGGAACCTCGCACGGAGTGAAGAGGTGCGGACGGGAGGCGCGAGGCGGGCTGGCGCCGTGCCTCCCGTCCGGCGGGTGGTGTGCGTCCACAGCACGGTGCGGCTTTCGCGGGCTGGTGCGAGGTTGACCACTTGGTGCGTGCTTGTAGCGGCGCACGGAGTGTGCAACCTCGCACGAGGCGACGAGGTGCGCACGGTGCGGACGCGTCAGAACGCCCCGCACCGGTCGGAACCGATGCGGGGCGTCCTTGTCTCAGTCCTTCCGGACCAGGTCGACCAGGAGTCTGGTGAGGTTCACGAGCAAGCCGCGACCCCCAGCCAGAACACCTGACGCCTGGGCTTGGGATCGGTGTCGTTGGACATCGAGACCACCTCCGGTGTCAGCGCCGGCGGACACGAGGAGCGGTAGACCGGGACGGGCGTGCGGTCGGGCCGGAGCTCGATTACACTGGACCCGAGCGATCAGACTCGGGAACGGCTCTTGCCCGTCCCGGCTTTCCACTCGGAGAGCAACTCGAAGCCCATCACCGTTGCAGCGGTGGTGGGCTTCGACTTTGCCCGGGCCAACACCCGGCGGTGTGCGACCCGCTCCCACCCTATGTGGTATTTCAGTCGCGGGAAGTGGCTCAGACCGCCGTGTCCACGAGCTGCGGGCCGAGCGCTCGACGCCGTGCCTGCAGCACTGGCGAGACCGTCGCGACGACCATGATGACGAGCCCGATCGCGACCACGAACGGCAGTGGCCGGAGCGGGTCCGTCCAGGTCGTCAGTGCGGCGGGCCCACTCGCCAACGCCAACGGAAGCGCGATGAGGACAGCCGTGATCACGACAGCGACGGCTTCGAGGACCGCCGCGACGAGCGCCGTCCGGAACGTGCCGCCGGTGACGACGAGCAGGGCCACGTCGCGTCGTCGGCTGAGCGTGGTCATCACGACGGTGGCAGCGCCGGTGAAGAGGACGATGAGCACCGGCCCGCCGAAGATCGCGAGGCCGCCGAGGTAGTACGCGGGGGAGTCCCACACGCCTGCCAAGCCGGTGAGCGACCCGAGCAGCATCGCCACGGCGAGCAGGGCGATCGCGGAGTGACTGCGCGTGAGGTGGTACCGCAGTGACTCGCGCGCGAGGAACCACGCGGCGGGTGACCCTGGCAGTGCCGCGGTCCACCCGGAGACCAGCATTCGGCAGAGCCACGGTGCCACGGCGATCACGCAGACCATGACCGGCACGAGGAAGACCATCGAGATCCCGCGCTCGCCCATGAGGTTGAGGGCGTACAGCGCGACGGCGACCCCGCCGGACACCCACACGATCACCTTGCGGCCGACGCTCGGTCGCGGTGGTTCGAGCTCGGGCTCACGGACGGCGAACAGCGCCGGAGTGCTCGAGGCGGCCCGCGCGGCACCGATCGCACTCAGCAGCACGGTGAGCTCGAAGGCTGCGAAGGCGATGAGCCCCTCGGGCACGCCGAGTCGGGGTTCCAGGGCCGGGCTGCCCGTGCTCCGCATCGGGGCGGAGAGGAAGGCCATCAGGGACTGCAGCGTGAGGGGCATCACGGCGAGGGCCACGGCGAACGCGGCGAGCGAGACCGTCGAGGCCTGCGCGAAGACCACGCGTCGGATCAGCGTCGGGCCGATGCCACCGAACTGCCAGAGCGCGTGGTTCCGGCGCTGGATCCGGATCGAGAACGTCACGAGGACGTTGAGCGCCCCGATGACGACGATGGCGTTCATCGCGCCGAACACCAGCGCGTGGTTGCGGAGGGCGTCGGCGTCCGCCCGGTCGGCGATCCCCGCAGCGGTCGAGACGTCGCCCGCGCAGACGAGCGCGACGACGGCTGCGAGGACCATGACGACGAACGTCCAGGTCCAGAGTCGCCAGGCCCGGAGGACCTCGGCCAGGACGAGTCGCGTGATCACCGGGACACCGCCGCGAGGACGTCGGTCACGGACGGCGCCACGAGCTCGCGGTGCAGTCGACCATCGCGCAGCACGAGCACTCGGTCGCCGAGCGCCGCGGCCTCGAGGTCGTGCGTGACCATCACCACGGAGCGTCGCCCGGAGGCAGCTGCCCGCAGGAGTTCCAGCACGCGGGCCCCGGACTCGGTGTCGAGCGCGCCGGTCGGTTCGTCGGCGAACACCACGTCGGGTGCCGTGACGATGGTGCGGGCGATCGCGACGCGCTGCTGCTGTCCACCGGAGAGCTGTCCGGGACGGTGCCGCGCGACCGCCGTCAGTCCCACCGCGTCGAGGGCGTTCCGGACGACGGCGCGATCGACGGATCCGGTCGACAGCCGGAGAGGCAGCGCCACGTTCTCGAACGCCGTCAGCGCCGGGATGAGGTTGTACGACTGGAACACGAACCCGAGGTGGTCTCGGCGGAACGCCGCGAGGGCATCGCCGCGAAGGGTGGCGAGGTCGGTGCCGTCGATGCGCACGGTGCCGGCGGTCGGGGCGTCCAGTCCGGACAGGCACTGGAGGAGCGTCGACTTGCCGGAGCCGCTGGGCCCGACGATCGTGACGAGTTCGCCGCGGCCGATGGTCAAGGTGACGTCGTCGAGGACGGTCACGTCACGGCCTGCGGAACTGGGGAACCGACGCGTCAGCGCCGTGGACTCGATGAGTGCAGTCATCGATCCAATATATGACATATGTTACGAGCATGCGTCGGGCGGTGTGCCGCGGCGCGCACCACAGCCACCGCGCGTAGGTTCCAGCCATGAGTGCAGAGCTGACGCTCGGCGCCGAGGAAGAGCTGCACCTCATCGACCTCGAGTCCGGCCGACTTTCCGCGAAGGCCCCGCGCCTTCTGCCCAAGCTGCCCGCCGACCGCTTCGGCGCGGAACTGCAGCGCACGACCATCGAGACGAACACCCCCGTGGTGCGCACCCTCGACGACCTGCGGCGGGTGATCGTCGACCTGCGCCGTGAGCTCAGCGCCGCGATCGCACCGGCCGGGGTGACCATCGCCTCGGTGGGTACGGCGCCGCGGTCCGAGTACGCCGACTTCGAGCTGACCAGCGGCGGGCGCTACGGCCGCATGCAGGAGCAGTACCGGATGCTCGTCGACGAGCAGCTCATCTGCGGCCTCCAGGTGCACGTCGGTGTGAGCGACCGCGACCTGGCGGTGCAGATCGCGCAGCGGGTCGCCCCGGTCCTGCCGGTGCTGCTGGCCCTGAGCGCGTCGAGTCCGTTCTGGAACGGGCAGGACACCGGGTACTCGTCGTTCCGCAGCATCATCTGGCAGCGGTGGCCGTCGGCCGGCAGCTTCGGGCGGGTGTCGAACGCGGCGGAGTACGACAAGGTGCTCGACGACCTGATCGCGTCGGGGGTGATCGCCGACAAGAAGATGGCGTACTTCGACGTGCGGCCGTCGTCGCACGCTCCGACGCTCGAACTCCGGGTCTGCGACGCCACCCCGATCGTCGACGACGCGGTGCTCATCGCCGGCCTGTTCCGGGCCGCGGTGCGGAAGGCCGAGGTCGCCGTCGAGTCCGGCGCCGAGTGGCATCCCCGCAGCGAGCCCCTGCACCGTGCAGCGATGTGGCAGGCGGCGCGCACGGGGCTGAGCGGCGAACTGCTCGGCCTCGGGCAGCACCCGGACCGCCTGCCCGCCGAGGTCGCCGTCCGGCAACTGGTGTCCCGCCTGCGCCCGGAACTCGAGGAGCTCGGCGACTGGGGCACCGTCACGGACCTGCTCGAGGACACCCTGGCCCGCGGCAACTCCACCGATCGACAGCGCACCGCGTACGCCGAGCGCGGGGAGCTCGACGACGTCGTCGCCCTGGTGGTCGAGGACACCGCCGGCACGCCGTCCGGACGTGATGAGGACCCGGCGGTCGCGGTCCCCGGGTACCGCGTGCGCGCCGGCGACGAAGCGGTCGGCCCCGGTGCCCGCCCCCGTCCGGCGTTCCGCGACCTGGCGACGTACTTCACCGCCTGGGACGCCGACACCACGAACGAGCACTGTGCCGCGCGCGACGCCTGGACGCGCGAGCACGAGGTCGGCTTCGTCGTGGACGGCGGCGTGCAGGCGTTCGGGTGCGACCTGGTGCCGCGGACGATCAGCGCGTACGAGTGGTCGCAGCTGGAGCGTGGCCTCGGGCAGCGCGCACGGGCGATCGAGCTGTTCCTGCGCGACGTGTACGGCGAGCGGCGGATCGTGGCCGACGGGGTCATGGACGAGCACCAGTTCGTCGGGGCGAACGGCTGGGACCCCGACGCTGCGCGCCTGCCCGGTCACGCGGTGCGGGCACCCGTGCTCGGCTTCGACCTGGTGCGGAACGAGTTCGGCGGTTGGCGGGTGCTCGAGGACAACGTGCGTTCGCCCTCCGGGGTCGCGTACGGCATCGCGCTCCGCGAGCTCATGGACGACGTCGTGCCGGACGCTCCACGTCCGGCGCTGTTGCGCGACCCGCACGGCGTGACCGACTGCCTGCGCGAGACCCTGCGCACGAACGCGACCGCGGTGACCGGCAACCCGGACCCGGTGCTCGCACTCGTCAGCGACGGCCCCGCCGCCGGCGCGTGGTTCGAGCACCGCAGGCTGGCCGACGGAGCCGGGCTGCGCCTCCTGGCCGGGTCCGACCTGGACGTCCGTGACGGACGTGTGGTCGACGCGACGACCGGCGACGTGCTCGACGGGCTGTACCTGCGGATCGACCGCGACGTGCGGGCCCTGACCGCGGACCACGCGCCGGAGCTGGGCGCCCGCATCCTCGACGTGGCCGAGGCCGGACACGTCCACCTGTCGAACGCCCCGGGCAACGCCCTGGTCGACGACAAGGCGATGTACGTCAACGTGCCGGACCTGATCTGGTACTACCTGGACGAGAAGCCGCTGCTCGAGTCGGTGCCGACGTACCGCACGAGCATCGAGGGCGAACGCCTGTCGGTGCTCGACCGGGTCGGCGAACTCGTGACGAAGCCGGTCGACGGCGAAGGCGGACGCGGGGTCCTGATCGGGCCGAGCGCGAGTGCCCCGGAGGTCGCCGAACGACGGCGCGAGATCGCTGCCGACCCAGCAGGTTGGGTCGGACAGGAAGTGGTGCAGCTGTCGTCGCACCCGACAATCGGACCGGCGGGCCTCGACCCACGGCACGTCGACCTGCGCGCGTTCGTCTACCTGACCGGGACCGGAGAGGACGACGCGCACCTGGCCGACGTCGCGCTGACCCGGGTGGCGCCCGAGGGCAGCATGGTCGTGAACTCGTCGCGCGGCGGCGGCGCCAAGGACACCTGGATCGTGGGATCCGCCGCGAAGGCGGCGGCCGAGGGAGAGCGCTGATGTGTGGACTCGCGGGCGAGATCCGGTTCGACGGCACGGCCCCGGACGTCGGAGCAGTGGCGCGGATGACCGGGTGCATGGTGCACCGCGGCCCCGACGGTGACGGGCTCTGGGCGCGCGGTCCGGTCGCGCTCGGACACCGACGGCTGTCGATCGTCGACCTGTCCACCGCCGGTGCGCAGCCGATGGTGCTGCCCCGGGCCGGACTGACGATCGCCTACAACGGCATGGTCTACAACTACGAGCAGCTTCGTGACGAGCTGCGCGGCAAGGGGCACGAGTTCTTCTCGACGTCGGACACCGAGGTCATCGCCGTCGCCTACGCCGAGTGGGGCACGGCCTTCGTCGAGCACCTGATCGGCATGTTCGCCATCGCGATCTGGGAGCACGCCAGCGGCCGACTCGTGCTCGCGCGGGACCGGCTCGGCATCAAGCCGTTGTACGTGGCACAGGTACCCGGCGGGCTCCGCTTCGCGTCGTCCCTGCCTGCGGTGCTGGCCGGCGGCGGCATCGACACGTCCATCGACCCCGTCGCCTTCGCGTCCTACATGAGCTTCCACTCGATCGTGCCGGCACCCCGCACGATCCTGTCCGGCGTCGGCAAGCTCCCGCCCGCCACCGTCCGGGTGATCGAGCGCGACGGCACGTCCCGCGACACCGTCTACTGGGAGCCCAGGTTCGAGCGCGACCCCGCCAGGGCCGACTGGACCGACCAGGACTGGGAGCAGGCGTTCATCGGGTCGCTCCGCACCGCGGTCGAGCGCCGCATGGTCGCCGACGTCCCCGTCGGCGTGTTGCTGTCCGGCGGCATCGACTCGTCCCTGGTCGTCGGACTGCTCGCCGAGGCCGGGCAGCAGGACCTCGCCACGTTCAGCATCGGCTTCGAGGCCGCGGGCGGTGAATCCGGCGACGAGTTCGAGTACTCGGACCAGGTCGCGAAGCACTTCGGCACCGACCACCACCGCATCCACATCCCCTCGACGCGGCTGCTCGACGGTATCGACGGTGCGGTCGCCGCCATGAGCGAGCCGATGGTCAGCCACGACTGCGTCGCGTTCTACCTGCTGTCGCAGGAGGTCTCGCAGCACGTCAAGGTCGTGCAGTCCGGCCAGGGTGCCGACGAGGTGCTCGCCGGTTACGACTGGTACCCGCCGCTCGCCGACGTCCCCCGCGACCAGGCGGCCGAGGCCTACCGCTCCGTGTTCATGGACCGCCGGTGGCCGGCGCTGCAGGGGCTGCTCGGGGAGCGCTGGAAGAGCGACGACGACACCCCGTCGGCGTTCGTGGACGCTGCGTTCGCGGTTCCGGGCGCGGAGACGAGCGTCGACGCTGCGCTCCGCAGCGACACGATGACGATGCTCGTCGACGACCCCGTGAAGCGCGTCGACAACATGACGATGGCGTGGGGCCTCGAGGCGCGCGTGCCGTTCCTGGACCACGAGTTCGTCGAGCTGGCCGGCGCGATCCCGCCCGCGCTCAAGCTGTCGGACGGCGGCAAGGGCGTCATGAAGCGAGCGTCGCGCGGCATCGTCCCCGACAGCGTCATCGACCGCAGCAAGGGGTCGTTCCCGGTACCCGCGATCCGGCAGCTCGAGGGCCCGTACCTGGAGCGGGTGCGCGCGGCACTGCACGCGCCGGAGGCACGTGAGCGCGGCCTGTTCGACCCGGGTACGGTCGAGCGGATGCTCCAGGAGCCGAACAGCACGCGGACCGAGATCGGCGCGAACGCGCTCTGGCAGCTCGGCCTGATCGAGATGTGGCTGCAGCAGCAGGGGGTGCGGTGAACGTGGGTTCCCTCCGGACTGGAGGCGCGGCGAGCGTCGCGTCGTCGGCCGACGTCCGTCCCTCGGTCACGACCAGGGCTGCGGCCGACCTGGGTGAGCGGCTCGCCGCCGCCTGGGGGTCATGGGGCCCCACCATGACCCGGAACGCCCTGCGCGTGGCGTTCGTGAGCGACCGGCACGGCACCCCCGAGGTGTTCGTGCAGGACGTCGTCGTCGACGGCGAACTGCCCGAACCGGTCCGGATCGCGCTGTCCGACGACCCGGTCATCCGGGTGTCGTGGTCGTCCGACGGGGAGTGGCTCGCCGTGGCCATCGCGACCGACGGCGGCGTGAAGCAGCAGGTCTGGGTGGTGCGGCCGGACGGCACCGACGCCGCGCAGATCGCCGGTTCGCGCTACCAGCACGCCGAACTCGGCCCGTGGAGCCGCAGTGGTCACCGGGTCGTCATCACGCTGCCCTCGACCGAGGCCGAGCAGCCGGCCCGTTCGTACCTGGTCGACCCGGTGTCCGGCGACCGCGACGACCTGGCCGTCGGCGAACTCATCCACATCCTCGACCTGTCGGTGGAGGAACGCCTCGTCGTGCTCAGTGACGGGCAGCGCGGCCAGGAGTTCGTCGTCGTGGTCGACCGCCTGACCGACGAGAGCCACGCCCTGTTCGCCGACGACCCCGACGGGTCCGCTGACATCGCGTTCCTGCGGCCCTCGCCCGCGAGCGAGACCAGCCCGCTCGTCGCCTACGTCGCCACCGAGGCCGGCCTGCCCCGCCGCGGACTCGTCGCCCAGCCCGTCGGACCGCACGGGTGGCGCGGCACACCCCGCCGGATCGCCGAACGGCCCGACGCCGAGCTCGAGTACCTCGACGCCGACGACGCCGGCCGCACGCTGCTGCTCGTCTGGAACGTCGACGGGCGCAGCGAACTCGACCTCATCAACACCCACGACGCCTCGCGCACCCCGGTGCCGGACCTGCCCGGGTACGTGGTCACCGACCCGGTGCTCAGCCGCGACGGCCGGAGCGTGCTGCTCGCCGTCGAGGGGCCCACCCGACCGCGGGAACTCTGGCGGCTCGACACGAACGCACTCACCTGGAACCGGGTCACCGACGTTCCCGCACTGCCGGACGTGCAGCTGGTCGAGCCGACGCTCGAGCGGTTCGCCGCGCGTGACGGACTGGAGCTGACCGGCTGGCTGTACCGGGCGGTGGAGCCGGCCGCGTCGTCGGCCGTCGGCGCTCGTGCTGCTGCTGCCGTGCCTCCCGGCCCGCGCGCAGCGCTCGTCCACCTGCACGGCGGACCGGAGTCGCAGGAACGACCCACGTTCTCGCCCCAGCACCAGGCGCTCGCCGCAGCGGGCGTGACCGTCCTCGCCCCGAACATCCGCGGATCGTCCGGGTACGGACACGAGTTCGTGCACGCCGACGACCTGGCCCTGCGCTGGAACGCACTCGCCGACGTCGTCGACTGCGCACGGTTCCTGGTGTCGAACGGGTACGCCGACCGCTCCCGGGTCGCCGTCGAGGGCCGCTCCTACGGCGGGTACGCGACCCTCGCATCCCTGGCGTTCACGCCCGACGTGTTCGCGGCAGGTGTCGCCGTGTGCGGGATGAGCGACTTCGCCACGTTCTACCGGGACACCGAACCGTGGATCGCCTCTGCCGCTGCGACGAAGTACGGGCACCCCGTCGACGACGAAGCGCTGCTCGCGGCCCTGTCGCCGATGCGTGCCGTCGACGACGTCACGGCGCCGTTGCTCGTCGTGCACGGTGAGCTCGACACGAACGTCCCCATCGGCGAGGCGCACCAGGTGGTGGCGGCGCTGCGGGAGCGGGCGCACGACGTCGAGTACCTCGAGCTCGCGGGTGAAGGGCACGAGTACCGACGGGCGTCGTCGCGGGCGCTGCTGGTGCGCCGGATGGTGGAGTTCGTGGCGTCGCGGCTGGGGTGAGGCGGGGCGCTCGGTCTGGTGCGAGGTTCCGTACTCCGTGCGGTGCACGTGCGCTCGCACCGAGCACGGAACCTCGCACGGGGCCGTGAGCCCTCTCGCACCGTGCGAGCCGCACCACGGTGTCACCGGGTGCAACGATGCGCCGGCGGCGCTCGCCGCGGGCAGAGAATGGTGGGATGACGACGACTGCGCCGACCTCGACCGCGCTGCCCCGACCGGGAGAGGTCCTCGTGACCTCGGCAGCGGACGTCGAGCAGGTCGTCCAACGCGCCACGAACCACTACGCCTCCGGGGTCGTCGCGGACACCGCCGGATGGGCGGACGGCGACCGTCGGCGGATCGAGGACCTCGGGTTCCGTGCTGGTGATGCCCGCGGCGAAGCGCTCCGGACCCTCGACCTGACGATCGCCGACGACGGCACCCCGACGCGGATGCTCGACGCGCCCGCCATGGCCGCGCTGAACAGCCACCACGCACGGTTCGCCGAGCGGCGTGGCGAGATCGTCCGGTACCAGACCGACGTGTCGGTGTGGACAGGGATCCCCGCGCAACCCACTGCGCAGGACTGGGAGGACGTCCGGGCACTGCTCGGATCGGGCGGGATGCTCGGCGTCGGTGCGGCTGCCGTCCTGCCGTCGGGGTGGGAGCTCGTCGAGGGTGCCGGCGGCGTGCAGCTCACCGGCGAGGCGATCGAGGGGGCGCCCGACGACGAAGCCGTCGTGCTGACACCCGACGACGTGCCGGAGATGACCGCCCTGGTGGAGCGGACGAAGCCGGGGCCGTTCCTGCCGCGCACCATCGAGCTCGGCACGTACCTGGGCATCCGGCGGGACGGGCGGCTCGTCGCCATGGCGGGGGAGCGCCTGCACCCGCCGGGGTGGACCGAGATCAGCGCGGTGTGCACGGACGAGGGGTACCGGGGGCAGGGGTTCGGGCGGCGGTTGGTGCTCGCCGTCGCACACGGGATCCGGGAGCGTGGGGAGACGCCCCTGATGCACGCTGCCGCCGGGAACACCGGGGCGATCGGGCTGTACCAGCACCTCGGGTTCCGGTTGCGGGACCGCGGGGCACCGCGGTTCGTGCGGGTGCCGTGAGCTGCGTTCCGGTCTGACGGGTCAGAACGCGGCGAGGGCGCGGCGGAGCATGTCGTGGCCCTGTGCCTCGAAGCCCTCGTCACCGACCGCGTAGGCCCAGGTTGCCGTCCCCACTGCTTCGCGGAGTTGCAGCCAGCGCCAGGCTCCCGGCTCGCGCGGGTCGTCGCCGTACCCGTCGAAGAACGCCGCTTCGAGGGTCGGATCGTGCTGCCAGTGCAGCACCGCGAGCCGGGTGAGGTCGAACGATGCCGGGCGCCAGCCGAAGCGGCCGAAGTCGATGACGCGGAGCCGTCCGTGGCGGTCGTCTTCGTCGTCGACGATCCAGTTGCGCGGGTGGAAGTCGCCGTGGGTCGGGACCAGGGGCTCGTCCGGGTGGTCGGCGGGGAGCATCTCGAGTGCCGCGCGGGTCCGGGCGACGACGTCGGGCGAGATCCGGTGCGGGGCATCGAGCGCGCGGAGGGCCTTCGCCTGCTCGTGCAGCAGGAAGGTCGGGTCGTGCCGGGTGCCGTGGTCGTGCAGACGCCGGAGGACTGCACCGGCCTGCCGGTGGACCTCGGCGGCGTGCTCGTCCGCAGTACCGAGCGCGAGGTGACCGGGGACGCGTTCGAGGACGAGGACGCGGTGCTGTTCGTCCGCGGCCACGAGGGCACCGGTGTCCCCGGCAGTGCGCAGGGCGTCGGTCACGGTCCGGTGGGCCTCGAGTTCCCGGGGGAAGTGGGTGTTGTCCGGGCCCGACGCCTTCACGGTGTAGCCGAGGTCGCCGTTGACGACGTGCAGGACCCTCGTGTCGAGGAGCCCCCACGAGTCGTCCGCCACGAGGACGGCATCGGGGAGCGTGCGGAGCACGAACGCGATCTGGTGGCCGTCGAGTCCGGTGTCGCCCCACTGCATGGCGGCACGCTACCCGGTCCGCTCTGCGCACCGCGGCCGTTCTGGGGGCTTGTCGGCCCTCCCGCGCCCCCGGACACTGATGCAGCCGTCCGCCACCGTGGTTCGGGTGCGGTGTGATCAAGGAGGGCGCAGTGCGCACGTCATCGAAGACCGCCGCCGCGGTCGCACTCGGGTTCGTCCTGACGGCGGTCATCGCCGCACCGGGGCTCGCCGAGGCGGCGAGCTGCCGAGGCGACAGCATCTCGGTCCACGATCTCGATTCCGGGTGCCGCGTCGACTCCGGCGTGGTGGCGCTCGAGGACGGCCGGACCTTCGCAGTGCCCGCAGCCGGTGTCACGCTCACTGCCGCGCCCGTCGCCGAAGGGGACACCGACCCCGGTGACGTCGTGATCGCGAACCGTGGTACCGCCGGCATCGCCGTGCAGGTCGACGAGGTGTGGGCCGGATCGCCCACCGCCGTCCGGCAGGAACGCGCAGCCCAGCAACGGCGAACCCTCGGGCCGACGATCCGCGGGACTGCCTCGCACGGCGGCGCCACGACGTCCGCGAGCTGCGGGAGCAGGGCGTACGTGCTGACCGGCGCGCACTGGGAGTCGCCGATCCGGTGGCGGTACAACCCGACCGGGGCGAAGGTGTCGAAGGTCGCAGCGATCCAGCGCGGTGCCGAGGCCTGGACCGGCACGATCTCGGCGTGCGGTCAGACGGTCCAGTCGACGGCGGCGCAGGAGTACCTCGGCACCGCGACGCAGAAGCCCGCGGTCACCGCCGATGGTGGCTGCGGGACCTCGAACCGGACGAGCGTCGTCGGGTGGGGCAAGCTGCCGTCGAAGACCCTCGCGCTCACGTGTATCTGGTCCTTCACGGATGGGGTCGCCTTCGAGACCGACCAGCGCTACTCCACAAGCCACCGGTGGGGATCGACCAGCACCTGCTCGGGCAACCGGTTCGACCTGCGCGGCATCGCGACGCACGAGTGGGGGCACTCGTACGGGCTCGGGCACACGGCGCAGAAGTCGGGGCTCGTGATGAAGCCGTCGTCCACGGTGTGCGACACAGCGCAGCGGACGCTCGGGCTGGGGGATGTGCGGGGGATCGCGGCGCTGTACTGAGCGGTGCTGGTCCACCCCGCTTGTATCGGTGCGACGCTCGTCGTTTCGACCCCCACATGTGGGGGTGCGGTGGTGAGTGATGCTCCGTAACGTGCTGTGAAGTTGCACAGTGCAGCCATGGGAGCTGTGCGCTGGTGCGACGTGCTGAGGGGTTCTTTTCGCGTGTTCGCTGCGTCGTTGTCTGGTCGTGTTCGTGGAGTTCTGCTGGCGGTGGTGACATTGGTCGCGCTGCTGGGTTCGTTGCTGGTGGTGGTGTCGCAGCCGGCACCGGCGCAGGCGGCGGTGACGGGGTCGGGCGGTCAGTACGTGCCGACGCCGTCCAACGCACGTGTGCTGGGTGGCGCGACCGAGAAGGGCGTGTTCCGCACCGTCAAGGTCGCCGGCGTCGCCGGACTCCCGTCGTCGGGGATCGGCGCGGTGACGATGATGGTCACGATCGCTGACCCGTCGGGGTCTGGGCAGTTGCAGGCGCGCGCGGACGATTCGGACGCGGCGACGCTGATGATGATCTACAACTCTGGTGTCGGCGGGAACACGTCGAACACGGGCCTGCTCGCGGTCGCCGATGACGGCACGATCGAGGTGATGACCCAGACGGCGCAGTCGAAGGTGATCATCGACATCACCGGCTACTACACCTCGACGAAGAACGGCGTCTCGGCGGGTGGGTTCGTGGCGATGTCGCCGGCGCGCGTGCTGGATTCCCGGGACGGTACTGGTGCCGCAGCTGGGCAGATTCCTGCTGGGTCGCAGCGCACCATCCAGGCGACCGGCTCGAACGGCATTCCGGCTGGCGCTGCGGCGGTTGCGGTGAACATCGTCGTGATCAACCGGGAGGCCAAGGCGGGCTACGTCCGTCCCACGCCGACGGATGGGGTCCGCAGCACGGGCGTACTGAACTACAACTCCACCGCGGGTCTGACGACGGCGATGAACGCGCAGGTCGCGTTGAGCTCCGCTGGGAAGTTCAGCCTCAGCACCGCCGAGGGCGGCGGGAAGATCGACCTCGTCGTCGACATCCAGGGCTACTTCCTCCAGTCGAACCCGGGTGGCGGTTTCACACCCCAGGCCGGCCGGCTCGTTGACACCCGCACAACGGCCAGCATCGCCGCGGGTGCGTCGTTCGCGGTGCAGGTTGGCGGCCGCGCTGGCGCCCCGACGGTCGAGGGTGGACTGTCGGCTGCTGCGGTGACGTTCACCGCAGTGAACAACAGCGGTGCGGACTCGTACGCGAAGATGTGGGCTGACGGGGCAGCGGAGCCGGACTCCTCAGCGATCAGCAGCGACACGACGTCGATCGTGTCGAACACCGTGGTCACACCGGTGGGCGCGAACGGGAACATCCGGATCAAGAACATGGGCACGGCGGCGATGAACTACGTGGTCGACCTGCAGGGCACCTACAACTCGCTTCCCGGCGGCCCGTCTGACACGAACCGCACCGGTCAGCGGACGTCGGCGACGACGCTGCCGTTCCCGATCACAGACCAGACCAACGCGTCCGTCGACGTCGGGACCGGCAACCTGCTGGTCACCACGACGGCGATGAGCCTGCCGGGCGTGACGCAGAACACCACGATCGGCGCCGCGTACAACTCGCGCAGCACCACCGTCGGTGACGCGAACACGATGGATGCGAACCGGTGGCAGTTCGCCCTCGCCGGCGCCGGCGATCTCACCGCGAACGCACAGGGCGTCATCTACACCGACGCTGTCGGTACGGCGTGGCAGTTCCGTCCGTCGGGGGCGCAGGGCGCGTTCATCAGCCCGGCCGGTTTGCAGCAAACCCTCACCCGCGTGACGCCGTCGGGGCAGGACACGCAGTACCAGCTGAAGGGCTGGACGACGAACCAGACGACGGTGTTCAACCTTGCGGGGCAGCCCACCAAGGTGACGGACCGCAACGGCAACATCATCGACTTCACCTTCGCGACGTCCGACCGGTACAAGCTGACCAGCCTCGTCTCGACCGCTGGTGTGACGGGGGCGCGGACGGCGAACTCGTCGTACGCGAGCGGTGTGCAGACGTTCTCGCAGACCTCCGGCTCGAGCTCGCGTTCGGTGTCGTGGACCAAGAACAGCACCGGCGACATCACCACGTACACGGACGCGCTCGGCAAGAAGACCACGTTCGGTTACACCAGCGGTGACCTCACCACGATCACCGCGCCCGAGGGCGGCGTTACGGCGTTCACGTACGACTCCTCCGACCGGATCACCAAGGTCGAGCAGCGCAACACCACCGCGGGCTCCCCGGGCACCGCTGTGACGCGGTTCTCGTTCAAGGACGACACCACGACACTGGTCGCAGACCCGCGGTCCGACCAGTCGGTTGCGGTGGCGGATGCCAAGCGCACCACGTACACGCTCGACGGCAACGACCTGGTGACGAAGGCCGTTGATCCGGCGGATCGGGAGCGGGGCCGTGAGTACAACCCGGCGAACAACGGTGTCACGACGGCGACGACCGGTACCGGTGACACCACGTCCAAGTCGACGAACGACTACGGCAAGAACGAGAGCCAGTCGCTGACGAAGAGCACGAGCAGCTCCGGATCGTCGTCGTCTGCGACCTATGACGCGCCGGGGGCTGCGAACAAGTATCTGCCGTCCTCAACCACTGACTCCGCGGGTGACAGCACGTCGTATGAGTACAGCGGTGTCGGCAACCCGACCTCCACCAGCACCGGAGGTACCGCGGACGCGGCGAAGGCGGAGCTCGACTACAACTCCGACGGCACCGTCAAGACCGCGACCGCACCCGGCAACGGCGGGAACCCGACGAAGTACGAGTACGAGAACAAGCAGCTCAAGAAGGTCACCGCCCCGAACAACCCCTCGAGCAATACCGACATCGTCGGCGCGAAGGAGTACACGTACGACGGATTCGGGCGGATGCGGACCGAGACCGACGGGCGAGGCAACACGACGACCTACGGGTACGACAACGACGACCGGACCACCTCGATCGCCTTCAGTGACGGCACCGCGACGGTGACCAGGTCGTAAGACGGCAACGGCAACCTCCTCACCGAGACTTCCGCCACCGGCACCATCACCAACACGTACGACCAGCGGAACCGCCTCACCTCCACGGTGAACACCGCCGGTGGCGGAACGGTCTCCTACGGTTACGACCTCGCCGGGAACACCGTCACGGTGACCGATGCGCAGGGGCAGGTGACGCACGAGTACGACCCGTCGAACGTGCTCACTGCGACGACGTACCCGACCAATACGGGCACGGCGAAGCAGGTGTACCTGACCGACGACCACGGCCGCCGCACCGACACGTGGCTCGGCGCGCCCAGCAACGCGACTCCCGGTGCGGAGCCGGCGTCGTGGACGGGGCATCAGCAGGTCGAGTACGACGCCTCCGGCAAGATCACCCACATCAAGGCGTGGACCGGGAAGGACGCCGCGCTCGAGGTGAACACGAAGTACTGCTACCAGTTCGAGGCGCCCTCTGACGGCACCTGCGACGACAGCGACAAGTCCAAGGACCGCAGCAAGCTGCAGTGGACCCGCGACGGCTCTGGTCAGGCGACGAAGTACGGGTACACCTCCGGTCGACTGACGAAGATCACCCAGTCCGGTGGGGACACTCCCACCAACTGGGCGTTCACCTACGACAAGGCCGGCAATCGCACCCGCGCCACCGCAACCAACGCCACCATCGAAGCGACGGTCAGCGATCAGCAGCTGAGCTACAACGCGCTTGGCCAGATCACCACCACCGGGTACGCGTACGACAAGACCGGCAACATGACCGCATCGCCGGGTGCGACGTACACGTACAACGGTGCGCAGCAGATGACGTCTTCCACGAAGGATGGCAAGACGACCACGTACGAGTACGCGGGCGCGGACATGAACAAGCTGCTCTACCAGGCAACCGACGGGGGAGCGGAGTATGGCTACACCTATGGCACATCCGACTCGAATGGTGTCCCCGTGATCGCCAGCCGTGAGCTCGTTGGTACGGGCACGGCCGCGGTGATCAGCGACCCCACCACTGGTCAGCTGCTGGATCTGCGGACTACGGACGGCACGACGAGCATGTACGTCCTCGACGGGATCGGGAACCCGGTTGCATCCCTCAAGGACACGGGCGCTGTTGCCTACAAGGTGACGTACGACGCGTACGGCAAGGAGCAGGTCAACGCCGACGGTGGCAGCAGTGCGCAGTGGCAGCAGAACCCGTACGGGTACAAGGCCGGCATCCGCGCCAGCAACACTGACACCGGACTCACGAAATTCGGCTACCGCTGGCAGTCCGCCGCCACCGGCAGCTGGATCGAACGCGACACACTCGACGCGCCTCTCAGTCCTAGTAACGCGAACCGATATGCCTACGCGGGTGCTGACCCAATCAACAAGTCTGACCCCCGTGGGCGAGACGTTTTCGACTCAGCCACTGACGCTTTCGGGAAAGCCGGTTTGGTTGGCAACCTCGCCAATATTGGCTACTACGCTGCTACAGGGAATAGTAAGGCGGCAGCGACAGAGACTGTCGGCTTGATCACCGGCACTCTTGCCGGAGCCGCCTGCGAACTCGGCATAGCAGCCGCTACTGGCGGTGTCGGGGTTATTGCAACAGCTGGCTGCTACGCGGTCGGTACTGCCGTGTCAAACGTAACGACTGGGAAGGTGTTTTAAGTGTTCAGAATGAAGGGCAACCTGCTACTTCCCACCATCATCGGCATATTTGCCATAGCTCTCGGTGTCGTCGCGCTACTTTCGCCTAATCGCGCCGACGCGGGCATTGGAATCTGGGGTGCAATCGCGGGCTTGTTCGGCATTTACGTGATCTGTGGGGTCATCGTTTCGGGGTGGGGAAGACGCAGATAACGGGGAAGGCTGAAATCCGCAATCCTCACACATGTCCCGGCTAGTTGAATGAGTGATCAGCGTGAGTATCAGCTCGTTCGATGTTGAAAAGATCGATCACCGGCCACTCGTCCGCTGGGTAGCTGGAGTGATAGGTGCATTCACTGGAATCCTCGCCATCATTGGATGGCCGCTCCCCATTGTTTCGGGGCGATACGTACAGAACGACGCATGGGAACGCACCTTGTCGTTGATTAACGCATGGTTGAACCATGCCGGTTGGAGAATGTCCGGGTCCTCGTGGTTTTGGAGCGGCATTTCAATTGCTGCGATCACTGGCGTGATCTTGACAATAAATCAACGTGATCTTGCCTGGCCCAAAAAATGGCTCGTGATCCTGATCCCGGGCGGACTTGTTGGTACTCTGGGCCCTCTATTCCAGATGCTCTTGGGTGTTCGGTGGTCGAATTACGCATCCGAGGACAATAGTCCCGTGGCTCTCGTGTATTTGATCAGCATGGTCGTCGTCATCGGTCTTCTCCTTCTGCGTGGTTGGGTGATGCGCATCCGGGATCAACCCGATGACGCCAATGCTACAAAGCGCTGATGAAAAGCTGATTCACCGCTCATTTCTCGGCCGAAACGCAGGGCCCCATCATGAGCGGATTGAGCACGCACTTCGTCGGCGCTGCTACACGGACGCCGCTTACCGGCACCTGACCGTACTGGGGTCAGCGACCCGCTTTGTTGAACTGCGGGACATGTGCCCAAAGGCACACAGCTGATGGGCCATACCTGGCAGTACGTCAACGTCCGGGGCGGCCCGACCGACGCTTTAAGAACAATCCCGCTCTTCCCGTCGTGCAATATGGCCAGCTCGATATCAGCACAGCGCAAGGCCTGTTCTGAAGCGCGCAATCCTCACGTGCCACCGCCCTCGACGAAGCTGGCTCACTCCTCGAAAAGGCACCACGCCGCCGCGATCACCGGCGGCATCGCAACTAGTTACGCGCCTGGGGAGGGGCGGTCGAGCAAGCCCATCGGCGGCAGAGCGCAAGGTGAAGGCGACGTCAATTAGGCGACACCTCGTGACGGCGCGGCCTGGCTCGGGGCCTCCGCACCGAGCCCGAGTCGTGGATTCTCTAGGATCGACCCATGTCCACGACCATGCCCGGCTTCGGGACGGAGCGCATCACGCAGCTCGGCCTGCGTGACCGCGTCTACGACCGGGTGCTCGAGGTCCTGATGGGCCACGACGTCGAACCCGGCGTGCGACTGTCGATCGACGGGCTCGCCCGAACCCTCGGCGTCTCCCCGACCCCGGTGCGCGAAGCCCTCGTGCAGCTCGAACGCACCGGCCTCGTCACCCGCGAAGCGAACAAGGGCTACCGGGTCTCCCCGCCCCTGGCCGGCGATCAGCTCGAGGCCCTCTTCGACGCCCGGCTCATCGTGGAGAGCGGCGCCGTCGAGCTCGCTGCGCGCGGTGACGTCGACGCCCTGCGGGAGCGGCTCAGCACGGCGCTCGACGAGCAGGCTGCGGTGGCCGCCGAGGTCGCGTCCGTCGGTGCTGTGCACGCCCCGGAAGAGCTGATGGCCCGCTTCTTCCGCAGCGACTGGCAGTTCCACCAGCTGATCTTCGACGCGACGCGCAACCCGTTCCTCGAGGAGATGTCCGAGATCATCACGACCCGCGTGCACCGGATGCGGCAGATCGTCGAGGGCGGCGGGGACGACACCGACCGCGCCGTCCACGAGCACCGAGCGGTGGTCGATGCCCTCGCGGTCGGGCCGGCCGAAGCGGTCGCGGCGATGCGGCACCACATCGACGCCGTCCGGCTCCGGTCGCGCGAGGACGCTTCGCACGCGAGCTGATCCCGCAGGGGTTGCGCTCTGTCGAGGTGCGAGTATCTTTCCTATAGGAAAGAGGTTCACCGCCGAACCCCGACATGCGAAGGAGCATTCCGTGAGCACACCGCAGGACTGGGTCGACCAGGATTGGGACCCCACCACCTGGACGTCGGACACCTGGCCGATCGCCGCCTGTCTGCACGGCTTCGCCCAGGTCACGCGCGACGGCACTGCGTTCCACGATGCCCCGGCCGAGGTCTGGGACGACGTGTTCGCACAGATCGCAGCCGCAGGGTTCTCGCTCGCTGAACTCGCCGACAGCCACATCCGCCCCGCGGACCTCGAGCGCTCCCGCCGCGACGAGCTGTTCGCCGTCGCGAAGTCCCACGGCATCGGGATCCCCTCGGTGCACCTGCAGCGCAAGAGCGTCATCCAGCCCGGGCACGAGGAGGACAACCTCGCCTACGCCCACCGCACCATCGACGCGGCGGCCGAGTGGGGCATGCAGGTGTTCTCGACGGGCCTGCACCAGCCGTTCACCGAGGCCCAGAAGCGCGCGCTGTGGTTCTGGACCGCGCAGGGCCCGAAGGACCCGGACGACCCCGAGGTCTGGAACGCGGCGGTCAAGCGCCTGCGGGAGCTCGGTGAGCACGCCGCGAGCGTCGGGCTGCCGATGGCCCTTGAGCTGTACGAGGACACGTACCTCGGCACCGCCGACAGCGCCGTGCGACTGGTCGAGGACATCGGGCTCGACAACGTCGGCCTGAACGCGGACGTCGCGAACCTCATCCGCCTGCACCGGCCGATCGAGGACTGGCGGGAGCTCTTCGCGAAGACCATGCCGCACACGAACTACCTGCACGTGAAGAACTACACGCGTGACGAGGCCGGCGACGGCAGCTGGGCGACGAGCGCTCCGAGCACCATGGAGACGGGCCTCATCAACTACCGCCAGGTCCTGCGCGATGCCGTCGCCGACGGGTTCCGCGGGATCGTCATGACCGAGCAGTACGGCGGGGACAGCCTCGGCGTCTGCGCCACGAACCAGCAGTACATCCGATCCGTCCTCGCGACGACGAAGCTCGACGCGACGGCGACGGCGACGGCGACCCCGACTGCAGCAACCAGCACCGAAGGAGCAACCCGATGAGCACCCTCGACATCGCCGTCGTCGGATCCGGCTACATGGGCGGCGGGATCGCCCAGGTCCTCGCCCTCGCCGGCCACACCGTCCGGATCGCCGACGTCTCGGCCGAGATCGCCGCGTCCAACCGCGCCCGGCTCATCGCAGAGACCGAGCAGTTCGTCGCGGACGGCCTGTTCCCCGCGGACGCCGTGGCGCGCGTCGACGCCCACCTCAGCGCAGCCGCCTCCATCGAGGAAGCGGTCGCCGAGGCCGACTTCATCGAGGAGGCCGTCCCCGAGAAGATCGAGATCAAGCACGCGACCCTCCGCCGCATCAGCGAAGCCGCCCGCCCCGACGCGATCATCGGCTCGAACACCTCGACGATCCTGATCGAGTCGCTGGCCGAGGCGGTCGTCGGCCCGGAACGGTTCCTCGGCGTGCACTTCTCGAACCCGGCGCCGTTCATCCCCGGCGTCGAGCTCATCCCGCACCCGACCACGGACGAGCACGCGATCGCGGTCGGCGAGACCGTCGTCGCCGCGACCGGCAAGCAGTCGGCGCGGGTGAAGGACTCGACCGGGTTCGTGCTGAACCGCCTGCAGTACGCGCTGTTCGAGGAGGCCACGAAGATCGCCGACGAGGGCATCGCCACCCCCGACGACATCGACACCATCGTGCGGACCACGTTCGGATTCCGCCTGCCGTTCTTCGGCCCGTTCGCGATCGCCGACATGGCCGGTCTCGACGTCTACGCGTTCTGCTTCGAGTCGCTGCAGACCCGCTGGCCCGAGCGCTTCGCCACCCCGCCGTCGCTGCAGCAGCACGTCGACGCGGGCGAGCTCGGCACGAAGTCCGGCGCCGGGTACCTCGAGGTGCCGGCCGACCGGACGCCGGAACTCGTCGCCTACCGCAACAAGGCCTACGTCGCGATGCAGAAGCTGCTCGACGACCTCGGCCCGGCGCCGATCCACTGAGGGGGACGAGCATGAACACGAACACGAACACGCAGAACCAGCCCCGCACCGCCGTCCTGACCGGAGCGGCATCACCGCGGGGCATCGGTCGTGCCACCGCCCACCACCTGGCCGAGGCCGGCTGGGACATCGGCATCATCGACCTCGACCAGACGGCCAGCGAACATGTCGCCACCGAGATCCGCGAGCGGCACGGCGTCCGTGCGGTCGGCGTCGGCGCGAACGTCGCCGACGAGACCGCGGTCCGGGCAGCGTTCGACACGATCGAGGCCGAACTCGATCCCGTCGTCGCCCTCGTCAACCTGGCCGGCGTCTCGTCCGCGCACGCCTACCTCGACCTGCCCGAGGGGGAGTGGCACCGCGTGCTGTCGATCAACCTCGACGGCGTGCACTTCGCCAGCCTGCGGGCAGCGGAGTCGATGGTGCAGCACGGCTACGGCCGCATCGTGAACCTGTCGTCGGTCTCGGCCCAGCGCGGTGGCGGCACCTTCAGCAAGACCCCGTACACGGTGGCGAAGGCCGGCGTGATCGGCCTGACCCGTGGCCTGGCCCGCGAGCTCGGCCCGCGCGGCGTCACCGTCAACGCGATCGCTCCCGGCCCGATCGACACCGACATCATGGGCGGCACCCTGACCGAGGAGCGCAAGACCGAGATGGCAGCGGACGGCGTGCTGCCGCGCATCGGCACACCGCGGGACGTCGCCGCGGCGATCGCGTACCTGATCAGCGAGGACGCCGGGTTCGTCACCGGCCAGACGCTGAACGTCGACGGCGGCCTGTACATGCACTAGAGCCGACCGGCCACGGATCGCGCGCCGTCCGCGCGACGCGATCCGTGCCTCCCGTCCGACAGGCCGAACGGCCAGACGGCCAGACGGCCGAACGGCCAAACGGCCACCAGGCCCGACCGCCGGACGCCCCGAAACCGCAACGTGCTCGCAAAGGAGCGAACCCGTGTCACTTCCCCCTGCCCCCGCGCTCGGGTCGACGAACGACCCCGGCCTCAAGTCCGCCATCGGCAAGGCGACGAAGCACCTCATGCCGATGCTCGTCATCCTGTACTTCGTCGCGTTCCTCGACCGCACCAACGTCGGGTTCGCCGAAGAGGCCCTGAGCGTCGACCGCGGCATCTCCGACGCGGCCTTCGCGCTCGGCGCCGGCATCTTCTTCATCGGCTACGCGATCTTCGAGATCCCGTCGAACCTGCTGCTCAAGCGCTTCGGTGCCCGGTTCTGGCTCGCCCGCATCGCGGTCACGTGGGGCATCGTCGCCGCGCTGTTCGCCTTCACGACGAACGACACGATGTTCATCGTCCTCCGCTTCATCCTCGGTGTGACCGAGGCGGGGCTGTTCCCGGGCGTGATCATGTACCTGTCGGAGTGGTTCCCGAACAAGGTGCGCGTGCGGATGTTCGCGATCTTCTACCTGGCGCAGCCGTTCTCGCAGATGATCGGCGCCCCGTTGTCCGGCGGACTGCTGAGCTTCGGCGACCAGGCGACCCCGTTCCACGGCTGGCAGGTCATGTTCTTCGGCGAGGGGATCCTCGCGGTGCTCGCCGGCATCGCGGCCCTGGTGTTCCTGACGAACAGTCCGCAGCAGGCGAAGTGGCTCGAACCGGGCGAGAAGCAGTCGCTCACCGCGGCGATGGCGCGCGAGGACACCGCCCGCAGCGCGGACGGCCCGACCGGCATCTGGAAGGCCATGGCGAGCGGCCGGGTCTGGTACTTCACGATCATCTACTTCTGCCTGCAGGTCGCCGTGTACGGCACGACGTTCTACCTGCCGCAGCAGGTCTCCTCGCTGCTCGGGCAGGACGTCGGGTGGCAGGTCGGGCTCGTGACCGCGATCCCGTGGCTCGTCGGACTCGTCGCCTGCTACCTGGTCGGCTCGAAGGCGGACTCCGTCGGTCGCCGCCGTCGCTGGGGCACCATGTTCTACATCACGACCGGACTGTCGATCCTCGGGTCGGCGTGGGCCGGTGCGAACGGGCAACCGATCCTGGGCATCGTGTTCATCACGCTGGCGGTCGCGAGCTTCCTGGCCGTCGGCCCGATCACCTGGGCGTACCCGACGGCGTTCCTCACCGGGGCAGCCGCCGCGGCGGGCATCGGCCTGATCAACTCGCTCGGCAACCTGGGCGGGTTCGTCGCCCCGATCATGCGCACGGCGATCAACGAGGTGGTGCCGACCGACAGCGGTGCGTTCGGGATCGTCTCGCTCGGGGTCCTGGCGTTCGTCGCGGCCGTGATGATCTTCTGCACGAAGTTCTTCCGGGGGTCGAAGGCGGATGATCTCCTCGACACCTCGCATGTCCGCACCACGACGTCGAAGGAGACGAACGCGTGACCAGACTGTTCAACGACCCGGCGGACTTCGCCGACGAGGCGACCGACGGCTTCGTCGCCGCGAACGAGCGATGGGTGCGGAAGGTGCACGGCGGCGTCGCCCGCGCCACCACCAGCCCCGACGGCACGGTCGCCGTCGTGATCGGTGGCGGCTCGGGCCACTACCCCGCGTTCGGCGGGCTGGTCGGGCCGGGCCTGGCAGCCGGTGCCGCGATGGGCAACCTGTTCGCCAGTCCCAGCGCCCAGCAGGTCGCCGGTGTCGCGCGGGCGTCCGAGCACGGCGGCGGGGTGCTGCTGAGCTACGGCAACTACGCCGGTGACGTCCTGAACTTCGACGCCGCGGCCCGCACGCTCGAGGCCGACGGCATCCCGGTCCGGACGGTCCGGGTCACCGACGACGTGGTGAGTGCGCCCGCGGACCGCGCACAGGAACGGCGTGGCATCGCGGGCGACCTCTGCGTCTTCAAGGTCGCCGGCGCCGCCGCCGAGCAGGGCCGCAGCCTCGACGAGGTCACGGCCGTCGCCGAGCGCGCCAACGACCGCACGCGGTCGTTCGGCGTCGCGTTCTCCGGCTGCTCCCTGCCCGGTGCCGACGAACCCCTGTTCACGGTGCCCGAGGGGCGGATGGCCATCGGCATGGGCATCCACGGCGAGCGTGGGATCGACGAGACGGACGTGCCCACCGCGGACGGCCTGGCCGAGCTGCTGGTGTCCCGTCTGCTCGACGAACTGCCCGACGGGGTGACGCTCGACGGAGAGAACGGCGCGCGCGTGGTGCCGATCCTCAACGGCCTGGGCAGCGTCAAGTACGAGGAGCTCTTCGTCGTCTACCGCTCGGTGCAGCAGCGGCTGGCCGACGCGGGGGTCGTCATCGTTGAGCCCGAGGTCGGCGAGCTCGTCACGAGCTTCGACATGGCCGGTGTCTCCCTCACCCTGTTCTGGCTCGACGACGAACTCGAGGAACTCTGGGCAGCGCCCGCCGACACCCCCGCGTACCGCAAGGGCGGCGCCGTCCCGCAGGAACGCGTCGACCCCTCCACCGTCGAAGCGGATGCCGAAGGAGTCGCCATCGGCGCGGCGAGCGACGGCTCGCGCGCGGTCGGCGAGCAGGCTGCGGCCGGCTTCGCCGCCGTCCGCGCGCTCCTCGACGAGCACGCCGACGAGCTCGGACGCATCGACGCCGTCGCGGGTGACGGCGACCACGGCATCGGCATGCAGCGCGGCGCGCACGCCGCAGACGCCGCAGCCACGGGAGCCGTAACCGCCGGCGCAGGTGTCGGTTCCGTCCTGCGGATCGCCGCAGACGCCTGGTCCGACAAGGCCGGCGGCACGTCCGGTGCGATCTGGGGAGCCGCCCTGGAGGCACTGGGTCGCGTCCTCGGGGACGACGAGCGTCCGTCGGCCGCCACGGTCCAGAGCGCGGTGCACGCCGCCGCCGAGGCCGTCCTCGCGTTCGGTGCGACCGTCGGCGACAAGACCATGGTCGACGCGCTCGTGCCGTTCGACGAGGTGCTCCGCGCCCGGATCGACGCGGGAGCGTCGCTCGCGGACGCCTGGGCCGACGCCGTCAGCGCCGCCCGCGAGGCCGCCGACGCCACCGCGTCGCTCGTGCCGAAGATGGGCCGCGCACGCACCCACGCCGAGCAGGCCGTCGGCACACCGGATCCCGGAGCGGTGTCGTTCGCGCTCATCGTGGAGACCCTCGCACCGTGATCACCATCGGGGTGTCGCTGAAGACGTACTTCTCGCACGCCCGGACCCTGGAGTGGTCGGGGGTCGTCGCGGAGATCGCGCGGCGGCACCCAGCGACCCGATCGGGGGCGGCCACGCTGTTCGTGGCGCCGACGTTCCCGGCGCTCGTGCCCGTGCGTGACGTGCTGGCCGGGTCGGGGGTGCTCCTCACCGCGCAGGACCTGTCGTGGGCCGACGAAGGAGCGTTCACCGGCGAGGTCTCCGGCGCCGAACTGCGGGAGATCGGGGTCGACCTGGTCGAGATCGGGCACGCCGAACGACGTTCCCTGTTCCACGAGGACGACGCGACCGTCACCGCGAAGGTGCACGCGGCCTTCCGCAACCACCTGCGTCCGCTCCTCTGTGTCGGGGAGACGACCCGGGCCTCCCATCCGGGTGCAGCGGAAGCGGTGGC
Source organism: Curtobacterium sp. VKM Ac-2861 (assembly GCF_013204965.1). Lineage (NCBI taxonomy): Bacteria > Bacillati > Actinomycetota > Actinomycetes > Micrococcales > Microbacteriaceae > Curtobacterium > Curtobacterium sp. VKM Ac-2861. The sequence goes on from NZ_JABMLA010000002.1 coordinate 601,766, forward strand.
GGAGGTGACCGCGCAGCTCGACCGTGGTGTCTCGACGGCCATCGCGGACGGTCTGGCCGGGGCGATGACCGTCGCCTACGAGCCGGTGTGGGCGATCGGTGCGCCCGCGCCGGCGCCGGACGACCACATCGTGGCGGTGCTCGCGGGGATCGAGCAGCACCTCGCCACGCGACCCGAGCTGCGCGGGAGCAAGGTCCTGTACGGGGGCAGCGCCGGGCCCGGCCTGCTCACCCGTGGGCAGGGGCGGATCGGCGGGTTGTTCCTCGGTCGGTTCGCGCACGACCCGGCTGCGGTCGAGGCGATCCTCGACGAGGTCGCAGCAGCCTAGGACCCGTCGCGGGTACCCGCCAGCCCGTGGTCGTGCGCGTAGACCACGAGCTGCACGCGGTCACGGAGCGAGAGCTTGCCGAGGATGCTCGAGATCTGCGTCTTCACGGTCGACTCGGTGACGTACTCCTTCGTCGCGATCTCGGCGTTCGAGAGCCCGCGGGACGCCCAGCCGAACACCACCCGCTCCCGCTCGGTCAGCGCCTGGAACTCGGGCGGCTGCGGAGCCGGTGCCCTCGCGACGTCGGTGCCGAACAGCTGCGCGAGGTCGTTCGGGGCGATGACGGAGCTGCCCTCGTGCACTGCCCGGACCGCCGCGAACAGGAACGTCGGGGTGGCGTCCTTGAGCAGGAACCCGCTCGCACCGAGCCGGATCGCGGTCGCGGCGGCGGGGTCGAGGCCGAACGTGGTGAGCACGACGACCCGGGGGAGCGGGCCCTCGACGGCGCCGGAGAACAGCTGCCGGACGGTCTCGACGCCGTCCATGCCCGCCATCCGCATGTCGAGCAGCATCACGTCGGGTCGGAGTTCCTGGATGCGGGCGAGGGCCTCGGCACCGTCCGCGGCCTCGCCCACCACCTGCATGTCGTCCTGCGCGTCGAGCACCACGCGCAGACCGGCGCGGAACAGCGCCTGGTCGTCGGTGAGCAAGATCTTGATGGGTTCGGTCATCGGACGGGTCCCCCTTGGACGTCGAACGGGATCCGGGCGCGTGCGGCGAACACGTCGTCCAGCGCGGCGGCGTCGAACGACCCGCCGAGTGCGGTGAGGCGGGTGTGCATGCCGTCGATCCCCCGGCCGGAGCCCCCGGTGGTGCCGTCACCGACGACGTTCTCGACCTCGAGCACGACGTCGGCGCTCCGCCAGGTCTCGCGGACCACGACAGGCAGCCCCGGAGCGCCGTGCCGGAGCGCGTTGGTGAGCATCTCCTGCAGCACGCGCCGTGCTGCCGTGCCGGTGTCCGGTCGGAGCGGGACGGGGACACCGCGCACCGTGCGGTCGACGTCGACTCCGGCGTCGCGGATGCCCTGCACGATCTCCTCGAGCGAGCCAGGATCGGTCGTCTCCCCGGAGCCGTCGATGTGCCCGAGGACCTGCCGGACCTCGAGCAGCGAGCTGCGGGCGGTGCTGGCGATGGTGGCACTGACTTCGCGGATGCGGGCCTCGTCGGCCAGGAACGGCACCGAGTCGGCCTGCGCGATGATCACCGCGAGCGAGTGGCCGACGACGTCGTGCACGTCACGGGCGATGTCCGCGCGGATGCGCTCCGACTCCGCGACGTCGATGGCACGGGTGGCGGTCGCCTCGGCTTCGCTGGCGACGGCCTCGGCGCGCGACGCGGCAGCCTCGGCATCGGCTCGACGGACGGATTCGCGGTCGCGCGACCGGAAGGCCCGGACGGCGACCCCGCCCGCCCACACCCCGAGGAGGGCGGCGACCGGTGCGGCCATCGCGAGGAACGCCTGGTCGCGGGGGCCGTTGAGCAGCACCAGGTACCGGAAGCCGGTGACGGCGAGGTAGAACGTCGCGCCGACACCCGCGACGAGCGCGAGCACCCCGGAGAGGATGACCTCGGTCCGGGTCCCGACGACCGCCGCGGTGCCGATGACGACGAAGATGGCGAGGTCGACGAGTGACGGGCGCTCGCCGCCGCCGACCTGGATGATCCCGAGGACGACCACCATGAGCATCGCCGCCGACGGGGAGACCCGACGGAGGGCGATCGCGCCGGCGGCGGCGAGCACGGCGAAGAAGCTCGCGTGCTCGAGCTCGACCTCGAGCGGCAGCAGGAAGACCAACGCCGCCAGGACCGCCCACGCCACGTCGACGACGATCGAACGGGTGGCGAGCGGCCGGATGAACGTGCGCCGGTCCGTCACGGCTCGATCATCGCATGCCGCCCACGCCGGGCAGCGCGGACCGACGTCACGCGCCCGGGGTCATGGCGGCGAGGGCGATGACGGTGGTGGCGACGATCGCGGCGCAGAGCAGCAGCGTGGCGATCGTGTGTTTCGTCGAGGACTCCATGTCACCAGACTCGCGGTCCGGAGTCGCCGGGGCATCGTGCGCAGGGGCGAAGCGCTTCGTCCCTGCGGGTGAAGCGAGGGGCGAGCACCCGGTACTCGGGCTCAGACGACGACGGATCCCCGCTGGCGGTGCGCGATCGAGACGGACTCGCCGGACACCGCGTTGAGCGGCGACGACAGGAACGCGATGAGGTTCGCGATCTGCTGCGGGGTCGAGTCGCCGGGGCCCCCTGGACGGACCTCGGCGGACGGGGTGTCCGTCACGGTCCCGGGGTTGACGACGTTCACCGTGACCCCGGTGCCCGCCACGTCGTCGGCCAGGTTCTTCGCGATGACGCTCACCGCCGTGTTCCGGAGCGACGCCGTGATGTTGCCGGAGAAGTAGGCGTTCTGCCCGCTCACGACGACCACGCGGCCGAACCCGGCCTCGCGCTGGGCGGGGAGCACGGCATTCGCGACGCGGAGGAACCCGAGCGCCTTGCCGTCGATCGCGTCGAGGACCTGCTCCGGGTCGGACTTCCGGGCCGGGTCGAGGGTGCTCGCGCTCGGGGCAGCGGTCACGACGAGCACGTCGATGCGCCCGTGCCGCTCGAGGACAGTGGCGATGCCCGCGTCCACGGAGTCCTGCGAGGCGGTGTCGATCGACACGCTGTCGTCGGAGTCGTCGGCGCTGCGGGACGCGACGACGACGGTCGCCCCCTCGACCCGGAGGCGGTCGGCGACGGCGGCACCGATGTACCCCTTGCCTCCGACGACGAGTGCGACACGGTTCTTGAGTTCGAGGTCCACGCGCCCACGCTATGCCGATCACCGGGCCGAGGTCATGGGGCGCAGTGCGCGTGTTCTCGAATTCGAGACGACTCACCGCAACTGTCTCATCCTTGATACGATCAGGGGGTGCACATCGACCAGGTCATCCCCGAACTCCGCGGCACCGCTGGCTTCGGTGCGACCCGGATCGCTGCCCGTTCCGGAGTGAGCCGGCCGACGGTCTACCGCATGCTCGGTGGCGCGTCGCCGCGGGTCGACGACCTCCGCGAGCTCGCCATCGCGGCGGGCTTCGACCTCGACGTCACCCTCTCCGTCCTCAGCGATCCCCTCGCAGCGGTGGCGGCGCGGTCACGGCTCGGCGATGACCGCCTGGCCGACTGGGCCGACCCCGCGTCCGAGTGGGTCGCACGTCTCGAGCGGTTCGTCGGGACTGCGGAGCACGCGGACGCTGCTGCCGTGATCGCGGAGGCCGGAGTTGCGGCCGGTCCGCTCAACCGGGACGGAATCGTCCTGCTCACCGCCGACACGTGGGACATCGATCGCCTCGTGTCCGCCGGGCGCGCGTCGAACGCGCCGTGGGCGCTGTCCGGCTGGGCGGCGCTCGACGCACTCGGCATCGGTGACGGCATCGTCGCGCCGACGATCGTCTGGACCGAGGATCCCCGCGCGTTCGCCCAGCTCCTCGGTGACACGTTCCGCCGCGGACGAGGTGAGGCCGTGGACGTCGCCGTCGTGCCCGCGCACCCGTCCGTGTTCATCGGCGCGACCGAGATCGAGGCGGTCCACCTCGTCGACCCACTCCAGGGCCTCATCGACGCCGCCGGCCTCGGGGAGTCCGCCCGGAGCGCAGTGGCGCAGTACGCGGGGGGCGGCCGATGAGTCCGCAGCAGCCGTGGGACCTCGGCCCTGGCTCGTACGTCAAGCGGCCGGCGCGGCCGACGCCCGTCCCACCCGAGGAGCGCGCCGGATCGGTCCGGACGGCACCGGACGAGGCCCTCGCCGCGACCGGGGTGTCGTGGGACGCAGCCCGGATCGACCTCGGTCGCATCGGACGGTCGTCGTCCTCGCGTGCGCGCCACCGCTTCAGCGCCGTGCTCCCCGATCTCGTGTGGAACGCCGCAGCGCTCGAGGGGAACACCTTCACCCTGCCCGAGGTCCGGACGCTCCTGGACGGTGTCACCGTCGGCGGGCACCCCATCGAGGACGAGCGCCAGGTGTTCGCGCTCGTCGACGGCTACACGCATCTCGATGCGCTCGTCGCGTCACAGGGATTCGTGCTGTCGAAGGTCGTCTCGGACGACCTGCACGGCCGCGTCGCGGTGCACGAGGCCATCGAGTCCGGGGCCTTCCGCGGGGAGGGCGACGTCGGTGGCGGTGGAGCCGTCCGGTTGGCGTCAGGCGGCGTGGTCGACGGTGTGCCGCAGGACGAGCTCGAAGAGCGGTTCGCATCGATCTGTGCGTTCGTCGGAGCGCTGGAGGACCCCCGGGAACGTGCGCTGGCCTACTTCGCAGCGGCGACGCGATCGCAGTTCTACTTCGACGGCAACAAGCGCACGGCTCGCCTGATGATGACGGGTCTGCTCATGTCGGAGGGGTACGACGCGGTGAGCATCCCCTTCGTGCGCCAGTTCGAGTTCAACCAGGCGTTGGACGTCCTCTTCACGCGGGACGATGCGACTCCGCTGATGGCGTTCGTCGCCGACTGCGCTGCGTCCTGAGCGAGGTCCTTCCTCACCCGAGCAGCGGCTCGAGCCGCGTCACCGCCCGGCGCAGGTGCACCAGTGCGTCCCCCGGCGACGACACCCGGGCCGCCGGCGCCGACAGGGTCAGCCCCGCCACGAGTTCTCCGCGCTCGCCGCGGACCGGGAGCGCCAGGCACCCGAACCCCGCCGTGAACGCGCCGACCTGGTGCACCGGGCCGAGGCCCCCTTCGGCGTGCAACCGCCCCATCGCACTCGACCCGGGCGTCGCCCGCAGCGCGGCTTCGTCGAGCAGCGGGAAGTCCGGGTCGACGTCGATGTCGCGCACACCGGCGGCGTCGTAGCGCGCCAGGTGCACGCCCGCCCGGACGGCGGAGCGGACGTCGGCGAGCACCGACCGCACGGCCCGGGGCAGCGGTGCGAGTGCCGGTGCCGGCGACACCCCGGCCAGGTCGGCGACCTTGTGGCCGAGGGCGAAGCCGCGCAGGTCCGGCAACCGGACGAGGTACTCGTCCTCGACGAGCAGCGTGATGAGCCGGTACGTGGTGGCCCGCGGCATCCCGAGGGCCTCCGAGATCTGCTGGGCGGTGACGCCCGGTCCCGCGTGCGCGGCGGCCTCCAGCACCGCGAGGGCGTTCTGGATCGCCTTCGGCTGCCGCGCGCGGAGTCCGGGTTCGCTCACCGCACCTCCGCCTGGTGGCCGGTTCCGGCGAACGGACGGGAGGCCCCCAGCAGGTCCGCCTCGACCGGCACGTCGTACACGGCGTGGCTCCGACCCCGCCGCCAGGGTCGCCGACGCGTGGCCACCAGGAACGCGACCACCACCGCGGCGACCGTCCCGACGGCGAGGGCGACGGCCGGCCAACGGGACGACGCGGCCTCGACCACGAGGTAGGTGAGCAGGACGGCGGTCAGCAGGACCCCGGTCGTGACGGCGACCACCGCCACCCCCGCCGTCAGCTCGCCGATGCGCCGCAGGAACACCGGGGCCGCGAAGCACGTCAGGGCGTACGCGGCGATGTACCCGAGGGCGGCGACGACGAGCTCGGTCTCCATCAGCGTCCACGTCGGGATCCCGCTCGCCAGGCCCAGGACCGGCAGCACCGTGAGCACGCCGCACGCGACCGCGCCGGCCACGAACGGGGTCCGGAAGCGCGGCGACGCCCGACCGAGCACCCGGGGCAGGACCCCCTCGCGGCCCATCGCGAACAGGACCCGCACGAGCGCCGTGGTCGAGGCGATCGCGCACGCCGCGAACGACGCCGCGATCCCGAGGTCGAGTGCCCACCCGATCCACTGCATGCCGAAGGCGTTCGCCAGCTCGTTCACGGGCGAGGCGCTCGACGCGAGGTCGGCGCCCACGGCGGCGAACCCCATCTGCTGAGCCGCAGCGCTGACCACGTAGAGGACGCCGGCGACCAGGACGGTCCACGAGATCGCGCGGGGGATCGCCTGGAACGGGCGCCGGGCCTCCACACCGAGCACCGACGCGCTCTCGAACCCGACGAACGCGGTCACGGCGAGGGCGGTACCGACCGCGAACGACGCCGGCTGCGTCGGCCCGAGGGCGACGGCGGAGGCGTCGGCCGGGTGCAGGCGCGCGACCAGCGCGACGATCAGGACCACGATGACCGCCACTGACAACGACTCGACGAGCAACGTCAGCCGGGTCGACAACCGGACCCCGAGCGCGATCACCGCGAAGACGGCCGCGCCCATCACCAGCACCACGACGATCGTGACCAGGGCGTCGTCGCCGGCGGCCGGCACGAAGCGGGACAGCAGGTAGTCGAGGTAGTAGCCGCTGCCGGTGAGCGAGAACATCGCGATGAAGCCGTACCCGAGCAGCAGGGCGGCGCCCGCGACGACCCCGGCGACCGGGCCGAGCCCGAGCGAGACGTAGGTGTAGAGCGACCCGGTGCCGGCGACGCGTCGGACGAACTGGTTCACCGTCCGCCCGACCAGGAACGACAGCGCCATCGCGGCCAGCAACGACCACGTGGCACCCTGGCCGGCGACCGTCGCGACGAGGACCGGGATCGTGGTCGCGGCAGCGGACGGTGCCACGGCGGACACCGACTGCGCGAGCACGTCGACCGGGCCGATGCTCCGCCGCGACAACCCGTCGACGGGGGAGCGCGTGCCGACGCCGGGCACCCGTGGCGGGTCGGCGATGGCTCGGTCGAGCGCGGTCATGCGGCAACCGTAGGGCTGCGCCGTTGCGCCCGTGTCTCGGTGGTGTTTCGGCCGCGTCTCACGCAAATGAGACGCCTCCGACGAGCACGTCCCATTCGACGGCGACAGGGCTTCACGCCGGTGGAACGGCACCGCAACGGCGGCACGGGACCGTGGTCACACCAAGCACCACCACCTGCGATCCCCACCCACTCCGTTCCACCCACCTCGTTCCACCCACCCGGAAGGCCACGATGTCCAGCATCACGAAGGACCCCGCGTCACTCGGAGCCGCACCCGCGCCGCAGCGGACCATGCGCGGCTCGCTCGGCGTCACCGCGATCGTGTTCATGGTCGTCGCGGCCGCCGCCCCGCTCACCGTCGTCGGCGGAGCCGCCCCGCTCGGCATGCTGCTCGGCAACGGCGTCGGGTTCCCGTCGCTGTACGCCGCGTCGGCCGTCGTGCTGCTGCTCTTCTCGGTGGGCCTGGCGGCGATGACCCGGCACGTGCCGCGGCCCGGCGCGTTCTTCACGTTCGTCGGGCACGGGCTCGGTCGTCCGGCCGGCGCGGGAGCCGCCACGCTGGCGCTCCTGACGTACACGACCATCCAGGTCAGCGTGCACGGGTACATCGGGTACCTGCTCGGGGTCACCGTCACGGGCCTCGGCGGGCCGGACATCCCCTGGTACGTCTGGTCGCTCGTCGTCGTGGCCCTGGTCGGGATGCTCGGCTACCGGCACATCGACCTGTCGAGCAAGGTGCTCGGCGTGATGCTCGTCGGCGAGGTCGGCATCGTGCTCGTCCTGGTCGCAGCGATCGTGTTCCGCGGCGGGGCCGACGGCCTGTCCCTCGCACCGTTCGAGCCGACGCAGATCATGTCCGGGTCGCCCGGCGTCGGGCTGATGTTCGCCATCGCCGCGTTCATCGGGTTCGAGGCCACCGCGATCTTCCGCGACGAGGCGAAGGACCCGGAGCGGACCATCCCGCGTGCGACCTACACGGCCGTGATCGGCATCGGCGTCTTCTACACACTCGCGTCGTGGGGGCTCGTGATGGCGTGGGGCCCGGACGGCATCCTCGCCGAGGTCGCGAAGGACCCCGGATCGCTCATCCTCACCACCGCCGCGCAGTACATCGGCAGCGCCGGGGAAGCCGTGCTCAACGTGCTGCTGCTGACGAGCATGTTCGCCTGCGTCCTGTCGTTCCACAACGTCATCACCCGGTACCAGCACTCGATGGCGAACGCGTCGCTGCTGCCCGGCCGGCTCGGCGACGTGCACCGGAAGCACGCGTCGCCGCACACCTCGAGCCTGGTGCAGACCGTCACCGCCGCCGTGCTGATGGTGCTGTTCGCGGTGCTCGGCCTGGACCCGGTGCTGCAGGTGTTCAGCTGGTTCGCCGGCGTCGCCACCCTGGGCGTCGCGATCCTGATGGCCGCGACGAGCCTCGCCGTCATCGTGTACTTCCGCCGCAACCCCGGTGACCGGCGGGTCTGGAACACCATCGTGGCCCCCGTCCTCGGGTTCCTCGGGCTCGTCGCCGCTGCCGTCCTGATCTGGGTGAACTTCCCGACGCTCGTCGGCGACGTCGACGCCTCGGGCGCGAGCGTCTTCGGCGTCGTGAGCATCGTGCTCACCGGCCTGGTCGTGGTCGTCCCCGTCATCGGCGTGGTGCAGGCGGTGGTGCTGCGACGCCGCAGTCGGAGCCGCTACGAGCTGATGCTCGACCGTCTCGCCACCGAGAGCTGACCCGCCGGGCGCACCACGCGCCTCCCGGCCGAACCGACCTGACCCCACGCACGACGCAACGCGCAAGGAGCACCACGCACATGACGATCACCGACCCGACCACCGTGACCACCGACGCAACCACCACCGCGCACCCGCTCGGCAGCCTGACGCCCGACGAGTTCACCGCCGTCCGCGACCTCGTCACGGCGCAGCCGGACTGGACCGACACCACCCGCTTCGCCTACGTCGGCCTCGAGGAGCCGCACAAGCAGGAGGTCCTGGCGTGGCAGGCCGGCGACGGCCCCCTGCCGGACCGCACGGCCCGGGTGATGCTGCTCGACATGGCGACCGGTCGCTCCACCGACCGCGTCGTGTCGATCACCACCGGCGCGGTGTTGCGGACCGACGTGCTGGACGGGTCCCGTGGCCAGCTGCCCGTCCTGATCGAGGAGTTCGACGCCGTCGGCGAGATCGCGAACGCGGACGAGCGCTGGGTCGCCGCCCTGGCGAAGCGCGGACTGTCCGCCGACGAGGTCAAGTGCGTGCCGCTGTCCGCCGGGTACTACGACTACCCGGAAGAGGTCGGTCGGCGCATCCTGCGCGTGCTCGCGTTCAAGCAGGACCACCCGGCCGACCACGTGTGGGCGCACCCCGTCGACGGCCTGTCGGCGTACGTCGACGCGGCGAACCGGGCCGTCACGCGGATCGTGGACGTGGCGGACATGCCCGTGCCGACCACTTCGGGGAACTTCGACGACCCGGCGATGCAGGGCGAACCGCTCGACCTCAAGCCGATCGTCATCACCCAGCCCGAGGGGCCGTCGTTCCGCGTCGACGGCGAGTTCGTCGAGTGGGCGAACTGGCGGTTCCAGGTCGGCTTCGACGCCCGCGAGGGACTCGTGCTCCGCCAGCTCTCGTGGCAGGACGGCGAGCGGCTGCGCCCGATCGTGTACCGGGCGTCGATCGACGAGATGCTCGTGCCGTACGGCGACCCGTCTCCGGTGCGGTTCTGGCAGAACTACTTCGACACCGGCGAGTACCTGTTCGGTCGCTTCACGAACTCGCTCGAACTCGGCTGCGACTGCGTCGGCGAGATCCAGTACTTCGACGCCGTCCTGGCCGACGAGCTCGGCAACCCGCAGACCATCCGCAACGGCATCTGCATGCACGAGGAGGACTTCGGCACGCTCTGGAAGCACGGCGACATCTACACCGGGTCGCAGGAGGTCCGTCGGTCCCGCCGCCTGGTGATCTCGTTCTTCACCACCGTCGGCAACTACGACTACGGCTTCTACTGGTACCTCTACCTGGACGGCACGATCGAGTGCGAGGCGAAGCTCACCGGCGTGCTCTTCACGTCCTCGTACCCGGGGCTCTCGGAGTCCGGCGACGACTACCCCTACGCCTCCGAGGTCGCCCCCGGCCTCGGTGCCCCGTACCACCAGCACCTGTTCTCGGCGCGACTCGACATGATGGTCGACGGACTGTCGAACGCCGTGGACGAGGTCGACGCGGTCCGGGTGCCGGTCGGACCGGGCAACGAGCACGGCAACGCGTTCACGAAGTCGGTGACCCGCATCGCATCGGAGTCGACGTCCGGGCGTCTCGCCGATGCCTCGAAGGCCCGCACGTGGTTCGTCTCGAACACCGAGGAGCGCAACCACCTCGACCGCCCCACCGGCTACGTGCTGTACCCGCAGGACGCCCCGGTGCTGCTCGCCGACGACTCATCCTCGGTCGCGGCCCGTGCCGAGTTCGCCCGCAAGCACCTGTACGTCACGCAGTACGACCCGGCGGAGCGCTTCGCGGCCGGTGACTTCGTGCACCAGAACCCCGGCGGCGACGGGGTGGCCCGGTACGTCGAGGGGGACCGGTCGCTCGACGGCGAGGACATCGTGCTCTGGCACACCTTCGGCCCGACGCACTTCCCGCGGCCCGAGGACTGGCCCGTCATGCCGGTCGACTACGCCAAGTTCACGCTGAAGCCGTACGGGTTCTTCCCGCGGAACCCGGCGCTGAACGTGCCGGCGGCCATCGGGGCGTCCGCCGGGTCGCACTGCTCGCACCACGTCTCCGGCGCCGTCGGGGCCGCACACGACGCAGCCGAGCACCAGCACGACCACGGGCACGGACACTGACGTGACCGACCTGCTCGGGCTCGCCGCGATCGTGCCGGCGTCCGCCGGGGCCTGCTGCACGGTCGGGGCATGGCGCCCCGGCCGTGCGGTCGACGTGGTGGCGGCAGTGGTGATGGTGGCCGCGATGGTGGACGGGGCCTTCGGGCCGCGCGTGCTGCCCGGGGTGCTCTGGTTCGTGGTGCTCGCGCTGCTGGCCGTCGTGGTCGCCGCGGTGCACCGGGTACAGAGTGCGTCCGGCGCGTCTGGTGCGTCCGGTTCGGTCGGGAGGCCCGGGTCGGCTCCGGCGGTCCGGGTCGCGTCGGCGCACGCCCGGTTCGGGCGACTGCACGCGGCGCTCGGTCTGCTGGTGATGGGCGCGCTGGGCGTCGGCATGGCGCACGACCCCGGCATGTCCGGCATGGCGGGTGTCGGCGTGCACGGACACGGCGGCGCAGTCGCAATGACGTGGCAGGTCGTCCTCGGCGGCCTGACCGTCGGCTACCTGCTGCTCACCGCCCACATGGTGCGGGACGGCATCCGGCGTCGGACCCGCGCGCTCCCCGTCGTCGAGACGCTCGCCATGGGGATCGCGGTGGCGGTGATGGCCGCAGCGATGGTCTGAACCGGTTCGGCGCGCGAAACGTACAGTTTGCGAATCGTTCGTTGCGGAAAACGTTCACGTCGTGAAAGAGTTCGAGCGTCCGCAGGGGACGAACGGCCGCAGAAGGGCGGGATCAGACATGCACAGCACGTACTCCGGGATGCCTCGGGCGGCACGGATCGGCGGCAGCCACACCCGCATCGGTCTGACCGACCCGGCCGTCATCGACGCCTACGTCGAGCGCCGCATCGAGGACCCGTCGCTCCTCGCCGGTCGCGCCGAGCCGGCGTACGCCGACTTCTTCACCGTCCCCGCCGCGTAGCAAGGAGCGCATGATCACATGCCGTTGACCGTCGTCCGTCGAGAGCACGTCCACCTCTACGCCCACGAGCCCCGATCCGAGGCCGCGAAGACCGCCGTCGACGCCCTGCTGCGCCTCCAGCACGCCGAAGAGCAGCAGATCGAGTCCGCACGCATCGAGAGCGGTCTGAGCAAGAACGAGTCCCTGGCGATCCGGTACATGCTCCAGGCCCACCGCGACGGCCGCACCATGGGCCCCAAGGACCTCGCCGTCATGCTCACCGTGTCGAACGCCTCGGTCACGAAGCTCGTGGACGCGCTCGTCGACAAGGAACTCCTCGTCCGCACCGCGCACCCCACCGACCGTCGTGCGCAGGTCCTCGAACCCACCGACCTCGCCGCCGAGAAGATCGATGCCTCGTACGCCCGCTTCCACGAGGCCGTGGTCGGGGTCCTCGACCACCTGTCCGACGCCGACAACGCCGTCCTCGCGGAGTCGCTGACCAGGATCGTCGACGCGCTCGCCGACGGTGAGCCGGCACCGGTCGACGAGTACACCGTCGACGACCAGGACTGACGAGCCCGGGCTGAAGCGAGCCGGGCCGACGCGACCGGACCGACGCGACCGAGGCGGTCGACGCGACCACCCGTCGACGGGAGGCGCGGTACCGGATCGCTGCGGGCCTCCAGACGGTGGCGGAAAAACCTTCCAGCGGTAAGTTGGGTGCATGACGCACCCCGCCGACGACGACGCGGCCCCGCCGCGACGCGGCGGGTACCGCAAGGGAGCCGAGCGCCGGACCCAGATCCTCGACGAGATGATCCGCATGGTCGCGGAACAGGGCGTCGACGCATCGTCGTTGCGGTCCGTGGCCGAGGCCCTCGGGATCACCCACGCGGCGCTCCGCCACTACTTCCCCAGCCGTGACGAACTGCTGCTCGCCGTCTACCGCGAGCACGAGGTGCGCGAGCAGGGGGCGCCCGACCGGTTGAAGTCGGCGATCGGGGACATGCGCGACAGTGCCTCGCGCAACCGTGCGGTGCCGGGCCTGGTGCAGCTCTACACGACGCTCGCGGCCGACGCCGTGCAGGAGGGGCACCCGGCGACCCGTGACTTCATGCGGGAGCGGTTCACCCGGCTCCGGGCCGACCTGGCCGCGTTGATCGCGGCGGACCAGGCGGCGGGGCGGATCCGCGGCGACCTGGACCCGGTCGACCTCGCTTCGCTGAGCATCGCGGCGTCCGACGGGCTGCAGGTGCAGTGGTTGCTCGACCCCGAGGCCGTCGACGGCGAGAAGGTGCTGCGGTTGCTCGAGCAGATCGTGCCGGCGCCGCCGGAGTGAGCGCGGCGCGTGCGTGCGCGCGGCGCGAGCGTGGAGCGTGGCGCGTGGCGCGTGCGTTTCGTGAGCAGAAATGGTCGGGTTCCCGTTCGGGACCCGACCATTCCTGCTCACCAGGTGCGGCGCGGTGCGCGACGCACGACGTGACTACGCGTTCGCGGCCTCGGCGAGGACCGCGGCGGCGGGGTCGAAGTCCTCGGGGAGCGGCTGGATCGGGTCGATCGACGAGGTGATCTCGACGGACTGACCCGACTCGGCGGCATCGCGGATGCCGAGCATGACGTCCAGCGCGTGCGACGCGACGGCACCGGAGGCGCGCTCCGGGCGGCCCTCGGCGATCGCGCGGGCCAGCTCGACGACACCCGTGCCACGGCCCCAGGTGGAGCCCTTGTGCGTCAGCGTGGTCGGCTCGTCCTTGCCGAGCGTCCACAGCGTGCTGTCGCCGTCGAAGACGTTCGGGTCCGGCAGCACGATGGTGCCCTCGGAGCCGTTGATCTCGACGAAGCCGTTGCGGGGCAGTGCGTGCTGGAACGACAGGGTCGTCTGGGCCGACTGGCCGCCCTCGAACGAGATGAGCGCTGCGTGGTGCGTGGGCACCTCGACGGCGAACTCGGTGCCGGCGCGGGGGCCGGAACCGATCACGCGCGTCTCGCGGGACTTCGACGACACGGCCTGCACGCGCGAGGCGGCGCCGAAGGCGTGCAGGAGCGTCGTGACGTAGTACGGGCCGATGTCGAACAGCGGACCGGCGCCCTGGGCGTACAGGAACTCGGGGTCCGGGTGCCACTGGTCCGGTCCGGGCACGTGGAACATCGTCGTCGCGGTGAGCGGCGTGCCGATGTCGCCACGGGCGATGGCGCGGATGGCGGTCTGGATGCCTGCACCGAGGACGGTGTCGGGGGCGCAGGCGTAGCGGACACCGGCGGCGGCAGCGGCTGCGAGCAGCTCCTGCGCGTCCGAGGCGTTCGTCGCGACCGGCTTCTCGCTCCAGGTGTGCTTGCCGGCAGCGATGATCTGCTGCCCGACCTTGGCGTGCTCGGCGGGGATCGTGATGTTCACCACGATCTGGATGTCGTCGCGGGCGAGGAGCTCCTCGACCGTGCCGGACGCGGGCACGCCGTACTTCTCGGCCTGGGACGCGGCGCGCTCGAGGATGAGGTCGGCGACCATCAGGACCTCGACGTCGGCGAACTGGGTCAGGTTCGTCAGGTACTGGTCCGAGATGTTCCCCGCACCGATGATGCCGACTCCGATGCGGCTCACTTGTCGTTGTCCTTCAGCCATGCGAGGGACTCGGTGATGCCCTGGAAGACGTCGCCCGAGTAGGCGTCGAACTCGACGACGCGGATGGCCTGCGGCGCCGCGGCGAGGATGCCCGCCACGTTCACGTCGCCCTGGCCCGCGGGGGTCTGGTTCTCGAACGCACGCTGCAGCGCCTCGGGCACGACGAGCGCGCTCTCCGACGAGGGCAGTGCGGTGAGGATGTCACCGTCGACCTTGCCGTCCTTGACGTGGATGGCGACGACGCGGTCGCCGAGTGCCTTCAGGACGGCGGGGGCGTCGGCGCCACCGACGGTGGCCCAGAAGGTGTCGAGCTCGAGCACCGTCTCCGGGCTGATCTGCTCGACGAAGTGGTCGTAGACCGTGCGGCCGTCGACCTTGTTCGTGAACTCCCACTGGTGGTTGTGGTAGCCGAACTGCAGGCCGCGCGAGGCTGCCTCGGCGGTCAGGACGTTGACGCGCTCGGCGATCTTCGCGACGTCGTCGGCGGTCTGCCAGCGGTCGGTCGGGATGAACGGGTCGATGACCGTCTGGATGCCGAGGCGCTCGGCGGCGTCCCAGATCGGCGCGGTGTCCTCGGCGTCGATCACGGCGACGTGGCCGGACGGCGCCTTGAGGCCGGTCGCGGCGAAGGCACGCTCGAGATCCGTGGCACGCTCGACGAACGCGTAGGGCTCGACGTTCTCGTACCCGATCTCGGCGACACGGGCGATGGCCTTGTCGAGGTCTTCGGCGATGGCGTCTCGCAGCGAGTACAGCTGCACAGAAGTGGTGGGCATTGCAGAGGCTCCTTCGGTCCTGTCTGGGTGTCGCGACTCCCAGGTGTCGAAGCACCGGGTGTCGCAGTCCGTCGAGGAGCGATGCTCCACGGCGAGATCGATGACGACGCTACCCCAAAAACCACCCGGTGTGTAGTTTTTGCGTCCCCCCGTGTCGCACGTCATTACATGAACGACACCTGTCGATGTATGCTCAGCCAGTCAAAACCGTGCACAAGACGGTTTTGGCCACCAGCATCGACTCGAGGAGGCGTCATGAGCACACCCGAACCCGGCAGCCCGGCACTGTTGCACCCCGAAGAGGGCATCACCCAGCCGATCAGCACCGTGAAGGTGGGCATCGGCTACCAGATCGCCCTGTTCCTCGGGCAGTTCGGCCTCTTCGTCGCACTCATGGCACCGGTCTACGTCAGCATGCAGCTCAAGGCGCAGGCCCTGGTCGGCGACGACGCGGCGAACGTCATCGGCTCGGTGCTGCCGATCGGCGCGTTCGGTGCGCTCATCATGAACCCCCTCGCCGGCGCGCTGTCCGACCGCACCCGCACCCGTTGGGGTCGTCGCCGGCCCTGGCTGCTCAGCGGTGTCGTCGTCTTCGCGATCGCCCTCGCCTGGATCGCCTACTCGCCCGACGTCCTGAACCTGACGCTGGCCTGGCTCCTCGCCCAGCTCGCCGCCAACGCGACGCTGGCCACCCTGCTCGCGAGCTTCGCCGACAACGTCCCCCAGCTGCAGCGCGGCCGTTCGTCGAGCATCATCGCCCTCGCGCAGAACATCGCCGTGCTCGCCGGCACCTACCTGTCGGTGTTCTTCGTCGCGAACCTGCCCGTGCTGTTCATCGCACCCGGCATCCTGGCGATCATCCTCGTCGCGGTGTACGCCGTGGTCGCCCGTGACGACCTGCCGACGTACAAGCTGAAGAAGTTCACGTTCCTGAACCTCATCGCCTCGTTCTGGACGAACCCGATCAAGAACCCGGACTTCGCGTTCGCCTGGTGGTCGCGCTTCCTGATCATCTTCGCCACCTTCATGTTCACGACCTACCGCCTGCTCTACATGGAGAAGCACCTCGGCATCGAGGACGCGAAGGAGGCCACCGCGGCCGTCGCCTTCGGTGTGCTGCTCTACACGATCGCGCTCCTGGTCAGCGCGGCGCTGTCCGGCTGGGCGTCCGACAAGATCGGCCGTCGCAAGGTCTTCGTCGGCGGTTCGACGGCGATGTTCGCCGTCGGCCTGGTCGTGCTCGCGCACGCCGACACCGTGAACGGCTTCTACGTGGCCGAGGTCATCATGGGCTTCGCCTACGGCATCTACTCGGCCATCGACACCGCGCTCGTCGTCGACGTGCTGCCGAACGCCGACCGGCCCGGCAAGGACCTCGGCGTCATCAACATCGCCAACGCGTTGCCGCAGTCGCTCGCCCCGGCCGTCGCACTCTTCTTCCTGAAGATCGGGTCGGGCGACGCCGCCGACAACTACACGCTCATGTGCTGGGCCGCCGGTGCGATCGCCATCATCGGTGCCCTTGTGGTGATCCCCATCAAGCGGGTTCGATAGCCGGATGCACACCTCCGGGGTCGACGTGGACCGCAGCCAGCTCGCCGGGTGGCGGAACGCGATCATCGTCGCGTTCGCCATCGGCGGGATCAGCCTGGCCGGCTGGGGTCCCCGGCTCCCGGAGCTCCGCGTCGAACTCGGTGTCGACATCGGCACCATCGGTCTCATGCTCGGCGGTGTCACGATCGGCTCGATCGGCGGGCTGCTCAGTGCCGCCCCGCTGCTCCGGCGCCTGGGCGGCCGACGTGCCCTGACGGCGGTCGCCGTCCTGGTCCCCGCCGCACTGGCGCTCATCGGCGTCGCCGCTGCGCTGCACTCCGTGCCGCTCGCGAGCGTCGGGTTCGTCGTCGCCGGTGCCGGGATCGGCGCGCTCGACGTCATGGCGAACGTCGAGGGCACGGCGATCGAGGCGCTCGCCGGTCGCACGCTGCTCCCGTTGATGCACGCCGCCTGGTCGGGAGGCGCGGCTCTCGGTGCCGGGATCGCCGCCCTCTGCGCGTGGCTGGGCATCACCCCCTCGGCCCAGTTGATCGGTGAGGCCGTCGTCATCCTGGTGGTCGGCGTGATCGCCATGCGTGCGATCCCGGACGGCACGCGCGCCGAGGAACACGACACGACGCTCACCCCGCGGCAGCGCCTGCGGCAGTGGGCGCGCGGCTGGGCGGACGTCCGCCTGCTGCTGATCGGCGTCGTGATGCTCGGCGTCGAACTCGGCGAGGGGTCGGCGAACAACTGGCTCGCCCTGGCGACCACCGACGGACACGGCCAGACAGCGACGGTCGGCGCACTCTTCTTCACCGTGTTCGCCGTCTCCGAGGCCGCGACGCGCGTCTTCGCCGGCCCCGTGGTCGACCGGCTCGGACGGGTCCGGACGGTCCGCTGGACGACCGCGCTCGGCATCCTCGGCGCCGTCCTGTTCATCGTCGGCACGACCTGGTGGCTCACGCTCATCGGCGTGGTCCTCTGGGCGGTCGGCGTCTCGATGGGGTTCCCGCTCGGCATGTCGGCAGCGGCGCAGAGCGGCCCGAACCCGGCCGCCCGGGTCAGCGTCGTCGCGTCGATCGGGTACTTCGCGAACTTCGCCGGCCCGCCCGTCATCGGCGCGATCGCCGAGCAGGTCGGCGCGCTCAGCGCGCTCTGGTTGATCGCCGTGCTCTTCGTGGCCGCCTTCGCCGCATCCGGGTCGCTGCGTCCGGTCGCCGAACCGACCCACGAGCGGGTCAGCGACCCTCGGTAGCGTGGAGCCCATGCTCGACGCGACGCCTGCCCCGTTCGACACCCCGGCCGGCCGGATCGTCGGGACGGTGGACGGCGACGTCGTCCGCGCGCTCGGGATCCCCTACGCGCGGGCCGACCGGTTCGCGCCGCCGGAGCCGATGCCGCCCTTCGCGAGCGAACTGCACGCGTCGACGCCGTCCCCCGTGGCGCCGCAGCCGCACGCGCAGTTCGTCGACCAGCTGCTCGGCGAGGTCGAGGACATCACCGTCGACGAGCACTGCCAGCGCCTGTCGATCACGCTGCCCGCCGACGTGACGCCCGACGAGCGCCTGCCCGTGATGGTCTGGATCCACGGCGGCTCGTACGTCATCGGCGGCGGCGACCTGCCGATCTACGACGCCCGCGACCTCGTGACCGAGCAGCGCGTGATCGTGGTGTCGGTGACCTTCCGGCTCGGGGTCCTCGGGTTCCTGGGCGACGGGGCGTCGATCCCGGCGAACCTCGGACTGCTCGACCTGCTCGAGTCGCTCCGCTGGGTGCAGGCGAACATCGCCGCGTTCGGTGGCGACCCCGACCTCGTCACGGTGTTCGGGCAGTCGGCCGGCGGCGACGCAGCAGCCCACCTGATGATCAGCGACGGCGCGGCCGGGCTGTTCCGCCGGGCGATCATCCAGAGCGCACCGCTCGGGCTGTCGCGCGGTCGGTCCCGGATGAACCGCGCGATGATCCGGGCCGTCGGTGCCGTGCACGCCGACACCCCGCTCGACGACCTGCTCGAACGGCAGGCCCTCGGCACCCGGGCGGCCGCGCCGTACGGACTCGCGGGCGGGATGCCGTTCGGCACCCAGTACGGGTTCGCCCCGTTGCCCGCCGAACGCGACCTCGACGACGCCTGGAGCCGAGTCGCTCCCGACGTCGACGTCCTGATCGGTTCCACGACGGACGAGACCGGCATGTACGTGCCGTTGGTCCGCGGTCTGTCGCGGGTCGCTCGGTCGCGGATCCTGCGCCCGGCGCTCCGCTGGTGGGTGGTCCGTCCGCTCTCCGACGTCATCTACGGCCGTGACGTCCGACGCTTCACCGCGCGGCACCGTCGAGCCGGCGGGCGGGCGACGTCCTACCGGCTCCTCCGTGGCGTGACGACCGCGCCGACCGGCGCCGTCCACATGAGCGACCTGCCGCTGTTGCTCGGCGGCCGCGAGGCCTGGGCCGGCACCCGCTTCGTCCCCGAGCGCGACTGGCCCGAGGTCGAGCGGCGCGGCCGGGCCTTCCGTGCGATCTGGGCCGAGTTCGCCCGGACCGGCGCCGTCACCGCCCCGGACGACGAGACGCTGACCTTCGACCGGCCCTGACCTTCGACCGGCTCTGACGTTCGACCGGCACTGGCCGTCTTCGCGCCCCCTGAACTGGCGGTCGCGTGGTCGCCCCCGGGACCGGACAATCGTCTGCATGCCCACGCCCGACGCCGATCTCCGTGCACGCATCGTGTCCGGTGCGATCGAGGCGTACCGCGCGACGGACTTCCACCGGGTCGGACCGGACGAGGTCGCCGAGCACGCCGAGGTGCCGGTCGCCGAGGTCAGCCGAGCGTTCCCGATGTGGGAACTCCTCGTCGTCGCCGTCATCGACCGGTGGAACAACGGCAGCCGACTCGCCCTGTGGCCCGTCGCCGAACGGGACGGTGCCGTCGCGTACCTGCGTGCCCGGCTCGAGGCCGGCATCACGGACCCGGCCCTCGTCCGGCTCCGGATCGCCGTGCTCAGCGCCGCGTCGAACCCCGGCCACCCCGCAGCCGGGTGGTTCCGCACCCAGTACACCCGGGCGTTCGAGGACCTCACCCTCGCGTTGGTCCGTGACGTCGTCGCTGCCCGCGAGCCACGGGGCGCCTCGCCCCGGCACGCCGCCGAGCAGCTCATGGCACTGTTCGAGGGGCTGCAGCTGCAGGCGATGGTCCGCGACGACGCCGAGCCGCTGAGCGGCTTCGACCGCGCCGTCGCCCGGATGCGGGTCGGCTGGGCAGCAGCGCGCGTCGACGCCTGAGGACTCCGGGCGGGAGCACGGACGGGAGGCACGGCGCGGCTTGCGTGCGTCGGCTCGCCCACCTGGCATGGTCGGCCCATGGAGTACACCGACTACGACACCCGGCTCGCCGCGTACGGCGTGATCACGGACGGTGACCGGGTGCTCCTGGCGAAGCTGCGCTTCCCCGAAGCCGGCACGTGGACGTTGCCGGGCGGTGGCGTCGAGTTCGACGAGACCGTCGAGCAGGCCGTCGTGCGCGAGGTCCGCGAGGAGACCGGGTACGAGTCCGAGGTCGGCGCGCTGCTCGGCGTCCGGCACCACGTCGTCCCCGCGGAGCGCCGGATCCACGCCAACGGTCGCCCGATGAAGGCCGTGCAGGTCGTGTTCCGCGCGACGGTCGTCGGCGGCACGCTGCGCGACGAGATCGACGGGTCGACCGACGAGTCGCGCTGGCTGCCCATCGCCGAGCTCCCGCACCACCGGCACGGGCTGCTCGTACCCGTCGCACTGGCGTGGGCGGGTGCGCTCACCCGCTGACCCCTCATCCGGCGGCCAGCGTCGCGAACTGTGCCAGGACGTCAGTGGGTACCGGCGTGGCTGACTCGGTCATCGCTCGCCCAGCAGGAAGGAGATGCTGTCGAGCCAGTCCTGAGCCAGGTACTCGTCGGTGAAGAGATCGCGCCACTGCTCGGTCGGCGCGAACTCTCGTTCATCGAGGTCCCACTGCGCCCGGACCCGCGCGCGTTCGATGAGGAGTTCCTCGCGGGTCCAGTGTCGTCCCACTACAGCGGTCATGGCCGTCCTCTCGTCGTTGTGGGACGACGGTAGGGCGGTCAGTGGAGCCGGCGCGAGCTTTCTGAACACAACATGTTCACTCGGCGACGACGCTCAGGACGTTGCCCGACGGGTCGGTGAACCAGGCGATGAGCGGCCCGCCCTTGCGGTTCACGCCCTTCTCGTCGGTCATCCCCTCGTACTGCAGGAACGTGATGCCCTTCGCGGTGAGCTCGTCCACCGCGGCGTCGACGTCCGGCACGGGGAAGTTCAGCACCGTGAAGGCCGCGGGTTCGTGCGCAGGGCCCTTCGGGTAGACGAGGACACCGTGGCCGTCGCCGAGCTGCAGGAAGAGCATGCCGTGGTCCTCGGAGACCTCGACCCCCAGGACGTCCTGGTAGAACTCCTTCGCCTCCGGGACGTCCCGTACCGAGAACCCGCTGAACGCCTTCGTCGCATCGACCATGCCGCCAGTGAACCACCCCGGTCCGGTGTCGGCGCGCTCTGCCAGGATGGGGCCGTGAGCCACCCGGACAGCAGCGTCGACGACGCCGTCGAGCGTGCGGTCGAGCTGGCCTCGGCGGGTCCCCGGGCAGTGCTCGGCATCGCGGGTGCTCCCGGTGCCGGCAAGTCGACCCTGGCCCGCCGCGTGGTCGCCGCCGTCGACGAGCGACTCGGGGCCGGCACGGCGGTGCAGGTGCCGATGGACGGCTTCCACCTGTCGAACGCGGCGCTCGACGCCCTCGGCCGGCACGACCGCAAGGGCGCCGTCGACACGTTCGACGCCGACGGCTACGTCGCCCTGGTCCGACGACTCGTCGCTGCCGACACCACCGTGTGGGCGCCGGACTTCGACCGCCGCATCGACGAGCCCGTCGCCGGCAGCATCGCCGTCCCGCCGACCGCCCGGCTCGTGGTCTCCGAGGGGAACTACCTGCTCGACGATGCCGAACCGTGGGCAGCGCTCGGCGACCTGTTCACCGAGACCTGGTTCTGCGCCGTCGACGACGGGGTCCGGGTCGACCGCCTGGTCGGTCGGCACATGCGTCACGGACGCGACCACGACGCCGCGCGCGCATGGGCGGTGGAGGTCGACGGCGTGAACGCGGCGAGGGTCGCGCCCACGGTGATCCGTGCCTCCAGGACGGTGCGGACGTGACCATCAGAACGACGCGACACCGATCGAAGGAGCGACCATGACCATCGCCATCACCGGAGCGACCGGCAACATCGGGGGCGCCGTCGCACGCGCGCTCGCCGCGGACGGCGTGCCGTTCCGGATGATCGTGCGCGACGCAGCGCGCGCGCCGGAGCTGCCCGGCGCCGAGGTCGCGGTCGCGACGTTCGCCGACGCCGACGCCAGCCGGGCGGCGCTCGAGGGGGTCGACGTGCTCCTGATGGTGTCGGCGGCCGAGGCCGAGGACCGGCTCGACCAGCACCGCACCTTCGTCGCAGCAGCTGCCGAAGCCGGTGTGCGGCACGTCGTCTACACGTCGTTCCTCGGCGCTGCCGAGGACGCGACCTTCACCCTCGGGCGCGACCACTGGGCGACCGAGCAGGCGATCCGCGCGACCGACACGGCGTACACGTTCCTGCGGGACAGCTTCTACCTGGACTTCGTCGAGGACCTGGTCGGCGAGGACGGCGTGATCCGCGGGCCGGCAGGCGACGGCGCCATGGCGGCGGTCGCCCGTGCGGACGTCGCACGGGTCGCGACCACCGTGCTGCGGGACTTGGGTGCGCACGTGGACCGCACGTACGAGCTGACCGGGCCGGCGGCGTTCACGCTCGCCGAAGCCGCCGCGGTGGTGACCGAGGCGCGTGGCCGCACGGTGACGTACCACCCGGAAACGTTGGACGAGGCGTACGCGTCTCGTGCGCAGTGGAACCCCGAGCCGTGGCAGGCCGATGCGTGGGTGAGTACCTACACGGCGATCGCCGAGGGGGCTCTCGCGCACGTGTCCGGCGACGTCGAGCGGATCACCGGCCGGCGCCCGATGTCGCTGCGCGAGGTGCTCGCCGCGCGGTAGTGGGCGCGGGCGGGGCGCGGGCGGGACTTCGTGAGCAGAAATGGTCGGGTCAGGTGCGGCGACCCGACCATTTCTGCTCACGAAGCGCCCCGCAGCGCAGCGGGCGCCCCTCAGGACACGCGGCGCGCGGCGATCGTGCCGACGACCCCGAGCGTCAGCACCGACACGAGCACGACGAGCAGCGGTGCCGTCCAGTCCCCGGTCGCACCGTGCAGCGCCCCGGCGACGAGCGGCCCGGCCGAGCCGATCAGGTACCCGCCGCCCTGCACGAACGCGGACATCCGACGGGCATCGGCGTCGCTCGACACGATCCGCACGATCACGATGAAGATCACGGTGATGCCGCCGCCCTGGGCCGCGCCGCCGAGCACCGACCACAGCAACCAGAGCTGCGGGGCGAAGAGCAGCCCGAGGGGCATCGCCAGCCACAGGAACGCGACGAGCGCGATGATCGCCCGCGGCCGCCACTTCGCCGCGAGCAGCGGGACCCCGAGCGCACCGACCACGGCCAGGATCTGGAACACCGACGAGCTCGCCCCGGACGACGCCTTCGAGAACCCGATCTCGTCGTGCAGCAGGGTCGGGATCCAGGCGGTCAGGGCGTAGTACGAGAACGCCTGGCCGCCGAACGCCAGCGTGAGCCCCCACGTGATGAGTCGTCGTGCAGGACGGACCGGCTCGGCGGCGGTGGCAGCAGCGGCCGCCGCGGCCCGGTCGGCGCGGATCGTCCGGATCGCCCCGGTGTCGAGCACCTGGTCGATCGGACCGGTGATCGGCAGGGGCTCGTCGTCGTCGGAGCGCACGGGGCGGCGCCACGCGGCCCGGGCGCCCACTGCGTACGTCCAGGCGAACCCGGCGATGACCGCGAAGACCGCCCACACGGCGATCGCGACGGGCCAACCCCACAGCGCCGCCAGAGGAGCGGTCGCGAGTGAGGTGATCATCGACCCGACGTTGAGCGCCGACGTGTAGACGCCGGTGACCAGGCCGACACGCTCCGGCGAGGTGTCCCGCCGGATGACGACGGGGATCACCACGTTGCCGATCGTGATGCCGATGCCGATCACCGCGGTGCCGATGAGCAGTGCGGCGGACGACGGCATCGAGCGCACCACGGTGCCGGCGAGCACGATGACGAGCGACAGGGACACCGCACGCTCGGGGTCGGCCTTCGCGATGACCCAGCTGGCGAACGGCGTCGCCAGGGCGAAGCAGAGCACGGGGATCGTCGTCAGCAGCCCGGCGATCGTGGACGTCAGGCCGAGGTCGAGCCGGACGTCGCCGATGACCGGAGCCGTCGCGACGATCGGCCCGCGGAAGTTCAGTGCGATGAGGACGATGGCGGCGGGCAGCACCCACGCGGCGGCACGCAGCCCCTGCCGCGTCGCGCCGGTCCGGCCGTGCCCGCTCGTCGCGTCGGTCCCGCCGGTCGCGTCGGTCCCGCCGGTCGCGTCGGTCCCGTCCGTCACGGCAGCAGGATCGGGAGCAGGTCCAGCGGGGTGGCGGCCGTGGCGATGGTGCCCTCGGCCTCGGCGGGGGAGCCGTACCCCCACTCGGCGAAGACCACCGGGACGCCGTGCACCGTGGCGCCCTCGACGTCGTGCACCCGGTCGCCGATGAGCACCGGACGGCTGATGTCGAACCCGCGGGAGTCGAGGCGGCGCAGCGCTTCCTCGACGACGTCGGCCTTGCTCGACCGGACCTCGTCGTCGCTGGCGCCCGTGATGATGTCGATGTCCCCGGTGAGCCCGTAGTGCTCGAGGATGTACGTCGCCGGCGTCTCGGGCTTGCTCGTCGCGGTCGAGATCGGCAACCCGGCGTCGTGCAGCGCGCGGAGCACGACGTCGATGCCGGGGAACATCGTCGAGTCGAGGGCGCCGTGCGAGAAGTAGTGCTCGCGGTACACGGCGAGGGTGTGCTCCGCCTGCGCCTCGTCCATGCCCATCGCGACCCGGAACGTGTCCATGATCGGCGGGCCGACGAACGACATCAGGGTGTCCTGGTCGGGCACCGGGACGCCCACGGTGCGGAAGGTGTGCGTCAGGCTCTCGAGGATGCCCGGCGCGGAGTCGCTGATGGTGCCGTCGAGGTCGAACAGGATGGCGGAGAACGGGCTGGTCATGTCCTGCCCACCCTACCGGCGGCGGTCGACGGGACCACCCTGGTGCCGCGCGCGACGGGGCGGACGTGCGCCGGGCCTCCCGGTCGGGCGGGCGGTCGGGCCGTCGGGCGGAACCAGGTTCCGGACACAGCACCATGCGATTCCGCGGTTCCGTGTCCGGAACCTGGTTCCGGCGGGAGACCCACCAACGCGACGCCGCACCAACACGCCGCGCCGCACCGCACTCAGAACAGGCGGGTGTGCCCGCCCTCGATGCCGCGCATCGCGTCGTAGTCGAGCACGAGGACGCGGATGCCGCGGTCCTCGGCGAGGGTGCGCGCCTGCGGTGCCACCGTCTGCGCCGCCAGCACGCCCTGCACCGGCCGCAGGTGCGGATCGCGGTTCATGAGTTCGAGGTAGCGCGTGAGCTGCTCGACCGCGTCGATGTTGGCATTGCGCTTCATCTCGACCGCGACGCTCGCCCCGGCGTCGTCGCGCGCCAGGATGTCGACCGGCCCGATGGCGGTCATGTACTCGCGGCGGACCAGCGTGTGGCCGTCGCCGAGCAGTTCGATCTGCTCCGCGAGGAGCTGCTGCAGGTGCGCCTCGACCCCGTCCTTCACCAGCCCCGGGTCGACGCCGAGGTCGTGGGTCTGGTCCGCGATGACCTCGTGGATGGACACGATCAGGCGGTCCTGGGTCTTCTTCTGCGTCACCGTCCAGACCTCGGTGATGCCACCGACGGTCTGCTCCTCGTCCGGCTCGCTCATCTCGATCGAGCACGGCGGGCTCATCCAGTTCAGCGGCTTGTAGCTGCCACCGTCGGAGTGCACGAGCAGCGAGCCGTCCGCCTTGAGCATGAGCAGACGGGTCGCGAGCGGCAGGTGGGCTGAGAGCCGGCCCGCGTAGTCGACGGAGCAGCGGGCGATGACGAGACGCACCCGGGAAGCCTAACGGGCGTCGCGTCCCGACCCGGACGGCGCGCTCGTCGCGTTGTCGACGTTGTCGGCACTGTCGGCCGGGAGGCGCGGCTCGCCCCCGCCGTGTCCGTCGCCGCCCCCGCGGGTCGGCCTGGCGGCGGCGCCGGTCTCACGGGCGGCACCCGACGCGAGTCCCGCCGCGATGATGAACACGAAGACGACCAGGAGCGCACCGAGCAGTCCGACGTGCTCGCCGAGGAACCCGATGAGCGGAGGACCGGCCAGGAACGCCACGTACCCGATGGTCGCGACGGCGCTGACCTTGGCGGCGGCCGTGCGGGGGTCGTCGGCGGCGGCCGACATGCCCATCGGGAAACCGAGGCTGGCACCGAGGCCCCAGAGCACGACACCCACGATCGCGAGCGGCACGTTGTCGATGAAGATGAGCATGCCGAGGCCGACCACCGCGACGGCGGCGCTGATCCGCAGGATCGGGACGCGCCCGAACTTGTCGATGAGGGGGCTGCCGGCGACGCGGCCGACGGTCATCGCGGCGAGGAACACCGTGAGCACGCCGGCACCCGCGGCGTTGTCGAGCCCGTGGCCGTCGATCATCGCGAGCGGCAGCCAGTCGTTCGCGGATCCCTCGGCCAGGGCCATGCCGAGCACGATCACACCGATGAGGATCGTGGACGGCTGCGCCCAGACCTGCATGCGGGTGAGTGGCGTCGCGACCGGGCTGGTGTCGGTGGAGACCTGCTCGGCGAAGCGGTGCTCGTCCTGGAACTTCGTGACGGCGACGAGCATCACGGCGCTCGTGATGACGACCAGCACGATGAAGTGCACGGAGACGGGGATCTCGAGCCGCTCGGCCAGGGCACCGAGCCCGGCGCCCGCCAGCGTGCCGAGGCTGAACGCGGCGTGGAACAGGGGCATGATCGTGCGCCCACCGGCCTTCTCGGCTGCGGCGCCCGAGACGTTCATCGACACGTCGCACAGGCCGTTGCCGAACCCGAAGGCGATCAGGGCGATCCAGATGGCGGCGAAGCCCCACCCGAGCGTGACCGCGATGCCGGCGAAGACCATGCCGAGTGCCAGACAGGCGGCGGCGATCTGGATCCCGCGGCGTGCGCCGAGCTTGGCGACGATGTGGCCGGCGAAGGTCAGGCCGCCGATCGAACCGACGGCCATACCCAGGACGAGCAGACCCATCTCGAACGTGCTCGCGCCGAGGGAGTCGCGGACGCTCGGGATCCGGCCGAGCCACGTCGCGATGTCGAGCCCGGACAGGGTGAACACCACGAACACCGCGATGATCCAGGCCCTGGTGGTCGGAACGGTGCGGGTGGACGGCGTCGTCATGGTGGTCCCATCGTGCTTCGTTGCTGGTGGTCGTGGTGCGGGTCGCGCTGCGCGTTTTGTTCGGTGTCGGTCGCTATCGAATCGATTCGACCGCTTGTTCCCGCTACGCTAACCGGCGATGGACGAACCGGCAACAGCACTCGGCGCGTCGCCTTCCCGCGGCGGAGGCACCCGTCCGTCGCGCCCGACGCTGGCCGCGGTCGCCCGTGCCGCCGGTGTCGCGCCGTCGACGGCCTCGCTCGCGTTCAGCGGCAGCGGCCCGGTGTCCGAGGACGCCAAGGCCCGAGTCCTCGCCGCCGCTGCCGAGCTCGGCTACGGCGGCCCCGACCCCCGTGCGCGTTCGCTCCGCCGAGGCCGTTCCGGCGTCATCGGCGTCGTGATGGACGAACGCTTGAGCGATGCCTTCCGGGACCCCGTCAACGTCCTGACGCTCGACGGCATCGCCGAGGTCGCCGGGGCTGCGGGCGCTTCGCTCTTGCTGGTCCGGAGTCCGCTCGATGACGAACAGGGGGCCGGCCCACTCGTCGATGCCCCGATGGACGCCGTCGTGCTCGTCGGGTGCAACGTCCGGATCGACCCGGCCGTAGCGGTGCTGCGGCGCCGGCAGATCCCCGTCGTCGCGATCGAGGCGGACGAGATCGAGGGTGCCGTGCCCGTCCAGCTCGACAACCGGGATGCCTCGCGCCGTGCTGCTGCGTACCTGCAGGACCTCGGGCACACTGCGGTCACGGTGGTGACGCTGCCGCTCGACGCTGCTCGTCGGCGGGGGCCGATCGACGACGACCGGTTCGCCTCGGGCATCGCGTTCACGACGCTCGAACGGCTCCGGGGCGTGCGCGAGGTCTACCCCTCCGTCGTGGCGGTCGAGACGGCGGGGAGCTCGGTGGAAGAAGGACGCCTGGCCGGCGTGGAGCTCTTCGCTGCCGATGGCCCTCGCCCCACCGCCGTCATCGCCCAGAGCGACCTGATCGCCGTCGGGGTGATCTCGGCTGCCCTCGACGCCGGGCTGCGGGTGCCCGAGGACGTCAGCGTCGTCGGGTTCGACGGCATCACGGTGGACGACAGCCTGTTGCACCGCACGCCGATCCGGCACCTGACCACGCTCGTGCAGCCGTTCGTGCAGAAGGGCCAGGCTGCCGCTCGTGCTGCGCTGGCGATGCTCGAGGGGGCGGAGCCGCAGCCGGCGTCGTTCATCTCGGAGTTGCGAGTGGGGGACACGACGGGGCCGCCGCCGGCTGTGCGCTGATCCCACCCCCGGATTCCGCCACACCCCTACGAGTCGGTCAGCGCAACTTCGCGACGATCACCGCGACAGGGCGGGAAGTACGACGTCATCGACGACCTCGACGATGTCGTCGCGGGACAGCGGGCCAGTGGTGAGGTGACGGGCGAGCACGAGTGCGGCGCCAGCGCTGACGCGTGATGGGCTGACAGCGCTCGAGGGGATCTCGCCACGGGCCGCGGCGCGTCCGAATGCTTCGGTCACGAGGCGTTGGCGCGGCTCGATGAGCAGTGCGACGATGCGCTGCCACATCTCGGGTCGTCGCTCTCGCTCCAGGAGAACTGGTGCGAGGACCCGTCCGACGGGGGTGGTGAGCCCGTCCGCGAGATCGGACAGGAACGCGATGAGTTCGTCGCGGAGGTCACCGACCGGCTGGAGTCGGGTCCCCCCGGGGTGATCGCTCCGCTCCGCGGTGTCTTCGGTCCAGGCGAGGGCAGCGAGGACGAGCTGCTCCGGATCGGTCCAGCGCCGGTAGAGCGAGGCCTTGCCCGCACCGGCTGCCGCGGCGACGTTCTCGAAGGTGAGGCCCGCCATGCCGTGGTCAGCCAGCTGTTCGAGTGTGGCGGCGAAGATCGCGTGCTCGAGGTCAGCACCGCGCCGCCGGACGGGAGCGTTCACGAGATGAGTGTCCCACCGACCCACACAGCGCCCGGCTGAGCGAGGACGGCTGGGTCGACGAGGGGATCGCCGGTCGTGAGCAGGAGGTCCGCACGCAGCCCCACTTCCACACGCCCGCGGTCGTGCAGACCGAATGCCGCCGCTGCCCCGTCCGTGGCAGCGGTCAGTACCGCGCCGTTCGTCATCCCGGTGTCCAGCAAGAGGGGCATCTCCTCGTGGAGGGCCTCGCCGTGGCGAACCGGCGCGAACGGGGTCTCGTTCGCGTCCGTGCCGGCGACGACTGGCACACCGGCGGTGTGCATCCGGCGCACACTCTCGACGGCGTTCTCGAACGCGGCGTCGGCACGGTCCCCGAGTCGCGCGCGGGCCATCGCGCGCATCATCACGAGGGTCGGTGACGCGATGGTGCCCTGGTCCGCCATCCGCCGGACGGTCGCGTCCGGCAGCGGCCGGTCGAGCGGCGCGTGCGTGAGGATGTCGACCCCGGCGTCGAGCCCGCGGACGAACGACGCGGCGGTCACGACGTGGGCCACGGTCCGGAGCCCCCGGCGGCGTGCGCCGTCGACCAGGGCCGTGATCGTTGCGACGTCGAGCGCGGGGACGTCGGTGGCGTCGGGGTCCTCGATGATGATCTTCACCAGGTCCGACCCGTTCGCGGCCCGCCAGTCCAGGTACCGCTCGGCATCGGCTGCGCTGCTCACGCCGCTCGCGTCCGGGAAGCCCATCCGAGCGATCTGGGTGCTGCCCGGTGCCGAGGCGGCCGAGC
Source organism: Curtobacterium sp. VKM Ac-2861 (assembly GCF_013204965.1). NCBI lineage: Bacteria > Bacillati > Actinomycetota > Actinomycetes > Micrococcales > Microbacteriaceae > Curtobacterium > Curtobacterium sp. VKM Ac-2861. The sequence goes on from NZ_JABMLA010000002.1 coordinate 631,561, forward strand.
CCGCGCTGAGGAGCCCCGGGGCCCCCGGTGCTCGTCGCTGCTCGTCGACGAGGGAGTCCGGGTGTGTCCCGAGGTCGACCATCGTCGTGACGCCGGCTCGGACTGCGGACGACAGCGCCGCCGGGGAGCCCAGGTGGACGTGCGTGTCGATCAGGCCCGGAACGAGGAACTGCCCCGTTCCATCGACGACCGGACCGCCGGCTGGAGCGACGGTCCCCGCGGGACGGACCGTGCTGATGTGTTCGTCGAACTCGACGTCGACAGCCTCGGTTGTGGTCACCCCGCCGGAGCTGGTGCGGACGTTGCGAATGGTCGTGGTCATGCGGTCTACGATACAGAATCGTTCACTACACGCAACGAGGAGCCATCGATGTCCGAACTGATCGACGTCCACGCACACTTCGTCACCGCGGACTACGTCGCAGCGGCCCGAGCAGCCGGGTACGAACAGCCGGACGGCATGCCCGCCTGGCCGAGCTGGTCGCTCGCCGGCCAGCTCGGTGACATGGACCGCCGCGGGATGGCCCGAGCGGTCCTGTCCATCTCGTCGCCCGGAGTGCACTTCGGGGACGACGACCGAGCCGCGGAGCTCGCGCGGACACTCAACGACGAAGCCGCCGCGATCGCGGCCGCGCACCCGGACCGGTTCTCGTACTTCGCGTCCCTCCCGGTGCCGGATGTCGACAGTGCGGTCCTGGAGGCCCGGCGCACGTTGCAGGGACCGGGTGCGGTCGGCGTCGTCCTCGAGTCCAACGCGCACGGCCAGTACCTGGGAGATCCCGCGTTGGAGCCGCTCTGGGCCGAGCTCGACGCCCGCGGCGCGGCCGTCTTCGTGCACCCGACCTCGCCCGTCGGGTGGGAGCACACCGCCCTCGGGCGTCCTCGCCCGATGCTGGAGTTCATGTTCGACAGCACCAGGAGCATCGTCGACCTGGTGTTCGCCGGCGTCCTCGACCGGTACCCGGACCTGCGCGTCATCGTGCCGCACTCGGGCGCGACCCTGCCGGTCCTCTCCGACCGGATCGCCCTGTTCCAGCAGTTGTTCGGCGCCACCGCCGGCACGATGCCCTGGAAGGACGCGATGCGGCGGCTCTGGTTCGACACGGCAGGCACGCCGTTCCCACTCGACGTGCCAGTCCTCGCCGAGGTCGCCGGGACGGACCGGCTGCTCTACGGCAGCGACTCGTGCTGGACGCCGACGCAGGGCGTGGACGCGCAGATCGCCGCGCTCGACGATGCCGAGCCGCCGCACGACGCGACGAGTTGGCGGGAACTCACGACCCGGAACGCTCGGCGTCTGCTCGACTGACTCCGGCGAGGACGCTCTGGATCGCGGGTCCGGCGATCGCGACGACGGTGTCGTGGTCGGCTGCGAGCACGGCAGGGACCCCGAAGACCTGCCGGCTCGTGATGATCCCGACGAGCATGGCCGCGGCGAGCCCAGCCCGGAGCGTACGGTCCTCGTGATCGGCGCCGGAGGCTCCGTGTACGAGGCGGGCCTGGATGAAGTCCCGCAGCTGCGCCGTCGCGTCCTCGTTGACCATCGCACCTCGGAGCATCGCCATCAGCGGTTCCGACTCCTCCGGGGCGCCTTCCCAGGCCTGTAGGAACGCCCGGACGACACGCTCGCCGAGATGCTCGTCCGGACCCTCGAAGGCCGTGTCGAAGCGCCGGAGCGCGGACGGGGACACGGCCATCACCGCTGCGAACAGGTCGGCCTTCGACCCGAAGAACTGCATCACCTGCGAAGGGTCGACGCCGGCGTCCGCCGCCACGGCTCGGATCGTCGTGCCGGCGAAACCGTCGCTGGCGAACCGCGCACTCGCCGCCGCGAGGACCGTCGTGCGGGTGCTGGCCGCCCCGGGACGGCGACCCACGCGGGAGGTCGTCGCTGCTTCCGTCGTTCCGTCCATGCCCGCAATCTACTCCGCCGACGGGTTTCTCAACACGCGTTGAGTTCTTGCCGGATCGGACGTACGCTCGCCTCGACGACGAGCCCACGGAGGACTCCCGCACGAAGGAGAACACGATGACCGACCAGAGGATGACCGTCCCCTCCACCCCGCTGCCCGCTCCGCGCACGGGTGTGCTCACCCCCTTCGAGCCCGGCACCCGAACCCTCGAGGCCGGGTTCCGGATCGCGCCGCAGTTCAAGCCGCTGCCCGTCGACACGGTGTTCGACAAGGACGTCGCGATGCAGCTGCGCGACGGCACGACCATCCACGTCGACGTGTTCCGCCCGGTCGGTACCGAGCCGGTGCCGGTGATCGTGGCATGGAGCCCGTACGGCAAGGCGCAGGGCACGTCGCTCAGCGTGATGGGGGTGTTCGGGCTCGTCGGGCTGCCGAACAGCACGGTGTCCGGACTCGAGAAGTTCGAGGCACCGGACCCCGCGTACTGGGTCGAGCACGGCTACGCGATCTGCAACGTCGACATCCGCGGCGTGGTCGACTCCGAGGGCGACAGCGTGCTCTGGGACCGGCAGGAGGGCCGCGACGCGTACGACGTCATCGAGTGGCTGGCCGAGCAAGAGTGGTGCGACGGCAAGGTCGGCATGAGCGGCACGAGCTACCTCGCCGTGTCGCAGTGGTTCACCGCCGCCGAGCAGCCCCCGCACCTCGTCGCGATCAACCCGTGGGAGGGCGTCAGCGACGTCTACCGCGACCTCGTGAAGCGCGGCGGCATGCCCGACACCGGGTTCGCGCAGCAGCTGCAGGACGGCAGCTTCTTCGGGAAGGGCCAGAAGGAGGACATCCTCGCCGAGGTCGACGCCCACCCGCTGATGACCGACCTGTGGGAGCAGAAGATCCCTGACTTCTCGCAGATCGAGGTGCCGGCGTACGTCGTCGCGAGCTACTCGAACACCCTGCACACCGCCGGGACCTTCCGCGCCTGGCGTCGGATCGCCAGCGACGAGAAGTGGCTCCGGATCCACAACACCCAGGAGTGGCCGGACTACTACGACCCGGCGAACGTCGAGGACCTCCGCCGGTTCTTCGACCACTTCCTCAAGGGCGCCGACAACGGGTGGGAGACCACTCCGACCGTCCGGTACTCGGTCCTCGACCTGCAGGGCGGAGAGGAGGTCGCCGTGCCGGCTGAGTCGTTCCCGCCGCAGGACGCCGCTTCGACAAAGTACTTCCTCGACGCCCGGACGCGAACGCTGACCACGGCCGCGCCCGAGGCACCTGCAGAAGCGTCCTACGCCGTCGACGCGAACCCGGACGCCGTCTCGTTCCTGACCCGCTTCGACGAGGAGACCGTCCTGGTCGGGTACCCGAAGGCGCACCTGTTCGTCGAGGCCCGGGGCGCCGACGACATGGACCTGTTCGTCCTCGTCCAGAAGCTCGACCGCTGGGGAACGCCGCTGCAGGCGTTCACCGTGCCGAACCAGTCGGCGATGGCGCACGACCTCACCGACCACGGCGCGACGATCCTGCGCTACAAGGGCTCCGACGGACGCCTCCGGGTGTCCGCTCGGCACCTCGACGAGGCCCTGTCGACCGACGACGTCCCCGCGCACTCGTTCGACCGCGTCGAGAAGCTCGCTGCCGGGCAGGTCGCCGAGATCGAGATCGACCTGTTCCCGGTCGGCCTGCGCTTCCACGCGGGCGAGCAGCTGCGGTTCATCGTGAGCTCCCGCAACCTGCTCGGCACGCTCATGCCGGCGATCCGCGAGTACGTCGGCGCGAACACCGGGCGGCACGTCGTGCACACCGGCGGCGACCAGGCCTCGTACCTCCAGCTCCCCGTCCGGGCCGCACGGTGACCGGCGCGACCGTCCGCCTGGCCGGCGAGGACACCGACTCGACCATCGACGGGTTCGAGCTGTTCTCCGCCCGCCGGGCGCTCGCGCTCCTGAAACGGAAGCTCGGCCGGGTCCAGCTGCTCGAGCTGCTCGAGGACGAGATCGCTGCGGGTGACGCGTTCCTCCGCGCCCACCTCGGACGCTCCGGCGGCGAGCAGGCAACCGGCACGACCACGCTCCGTGCACGGGGCATCAGTGCCGCGCAGTTCGGTGCGTGGCTCGGCGCCGCGTTCGCCCGCGAGGACGTCATGCTCGCCGGACACCCGGAGCACTACGGGATCCACGCCGAGCCGGGGCGCAACGTGAACATCGTCGAGACCCTCGACGAGTACGTCTGCTCGTTCTTCATGCGCCCCTGGGACGACAGTGCCGTCGTCGAGCAGGAGCTGCCCGCCGCAGAAGCGACTGCCGGTCGCCGGTCGCACATGCTGTTGGCGGACGGGACGGTGATCGGCTCGATCGCGAACTCCTTCGACGAGGAGCAGGACGGCTTCACCGCACGTCTGTCCGTCACCTTGCCGGCGACCTGCGCCCCGGCGGTGATCGAGCAGCACCTCGAGCACTTCGCCGTCGAGTTCCGCACCTGGATCCGCCGAGCCGCCAACGAGCGGTGACCACTCGAAGGCCGGCGATCCGCACGAGACGTTGGCTCAGGGCAGCGTTCGCTCCCACGTCGACGTCGGCCGCTCCGCGCGCGACCGTGAGCTGCGAGTCCTACTGCCAGGTGGCGGTGTCGGGGTCGATGCCGCGGGCGCGTGCGCCGGCGTCGATGGTGCGACGCAACCATGAGGCGAGCCCGGCTCGGATGCCGTCGTAGTGTGCGGCGTACCCCGGATCGGCTTCGTAAATGCGGCCGAGGACGACCTGCATCTGCCGGGTGATCGGGAAGTAGGCGGAGAACACCTCGCGGTGCTGTTCAACGAGAGCGTCCGCGGCCGGGCTGCCGGGTTCGACACCAGCATCCATGGCGTCGGCAAGGGCCTGATCAAGCGCCGCAGACGCATCGGCGACGGCCTGCCAGTCGTCCACGGTGCGTGACGCCGAGCGTTCGGCGTAGTGCCGCCACTCCGGCGTATCGCCGTAGAGTTGCCGCGCCTCAGCCGGCCACTGCGGATTCCATCCAGGCCCGAACGTCGCGGTCTGCTCCTCATTGGTCATGAGCAGCCCGTGCTCGTGGGCGTCGGCCATCCGGGCCAGGTCATCGCCCAGCGCGCTGAGATGCTCGATCCGCGCCGCAAGCTGGGACTGCTGGGCGCGCAGCGCAATGACAACGGCCGCACTCGGATCGTCGAGAACGTTCCGAATGGCTTCCAGGTCGAGCCCCAGCTCGCGGTAGACGACGATGCGCCGCAGCCGCTCGAGGTCGTCTTCGGCATAGAGCCGGTACCCGGCAGCTGACCGTGACGACGGCCTCGCAAGGGCGATCTCGTCCCAGTGATGCAACGTCCGGACCGTCACGCCTAGGCGCGCCGCGGCCTGACCAACAGTCAGGTCCACGGCGTCGCTGTCATCAGGCATGCGCTCCATTCTTCTCGCCGTCGGCGTCAGGTGCGGTGATGCCGATCGCTTCGAGGTTCTTGGCAGTCTGGCTGGTCGGCTCGAAGGGTTTCGCGGCAGTGAAGACGACTCGCACCTTCTCCGGCGTGATCACCTCGACATCGCGGGTGCCCCAGGGCGTGTCCCGCGGCTCGCTCACCACGCCCGCGTCGTGGGCTCGGCACGCGGTGACGAGGGTGTCGATCTGGTTCAGGACGCACGCGAAGCTGAAGCTCACCGCCGGCGCCTGATCCGGAGCGGACGCGGTTGGGACCAGCAGGACGTCCTGAAAGGCCCACCGGCGCAGGTGCACGAGCTGGCCCGGCACGCTGAACAGGTCGAAGAAGCCCAGGCCGCGGGTCCAGAAGTCGACGGAAGCGGCCAGGTCGGTTGTCGGGATCGTCACGAACGACGGCATCCCGTAGATCCCGTGGAACGGCTCAGGCGCGACCACGTCAGGGCCGGGGGCGGGGACCGGGCTCATCTCGAAGGCGTTGTAGTAGCTGCTCATGGGTCCACGTTCTGCCCTCACGCGGCGTGAGGGTCAAATCGGGGAACTCTGGGACCAACCTGTTGGCCCGGTTCACCGAGTTGGCGGCCCGCGTCCGGAGAACGATCCTTCAGCGGCGCGCTTCGAGGACCAGCTTGACCGCTTCCCTCGCCACTTCCGGCACCAACGGGATGTGCGCGAGCAGGCCCAGTTCCACCCACCTCGGCTCGTACTGGTTCAGTTCCGAGGCACGGTCGATCTCTGGACCCCCGAGTTGCAACGGACCAGGACGTACTCGCGCCACGAAGTAAGCCGTGGGAACGGCGCTATCCACTGGTACGTCGAGCAGGTCGCCGATGCTCGCATCAAGGCCCGTCTCCTCACGCAACTCGCGCTGACACGCTTCGCGGAGGCTCTCGCCTTCCTCGACCCCGCCGCCAGGGAGCACACAGTAGTGACGACCGTTCTTCAGCCGATCGATGACGAGCAGGCTCTCGTCTCGGACGACGACGGCCGCTGACCTGATGCGCATCCAGCTAGCTCACCACGAAACGCCTGGCCATGTGCCACAGCCCGGCATCAAGGTGCCTCAATCGACGATTCTCTACTGGAGCGGCTTCCAGCTTTCTCGGCGGCGATACGTGAGGATGACGGCATGGACTGCGATGTCGAGCGCGCCAACCGCGTCGTGCAACTTCGCCGCGGGCTCCAAGCAGCTCAGCCCGGATCGGTCGCGAGCCTCAGAGGTTCCCTCGCTGAGGGGACAGCGGACGCGTGGAGCGACATCGACCTTTCGTGGTGGGTGAGCGACGGCGACGACGCGCTCAGAGTTCTGCCGCACGCACTCAAAGCGGCGGGGCAGGTCGAGTCACTTCGGCTCGACCCCGAACTCGATCCGGATCGTCGTCTGGTGTTCGTACGGTTCAGAAACTGGTCTCTGTTCCAGCGGGTGGACCTCGACGTGGTCGGTTTGTTCCACGGCGGGCGCGCGCCCTGGGATCGGGGATGGTCTCGGGCAGAGAGCGCCTTGATGAACGCGGTCGCTGCCGTGAGAGCGTCACATCGAGAGCCCGGTGATATTGACGGGTTGGTCGAGCGAGGGCTGGAACGGGTGGGGGCTCCTGATCCCGGCGGGGCGTTGACGGATCGGCTGTCCGTCCTCATCGACGCTGCGGTCGCCGCCGACTCAGCTCAGACAGGTCTGGCACAACGTGTCCGTGCAGAAGTGCGCGCCCTCGGCAGCGCAAGTACCTGATCTGCGCTTCACGAACGGGGCTGCACTTCCGAGCGTCACCAATTCGTCAGCGCCTCCACCATGGCTGCTCGCTCGACGAGGCGTGCGGCTTCGAATGCCGTGGTCTCCGGGGTTGCATCTGGCCGTGCCGCTGCGAAACGGACGAGGTCGAGAAAGACCAGCGCAACGCAAGCGCGTAGTGCTTGCTGGCCGCCTGCGAGCGAACCAGCGTTGACGATCAGCTCAACGGCGTCCCCGTCGATCGGCCCGTAGCTGAGCAGCGTGGCGAAATCGAACGCGCGGGTGCCGCTCCCAATTGCCTCGACGTCGACCACGCCCGTGACCTCGCCGTTCATCAGCAGGACGTTTGCCGGCCGGAAATCTCCATGGACCATGTCGGAACAGGGCCAGTCACGAGCGTCCACATCGTCCGCGAGCCGTCGACAGATTTCGACCAGAGCCATACCGCTGGCACCCGCGGTTGCTGACGCGGAACAAAGATTGCCCATGTCCCGCGTGAGCTGGTCGACGACGAAGTCGTTCCAGTTGCGTCCAGGTGCGGGGTTGAGCCCAGCCTGCAAGTCGATCGTGGAGATCAACGCCCTCGCGCCACCGACGTCAACCGATGTGAGCCGAGCGCCGGGCACCCGCTCCTGTAATTGGTACCCGATGCCGTCAGCGGTCCGTCCGCACCGAATCCAAGCAGGCGTCGGGTACCCAGCGCGTCGAACCATCCCAACGGCCTCCTCAGCTAAGAGCATCTGCTCCGCCCAGCTCGGATCAGAGATCTTGAGCACCGCGGTCCGGCCATCGACCCCTTCGACGTACCAGGCTCCACCCTGCTCGCCGCCATCCGGCCGACCCGCGATGACCCAAAGCCACCGCTCGTCAGCGTTGATCGTGTCCAAGACTCGTTCGGCGCGTTCTCGCTCAACGCCGCCCAGAACGCCACAACGCTGACCGGTCATTCCCCGAGGATGAACCCTCATGCGACTCCGAGCAACCGACGGCACCGTCTTGCAGGGTGAGGGCCCTTCCCAAAGCACCTCCCAATAGGGGATCGTTCAGTGAGACGAGGGCGCCGGTGGTGGTGTCTATGCTGCTGCACGATGTCGACGATCTGCCCGAGCACCTTCGATAGGTGGAGATGTGACCTGATCCTTGGTCACTCTGGAGAGCACGAGTGTGTCTACGGGAGCGAGCGGGTGCGTTGGAACGAGCGGGCCACAGGTCACGCGCTCCGTGAACGAACTCGATTGCCGAGGTAACTGGCGGCACGTCGGACGTCGCCTGCTTCCGCTCCTCGGAAACAAGCAACGCCCCGTCGCGAGCGACGGGGCGTTGGCCGTTCCGGTCTGCCATGCACAGCCGGAGTACGTGGGGTGTTACTTGATCTGTGCGGTGATGGTGGCGGTGCCGACGAGGAGGCCGCGCTTGACGGCGTCGGTGCCGAAGG
>NZ_JABMLA010000003.1:0-119298 GCF_013204965.1 Curtobacterium sp. VKM Ac-2861
CGACGCGGTACCACCCACACGAACCATCCCCGGATCTCGAACCGACTAATCAGTCCAAGAACCGGGGACCAGTTCACCCGCCCCGCGCCTCCAGGACGGTTTGGTGGTGCGTCAGCGACGCACGTCGCACCCGCAACTCGCGCCCAGGACCAACTCGGCGGGCACAAGGTCGCGGTGCCACTGGTTGTCCGCGTCGAGCCCGAGCACACGGTCGACGGCGGCGGTCGCCATCGTCTCGATCGGCTGCCGGACCGTCGTGAGCTGCGGGTTCGTGTAGTCGGCCTCGGCACCGCCGTCGAACGACACGATCGCGACGTCCTCCGGTGCGCGCAGCCCGAGTTCCCACAGTGCCCGCAGCACACCGACGGCCTGCATGTCCGAGCTGACGAAGACGGCGCGGGGTCCCGTCCCGTCCGCGAACATGCGCAGGCCGGCCTCGTACCCGCCCCGCCGGGTGAAGTCGCAGCGCACGATCGGGCCGTCCGGCAGCCCGGCGTCGCGCAGGGCCCGCATCCAGCCCTGTTCGCGGAGCTCCATGGAGCCGGCGTGCCCCATGACCAGGCCGATCGACCCGTAGCCGTGCTCGACCAGGTGGCGGGTGCCGTCGTATGCGCCACGCAGGGCGTCGACGCCGATGCTGGCGTACTCGGGCACCTCGAAGAAGGTGTTGAGCAGGACCATCGGGATGCCCGGGTCCGACACGGTGGACAGGTCCGGGTGGGTCATGATGCTCGTGACGATGATCCCGTCGACCTGGCGGGCGGACAGGCTGCGGAGCCGCTCGCGCTCCTGGCTGGCGTCGCCGTCGCTGTTGGCGAGCAGGACGTCGTAGCCGCGGGCTGCTGCGGCGTGGGTGACCTCCACGGCGAGCTCGGACCAGAAGGGGTTGTCGAGCTCGGGCACGATGAGCCCGAGCATCTTCGACGACCCGGTGCGCAGGGCCTGGGCGCTGGCGTTCGGGCGGTACCCGAGGACCCGGATCGCGTCACGGACCCGGGCGGCGGTGGCCGCCGCGACGGGGCGGGGGCCGTCGTGCACGACGTAGCTGACGACGGAGGTGCTCACGCCGGCGTACCGGGCGACGTCGGCGCGGGTGACCGCCCTCGGGGTCGTCGGGACGCTCACGGGTGCCACCTTCGTCGGCTCGGAAGTCGCGTTCGGGTGCCGGCCCGTGCGGACCGACACCCGAACACCACTTGCTATTCGCTGGCGATACTAGACGAGGGCACCGCCGAGGTCGTCTCCGGGGCGTCCCCGAAGTCCGGCACCTCGAGGCGTGCACCGCCCTGCAGGGCCGACTGGTGGGCGATGATGCCGGGCAGCGTGAAGCGTGCGGCGGTCCAGGCGTTCACCGGCGGCAGGGTCCGGTCGACGACGGCGCGGACGAAGTCGTCGGCCAGGAACTGGTGCGAGCCCTCGTGCCCGGTCGGCACGCCGGCGTACTCGGCGGGCAGGCGGTCGGTGTCGTGCACCTCGGCGTAGCCGGACACGAACGCGTCGCGCAGCGAGGGGTCGACGCCGGCGAGACGCGGGTCGTCGAGGTCCATCGTCGCCTGCGTGTTGATCTTGTCGCTGATGTCGTGCGAGTCCTCCTTGTCCTGCCAGACGCTGGTCTTCGCGAGCTGTTCGAAGCTCGCTTCGGTGCCGAAGTAGCGGAAGCGGGACTCGCGGATGTGCGACGGGTAGCCGACACGGCGCATCTCGTTGATGCGCATGACGCCGCCGTTGTCGAGCTCGAACAGGGCGGTGGCGTTCGAGAAGTCGTTGTCGAACTGGCTGACGTCCTTGTCGAAGACGCCGTCGCCCCGGTCGTCCTTGACGCCGATGCAGCTGACGCTGACCGCGTGTCCGGGGATGGCGCCGAGGACGCCGCCGACGGAGTGGGTCGGGTACAGCATGGGCGGGTAGCTGGCGGTGCGCTTCCAGTCCTCGCCACCGCTGAACTGGTACGCGGCGTAGAACCCGAGGTCCATGTCGTGCACGTAGTCGCCCTCGGAGTAGAAGACCCGGCCGAAGGCGCCGTCGGCGACCTGCTTGCGGGCGAACACCGTCGCGGGGTTGTAGTAGCTCGTCTCGCCCATCATGTAGGTGAGCCCGGTCTCGCGGACGGCCTCGATGATGTCGCGGATCTCGTCGACGGAGATCGCCATCGGCACCGCCGAGTAGACGTGCTTGCCGGCGCGGAGCGCCTTGACGACGAGCGGACCGTGCGTCCAGCGTTGGGTGAAGATCGCGACGGCGTCGACGTCCGAGGCGAGCACGGCGTCGAAGTCGGCGAACGTGCCGTCGAGGTGCTGCGACTCGACGAGCTCCGACGCGCGGTCGTCGACGAGGTCGGTCACGAAGACGCGGTCGACGTCCGGGTGGAGCTTGAACAGCTTGGCGAACTGGGGGGCGAACTGGCCCGCGCCGACCATTCCGACAGAGATCATCAGTGACCTTTCCAGGGTGAGGGATGCGTCGCCGGGCAGGTCGCGCCGATGCGATCGACCGCCATCCTGACACGATTGTCTACACGTGACAACCCTGGATTCGGAGCGTGAAATAGCCTCTTGCCACCCGATGTCACCACGTGTAGATTCCCGGCTCACGGACTGCTGCACGTCAGTCCACCGCAGACGAAGGAGTCGCGATGGCCACCGAGAGCCCTGTGTCGTCACCCTTGACGACCGCCAGCACGAGACGGAGGAGTCGGGCAGCCGACCTCCCGCTCGCCCGTACCACCGTCCCACGCCGCCGCCGTCCCCGGAACGACCTGTGGCTCGCGCTGCTGTTCATCGCGCCGGCCGCGATCGGCTTCGTGGTGTTCCTCGCCTGGCCGACCGTGCGGGGCATCTACCTGAGCTTCACGTCCTACAACCTGCTCACCGAGCCGGAGTTCACCGGGCTGCAGAACTACGCGCGGCTCGTGCAGGACTCGATCTTCTGGCACTCGATGGTCGTCACGATCGAGTACGTGCTCATCAACATCGTCATCCAGACGGTCGTCGCACTGTTCATCGCCGTGATGATGCACCGCCTGACGAAGTCGACCTTCGTGCGCGGCATCGTCCTGGCGCCCTACCTGGTGTCGAACGTCGTCGCGGCGCTCGTCTGGCTGTGGATCCTCGACACCCAGCTCGGCATCGGCAACGAGATGCTCGCGGCCCTCGGCCTGGACCGCATCCCGTTCCTGCAGAGCGACGTCTGGGGCATCCCGTCGATCGCGCTCATCAACGTGTGGCGGCACGTCGGCTACACGGCGCTCCTGATCTTCGCCGGCCTGCAGTCGCTGCCCGAGACGGTGTACGAAGCCGGCCGCATCGACGGTGCGAGCGAGTGGAAGATGTTCTGGCGCATCACGGTGCCGCTGCTCCGCCCGATCCTGTCGCTGGTGCTCATCATCACGGTGATCGGGTCGTTCCAGGTGTTCGACACCGTCGCCGTCACCACGCAGGGCGGCCCCGCGAACGCCACGAACGTCGTGCAGAACTACATCTACAACCTGGCGTTCGGCCGGTTCCAGTTCGGCTACGCGTCCGCGGTCTCGGTCGCGCTCCTCATCGTCCTCAGCATCATCACGATCATCCAGTACCGCCTCACCCGCTCGGGTGAGTCGGACCTGGACTGAACGGAGCGCCGCACCATGACCACGACCCTCACCCGTTCCGTCACCACGAAGCGTCCGCCCCGACCCGGAGCCGGCCACCGTCGCCGTCCGTCGGTCGGCCGCGTCCTCGCCTGGGTCGCGATGATCATCGTCATCGTCGTCACCCTGTTCCCGTTCTACTGGATCCTGCGCACCGCCCTGTCGTCGAACGGTGCGATCAACTCCGACCCCACGTCGCTGCTGCCCGTCGGGTTCAGCCTGGGTGGGTTCGAGCGGGTCCTCGGCCTGCAGTCCACCGAGGAGGCCCTCGCCCAGGGTGGCTCCGGCGCTGCCCTGAACTTCTGGCGGTACCTGCTCAACTCGGTGATCGTGTCGACGCTCGTCACGGTCGGCCAGGTGTTCTTCTCGGCCGCTGCCGCGTACGCCTTCGCCCGACTGCGCTGGCCCGGACGCGACAAGGTCTTCGGGGTGTTCCTCGCCGGCCTGATGGTGCCCGCGATCTTCACGCTGCTGCCGAACTTCACGCTCATCAAGCAGCTCGGGCTCGTCGACAACCTGCTCGGCATCGCGTTGCCGACGATGTTCATGACCCCGTTCGCGGTGTTCTTCCTGCGGCAGTTCTTCCTCGGCATCTCGAAGGAAGTCGAGGAGGCCGCGCTGATCGACGGCGCGGGCAAGGTCCGGGTGTTCTTCCGGCTCGTCATCCCGATGGCCGCTGCACCGATCGCGACGCTCGCCGTACTGACGTACATCACGAGCTGGAACGACTACTTCTGGCCGCTCATGGTGTCGTACACGGACAGCTCGCGGGTGCTCACCGTCGCCCTCGGCGTCTTCAAGTCGCAGTCCCCGCAGTCCGGCACCGACTGGGCCGGGCTGATGTCCGCGACCCTCGTGGCGGCGCTCCCGATGATCGTGCTGTTCGGCGTCTTCGCCAAGCGGATCGTCAACTCCATCGGCTTCTCCGGGATCAAGTAGCCCCGGCTCGGACAGGACCACCACACCATGACGAACAACCTCTCCCGCCGCGCACTGTTCGCGGGCGGCGCTTCAGCCCTCGCCCTCGGTGCGCTCGCCGCCTGCTCGTCCCCGAGCCGTGGGACCGCGTCCAAGAGCGGCGCCCGCACCGTGAGCTACTGGCTCTGGGACTCCAACCAGCTGCCCGCCTACCAGCAGGTCGCGAAGGCCTTCCACCGCGAGAACCCCGACATCACGGTGCAGATCACCCAGCTCGGGTGGGCCGACTACTGGACCAAGCTGACGGCCGGGTTCATCGCCGGCACCGCGCCGGACGTCTTCACCGACCACCTGACGAAGTTCCCGCAGTTCTCCGACCTCGACGTGCTCTACAAGCTCGACGAGCTCGACGCGACGAAGTCCATCAGCGACGACGACTACCAGTCCGGCCTCGCCGAGCTGTGGAAGGGCCAGGACGGGCACCGCTACGGCTCGCCGAAGGACTGGGACACCATCGGGATGTTCTACGACCGGAAGGCGATGCAGAAGGCTGGCGTCTCCGACGACGAGCTCGCCACGCTCGAGTGGAACCCCGACGACGGCGGCTCGTTCGAACGGATGCTCGCGCACCTGACCATCGACTCCAAGGGTCGGCGGGGCGACGAGCCCGGCTTCGACAAGGAGAACGTCGAGGTCTACGGCATCTCGTCGAACGGGTCCGGCGGCGACGGCTTCGGCCAGACGCAGTGGTCGCCCTTCACCGGGTCGACCGACTGGTTCTACACGAACGAGAACCCGTGGGGCGACAAGTTCCGCTACGACGAGAAGACCGTGCAGGACACCCTCGCCTGGTACTACCGCCTGGCCGACAAGGGCTACATGGCGAAGTACGGCGTCTTCTCGACGACGACCGGTCCCGACGTGCAGCTCGGCGCGGGCAAGTGCGCGCTGTCGTTCAACGGTTCGTGGATGATCGGCACGTACCTGAACATGAAGGACCTCGACATCGCCGTCGCCCCGACGCCGATCGGGCCGACGGGCAAGCGGGCGTCGATGTTCAACGGGCTCGGCGACTCGATCACGAAGCAGGCGAAGGACCCGGAGGCGGCGGCGAAGTGGGTCGCGTTCCTCGGCAGCGACACCGCCCAGGAGATCGTCGGCCGCGCAGGCGTCGTGTTCCCGGCCCGTCCCGCCGGTACCGAGGCGGCGGTCGCGTCGTTCCGGAAGCGCGGGCTGGACGTGTCGGCGTTCACCCGGCAGGTCGAGGAGAAGACCACGTTCCTGTTCCCCGTCACCCGCAACCCGGCGGACGTGCAGGCGCTGCTGCAGCCGGCCTTCGACAACGTCTACGCGAACGGCAAGCCGATCTCGACGTTGACCGGCATCAACGAGCAGGTCAACAACCTGCTGGCGCTCACCTGAGTGCGCGGGTCGCCTGACGCGGTCTGACGCGACCACCCCTCGGTCTGGAGGCACGGGGCACGCCCGCCCCGCGCCTCCAGACCGTCAGACTGGTCACGTGGAACGACGTGAGCAGATCCTGGTGGCCGCTGCGGAGGAGTTCGACCGCGTCGGCTTCGCCGCCGCGACGATCGCGGCCATCGCCCGCGGGGCGGGCGTCTCGCAGGGGGCGCTGCACTTCCACTTCCCGACCAAGCTGGCCCTCGCGCTCGGTGTGATCGACGAGCAGAACGTCCGGACCTTCGACGTCGTGAGCCACACCGAGCAGTCACCAGCAGCTGCCCTGGTCGGCGCCTCGCGAGCCATCGCGGACCTGCTGCGGACCGACCCGATCGTGCGGGCGGGCATCCGGTTGTCACTGGAGCGCGGCGAGTTCCACGCGGCCACGGTCAGCTTCTACGAGCAGTGGATCGGCGGGATCGTCGACGTGTTCCGGCTGGCGATCGCGAGCGGCGAGCTCCGCACCGACCTGACCGCGGAACAGCTCGGCGCCACCGTCGTGCCGTACTTCACGGGCGTGCAACTGGTGTCCGACGTCCGCACCGGGCGGGCCGATCTGTTCCCCGCGGTCGCGACGATGTGGCGGGTGGTCCTGACGGCCACGGCTGACCCGGCGCACCGCGACCGGCTGCTCGGCGTCGTCGACGAGGCGTTCAGCGGTCGTGGAGTTCGCGGTCGCGGAACCACTTGAGCAGCCACGCGGCGCTCGTGCGGTCGAACGACCGCGGGAAGTCCGTCTCGCCGGACAGGAACGGACTGAAGCCCGGCTCCGCGTGGACGTCCGCGTCGTCGAGCGAGCGGTAGGCCATCGACCATCCGTCGAAGCGTCGTCGCTCGATGTCCTCGCGGATGAGCGACTTCACCTCGCCGTGCCGCGGATCACGGCTGATGGCGGCGAACCGGTCGTCGACGCTCCACGCCGGACCCTCGAGCAACTGCATGAAGCGACCGCCCTTCACCACGAGCAGTCCGGAGACGCCGAGCGCCTCGTTGCGGAGCCGTGAGCCGTCCAGCAGCGTCGCCAGGTCGCCGTCGTCGAAGGGGACGACGGCGCGACTCATGTAGACGATGGAGACGAGCACGGGTCCATCTTCGTGCGACGGTCCCGATTGCGCGAAACGGATGTCCGCAGAACGTTCTCGGCTCAGTCGGCGGGGAGCTCGTGGGCGGTGACGTCCTCGTTGCGCTTCTTCCGCCACGGCCGCGCCGGGGTGTTCGGGCCGTCCCAGACCAGGATCGCGCCCCACGCGGCGGCCAGCAGCGGCACCGAGATGATGGCCCCGGTGATGCCGGCCAGGACGGTGCCCGCGGTCAGGCCGATGAGGATGACCAGGCCGTGCAGCTTGAGGGTGCGTCCCATCAGCACCGGCTGGAGCAGGTTGCCCTCGAGCTGGTTCACGAGGATCACGATCCCGACGACGATGAGCGCCTGGACGGGACCGAGTGCGACGAGCGCCACCAGCGCGGCCAGGATGCCGGCTGCCGTCGCACCGACGATCGGGATGAAGGCCGTGATGAACACGACGACGGCCAGGGGGAGTGCCAGCGGGACGCCGACGATCGCGATGCCGACACCGATGCCGATGGCGTCGACGGCGGCGACCGTGGCGGTGCCGCGGACGTACCCGCCGAGGGTCGAGACCACGCGGTCGCCCACCCGGCGTGCACGGTCGTAGCGCTCACCGGTGAACGGGCGGAGCAGGAACTCCCAGATGCTCGGGCCGTCCTTGAGGAAGAAGAACAGCACCACGATCATCAGCACGAGGCCGGTCAGGAAGTTCGCGGTGGCCGAGGCGCCGGCCAGGGCGCCGGAGCCGAACTGCGCACTCGTGATGAAGTCGGTGACGGACGCCACGGCGTCGTCGACCTGCTTGTCCGAGATCGAGATCGGCAGGTTCTTCGCGAAGTCCTGCAACTGCTGGAACCCGTCGACGGCCGACTTCTGCAGCTGCGACCACTGGTTCTCGACGGCGACGACGATGAGCCACCCGATGAGCCCGAGCACCGCGAGGACGCCGATGAGCACCGCGAGGGTCGCGAGGACCGACGGCACCTTGTGCTTGCGCAACCAGGACACGATCGGGT
The DNA here is from genome assembly GCF_013204965.1 of Curtobacterium sp. VKM Ac-2861. NCBI lineage: Bacteria > Bacillati > Actinomycetota > Actinomycetes > Micrococcales > Microbacteriaceae > Curtobacterium > Curtobacterium sp. VKM Ac-2861. The sequence continues at coordinate 8,093 of NZ_JABMLA010000003.1, forward strand.
GCATGGCCGAAGCGATGATGAGCGCGAGGAGCACCGGGATGGTGACGACGCTCAGCACGCTGCCGGCGTAGACGACGCCGGCGATGACCACGACGACGATGATCACCTGCAGGCACCGCGTGGCGAGGCGGCCCGTCGAGTCGGACCACGCCGCCTGGATCTTCGAGGGGGTGGTCGGCTGGGGGCTGTCGCGGAAGAACGGCATGGGATCGACCGTACTGATCCGCGGGGCGGCGCGCCCGGACCCGCGCCCGGCGTCGCGGATCAGGTGGAGACGGTCCGCCGGACGTCGACGTCGTGGGAGTCCCGTGCGGCGGGCGCGACGACGAAGGCGGCGACGAGCAGCACGAGGGGCACCAGCATCGCCGCCTGCAGCCCGAGGTGCTCGCCGACGAAGCCGAGCAGGGGCGGTCCGACCAGGAACGCGATGTAGCCGGCGGTCGCGACGACCGACACCCGGCGGTCCCCGTCGGTCGGGTGGTCACCCGCTGCCGAGATCGCGAGCGGGAACCCGAGCGCGATGCCGAGCCCCCAGACGCCCGCGGCGATCGCCGTGACCACCGGGCTCGGCGAGACCACCACGAGCAGGACCCCGATCCCGCCGACCGCGGCGCAGAGCCGGACGACCGGGCCCCGCCCCAGCCGCGTGACGAGCGGGGTGCCGGCCGACCGGCCGATGAGCATGGCGAGCGCGAACCCGGTGAAGACCAGCGAGCCGACCGCTTCCGGGGCGTCGTGGTCGGTCGTCATCAGGAGCGGGAGCCAGTCGCTGGCGGCACCCTCGGCGAAGGCCATCGCGAGCGTGATCACCGCGATGAGCGCGAGCTGCACGGTGATGACGGAGCGGCGGGTGGCCGTGGTGACGCGGGACGTGCCGGCGGCGTCTGCGGTGTCGGCTCCCTCCGTCTGCACTCCGGCACGCGGCAGCGGCTGCAGGTTGAGGGCAGCGAACGCCGCGAGTGCCGCCATCACCGCAGCCCCCACGAGCAGGTGCACGAGCACCGGTGTCCGGGCAGCCGTCATCGCGATGCCGACGACACCGCCGACGACGGTCCCCAGGCTGAAGCAGGCGTGCAGCACCGGCACCACCGGGTGGCCGATGCGCCGCTCGACCGCGGCGGCCTCGACGTTCAGCCCGATCTCGGCGACCCCCGACCCGAACCCGATCAGGAACAGCCCCGCCCAGACACCCGCCGGCACCTGTGCCGGGGCGAGCAGGGCGACGAGGACCATCCCCACCACGGGCAGCGCGCCACCGAGCAGGATCAAGGGTCGTGTCCCGAGCCGTCGGACGAGCGCACCGGCGCCGAGGATCCCGATCATCGACCCGATCGACAGCCCGAGGAGCACGAGCCCCATCGCCTCGATCGACGCCCCGAGTTCGTCGCGGATGGCGGGCGTCCTGGTCACCCACGTGGCGATGCCGAAGCCGGTCATCGTCGACGTGGCGAACAGGGCCCCTCGAGGGTGCCGGGTCATGTGACCATCTGATCGGTCCGCCGACGGCCCGTCAAGGGTGCGGTCGTCAGCGGAGCATGCCGAGGGCGCGGGCCTCGGAGACCGCGGCCGTGCGCGAGGACACCCCGAGCTTCGAGAACACGTGCACCAGGTGCGACTTCACGGTGGCGTCGCTGATGTGCAGGCGCGCGGCGACGGCGCCGTTCGACGCCCCCTCGGCGACGAGGCGCAGCACCTCGAGCTCCCGCGCCGACAGGCTCACCGACGGGGCGCGCATCCGCGCCATGAGCCGACCCGCGATCGTCGGCGCGAGGGCGCTCTGTCCGGACGCGGCGGCGCGGACGGCCGCGACGAGTTCGTGCGGGGGCGCGTCCTTGAGTAGGTACCCGCTCGCGCCGGCCTCGACCGCACCGAGGATGTCCCCGTCGGAGTCGTAGTTCGTCAGCACGAGCACGTACGGCGCGGCGTCGAGCGCGCGGATCCGTCGCGTCGCGTCCGCCCCGGTGAGGTCCTGCCCGAACTGCAGGTCCATGAGCACGAGTTCCGGCGAGAGCCGGGCGGCGAGGTCCACGGCTTCGTCCGGGGTGGACGCCTCACCCGCGACGACGATGCCGTCCGTGCCGTCGAGGAGTGCTCGGAGCCCGGCGCGGACCACCGGGTGGTCGTCGGCGATGAGGATGCGGATCACCGGACCTCCAGGATCGCGACGAGCGTCGTCCCGCGGCCAGGGGCCGAGTCGACCTCGAGCCGGCCGCCGAACTGCTCGACGCGCTCTTCGGTGGCACGCAACCCGAACGAGTCCGTCGTGCCCGACCGGTCGTGGACGGCGACCGGGTCGAAACCGACGCCGTCGTCCGCGATGGTGAGCCGGGCCTCCTGACCGTCCACGGTGAGTGACAGTCGGACGTGGGTGGCCGCGGCGTGCTGCACCACGTTGGCGACGGCGCCCTGGGCGATGCGGAGCAGCGCGGTCTGGACGTCCATCGGCAGCGAGGCCTCCGCGACGTTGACCGTGACGTCGAGGCCGTCGCGCGACCACTGGGAGCCGGCCAACCGTTCCAGAGCTGCTCCGAGTCCGCGTTCGAGCGCCGGTGGTGCGAGTTCGCGGATGAACCGCCGGGTGTCGGCGAGGCCCTCGGCAGCGGTCTCACGGGCGAGCCGGATGTGCTCCGTCCCCGGACGCTCCCCGTCCGCGCGTTCGGCCGCGTGCAGCAGCATCTGGATGCTCGACAACCCCTGCGCGACGGTGTCGTGGATCTCACGGGCCAACCGGGCCCGCTCAGCGAGGACGCCCTGCTCGCGTTCGGTGACGGCCAACCGGTCGCGCGTGGCGAGGAGCTCGGCGACCAGGGCCTCGCGTTCGACCGCCTCGCGCGCGAGCGCCCGGTACCCCAGTCCGATGAGCAGTGCGACACCCGCTCCGACGAGCGGACCGACCACACCACCGGCGGTGAATCCGCCGTGCAGTCCGAGGGCGACGACGGCGACCAGGGTCGCGGCGATGACGGCCACCGGTCCGACGATGCGCGGCAGGACGTGCAGGTACAGGAAGAAGAGCGGGAAGACGAGGTAGGCGGCCTCGGGGACGCCGACGAGCAGGGCGATCCAGACGAGGGTCAGGGCGACGAGCCAGACCGCACCGGCGACCGTCCGACGGCGGCCGTCGCCGCGCGCGACGACCGCCCCGAGCAGGTACACGCCCGCGAACACCGCAGCCAGGGCCAACCGCACCCACGTGCCGGCGCCACCGTCCACGAGCACCCGCACGACGACCAGGGCGAGCAGCGCGGCCGACAGCACGTGCAGGCCGGTCCGCAGACCGACGAAGACCGGGGTGAGGGTGCTGTGCGCCATGTGCTCCCCAGCGTACGGAGGCACCGGCCGGTGGGGATCAACCGAAAGTTCGATCGGAGGACCGAACCCTCCGGCGATGCCGGGTGGGAGCACCGCGGCGAGGCTGGGAGTCGTGGTCGTGGAAGGTCTGCGACCCGGGAAGGGAACACCGTGTTCGTCGCTTGGCGCGATCTCCGGTTCGCCCGTGGCCGGTTCGTCCTCATCGGCTCCGTCGTGGCGCTCATCACCCTGCTCGTCGGGTTCCTCGCCGGGCTCACCGGCGGGCTCGCGTCGCAGAACGTCTCGGCGGTGCTCGACCTGCCCGGCGACCGCCTGGTCCTGCAGCAGCCGTCCACCGGGCAGCCGTCGTTCGGCGACTCCACCATCGGGCAGCGGGCCGTGGACGGCTGGCAGGCGGCCCGCGGGGTCGACGACGTGGTGCCGGTGGGCATCGTCCAGGGCCGGGCGACGGCACCGGGCGCGGGGTCCGGCGCTGCGGGGTCGGGCGCCGCGGGGTCGGGTGCTGCGGCGTCGGGCGCGGCCGTCGGCGTCGCGCTGGTCGGGCTGCCGACGGGAGCACGGTCGACCCCCGTCACCGATATCGCACCCGGTCGCGACGACCAGGTCGGGCTGTCGTCCGGTGCTGCGGCCGACCTCGGCGTGCAGGTCGGCGACCGCATCACCGTCACCGGGACGGACTACCGCGTCGCCGTCGTCGGTGGCGACGCCTGGTACAGCCACACACCGGTGCTCGCCATGACCCCGGAGGCGTGGGCCGCGGCCGACCGGCGGCTCGGCGGCGACGGCGCGCCGACCGTCCTGGCCGTCAGCGGCAGCCCGGACTGGGACGCAGTCGCAGCGTCCACCGGCACGTCCGCCGCGTCGCCGCTCGGGTCGCTGACCGCCCTCGAGACCTTCCGGTCCGAGATCGGGTCGCTCGGCCTGATGATCGTCATGCTCTTCGGGGTGTCCGCGCTCGTCGTCGGGGCGTTCTTCACGGTCTGGACCATGCAGCGGGCCGGCGACGTCGCCGTGCTCAAGGCCCTCGGCGCGAGCACCGGATCACTCGTCCGCGATGCGCTCGGACAGGCGCTCGTCGTGCTCGTCCTGGGGATCGGCGTCGGGATGCTGGCCGTCGTCGGACTCGGCGCGCTCGCCGGCGGTGCACTGCCGTTCCTGCTCAGCCCGGTCACCACCGTCGTGCCGGCCGCCGCGATGGCCGTCCTCGGACTCGCCGGCGCCGCCGTCGCGCTCCGCACCGTCACCTCCGCCGACCCCCTCACCGCCCTCGGGAGCAACCGATGATCACCCTCGACGACGTCACCCTGACCTTCCCCGACGGCGACCGGCGGATCACCGCGGTCGACCACGTGTCCCTCGTCGCCCGGCCCGGCGTCGTGACCGGCATCACCGGCCCCTCCGGATCGGGCAAGTCGTCGCTGCTCGCCGTCGCCGCGACGCTCATCCGGCCGGACTCCGGTCGGGTGCTCATCGGCGACGTCGACGCGGCCGCGCTGTCCCGGGACGAAGCCACCGCCCTGCGGCGTGCGCACATCGGGATCGTGTTCCAGCAGTCGAACCTGCTCCCGTCGCTGACCGCACGGGAGCAGGTGCTCGTGATGGCGCACCTCGGCGGCCGGCACCCTGCCGGAGGTCGTCGCGCGGGAGGGCTCCGGGACCGGGCCGACGACCTGCTGGACGCCGTGGGGCTGTCCGACCACCTGGACAAGCGGCCGGCGCAGCTGTCCGGCGGGCAGCGGCAGCGCGTCGCGATCGCCCGGGCACTCGTGCACGAACCCGACGTCCTGCTCGTGGACGAACCGACGAGTGCGCTGGACCAGGAGCGCGGCGCGGCGATCATGGAGCTCATCGCCAAACTGACGCGCGAGCGGGACACCGCGACGATGCTGGTCACCCACGACCTGGTGCACCGCGGGACCCTCGACGAACTCGTCACGGTGGTGGACGGTCGGCTGGCCGGGGCGCCGGTGATCGCCGCCTAGGATCGGGCACATGGCGACCGTCCTCCTCGTCCGACACGGACGCACCACCGCGAACGCCACGGGCGTGCTCGCCGGACGCACCGCCGGCGTGCGACTCGACGCCGTCGGCCGCAAGCAGGCCGACCGGACCGCGGAGCGCATCGCTGCCGTGCCGGTCGTCGCCGTCGTGTCGAGTCCGCTCGAGCGGTGCCGGCAGACGGCCCGGGCGATCCTGGAGCGACAGTCGGGCGACCCCGCGTCGGCCATCGAGCGGGCGATCACCGAGGCGGACTACGGCGAGTGGCAGGGGCGGAAGCTCGTCGACCTGGCGAAGGAGCCGCTGTGGCGGACGGTGCAGGCGAACCCGAGCGCCGTGGTGTTCCCCGGCGGCGAGTCCATGCAGACCATGCAGTCCCGGGCGGTGTCGGCCGTCCGGCGCATCGACGCCCAGGTCGAGGCGGAACACGGGCCCGGAGCGGTCTGGGTCGCGGTGAGCCACGGAGACATCATCAAGTCCGTCCTGGCCGACGCGTTCGGCATGCACCTCGACCTGTTCCAGCGCATCGGCGTCGGGCCGGCGTCGGTGTCGGTCGTGCGGTACGGCGAGCACCGGCCCGAGGTGGTCGCGACGAACACCGAGTCCGGCGATCTGTCGTGGCTCGCGACCGCTCCGGCGCCCAGCGGGGACGCAGCGGTCGGCGGCGGAGCCGGACATCCGGAGGCCCCGTCCGAGGCAGGCCCTGCCAGACCCTGAACGGGCGCAGGCCCGCACTCCTACAATGCGGGTATGCCCTCCATCGTCCACGGCTTCGACTGGCCGGACCGCCTCGTCGTCGGCACCATCGGCCGTCCGGGCGAGCGCGCCTTCTACTTGCAGGCCCGCTCCGGCAAGCGCGTCACGAGCGTCGCCCTCGAGAAGGAGCAGACCGCCGTGCTCGCCGAGAAGATCGACGAGCTGCTGGACGAGGTCGCCACGGTCGAGGCGAACCGCTTCAGCGTGCCGGACACCGCCCCCGTGGAGCTCCGCGACCCGGAACCGCTCGACCAGCCGGTGGAGCCCGAGTTCCGTGCCGGTGCCCTGAGCCTGGGCTTCGACCCGTCGACGGCGCAGGTGGTCATCGAGGCGTACCCGATCGACGACGACGTCGAGATCGTGTCCGAGGAGAGCGAGGACGGCCTCGAGATCGAGGCGGTCGTCGAGATCCCCGAACCCGACGAGCTCTTCCAGGTCAAGATCCCGGTCGGCACCGCTCGCGCGTTCGTCGAGCGCACCCGCGAGATCGTCGCCGCGGGCCGTCCGCCCGGCGACGCATGAGCGACGGCTCACTGAGCATCACGGCGCGGATCCGTGAGGCCTCGAACGCGACGTTCCTGGCCGAGCTGGACGGCGAGGCGGTCGTCTACAAGCCGATCGAGGGGGAGCGCCCGCTCTGGGACTTCCCGGACGGCACGCTCGCCGGCCGCGAGGTCGCGGCCCACCTGGTGTCCGAGGCGTTCGGTTGGGGCATCGTGCCACCGACGTGGCTCGGTGACGGCCCGTTCGGCCCCGGGATGGTGCAGCGCTGGCAGACGATCGACCCGGACCAGGACGCCGTCGACCTCGTCACCCCCGAGACCGCCGAGGCGGAGGGTTCGCCGTGGCTGCCCGTCCTCGAGGCGATCGACGAGCACGACCAGCCGGTGACGCTCGTGCACGAGGACTCCGAGGCGTTGCGCCGCATGGCCGTCTTCGACGTCGTGGTGAACAACGCCGACCGCAAGGGCGGGCACGTGCTGGCGATGCCCGACGGACACCGGTTCGGTGTCGACCACGGGCTGGCCTTCCACGTCGAGCACAAGCTCCGCACGGTGCTGTGGGGCTGGATCGGCGAGCCGCTCGGACCGGACGAACTCGAGGGGCTCGACCGGGTGTCGGAAGCGCTCCGCGGTGCCCTGGGCGACGAACTCGCCGAACACCTGACGCCGGAAGAGGTCGACACGGTGCGCGCGCGGTGTGCGGCGCTGCGGGCCGTCGGCATCTTCCCGCCACCGCCGGGGCACGGCCCCGCGGTGCCGTGGCCCTTGTTCTGACGCACCCGTCTGTTCTGGAGCACTCGTCGTGAACCGGCGGCCCGGCCCGACCGGCCGTGGACACCCGGCCAGATGTGGACACCCTGGTCCGGGACGGTGGGGCCCGTCGGGTCCGGACCCCACCGACCGGTCCGCGTCCGTGATCCGTGGACGCGGAGACCCGTGGCGTCCGGTGGCGTGCGCCGTTGCACTCCGGGACCCCGCGGGAGTCGACCGGTCGAGAACGGATCAGGTGCACTCGGCCGACCGCTTCCGGCACGCCGACGACGTCGGCGCAGGAAGAACGATCACGGCGGCCGGGGTCTGGGGCAACTGTGGTGGCGCTCAGCATACGACTGCGGAACCCCGCGCAACAGTCCCTGCCGGGACCGATCCGGCGGCTAGTCGAACAACGACGGCCCGCCGCGGCGCGACCCCAGGTACGACCCCACGACAGCGACACCGAGGTCGTCGTTCTCCGGAGCGACGACCGAGCCGTCCACCCGCTTCGCCATCGCGTCGATGAACCGTGCGAGCCCCGGGTCGTCGCCGAGGCGGAAGAACGTCGTCTGGGCGCCGAGACGACCGGCGTTCTCGAGCTCCCGAACGGTCAGCGCGATCGTCACGGGGTCCGGCGGGTAGTCGAACCACACCTGTCCGTTCGGCTCGAGGTGCGACGTCGGTTCCCCGTCGGTGACGATGAGCAGCACGGGTTGGGCGGTCGGGTGCTTCCGGAAGTGCCGGTTGGCGAGGAGCAGCGCGTGGTGCAGGTTCGTGCCCTTGTCCCACATCGCGTCGAGACCCACGAGCTGCTCGATGTCCACGACCTCGGCCTCGCGTCCGAACGCGATGAGCTGCAGGTCGTCGCCGCGGAACCGCGTCGAGACGAGCGTGTGCAGCGCCAGGGCCGTGCGCTTCATCGGCACCCAGCGGTCCTCCATCGCCATCGAGAACGACGTGTCGACGAGCAGTGCCACGCAGGCCTGTGTGCGGGACTCGGTCTCCTGCACCTCGACGTCGTCGATGGTCAGGCGGACGCCGGGGCCCACCCGCCCGTCGGCCGCGGTCCGGGTCAGCGCGTTCGTGATCGACCGGGTGACGTCCCACGGCTCGGTGTCGCCGTACGCCCACTGCCGGGTCGCGCCCGAGGGTTCGCCGGCCGCACCGGACTGCCGGATGTCGCGGGCACCCTGTCGGCCGGACATCCGCTCGGCGACGTCACGGAGCAGGCTCTTGCCGAGCTGCCGCATGGCCTTCGGGGTGAGCCGGAGCTGCCCGTCGGCACCGCGGCGCATCGCCCCGGAGTTCCGCAGGGCCTTCTCGAGCTGCTGCAGGGTCCTGGCGTCCACGGCGGCCTCGGCGCCGAGCTGCCGGGTCAGGGCGTCGAGGTCCAGGTCGTCGAGCTCGGAGCCCGGTCCGGACTGGGCGAGTTGGTCGGCGAGGGCGTCGAGGTCGGCGATGTCCTGGAAGACCCCGGTCCCGTCGCCGAGTCCGAGCCCCTGGTCGCCCTCCATGCGCTCGGATCCGCCCCAGTCCTCACCGGGGCGGAGGGACCGCAGGTTGCCGTCGAGCTGGGACAGCTGCCCCATCAGGTCGGGGGAGCCGAAGGCCTGCTGGGCGAGGGCGTCGAGTTCGTCGCGCTGCTCCTCGGTCATCGAGTTCCGCATGCGCTGGGCGGCGGCGGCCCGTGCCGCGAGGTCGTCGAGCAGCTCGTCGACGTTCGCGGGGTTCGACGGGAAGTACTCCGCGTGCTCCGCCATGAACGCGTCGAACTGCTCCTGCGAGTCGGTGCCGGCGCGGTGGTCCTCGAGCAGCTGGTTGAGGTCCTGCATCATCGCGCTGACCGCGGCACGGTCTTCGTCCGTGGCCCCCTCGAGCGCCTGCTTCATGCCCGCGAAGCGCTGGTCGAGCACCTCGCGGCCGAGCAGGTCCTTGATCTCGTCGTACTTCTGCCGGGCCTCGCGGCTCGTCCAGTCGTACCCGCCGAGCTCCTGCACCGCGGCGGCCGGCGACGGGGACAGGCTGTCGAGCTGCATCTCGGCCAGGGCGCGGTCGCCGTCGTCGAGGTCCACGTTGCGTGCGAGTTCGCCGCGTTCGGCGCGGAGCGCCTGGTCGAGCAGTTCGCGGACCTGTTGCAGGGTGCCGTCGAGGTTGTTCTTCGCGGTGAGTTCCCGCCGCCGCTCCGCGACCTTGCGCGCGAGGTCGTCGAGTCCGCGCTGCGTCCGGCCACCACGGCGCAGGAACTCCCGCATGGCCCGCTCCGGTGAGGTGCCGGCCATCACGTCCTGCCCGATGGCGTCGAGTGCTTCGGCGAGGTCGGCGGGCGGCGCGAGCGGGTCCGGACCGTCGTGGTACTTCCCGTACAGCGCTGCGGCGCCGTACCGGGTGTCCCGCGTCAGTCGTCGGTTCTGCCTAGCCATAGACGGCTTCGCCCCCGCCGGACTCCTTGCTGATGCGGCGGGCGAGGAAGAGCCCCTCGAGCGCGAGTTCGATCGCACCCGCGCGCTCGCCGTCGTTCGTGGCACCGAGGCGTTCGCAGACCTGGTCGTACAGGTCGGACTCGCCGATCGACGGCAGCCCCTCGAGGAACGCCCGTGCGCCGACCTGTTCGCCCGTCGTCACCATCGTCCCTCCGTCGAGCGCCTCGACGAGCACCCCGAAGTCGAGTCCGCGGAACCGGGCACGCACCGTCTCGGCCGTGGCGGTCCGCAGCAGGTGCTCGAGGACCTCGTCCGCGCGGTCCTCTTCGCCGTTCTCGAACTCGATCTTGCCGCCGAGCACGTCGACCGCCGTCTCGAGGTCGATCGGTCGCGCGACGGCCTCCGGCTCGCCCTGGCGTGCTGCACGGTGCACGGCCGCCGCGGCGACCGTCTCGGCGCCGGCGATCGCGAACCGGGCGCTGACACCGCTGCGCTGGTCGACCGCGCTCGACCCGCGCAGGGCACGGGTGAAGCGGGCGAGGATCTCGACGATCGCGTCCGGCACCTCGGCGGTGAGCTGCGCCTCCTGCCGGATGACCGCGATCTCGTCCTCGAGTTCGATCGGGTAGTGGGTCCGGATCTCCGCGCCGAAGCGGTCCTTCAGCGGCGTGATGATCCGGCCGCGGTTCGTGTAGTCCTCCGGGTTCGCGCTGGCCACCACGAGCACGTCGAGGGGGAGTCGGAGCACGTAGCCACGGATCTGGACGTCGCGTTCCTCCATCACGTTGAGCATCGCCACCTGGATGCGTTCGGCGAGGTCCGGCAGCTCGTTGATCGCGACGATGCCGCGGTGGCCGCGGGGGACGAGTCCGAAGTGGATGGTCTCCGGGTCGCCCAGGCTGCGCCCCTCGGCGACCTTCATCGGGTCGACGTCGCCGATCAGGTCGGCGACGCTCGTGTCCGGCGTCGCGAGCTTCTCGACGTAGCGGTCGTCGCGGTGCCGCCACGAGATCGGCAGGGCATCGCCGAGGTCGTCGGCTCGGCGGGCGCTCGCGGTGGTGATGGGCTCGTAGGGGTGCTCGCCGAGCTCGGAGCCGGTGATCACAGGGGTCCACTCGTCGAGCAGGCCCTGCAGGGTGCGGAGCAGGCGGGTCTTGCCCTGGCCGCGCTCACCGAGCAGGACGACGTCGTGTCCGGCGATCAGGGCACGTTCGAGTTGCGGGATCACGGTCGTCTCGAAGCCGTGCAGGCCGGGCCAGGGGTCGTCTCCCGCGCGCAGCGCGGTGAGCAGGTTGTCGCGGATCTCGGCGCGGACCGTCTTCTGGACGTGGCCAGAAGTGCGGAGCTCGCCGACCGTGCGGATGTCGGGTCGGGTCACCTCCTCGACGCTACGCCGCGATCGCGAAAGCGACCGGAAGGCGGACGGGAGGCCCGTGGCGGGCCCGCCCCGTCCTCCCTCGCAGGCTCGGTCGGCGCGCCCCGCGCAACGCTTCGCGTTGCCGCTGAGCGGGGCGCGCCCGTCCGCTTGTGGGTTTCCATAGCAACCGCAATGATTGAGGCTCCGGCATCGGAGCCGGATTCGATAGGGGGATCCGGCTCCGAGCCGGCCCCGTCGTACCGAATGTGAACCATCTCGCCGATCTCGGCGTAGGTTCCCCTCTCGTGAGCAGCACGAACGGGGCGATCAAGAGCCTGGTCCCCGCCAGGATGGACAGACTGCCGTGGACGAGGTTCCACTGGAGTGTCGTCGTCGGACTCGGGGTCTCCTGGATCCTGGACGGTCTGGAGATCCAGATCGTCTCCAACGCCGGCTTCCAGGCCGACCTGAACCTGTCGACGCAACAGGTGACCTCCCTCGGCACGATCTACCTGGTCGGCCAGGTGGTCGGAGCGCTGGTGTTCGGGCGCATGTCCGACCGGCTCGGGCGGCGCAAGCTCTTCATCCTGACGCTCGCGATCTACCTGATCGGCTCGGGCGTCGCCGGTCTCGCCCAGGACTTCTGGTTCCTGGCCGCGTTCCGGTTCGTCGCCGGTCTCGGCATCGGCGGCGAGTACGCGGCGATCAACTCGGCGATCGACGAACTGATCCCCGCGAAGTACCGCGGCCACGTCGACATCGCCATCAACGGCACCTACTGGGGCGGCGCCGCGCTCGGCGCCTTCGCGAACATCTACCTGCTCGACACGGCCAACTTCTCGGAGAGCATCGGCTGGCGCATCGGCTTCTTCCTCGGCCCGGTGCTCGGCATCGCGATCATCTTCCTGCGGCGGCACATCCCCGAGAGTCCGCGCTGGCTCATGACCCACGGGCGCGAGGAAGAGGCCGAAGCGACCGTCACCCAGATCGAGGAGGCGGTCGAGAAGTCCACGGGCAAGCGGCTGCCGGACGTCGACGAGTCGAAGGCCATGACCGTCACGCCGACCGACCGCGTCGGGTTCCTGACCATCGCGCGCGTGCTGCTCAAGCAGTACCCGACGCGCACCCTGGTCGGTGCGTCGATGATGATCACGCAGGCGTTCCTCTACAACGCGATCTTCTTCACCTACGCGCTCGTCCTGACGAACTTCTTCGGCCTGAAGACCGCGCAGACGTCGATCTACTTCTTCCCGTTCGCGATCGGGAACCTGCTCGGACCGATCATCCTCGGTCGGTTCTTCGACACGTGGGGCCGTCGGCAGATGATCTTCCTGACGTACCTGGTGTCGGGGCTCGTCCTGGCGACCTCTGCGTTCCTCTTCCGCGCCGACGCGATCTCGGCGACGGTGCAGGTGGCCTTCTGGTGCGTGTCGTTCTTCTTCGCTTCCGCCGGTGCCTCGAGCGCGTACCTGACGGTCAGCGAGATCTTCCCCCTCGAGCTGCGGTCGCAGGCCATCTCGTACTTCTTCGCGCTCGCGCAGGTCTTCGGTGCGGTCGCACCGCTGATCTACGGTGCCTTCATCGGGGACGGGTCCTCGCGTGAACCGCTCTTCTGGGGGTACCTGCTCGGGTCTGCGGTGATGATCGGCGGTGGGGTGATAGCCCTGGTCTTCGGGGTCGATGCCGCACGGAAGGGGCTCGAGGACGTCACCCAGCCCCTGTCCGTCCTGACCGGGGACGCGGAACAGCAGCGACGCTGAACAGCAACGGCGGCCATGCAACATTCTGTATTCAGAGTGTTTAGCACGGCCGTCGTCGTGGTGTCACGGTGCTGGCATGGCACTCCTCCACAGCGCGACACCCACCACGACGATCCACGACGGTGCCGGTGCGGTCGGCCAGGGTGACCGCCGTGCGTGAGGCTGGCGCGATGGAGCAGTCACCGATGCGTGTCGGCCGGGGCGACCGCGACCCCCACGGCCTCCGGCGCAGTCTGTTGCGCGACGCGGTCTTCCTCCGCCTGCTCGACAGCGTGCTGCGCGGCGAGTACCGCCGCGGGCAGCGCCTGCGCCTCGACACCATCGCCGAGGACATGCGGGTCTCCCGCACGCCGGTGCGCGAAGCCCTCGTCTCCCTCGAGTCCCATCAGCTCGTCACCGTGCAGCGGTACGTCGGCGTGGTGATCACGCAGTGGTCCGTCGGGCAGATGACCGAGCGCCTGCGCATCGCCCGGGCGCTGGTCGTCGACCCGCCGGTGAGCGGCACGGGCCACGACGACCGATTCGACCCGGCCTGGCTCCGCGAGTGCTGGACCGAAGCCGGGGCCTTCGTCGAACTCGCCGCGTGGTTCCTCCGGCGGCGCGGCGCCTCGGTCAGCGCCGACTGGATGCTGTCGCAGCGCACCGTGCTCGACACGTTCTTCACCGACGACGTCGCACTGGCCAACGGGATCGACGCCGTGGTCGACCGGGCGCGGCGACTCGACCTCGTCGACCAGGCCGTGCGGGCAGCGGAGCGTGACGCGCTCGACGACTGCGCCGTGGTGCTGCTCGAGCTCGCGGCGGCGCTCATCGCCCTGCCGGACCGGTTCCGGGTGGCCGTGGCCTCCTGAGCCGTCCCGGCTGCGGGTTCGCACAGGTCGGCGCCACGGCGCACGGATCCGGGGGTCGACGGTGGCCCGGTGGGCTCGCTCCGACGTCGTTCGCACTGGATCGCCAGGGACCTCCGTGGCAGCCTTGACCGGTTGCCGCCCCGGCGCGTCCACCGACGACAGGAGAGCCCGTGAACGACGTCCGCGATCGCTCCCACCGACTCAACCGAGCCGACGGGATCGCACGGCACGGACGTCTCCGTCGTTCCGGACCCCTCCGGACCGTCGCTGCGCTGGTCGCGAGCGTGGCCGCAGTGGCGCTCGTCAGCACCGCCTCGGTCGCCGCGATCGCCGCGAAGCAGGTGACCGACGACCTCGGTGACGGCGTGCAGATCGAGGGGCAGCCCGCGCCGCGGTCGAACGGCACCAAGGCCCCGTCGCTCAGCGCGTACAAGGGCGGCTTCAACATGCTCGTCGTCGGGACGGACAACGACCCGGACCAGTCCGCGGAGTTCGGGGAGCGCGATGCCACGCTCAACGACGTCAACATCCTGCTCCACGTGTCGGCCGACCACACCAACGCGACCGCGGTGAGCATCCCCCGTGACCTCGTCACCCCGATCCCCGCGTGCAAGAAGACCGACGGCTCCGGGACCGCACCGGCCATGGCTGCGCAGCCGATCAACACCTCGTTCAGCGACGGCGGGCTGAACTGCGTGACCCAGACCGTGCAGGGGCTCACCGGCCTGGACATCCAGTACTCGGCCGCGGTCTCGTTCAACGGCGTCATCGAGATGTCGAACGCGATCGGTGGTGTGCCGGTCTGCGTGGCGCAGCCGATCGAGGACCCCTACACCGGGCTCGACCTGCCCGCCGGCACCTCGACCCTGCAGGGCGACGAAGCCCTCGCGTTCCTCCGGACCCGGCACGGCGTCGGTGACGGTTCCGACCTCGGCCGGATCTCGAGCCAGCAGGTGTTCCTGTCGTCGCTGCTCCGGACCGTGAAGTCGAACGACACCCTCACGTCGCCGCCCACCCTGTACAAGCTGGCCCGCGCCGCGGCGTCGAATATGCAGCTGTCCCAGAGCCTGAACGACATCGGGACGATGGTGCAGATGGGTCGGGCGCTGCAGGACCTCCCGCTGTCGCAGGTGAACTTCGTGCAGTACCCGGGCACGACCGGCGGGACCGGGGTCTACGAGGGCAAGGTCCAGCCGACGACGTACCTGGCCGACCAGTTGTTCGCGAAGATCAAGGCGGACCAGTCGTTCTCCCTGGGGGAGGACAGCACGGGCATCGGGTCCGAGGCGAATGCGGCGCCGTCGGAAGCGGCCTCGTCGCCGGCTGCTGCGGCGCCGTCGGCTCCGGCGTCCGCACCCGCGGCTGCTGCGCCGTCGTCGCCTGCCGCTGCTGCTCCGACTGCCTCCGCGACGCCGGAGACCATCGACGGGCTCGAGGGGCAGTCCGCCGACCAGGAAACGTGCTCCAAGGCCTTCGGCTACTGACCCGGCTGGGGCTCTGGGCCCGCCGGGCTCCCGCCCACGCGAAAGCGACAGTCTGCCGCCGAACATCGGCGGCACACTGTCGCGCTGACGGCACAGACCACGGGCCGTGCTGGGGCACTGTCGCTTTCGCGTACTGGTCGGCCGCCGTGCCCGGACGCAGAAACGGGGGCGCGGTGGTGGACCGCGCCCCCGGAAGCCGCTCCCCGAGCGGGCGCCAGACAACCGGGCGCGCCGGGCCCGGCTCGGAGAGCGACGTCGGTGCTGTGTCGCGACTACGGGGACGAGCCCCGGAATGTGATCGCCGCGTCTCGATGATGCTATTCACCGGGGTACGTCGGGACAACCCCGAGGTGTCCCCACTTCGGGGGACCCGCGTTCTGCGACCGTGCCACGCGCGGGGTGCGGTCGGGTCGAGAGTGGCCCGGTCCTCCTGTATGGTGGTCGGAGCGCTCGCGAGAGTGCTTGGAGACGTCGCATAGTCCGGCCGAGTGCACCACCCTGCTAAGGTGGAGTCCCCTTTAGGGGACCGAGGGTTCAAATCCCTCCGTCTCCGCACTCCATGAAACCCCGGTCCGATCGGACCGGGGTTTCGTCGTCTCCGTGCTGGTCTGCACGCCGCGTGAACCAGGTTCCGGACACGGCACCGCGGAACGGCGTGGTGCTGTGTCCGGAACCAGGTTCTGCCGGGCTGCCGTCAGGCCGTCGCGATGCTCCCTGTCGAGGTCAGCTCGCCAGCGCCGCGCGAACGCCCACGCCGCACGGCACCCGTGGCGACGAGCGTCAGGGCCACGGCGGCCAGGGTGATCCCGGCGCCCGCCCAGATCGGCGAGGTGTAGCCGAGCCCGGCGGCGATGGTGAGCCCACCGATCCAGGCACCGAGCGCGTTGCCGAGGTTGAACGCCGCGATGTTCGCCCCGCTCGCCAGGGTCGGCGCGTGGTCCGCGTACTGCATCACGCGCGTCTGCAGGGCCGGCACCGTAGCGAACCCGAAGGCGCCCATGAGCACGAGTGCGATGACGGTCAGCACGGGCGAGGTCGCGACGAGGGCGAACAGTCCGAGCACCACGGTGAGGGCGACGAGCACGACGAGCAGGGTCCGGTCGATCGAGCGTGCGGCGAGCTTGCCGCCGACGAAGTTCCCGACGAACAGCCCGACGCCGAACACCACGAGCAGCCACGGCACCGCTGACGACGGGAACCCGGACACCGAGGTCAGCGTGTACGCGATGTAGGTGAACGCCCCGAACATCCCGCCGTAGCCGAGCACGGTCATGCCGAGTGACAGCCACACCTGGCCGGAGCGAAAGACGCCGAGCTCGCGGGCCAGTGACGGCGTCTCGGCCTGGCGGACGGCGGGGACGAGCACGAGGACGCCGACCAGGGCGACGACTCCGATCGCGACGATGGCCCAGAAGGTCGAACGCCAGCCGAGCGCCTGGCCGAGGAACGTGCCGAACGGCACCCCGAGCACGTTCGACGCCGTCAGTCCCGTGAACATCAGGGCGACGGCCGAGGCGCGCTTCGAGCGCTCGACCATGTTCGCGGCGACGACGGAGCCGATGCCGAAGAACGCTCCGTGGCAGAGCGCCGCGATGACGCGTCCGGACATCATGACCTCGTAGGTCGGTGCGATCGCCGACAGCGTGTTGCCGATGATGAACAGCACGAGCAGCCCGAGCAGGACGGGCTTGCGGGGGAGCCGGGTGGTGGCGGCGGTCAGGCCGAGGGCGCCGACGATGACGGCGAGTGCGTAGCCGGTGACGAGCCAGCCGGCCGTGGTCTCGGTGACGTCGTAGTCGGCGGCGACCTCGGGCAGCAGGCCGGTGATGACGAACTCGGTCAGTCCGATGCCGAATCCGCCGAGTGCGAGGGCGATGAGTCCCGCGGGCATGGGGGTTCCTTCCGTTGTGCGGTGGCGCTGTGCCGCGTACGCTGGATGTTGCAGACGCGCGGTATCGATAGTTGCACACGCGGGGTATCCGCGCAAGCAACTTCACGCGCCCGCAACGACCGCGGCGACCGACCGCAGCGACCGACCGCGCAGCCGACCAGAAGGAGCCCGATGTCCGTCGACGACACCTCCACCGCTGTCCGTGCCCACGGCTGGCGCACCCTGGCGGCACTGCACGGCCTGATCGAGACGCGACTCGAGCGCGCGCTGCGCGACGTCGACCTGTCCGTGGTCGAGTACACCGTGCTCGATGCGCTGCGCCGGCAGGACGGCTTCCACATGCGCATGCAGCAGCTCGCCCGCGCAGCGGCCCTCAGTCCGAGCGCCACGACCCGGCTGGTCAACCGACTCGAGGAACGTGCGCTGCTCACCCGCGTGCTCTGCGCCGACGACCGCCGCGGGCTCTACACGGAGCTCACCCACGCCGGTCAGCGGCTGCTGGATGCGGCCACGCCGATCCACGCCGCTGCGCTCGAGGGGGCGCTCGCCGAAGCGCGCGAGGTCCCGGAACTCGAAGAACTCGCGGTCGCGGTCGACCGGCTCGAGGGTGCCAGCGTCTGATCCGTCGGCCGGGAGGCCCGGATCACCGCCGCCCCGCGCGCTGCGGTCGCGGGGTGGTGGCGTCTCAGGCCCGCGGCGGCGCCGTCGTGGACCGCACGACGAGCGACGGCGGCACCAGGACCCGGCTCGGAGCGGGTCGTTCGGCCGCGCCGACGAGCTCCACGAGCCGGTTCGCCGCGAGCCGCCCGACCTCGTCGTTGTGCGGGTCGACCGTGGTCAGACGCAGCAGGGGTGAGGCGGCGAGCGGCGTCTCGTCGTTGCCGACCACCGAGACGTCCTCGGGGACACGGAGTCCGGCTTCGCGCACGGCGGCGATCGCGCCCATCGCCATGACGTCGTTCGCGGCGAACACCGCCGTCAGGTCCGGGTGGTCCCGCAGTGCGCGGCGGGTGCCCTCGTACCCGGTCGTCTCGGACGTCGGGCCGTCGCCGAAGACCAGTGGCGCGATGCCGGACGCGACCATCCGCGCGACGGTGCCCTCGCGGCGGACCGCAGCCGGGCCTCCCGAGCCGGTGACGTGGACGATGCGGCGGTGACCGAGTCCGATCAGGTGATCCGCTGCCAACCGGCCGCCGGCGGCCTCGTCCGAGGCGACGACGTCGAGCCCGCCGGGCACGTCGGCCCGGGCGCCGGCGACGACGACGGGGGTGTCGGCCGGCACGACGAGGTCGGGGAAGCCCTCGGCGGCGAGGACGACGCCGTCGACCCGCAGCGAGACGAGGTCGTCGAACGGCGAGGAGTCGAGGTGGGCGTTCGCACGGGTGTCCGCCAGGGTGAGTCGCAGGCCGTGTGGTGCGAGCGCGTCACGGATGCCGTCGAGCAGCGGGACGAACCACGGGTTGCGGAAGTCGTCGACGATGACCCCGACGGTGCGGGTCCGGGTTCCGGCGAGGATCGCGGCGGCGCGGTTCGGGCGGTAGCCGAGCTCGGCGGCGGCCGCGAGCACGGCCGAGCGGCGTGCGTCGGAGACGCCCGGGTCGTCGCGGAGCACCATCGAGACGAGTGACTTCGAGACGCCGGCACGGGTCGCGACGTCGATGATCGTCGGGGGTCGTGACACGCGGCTCCTTGACAGGACATGGGGTGGTCGGGCTACAGTCTACCGACACGTTCTGGAACGTTCCAGAATCGGCACCGGACTTCTCGAAGGAGAGAACCATGAGCGACAGCATCGGCGTCGCCGTCATCGGGGCGGGCATGGCGGGCAAGGCCCACATGGCCGCGTGGCGGAACGCACCCTCACTCTTCGCCCCGACGCTGCCGCCCGTGCGGCTCGTGTCGATCGGCGACGTGTACGAGCCGTTGGCGGCCGAGGCTGCGCAGCGCTTCGGCTACGCCCGCCACGACACGGACTGGCGAGCCATCGCCGAGGCCGACGACATCGACGTCGTGAGCGTCGTCGTCGCGAACAAGCTGCACCGCGAGATCGTCGAGGGGCTGCTGGCCGCCGGCAAGCACGTCCTGTGCGAGAAGCCGCTGTCGGACTCGCTCGAGGACGCACGGGCGATGGCCACCGCGGCCACCGAGGCATCGCAGCGCGGGCTCGTCGCCCGCGTCGGCTTCACCTACCGCCGCGCCCCTGGCCTCGCCGCGATCAAGCAGCTCGTCGAGGACGGCACGCTCGGCCGTGTCCTGCACGTCTCCGCCCGTTACTGGACCGACTACGGCTCGTCGCCCGACGTGCCCTTCTCGTGGCGCTTCGCGGGTGCCCCCGGCACCGGAGCCCTCGCCGACGTCGGCTCGCACCTGGCGTACGTGGCCGAGTTCCTGGCCGGCGAGGTGCAGAGCGTCAACGGCGGCATGTTCACCACCGCGATCACGAAGCGCCCGATCGCCGCCGGGTTCGCCCTGCGCGGCCAGGCCGTCCCGCTGACCGGTGAGTTCGCCGACGTCGAGAACGACGACTACGCCACCTTCAACGCACGCTTCGGCGACGGCTCCGTGGTGGGCTCGCTCGAGGTGTCCCGGGTCGCCACGGCGCACCCGAACGGCCTGGTCATCGAGGTCTTCTGCGAGAACGGTGCAGCGCGCTGGGACCAGGAGCGCGCCTCGGAGATCGGCCTCGCGCTGCAGTCCGACGGCTCCCGCCTCGGTGGGTACCGCCAGGTCGTCCTCGGCCCGGACCACCCCTACGTCGCCGGCGGCATGGCGATGGACGCGCCCGGTGTCGGCTGGGGGCAGAACCAGATGTTCGAGTACCAGGCACGCGCGTTCCTCGACGAGGTCGCCGGCGTCGCGGACCCGCTGCCGGCCAACGCCACGTTCGACGACGGCGTGCACAACATGGAGATCCTCGACGCGGTGGCACGGTCCGCCGGGGCCGGTGGGGCCTCCCTCGACGTGCCGTCCGTCCGCACCACCGAAGGAGCGCACGCATGAAGCTCGGTCTCTACAACGCCATCTTCCACGACCGGCCGCTCGCCGAGGCCCTGACGGCCATCGCGGGCAACGGCCTGACCGGCATCGAGCTGAACACCGGCGGGTTCCTGCCGCCGGTGCACGTGCCGGACATCGACGCGATCCTCGAGGACGACGCAGCACGTGACGCCTTCCTCGCGCAGTTCGAGGGCACCGGGGTGTCCATCGCCGGCCTGAACTGCAACGGCAACCCACTGCACCCGGACCGAGCGATCGGTCAGGCCCACGCCGAGGACATCCGGCGCAGCATCCGCCTCGCCGCCCGCCTCGGGCAGGACCGCGTCGTCACGATGTCCGGGCTGCCGGCGGGCGAGCCCGGCGGCGCCCGACCGAACTGGATCGTGAACGCCTGGAACTCCGCCGCGCTCGACGTCATCGAGTACCAGTGGAGCGTCGCCGTGCCGTTCTGGCAGGAGATCGATGCCCTAGCGCGGGAGCACGGGGTCAAGGTGGCGCTCGAGCTGCACCCGCAGAACGTGGTGTTCAACCCGGCGACGATCCGCGAGCTCGTGCAGCGCGGTGGCCTGACGAACACCGGCGTCGAACTCGACGCGAGTCACCTGTTCTGGCAGCAGATGGACCCGGTGGCGGTCGTCCGCGACCTCGGCGACCTGGTGTTCCACGCCGCTGCGAAGGACGTCCGGATCAACCCGCACGCGGCGATCAACGGCGTGCTCGACAACTCGTTCCGTCGGCTGTCGCCGGACGAGCCGCGCACGAACCTCGGTGGCGACGAGTGGGCGAACGAGTGGCCGAAGCCGTCCGCGTGGGACTTCGTCGCGCTCGGCAAGGGCCACGACGAGGCGTACTGGTCGGCGTTCCTCGAGGCCCTGCGCGAGGTGGACCCGGACATGTGGGTCAACATCGAGCACGAGGACACCGAGCTCGGTCGCGAAGAAGGGGTCGCGGTCGCCGCGAAGGTCCTGCTCGCAGCCGACACGGCGCTCACGACGCGCGCGTGAGTCGCGTCTGAGACGCACCACGTGATCTGGACGGGAGGCTCGTGGGACGTGCGCCGATCGGCGCACGCTCCACGGGCCTCCCGTCCAGTGCGCATCGGTGACACGCCCACCGGGCGCTGTCACCGGACCGATGTAGCATGCACGACACCTGTCCCGAGACGAGGAGCCCTGCGTGCCGGAGCCGACCGACCCCGCCTTCCCCCTCGAGCGCATCCGAGAGGTCGGCGACGCCATCGTCGCGTCCGTCTCGACGGTGATCGACGGCAAGACCGAGGCGATCCGCACCGCCCTCACCGTGATGCTGGCCGAGGGGCACCTGCTCGTCGAGGACGTCCCCGGCGTCGGCAAGACGGTCCTGGCGAAGGCACTCGGCGCCTCGGTGGGCGGCTCGGTGAACCGCATCCAGTTCACGTCCGACATGCTGCCGTCGGACGTCACCGGGGTGAACATCTTCGACCAGTCCTCTGGCACGTTCCGGTTCTCACCGGGGCCGGTGTTCGCGAACGTCGTCATCGGTGACGAGATCAACCGCACCAGCCCGAAGACCCAGTCCGCCCTGCTCGAGGCGATGGCGGAGTCGCAGGTCACGGTCGACGGCGTGACCCGGCTGCTCGACCGCCCCTTCATGATCGTGGCGACGCAGAACCCGATCGACATGGAGGGCACCTACCCGTTGCCCGAGGCCCAGCGTGACCGTTTCATGGCGCGCATCACGATGGGGTACCCGAGCGTCGACGCCGAACGGCAGATGCTCGCGAACCGCGGCGGCGGCGACCCGCTCTCGCACCTGCGACCGATCGTCGACGTGACCACGCTGCGCGGGATCATCGAGGCCGTGGCGAACGTCCACATCGCCCCCGACGTCGAGGCGTACGTCATCGCGATCGTCCGCTCCACCCGCACCCACCCCGACCTGGTGCTCGGCGCCAGCCCCCGCGCGACGCTGCACCTGGCCCAGGCGGCCCGTGCCCACGCGGCGTTGCTCGGCCGGCCGTTCGTCACGCCGGACGACGTCGCCGCCCTGGCACCGATCGTGCTCGCCCACCGGCTCGTGCCGGTGGCGCGCGGACTCGGCGGCACGGGCGAGGACACCGTGCGCGAGATCGTCGTCCGCATCGTCTCCGACACCGCCGTGCCGTTCACGGCGACCCCCGTCCGCTCCTGATGCCCGGCCGATCGGCACCGTCGTCGCTGCTGCGGCGCACCGGTGCCGCGCGCTCGACGCTCGGGCGCTTCGGCCGCCGTGGGCTGTCCCTGCTCCGGCGCACGCCGTTCCCCCGTCCGACCGTGCGCGGCTGGACCGTCATCGCGATCGGCATCGGGCTGATCGGGGGCGGACTCGTGGGCACCACCAGCGTCGCCGTCTCGGCCGGGCTGCTGCTGCTCGTGCTCGTCGTGCTCGGCATCGTGATGGCGTTCGTGGTCGCCGCACCGCTCCGGGGCAGCCGGAGCACGGCCCGCGCGATCGTGCAGGTCGGCGAGGTGTACCGCGAGCGGATCACCCTCGGCAGCACCAGTCTGCCGATCGGACCGCGGTCGACCCTGCTCGTCCGCGAACAGCTCGAGGACGCCTTCGCCAGTGCGTCCGAGGCAGAGACCTACGCGCTCGTCGGCCCGGGCCTGCCGCCAGCGGTGCTCGACGTCGAGGCACTCGCGATGCACCGCGGCCGCACGCTCGTCGGACCCGTCACCATCCGGGTCGAGGACCCCTTCGGCCTGCTCCGCATCGACCGCCCGGTGGTGCCGGCGGAAGAGGTCGTCGTCGTCCCCGCGAGCGCACCCCTCGCCGCGATCGACACCGGCGCCCTCGCCGGGGCCGTCTCCGCCGACGAAGGACGGGTCGGGCAGGGCGGGTCCGCCGACGACAGCGAACTCCGGCCGTACCGTCCCGGCGACCCGATCCGTCGGGTGCATTGGGCGCAGAGTGCTCGCCGCGGCGAACTGCACGTCCGGCAGACCACGCAGGCACAACCACCCGAGGCCGTCATCGCGCTCGACGTCCGGCGCGAGTCCTACCAGGGCCTCGGGCGTGAGGACCTGGCGGAGCTGTCCGACCTGGGCGGTGACCAGGCCTTCGAACACGCCGTCGTCGTCGCCGCCAGTGTCGCCCGCGCCCTCGCCGCCCGGACCTCGCGCGTCGTGCTCGTGAGCGACGGGCCGTCCGGCAGCACCCGGCACGCCGGCGACGTCGGCGGCCTCACCGACGTGCTCGTCGGACTCGCGGACGTCCGGCTCCGCAGCGACGCTCGTCCGGTCACCGAGGTCCTGCCCGAGGTGCGTGGGCGGGACGTGCACGGCATGACCGCGGTGGTCACCGGCAACTGCACCGCCGAGCAAGCGGCTGAACTCGTGACGGCGACGAGCGGATCGAGCCGCGGGATCATGGCGACGATCGTGCCGCCGGACCCGGTGGTCCGCGGGATCCTCGACCGCGGTGGTTGGCGCACCCTCGTGGTGCCGGTCGCCGGGGCGACCGCGTCCGGAGCCGCACGGTGAGCGGCGCCGCTGCGTCGTCGCGCCGGCCCGTCGACGTGCGCGAGGTCCTGGACCGCGACGACGACACCCGTGACACCCCGAGCACCTGGGTCGTCGCGCTCGCCCCGGTGCCCGTGCTCATCGCCGCGCTCGCGATCCGCCCGCTCGTGCAGGGCACCGCCTGGTGGGTGTCCGGCGTCGTGGTCGTCGCGGTGCTCGTGGCCGTCATGCTCGCGGTGCGTCGCCGGGCCCCCGGGGTCCGGTTCGTGGCACTCGTCGCCACCCTCGTGCTGTGCTCGTGCGCCGCCGCCCTGGTCAACGACGTGCAACCCCTCGGCTGGCTCGACGCCGACGGAGCGCTGGGCGAGACGCTCGCCGCCATCCGCCTGAACCCCGCGCCGTTGCCGCAGACCGACGCGATCCGACTGGTCGTGACCGTGTCGATCGCCTGGGTGGCGGGCGTCTCGTTGTTCCTCGCCGCGATCGCCCGGATCCCGTCGCTCGCCGCCGCGCCGGCACTCGTCATCCTCATCGTCCCGGGGATCATCACCGGACAGCCGGCGAGCACCGCGCTCGTGATCACCACAGCCGTCGCCTTCCTCGCCCTGCTGTGGCTGTCGGTCCGACCCGTGCAGCGAGCGGTCCCGGCCGCGGTCGTCGGTGCGATCGGGCTCGTCGTCGCGATCGGCCTGCCCGCGATCGTGCCGCTCAACGCGAGCTGGCTGTCCGGCGTCACCGGGGCCATCCAGTCGCCGATCCAACCCGGGCGACCCGGCACCCTGCTCGAGCTCGGCAACGACCTGCGGCAGCCGAGCGAACTCGAGGTGCTCCGCTACCGGTCGTCCGACGGCCAGCCCGAGTACCTCAAGCTCGCCGACCTGGACGAGTTCGGCACCGGGGACTGGGTGCCGACGGTGACGAACGCCGCCGAGGCCGACACCGCCGACCAGCAGCAGTGGGCCGAGGGCGTGAACCCCCGCCTGGCGACCCGCGGCGACGTCACGGTCCGGATCACCGGGCTGTCGAGCACGTACCTGCCGGTGCCGTCCGGGGCGGTGTCGATCGAGTCGCGTTCCACCAACCTCGACCTGTCGCAGTGGCGCTGGATGGGGTCCTCGAGCACCGTGCGATCGACCGGTCCGGCCACGCCGCGCGGTGCGACGTACGAGGTCTACGGTGCCTCGACCTTCGCGAACGCGTACCTCGACGCCGTCGCGGCCTCGGGTGTCCTGTCCCGTGCCGACGGCCGGGGGTTCCGGGAGCCGAGCGGCGACCAGCTGCAGACCGACCTGACGCTGCCGAAGGACCTGCCCGCGAACATCACGTCGACCGCGGAGCGGGTGGCCGGGGCCGCGTCCGACGACTACGCCCAGGCCCGCGCCCTCGAGCAGTGGTTCCGCAGCGACCTGTTCACCTACTCCGAGACGGCCCCCGTCGAGCAGGGCTACGACGGCGACAGCATGGACGTCGTCTCGACCTTCCTGCAGGTGCGCGAGGGCTACTGCGTGCACTTCTCGTCGGCGATGGCCGTGATGGCCCGGACGCTCGGCATCCCGTCCCGGATCGCGGTGGGGTATCGGGCCGGGGCAGCGCAGCCCGGAGGTGAGTACGCGGTGTCGAACCGGCAGCTGCACTCCTGGCCCGAGCTGTACATCAAGGGGGCCGGCTGGGTCGCGTTCGAGCCGACGCCGGACTCCGACGCGGCAGCGCAGCCCTCGACCGAACCCACGGAGACCCCGACCGCGGCGACGCCCGAGTCCCCGCTGCCCGCGCCCGAGCAGTCCGCCCCCGCCGAGTCCTCGGCGACGCCGACCCCCTCGGCGTCGGCGCAGCCCGGTGCGGCCGGTGCCTCGGGTGGCAGCGGTCCGGCCGGCCTGCTGTTCGGCGCGGCACTCGTCCTCGC
Organism: Curtobacterium sp. VKM Ac-2861; assembly: GCF_013204965.1. NCBI lineage: Bacteria > Bacillati > Actinomycetota > Actinomycetes > Micrococcales > Microbacteriaceae > Curtobacterium > Curtobacterium sp. VKM Ac-2861. Next base: position 33,557 of record NZ_JABMLA010000003.1, read on the forward strand.
GTTGCTCATCGCCCCCGGACTCGTCCGAGCACTCCGACGGCGGTCGCGGTTGTCCGCCGTCGCCGCTGGTCGCTCGCCGGCGGTGAACGCCTGGCGTGAGGCCCTCGACGACGTCGCCGACCACGGCTACGCCCCGGGGCTGGCACCCCCCGGTGACGCAGGGGCTGCGGCCCGGACTGCCCGAGCCGTCCTCGGGCGACTCCGCCCGGTGCTGCCGGCATCAGCGCTCCCGCACCTCGACGCCGTGGTCGACGCCGTCGACCGTGAACGGTTCGCGGCCGGCGGGGTCGCAGCGGTCGACGGCGAGGCGCTCGTGCAGCACGTGCAGCAGGCGCGGGAGGCGCTCGACGCCTCGGTCTCCGGTGGACGGGTGCTGCGGTCGCGCCTGCTGCCGCCGAGCCTGCTGCCGTCGTCCGCGTGGTCGCACGAGGGCCGTCGGCGCTCCCGTCGCCCTGCCTGACCCCGCCTGACCCCGGAGTCTCGGCTGGTGCGAGGTTGGCCACTCGGTGCGGCGCAACAAGCTCGCACCGAGTGGTCAACGCCGCACTACGCCGCAGCACCACGCCAGAGCGCCACGCCGCAGCACCATGCCGCCGCCCGGTCAGCGGCGGCGGACGACCGCCTCGACCAGGGCGGCGATGACCTCGCCGGGGTCGACCCCCGGCAGCGCGGGCCCGTCGAACACGACCCCGACGTTGGCGGCGACGAGCGCCGTGGCGAAGGCGTCGAGCGGCATGCCGGCGTCGACCTCCGGGTGCGCCCCGAACCACAGTCGCACCAGCTCGTGCACGCCGTCCTGCAGCACCCGTCGCTGCCGCACGAACTCGGGCAGCAGATCGGTGTGTCGGATCGCGTAGGCGCGGAACTCCGACAGCAGGGCGAACTGCGCGCGCTGGTCGTGCCGTCCGAAGGCTGCCCGCACGACGTCCGCGATGTCCGCCGCGGCGATGTCGGCGCGGATGAGCTCCTGCAGCGACCCGAGCACCAGGTTCGTCCCGCGCTGCATGACCTGCGCGAGGAGGTCCTCCTTCGACGAGAAGTTCGAGTAGACCGCGCCCTTGCTGAACCCGGCACGGGCGGCGACCTCGTCGAGACGCGCGCCGTGCACGCCCTGTTCGGCGAAGACGGCAGCGCCGGCGATGAGGAGACGTTCTCGGACCTCGGCCCGTGGTGTCCGCGGCGTGGGGGAGTCGGAGACGTCGTCGTTCATCGTTCCTGCCGGGGCGGGGCACCGGGGCTGAAACCCGGGCGGGCGAGCTGGGGGCGGGCGAGCTTGGGGCGGGCGAGTTTGGGGTGGGAGACCTGCCGCGCCGCGCGTCTGATCACGCGCGGCATCAGCGAAGCCCCCATCACCACGTCTGCGCGGAACCGCCGCGTTCGGGTCGCGTCGGTTCGGTGCGGACGACATGAGCCGGGTCCATACCCGACGGTAGGGATGCTACGCCGGAGCACTGACAGATGACACCCCTCAGTCGTCGAACGAGGAATCCGTTGCCGTGTCGTGTTTTTCGCGCACACTGCCCGCTCCCGTGCGCCGTCCGGGGCGTCGGAGCAGCCGGAGTGCGTCGGGTCGCAGGCTCCGCCCGCGCCGCAGCAGCGAGCCGAGCGTCGACTTCGGCTGCCAGTCACGACCGTTGGGCAGTCCCCAGCCGCGGCGGACCGCACCCCAGCGCAGACCGAGCGACAGCGCGATCGCGGCCACGATCCCGATCGACGGCGACCCGAGGGCGGACGCGACGACCATCACCACCGACGCCGCGACGGCCACGGTGGCGTACAGCGCGTTCCCACCGAACACCGCGGGCACCCGGCGGAGCAGCAGGTCCCGCATCGCGCCGCCGCCCACCGCGGTGATCGTCCCCATGATGATCGCGGCTGGCCACTCCAGGCCGGCGTCGTAGGTGCGCTGCACCCCGACCACCGCCCAGAACCCGATCACCGCGGCGTCGAGCACGGTGAACAACCGGTCCCAGGTGATCTCGGAGAACGACACGAAGAAGGCGATGAGTGCCCCGGCCAGGGCGACCGGCACGTAGAGCGGGTCGACGAGTGCGACCGGGGGGCCGTTCTGCAGCAGGGTGTCGCGCAGCATGCCGCCGCCGAGCCCCGAGACGAAGCCGACGACCAGGAACCCGAACAGGTCGAAGTCCATCGCGCGGGCGATCGATCCACCGAGCAGGGCGGACGCGAACACCCCGGCGAGGTCGAGCAGGTTCGTGACCGACGCCAGGCCATCGACGGACAGCAGGTTCATGAGAACCATCAAACCCCACGCTGGACGACTGGCGGGCCGAACGACGGTTAGGTTAGCCTCACCTACGTCATGCTCGCCACTCTCGTCATCGGCCTCCGTGAAGGCCTCGAAGCGACGCTCATCGTCGGCATCATCGCCGCGTTCCTGCGTCGCAACCGTGTCCCCCTCGCCCCCATGTGGTTCGGCGTCGGGGTCGCCGTCGTGCTCAGCATCGGCGTCGGGTTCGGCCTGCAGGTCGTCGAGCAGGCCTTGCCGCAGGCGCAGCAGGAGGGCATGGAGGCGATCATCGGCATCGTCGCCGTGGTCTTCGTCACCGGCATGATCGTCTGGATGCGCACCCACGCGCGCACCCTGACCAAGGAACTCGAGGCGAGCGCGACCGAGGCGCTCGGCCGCGGCACCGCGTGGGCACTGGCCGGCATGGCCTTCCTCGCCGTGCTCAAGGAGGGCTTCGAGACCGCGGTCTTCCTCCTCGCGACCTTCCAGGCGTCGTCGGACACCGGTCTCGCCGCCCTCGGCGCGGTCATCGGCATCGCGGGCGCCGTCGTCATCGGCTACGGCATCTACACCGGCGGCGTCCGGCTGAACCTGTCGAAGTTCTTCACCGGCACCGGCGTCTTCCTGGTGTTCGTCGCCGGCGGGCTCGTGCTGACGGTGCTCCGGCGCGCGCACGAGGCCGGGTGGATCGTCATCGGGCAGCAGCGGACCGTCGACCTGTCCTGGCTCGCCCCGAACGGGTCGGTGCAGGGTGCGCTCGTCACGGGCGTGCTCGGCATCCCGCCGGACCCCCGCGTCATCGAGGTGCTCGGCTGGGTCCTCTACGTGGTGCCGGTCCTCGCCCTGACGCTCTGGCCCCGCGCCTGGCGTCCGTCGTCGGCACGCGTCCCGATGGTCCGCGCCACCGTCGCCGGAGCCCTCGCGGTGGCCGCAGCCGCGCTGGCGATCGCCGTCCCGATGGGCGGCGTCGACCTGCCCGGCTCCGCCACCGTCCGCGGCGACGCCACGTCCGTCTCGGCGGACATCCACGGTGCGTCCGGCGTCCTCCGCGTCGCCGGCACCACCACCGGCCAGGAGGCACGGCTCACGTTGCCGACGTCGGCCCACCGCCGCGTGACCCGCGCGGGCGTGGCCGCCGACCGGTGGCGGATCCGCACGTCGGCCACCGCCGCGGACCGCCCGGCGACGCTGACGCTCGTCGACCTCGTCGACCTGTTCGGCCGGATCCCGGTCGGCGTCTCGCCGTCGACGAACCCCGGCCCGTTCACCGCCCGCTGGGCGGTGCGCGACACCGTGACCCTGTGGACGGTCCGTGGTGGGGTCCTGGACGCCACCCGCGACGAACGCACCGTGCTGACGCTGAGCGGTGGGGGCCTCCCGTCCGCCCGCACCACGACCCTGGACCGCTCCGTGTGGTCCGTCCCCGACTCCCGCGTCGAGCGGTCCGCCACTGCGGTGGCGGCCGCGGACACGCGGGCTGCCGAGCTGCTGCTCTGGAAGGCCTGGTTGCCGATCGCCCTCGGCGTCGCAGCGGCCGCCCAGGCGCTGCTCGCGCTCCGTGACCGCCGTCGTCGGACGGCACCCGTGAATCCCACCCCCGAAACCGTCCCGACACGCGGCCCACCCGCCGGGGACCCTGCAAGGAGCAACGACTATGCCGTTCGGTAAGCCCGTTCGACCCCTGATCACCCTCGGCGCCCTCGGCGTCGTCACCGCCCTCGCACTGACCGGCTGCGCGAGCTCCGACGGTGCCTCCGACAGCTCCACCGACGCCGCGAAGGTCTCGCGCGTCACCATCACCCTGACGAACGACGGCTCGGACCAGTGCAAGGTCTCCGAGACGAAGGTCCCCGCCGGGCCGGTCACGTTCTCGGTGAAGAACGAGTCCTCGACGGCCATCACCGAGGTCGAACTGCTGCAGGACCAGCGGATCCTGGGCGAGAAGGAGAACCTCGCTCCCGGCCTCGACGCCGTGCAGTTCACCGCGACCCTGAGCGGCGGGAAGTACCAGGTGTACTGCCCCGGAGCCGACACCGAGCTCACCGACTTCACGGTCACGGGCAAGGTCACCTCGACCGCGAACAGCAGCGCCGCCACCCTCCTCGACGAGGGCACGAAGGGCTACGCCGACTACGTCGACGGCCAGGTCACCGACATGGTCACCGCGGTCGAACTCCTGCAGAAGGACATCGACGCCGGCGACCTCGACGCCGCGAAGACCGACTACGCGAACGCCCGCCCGTTCTACGAGCACGTCGAGAGCGACGTCGACGGCTTCGTCAAGAAGGGCCACAAGGCGACCGACAACGCCGGCAACCTCGACTACCTGATCGACATGCGCGCCTCGAACCTCGACCCGGCCGTCGGCTGGAGCGGGTTCCACGCCGTCGAGAAGGACCTGTTCCAGGCGGGGGAGATCACCGCGTCGACCAAGAAGACCGCGGCCGACCTGACCGAGAACGTGCAGCTGCTCGCGAAGCTCGTCCCGACGCTCGACTACAAGCCCGAGGACCTGGCGAACGGTGCCGCTGGCCTGCTCGAAGAGGTCCAGTCGAACAAGGTCACCGGTGAGGAAGAGGCGTACAGCCACATCGACCTCGTCGACCTCGCCGCCAACGTCGAGGGCGCCCGTCAGGCCTTCGCGTACCTCAAGCCGGGCCTGACGAAGCTCGACCCGACCCTGACGAAGCAGATCGCGAAGCAGTTCGACGCGACGAACACGATGATGGACGGCTACCGCAACGCCGACGACCTCGGCGGCTTCGACACGTGGGACGCGGCGACCAAGAAGTCCGACGCGAACCGCATCTCGCAGCAGATCCAGGCCCTGCAGGACCCGCTGTCCCGCCTCGCCGAGAAGGTCGCCACCGCGTGACGCAGCCCGACGACGACCGCGCAGCCCGCACCGGGGTCTCCCGGCGCGGGCTGTTCGGCGCGGGACTCGCCGCGGCCGGAGCCGGGGCGGGCGCCGCGGTCGGCATCGGCGGCGCGACGGCCGCGACGGGGGTCAACCCGTTCACGGCGGCCGCCAACGGTGACGAGTCCATCGACCTGTCCCAGAGCCACCCGTTCTACGCGACCGCCGCACGGCAGCCGCAGGGCGGGGTGCAGACCGCCCCCCAGCGGTACTGCGTGTTCATGACCTTCGACCTGTCCACCAGCGTCGCGACCGAGCTGCAGGTGCTCCTCGCCCGCTGGTCCGCGGCGATCGCGCAGCTGCAGGCGGGGAAGACCGTCGGCAGCGTCGAGCCCGCGCACGGTGACGGCGTCGGCGCGGACACCGGTGAGGCGCTCGACCTCGGTCCGGCGTCCCTGACGGTCACGGTGGGGTTCGGCCCCGGCGTGTTCGACGAGCGCTTCGGTCTGGCCGACAAGCGCCCGGCGGACCTCGCCGACGTGCCTCGGCTGCCGAGCGACAACCTGCAGGCCGGACTGACCGGCGGCGACCTGTCGTTGCAGGCCTGCGCCGACGACCCGCAGGTGGCGTACCACGCGGTCCGCGACCTGGCCCGGATGGCGCGGGGGACGGCGACCGTGCGGTGGACCGTGCTCGGCTTCGGTCGTGCGTCGGCTGGCCCGCACCAGACGACGCCGCGCAACCTGATGGGCTTCAAGGACGGCACCAGGAACATCACGACGGACGAGGACCACGACCGCTTCGTGTGGGTCGACGACCCGGGCGACGGCGCGGAGTGGATGACCGGCGGCACCTACCAGGTGGTACGGAAGATCCGGATGAACATCGAGATCTGGGACGCCGACGTCGTCAGCGACCAGCAGCGCGTCTTCGGTCGGACCAAGATCGAGGGCGCACCGTTGTCCGGCGGGACCGAGCACACGACACCGGACTTCGCGGCGACCGGGAAGGACGGTGCCACGAAGATCGACGCGACGTCCCACATCGCCCTGGCCGCCCACGAGGCGAACGGCGGCGTGAAGATCCTGCGGCGTCCGTACAACTACACCGACGGCCTCAACGAGTACGGCCAGCTCGACGCCGGGCTGCTGTTCCTGGCGTACATGAACGACCCGGAGCACTTCACCCGGCTGCAGCGGAAGCTCGGCGCCTCGGACCGGTTGAACGAGTACGTCTCGCACATCGGGTCCGCGGTGTTCGCGATCCCGCCGGCACCGCGCAAGGGGTCGTACATCGGCGAGCAGCTGTTCCGCTGACGGTGTCGGGAGCCGCTGACGCCGCTGGGGAGAGGGCGCCCTCCGCCGTTTCCCTGGAGGCGGAGGGCACCCGCGCCGCGGGGTCTCGTCGAACGGAACCACCGCCGACCTGAGAGGCGACCCGGCGCGACGCGTCGCGATGCGACAGCCCCGAGAGTACCCCGCCGATCCCCGGATCCGCAGTGCGAGCGCTGCTATGGGACAGGGAGCGCGGCAGCGGATCGGCGCGCGGTGCGCGCCGGACGCGATCCGTGCCTCCCGGCGCGACGGAACGGGCCGTCTCACGGTGGTGAGACGGCCCGTTCGTGTCGGACGGGAGGCCCGGTGTCAGTCGGTCTGGACGCTCGCGTCGGTCCGTGCGCGCTTCCGGCGCACGGCGACGAGTGCGGTGATGCCCGCCAGCAGGAGCAGGCCCGCTGCGATCCCCGGCGCCGTCAGGTCCGCGCCCGTGTAGGCGAGGTCACCGCCGGCGTTCGTCGAGTCGGACGGGTCGCCCGCCAGGTCCGTGCCGGTGCCCGTGTCCGTTCCCGGAGCGTTGCCGTTGCCGTTGCCGTTGCCGTTGCCGGCACCCGGGGCGTCCCCGTTGCCCGCGCCCGGGTCAGCCGGGTCCGTGGGGTCGGTCGGGTCCGTGGGCTCGGTCGGGTCCGTGGGCTCGGTCGGGTCCGTCGGGTCGACGGCCGCGGCGAGCGGGATGGTCACGGCGAGCGTGATCGTCTGGCCGCCCGGCAGGGTGACGACGAGCGGCTCGTCCGTCGTCGCGGCGGCACGGGCAGCCGTCCGGACCGTCGCTGCGTCGGCCGACGACTCGACGGTCGGCACGGCGAAGGTCAGCGTCGCACGACCCTGCTCGTCGTTCGTGTCGACGATCGTCGGGTCGATCTCGGCGGTGGCGAGCTCGACGTCACCGGCGCTGACCGACACGGTGCCGGCTGCAGCGGGGTCGTCGCTGCTGAACACGAGCGACGACAGGTCGATCGTGATCTCGTCGCCGGGCTGGAACCCGCCCTCGGGGGTCGGCGTGACCGTGGTGCCGACGGCACGCTGGTCGGACGGCGGGGTGACCGTCGGGTTGTCCAGGAAGTAGTCCACCTGCGCCTGCAGGTCGACCTGGCCCGAGTCGGCGATGTTCGCGCCGGTCGCGAAGGCGGCGAAGTTGTCGCCACCGGTCGACAGGAACGAGTTGACCGTCACCTTGAGGGTGTCGTCGAGGGCGATCGACTCGCCGTTCAAGGTCATGCCGGTGATGCGCTCGCCACGGCCCTTCGCGGGGTCGTAGGTGTACGCGAAGCCGTCCGAGACGCCGAGCTTGAGGAACGGACGCGGCAGGCCGTCCGGCTGCCACTGCTGCTCGAGGGCGTCCTTGATCTGCTGGCCGGTCATGTCCTCGGTGACGAGGGTGTTCGCGAACGGCTGGACGAGCGCGGCCTCCTTGTAGGTCACCGTGCCGTCCGGGTCGCCGGCGCCGCTCGACGCGTAGACCATGTCCGTGCGCAGCCCGCCGGGGTTCATGAAGGCGATCTGCGAGCCGTTGCGCTCGGTCGCGGAGCGCTGCACTTCGGCGATGTAGTTGCCCAGGACGGACTCGCCGCCGCGGTTCTCGGTCGTGCGGTCCGACTGCACCGCACGACGCAGGTCGCCGGTGACCTCGCCGAGCTTCTTGCTGCCCTCGACGTCGGCGACGGCCTTCGCAGCCGTCACGATGTCGGCCACCGCGTCCACCGAGGTGGAGTCGGCCGGCACACGGGTCTCACCGTTGACCGACTTGACCTCGGACGTGATGCCGGTGAGCTGCTTGTCGGCGTCGACGGTGAGCTGCAGGTGTCCGAAGTTCACGCCGTAGGAACCGGTCTGGATCACCGGGCGGGTCGTGCCGTCGGGACCCGCGATCTGGTGGTTGTAGGTCGCGTGGGTGTGTGCGGAGACGATCGCGGACACCTTCGACGAGACGCCCGAGGTGATCGTGCCGAACACGCCGGACCCGGTCGCGTCGGCGAGAGCGTTCGTGGGAGCACCCTCGTGCACCAGCAGGACGAGCACGTCGGCCTCGCCGTTGCTGTCGACACCGTCGGTGAGCTGGTCGGCGTACTTGTTGACCTGGCTGACGATCGGGGCCATCGCGAGGCCCTCGACACCGCCGGGGCTGACGAGCCCCGGGATGAGGTCCTCGGTGGTCGCGCCGATGAAGCCGACCTTCACGCCGCCCTTCTCCACGATGGAGTACGGCTCGAACGCGGGTTCGGTCGTGCCCTGCTTGACGATGTTCGCCGAGACGTAGGGCCAGTCGGCCCGGTCCTCGATGCGCCCGGTCAGGTCGTCCTGGCCCTTGTCGAGCTCGTGGTTGCCGATCGCGCTGACGTCGAGGTCCATGGCGTTGAGCGCATCGATCGTCGGGGCGTCCTGCTGGATCAGCGAGGTGAACGTCGAGGCACCGACGTTGTCGCCGACACTGGCGAAGATCGTGTTCGGGTTGGCCTCGCGGTACGACTGCACGACACCGGCGAGCTCGGCGGCACCGGCTGCCTTGTCGACGGCGGTGCCCTCGGACTCGATGCGGCCGTGGAAGTCGTTGACGTCGATGATGTCGATCGTCGTGTCGCCCTCGGCGGCGACGGCGGTGGAGGGGACGGACAGTGCGACGAGCACACCCGCGGTGGCGAAGGCCGCGCCGCTGGTGATGCGCCGTCGGCGGCGCGGAGAGGAGTGGAGGTTCATCGTCGGAGAACCTATGAGGACGCACAGCCGACCCGCCAGTGTCGGGTCGAAGTCGTCACACGACGTTCACATGGGCTGGGGGTCCTGTGCGATGAGGGGTCGGAGCGTGCGGTGGGCGATGCGCAGCCCTTCGAGGACCTTCTCGTCCGTGCCGCCCCAGAGCGGGTCCTCGTGCTCGACCGACAGGGTGCCGTCGAACCCCGCTTCGTACAGGCGGTCGACGACGTGCGGCCAGTCCACGACGCCACGGCCCGGCACCCGGAAGCGCCACCAGCCCATGTCCCACGGGTCGTCACCCTTGTCGACCTTGCCGAAGAACCCGTACGCGTCGCGCTTCCGGGGGAACAGCTCGAGGTCCTTCGCCTGCGCGTGCACGATGTGCTCGGCGAACGGCAGGATCGTCTCGACCGGGTCGATGCCGATCCAGGTCAGGTGCGACGGGTCCCAGTTCAGACCGAAGCCGAGGCCGGTGACCCAGCCCCAGAGCTCGGGGGAGTACGCCAGGTTGCCGGGGTAGCCGTCCGGGTGCCAGCCCTCCATCACGCAGTTCTCGATGATCAACCGCACGCCGCGCTCGCCGGCGTAGTCGACGAGCTCGGGGAGGACCCGGTCGCCGATCCGCATGTTGTCGACGACGCTGCGGCTCATGTCGCGGCCGATGAACGTGCCGACGTACGGCACGCCGAGCACCTGTGCGGCATCGATCGCGTGCTTGAGGTGGGTGCGGACCTCCTCGCGCCGGGCGAGGTCCTGGTGCAGGTTGTTCTCGTAGTACGCGAGCGCCGAGATCTCGAGGCCGGTGCGGTCGAGCAGGTCACGGGTCGCAGCGGCGTCCGCGTCGGTGAACGTCGCCACCGGCAGGTGCGCCGCCTCGAAGTCGCGGCCACCGGTGCCGGGCCACACGCCGACCTCGAGCCGCTCGTACCCCTGCTCGGCGGCGAAGTCCGCGATGCGGTCGAGGGTCCACCCGGGCAGGCAGGCCGTCAGCATGCCGAGCTTCACCGGATCTCCCGCCACGTGGTCTCGGCCGCGCTGGTGATCACGGCGTCGATGATGTCGGCGGAACGTGCGCCGTCCGCGAAGGTCGGCAGGCCGTCGGGGGCCACACCGGTGCGGACCGCGGTGTAGGTGTCGGCGACGAACGCGGCGAAGGCATCGAGGTAGCCCTGCGGGTGCCCGGACGGCACGATCGCCAGACGCCGCTGGTCCGGGTACCCCTGCGACGGGTCGCGCACGACGATCTGCGCACCACGCTCGTTGCCGAACCACGCGGACTCGGGCTGTTCCTGGTCGAAGGCGGCGCTGCCCCGGGTGCCGTCGACCTCGAACCACAGGCGGTTCTTCCGACCGGACGCCACCTGCGAGATCACCACGTTGCCGATGCGGCCGGTGCCGGTGCGGAACGTCGCGACCGCGGTGTCCTCGGTGGTGACCTCGGCCCGTTCCGCGGCGTCGGCGACCGGGTCGGGGTCCGGCGAGCCGGAGAACGACGGCCCCGAGGCCGCGGGGCGGGTCGGGTAGACGATGTCGGTCGCCGCGGACACCGAGGCGAAGCGCTCACCGGTGACGAACTCGACCAGGTCGCACCAGTGCGAGCCGATGTCGGCGAACGCGCGGGACAACCCGCTCGAGGTCGGGTCGACCCGCCAGCTCGAGGCGTCCTCGTCGAGCATCCAGTCCTGCAGGTAGTGGCCGTGCACGGCGAGCAGTCGACCGAGGTCGCCGTCGGCGATGCGCGCGCGGATCTCGCGGATCATCGGGTGGTACCGGTACACGAACGGCACCGTGGCGACGACACCGGCGTCCGCCGCCGCGGCGACGAGCTCGGCGGCCTGCGCCGGGTCGATCGCGAGGGGCTTCTCGCACACCACGTGGATGCCCGCGGCGATGACCGCCATCGCCTGCGGGTGGTGCTGGTCGTTCGGCGTGCAGATGTGCACGACGTCGGGGGCGTCCGCGATGACGTCGTCGAGCGAGGCGTACCCACGAGGCAGGTCGAGTTGCGCCGCGACCTGCTCGGAGCGCGATGCGTTCCGGCCGAGCACCCCGAGCACCTCGGCACCAGCGGCCCGGGCCGCGCGGGCGTGGACCCCCGCGATCATGCCGGTGCCGATCACGACGACGCGGAGGCGTCGTCCTTCGTACCCACTGCTCATGGTGCTCCCTCGCGCCGAACTGTCACCACCGTAGCGGCCCGGCCGTCCACCGGGGCCGATGAGTACGGTCGGAGGCATGTCGAGCCTCCAGACCAGCCTGCTCATCCTCGGAGCCAGCGGCGACCTGTCCAAGCGCCTGCTCCTGCCGGGTCTCGCGACCCTGCTCGAGGTCAAGGACGACTGGGACGTCCAGCTCATCGGGGCGGGTGTCGAGGACCTCTCCGACGCTGACTGGAAGGCGCAGGTGCGCGAGTCCTTCGAGAACGCGCAGGCGTCGAAGAACGAGGGCGACGAAGGCGCGGAGGGCGAGTCGTCGCTGTCGGAGCGGCTGCAGGCCGTGATCGACGCGTCCTCGTACCGCAAGGCCGACGTCACGAGCGCCGACGACCTGCGCGCGCTGCTCGGAGCCTGCGACCACGACCCCGCGATCTACTTCGCGCTGCCCCCGGCCGTGACCGAGAAGAGCTGCGAACAGCTCGCCCACCTCGACCTGCCGAAGCGCACCCGCCTCGCGCTCGAGAAGCCGTTCGGCACCGACGCGGCCAGCGCCGAGCACCTGAACGACCTGCTGCACTCGTTCATCCCCGAGGAGCGCATCCACCGGGTCGACCACTTCCTCGGCCGTTCGACGGTGCTCAACCTGATCGGACTGCGCTTCGCGAACCGCATCATCGAGCCCCTGCTGTCCTCGCAGCACGTCGAACGGGTCGACATCGTGTACGACGAGACCCTCGGGCTCGAGGGACGCGCCCGCTACTACGACAAGGCCGGCGCCCTCACCGACATGATCCAGAGCCACCTGCTCCAGGTCATGGCGGTCGTGGCGATGGAGGCACCGGCGTCGATCGACGCCGACGACCTGCGGACCCAGAAGGAACTCGTGCTGCGCGCCGTGCGGCCGTGGGGCGGGGACGTGGTCGCCGCCGGCAGGCGCGCCCGCTACACCGCGGGCACGGTCGGCGACCGCAAGCTGCCGTCGTACGCCGACGAGGACGGCGTCGACCCCTCGCTCGGCACCGAGACCCTCGCCCAGCTGACCCTGGAGATCGCGAACTGGCGATGGGCCGGAGTCCCCTTCACGTTGCGGTCCGGCAAGGCGCTCGCGAAGCAGCGCCGCGAGATCGTCATCACGTTCAAGGACTCCCCGCAGGTGCCCGTCGGTCTGTCCGGCGCCGCGCAGCCGGACCGGCTCCGGATCTGGATCGCCCCGGACGAGATGCAGCTCGAGCTGAACGTCAACGGTCCCGGCGACCCGTACACGATCGACCGCACCAGCCTCGAGACGACGTTCAACCCCGGACGGCTCAGCGCCTACGGCGAGGTCCTGGCCGGCGTGCTCGAGGGCGATGCGACGCTGTCGGTCCGCGGTGACAGCGCCGTGCAGGGTTGGAAGGTCGTCGGACCGTTCCTCGAGGCGTGGAAGGCCGGCACGACGCCGCTCGACGAGTACCCGGCCGGGTCGAGCGGTCCTGAGGACTGGGACAACATCGACGCCTGAGCCGGACGGCGGCGTAGCGTCGGACGACGTGACCACCATCGACGACGTCCTGCAGACCGTTCCCGAACCCGCCGGCGCCGACATCCGTGTCGAGCCCGTCCACTACGACCACGACGGCACCGACCTGCTCGGCGTGCTCGCCAAGGACTCGGCCGTCACCGGTCCCCGCCCTGCCGTCCTGGTCGTGCACGACTGGCACGGCGTGAACGAGCACGTCGAAGCGCGCGTGACGATGCTCGCCCGCCTCGGCTACGTGGCGTTCGGCGCGGACATCTACGGTGCCGGCGTGCGGCCCGGAGACGACACCGCCGGCCAGGTCGCCGGGTCGTACTACCAGGACCTGCCGCTGCTCCGGGCACGTGCCACCGCCGGACTCGAGCGGCTGCGACAGGACCCCGACGTCGACCCCGCCCGCATCGTCGTCATCGGCTACTGCTTCGGCGGCTCCACCGCGATCGAGCTCGCACGCACCGGCGCGGACCTGGTCGGAGCGGTGTCGTTCCACGGCGGCCTCATCACGCACGACCCCGCCGACGCCTCGGCGATCCGGGCGAAGCTGCTCGTGCTGACCGGGGGAGCGGACCCGGTCGTGCCCGACGACGCCGTGCACGCCTGGCAGGACGAGATGCGCACCGAGCCCGGCGTCGACTGGCAGGTCGTCACCTACGCCGGGGCCATGCACGCGTTCGCCGTGCCCGGGACCGACGCGCCCGACCACGGCGCCCAGTACCAGGAGCGCGCCGATCGCCGATCGTGGCAGGCGCTGCGGGTGTTCCTGGCCGAGGTCTTCGACGAGGAGGCCGCGGCGCTGTGACGTCGGGGGCTCGGCTGTCGCCTCGCGACACGCCGGGTGGAGCGGTCGGGCGGCCTCGATTGGCGCCCGGGCCGGAGCTGTTGTAGAGTCTTCCACGGCCGCAAGGCCACGCGCTCGTAGCTCAATGGATAGAGCATCTGACTACGGATCAGAAGGTTGGGGGTTCGAGTCCCTTCGAGCGCACATCACCAGAAACGCCCCCGTCAGGCCCTCCGCCTGACTGGGGCGTTTCGCCTTTCTCCAGCCATGCGATCGGGACGCCGGTAGCCATCGCCCACGCCAGCATGTTCGCGCGTCGAGGCGTCACTGCACCGCGCTCGTAGTTGCTGATCGTGTTGCGCCCGAGGCCCGCTCTCCGCGCGAGCTCGAATTGGTCAATGCCCGCGAACTCGCGTGCTTTGCGCAGTCTGTCGCTGACTGTCCACTCTGGGATGCCCCACTGCGGGGATACGTCCATGCTCATGTCTGGAGCATAGCGGTCGCTAGCACGCATTGCGCGAAAAACTTGCAGCGACACGAGTTGCTTGTGCATATGTCCATCTGACAAGGTGGACATATGTCCAACTCAGCAACGCAGGAACTCGGCCTGCACACCTACACCAACGAGCTCGTCACGACCAGCGAGGTCGCCGCAGCGCTCGGCATCACCCGGCAGGCCGTCCTCCAGCGCGTCAACGCCGGCACGCTCCGCCCGATCTACAAGTCGCCGGCGCGCACCGGCGGCTACCTGTTCTCCGCCCCGGACGTGTTCTGCCTCGCCCCGGAGCTCACCCGATGACCGGCGTGCCCCACACGGCCGGCAGGATCGTCCGTAACGGCCTCTCGTTCGAGCAGCGCGGGTTCACCCGCATCCCCAACGACTGGCTCCGCGACCGCCGCCTCAGCTACCGAGCGCTCGGCATCCTCGTGCACCTCATGAGCCACGCGGAGGGCTGGTCGCAAACCATCCGCGAGCTCGCCGCGAACGTCCGGGACAAGGACGAGAACGCCCGCGAGGGTATGGCCGGCGTCCGGACCGCCCTGCACGAGCTGGAGGCCTACGGGTACGTGTCCCGTGAGCAGACCGGCGGACGGGGCGGGCAGAAGTTCGGCGGCAACGTCTGGACCCTCTCTGACCCATTCGAGGACGGCGCGAAACCTGTGGATAAGTCCCCGCGCCGGCCGATGGCGCTCGTGCCCCCGGTGGCACCGGACGCTACGGATGACGACGGAAAGCCCCGATCAGCTCCGTCGTGCGATTTCCGTGACACGGAATCCCGTACGACGGAATCCCGTGCAACGGAATCCCGTGTCACGGAAACCCCGTCCACGGAGAATCGCACGACTACAGAAGAGCACTCATCAGAAGATCAAGTAGAAGACTCAACCCACAATCCTGGTACTGTGTCCAAGATGAGTTACGAGGCACGTTCGGCGAGTTCCCAGGTTGAAGCGGGGCTCTGCATGCAGTCCCCGCGTGGAGCGCACTGGATCGACAGCGTGAGCGGGTACTGCGCGCACTGCGGGCAGCGGATCACCTCTGGCCCGATCGGGGCTAGCGCATGACCCCGGACATGCACAACGACCCGCTCGTCATCGCAGCTCTCGCCGTCGTCGCGTTCGCCGTCCTCGCCGTACAGACATGGGTGAAGCGATGACCGATCACGAGGCCGCTGGCAAGGAGCTCATCGGAGAGCTCCGCAGGACGGCGGAGAGCCGCCGGCAGGTCGGAGAGCAGAACCTGAGTGGCCTGCTCCGCAGCGCCTCTGACGCGTTGGCCTGGCACATGTCTCGCCTCGCTCGTGCGGCTCGCGCCACCGAGAGCTCGGCAGGAGGGCCGCTCCGCGGCCAGGCAGGGGGAGTGACGAGCACGGCCGGTCTCGGAATCGGTGGCACTCTCCGAGCACTCGGCATCGCCGTCCGATCAGGCGAGTTCGCCCACGCATCCGGCCCCACCATCCGACTCGACGTAGGAGACCAGTCCATTGACCTCGACGCCCGCCAGACCGCAGCCCTCCGCCTCGCCCTCATCCACGCCCAGCAAGGAAGCACGATCCGATGACCTGGCCCCGCACCGCCCACGACCGCCCCCGCCGACCGATCAGCACCCGAGCCGCCCGGGAGCTCCGCGCCGGCATCCTCAACGCCCGTCACCTGCACGGCATGTTCGGCATGCGCGGCCGGCTCCTCACCGCCGAGGAGCGCCTGCCAGCGCCCTACCGCCGCGCGTTCAACCGCACCGCCCACCTGCTCGCCGTCCGCGAGGCGTTCGGCTGGTGAGCGGCCAGCAGCAGCCCCAGCAGCGCCTCGCCACCGAGCGGGAAGTCGCCGACTGGATGGCCCTGACGCCCCGCCAGCTCGCCGACCTCCGCCGGGCCGGCCAGGGTCCCCGCCACATCGCGCTCACTGCCAAGGCGATCCGGTACGCGTGGGCCGACGTGTACGCCTACGCGCACCGCCGGCGCGAGCTCATCGGTGGGTAGCCGGCCCGACCTGGAGAGCCGGCGCTGGCGCGCACAGTGCGTCCGGATCAAGGCCAGGGACGGGGCCTGCACGTCGTGCGGCAACCCCGAGGACCTGACCGTGGACCACATCAGCCCGCCCTCGGTCACCGGCATCCCCGGCGACCAGTACCCCGACCACATGCTCACCACCCTCTGCCGCCCGTGCAACAGCAGCAAGGGCGACCGCCCCGACGCCCGCCTTCACTACCGCAACCCTCGCTGGAGCTGAACCGCTTGCCCCCAAGAGCTCGCCCCGTCACCACCCGATCGTCCCGCCTCCAGCTCGCCCGCCTGTCCGCCGACCTCAGCCGCAGACCAGCCGGCCCGCCCGCCTAACCCGCCCGGCGAGGCCGGCCGTTTCTTCTGAGCGACCCCCGGCCAGCCCCGCCCCCTTCTGTCTTTTTCCCAGATCAGCCCAAATATTCGGGAGTCCCCAGCCATGACCGACCAGACCGCCGCGATCGACGCCGACGAGCTCGCGAACGCCGCCGAGCCCGACGACGACGATGACGAGACCTACCTGGAGAGCGTCAAGCGGTTCATCAAGTCGGCGACATGGCTCGGCGAGGAGCACCGGCCGGCCATGAAGGTCCTCCGCTCGCTCGCGCGGGTCCTGGACGACGAGCTCACCCGCGGGAAGGCTCCGCAGGCCGCGCTCGTGTCACAGTTCGGGCTCACCTACCGGGACCTCGCGAAGCTCGGCCAGAAGCCCGCCGGCGACGACGCCGGCGACCCGAGCATGCCGCCGCCAATGGGCGGGATCGACTGGTGACTCTCACCGCACCGACGCCGACGCCGGCCCCCGACGCGGGGCCGGCGTTCGACGTGTCGGACGTGGCCCCGTGGCCCCCGACGCGCTACACCGCCCCGCTCACCGAGCGTCACCCGTCGCTCTGGGAGCGCTACCGCGAGACTCTGCAACGCGCGTGGTGGGTGAGCAACGCCTACTGCCTGGAGGAGTGGCAGGAGCGGCTACTGCACGCCATCACCGAGCTCGACGCGTTCGGCAACCTCCGCTACCGCGAGGTCCTGATTTCGCTCGGCCGGCAGAACGGCAAGACCGAGATTGCCGCCGCGCTCGGCCTGCTGTTCATGGTCGCCAAGCGCGCGCCGCAAGTCATCGGCATCGCCTCCAGCGCCGAGCAGGCGCGACTCGTCTACAAGCGTGCCTACGACGTGGTGGCCCGCTACGGCCCGCTCACCCGTCGGTTCGCGCGCCTCACCGACACCCGCGGCCTGTCCACCGCGACCGGCGGCTCGTGGGAGCTCAAAGCGAGCAAGTCCGCCGCGCTCCAGGGCCTCCCGATCGACCTCGGAGCGATCGACGAAGTACACCTGTTGAAGCCCGAGCTCTGGACCGACCTGGTGAACGGCACCGGCGACCGCGAGAACTGCATGGTCGCCGGCATCACCACCGCCGGCGACGACGACAGCGCGCTCCTGCTCCGCCTCTACGACCGCGACGACGCCCCCGGCACCGGGTTCGGCCGATTCATCTGGGAGGCCCCCGAGCCGCGCGTGCCCGACGACGACGCCGTGCTCGCGCGGTGGCTCGCGATGGCAAACCCCGGCATCGCGTCCGGTCGGCGCAAGGTGTCCATCGCGGTCTCGGCCGTCCGCGGCATGCCGCCCGGCGAGGCCGTGCGCTACCGCCTCAACCGGTTCGTCAGCGGCTCCGACAACGGCTACATGACCCCGACGCTCTGGAGCTCGTGTGCCGGCGCGGTCCACATCAGCCGGCCCGTCATCACGATCGACCGGACGCCGGATTGGAGCTACGCGTCGATCGTCGCGAGCTCGAAAGCCGCTGACGGGGTGATCGAGACCGAGGTCATCGAGAGCATGCCGCATCCGACCGTCGAGAAGCTGGCGGAGGCGTGCCAGCGGCTCTACAAGCACTCGCCGGCGACCTACGTCGTGGACGGCTACAGCCTCCGAGCGCTCGGCGACCAGTTGAAGCGCAACGGGCTCCCCGTGCGCTACATGACACTCGGCGACGAAGTGAGCGCGGCGAGCATGGCCTACGCGAAGGTGGCCGGCGGACGGGTCCGGCACGCCGGCGACGAGCTCCTGACCCGCCAGCTCCCCAACGTGATCCGCAAGGCCCACGGCGACCAGTACAAGCTCGCTCGCGCCGGCGCGGGCGGCATCGACGCCGTGCTCGCCACCGTCCGCGGGATCTACGTTGCGGAGGTCTCCGAGGAGGCCGGCATTCAGCTGTTCTAGGCCCCACCGGGCCCGTACCGAAACGTAGCCATCGGACGGGTACGGTCGGGTCCCGCAGCACCCGCTAGGGGTTCACCGAGCTCGGCCGTCAGGGTCTCTTTCGTGCCCCTGATTCGCTCCCTCGCCGCCGCTCTCGGCCTCCGCTCCGCGGCCGTCGAGAACGACCACACGAGCGATGTCGAGGAGTTCGCCGCGAACGTCCAGCCGGCCGCTCGTGCCGCCGCCGGCGTCACCATCGACAGCGCCCTCAGCCTCTCCGCCGTCTACCGTGCCGTCCAGATTTGGGCGACCGGGGCCTCACAGCTCACCGTGGACGTGTACCGCGGCCTGGAGCTCGTGGACCCGCAACCGGCGATCGTCCGCCAGCCCGACCTCGCAACGTCCCGCTCGGCGTTCATCGAGGAGACCACCACCAGCCTCGCCACCACCGGCAACGCCTACTGGCGGCTCCACCGCGCCGGCGGCTCGTTCGGCTCCCGCGCCAAGGGCGAAGTGCGCACCGCCGAGGTCATCAACCCGCTCCTCGTCACCCCGCTCGTCAAGGACGCCACCGCCCGCGTCGTCGGCTACAGCTACCAGGGCAAGACGCTCGGCCTGGACGACGTGCAGCACCTAAAGCTCCTCCGCGTCCCCGGCCACACCACCGGGCTCGGCCCGATCCAGGCAGCCCGCGCCGAGCTCGCCGGCGCGATCGACCTCCGCGACTACGCGACCGACTGGTTCAAGCGCGGCGACGTGCCGCCCGGCGTGCTCACCACCGAGCAGCAGCTCAACGCCGACATGGCGAAGGCCTACAAGGACTCGTGGTATCGCGACACCGAGGGCATCAAGGTCCTCGGAGCCGGCCTGTCGTTCTCCCCGATCATGCTCGCGCCCAAGGACGCGCAGTGGATCGAGTCGCAGAACCTCAGCGTGCTCCAGGTAGCCCGCATGTTCGGCATCCCGCCCCGGATCATGCTCGCCAGCCTGGAGGGGTCCGGCGACACCTACGCGAACCTCCAGCAAGAGGACCTGTCGTTCGTGCGCTGGACGCTCAACAAGGTCCTCCGCGAAATCGAGGAGGCGTGGACCGCGATTACCAACCGCGGCCAGACCGTCCGGTTCAACCTCGACGGCGTGCTCCGCGCCGACACCGAGACCCGCTACAAGGCGCACGAAATCGCGATCCGCGCCGGCTTCCTGACCAAAGACGAAGTGCGCGCCATCGAGGGCCGGCCCCCGCTCCCGACGAGCTCGACGCCCGACGCCCCGACGCCCGACGACGAGGAGACCCCGACCAATGAGTAACCCGATCCTGGACCGGTTCGAGCGCCGCGAGCTCGCGCCCGAGACCGTCGAGACCCTCGCCGACAACTCGCGCAAGTTCCGCGAGTTCGCCGAGGAGGTCCTGACGATGGCCCCCGCCGGCCGCGAGCTCGCCCTGGCGCTCACCGCGCTCCAGGAAGCGAAGTTCTGGACCAACGAGGCCGTCGCGTCCGCCTACGGCTACGTCACCGAGCCCGACGAGACCGCCGCCGGCGACGAGCCGACTGACGAGCCGACCGAGGAGCCGGCGGATGCCTGACCAGCTCCACGTCCGCAGCGTCCACGTCCGCGCCGTCGATCAGGAGGCCCGCACGGTCTCCGGCATCGCCGTCCCGTGGGACCAGCCCGTCACGATCCGCGATTGGGCCGGCGAGTACACCGAGCAGTTTGCCCGCGGCTCGGTCCGCGACAGCGACGACGCGCTCCTCTACTGGCGGCACGACGAGCCGATCGGCCGGCTCACCGCCGCTCGTGACACCGACGCCGGGTGGGAAATCACCGCGTCGATCAGCTCCACCCCGCGCGGCGAGGAGGCCTACACGCTCCTCCGCGACGGCGTGATCCGTTCGTTCTCCGTCGGGTTCCGGCCCGTCCGCAGCTCCGTGGACGAGGAGACCGGCGCAGTCACCCGCGAGGAGGTCGAAGTCCGCGAGGTCTCCGTCGTCCCGATGCCGGCCTACGACGGCGCAGCCGTCACCGACGTCCGCCACCAGTCCACCACCACCAACCCCCGCCAGGAGACAGACCACATGACCGACGTTCTCACCCGCGCCGACCTCGACGCGCTCCGCACCGAGTTCCAGGACCTCGACCGCGGCCTCGACCAGCGCCTCGCCGGCCTCCAGCGCGACGAGGAGCCCGCCGTGGACACCCGTTCCGCCGGCGAGGTACTGCACGCCCTCGTGCGTGGCGACGAGGCCACCGTCGCGTCTTACGACCAGCTCATGCAGCAGCGCGCCGACGAGCCGGCCACCAGCGCCGACGCGGCCCCGCGGCCGACGTGGGTCGGCGACCTCACCCGCATCATCGCAGACAGCTCGATCCTGCCCGGCCTGTTCTCCACCGGCACCCTGCCGGCGACCGGCAACAAGGTCGAATACGGCCAGCTCAAGAGCAACACGGTCACCGTGGAGGAGCAGACCAACGAGGGCGACCCGCTCACGTTCGGCAAGGTGTCGATCGAGAACAAGTCGGCCGACGTGCACACCTACGGCGGCTACTCGACGCTGACCCGTCAGGCCGTCGAGCGCTCCAGCGCGAACCTGCTGAACCACACCCTCAACGCCCTCGCCCTCGCCGCCGCGAAGCGCCGCAACGTCGGCCTCCGCGCCTACCTCGCCGAGCTCGTCGCCGCCCAGCGCGTCGCCGACACGCTCGCCGCGCGCAAGACCGTCACGGTGGACGCCCCCGACACCTACCTCGCGTGGGTCTCTGGGATCGTGGACGCCGCCGGCATCTACGAGGACCAGGCGCTCCCGCTCGACGGGCTCCTCGCTGACAAGTCCACGTTCAAGGAGCTCGCCGGACTGCACGACTCGGCCGGCCGTCCGCTCATGACCGTCTACGGCACCGGCACCAACGCCGTGGGCGAGGTCAACGTCAAGAACATCGACGGCAACCTCGCCGGCGTCACCGTCAAGGTGGACGCCCGCCAGAAGGCCGAAGGTGCGGCGTTCTACAACCGGTCCGCCATCAAGCAGTACAACAGCCCGCTCGTGTCCCTCACGGACGGCAACGTGGTCAACCTGACCAACGCGTTCTCGGTCTACTTCTACGCGGCCCTCGCCGCCGAGGTCCCCGACGCGATCGTCCCCGTCGTCGCCGCGGACCCCACCGCGTGATCGTCGTGACCGTCACCGCGCAGGACCTCGCCGCCTACGTCAACCCGGACGCCGTTCGGGATGGCGAGGCCGGCGAGGCCCCGGACGCGTTCGTGGAGTCGTGCGTGCAGCGCGCCGCCGCGCTCGTGTCCGCCTACGTGGGCGCGGCGGCGGTCCCGGACGTGATTCTGGATGAGGCCGTGCTGGAGGTCGGCAGCGAGCTCTACGCCCGCCGCAAGGCCCCCGGCGGGGTCGCCCAGTTCGGCCAGTTCGAGTCCGCGCCCGTGTTCACCGCCCGCGATCCGCTCGTGCGCACCTACCCGCTCCTCGACCAGTTCGTCCCGCGAGGTCTCGCGTGAGTGAGCTCGGCGAGCTCCGCACCGGCATCGCCGCCGAGCTCGACGCCGCGCTCCGCCCCCTCGGAGCTCGCGCCTACCCCAACCTCCCCGACCGCCTCAACCCGCCGCTCGCGCTCGTGCAGCCCGGCAGCCCCTACCTGGAGCCGGCGACCGGCTCAGGGTTCGCCCGCGGCTCGTGGTCGATCCGGCACGAGCTCATCCTGCTCCTCCCGCCCACCGCCGCGAACGCCGTGCAAGCGAGCTCGCTGGACGTGCTCGTAGAGGCCGCGATGCACGTCGCCGTCAACCACGGGCTCCAGTCAGTCGGCCAGCCCTACCCGCTGGAGGTCGCCGGCGTCACGTACACCGCGTGCCGGCTCCAGCTCCTCACCACCAACAACACCTAGGAGACCACCCGTGACCCTCCCCGCCAGCGGCTCGCCCCGACTGAAGGGCAACGCCCTCAGCCTCCAGATCGACACGGTCGACTACTGGATGGATCTGACGAGCTGCAAGATCACCAACGACGACGCGGACAGCAACGTCGTCACGTTCAAGGACGCCAGCGAGGGCGGCGGCAAGGCGTACACCCTCGCAATCAGCGCGGTCCAGTCCCTCCACCCGGCGTCGTTCTGGCGCTACGCGTGGGAGAACGTCGGAAAGACCGTGCCCTACGTCTACGCACCCAAGGGCAACGCGGACGCGCCGACCGAGGATGCCCCGTGGTTCGTCGGGAACGTCCGCATCGGTGTCCCGCCCGAGATCGGTGGCGACGCCGGCGAGGACGAGGAGTACACCACCGACCTCGAGTGGAAGTGCGACGGCAAGCCGCAGCTCATCACCACCGCACCGACCACCGAGTAGCGCGTGGCCGGCGGCGAGGGCTCCGCCGTTCGGGTGCGCGTGGACGGTCTCAACAAGGCCGTCCGCGCGCTCCGGAAGTCCGGAGCCGACATGCAGGACATGTCCGAGCTCATGCACGCGATCGGCACGACCGTCGTCCTCGCCGCCCGCCCGCGAGCTCCACACCTGTCCGGCGCGGTCTCCCGCTCGATCCGCGCCGGACGGGGCAAGACCAAAGCCGTCATCCGCGCCGGCTCCGCGCGGGTGCCCTACGCCGGCGTCCAGCACTACGGCTGGCCGGCGCACGGTATCGCCGCGCACCCCTTCCTGACCGACGCGCTTCGGCAGGAAGCCGCAGACATCTACGACCAACTCGACCGCGGCCTCATGGCGATCCTCGCCAAGAACGGCCTACCCGACTGAACAGGACCCCTCACATGTTCGACCTCGAAACCCTCACCCTCGGCGAAGTCGCGAAGGTGGAGGAAATCTCCCGCATGTCCATCGGCAGCATCGCCGACGAGGAGAAGCCCAAGGGCCGCGCCCTCGCCGCGCTCGCGTACGTCATCAAGCGCCGCGAGGTCCCCGCCTACTCGTTCGACCAGGCGCTCAACCTCCCGCTCGGCGAAGCCGAAGCCCTCCTCGGCGTCAGCGACGACGAGGAGCACGCCGAGGACCCTACGGCCCCGGAGAGCTCGCCCGCGTCCGAGCTCTCCGGCGAGACCGCGACCGCGAGCTAGCGACGTTCGTCGTGCACCTCGGTATCTCGCCGAGCGAGTACGACGCCCTCACCATCGCCCAGCGCAACGCGATCAAGCGCGAAGCAACCAAACGGAAGTAGGACCACATGGCCGGCAACACGATCACCATTTCGGTGCTCGCGAACACCGGTGGAGCTAACAAGGGCCTCGACAAGCTCGCCCAGAAGCTCGACCGCATCGGTGGCCGGTTCTCCAAGGCCGGGAACATCGTGGCGGGCGCGGCCGGCGGCATCGTCGCCGGCCTCGCCTCCACGATCAAGCCGGCCAGCGACCTGGAGCAGATGGTCGGCGGCGTGCAAGCCGTGTTCGGCAAGTACGCCAACGGCGTCGTCAAGGACTCGAAGCGCGCCGCGGACGCCGTGGGCCTCTCAGCGACCGAGTACGACCGGTTCGCCACGCTCCTCGGCTCCCAGCTGAAGAACGCCGGCACGCCCCTCCAGGAGCTCGGCGGCAAGACCAAGGACCTCATCGGGCTCGGAGCGGACCTCGCCGCGACGTTCGGTGGCACCACCGCCGACGCCGTAGATGCGCTTTCGTCCGCGATGAAGGGCGAAATGGACCCGATCGAGAAGTACGGTATTTCGCTCAATCAGGCCATGCTCCAGCAGCAGGCGCAGGCAATGGGCCTCGACAAGAACACCGCGAGCTGGACCAACGCGCAGAAGCAACAGGTCATCCTCGCCGCCCTCACGAAGCAGTCCACCGACGCCGCCGGCCAGTTCCAGAAGCAGACCAACACGGTCGGCGAGAAGCAGCAGATTGCGACCGCCAAGATCAAGAACACCGCCGCGACCCTAGGCACCGCATTCCTGCCCGTCGTCGCCCAGGTCCTCGACGGGCTCAACAAGTTCGTGAGCTCGCCGGCGTTCGCCGCGATCGTCCAGTGGTTCACCGACAACCCGACCCTCGTCCTCGGTCTCGTCGGCGCGCTCATCGGCCTCGCCGGCGCGCTGAAAGCCGCCGGCCTGGTCATGCAGGGGTGGTCCACCGTGACGTCGACATTCTCCGCCGTGAAGGGCGGCATCTCCGGCGTCGTCGGCGTTGCGGGCCGGCTCCGCGACGGGTTCACCAGCTCCTCCGCAGCAGCCTCCGCGTTCTCCGGCAAAGCCGGCACGGTCGGCGGCGCAGCCCGCACGGCAGTCAGCGGCCTCGGCAGCCTCGCCAGCGGCGCAGCAACCCTCGCCCGAAACCTTGCCCTCGGAACGGCCGCCCTCGGCCGTCAGGCGGCCGCTTGGACGGTCAACACCGCCCGCATGGTCGCCAGCAAGACCGCGCAACTCGCCGTGAGCGCAGCCACGCGCACCGCAGCCGCCGTCCAGTGGCTCCTCAACGCCGCCATGACGGCCAACCCGATCGGACTCCTCATCGCCGCTATCGCCGCGCTCGTCGCCGGCCTGGTTTGGTTCTTCACCCAGACCGAGCTCGGCCGGCTCATCGTCGCGAAGGTGTGGGGCGCGATCCGCAAGGCCATCGGTGCCGTCGTGGACTGGTTCAAGGGCACCGCGCTGCCTTTCCTGAAGCGCACCTGGTCCGGCATCCTCGCCGCGTTCGCCGCCGGCAAGGCCGGCATCAACAAGGTCCTGACGTTCCTGCTCAACCTGATCAAGACCGTGTGGAACTACAGCCCGCTCGGCATGATCGTCAACAACTGGGGCCGCATCATCGCCTGGTTCAAGGGCCTCCCAGCGAAGGTCCGCGCCGTTTTCTCGGCCGCGATCAACTGGCTCGTTTCCGGCGGGCGAAACATCCTCGTCGGCCTGCTCAACGGGGCCAAGAACGGCTACAGCACCGTCACCCGCTGGCTCGGCGGGCTCGCTGGTTCGATCAGCCGCGGCGTCGGCAACCTCGGCCGCACCCTGTGGGGGGCCGGCAAGAGCGTCATTCAGGGGTTCCTCGACGGCCTCCAGTCCCTGTGGAACACCGTGCAGTCGTGGTTCAACAAGCTCACCGACAAGATCCCTTCGTGGAAGGGTCCCGAGAAGCGCGACCGCAAGCTCCTCACCCGCGCCGGCTCGCTCATCATGGGCGGTCTCGTCAAGGGCCTCGACGGGGGCCGCGCTGGCGTCCGTAAGACGCTCGCCGGCGTCACCGACATGATCCAGGGCGGGCTCGGCTCGACCCGCGACCTGCAACTCGGATTCAGCGACCTCGACCTCTCCGGCGCAGCCCCGCGAACGATCGTCCTCGCCTCCACCGTGCAGGCGCAGATGCTCGCCCCCTCGGCGCAGTCCGGACGAATCATCGCGGAAGCGATCGACGAGTGGAACCGTAAGAACGGACGAGGCCGATGAGCGCCGGCGTGGTCATCGAGCGCCCCGTCGTGGAACTGCTCACCCTCCAGGCATACGACGCCACCGGCGGCGAGTGGGTGGACCTGCACGAGCACGCGACCGAGGTCGCCGTGCGCCGTGGCGGGCAGCAGGACGGCGCAGCGGTCAAAACTCACGTCGGGACGCTCGACGCCACGCTCTACGGCGCGCTCAACCTCGCCCGCGTGGCCATGCTCCGACCGAACAGTCCGATCCGTGTGGTGCGGCCGCCAGCCGCGCCCCGCACCGCGTGGGACCTCCAGCCCCCCGAAAGCACGGACTACCACGCCTCCAAGGCGATGGCGACGCCGCGCGCGGTGCCAGCAGTCGACAAGAGCGGAGCGGAGACGACGGTCCGATCCTCCACCTACAACTATGCCGGCAGCCGCGATACGCAGATGTTCTACCTCGGCGGAACCGAGGCGCTAACGGTGCGGGCAGGCACGATCATCGCGCACACGCCGAACACGGCGGTCGGGGTGGACCGAGCGACCAACCCCAAACCAGTCGGCACGTTCTACCAGGGTGAGCCATTCACCGTCCGCGGCGAGTTCGCCAACACCCTCACCACCGTTGCCGTCATCCGCATCGTCGTGTTCACCGGTGAGGCGCTGAACCCGACCATCCTCGCGCAGTCGCCGGCATTCACCCCGGAGGACCGGAACGGGGAGGTGTCGTGGACGTTCACTGCGCCGGCGAGTAGCGACTGGCAGCTCGGCCTCATGCTCGACCAGGATGCCGCCACCGGCACCGCTACCGGGTTCTCGGTCGGTGTCCGGGTGGCGCGGCTCCGCGTCGTCGCCGAACCGACGCCCCGGCCTGAGTTCACCGGCACCGTCAGCGACCTTTACCAGTCGGTCGAGCTCGACAAGAGCACGGGAGAACGGCACACCTACACCACTGTCGAGGCAGTGGACTCTGTGCAGTCCCTCGCCAACACCGACCGCTACGGCGTCGTCGCACGCAACGGGGCCGGCTACCAATCATTCGCCGACCGCATCGCGCAGCTCGCGACGAGCTCGCGCGTTCCGATCGATGCGCCGACGTTCCCCGACGTGACGGTCTACGACCAGCACGAGGAGACCCGCCCCAACTGGGGCTGGAGCAACGAGTGGCCGACCCTGTCCTCGCCCCTCGGCTGGTCGATGGAGGGCTACGACAACGCGTTCAGCGTGTACGCGTACGACCTCGATTGGTACACACCCGCAGCAACGGATGTGACCGGCCTCGAAATCGAACAGCGCTTTATCCAGTCCTTGCAGGTCGGCCGTGGTCACGTCGCGTCCCTGACGGTGGAAGTCCCCGAGCTCGCCGCCGTCAGCGGCCTGGAATTCGTCGCTGTCTGGCGGTCTGCATCAGGTGAGACTCGAGGGGAATCGTTCAAGCCGACCGCCGCAGGCGTGCAGACGCTTCTGCTCCGGTTCAGCCCTCCCGACCCGACCGGCAAACTCGTCGTCCTCCAGCGCGGCACCGCTCGGCTGACTGCGCCCACATCGCGACTCGCCGTCGCAATCAAGGACACCCGCGTTTTCCGCGTTGGAGCTCAGAGCAGCTACGTCCTCCAGGACGTTGCCTACGAGTCCACTCTGCTCAATCACTTCGACCTCGCCTGCAACAGCGTCGGCGCTCGTTGGAGCGTCACCAAGCGCGGCAACGTCGTGTTCCGGCAGCAGGACGAGGACGTGGACCCCGTGGCAAGGTTCTCCGATACCGCCGCCGGCGACGTGTCCTATACCGATGTCGGGCTCTCGTACGACACCCGCAACGTCGTCAACAGCTTGAAGCTCAATCAGCACGGCTACGACCCCGCTACCGGCGACGCCGCAGACTCCTCGCAGACCTACACCGATGAGGAATCCATCGCGGAATGGGGAGCGCGCGCCGGCGAGCTGGACACCTGCCTCTACCTCGGCAGCCCCCACCAGGCCGACGCCGAGCTCCGTGCCCGCGAGGTGACCGACTCTCTCCGCCTGCCGGCCTACAGCGTCCGATCGTTCACCTTCAACGCTCAGTCCAACCCCGAGCTCCTGGACGCCCTGGAGCTCGGCCGAACCATCGCGGTGGACTACGAGACCATCCGCCAACGCGCCCGCGTGCTCACGATCGAACACGCAGTCAGCCCGACCCGCTGGATGGTCACCGTCACCGTGCACGAGCCCCGCGTCGGACCTCGATTCGGCGACGTGAACGCCGTGTTCGACGCCACAACATTCGCAGAGGTCAACCGCGCACTCGCCACCAAAACCTTCGGCGACGTAGACGCAATGCCATTCGACCCCCAGGAGACGCCATGAAGCTCACAACCCCCGACAGCCTCCCGTACCCCGAGGACGGCGACGATTTCGCACCGCTCGAACAGTGGTTCAAGGACCTCGCCGTCGCAACCCAGGCAGCCCTCGCCGACGACAGCGGATGGATCACCCCCGAGCTCACCGCCGGCCATGTGGCACAGAGCGGTTGGGGGTTCCGCGTGCGCCGCAATCAGGTGCAGTGGCGCGGCGCGGTCGCGAAGACCAACAGCACCGAGCAGTTCGCCGCCGGCTACACGCGAGTCACCAACGACCTGCCCGTCATCGGCCAGTCAAAGCAGTACTACCGCGGCACGGTCGCCCTGTTCAACGGCTACACCGCGAATGTCGTGATCTCGTCCAACCGCATGGACGTGGGTATCTCCGGCACGTCCGCCAACGCCGTCTACTTCGGCAGCGTCAGCTACCCCAACGACTGACCACGCCCCCCTCAGCCCCTTCCGAAAGGACCGCCCTCGTGACCTACAGCCCGCTCACCACCGAGACCGTCGAGACCTCCCAGAAGTCCGGCCGCGAGAACCACACCATCGACATGGTGATCCTCCACCACTCGGCGACAACGAACACCGACCAGGTGCTCCAGATGATGACCAGCGGCAGCCGGCGAGTGTCGGCCAACTACGTCGTCAAGGACCGCCGGATCGTCGGCGTCGTGCCCGAGGAGTGGCGCGCGTGGACCTCCGGCAGCCCGAGCGACGGCGGCAAGGGCGCTGCGTTCGACCGCCGCGCCATCACATTCGAGATTCAGAACGAGAGCAACGGCGGCTCGTGGCCTGTCTCCGCCCAGTCGCACGAGACCGTCGCGCAGCTCCTCGCTGACTTCCACCGCCGCTACGGCGTCAAGCTCGACCGTGACCACGTTGTCGGCCACAAGGAGCTCTACAC
Source organism: Curtobacterium sp. VKM Ac-2861 (assembly GCF_013204965.1). Taxonomy (NCBI): domain Bacteria; kingdom Bacillati; phylum Actinomycetota; class Actinomycetes; order Micrococcales; family Microbacteriaceae; genus Curtobacterium; species Curtobacterium sp. VKM Ac-2861. The sequence continues at coordinate 62,440 of NZ_JABMLA010000003.1, forward strand.
CCGGTGGGGCGCGTCCTACGCGACCGCCTGCCCCGGCGGGCTCGACGTTGGCGCGATCGTTAAGCGCGCCACCGAGCTCGTCGCGGGGGCCAAGCCGGCCCCGGCGCCCAAGCCGGCAGCCAAGCCCGCGGCCAAGCCGGCGGCGAGCTCCGCGCCGGCGTTCCCCCTGTCGGCCGGCAGCTACTTCGGCCCCAAGAGCGGCCCCATCCGCTCGGTCTCCGGCTACTACAGCCACCGCGAGGACCTCCGGCGCTGGCAGCGTCAGATGATGCACCGCGGGTGGACGTTCCCCCGCTCCGGCGCGGACGGCCTCTACGGCGACGAGACCCGCGCCAACGCCCTCGCGTTCCAGCGCGAGAAGGGCCTGACCCCGGACGGGCTCGTGGGCGTCAACACCTGGCGCGCGGCCTGGACCTCGCCGGTCACGTGAGCGACGCCGTACTCGTCGCGATCGTCACGGCCATCAGCGCCGTGACGGTCGCGATCGTCACCCGATCGAACACGCACAGCAAGCGCGCCGCCGCAGCGGCCACCAGCTCGGCCAGGGACGCCGCCGCGGCCCGCTACCAGGTCGAGAACCACCACAGCACCAACCTCCGCGTCGAGGGCGACCAGCGCCACGGCGAGACCGTCGTCAACTTCGGCCGGGTGCTCGACGGGCTCCAGGAGGTCCGCCGAGACATCGGCGGTGTCCGCTCCGAGGTCCGCGCCGTCCGTCGCGACGTTGGCACCCTCTACCGCCGCACCGACACCAACCGTGAACGCCTCGACGCGCTCGCCCAGCACCAGGAGAACACATGTCCAAGCACCTCGCCGCTGACACCGCAGACGCCCGCCAGCGCTCCCTCCGCACCCTCGCCCAAGGTCTCGCCGTGGACGTAGCAATCGCCGGCGCAGCAGCCGGCTACGCCGTCGTCCAGCACTGGTCCGGCGACGATGTGCTCTCAACAGCAGCGTGGGTCGCCGCCGGCACCGCCGTCGTCAAGAGCGTCCTCACCGCCGGCCTGTCCTACGTCGCCCGCCTCCGCGTTCCGCCGGCGAGTTGAGGCCGCCACGGAAGCCGCTGCGAGTCGGATGGGATCTCGGTTACGATTCGCGAGTGGGATCAAGGCGAGGAACCATCACGGTACTGCTGATCGTGGGGGCGGTCCTCATCGCGGCCTACTTCCTGCCGTTCGACAAGGACCGGCTGACGGTTGTTGCGTCACTCGCTACAGCCTTCGCGACGATCGCGGCGCTTCTATCTGCCTTGGCCAGTAACCAGGCAGCGAGAGAGTCGTCCATGGCGGCGCGTGAGGCGACCCGTGCCCTCAGCTACGCCGCGCGACCAAAGCTGGATCTACTCCTCCAGGAATACGAAGGCCGGCGGCACTTGCTCATCGAGAACGTCTCCACGCATCGCGCCGAAACGCTCATCCTGACTCTCACCCACAAAGGTATTGAGGAGACCAGAGCGCTCGAGCCGCTGGACGGGATGAAGCTGTCTTACAGCGGTTTGTCTTTCGGGCAGCGCGGGCCAATCCATAACGTCGAGTTGCCTGGTTTCATCCCTGGGGCAGACCACATCGATCGAGTCTCCGTGCGATATGCGGGATCAACCGGCCCTACACAGTGGGTCGTGAGCTACCAGTTTGGTCCGGGTCTGGCCGTCGAATCGCACTTCGATCACCGCTATTACCGGCCAGCCGAACGGCTGTCCGACCGAGAAGCTGACCAGGTCTGATAAACAGCAAACGCCGCGCAGCGCGCGGCGTTTGCGGTGACGGTCGTTCGGTGTCCCGTCCGGCTCAGTATGCTATCGCCTCGATCGTGCGGCGGAGCTCGCTGTCGTCCACCGGGACGTAGATGCGAGTCGTGGCAGGCGACGCGTGCCCGAGGAGGTCCTGCACCGTCGCGAGGTCCCGGTTGACCCGGTGGGCTCTCGCCGCGAACCGATGCCGCAGCGAGTGGATCGTCCAGTCGCCGGTGAGGAGCCGGTTGACGAGCTTGCCGACCCACCGAGGGCTCAGGTGGCCGTCCTCGTCGCCCGGGAACAGGAAGCCCCACGGCTCCGAGCGGAGCACCGCGGCGAGCCCTGGCGCGAGCGGTATGTTGCGTGGCTTGTCGCCCTTGCCGTGCACCGTCAGGCTCCAGCCGCCAGGAGCTCGGAACAGGTCATCGGTGTGACAGCGAGCAATCTCGGCTCTCCGCATCCCGCACTCAGCCGCCAGCCGCATCATCAGCCGCTCCCGATCGTCAGCGCGCCGGTACGCGGCCTCGAACACGTCGTCCGGGCACGGGTGCGGCATCGGGGGAGACGGCTTGACCCTGGGGAGGGTGAGGGCCGGGTTGGTGCTCGTGAGCTCGGAGAGGACCGCCCAGCTCCAGAATGCCCGGAAAGTGGACCGGCGACCACGACGAGTCTCGCGCGCCCACGGCTGCATGCCCGCCCACGTCACGAGTTGCGACCCGGTGACCTCCCACGGCGTTCCCGTGCCGATGCGCCGAGCAAGGTGCTCCAGGTGCTGACGGCGGGTGTAGATCGTGGACGTCGGGAGGCCGGCGGCGAGCTGTGCCGCCAGGAATCCGGCGATGGCAAGGGACCAGGTTTCGGGTACGAGTCGCATTACGTGCATCGATCGTTCCAGACCGGAACTACGCGCGTGAGCGTACATCGTTGTATCCGACGAGTGTTGCCGATTCGTAACCCGGCGTGGCATGTCGCTACGCTGCCTGGACGAGCTCAGAGGCTACAGACCAGAAGGTTGGGGGTTCGAGTCCCTTCGAGCGCACAGTGCCGGTTGAACGGCATGACACCGAACAGATGAAGGGCCCCGGCGGATTCCGCCGGGGCCCTTCGTCGTTGGTGGTCCGTGCGCGAGTCGTGTTTCACCGACGCTGACGCCCGAGCAGCGCGATCCCCAGCACGACCAGCGCCACGACGACGAGCCCGACGACGACGAGCAGGGGGAGCAGGTCGATCGACGCGGTGTCGTCGTGGCAGTCGACGTTCCCGACGGCACAGGAGGCGAGGACGGTGGTCGTGGTCATGGTCCGAGTGAAGCACGGCGAGGTTGGATGGGGAACATGACGACGACGTCCGTGTTCGAACAGGTACCACGAGCGCAGTGGGTCGCGGACGACGAGTTCGTCTTCGCGATCCTCGATGCACATCCGGTGTCACCTGGTCACACGCTCGTCATCCCGAAGCGTCGGATCACCAGCTGGTTCGATGCCACCGAGGGAGAGCTCGCCGCGATGACCCGGATGGTGGCGGTGCTGAAGGCCCGGCTCGACGAGCAGCACCACCCCGACGGCTACAACGTCGGGTTCAACGACGGATCGGCCGCTGGCCAGACCGTCTTCCACGCCCACCTGCACGTCATCCCGCGCTTCGACGGCGATGTCCCGGCGCCGGCTGGCGGGGTGCGGCACGCCGTCGTCGGGCGCGGCCACTCCTGAGCGCGGTGGCCAGTGGCCAGTGGCCAGTGGAACGACTGGGCGACGAGTCAGCCCCAGAGGTGGATCGTCGAGTCGATGACGCCGGACAGCGCGAGGGCTCCCGGGACGAGCACGCCGAACAGGGTGAGCGTCGCGCCGATCAGGATGGCCGCGAACGCCAGTCCGTCTCCACGCTCGCCGGTCCGTCGGACCTCGTGCCGCGCGATGAACCCGACGACGACGCCGCCGATCGGGGCGACGAAGGCGAGCGCGATCGCCACGACGGCGAGCAGGCTCAGCGGCGCGAGTCCGGGCGTCCCGTCCGTGCTCGAGGCGGAGGCGGCCGGGGCGGGGGCGGCCGGCGCGGAACGCTCGGGGGCGAGGTCGGTCACGGGTGTCTTCCGTTCAGTCGGCGCACGTGGCGAGCTGCGGGCGTACGAGGTCCGCTCAAGAGTAGAGCGACGGCGCCCGGAGCGGAGGCCCGCATTCGGGGTCCAGCTGCCCGGTCGGGCGACTTCGTGAGCAGAAATGGTCGGGTTCATCGACGGGACTCGACCATTTGTGCTCACGAAGCGCACGCGCTCACGAGGCGCACGCGCTCACGAAGCGCACGCGCTCAGCGCCCGAGCGCCGTGAGCTGCTTCTGCAACCCGCGCTCGAGGTACGGCTCCAACGACGTCGCCCACGTCGCCGTGATGTGCGTGGTGTCCCGGTAGACCAGCACGCCGCCGATCACCGCGGGGCAGGTCGTCTCGGTGCAGTAGTAGTCGGTCAGGTCGATCACCCCGGCTCGTCCTCCGGCGGCCTTGAACGCCCGCACGGCCTCGATCGACGAGTCGGTCTGGGCGAGCGCCTCGGAGCGGGGCCGGTCGCACGACGTGTTCGTCGGCCCGGACATCTTGCTCACGCAGGCGATGACGTCGGGCCGGGGGACCGGGTTGTCGCGGATCGCGATGACGGGGAGTTCGTCGCCGGCGGCCTGCTCCCAGGCGTCGACGAGGCCGTTGCGGGTGGCGATGTCGCGTGAGGCTCCGGCCGGCAGGCTGACGGGCATCTGCGTGGCGGAGTGGGTGACGACCAGGGCGTCGGCGTCGCGGTGGGCGCGGACGTAGTCGATGGCCGCGTGCTTCCACGCGTTGCAGCCGCGCAGCGCGCCGGCGTTCACCGAGTTCTGCTGCGCCGTGGTGAGGTAGCAGCCGCCGATGCCGGCCATGTCGATGCGCCACCCGTTGTCGTCGGCGATCTTCTCGTAGGCGCCGAGCAGGGCGTTGCTGTGCGAGTCGCCGATGACGATCAGGTGCTTCGACCAGCCGGTCGCCTTGCCGAGCACGCAGGTGCGGAAGGTGCCGTTCCAGCACTCGGGGCGGTTCGCGTCGTCGTCCTCGGCCGCGGCGGGGGCCGGGATCCGTGTGTCGGCGAGGGCCGGGTCGACGCAGGGGTCGGCTGAGCTGATCCGTGCGGCTGCTCCGATGCAGGACTCGTCGTCCTGTGCCCGTTCGGTCGCGAGCCGCTTCGTGAGCTGCTGGGTGGCGCCTTCGGCGTGGACCTCCTGCACGTAGACGGCGGTCAGGGTCGAGGCGCCGAGCGTGACGACCGTGAAGGTGCAGATGACGCCGAGCGCGACGACCCCGCGGGGCCGCAGGTCGCGCAGCCAGGTCGAGAAGCGGACGGGTTCCTCGAACCAGATGGTCGTGACGGCTGCCAGTCCGACCGACACCAGGAGCACCGAGGTGCTGGTCGCCCAGTCCAGCGGGCCTCCGAGCATGATCGGCAGGATCACGACGAGCGGCCAGTGCCAGAGGTACAGCGCGTACGAGATCCGTCCGGTGAACGCGACCGGTCCGAGCGCGCCGATCGACTCGAACACGGTGCGTCCGCCGAACAGCACCACGAGGGTCGCACCGGCGACGGGGAGCAGCGCGGCGATCCCGGGGAACGGCGTCTCCGCCCCGATGACGAACAAGGACAGGACGAGGGCCACGGCGCCGATGCTCGTCAGGATCATGCGCACCCGCCGGGCGACCTCGGTGCGGACCTCGGGCAGGTGCACGGTCGCGGCGAGGCCGCCCAGTGCGAACTCCCACGCGCGGGTGCCGGTGGAGAAGTACGCGACGCCGGGGTTCGTGCTGGTCTGCACGATGCTCCACACCAGGGACAGCACGACGACCGCGCCGAGCAGCAGGCGTGCGGTGGTCAGCGTCGAGAGGCGCCCGCGCACGGCGACGGCCAACCCGAACAGCAGGAGCGGCAGGACGATGTAGAACTGCTCCTCGACCGACAGCGACCAGAAGTGCTGGAACGGTGAGGGGTCGTCCGCCGAGGCCAGGTAGTCGACCGAGTTCGCCGCCAGCTCCCAGTTCTGCAGGTAGACCGTCGACGCGATGAGCTCGCGGCCGTACTGCCCCCACAGTGCGCTCGGCACGGCGACGAGCACCGCTGCGCCGGTGGTGGTGATGGTGAGGAACGCGGCCGGCAGCAGGCGTTTGGCCCGGCGGGACCAGAACCGGCCGAGGTGGATCGTGCCGGTGGCGACCTGTTCGCGCAACAGGAGTCCGGTGATGAGGAACCCGGAGATCACGAAGAAGACGTCGACCCCGACGAACCCGCCCCGCAGGGCGTGCGGCCACAGGTGGTACACGACGACGGCCAGCACCGCGAACGCGCGGAGACCCTGGATGTCCCACCGCGTCGTGTCGCGCGCGCGGTGCGCGGGGCCCCGCTCGCCCGGCGTTGCAGTGTTCACTGCGACGATCCTACGAGAAGCGCGTCACGCCCTGGGACGGCACGCGAGAAGACGGGAGGCCCGTGGCGGTCTCGCCACGGGCCTCCCGTCCGTCGTTCGCTGGCCCCCACCCCGTGGGGTTCCGAGATCTCGGAACCTCGCGGGCACGCGCCGTCCTGATCGGAACCTCGACGGAACGCACGCGGGGTGTCGTGGAACCTCGACGCGCAGCGCGCCGCGTGTCGTGGATCCGCGCGCAGCGTCAGACGGTCGCGCGCACCTCGGCCAGCGACGGGTAGTCTGTGTAGCCCTCGGCGGTCGCGCCGTAGAAGAGCTCGGGGCGGGGCTCGTTGAGCTCCGCGTCCTGCTCCCAGCGGTGCGCGAGGTCCGGGTTCGCGATGGCCGGGCGGCCGGCGGCGACGGCGTCGGCATGGTCGGCGTCGACGAGTGCGATGGCCTCGTCGCGGGTGGTCAGTGACGAGAAGCCGGAGTTGACCACGAACGGTGCGCCCGCGGTGCGGCGGACGTGCTGCACCAGGTCGCCGGTCGGCTCGGCGTGCAGCACGTCGATGAAAGCGAGTCCGAGCGGCGCGAGGCCCTCGGCGATCGCGGTGTAGGTCGCGCGGACGTCGGCCGCGTCGTCCTCGATGACGCCCTGGATGCCGTGCTCGGGCGACAGGCGGATGCCGGTGCGGTCTGCGCCGACGGCCTCGGCGACGGCGGTCGTGACCTCGATCGCGAAGCGGGCGCGGTTCTCGGGGGAGCCGCCGTACTGGTCGGTGCGGGTGTTCGACACCGGGGACATGAACTCGTGCACCAGGTAGCCGTTGGCGCCGTGGACCTCGACGCCGTCGAGTCCGGCGGCGATGGCGTTGCGGGCAGCCTGCGCGAAGCCCTGCACGGCGTCCTGCACCTCGGAGGTGGTCAGCTCGTGGGGGACGGGCATGTCGGCCTTGCCGGTCGCGGTGTGGGTCTGACCGGGAGCGGCGATGGCGCTCGGGGCGACGATGCGCGGCGTCTGCGAGATGTCGGGGTGCGAGACGCGGCCACCGTGCATGAGCTGCATCACGATGGTGCCGCCCTCGGCGTGCACGGCGTCGGCGACGCGGCGCCAGCCGGCGATCTGCTCGTCGGTCTCGATGCCGGGCTGCCCGGGGTAGGAGCGGCCTTCCTGCACGGGCCAGGTGCCCTCGGTGATGATCATGCCGAGGCCCGCACGCTGACGGTAGTGCTCGACGAGCAGGTCGTTCGGGATGCCGTGCTCACCGGCGCGGGTGCGCGTGAGCGGGGCCATGACGACGCGGTTCGACAGGCGCAGGGCGCCGAAGGAGGTGGGTTCGAAGAGCTTCACGAGGGAGTGGAACGTCGTGTTGCTCGGTGCAATTCCCGCCGTCAGTCGCGCGGGCAGACCAGGGTCGACGAACGGACCTGGCCCTCGGGGCGGATCACCTGGTGCAGGGAGAGGGGCTTGCCGCAGATCGGGCAGCCGCGGTCCACTGACCGGTCGTCGACCCCCTCGGGGTGTCCGGCGCCGATCTGCGACGGTCCCATCTTGTTGATGAGCGTCGTGTTCCACCGTTCGTACCACTTGCCGAAGCGCCCCACGGTGCGTCCTTTCGTTCGTGCACGAACCATTATGGCACCATCGGCCCCGGATCACACCTGGTCGACCCGCTCCAACAGTTCCGTCAGGTCGTCCTTGAGCGCTTCGAGGCGTTCCAGTGGCCACCCGAGCCGGTCCGCGACCGCCAGGGGGACCGCTCGTGCACGGTCGCGCAGGGCCCGCCCGGCCGTGGTGAGCGAGACCTCGAGCTGCCGTTCGTCGGCGGCGCTGCGGGTCCGGCGGACGTAGCCGGAGGCCTCGAGTCGCTTGAGTAATGGGCTGAGGGTGGCCGAGTCGAGCCGCAGTTCGCCGGCGATCTCGCGCACCGACCGCGTATCCTGCTCCCAGAGTGCGAGCATCACGAGGTACTGCGGATGCGTCAGGCCCATCGGCTCGAGCAGGTCGCGGTACAGCCCGATGACGCTCCGGCTCGTGGCCGCGAGGGCGAAGCAGAGCTGCCGGTCGAGCGCGAGCGGGTCGGGTGCGGAGGTCATGCGCCCACGATACCGTTCGCCCACGAAGTGTTCCGGGGGCGCGGCGAGTGGTGCGGGTCGGTGTGGGTCGGTGCGACAAGTTCGACGTCGTACGACATCGATCTTGTCGCACCGGCGCGGCCGCAACAGTTGCAGGCGCGGGCTGGCGACATCCTCGGTGTCGTACGACATCGAGGATGTCGATCTGGGTCGCGGGTCGGCGTCGGCCGCGCGGGGTGGGCGCACGCACGGGAGGCCCGGGGCCGGTCTCGTGGACCGGCCCCGGGCCTCCAGGCTGGGTGCGTCGACTACGCGCGGTGCGCGGGCGGGTGCCCCGACTCGTGCGCGTTGGCGTCCGGCGCCACGGGAAGGGCGTGCGACCCCGTGTGGGTCTCCTCGTGACCGGGCTGGCCCGGCTGACCGGGCTGACCGGGCTGGCCGGGCTGGCCGGGCTGACCGGGCTGACCGGCGACCGGGTGCGACCGCTCGAGCTTCGCGCCCTCGACGTCGACGTCCGGCACGATCCGGTCGAGCCACTTCGGGAACCACCAGGCGCTCTGGCCGAGCAGGTGCATCGCGGCCGGGATCAGCAGCATGCGGACGACGAACGCGTCGATGAGCACACCGAACGCCAGCCCGAAGCCGATCGGCTTGATGGTGGAGGAGTCCGAGAAGATGAAGCCCGCGAACACCGAGATCATGATGATTGCCGCTGCCGTGACCACCGCGCGACCGGCGTGCAGCCCGCGCTGGACCGCGACCTTCGCCGAGGCGCCGTGGGCGTAGGCCTCACGCATGCCGGACACCAGGAACAGCTGGTAGTCCATCGCCAGACCGAACAGGATGCCGATCTCGATGATGGGCAGGAAGCTCAGGATCGGAGCCGGGTCGTGCACGCCGAACACGGAGCCGAGCCAGCCCCACTGGTAGATCGCGGTCAGGCCACCGAAGGACGCCATCACGGACAGGATGAAGCCCGCCGTCGCCGTGATCGGGACCAGGAAGGACCGGAACACGATGATCAGGATGATGAGCGACAGGCCGACGACCACCACGAGGTAGAGCGGCAGGACGTTCGACAGCTTCTCGGACACGTCGATGTTGGCGGACGCGTTGCCCGCGACTCCGAGCGTGACCGTACCGTCGTCGGTCGTGACGGTCTGCTCGCGCAGGTCCTTGACCAGGTTCTCGGTGGAGATGCTGTCGGGACCGCCGCCGGGCTTCACCTGGAACGCGATGATGTCGCGGTCCGACGAGGTGCCGATCGGCAGGACGGCCTTGACGTCGTCGTTCTTCGCCAGGGCCTCGCCGATGGTGACCTCGGTCGCGGTGACGTCGGACTTGCTGATCGACTCCGGCAGGGTCGCGACGACGAGCAGCGGGCCGTTCTGGCCGGCACCGAACTCCTCGTCGAGGGCCTTGTACGCCTTGTACTGGCTCGAGTCGACGGACTCGGACGCACCGGTCGGAAGGCCGAGGCGCATCTGCGTCGCGGGGAGCGCGATGACACCGAGCACGGCGACACCGGCGACGAGCGTGACGATCGCGCGCCAGGTCTTCATCGGCTTGTTCGGCACCCGGGTCGAGCCGGTGTTGCCGATCTTCGCGCGCTCCTTCTTCCGCAGGATCCGCATCCCGATCAGGGACAGCAGCGCCGGGGTGAACGAGGTGGCGATGAGGATCGCGAAGAACACCGCGACCGCACCGACCGTGCCCATGAGCCCGAGGAACGGGATGCCGGTGATGTTCAGCGCGAGCAGCGCGACGATGACGGTCGTACCGGCGAACACCACGGCGTTGCCCGAGGTACCGTTCGCGAGGCCGATGGACTCGTGCACCTGCATGCCCTGCTTCAGCTGGGTGCGGTGTCGGTTCAGGATGAAGAGCGAGTAGTCGATGCCGACCGCCAGGCCCAACATCACCCCCAGCACCGGCGTGACCGAGATGAACTCGACCAGGCCGGAGAACGACAGGGAGGCAAGGGACGCCACGCCGACACCGAGCACGGCGCTGACGAGCGGGATCGCCGCACCGATGACGGTGCGGAGCATCAGGAAGAGCACGAGCGCGGCGATGATCACGCCGACGATCTCGCCCGGGCCGAGGATCGACGGCACGCCCTGCGCGATGTCGTTCGACACGTAGACGTTCACGCCGCTGATGTCGGCCGAGTCGGCGTCGTCCGCGATGGCGGTCTTCGTGTCGGCGGGGACCTCGTAGGTCGACTTCGTGAACTGGACCGTGCCGATGGCGGCGCTGCCGTTCGACGACACGAAGCGGACGTCCTTCGACAGGTCGAGGAGCTTCGAGCCCTGCTCCAGCTCGTCGGCGCTGTCGTCGAGCTTCTTCGTGTTGGCGTCGATCGTCTTCTGCGCGTCGGCGATCTGCTGCTCACCGGCGTCGATCTGCGCCTGCTGGGCGTCGATCTGGGCCTGCGCCTGCTGGAGCTGCGCCGCTGCGGCCTGCGCCTGCGCTGCGGGGAGCGCTGCGCCGGCGGCCTCGCCCTGGGCCTTCTGGGCGTCGAGCTGCGCCTGGGCGTCCTCGATCTGCTGCTTGCCGGAGGTCAGCTGCGCCTTCTGGGCGTCGAGCTGGTCCTGGCCGGTCTCGAGCTTCGCGCGGCCGTCGGTGATCTCCTTGCGGCCGTCGACGATCTTCTGACGCTGCTCATCGAGCTGGTCCTGGGTGTCGAAGCCGCTCGTCGCGCCCTTGACGCCGTCGAGCTTCTCGACCCTGGTCAGGAAGTCCGCGACCTCCGACTTCTGCGCGTCGGTGAACGCCCCGCCGTTCTTCGTCTCGAAGACGATCGTGCCGTTGCCGCCGTTCGCCGACGGGAACTTGTCGGCGAGCTCGTCCTGCACCTGACTGGTCTTGGTGTTCGGGATCGAGATCGCCGATGAGATCGTGCCCGAGAACAGGCTGTAGGTGACGCCGGCGACGGCCATGATCACCACCCAGGTGATGATCACGAGCCAGTGGCGTCGTGCGGAGAACCGTCCGAGACGGTAGAGGAGACCGGCCATGCGGTTGCCCCGTTCCTTTCGTTGCAGGTGCTGTGTGGAGCGGGGTGCGCCGGTGGACCCCTGGGGAGGGAAGTGTCAGTCGGTGGGCATGTAGCCGCTGCGGACGCTGTGCACGAGTCGTGCCAGCAGGGCGTCCCAGTCGGCGACGGACTGCTCGTCGATCGCGGGGCCGGAGGTGGCCAGCCAGTGTTCCGCGATCACGACGATGCCGCTCATGAGCGACTCGACGAGCAGGGCTGCGTCGAGGGGGTCCGCTGCCGGGTAGCGGCGTGCGACCTCGTCGCGGAGTCGTTCGGTGACCCGCGAGAACGCCGTCTGGGTGAGGACCGCGGCCTTCGGGTCGTCCTTGCCCGGGTCGCCGAGGATCCGGTACATGCTCGAGATCGCGGCTGCCAGGTCGGCTCCGCGTGCGGCGGACTCGAGCTCGTCGAACATCGAGGCCCGGCTGCCGTCGCCGACCGGGGTGCGTGCCATGTCGGCGAGGAACCGGTCGATGATCACGGACAGCTCCTGCTCGCACACGGCCAGCAGGACCTCGTCGAGCGAGGCGAAGTGGTTGAACACCGTCCGCCGCGCGATGTCGGCCCGTGCTGCCAGGTCGTCGACGCTGAACTCGCGGCCGCCGCGTTCGTCGACCAGGTCGCGTGCGGCCTGCAGGATCGCCGCACGGTGCTTCGCCTTGAGGGCGGCGCGGCGGTCGGTCGTGAGGGTCACGAATGAGAACACTAGGTGCATCGATGCACTCGGTGCAACGACCAGGAGTACATCTTCAGGTTCGTACCCCGCGGTGGAAACTCGGTTCTGAACAGATGTGCGCATGGTTGACTGCACCCAGCACGACCGCCGGTGCGACCGGCGGCGCGACCGCCAGAACGACCGCCAGAACGACCGCCGTACGAAGGAGTACCCGATGCCCGTCCGCCTGTCCCCGGAGACCCTCGACGAGATCGCCGCGAGCGGTGTCGCCGTCCCGACCTACGACCGCAGCGGGATCACCGCCGGCATCGTGCACTTCGGCGTCGGCGGCTTCCACCGCGCGCACCAGGCGATGGTGATCGACCGGCTGCTCCAGCAGGGCGAGGCGCGCGAGTACGGCATCTGCGGCGTCGGTGTCCTCGAGCAGGACCGCCGGATGGCCACGGCCATGGCGGAGCAGGGCGGGCTCTACACGCTCGTCCTCAAACACCCCGACGGCACCCGCGAGTCCCGCGTCGTCGGCAGCATCGTCGACTACCTGCTCGCCGTCGACGACCCGGACGCCGTCGTCGAGAAGATGGCGCACCCGGACACCAGGATCGTCAGCCTGACCATCACCGAGGGTGGCTACAACTTCGACCACGTCACCGGCGAGTTCGTCGCGGACGAGCCCGGCGTCGCGGCCGACCTGCGCGGCGACGGACCGCCTCGCACCGTGTTCGGTCTGGTCGTCGAAGCCCTGCGTCGACGGCGTGACCGCGGCGAGCAGCCGTTCACCGTGATGTCCTGCGACAACATCCAGGGCAACGGCCACGTCGCCCGCGACATGTTCACCGCCTACGCACGCCTGCAGGACCCGGCGTTCGCCGACTGGATGGACGAGCACGTGTCGTTCCCGAACTCGATGGTCGACCGCATCACCCCGGTCACCGCCGACGAGGACCGCGCCTGGGTCCGCGACGAGCTCGGCATCGAGGACGCCTGGCCCGTCGTCGCCGAACCGTTCTTCCAGTGGGTGCTCGAGGACGACCACCCCGCCGGACGTCCGCCGTACCAGGACGCCGACGTGCAGATCGTCGAGGACGTCGAGCCGTACGAGCTGATGAAGCTCCGGTTGCTCAACGCCTCGCACCAGGGCCTGTGCTACTTCGGGTACCTGTCCGGGTACCGCTACGCGCACGAGGCCACGCAGGACCCCGCGATCGCCACGTTCCTGCGCCGCTACATGGACGAAGAGGGCTCGCCGACCCTGCACCCCGTGCCCGGCATCGACCTCGAGGACTACAAGTCCACCCTCATCGAGCGCTTCCAGAACCCCGAGGTCCGCGACACCCTGGCCCGGCTCTGTGCCGAGTCGAGCGACCGGATCCCGAAGTGGCTGCTGCCGGTGGTCCGCGACAACCTCGCCGCCGGCCGGCCCGTCACGCTGTCCGCCGGCATCGTCGCGTCGTGGGCGCGCTACGACGAGGGCACGGACGAGTCCGGTGAGCCGATCCAGATCGTCGACCGCCTGGCCGAACCGCTGCACCGCATCGCACTCACCCAGCGCGACGACCGGCTCGCCTTCATCGCGAACCGGCAGGTCTTCGGCGACCTGATCGACGACGACCGGTTCGTCGCGGCGTACCGCGACGCCCTCGACGGGCTCATCGCCGACGGCGCCCACGCCACGGTCGAACGCTTGTCGCGTTCCTGACGCGAGTCGCGCCCTGCGCGTGACCGGACGGCGGACGGGAGGCCCGGTGCCAGCTGGCGCCGCGCCTCCCGTCCGGTGCCCGGTCGCGTCACGGGCTATGGTCGCGTCGTGAACCGGACCGACCGCCTGTACGCGCTCGTCGAGGAGCTCCGCGCCGCGGCGCCCGCGCTGCGGAGCGCGCGCCGACTCGCCGAGCGGTTCGGGGTCAGTGTGCGCACGGTCGAGCGGGACCTGCTGTCCCTGCAGCGAGCCGGGGTGCCGATCTGGGCCGAGCCGGGGCGCACCGGCGGGTACACGATCGACGCCCGTGCGACGCTCCCGCCGCTCGGGCTGACCGTCGACGAAGCGCTCGCGGTGGCGATCGGCCTCGGCACGCTCGGCTCCAGCCCGTTCCGCGACGCGGCTCGCAGCGCTGCCCGCAAGGTCACCGCGGTGCTCGCCGAGGACGACGCCCGACGGGCAGTGCGACTCGCGAGCCGCGTGCACCTGCTGGAGTCGGGGGAGCGCACGCCGGCTCCCACGGCGCTCGCCGGTGCGCTGACGGGCGGGCGCGTCGTCCGGATGCGGTACCGCGACGCAGCGGGCGCGGAGACCGATCGGGTCGTCGAACCGCTCGGGTACATCGGGAAGGGCGAGGACTGGTACCTGGTCGCGTGGTGCCGGTTGCGCGACGGCGTCCGTGCCTTCCGCGGAGACCGGGTGCTGGCGGTCGAGGAGACCGACGAACAGGCTCCGCCCCGAGTGGTCCACCTCGACGAACTCGACATCCCGCACGGTGTCCTGCGCCCCGTGCTCGGGGACCTGCTCGGGGACTGAACCGCCAGATCCGCCTTGTGGTTCGCCGAAACACCGACAGGACGGTGTCGCGGTGGTCGCGCATGCTCGACGAGTCCGGTCACGGTGGCCGGCCAGGAGGGCTTCCCATGCAGTTCGCATCCGTCCGGATCATCACCGACGACCTCGACGGGATGGTGCGGTTCTACGAACGCGTCACCGGGTCCGAGGCGCGGCGGCCCGCACCCGTCTTCGCCGAGATCGTGACCGGCGGCGTCGTGCTCGCCCTCGCGACCCCGGTGACCGTGGCGATGCTCGGACCGGCCGCGCCCGAGCCCCGCACGAACGGCGGGGTGTTCCTCGAGTTCGTGGTGGACGACGTCGACGCTGCGTTCGCGGGGTTGCGTGGTGCCCTCGACGACGTGGTGCTGCCGCCGACGACGATGCCCTGGGGAAACCGGTCGGCGCTGTTCCGTGACCCGGACGGCAACCTCGTGAACCTCTTCAGCCGTCCCGCTTGACCATGTATTCTGTCAGTCACTGACAGAATCGAGTGCACATGCAGCTCCACGTCGAGACCCACGGTCACGGCCCGGTCCGGGTCGGACTCGTGCACGGCGTCCTCGGTTCGGCGCTGGTGTGGCGCGACCTCGTGTCCCACGCCGACCCGGACCGGTACACGTTCCTCGTGCCGGACCTGCGGGGTCACGGCGAGAGCGACCGCGCGGCGTCGTACACGCTCGCCGCGTTCGCCGACGACCTCGCCGAGACGCTGCCGCAGGGGCTCG
The DNA here is from genome assembly GCF_013204965.1 of Curtobacterium sp. VKM Ac-2861. NCBI lineage: Bacteria > Bacillati > Actinomycetota > Actinomycetes > Micrococcales > Microbacteriaceae > Curtobacterium > Curtobacterium sp. VKM Ac-2861. The sequence continues at coordinate 77,632 of NZ_JABMLA010000003.1, forward strand.
ACGCCGTCGTCGGACACTCGCTCGGCGGACGGGTGCTGTTCGACGCCGTCGACCGGTTGCGCCCGGCCCGCGCGGTGTACCTCGACCCCGGCTTCCACCTGCGGGCACCGGGGCGGAGCGTGCTCGGGCGGGCGTTCTGGGCGCTGCCCGGGCTGCAGCCGTTGCTCGTGAAGGCCTACGACCGCACCGATCCGCGGTGGGGTCCGGCGAACGTCGCCCGGGCCGAGGAGAGCCACCGGCACTGGGACCGCACGATGCTGCGCGACGTCCTGCGAGCGGTCGCGACGACACCGGTCGCTCCGGCGGCCCCGTTCGTGCCGTCGACGCTCGTGCTCACCGACGACGGTCGACACGTCGTGCCGGCGGCCGAAGTACCGGTCTACGAGCGCCTCGGGTGGGACGTCGAACGGGTGCACGGGGTGCACCACGACCTCGCGATGGAGGACGCCGCGCGTACGATGCGGCTCCTCGACGACGTGCTCGGCGGGGCGCACGCATGAGCGTCACCACGGTGTTCGGCGGGGTGTCCAACGTCCTCGTCTCCGACGGCACGACCTCACTGCTCGTGGACGGCTTCTTCAGTCGTCCCTCGTTCCCGCGGCTGATGCTCGGCCGGCTCCGACCGGACGTCACCCGGATCGAGGACGCACTCGCACGGTTCGACGTCGACCACCTCGATGCCGTGCTCGTCTCGCACTCGCACGCCGACCACGCCCTCGACGCGCCCGTGGTCGCGGACCGGACCGGGGCCGAACTCGGCGGCTCGGCGTCCACCCGGATGATCGCCACCGGGTACGGGCTCGACCGCGTGCCCTTCCGGGAGCTCCACGACCGCGAGTCGTTCGCGGTGGGGGCCTTCACGGTCACGCCGCTGCACGCGCTGCACAGCGACGGCGATGCGGTGCCGGGCGAGATCACCGAGCCGGTCACCCTGCCGGCCCGGATGCGCGACTTCCGTACCGGCGGGTGCTCCTCGTTCCTGTTCGAGCACCCGGACGGATCGGTGCTGGTCCACCCGACGGCGAACTTCATCCGCGGAGCGTTCGCGGGGCTCCACGCCGACACCGTCTACCTGGGTGCGGGCGCCGCCGGTGCGAAGCCGACGGCCTGGATCGAGCAGTACTGGCAGGAGACCGTCGGCGCCCTGCGGCCGAGCGTCGTCCGACCGGTGCACTGGGACGCGTTCTGGCGTCCGTTGACCCGTCCGCTCAGGCCGCTGCCGAAGAAGCTCGACCGCCTCGACGTCACGATGCGCGCGTTCACACGCCTGGCGGACGCCGACGGTGTCGACCTCCGGCTGCCGGAGCTCTGGCAGCGCGAGACGGTCTCCACGCGGTCGGCGTCGTGACCGGGGTCCGGGCGCAGAACCGGCGGGCGACGGAGTGTGCCGTCGAGGACGCCGCGGTCGCGCTGGTCGGCGCGCGCGGGTTCGACGTCGTCACCGGGGCCGAGATCGCGACCGCGGCCGGCATCACCGAGCGCACGTTCTTCCGGTACTGCGCCGCGAAGGTCGACGCGTTCCTGTTCGTCCCGCGCGACGTCCACGACGCCGTCACCGCCGCGGTGACCGCCCCGGTGACGTTCGCCGCGTTGACCGAGGTGATCGCCGAGGTGCTCGTGACGTTCGAATGCGATCGCCACGACGACCTCGACCGCCTGGTCCGGGTGCGCGCGCTGCTCGTCGCCGATCCGGCACTGCTGTCCGCCGTGCTCGAGCGGGACGCCGCGCAGACGCTGGAGCTGCAGTCGGCGTGGCAGGGCGCCGACCGGTTCGCGGTGCCGTTGGCGCTGCTCGCGCTGCGCGCCGCGTTCGACGAGTGGGCGGAGCGCCCCGCGGGGGAGTCGCTCAGCGTGGCGTTCCGGCGGACCTGCGCCGCGCTGCGGAAGGCGGCGACTGGCGGCTGATCGCGCGTCACGCCCTGGACGCGTCCACCGGGCGGACGGGAGGCCCGTGGCGGGCGTGACCCGAGCCTCCCGTCCGCTCTGGACCGTGACGCGAGACGCGCCGGGCAAGCACGTTCCTCGTGTGGTGACGGTTCTGGTTCACGTTCCCCGTGGATTACGAACCAGAACCGTCAGTCGTCGGGGAGCACGTCGTCGTCCCACGGCACCGGCGTCGTCTCGCCCGTCTCCCAGTCGTGGCGCAGGATCCCGTACCCGACCGACGCGACCGCGCGGCCGCCCTCGATCGGCCACCCCTCGCGGTAGTGCGCTTCCTTGACCCACCCGGCACGCACGAAGACCCGGCGCATGGCCGTGTTGTCCTCGCGGGTCTGGCCCTCGAAGCGGGTCACCGACGGCAGGGTGCCGAAGACGTGGTCGGTGACCGCGCGCAGTGTCGGGACGCCGAGTCCGCGACCGCGGAACGTACCGGCGATGCGCAGGTCGAACAGCGGGACCGGGTCTCCCAGGTCCTCGAGCCGGACGAGCCCGATGCGGCCGTGCTCCGTGTGGTCGACCCAGTACGAGTCGTGCTCGTCGTCGCGGGAGGAGCCGGAGTCCACGGCCTGGACGGCTTCTGCACGGCTCCACGTCCGCCGCACGTGGAACGGGAAGTCCTCGGTCGACAGGAAGTCGACGAGTGTGTCGTGGTCGATCCCGGTCGGGTCGAGCCGGGTCAGCCGGACGGAGCGCTCGGTCATCCCGTCACGCTAGCGGGGGTGCAGCGTGGTGGCCCAGCGTCCGATCGCGTCGTACGCCTGCTCGCGCACGTCGGGCGCGGACAGCACCACGTCGTGCACGGCTCCCGGCAGTCGGCGGACCGTCACCTCGTTGCCGAGCGACAGGGCCCGATGGGCCACCGTGTCGACGTTCAGCGCGACGTCGGCGTGCGCCATGCCGGGGTCCCACCGGGGTTGCAACATGCTCTTGTCGCTGAGCATGACGAGGACGGGGACCTGGATGTCGAGCCCGTGCTCGACCGTCTCCTGCCCCGCGAAGACCGCCGCGAGCCAACCGGGGTGCAGGGGGAACCCGCGTTCCGGCCGCCACTGCTGGTCGTACGTCCAGGAGCCCTCGCCCGCGGCCGACACGGTGCGCGTGTAGAAGCCCGGGTCGACGGCAGGCATCGGGGCGAGGGGGTTCCGCTTCGCGCCGAGCTTGATGACGGGCGCGACGATCGCCCGGCCCACGGCGGTCGCCTGGAACTCGAGCCAGGGACTGTTCAGGATGATCCCGTCGACGAGTTCCGGGTGCCGCGCAGCCCACAGCGACAGCGTCAGACCGCCGGTGGAGTGCCCCATCAGCACGAGTCGCCGCTCACCGGGGCCGGGGTGCTCGGCGGACACCGCGTCGAGCGCTGCGGCGATGTCCTCGTCGTACACCGCCAGGTCGTCGACGTTCCCCGGGGTCTGCTGGGGGCGGAGGCTCCGGCCGTACTTCCGCAGGTCCAGTGCGTGGAAGCGGGCACCGAGCCGTTCGACGCGCTCGGCGAGCTCCGTCTGGAAGAAGTAGTCGGACCACCCGTGCACGTACAGCACGTCAGCGCCGTGCAGCGGCCCGCGCCCGTGCAGGAGCAGGTCCGTCGGGGTGTGCCGACGACGGACGAGGGTGGCGACGACCGGCCCCTCGGAGTCGGAGCCGAGCGGCAGTTCGAGTCGCTCGTAGGGCGCTCCGAGGACGTCCTCGTGCCACCGCTGGACGCCCATGACCCCACCGTATCCGGCACCGCTGCGGGTGGTACCGGGGTACCACGGTCGCTCCGCGGAGATCGTCTGCGACGGCGATGTGGCGGACCCGGTCGTCTCCGTACCGTTGCCGCATGATCGAGATCCAGAACCTCTCCAAGCGCTACGGCGAGAAGGTCGCCGTCGACGACGTGTCCTTCACGGTGCGTCCCGGCGTCGTCACCGGCTTCCTCGGTCCGAACGGCGCGGGCAAGTCCACCACGATGCGCGCCGTCGTCGGACTCGACCGGCCGACCTCGGGCACCGCCCACGTCGACGGACGCCCCTACCGCGAGCTGCGCGACCCGCTGCGTCGCGTCGGCGCACTGCTCGAGGCCAAGGCGGTCCACAAGGGACGCAGCGCCTTCGACCACCTGTCGGCGCTCGCCGCGACGCACCGGATCCCGACGGCCCGGGTGCACGAGGTCATCGGCATGACCGGCCTCGAGAACGTCGCGAAGAAGCGCGTCGGCGGGTTCTCGCTCGGCATGGGGCAGCGGCTCGGGATCGCGGCGGCACTGCTCGGTGATCCGCAGACGCTGATCCTCGACGAGCCGGTCAACGGCCTCGACCCCGAGGGCGTCGTGTGGGTGCGTCGGCTCGCCCGCAGCCTGGCCGCCGAAGGACGTGCGGTGTTCATCTCGAGCCACCTGATGAGCGAGATGGCCCTGACCGCCGACCGCATCGTCGTGATGGGTCGCGGCCGGGTGCTGGCGGACATGGACATCGCGGACCTGGTCGCCGCCGCCACGGAGCGGTCGGTCACCGTGCGGACGCCGGAGCCCGAGCGGCTCCTCGACGCGATCGCCGGACCGGACGTCACCATCGGCTACGAGGGCGACGGGTCGCTGCAGGTCCGTGGCCTCGGCGCCGAGCAGATCGGCGAGGCAGCGGGTGCCGCGGGCATCGTCCTGCACCAGCTGGCGACCACCGAGGCGAGCCTGGAGCAGGCCTACCTCGAACTCACGCACGACCAGGTCGAGTACCGATCGGAGGTGGCCCGATGAGCGCGGTCACGAGCAACGCCGTGCCTCGGCACGACGGAGCCGGCAGCCACACGTCCGGCGTCCACTTCTCCGGCGTCCTGCGCTCGGAGTGGATCAAGCTCCGCTCGCTGCGGTCGACGGCGTGGAGCTTCCTGCTGGTGCTCGTCCTGCCGATCGGCATCGGTGTGCTCCTGGCGGCCTTCGCGGACAACGGCGGTCAGGGGCTCTCGGGTGACGCGGCTCGGAACGCCCTCGTCCTCTACAGCACGAGCGGCACGATGCTCTCCTCGCTGATCGTCGCGGTGATCGGCGCCCTCGTCGTCACCGGCGAGTACGGCACCGGCATGATCCGCTCCTCGTTCGCGGCGGTCCCACGGCGGTCGGTCGCGCTGGCGGCGAAGGCGATCGTCCTCGCCGTGGCCGTCTTCGTCACGAGTGCCGTGAGCGTCTGGGCCACCGCCTTCACCACCCTGCCCATCGCCGCGGGGCGGAACGTCGAGGCGTCGCTGGACGCGAGTGTCGCGATGCCGCTGCTGGGTGCCTCCGTCTACCTGACGCTCATCGCGCTGCTGGCCTTCGCGGTCGGCGTGGTCCTGCGCTCCACAGCCGGCGCGATCGCCGCGGTCCTCGGCCTGATGCTGGTCGCCCCGGTCGTCGTGCAGCTGGTGCAGTCGTTCACCGGAGCGGACTGGCTCGGCACGCTGACGAACCTGCTGCCGCAGAACGCCGGGCAGCCGCTCATGCAGTTCGGCACCGAGGTGACGTCGGGGTGGCACGACGGCGTCCTAGCCTTGGGGGGATGGAGCGGATTCGCGGTACTGCTGGCCTGGGTGGTCGTCGCCTCGGTGACGGCGCTCGCCCTGGTCGAGAAGCGGGACGCGTGACCCCTGCTGACCTCGCCCCCGGTGCCGTCCAGGACGGTGCCGGGGGCATCGCCCTGCCCGACGCACCCGGCAGGCTTCGGCGGTTCTGGGCGCGCCACCCGGTCATGACCGACGCGCTGCTCATGGTCTTCTGGGGTGCGATCGAGGTCGTCGTCGCGTTCCGGAGTGCGTGGCAGGTCGACGGGAGCCCCGCCGCGCGGGTCACGGTCGTCGTCCTCGTGGTCATCGCCGTCTCCGGCATCCCGCTCCGGCGCACGCACCCCGCGGTGACGGCGGTGCTCGGGCTCGCGTCCGTCGTCGCGATGACGTGGACGGAAGCGGGGTACTCGCCGGTGCTCTTCACCGTGTACGCCGCGACCGTGTGGTGGTCGCGCGCCGCGGGGTGGTGGACGGCCGCGGTCGCCGTCGTGCTGGCCGCGGGGGCGACGGCGCTGCGCGTCTTCGTGGTCGCGCCGGGGTCCGGAGGACTCGCGGACGTCCTGTACCCGCAGCCCACGACGTTCCTGCTGGCAGCGGTCCTGATCGGGGTCAACGTGTCGAACCGCCGTCGCTACACGCAGGCGCTGATCGACCGCGCGCACCAGCTGGCCCGGGAGCGTGACCAGCAGGCGCAGCTCGCCACTGCCGCGGAGCGGGCCCGGATCGCGCGGGAGATGCACGACATCGTGTCGCACTCGCTCACGGTGATGGTGCGGCTGGCCGAGGGCGCGGCGGCCGGGTCGGCGGCCGGTTCGGCAGCCGGATCGGCGGCCGCGTCGTCCGCGGGGGCGTCGTCTGGTGGGGCGTCGTCCGGTGGGGCCGAGTCCGCAGCGACGGCGGCCATGCGCGGAGTCGCCGATGTCGGCCGTGGCGCGATGGGCGACATGCGCCGCATGCTCGGGGTGCTCGGAGGCGACGGCGAACCCGCGCTCGCGCCGCAACCGGGCATCCACGACGTCCCGCAGCTCGTCGACCGGTTCCGCGCGCTGGGCACCCCCGTCGCCCTCGAACTGGTCGGCGTCGTCCCCGACGACGACGCCCTGCAGCTCGCCGTGTACCGGGTCGTGCAGGAGGGCCTCACCAACACCGCCCGGCACGCGCAGCGCGTCCGATCGGTCGACGTCCGCGTGGCAGCGTCCGCCACCGAGGTCACCGTGGTCGTCACCGACGACGGACGGACAGGAGGCCGGATTCGGCTGGACGGATCGGCCCACGCCCCAGCGGGGTCGGGTCGAGGGCTCATCGGGATCGACGAGCGCATCCGCGCGCTGGGTGGGCAGGTGCGCGCGGGCTTCCGCGACGGCACCGACGGTTGGCAGATCCGGGCGACGATCCCGGTCAGGACGGAGGACCGGTGATCCGCGTGGCGATCGTCGACGACCAGCAGCTCATCCGGACGGGGTTCCGGCTGCTGCTCGAGGCGCAGCCCGACATCGAGGTCGTCGGCGAGGCCGGTGACGGCGGTGCGGGTGTTCGGCTCGTGCGTGCCCTGCGTCCGGACGTCGTGCTGATGGACGTCCGGATGCCCCACGTCGACGGCGTCACGGCGACGGCCGCGATCGTCGAGCAGGTCCCCGAGACCCGGGTGCTCGTGCTGACGACCTTCGACCTGGACGAGTACGCGTTCGGTGGCCTGCGTGCCGGGGCGAGCGGGTTCCTGCTCAAGGACGTCAGTGCCGCGCAGCTCCTCGACGCCGTCCGGTCCGTGGCTGCGGGCGAGGCCGCGGTCTCACCGCGGGTGACGCAGCGGATGCTCGAGCTCTTCGGCTCCGTGCTGCCGGACGACCGGCCGGCGGGTCCGGACCCGCTGGGGCCCCTGACCCCGCGGGAGCGCGAGGTGCTGCTCGCGATGGCCCGCGGGTTGTCGAACCCCGAGATCGCCGCGCACCTGGTGACGAGCGAGTCCACGGTCAAGACGCACGTCGGGCGGGTGCTCGGCAAACTGGGCCTGCGCGACCGGGTGCACGCGGTGATCTTCGCCTACGAGCACGGTCTCGTGCCGCGGTCCTGACGGGGCGCCGATCGCGTGGCGGCGCGGTCAGCTGCGGGGTGCGCGCGAGAAGAAGAGGGTGATCGCGCCGAGGGCGATGGACGCCACGATGAGCACCCAGGCGAGCACGGGGACCAGCCCGTCCCACGGGGTGAACAGGAGCACGATGCCGATCACCAGCACGACGGCGGCGGCGATCAGCACGAGGCGGTGCGGTCTTGCCGGATGGGTTCTGGTCACACGTGCACCGTACGCGTCGGGACTGCGGACGGGCGCAGTCGCGCGCCGCTAGCCTGGCCGCAGTGACACGTTCTCCCGCTCTGTGACGCAGAGCCCATCCAGCGACACCGGTTCGCTCCTCGGACGAGGGGTGGTGATCTCGTGCGCCCGGAACGGGGACTCCCGACGGAGTTCCCCAGCACCCCGGCGCCCTGTCGAGACCACTCCAGAGAGACCGTTCGTCCATGTCATCGTCTTCTTCTTCTTTTCCTCCTCCCTCTTCTCCCGCCGAACGCTCGGCCCTCCGCGCTTCGTGCGGTGACTGCTTCGCGCTCTGCTGCACCGCCTTCGGGTTCCAGCGGTCCAGCGACTTCCCGATCGACAAGCCCGCCGGCACCCCGTGCCGGAACCTGGCCGACGACTTCTCCTGCACGATCCACCAGGCCCTCCGTCCACGGGGCTTCACCGGGTGCACCACCTTCGACTGCTTCGGGGCTGGCCAGTACGTCTCGCAGGTCCTGTTCGACGGCACGAGCTGGGTCGAGGAGCCGGACTCGAAGCCCGAGATGTTCCAGGCCTTCGCCGTCGCCCGGCAGCTCCACGAGATGCTCTGGTACCTGGCCGAGGCGGTGTATCGCTCGACCGCTCTGGGGTCAGCGGATGCACCGACCGTGCTCCGGCTCCGCATCCAGCAGGTCCTCGACGGTGAGTTGGCCGGCGTCCTCGCGGTGGACGTCGAGTCGCTCCGGTCCGAGGTCCGTTCCGTCCTGATCGACGTCAGCGCGGAGGCCCGAGGTGGGTACCCCGCCGCCGGCGACTCGGCCGGTGACCTGCACCCGTCGGCTGACCTGGCCGGCCGCGACCTGCGATCTCGCGTCCTGGTCGGCGCCGATCTGCGCGGTGCGGTCCTGATCGCCGCGGACCTGCGGGGATGCGACCTGTCGGGCGTGGACCTGCTCGGGGCGGACCTGCGCGATGCCCGGCTCGGGGGAGCGGACCTGTCGAACACGTTGTTCCTCACCCAGCCGCAGGTGAACGCCGCGCAGGGCGATGCGTCCACGGTGCTGCCCGACGACCTCGATCGTCCAGGGCACTGGCCGCTCCGGTGATCCGGGTCAGGGCAGGACGATGACCTTGCCGACGATCCTCCCGGCTGCGCCCTCGGCGTGCAGTGCGGGCAGATCGGCGAGCGGGATGCGCCGCGTGACCTCGACCGTCAGGGCCCCGGCGTCCACGAGCGCGACGAGCTCCGTCAGGCGTTCGCGGTTCGGCAGGACGAACACAGTCGCTGCACGAACGCCTCGCGACTCGTCACCCGGCGTGGCCATGAACGCCGTCGTGCTCACGACGACCCCGCCGTCACGGACCGCTGCGACGTCCGCCGCGAACTGCTCGGGCTCGATCGGCGCCAGGTTGAGCAGCACGTCGACCTGACCGTCGAGGGCGTCGAGCAGGTCGACGTCGGTGTGGTCGATGACCTGGTCGGCACCGGCCGCGCGCACGGCATCGGCACTGCGGGGGCTGGCGGTCGCGATGACGTGTGCTCCGGCGCGCTTGGCGAGCTGGACGGCGTACTTGCCGACGACCCCGCCGGCACCCACGACGAGCAGACGCTGCCCGGCGGTGAGCCGGCCGTCGTCGAACAGGGCCTGCCATGCCGTCAGCGCGACGGACGGCAGGGCGGCGGCATCGGCCAGTGGGATGCTCGTGGGTGCTGCCACGACGGCCTCAGCGGGTGCGACGACGGACTCGGCTGCCCCGCCGTCCCGGTCCATCGGCAGGAACGCGATGACCGCGTCGCCCACGGTCAACCCGGTCACCCCCTCGGCGATCGCGTCGACCGTGCCGGAGACGTCGTAGCCGGGGATGTGCGGCAGCTGGATCGGGATCGGCAGGAAGCCGGCCCGCATGCCGTTGTCCGCAGCGTTGTACGCGGAGGCCGCGACGCGGAGTCGCACCTGACCCGCTGCCGGGGTCGGCTGCTCGACCTCGCCGTACTGGAGGACCTCGGGTCCGCCGACTTCGTGGAACTGCACTGCCTGCATGGTCATGCCCTTCGTAAGTGCTTCGAATTCGAAGCGAATGCGACGACCGTAACACTGCTTCGAACTCGAAGCAACAGGTAGGATCGATGCATGACGGAAACCCCGACGGCACTGACCCCGACACAGCTCGGCGCCTACTTCGCGCTGACCGAGGTGAGTGCACTCCTGCGCCCCGCGGTCGAGAAGCAGCTGCGCGACGTCGGTCGGCTGAGTTACGTCCAGTTCCAGCTCCTCGCGCGCCTCGGTGACACCGCCGACGGCCGCCAGCGGATGACGGACCTGGCCGACGGCGTCGTGTACAGCCGCAGCGGGCTGACCTACCAGGCGCAACTGCTGGATCAGCGCGGCCTCGTCACGAGGTCCCCGTCGCCGGACGATGAACGCAGCACCGTCGTCGCGATCACCGATGCGGGGCGCGAAGTCCTTGCCGACGTGTTCCCCGGCCACATCGGCACCGTGCACGGACTCCTGTTCGCTCCCATCTCGGACGACGATGCCAATGACCTCGCCCGGGTCCTCGGGCGCATCAGCGAACACCTGCGAGCGAACCCGCCGCGGTCGGCGTCGCGACGATCCGCGAAGGGGGCGTCCGCGTGACCGTCGGAGCGCGCGCCGCTCGGTGGATCATCGTCGGCTCGGTCGTCGTCGGGCTGGCGCTGACCGTCTACGCGACCTCGTACTGGCTGTTCCCGACGTCGTTCCAGCTCCAGGAGCGGTTGCCCGACGGATCGATCAACCCGCGCGCATGGGCCGACCTGCTCGTCTCGTACGTCCTCGCGCTCGGCTGCTTCGCGGTCGCCGGATGGGTGGGCGTGCAGCGGCTCCGCACCCGCCGCCGCTGAGGCGTCAGCTGCGCGTGCGTGACCGTCGCCGCGACACGGTGCCGACGACGAGTGTGGCGAGCCCGAGCGCGATCCCGATCAGACCGAGCAGGTAACCGAACAGCATCAGGATGCCGCCGCCGATGTTCGCACCGCCCCCGGTGTCGTTCGCGAGCGACCACCCACCGATCCCGACCGACAGGAAGGCGCCCAACAGGAACACCGTGCACATCACGTGCAGGACCCTCGTGCTCTGGGAGGTCATGGCGACTCGCTTCCGTGCGTGGACCGGTACCGGATGGTAGCGCGACCTGCGAGGGTGGAGCGATGACCCCCGAGATGCTCTGGGAACGAGCTGATCCCACCGAGGTGCTGCGGAGCCGTTTCGGGTTCACGGACGTCGCCGCTGCCGAGGACTGGGTCATCCGGACGCTCGGGCGGTGGTGGAACGTGCGCGTCATCGCCTGCGAGCGCATCGTGATGAGTGACCACAACGCGCTCGCCTGGGTCTCGACCGCTGGCGGCCGGATGCTCCTGAAGTGGTCGATCGCACCGGACGTGTTCGAGCGCTTGGCGTTCGCGGCGGACCTCACGACGTGGCTCGCGGAGCGCGGCCTGCCCGTTTCCGCCCCGATGCCGACGCCCGACGGACGGGTGCAGGTCGAGGAAGACGGGGTCTCGATGGGGCTCCAGCACGTCATCGGCGGAACCCTGCTGGACGTCCGCGATCCGGCACAGGTCCACGCGGCCGGTGCGACGCTGGCCCGCTTCCACGACGCGCTGCGCGACAGCCCCGATCGGGCGCGCGCAGCCGGTGTGCGCCCGCTGCCGATCCCACTCGTGCAGCAGGTCGAGGGCTGGCTCGACGGTGGGCCGACGCACGTGCTGGACCGCGCCCGGGTGGCACTGCGACGGCTGCTTGCGGCCGCGCCGTCCGACGACCTGCCGGTCCAGATCGTGCACGGCGACTACCGGGCGGCGAACGTCCTGTGCGCCGACTCGGACGTCGTCGCCGTCATCGACTTCGAGGACCTGCGGCTCGACCACCGCATCGTCGAGCTGGCACGCTCGGCCGTCCTGCTCGGGACGCTCTTCCACGACTGGGGCCCGGTCCCCGCGGCCGTCCACCGGCAGCTGCTCGACGGCTACCGCTCGGTGAGCGCGCTCACTGCCGACGAGCTCGCGTGGTGGGACGTCCTGGTGCTCTGGAACACGATGCTGTTCGTCCCGCCGGGGGATGACCCCACCGGGTGGGGTGCTGCTGCCGAGGCGCTCGCCGGTTAGCGGCCGAAGCGCTTCGCCGCCCGGGCGACGGCCATGAGCGCGGCGACCCCGAGTGCGATCCCGGCGATACCGACGACCATGCCACCCATGTACATGAACCCCGCGGCGAAGTTCACGCCGGTGCCGTCCGGGGTGAGGATCGTCCAGACCGAACCACCGGCTGTGAGCAGGAAGCCCAGACCGAGGAAGACGATCGCGAGGGTGGCGATCGAGCGGATGGCGTGCATGGTCCGAACCTACCGAACCCGAACCGGTGGCAGAGTGGCGTGATGGGGAGCATCCGGAACATCTCGGTCGGGCTGCCGGTCAAGGACGGCCACGTGCTGCTGTCCGAGTCGTTCGACAGCGTGCGGGACCTCCGCTTCCACCGCGCGGTCGGCGGCGGCATCGAGTTCGGCGAGACCGCGGTCCAGGCGCTCCGCCGGGAGTTCCGCGAGGAGCTCGACGTCGCCCTCGACGAGGTCCGGCTGCTCGGTGTCCTCGAGAACCTGTTCGAGTACGAGGGGCAGCCCGGGCACGAGTACGTCCACGTGTTCGCCGTCCGGTCGGCAGAGCTGGACGCGGTGCCGCTCGACGCTGAACTCGTGGTGCTGGACGAGGGCAGCCCGGTGCGCTGGGCGCCCGTCGACACGGACGTCCCGGTGTTCCCGGACGGCGTGCTCGACCTGCTCGCGGGACACAACCCGATGGACTCCTCGGCCAGCTGATGTTCCGACCCCGTCGGTCACACACCTGCCGGTGGTGTAGCCCTCATGTGTGGCCGTGACCGCGTTCACAAACGATCGTTTCTGAGCAGGTAGCTCCTGAGTCGTGACACGCCGACCGATCAGCTGTCCAAAACCCATTGCCTGCGAGCAGCTTCGTTCGGTGTCGTCGTTCTCGCACCGATCCGTGTCGTGATCACGTCCGATAGCCGATCCGCTACCGGGCGGACCGCGGCGGTCGCAGATCGCGCAGTTGCTTCCCCGTCGCGTTCTCGTTCCATCTCATGCACTCATGGTCGGTGATCTGCTCGTGGTCACCGACGTGATTGATTTCCCGGTCGCATCGCCACCGATCGAAGGCGCGTCCGCACGGCTTGATCATCAAGCACTATGGTGATGCGCTCGAGCCGCCCCGCTGCACGATCGTCTACCTGCCTTCGCCAAGTAGCTTTCCAGAACCCGCGCGGCGGCGGCGCCCTGCTCCGTCGATCGAGGGTCCAGAACGGTGAATTGAGTCGTAAGCGAGGAACGAGTGTGGGCATGTCCCTGCTTTCATTCTTCGCGCGCTAGCTCAGTGGGCTGCTACGGCGATGTCGGGGTTCTGAGGCAGCTGGCCGCGCTTGATGAGCAGGAGTGCTGCAAGGGATGCGAGCAGGAAGAATCCGAGCGAGCACCAGAAGACGGCGTGGTAGCCGGCCAATGCTGCTTCGGCTTGCGCGACCGCCGTGGGATTCGATCCGGTGAGGGCCGCAGCGGCTTGGCCTGCGGAGACCGCGCTGAGGACGGCGATCCCGATTGAACCGCCGATCTGTTGCATGGTGTTGACCATGGCTCCCGCGGCACCGCCGTCGCGGGTTTCTACCCCGGCGAGTGCAGCGATCTGTACGGCCGAGAACACAAGTCCCAGGCCGAGGCCGATGATGACGAGTGCGGGGACGACGTTGAGCAGGTAGGTGCTGTCGAGTTGGAGCCTGGTGAGCAGGAACATGCCGAACGCGACGATTACCCCGCCGGCAGCGACGGGGACTCGGGCGCCGAACCGGGAGGTGGCCCAGACTCCGATGATGCTTGCCGACACGACGAGGGCGGCGACCATGGGCATGAACGCGGCGCCGGTTTGCAGCGACGTGAAGCCGAGGGCTTGGATCAGGTAGTAGGTGAGGAACAGGAAGATTCCGAACATGCCTGCGCCGGTGATGGCGAGCACGATGTAGGCCCCACCGCGGGTGCGGTCCGCCACGAGGCGAAGCGGCAGGAGCGGATTGCTGGCGCGTCGTTCGATGAGGACGAACACGGCCAGGAGTACGCCTCCGCCGATGAGGGGGATGAGGGTCAGCGGCGATGTCCAACCTTCGTTCTCTGCGTTTCCGAGCCCGTAGACGACGCCGAAGAGCGCTAGGACAGCGGTGATACTTCCCGGGAGGTCCAGGGCGATCTTCTTCGAGGAAGAGACGTCCGCGGGGAGGAAGGCCCGGCCGGCGATAAAGGCGAAGCCGGCGAAGAACAGGTTGACGTACAGGCACCACCTCCAACTGGTGTACTCCGTCAGGACGCCGCCGAGGAGGAGTCCGACGGCGCCGCCGGCGCCGGCGATTGCGCCGAAGATCCCGAGTGCTCGGGCCCTTTCTTTGCTCTCTCGGAAAGTGCTGGTGAGGAGGGAGAGTCCGGCGGGTGCGAGCAGGGCGGCGAAGGTGCCTTGCAGGATGCGGGCTGTAACAAGGACGCCGAAGTCCGGTGCGAAGCCCGCCAGGGCCGATGCGGCCGCGAACCCGGCGAGGCCGATCAGGAAGGATCGGCGTCGTCCGATGAGATCATTCAGTCGTCCCGCGAGCAGCAGCAGGCTGCCGAAGGACAGTGCGTATCCGGTGACGATCCATTGCCGCCCCGCGTCGTCGAAGCCGAGGTCGGCCTGGGCGGCGGGCAGGGCGATGTTCACGATCGAGCTGTCCAGGACGACCATCAGCTGCGCCACGGACACCGCGACGAGCACCCACCATCGGTGTCGGGTCTGGGGTATCGGGTTCGATCCGGTACTCGGGGCGCGTTCAGTGGTCGTCATGGGGTTGGTCCGTTCCGGGATCTCGTCAGTGCGTGTGAGGGGTGCCTTGGGCAGTTGCATGGCCGGGATCGCACGCGGTCCCGGCCAGTGTTCTGCAGCCGATGGTTCAGCTGGAGACGAAGCTGTTCCTGTTCGCTCGGACCCACGCTTCGAGCGAGGTGGCGGGAGTGCCGGTGATCTTCTGGACGTCATCGGACCGGTCCCCGGCGTGGTCGAGTCCGTGTCGAACTACCCGGGCGAACTGCTGTCGGAGACCCTCTGCTGTCCACGCGTCGCCGCCGCCGAGACGGATGATGCCTGCGAACACGCGGCTCGGAAGATGCACGTAGCGGATTCGACGGCCGAGAACCTTCGAGAAGATGTCTGCGACCTCCCGGGACGTCAAAGAGACCGGCCCGGTGATCAGTGGCTCGCTGCCGCTGTGCTGGCCGTTGTGGAGGATCGTGGCTGCGACCCGGGCGATGTCGTTGGTGTCCGTCCACGCGACAGCGCCGCGCCCCGTCGTCTGCGGGAAAAAGCCGCGCTTGATGGGGATGGCGAACTGGGTGAGGTTCTGCATGAACGCCGACGGGTGAAGGATCGTGTACTCAAGCCCCGACATCTTGATCAATTCGTCGGTGTGCCAAGGTGCCCGCGCCCACGGCACGGACGAGGCAGGGTTCGCATCCCCGGTCGAGAGGTGCACGATCGCCCGCACGCCGGCCTGCTTCGCAGCAAGTACGGCATTCCGGCCGTGGAGCGCCTGCTCCTTGCCGCCCGCGGTCACGATCAAGACCTGGTCAGATCCCTCGAATACGCGCGTCAACGACGGCAGGTCATCAAGCGTCGACAGGGCCGCCTGGATCCCTTGCTTCTCGAACTTCGCGATCTGCTCTGGGCGGCGAGCAACTGCACGAACGGTTGCTCCCATCCCTCGGAGCTGCTCGAGGGTCTTGCCGCCAACATCCCCGGTCGCGCCGGTGATCGTAATCGTGTCAGTCATGTTGCCCTTCAAATCAGTTTCCTGATTCTAGACGCTACTCGGCCTACGATGGCTGGGTGTCAGACACGATCAAGATCACTGAGGCCGACATCGACGCGGTCGTCGGGTGGACCGTCATCCGTGCCGCGCGTCAGGCGGGCCGAATCGTCGCGATGGCGTTGAAGGAGCATGGGCTCACCCCGGTGGAGTTCGGGGTCCTGTCTCAGCTTGCCGCCGCAAACGGCGAGCTCACCCAGGCTGAAGTGGCCCGTGCCGCGGAGATCCGAGCGCAGAGCGTCGCCCCGATCATCGATGGTCTCGACGGGCGAGGGCTGATTCGTCGAGAAGGCGTCCGAGGGCGTGGTCGATCCGGTCGCCTGTTCCTCTCTGAGGACGGGGCAGCTCTCCTCAACAAGGCGTTCCCCGACGTTCTCGCGACGAACGAGCTGTTCGTCGATGGTGATTCGCAAACGCTCGTCAACGACCAACTCTTGGCGTTTCTGTCTCGATCGCGGCAGACGGAGCAGACATGACACTCGAAGCCGGTTCGCTGGCACCAGCTCATGAACGGTGAGCAGGCCGCGTTCGCGGCGGACGTCCGCAAAGCACTCACTTCCTACAGCCCACACATCGGCACCAGTGCCCTGCCCGGACTCCACTGCCGTCGAGTCGTGCCGCAGCGGGATCGCCCTCCGGGCGTTCGGCGCTCAGCGCTTGCGTCGAAGGAACAACGTGAGCGCTACGCCGACGATCACAACCACAAACAAGACAACGACCCAAGGCGGCAGCGAGGAACCGTCCTTCGGGATAGCTGCAGTGACCGAGGCGAGATCCGTCTTCATAACATCCAGCCTGCCAGTGAGATCCGTGCCCGGGCGTCTCTTTAGCCGGTCGGTCACCGGTGCAGATTTGGACGCCTTGAGATGAGGGCCAGAACTGTGGCTGTTCACGTTGTTCTGCATGGTTCTGGTCACGGTCTTCTGCGGGTGGACAGTCCGCTCGCGGCGGGGGGACATCATGGAACCTATGGACGAGATCGATACCGCGGCGCTCCAGAGTCGTCTCGACGGCGTCAGCGTCGCCGCAGCCCAAAGGTCGTTCCCCGTCACGTTCGCCCAGTGGCGGGCTGGAGGGTTCCGCCCGTTCTGGATTGCCAACGCGGTACGCCGTGTTCCTGGTGGCGGAGCAGGATTGGCTGCCGCGCTCGGTTAGCACGAGACCATCGTGAACGGGTGGGGAGCTGGGGACCTCTATCCGGGGTGGGACGCCGTGTGCGCGGTAGCGGCCGCGGCGAACCTGTCGGTCGGGGAGCTTGAAGTGCCGGCTGAGGACTATGTTCACCAGCTCACTGGAGACCGCCTTTCGGACGCCGCCGCTGCAATCTGTGCGTGCAGTATCACCAGGCCGTCATCGACGCTGCGAAGCCGTTGCGAGGGCATCTGCTTGGGCTTCCGAGTACGGCAGCGGAGGTGGCCCGGGTCGAAGCGGCACGGAAAACCGCCGGTGTCGACGCGCTGATGCTGGCTTACAAACAGTCCGGTGGACATCTGTCCGAGTCGGCACCAGAAGACCCTCTCGAGGCCGTCATCTGGACGAACCACGAACCACGAACCCGAGATTCGAGCGTTCCAGCAAGCCCTCTTCACGGCGGCAGGGGACTCCACCGACATCCTCCCCACCCACGGCGGCAAGCAAGGCGCAGAACTCCAAGAGACAGCCCGGTTGAGGGCGGTGACGATGCCGCGTCTCGGGCCAATAACGGCGGTCAACGAACCCGATACCGCCTTCCTCTTCACAGCAGACTTCACCACCGAAGAAGCTTGGATTGGAGACGCGGACGGTGTCGGTAAGATCCTGACCGTCTCAGTTTCCGCGCGACGTCAAGGCACTGACGACCGAGTCCCGGTCACTTCAGCAGTCCGCCCTTGGGTGCGAGTCCTCGTCGGGCAGGCATGGGCCGACAAAGTCGCTGTCGACACGAGTGCTCTTACTGACGCAAACCCACTCACCGCTTACTTCCAAGTGTTCCTCGACACCTCCGGTGCAGCTATCGACCCGCCCGAAGCGTTTCGTGGCAATCAGGACTGAGGACTAAGTTCCATGATTCTTGTACCCGATGCGAACGCGATCGTGCCGAACCCTCAGCTGCAGGGTGGCACGTGGCGCGCGATCACGACGGCGATCCGCGATGGCGCCCTCACGGTGGTGGTGCCACGCATCGTTGCCGCTGAGGTCACCGGAAAAGTTCGGCAGAACCGGCGCGATCAGCGTCCTAGGGTTGATGTTCATCGGGCGCCAGACGAGGTGAAGCAAGCAGTACGGGCAGCCGCAGACGAGGTGGAACGCTGGGCCAGTCAGTACGACGCCACGATCTACCTTGAAGCGGAAGGCGTGACTATCAGGGACACCCCGGTCGTTCCCCACGATGAGGTTGCTCAACGCGCCATCGACAGAGGCAAGCCGTTCAACGAAGACGGCGGCGGCTATCGTGACGCGTTGCACTGGTACACCGTGCTCGACCTTGCTCGCGAGTTCCCGCACGAGGAGATCGTCTTCATCTCAAAAGACCTCGCCTACCGGAACAACAAGGGCGCTGACCTTCATCCGGAGCTCCGTGACGAGATCGACGCGATCCTGACGACGGGAACCATCCGTATCTGCAAAACGCTCAACGACTTCGTACCTCCCCAGAAGTACTCCAGCAGCGAAGACCGTGTCGTTCCGGAAGCGGAGCACCTGGGCGATGTGGTCCGCGCACTGTTCCCCAACGGAGAGCTCCACGCCCCCGAACTGTGGATCGCTCTCGATCTTGATGAACCCGTCGATGCTGATGTCAGTGACCCTGGCGCACCCGAACTCGTATGGGCGTTTGCCCGTGACCTCGTAGATGGGGGCCGGTCGTATCGGACGAGGATCCGTATGACGGCCCGCGTTGCGTTCGACTGGATCGACTGGCCAGATGACGATGACGAGAGCTCGTACCAGGACCTCGACATCACCGCTTGGTACACCGTTGATGATCACGGGATTCACGTCGATCGCGACCGCACCGACATCCAGCCCGCCCCCATCTACACCGGACCGCGATTCGGCAGCGTAGATGCGCAGGGCACTCGGACGCTCACATCAAGTGCTTTTTCTCTCTGGGAGCGTCAGCAAATCAACTCAGCAGTATTCGCCGCCCAACAGGCGGCAGTCACGAAGTCGTCGATCGCTGCTGAGATCCAGCGGCGTGCGACTGAGGGAGCGAACCTCGGCTCGATCGCTGCGGAGATCCAGCGACGTGCGGCCGAAGGGACGAACCTCGGCTCGATCGCTGCGGAGATCCAGCGACGTGCGGCCGAAGGGACGAACCTTGGGTCGATCGCTGCGGAGATCCAGCGACGTGCGGCCGAAGGGACGAACCTCGGGTCGATCGCTGCGGAGATCCAGCGGCGTGCGGCCGAGAATACTGGCGTTGGATCCGTCGCCACAGCACTTGCGCATCGTGAACTAAGCGGCAGTGACCCTGCTTGGTCCGCACTCTCGGACTCGGCGCGCCGTGCAGCGCGCTCCGCCCTCAACGCCAACGGTGCCTCGGGAGAGTCCAAACAAGACGCCAATGCCGACACTACGGGGGAAGTGAAGGATCATCCGCCCGGCGACTCAACAGACCAGGATCCGCCGCCTCGTGCTTAACGGGCACCGAGGACGTGATCTGAGTCAAGCTCCGTTGCGGGGCCGCATCTTGGGGCGCGTCATGACGCCGATGGCGAGAGTGGCCAGCAGAAGGGTAACCGAAAGTGTGGCAGTCACCCATGCCACGGTGTGTGCGGTGTTCGCCGCCTCCCATTGACTCTTCGTCGCAACGTATGACCGGACGGGTGAATCACCGAGGCCGAACACTGGCTGTAGGGGGGACGCGTTGTGCGTCGCAATTGCCGCCACGACTGCCACCGCCACGGCAGCAAAGAGCAGGGCGCCAATCAACAGGCGTGGTCGACGAAGCAAAGGATGCACAGCGTCACTGTATCCGCTCATCTGTACCCCGTGCCCGCATGGCTTCCGCACTGTCCCATGTACGAGTCTGACCTGAAGGATCACTCATATCAAATCGGTACAATCGGCTCTGACCAGGCCTTTTGTTAACGTCCCCGTTTGGGGGTCGGGTACAGATACTCAGCTTCCTCATATGCTGCGCAAGCTGACAGCAACCCGTGCTGTCCATCACGTAGGGGGTCTTGTGCGCACACTGCTGCACGCTCCGCGCACGAGGAAGCGCAGCATCGCTGCTGCCACCCTCGGCGCGCTCGCACTTGTCGGATCACTACTCGTCGCTACCCCGGCGCAGGCCATCAACGACACCGGCACCGGTGGCGTGTTCGTGCCCGCGTCCGGCCGTGTCCTTGACACCAAGGTTGGTACCGGCGGGTTCAGCACGCCGATGGAGGCGGGCAAGTACCGGACCATCAAGATCGCCGGCGTCGCCGGGATCCCCGACGACGGCACTGTCGGCGCCGTGTCCCTCAACGCGACCGTCAGCGGCTCGGCGGACAACGGCATCCTCTACGGCCGCCCGGATGCGGACACGTCGCGCACGACGATGCTGATCTACAACGACAACGCGGGCGAGTACGTCTCCAACACCGCGATCGTCGCCGTCAGCGCGGCTGGCACCATCCAGGTGTCGACCGAGACAGCCGCACGACTGATCCTCGACGTGCAGGGCTACTACACCGCCAACACCGACGGCACCGCCGCCGGTGGCTTCGTCCCCGTCGCGGGCAAGCGCATCGTCGACACCCGTTCCGGGCTCGGCGCCCCGAAGGCACTCCTCGCGCCGGGGAAGAGCGTCGACATCCAGGTCACCGGCGCCAACGGCGTCCCGGCCGGCGCATCCGGCGCGGTCGTGAACCTCCTGCCGATCAACTCCACCGCTTCCGACGGGTACCTCACCCCGTACGCGACCGGGACCACCCGTCCGGACAATGCGCTGCACTACGCGCCGTCGGTGAACACCTCGATCCAGGCGCAGGTTCGCCTGTCCTCGAGCGGGAAGATGACGATCTACAACGGCTCGTCGACCATCAACCTCGTCATCGACCTGCAGGGGTACTTCACCAAGGCCGGCGTCACCGGCGCAACCTTCACTCCCGGCATTGGTCGGGTCTTCGACTCCCGCGCGACGGGAAACACGATCCTTGCCAAGAACGAGACCCGCGCAATCCCGGTCGCCGGTCAGGCCGGCGTCCCGGTCATGGGCTCCGGCATCACCGCCGTCGTCCTCACGCTGACCGCCGCGCACGGCGGCAGCGACGGGCGCGCATCCGTGTGGGCCAACGGAACCACGCAGCCGGACACGACGTCAATCAACTTCCAGACCGACGAGATCCGCACCAACACCGTCACCGTCGCCCTCGGCACGAACGGCAAGATCAACCTCAACAACGTCGCCGACGCCACTAACTACGTCATTGACGTGCAGGGCTGGTACACCAATCCCGCAGCGCCGACGGTGACTTGCGACGGCGCCTACACCCCTGGATCGTGGTCATCGACGTACCCCGCAAACGCCATATCCTGCCACTACTCGGTTGCTCCTGCTTTCCGATCCGACCTCCAACTCGTCGTATCGAACAACGGGATCGCAGTCTGGGGCACAAGCCTCGACGAGACCGCGTCATCGACAGGAGATTTCCTGCTCGACACCACCGGTGGTATCAACCTGGTTTCCGCAGCAATCGTCGATGAGACCGATGCTGTTGTTGCAGAATCCAGCTTCTCCTTTGGGCTGGGTGACTGGGGTAGCGCAGACCTCACCACGATGCCGGAACAGGGCTCCTTGGTGAATGCAGACGACGTGACGCTGTCGGTGGCGCCTACCGGAGATGCGTTCGAGGGCGACACGAAGTTCAAGTACACAGTGACAGCCAACCCTGACGGACTCTCCACTCCCATCGTCGAAAGCGGTTGGCAAGCTGATTCATGGACCGTCCCCAGCGGGCAGCTTGAGGCTGGGCGCACCTACTACTGGAACGTCGTAGTCGAAGGAAAGTCCGGCGAAAGCCGAGCACAGGTGCACCGCGAGTCGCCGTTGAGCACCTTCAACACCGACCCAACACCAGTTGACACTGAACTCACCACCAGTGACGGGCAGGTCGTGACCGCGCCGGCCGGGGAACTCAACAGCACTAGCGCTGCTAGTTCGACCTCCGCGAAGCAGTCCTACGAACAAGAGATCTACACGAGCTGGACGGATAAGTATGGCTACCGCGTCTATCTACGCAATGGTGTCTACTTCAACAAGATTGTCGCTAAGCATAACGGCACGCTGAAGATTGTGCAGCGAGCAACGCAGTACGCCGATAGTCGAGGTAACCCAAACGCGACTACCTATCAGTATGACACGACATTCTACAAGACTTACCGCGGCAAAATCGAGAATATTGCGCATTACCGAACCATCGTCAATCGCAACAAAGACAGAATCGATGGTAAACCGCGCGGAGTTGTCACGGGATATTGTCGGCAGGCCGGTAAGGCACAGTACTGCCCGAACTGGCTGAAGAAGGCTGTCTGATGAAGGTTTGGATACCCCGATGGTATTTGGAGGATCTTAGCCTCGATCTTAAGGATGGCGACAGCGTAGATTGGATAATCATTCCGGCGCACCGCGAGTGGTACACCGACATGCTCGGTGACGATGCACCCTCATGGGAAATTGACAGCATTGCATCGGATTCTCCGAATGCCAGGCCGATCGCCGGAGCAATAAAAGAAATCTACGCAATTGCGCCTGATTTCGAGCAGGATAAGGCTCCGTCAGCTGCCGACCGTTGGCCGACAGGTGCCAAAACCCAAAAAGTAGAAAACACTTTCAAGGTTCATCAATTGGATATATCAATCCACGTCACTGGATTCGTCGTCAACGTCGAAAGCAGTCTGTAGGTCCCCCCAGAACGCCCCGCCCTTCCGGCGGGGCGTTCTTCGTACCGTCTGGTTGAGGTACACCCCAACTGGACGTCAGGCATGACGTTGGAGGAGCGTCCGGTTAGGGTCCGATTTGGGTTTGTATGACACTTGCTCTCGGAGGTCTTGGACTCTAACTGGACAAGTCTGGGTCGGAGGCGACGTGTTCGGGTCAGCGGGTCGTCGTCATCATCGTCGGCGTGCTCTGCGTGGAGCTCGGTGCGCAGGCGGCAAAGAAAGCGGAGACCGCCTGATGGCCTAACTGTTCCTGATCGGCGCGATCCTCTTCGAGGTCGCCGGCACCACATCACTTCGCCTCGCTATCGACAACAAACGTTAGTACGCCGGCGTTGCAGTCGGCTACGTCCTCGCCTTCATCGCACTAACCCTCACACTGTCCAACGGTCTCCCCCTGGGGATCGCCTACGGTATCTGGGCAGCAGCCGGCGTCGCCCTCACCGCGATCATCTCCAAGGTCCTCTTCAAGGAACCCCTCACCTGGCTGATGAGCCTCGGGATCATCCTCATCATCGGCGGTGTCCTCCTCATCGAGGTTGGTGCAGCGCACTGACGTCCGGCGACCCCTTCGACTTGCGAACCCGCGCTGCCACACCGTGCCCCGACTGAATGTGGACGGATCACGCACCAACTGCGCAGCTATCTGTCGCATCTGGGCACCCCTTCAGCCACGGGGTGGTCATTGGGGCGACGGCGACGAGATGTCTGATCGAGCGAAGCGACACTCGCGCCGGCGCCGGAGTCGTGAACCGGAGTTGGCGACGATCAGTGGATCCGTCGACGCTCACCCGTCTCGACCGTGGTGCGAACCAGTGCCCGCTGCCCGAACGCGAAGTGTTTGCCTTTTGACGACGTCCTCGCTCGGACTCGTTGGCTCGCGGACTCGCCCGAGTAGGGCCGCGAGCACCGTCTTGCGTCCGTACGGTTGCGAAACGTCTCGTCGGTAGCACGGCCGAGGCGTTCCGTCCCGCGGGATCCGGGGATGCGACGGTTCTCACAACCATGTCTCGCAAGCGTCTTCGGTGAAGGTGTCATTCACAGTGGCTTGCGAGACAACGTGGCGATGTAGATCGGGTCTGGCTCGCCTGTGCGTCCGGCAGCGGGACACGGCTCGGCGCGAGGACCCCTCGTTGCCGCGGGCGTGCGCCGCGACGACCGACGTTTTTTCGATGGAGGTGCATTGGGAGCTCGTGCCTCACGTGCTGCACGCTCGTACTGAACTGACCGCCTGGCGACGAGACGCGCAGGGATGGGCGCTCTCGGGGTCGCCCGTCATCGTCCGGAGGGCCGAGATCGCCCCCACTGACGTCACGATCCCGTCACGACGGGCGCATTCCCAGCGGACACGGCGGTGTTCCGCGGCGAAGTCCCGGCGACCGCCCGAGAACGGCTGGGACGCTCCCGAACTACCGCGCCAGATCGGTGCGGTGATGCACCACGGGGGATCCAGAGCGATGACGATGAGACGTGCAGGGGGAGCCGCGCTCGGCTTCGTGGGCGGCAGTGTGCTCGCCGGGTTGATGATCGGGGTCGGCGTGACGCCGATGATCGCGGTCGCCGGGGTGAGCACGACGTCGGCGATCGGGGTGTTCGAATCGCTGCCGGAGCACATCGAGATCGGGGATCTGCCGCAGCGCAACCAGGTCTGGGCCTACCGCGGTGGCGAACCGGTGCACCTGGCGAACGTGTGGGCGCAGGACCGGCAGGAGCTGTCGTTCGACCAGATCAGCGACCAGCTGAAGCACGCCGCGGTCGACGGTGAGGACAAGCGGTTCTACGAGACCGGTGGTGTGGACGCGACGTCGATGGTCCGCTCCCTGGTGAGCGTCGCCGCGTCGCAGGGCGAGGGCGGTTCGGGTGGCTCGACGCTCACGATGCAGCTCGTCCGCAACATCAAGATCCAGCGGGCGAGCGAGCTGCCGACGCTCGAGGAGCAGAAGGCCGGGTACAAGGAGGCGACGAAGCGGTCGCCGCAGCGGAAGCTCGCCGAGATGAAGCTCGCGATCGGCCTGGCGAAGAAGTACACCAAGGAGCAGATCCTGACGGCGTACCTGAACATCGCGTACTTCGGCGACCAGACCTACGGTGTGCAGTCGGCCGCGCAGCACTACTACGGCAAGTCCGCCACCGACCTGACCCCGGCCGAAGCGGCATCGCTCATCGCGATCGTGCAGTGGCCGGAGCGCCGCGACCTGTCCACGCCGGACAACTACCGCGACAACGCCGCGCGGCGGAACGTGATCCTCCGCTCGATGCACGAGCAGGGACACCTGACGACCGACGAGTACCGCACGGCACGGCTGTCGCGGCTGGCCGACTCCGTGCGCATCACCGCACCGCAGCAGGGGTGCGAGGCCGTCGAGACCGGTGCGGAGTTCTTCTGCGACTACGCCAAACGCGTCGCCGCACGACTGCCGCAGCTCGGAGCGACGAAGCAGCAGCGCGCCGACGCCTGGCGGACGGGTGGGTACCGCATCCAGACGACGCTCGACCTCGACCTGAACGCGAAGCAGAAGGAACTGCTCGACCGGTACGACCCGAAGACCGAGACTCGTCTCGCGCTGGGCGCGACGCTGAACACCGTCGAGGCGGGCACCGGCCGGGTGCTCACGATGGCGCAGAACACCGACTACGACCGGTCGGAGCAGGCGCCACCGACGGCGACGTCGCTGAACTACGCCGTCGACCAGGCCGACGGAGATTCGACGGGCTTCCAGACCGGCTCGACGTACAAGATGTTCACGCTGCTGGCGTGGCTCGAGGCCGGCCGCAGCCCGGACACGGTCGTGAACGGTACGCCGCACCCGCAGAGCACGTGGACGGCGTGCGGCGAGCAGACGACGGCCTTCTGGCAGCCGAAGAACGACTCGCCCGGCCAGAAGGGGCCGTACTCGGTCCGCTCGGCCACGGCCCAGTCCGTGAACGCCGCCTACCAGTCGATGGCGGCACAGCTCGACCTGTGCGACATCCGCGACGTCGCGAAGCGCCTCGGTGTGCACCTGGCCGCCGGCGGCGAGCTGCCGTGGAACCCCGCGTCGCTGCTCGGCACCGAGAGCATCGCGCCGCTGACGATGGCGGCGGCGTACGCGGGCGTCGCGAACGGTGGTCGCTACTGCGCGCCGGTCGTCATCGACCAGGTGACCGCACCGGACGGCACGGAGCTCGGCGGGCAGCCGCGCACCTGCTCGCAGGCCGTCTCGCCGCAGACCGCGGCGACGGCCTTCGAGGTCATGCAGGGCGCGTTCCGGGGCGGCACGGCGAGCGGCGGCCAGACCCCGGACGGCACCACGCTGTTCGGCAAGACCGGTACGGCCGACGCCGCCGACCAGGTGTGGTTGGTCGGCGGGAGCTCGCGCGCTGTGACCGCGTACTGGCAGGGCAACACCGACGGCGGGAAGCACAACCTGCGGTACTACTCGAACGGTCAGGGCGGCACCTACGCGGGGTCCCGCGCAGCGGTCTGGCGCGATGCGCAGACCGCGGTGAACGCCGCCTTGCCAGTGGGCTGACGACACCAGGCGGGGCACGTGTTCGAGAACGCACCACGGACAGACGGGAGGCCCGTTGCCAGCTGGCAACGGGCCTCCCGTCTGCTTTCCGGTTGCGTCTAGGACAGCTTCTTGCTGTCCTCGAGCCAGCCCGCGAGCTCCGTCATGTAGCCGGCCTGCGAGGCGTAGTCGAGCGCCGGGAAGGTGAAGCTGTGCACCTGGCCGGCCTCGAGCGCCGCGTTGTCGGCGAAGGTCGGCTGCTTCTCGAGGTCCGCGACCTGGTAGCCCTGCTGCGACAGCAGCAGCACGTCGGCCTTGATCTGGCCCGCGTTCTCCCACGAGTAGATGCCCCAGTAGAAGCCCTTCGGCTTCGGGTTCACGAAGTCGACGCCGAACGACGAGTACATCTGCAGCAGCGGCTCGTCGGTCGGGCGGGTGACGTAGGCGCCGTCACCGTCGGCGTACATGGAGACGACCGACAGGTCCTGCTCCTTCGCGACCTTCTCGAGCTCGTCGCCGGCGGTGTCGAAGCGCTTCTCGGCGGCCTCGATCGTCGACTCCTTGGCACCGAGGGACTCGCTCAGGTCGGCGATCTTCTCGATGACGTCCTCGCCCTTGCCGCCCCACTTGACCTGGACGACCGGCGCGATGGCCTCGATCTGCTTCTCCTGCTCGTTGTCCTTGAAGCCGTACCCGGGCTGCGTGTCGTCGAGCGTGCCCTTCTCGTCGGTCGGGTAGACCGAGGTCACGACGAGGTCGGGCTTCAGCGCTGCGAGCTTCTCGAGGTCGACGTCGCCGTACCCGGTGCCGAGCTGCGTGATGCCGTCGGTGTCCAGGTCATCGAAGCGGGCGTCCTTCGCCATGGTCAGCTGGCCGAAGGTGCCGACCGGCTTCAGGCCGTACTCGATGAACGAGATCGCGATGTCGTTCAGCACGACGACGCGCTTCGGCGTGTGGTCGACCTTGACGGTCGTGCCGGTGGCGTCCTCGTAGGACCAGGCCTTCGACGCCGCGGTGTCGCCGTCGGAGTCGTTCGAGTCGGTGCTCGAGCAGCCGGCGAGGAGGAGGGCCGAGACGGCCACGGAGGTCAGGAGGGTGGCTCGGAGGGAGCCGCGTCGGGAGAGCTTCACGTTAGGAGAGGCTAACCTAAGTTTGCGGCACCCGCTAGTTCGACGTCTGGTTCGGCATGCGGCGCCGGGTCGTGCTCGTCGGCCTCGGGCACGATCATCGGCGCCCCGGTCACGGGGTCCGGGAACACGCGCGCGTGCAGCCCGAAGGCGTGCTCGAGCAACGCGGGGGTCAGTACCTCGTGCGGTGCGCCGTCTGCAGCGACGCCGCCGTCGTGCAGGACGACGAGCCGGTCGGAGAACCGGGCCGCGAGCGACAGGTCGTGCAGGACCATCACGATGGTGGAGCCCTGCTCCCGGTTGAGTCGGCGCACCAGGCGCAGGACCTCGAGCTGGTGCGCGAGGTCCAGGTAGGTCGTCGGTTCGTCGAGCAGCAACGTGTCGGCCTGCTGCGCCACCACCAGGGCGATCCACGCACGCTGTCGCTGGCCACCCGACAGGCTCGCGACGTCGCGGTGGGCGACGTCGGTCAGCCCGGTCGCCGCGATGGCCTGCTCGGCGACGTCGGCGTCGTCCGCGGTCCACGGCTTCGCCCACGACTGGTGCGGGTTGCGGCCGCGCATCACCAGGTCGAGCACGCTCGTGCCCGCAGGAGCGACGGGGGACTGCGGCAGGATCGCGAGTTTCCGCGCGACCTGGCGGTTCGGTTCCTTGCGGATCGGGGCACCGTCGAGCAGGACCTCGCCGGACTGCGGCTTCAGCACGCGCCCGAAGGCCTTGAGCAGGGTCGACTTGCCGCAGCCGTTCGCGCCGAGGAACGTCGTCACGGTGCCGCGCTCGATGCGCAGGTCGAGATCGGTCAGCACCGGGTGCCGGTCGTAGCCGACGGACAGGCCGCGGGCTTCGAGGACCGGGGTGGACGGCGGGGTGGACGGGGGTGTCGTCATCGGGACATCTCCTTGCGGTGACGGATGAGGAGCCAGATCAGGTACGGGGCACCGATCACGGTCGTGATGATGCCGACGGGCACCTGCCACGGGAACGCCGATCGGGACAGCAGGTCCGCCGCGAGGACCAGCGCGGCGCCGAGCAGACCGGCGAGCAGTAGCGGTGGCCGGTTCGTCCCGGCCAGCCGGAGTCCGACCTGCGGTACCACGAACGCGACGAAGCCGACCGGTCCGGCGGCGGCGACGGCGGCGGCGGTGAGCACGACGGCCAGGGCGATCACGAGCAGGCGGTGCCGCTGGACGGCGAGCCCCACCCCCGTCGCGACCTCGTCACCGAGCTGTCCGATGCCGAGCGCCGCACTCGTCGCCAGGGCGATCGGCACCGCGACCGCGGCGACGATGAGCAGCGGCCAGACGCTCGACCACGAGGTGCTCGACAGGCTGCCGACGAGCCACTGCGACGCCGCGGTCGCGATGGTGATCTTGGCGCGGACGAGCAGGTAGCTCGTCACGGCGTCGAGGGTCGCGCTCACGCCGATGCCGACCAGGATGAGCCGGTAGCTCTGCACCCCGCCGCGCCAGCCGAGCCCGTACACGACGGCGGCGGCGATGAGCGCACCGATCGTCGCGGCCACCGGGATCCCGCCGCTGAGCACGATCGAGGACACCGAGTACGTGCCCCCACCGAGCACGATGGCCGCCACGGCGCCGACGCTCGCGCCCGAGGTCACGCCGATGATGTCCGGGGTGCCCAGGGGGTTCCGCGTGAAGGTCTGGGTCAGTGCGCCGGCGATGCCGAGGGTCAGCCCGACGAGCGCTCCGGTGAGGACACGGGGCAGCCGGAGGGTGGTGATGATGAAGCCGTCCGGGCCGGTCTCGAGCCCGACCAGGGAGCGGAGCACGATGCCCGGGGCGATCCAGGTCGAGCCGATCGCGACACCGAGGACGACGAGCACCAGGACCAGACCGAGAGCGGCGACCGTGTACCAGAACACCCGCGGGCGCCAGGCGAGGCCGATCGGGCCGATGCGGACACCGGAACGGCCGGGCGCGCGGACCGCTGCGCCCGTCACAGGGACACCAGCGATCGGCGACGAGCGACGGCGACGAAGACGGGGCCGCCGATGACGGCCAGGACGATGCCGACCTCGACCTCCGAGAACCCGCCGATGAGCCGCCCCACGACGTCGGCGAGCAGCACGAGCGCCGCTCCGACGAGCCCGGAGACCGGCAGGGTCCACCGGTGCCCGGTACCGACGAGGGCTCGGGCGACGTGCGGCACCGTCAGGCCGACGAAGCCGATCGGCCCGGCGGCGGCGGTCGCTCCGGCTGCCAGCAACGTGATGGCCCCGAGCCCGACGAGCCGCGCGAAGAGCACGTTCTCGCCCAGGCCCTTGGCCAGGTCCGAGCCGAGCCCGAGCGCATCGAGTGCCCGGACGTTCAGGATCGCGAGCACCAGCCCGGCGACCAGGAACGGCCACACTGCCCCGAGGATGTCGAGTTGGCGTGCGGCGAGGGAACCGACGACCCACAGCCGGTACGCGTCGAGCGAGTCCTGGTCGGTCAGGACGACGAACGAGGTCAGCGCGCCCAACAGGGCCGAGACGGCGGCGCCCGCGAGGGCGAGGGGTACCGGGCTCGCCGTCCCGCTGCCCGCGATGGTCACCGAGAACACCACGACGCTCGCGACCAGTGCGCCGCCGAGGGCGAACCACACCGTCGCGCCGGTGCTCGTGACGCCGAACACGTAGACGCCGAGGACGACGGCGAGCCCGGCACCCGACGAGACCCCGAACAGTCCGGGGTCGGCGAGCGGGTTGCGCGTGTGTCCCTGCATCAGGAGCCCCGCGATCCCGAGGGCCGCACCGACCGCGGCACCGATGAGCGTGCGCGGGATCCGGGAGCCCCAGACGATCGCCTCGTCGGTGGTCGACCCGGTCCGGAACAGGCCGTCGAGCACCCGGTCGACGCCGATCCGGTTGCTGCCGAGGAGCATGCTCGCGACCGCCACCACGACCAGCACGACGACCAGTCCGGCGATCACCAGGACGCGGCGACGGACGGCGGTGCGGTGGACGCCGAGTGCGGCGGACGCATCGGTGACGCGGGCCTCCGAGACGGAAGCCAAGGTGGGGGAGGGGGCTGGCACGGAGAACATCTTAGGTTAGCCTTGCCTCATGGCGAAGACTCCGCGGCTCCTGCCCGAGAATCCCCGGCTCTTCCGTGCCCGGGTCCTGCGGACCGAGCGCACGACGCCGTCGATGCAGCGCGTGACCGTCACCGGCGACGACCTGCACGAGTTCCCGTTCCTCGGCTTCGACCACTGGTTCCGCCTGTTCACCGGGCGTCCGGACCAGGACGCGTTCCGGATGCCGGACCTCGACGGCAAGAAGTGGTGGCCGACGTTCCTGGCCATCCCCGAGGACGTCCGCCCGCACTGCGCGAACTACACCGTCGCCGCGTTCCGCCCGATGCCCGACGGCACCGCCGAGATGGACATCGACTTCGTCGTGCACACCGACGCCGACGGCGAGCCCGAAGGCCGTGCCGCGATCTGGGCCTGCGGTGCCCGCCCCGGCGACCAACTGGCGATGCTCGACCAGGGCTGCATCTTCGACTGCCCGGACGACACCAGCGAGATCGTCATCGCGGCCGAGGAGACCGGCCTGCCCGGCGTGCTCGGCATCGCCGCGTCGCTGCCCCGGAACGCCGTCGGCCGCATCATCCAAGAGGTCCCCACCGCTGGCGACGTCCGCGAGATCGACGCACCGGCCGGGGTCACGGTCATGTGGATCGTCCGTGACGAGGTCGACCACCACGCCGTCCCGGGCCGCGCGGCGCTCGCCGAACTGCAGCGGCACGTGCCCGTCGACGACCGCGGGTACGCCTTCGTGGTCGGCGAGTCGACCCTCGCCACCGAGGGCCGCCGGCACCTGCACCGTGCGGGTCTGCCGAAGGCGCGCATCACGTTCTCCGGCTTCTGGAAGCACGAGGCCAAGGAGTCCGTCTCCGCCTGAGCGGCGCTCGTTCCTTCCCCTGGCGCCTGCGATGCCTGGTGCCTGGTGCCTTCGGGCGAACCGTCACAGAACTTCTCGCCAGGTACGCCCGTCCCCGCCAGGTACGCCCGATCTCGGCAGGCGACCCGCGCCCGAGACGCGACCGACCGACGGACGGGAGGCCCGGTGCCAGCTGGCACCGGGCCTCCCGTCCGCCCTGGGGCGGCGTCAGCCCTTGAGGCCGGAACCCGTCACGCCCTCCACGATCTGCCGCTGGAAGATCAGGTAGAGGATGATCAGCGGCAACGCCGCCAGGATCGCTCCGGCCTGGATGTCCGCGTAGCGCTGACCGAAGCTGCCCTGGACCGTGGCGAGCCCGACCGGGATCGTCATGAGGTCCGGGTTCGACAGCACGAACAGCGGCAGCAGCAGGTTGTTCCAGACACCGACGAACGTCAGGATCGTCACCGCGGCGATCACCGGACGCGACAGCGGCAGGATGACCGACCAGTAGATCTTCCAGATGTTGGCGCCGTCGATGCGTGCCGCTTCCTCCAGCTCCTTCGGGATCCCGTCGAAGAACTGCTTGAAGATGAACACCGCGATCACGGCGGGCACCTGCGGGAAGATGACCGACCAGTAGGTGTTCAGCAGGCCGACGGCGTTGAGCTCCTGGAAGATCGGGATGATCAGGACCTGCGTCGGGATCATGATCCCGAGGATGATGAGCAGGAACGCGATGTTCCGACCGCGGAACACCAGGCGGGACAACGCGAACGCCGCCATCGAGGCGAACATGACGGTCAGGACGGCCGTGACGACGCTCGTGATGGCGCTGGCGAGGTACCAGTTCCAGATGTCGCCGGCCTGGAACAGTGCCGCGTAGGAGTGCAGCGTCGGGTTCCAGTTCGACAGGATCGAGTTCGCGCCGAGGGCGGCGACGCCGTTGTCGGACAGCGACGTCTTCAGGGCGAACAGGCTGGGGATGAGCCAGATGATCGCGAAGACGATCAGGATGATGCCGGCGACCAGGTTGAAGCCCTTGCCGGAGACGCCGATCTTGGCGGCGTTCGCGGGCGCGGCGGCCGAGACGCCGGTGCGGAGCTTGGCGCGGCCGGTGGTGATGCTCTCGGTGGCGGTCATGTCAGGCCCCGATCTCTCGCTTGGCGGCAGCGCGCTCGACGAGCTGCCGGATGACCGCGATCGCGACGATCACGATGAACAGGAGCACCGACGCTGCCGAGGCGGCACCGAGTCGGTTGTCGGTGAAGCCGACGCCCGTGATGAGCTGCAGCGAGACCTGGGTGGAGATGCCCGGTCCGCCGTTCGTCATCAGGTACACCTGGTCGAAGATCTTCAGGCTCGCGATGATCTGCAACAGGATGACCAGCGTCGTGGTGCGGCCGAGCAGCGGCAGCGTGATCGACTTGATCTGCTGCCAGTTCGACGCGCCGTCGACGGCGGCCGCTTCGTACAGTTCGCGCGGGATCTCCTGCAGACCGGCCAGGTAGAGCACGAAGTTGAAGCCGAGGGTCCACCAGACGGTGGCGATCGCGACACCGATCATCGCGGTGTTCGGGCTGGACAGCATGCCGGAGCCCGGGGTGAGGCCGATGGCCGACTGCATGCTCGCCCAGAGGCCGGTCGCCGGCGTGAAGATGAACACCCAGATGAGCGAGATCGTCGCCGACGGCAGGATGAACGGCAGGAAGAACGCCAGCCGGAAGAACCACTGGCCGCGGTTCATCCGGTTCGTCAGCACGGCGAAGACGAACGCCAGGATGACGAGCGGCGGCGTCGTGTACAGCGTGAACTGCAGCGTGTGCCAGAGCGACGACCAGAAGTCGGAGCGTCCGAGCATCTCGGCGTAGTTCGCGAACCCGGCGAAGCTGCCGAGGCCCGTGCGGACGGTCGAGGTGTTGAAGAAGCTCGAGACGATCATCCAGACCGTCGGGCCGAGCAGGAAGGCCGCGTAGAACAAGCCGAACGGGGCGAGGAAGAGCCAGCCGCTGCGGCCCTGGCCACGGGTGAGGCTGGTGCCGTAGGTGCGGTTCCGGCGCGGACGCGACGCGGTGGCCGCGTCCGTGGACCGGTCGAGGACAGGTGCTGTGGTCACGTCATCGTGCCTTTCGCGCGGTGTTCACGGCGATCGCGTGGGTCGTGTGCCCGGAGCGTACGAGCCGGGCGGTCGTGTGCCCGGTCACAGCGGGCTCGGGGTGTTCAGGTAGGTCGCGAGCTGCGACTTGATGGCACTGAGCGCCTGTGCGGGCGACGAGCTGCCCTGCTGCACGAGTGCCAGCTGGGCGCCGACGGTGCCCTCGAAGGTCGAGCCGGAGCCGCCGTACCAGGCGGGGTCGTCGAACACGGCGGTCTCGGCTGCGGCCGCGTAGTTCGACTGGGGCTTGAGCTCCTTGTAGGCGCTGCTGTCGAAGGTCGGGATGTAGGCGGGGACGTGCCCGCCCTCGGCCCAGGTCAGGCTCTGCTCGAGCATCTGCTTGATGAAGAGCATGTGCTGCTTGCGCTGCTCCGGCGTGCGGTCCTTCTTCGGCAGCACGAAGGTGTGCGAGTCCGCCTGCGTCGCGGGCTTGTCGTAGAGCTGCGGGATCGGGGCCATGCCGAACTTCAGTCCCTTGATGGACTGCGCCGTGCTGATCTCCCACTCGCCCTGCATGAAGAAGCCGGCCTTGCCGTCGAACATCAGGGACTGTGCCGTGGCGTAGTCGAGCGCCTTGTTCATCCAACCCTGCTTGACCCACTTCTGGGTGCGGCTGGTGACCTCGTTGTAGGCGTCCTCGTTGACGGTGAGCTTCGCGCCGCCGTCGCTGATGAACGGGGTCGCGTCGTTGATCTGGTTGTACATCGTCCAGAAGAAGCGCCACGGCGTGGCGGTCTCCGGCACGACGTTGGCGACGTTGAGCGCGGTGCCGCCGGTGACCTTCGCGACGGCGGCGAGGGCGCTCTCGAACGTGTCCATGCCGGACAGGTCCTTGAGGTTGCCGTCACTGTCGAGCAGGCCCGCCTTCTTGCACACGTCAACGTTGTAGAAGAGCACGAAGGGGTGGGTGTCGAGCGGGATGGCGATGTTGTTGCCGTCGGTCTTCTGCGCCGTCCACGCCTTCTGGTTGAAGTCGGCGGCGCTGAGGCCGACGCTCGCCAGGTCCTCGGACGTGATCGGGTCGAGCAGGTCGCCGTCCCACAGCGGCTTCGCGCGGGTCAGGTGGGCGACCGCGACGTCCGGCGGCTTGTTCCCGACGGTCGCCAGTGTCAGCTTCGAGTAGTACGGGTTGCCCCACGCGAACGTGGTGGCCTGCAGCGAGCTCGATCCGCCGTGCTGCTTCGCGTAGCCGTCCTCCATCGCCTGCATGCGGAGGCCGTCACCGCCGCCGAAGAGGTTCCAGAAGACGAGCGTCTCGGGGTTGAGGGCGCTGCCGGCCAGGCCGGCCGCGATCGGGCTCGAGCACGCGGCGAGCGGCAGGACCGTCGCGGCCGCCGCTCCTGCGGCGAGGAAGCCGCGGCGCGAGAGGCGCGACGCGGGTGTTGCTGGGCGGTTCGGCATGGCATCACTCCATCGGGATGGGCCGGGCTCGGGAGCAGGGTCGGTGCTCCCGCCGGAGCATCGCTGCTCCGTTCGCGGAACACTGCTGCTCCGTGCACGAGAGCCGTGGGTCGGTGCTCCGTGAGCGCTCACATTAGCGCTCGCGAAGATCATCCGCCACCCCTTTCGCGTCGCCGTGGAACCCGGTAGCGTTTCGGTCAGGTGAGCGCTCACTTTCGTGACGGTCCGCTTCGCTACCCCTGGCGCCGGACCGAGCCCGCGCACCGCACGACCCGCAGTACCCGCTCTCGCACGATCGAAGGAGATCCATGCCCCGCACACACCTCGTCCTCGACGCCGCGTTCACCGTGGGGCCGGTGCGACGTCGCCTGTTCGGCGGGTTCGTCGAGCACCTCGGCCGCCACGTCTACGACGGCATCCACGAGCCCGCGCACGAGACCGCTGACGAGCACGGCTTCCGGAAGGACGTCGTCGAGCTCGTCAAGGAACTCGGCGTCTCCGCCATCCGCTACCCCGGCGGCAACTTCGTCTCCGGCTACAAGTGGGAGGACGGCGTCGGCCCCGTCGAGCAGCGCCCGAAGCGCCTCGACCTGGCCTGGCACTCGACCGAGACCAACGAGGTCGGCCTGCACGAGTTCCAGCACTGGCTCGACCAGGTCGGTTCGGAGCTCATGCTCGCCGTGAACCTCGGCACGCGCGGCACCGCTGAGGCAATCGAGCTGCTCGAGTACGCGAACATCAACGCCGGCACCGCACTGTCCGAGTACCGCAAGTCCAACGGCCGCCAGGAGCCCTTCGCCATCAAGATGTGGTGCCTCGGCAACGAGATGGACGGCCCGTGGCAGCTCGGCCACAAGAACGCCGAGGACTACGGCAAGCTCGCCGCCATGACCGCGAAGGCCATGCGCCAGATCCAGCCCGACCTCGAGCTGGTCGCCTGCGGTTCGTCCGGAGCGTCGATGCCGACGTTCGGCGAGTGGGAGCGCACCGTCCTCGAGCACACCTACGACGACGTGGACTACATCTCCGCGCACGCCTACTACGAAGAGGACAACGACCTGCCGTCGTTCCTCGCCGCCGGCGTCAACATGGACCACTTCATCAAGACGGTCACCACCGCTGCCGATCACGTGCAGGCGCAGAAGAAGTCCGACAAGCGCATCGACATCTCGTTCGACGAGTGGAACGTCTGGTCGATCACGAAGTGGAACGAGCAGCAGAAGACCTTCGGGCCGCAGGACTGGCCGGTCGCTCCGCGCCTGCTCGAGGACGTCTACACCGTCGCCGACGCCGTCGTCGTGGGTGGACTGCTCATCTCGCTGCTCCGCCACGCGGACCGCGTCGCCTCGGCCTCGCTCGCGCAGCTCGTCAACGTCATCGGCCCGATCATGACCGAGCCCGGCGGCCCGGCCTGGCGCCAGACGACGTTCTTCCCGTTCTCGCTGACGTCGCGCCTGGCGAACGGCACGTCGCTGCAGGTCAAGGCCTCGGGTGACACCGTCGACGGCGGCAAGTACGGCGAGGTGCCGGTCGTGGACTCGGCGGCCACCGTGACCGAGGACGGCAAGGCGGCGGTCTTCCTGATCAACCGCCACCCGTCCGAGTCGACCACCGTCACGATCGACCTCGCGGGCTTGGCGGCCTCGGGCGACGTCCGTGCCGAGGGCGTCTGGGACGACGACATCCACGCCGTGAACGACCTCTCGTCCACCGAGCGCGTCGGGCTCCGCACGAACGAGACGGTCAGCCGCGACGGCGACACCATCACGATCGAGCTGCCGCCCGTGTCCTGGACCGCCGTGTCGATCGGCTGAGACGCCTCGGTGTTCGCTGCGGCGGGCGTCGAGTGAGCACAGAGGACGTCGGGCGCTCGCGCCCGACGTCCTCTGCTCGTTCGTGCGGGGCGCGGGGCGCCGGCCGCGAGTTCACGGGCTGGGCGACAGTTCACGGGGTGCGGCGCGCGTGAGGTGTCGCTGGGCGCGAAACGTGCGCGGCTGGCGGACGGGAGGACCGTGGCGGGCTGGCGCCGGGCCTCCTGTCCGGCGCGTGGCCGGTCTCACGGGCTGGGCGACAGTTCACGGGGTGTGGTGCGCGTGAGGTGTCGCTGGGCGCGAAACGTGCGCGGCTGACGGCCGGGAGGAGCGTGCGGGCTGGCGCCGGGCCTCCTGTCCGGCGCGTGGCCGGTCTCACGGGCTGGGCGACTGTGGTGCGCGTGAGGTGTCGCTGGGCGCGAAGCGTGCGCGGCTGACGGCCGGGAGGCCCGTGGCGGGCCGGCACCGTGCCTCCCGTCCGGCGCCGGCCGCGAGTTCACGGGCTGGGCGGCAGTTCACGGGGCGCGGCGCGCGTGAGGTGTCGCTGGGCGAGAAACGTGCGGCCGCGTCAGCGCGCGGCGGGCGGGCGCGCAGCGCGTCAGCGCGCGGCGGGCGGCGGCGCGGTGCTCGCCCGCTCCACCAGGCGCACGGGCACCAGGTCGGGGGCGGAGGACACAGACTCGCCGTCGATCTGGGCGAGCAGGTTCGCGACGGCTCGGCGCCCGACCTCGTCGAAGGACTGGTGCACGGTGGTGAGCGGCGGCCAGAAGGAGTCGGACTCGGGGGAGTCGTCGAACCCCACCACGCTGAGCGACGACGGCACGGACCGCCCGAACTCGTGCGCGGCGCGGAGCACCCCGAGCGCGGTCTGGTCGTTGGCGGCGAACACGGCGGTGATGTCCGGGCGTGTGGCGATGGTGAGGCCGGCGCGGTAGCCGGAGTCGGTGCTCCACCCGCCGTGGAACACCGGCGGGACGTGCCGCCCGGCGCGCTCGAGGGTGTCCTGCCACGCGGCCAACCGGCGTGCGGCGGAGTACGACGAGGTCGGTCCGGCGACGTGCCAGACGGTCTCGTGGCCGAGGTCGAGCAGGTGCTGGGTGGCCTGGCGCGCGCCGTCGGTCTGGTCGGTGTCGATCGCCGGGTGGTCGGTGCTGCCGGTGGAGTCGATGATGACCATGGGCACGCCGTCGGGCAGCACCACCTCGGCGGTGTCGATGATGTGCGACTCGATGATGATCACGACGCCGTCGACGGCCTGTTCGTGCAAGCGGGAGAACGCGGAGCGCACGCCTTCCTCGGTGCGCGAGGCCATCGGCAGCAACGTGATCGTGAAGTCGGCGGTACCGGCGGCGTCGGCGATCGCCTCGAGCGTGCGCATGTTGCCGAAGGACGCGAGCGTGAACATGATCACGCCGATGGTGCGGAAGCGCCCCGATCGCAGGGCCCGTGCGGCACGGTTGGGCCGGTAGCCCAGGGTGTCCATCGCGCGCTGCACGCGGTCGCGGGTGTCCGGGCTGACGTTGTCGAACCCGCGTGCGACGCGCGAGACGGTCTGCATCGAGACCCCGGCGGCGTCGGCGACGGCGGCCATCGAGGGGGAGCGGCGGGTGCCGGCGGGGGACTCGGTCGTCATCGGCTCGAGCTCCTTCCGTTGCGGGATCACGCAGTCTGCGTTCCCGGACGCTAGCGCATGTTGACGTTGCCATGCTATCGTCCTGACGTTCGATGTTGACGTCAACATCTGCGACCGCCAGAGCGCCCGTCACCGGGCCCGGGTCGCGGCCGAGACACCGGACACCCGAACGCAGCAGACGAAGGAGTCACATGAGCACGCTCGCAGCGCGGCCCGGCGAGGCAGCCGCAGCGCAGCCGGCAGCCCCCCGCCCGGCAGGTCGCCGGACCAAGGCGCGGGGGCGCTACACCGGTTGGCTGTTCGTCGGCCCCTTCGTGGTCGTCCTGATCGCCATGCTCATCGTCCCGATCGGCTACGCCCTCTGGCTCAGCCTGTTCCGCGACCAGCTCATCGGCGGCAACCAGTTCGTCTGGTTCGCCAACTACGTCCAGCTCTTCCAGGACGCCAAGTTCTGGTCCGGGTTCGGCCGGGTCGCGATCTTCCTGGTCGTCCAGGTGCCGATCATGCTCGGGCTCGCACTCGTCGCCGCCCTCGCACTCGACAGCGCACGGCTCTGGGGCACGTCGTTCTTCCGCATCGCGGTGTTCCTGCCCTACGCCGTCCCCGGTGTCGTCGCGGCCCTGATCTGGGGCTTCATCTACGGCAACCAGTTCGGCCTGACCGGTGCGGCGAACGACGCGCTCGGCATCGACCTGCTGCAGCCGTTCAGCCCCACCTGGGTGCTGACCTCCATCGGCAACGTGGTCACGTGGGAGTTCCTCGGCTACAACATGCTGATCTTCTACGCCGCACTCCGCACGGTCCCCGGTGAGCTGTACGAGGCCGCCGAGCTCGACGGCGCCGGCCCCCTGCGCACGGTCTTCTCGATCAAGCTCCCGGCCCTGCGCGGCCCCATGGTCATCGCCACGATCTTCTCGATCATCGGCAGCTTCCAGCTCTTCAACGAGCCGAACCTGCTGAAGACCCTGGCCCCGAACGTCATCGGCAGCGCCTTCACCCCGAACATGTACGCCTACTCGCTGTCCTTCAGCGGCCAGCAGTTCAACTACTCCGCCACCGTCGCGATCGTGATGGGCGTGATCACCGCGGTGATCGCCTACGTCGTCCAGGTCCGCGGAACCCGCCAGGAGAACCGATGAGCACCATCCAGCACCCCGCGACCGGCGCCGCCGGACCGGCCACGGTCACGGAGGCGACCACGACGCAGCGCGACCCGCGCACCCGCTCGACCCGGGCCTCCCGGAAGGCCGAGCGGAAGGCCGAGCAGCACGTCGACGGACGCAAGCCGAAGCAATCCGGCCTGCTGACCGCGGTCATGGTCGTCTTCGTCGTCTACTCGTTCGCGCCGCTGTTCTACCTGCTCGTGAACAGCACGAAGACGCAGGCGTCGCTGCTCTCCACGTTCGGGCTCTGGTTCGGCGGGGACTTCAACCTCTGGCAGAACATCGTCGACACCGTCACGTACAACGACGGCATCTTCCTGCAGTGGTTCGGTAACACGTTGCTCTACGTGGTCGTCGGTGCCGGTGGCGCCACCCTGCTCGCGACCGTCGCCGGCTACGGCATGGCGAAGTTCCAGTTCCCCGGACGCCGCGCAGTCTTCGCCATCGTGCTCGGTGCCATCGCGGTCCCCGGCACGGCCCTGGCGGTCCCGACCTTCCTGCTCTTCTCGCAGGTCGGCCTGACCAACACCCCGTGGTCGATCATCCTGCCGTCGCTCATCAGCCCGTTCGGCATGTACCTGATCTGGACCTACGCGGTCGACGCGATCCCCGCCGAACTCCTCGAGGCCGCCCGCATGGACGGCGCCGGCGAGTTCCGGATCTTCTTCACCATCGCGCTCCGCCTGCTCGCTCCCGGTGTCGTCACCGTCCTGCTCTTCGCGGTCGTCGCCACCTGGAACAACTACTTCCTGCCGCTCATCATGCTGAGCGACCCGAAGTGGTACCCCCTGACGGTCGGACTGAACCAGTGGAACGCCCAGGCCACCGGGTCCGGCGCGCAGCCGATCTACAACCTCGTCGTCACGGGATCGCTCCTCACGATCATCCCGATCGTGGTCGCGTTCCTCTTCCTCCAGCGCTTCTGGCAGTCCGGCCTCGCAGCCGGGTCCGTCAAGGCCTGATCCGTCGGACGGGAGGCCCGTGGCGACCCCGCCCCGCGCCCTCCGGTCCGGAACACAGCAGCCCTACCCCCCTCTCCACGAAGAAGTGAAAGGCACCCCCATGAACAAGCGTCTCCGGCGCGGGCTCAGCGCCCTCGCCATCGGCGTCACCGCCACGATCGCCCTCGCCGCCTGCGCGACCGGCGGCTCGTCGTCCGGTGGCTCGTCCGACGACATCACCAAGGCACTGAAGGACGGTGGCACCCTGACCTACTGGTCGTGGACCCCCTCCGCCAAGGCCCAGGTCGCCGCGTTCGAGAAGCAGTACCCCAAGGTGAAGGTCAAGCTCGTCAACGCCGGCACCGGCGCCGACCAGTACACCAAGCTCCAGAACACCGTGAAGGCCGGCTCGGGCGCCCCCGACGTCGCCCAGGTCGAGTACTTCGCGCTGCCGCAGTTCGCCCTGTCCGACTCGCTCCTCGACCTGTCCGGCTACGGCTTCGACTCGCTCGAGGACAAGTTCGCGAAGAGCACCTGGAGCTCGGTGTCGATCGACGACAAGGTCTACGGCCTGCCGCAGGACTCCGGCCCCATGGCGCTGTTCTACAACAAGACGGTCTTCGACAAGCACGACATCGCCGTGCCGAAGACCTGGGACGAGTACGTCGCCGCCGCGAAGAAGCTGCACGAGGCCGACCCGAACGCCTACATCGCGGCCGACTCCGGCGACGCCGGCTTCACCACGAGCATGATCGCCCAGGCCGGCGGTACCCCGTTCACCACCGACGGTGACAAGGTGACCATCAACCTGCAGGACGAGGGCTCGAAGAAGTGGACGAGCACCTGGAACGAGCTCGTCGAGCAGGGCCTGCTGTCGAAGACCGTCGGCTGGACCGACGACTGGTACAAGCAGCTCGGCAACGGTGAGATCGCCACGATGATCACCGGCGCCTGGATGCCCGGCAACCTGGAGTCCGGCGTCGCCCAGGCCTCGGGTGACTGGCGCGTCGCCCCGATGCCGACCTACGACGGCGGCACCGCCCAGACCGCGAACAACGGCGGCAGCGCCGAGGTCGTCATGAAGCAGTCGAAGAACCCGGCCCTCGCCGCGGGCTTCCTGAAGTGGCTGAACTCGTCGAAGGAGTCGACCGGCGTCTTCATGAAGTCCGGCGGGTTCCCCTCGACGACCGCTGACCTCGACTCGTCGGCCTTCCTCGACGAGAAGCCGTCCTACTTCGGTGGGCAGCAGATCAACAAGGTGCTCGTCGACGCGTCGAAGTCCTCGGACAACGACTTCACCTACCTGCCGTACCAGGTGTACGCGAACAGCGTCTACGCCGACACCGTCGGTCAGGCGTACGAGAACGGCACCTCGCTCGACGCCGGCCTCGAGGCCTGGCAGAAGGCCCTCGCCAAGTACGGCAAGGACCAGGGCTTCACGGTCTCGACCAAGTAGCACCGGTACCAACTCCCCGGGGTCGTGCGGACATCGTCCGCACGAC
>NZ_JABMLA010000003.1:119308-624972 GCF_013204965.1 Curtobacterium sp. VKM Ac-2861
GAAACGGTAGAGTCTGACGACCCGACCCGACCATTCCTGCTCACAAAGCGCCCACGACCCGCCACGAAGCGGCCCCGGCCCCAACCCCCCCCCCCCCCCCCCCCCCACCCCGCTGTCTGAAAGAGTCATCTCATGCGATTCGCCATCGGCGACACCGACTTCCTGCTCGACGGCGAGCCGCACCGCGTGCTGTCCGGTGCGATCCACTACTTCCGCGTGCACCCCGACCTGTGGGCCGACCGGATCCGCAAGGCGAAGCTGATGGGCCTCAACACCATCGAGACCTACGTCGCCTGGAACGCGCACGCGCCGTCGCCCGGGGTCTTCGACCTGACCGGCGGGCTCGACCTCGGCCGGTTCCTCGACCTGGTCGCTGCCGAGGGGATGCACGCCATCGTCCGCCCCGGCCCCTACATCTGCGCGGAGTGGGCCAACGGCGGCCTGCCGTACTGGCTCTTCGCCGACGGCACCGTCGGGGTCCGCCGCGACGAGCCGGGGTTCCTCGCAGCAGTCTCCTCGTACTTGCAGGCGTTGGCGCCGGTGCTGGTCCCGCGGCAGATCGACCAGGGCGGCCCCATCGTCCTGGTGCAGGTCGAGAACGAGTACGGCGCCTACGGCTCCGACCCCGTGTACCTGCGTGCACTCGAGCAGATGCACCGCGACATCGGGCTGACCGTCCCGTTCACGAGCGTCGACCAGCCGATGGGCACGATGCTCGAGGACGGTTCGCTGCCGTCGCTGCACAAGACCGGCTCGTTCGGCTCGCGGTCCGCCGCGCGCCTCGAGCGCCTGCGGCAGGCCCAGCCGACCGGCCCCCTGATGTGCTCGGAGTTCTGGGACGGCTGGTTCGACAGCTGGGGCGAGCACCA
Organism: Curtobacterium sp. VKM Ac-2861; assembly: GCF_013204965.1. Lineage (NCBI taxonomy): Bacteria > Bacillati > Actinomycetota > Actinomycetes > Micrococcales > Microbacteriaceae > Curtobacterium > Curtobacterium sp. VKM Ac-2861. The sequence continues at coordinate 120,178 of NZ_JABMLA010000003.1, forward strand.
CCACACCACCTCGGCCGCGGACAGCGCTGCGGACCTCGACGTCCTGCTCGCCGCCGGTGGCTCGGTCAACATCTACATGTTCCACGGTGGCACGAACTTCGGCTTCACGAACGGCGCGAACGACAAGGGCGTCTACCGTCCGATCGCGACGTCGTACGACTACGACGCCCCGCTCGACGAAGCCGGCCGACCGACGCCGAAGTTCCACGCCTTCCGCGCGGTCATCGAGCGCTACGCGCCCGTCCCGCCGCTGCCGGCGTCGATGGAGCCGGGTGGGTCGGGTCGACTCGCGTCCGATGCGGCGGACGGAGTCGGCCTGGAGGCCCGGATCACCCCCGCCACGGACCTCGCCGTCCGCCTCGACCGCGTCGCGTCGCTCCGCTCCCTGCTGCCCACGCTCACGACGTGGTCGGCGTACGACGAGCCGCCGACCTTCGACGCCCTCGGTGCGGCGAGCGGCTTCGTCCTGTACCGGGCCGAGGTCGACCTGCCGTCCGGCGGCGTGCTGACCGTCGGCACCGAGGTCCGCGACCGCGCGATCGTGTCCGTCGACGGTGTGGTCGTGGGCGTCCTGGAGCGCGAGCACCACGACCGTGCGATCGTCCTGCCGCCGGTGACCGGCACGCTCGAACTGCTCGTCGAGGACCAGGGGCGGGTCGACTACGGCATCCGCATCGGCGAGCCGAAGGGCCTGATCGGCGGGGTCGCCGTCGACGGGGTCCCGCTCTCGCGCTGGACCGCGTCGCCGTTGGCGCTCGACCCGATCGCCCCGTCCGCACTCGAGGCGCTGTCCGCCGTGGAACCGGCCGACGGCGAGGCGCTCGCCGGACCGACGTTCGCCACCGGGTCGTTCGACCTCGACGCGGTGGACGACCGCTACCTGTCGCTCGACGGCTTCCGCAAGGGTGTCGCCTGGGTCAACGGGTTCTGCCTCGGCCGGTACTGGTCGCGCGGCCCGCAGCAGACCCTGGCGATCCCGGGGCCGGTCCTGCGCTCAGGCCGGAACGAGCTCGTCGTGTTCGAGTTGCACGCGTCGGCATCCCGCACGGCCCACCTGCTCCTCGAGCCGTCCTTGGGGCACACCGAGGGCTGACGAGGCTGGCCGCGTACCTGGTCGAAACGGGCGTACCTGGTCGGACCCGGCGTACCGGGTCGAATCAGGCGTACCTGGTCGGAAGTTCCGACCAGGTACGCCCGATTCCGCTTTCCACCGCGGGCGTCATGGGACGTTTCGGACTTCGTGAGTCGCTGCCCACGCCCGCACCTCGAGGAGCGCCTCGCGTCGCCAGCGCCAGAGCGGAGCGAACCTCGTGCCGTCGTCCTCCCATGCTCGGGTCAGCAGCCAGATCTGCCGTCGGTGGTCGACCCCGCGATCGTCGCGCCACTCGACGTACGCGTCGTCGAGCACCGCGGTGACGCCCGCACGCGGTGCGGTCCACGACGACAAGAAGCCGGAGTACCGGAGGGTTTCGTCGGACAGGTACACGGCGACGCGTCGGAGCCTGGCCGTGGCCCAGGTCCCGCCGGCGATGAAGGCGACACCGAGGACGAAGACGAACACCCGCGCCGATGCTCCGGGCACGAAGGCCACGCTCGCAAGTGCGACTCCTGTCCCGATCATCACCGGGCCGAACACGATGAGGTTCAGGATGCGGTCCAGGCGCGGCGGACGGATCGTCGTCACGGCAGGGCGTCCAGATCGGCGAGTGCCTGCTCGGCGTCGGCGATCCGATCGGCCTCGGGACGCGTCCACCACTCCGGCCCGCGCTCGCCCAGCCCGTGCTTCGCGAGGCCGTTCCGGTGCCGAGCCGCAGCCAGTGCCTCGTCGTCACCGGCATGCTTGGCCTGCTTGACGGCGTTCCGCCCACGACCGAGGTGGCTCCGGAGCGCCGCCGCGACGTCGTCCGGCAGCGCGGGGTCGGTCCGGCGCCAGCGTCGGCCGTTCACCACGAAGTAATGGTCGTCCTCGGCGGCGGTCATGGTCCGAGCGTGCCAGGTCATGTCTGGTGGCGCTCCGCCAGGGCTCGTCGGACCTGGTCACCGCGCAGGGGGCGTCCGGCCAGCGTGCCGCGCGGGACGTCTGCCGCCCGGAACCCGTCGAGCACCAGGTCCACCCAGCGTCGGTACGCCTCGGGCGCGACCCGGCCGAACGTGCGGATCGTCTCCGCGATCGACAGCTGCAGGAGTGCGACGTCGGCCAGGGTGGCGTCGGCGCGGATGACCGCGGCCGCCTGCCCGGCTGTGAAGAGGGCGTCGATCCCGTCCTGCACGGCGATGCGGAGCCGGAGGAGTTCCGGAGCGTCGCGGTAGTCGGTGGTCATGAGTTCGCTGAACCCGGTGCGGCGGGCCTCGATGGCCGCCGTCTTGCGGACGAAGGTCGCGAAGCCCTCCCACGGGTCCGAGGTGGACAACTCGCGGCAGTGCTCGACGAGGTCGAGCACCTCGTGCATCGGCTCGACCAGGACGGCTTCCCACAGCGCCGCGCGGGTCGGGAAGTGCCGGTACAGGGTCGCGTTGCCGAGTCCCGCTGCGACCGCGATCGGTTCCAGTGCAGCCTGGAGGCCGTGGTCGGTGAACGCGGACCGGGCCGCGTCGACGAGCGCCTGACGGTTCCGGGCGACGTCTCGGCGGGTCATGCACCGAGCCTAGATCGCGTGGCCGGGAATACGGGGAGTAGTCCCCGGTTTGAAACGGGGACAACCATCCGTTTCGCCACCTGGAGTTCCCCGTGCACATCGCAGCCGTCGTCCTGTCCCTCGTCCTCGCCGTGGCCCTGCTCGGCTCGGGCGTCATGAAACTCGTGCGCAACCCGAAGATCGTCGCCTCGATGCAGGCCGTCCACGTCACTCCCTCGCAGATGACCGTCCTCGGGGTGCTCGAGGTCGCCGCTGCCGCCGGGCTCGTCATCGGCATCTGGTGGGTGCCGCTCGCCATCGCCGCGGCCATCGGCGCGGTGGTCTACTTCGTCGGCGCCGTGGTGGCGCACCTCCGAGCGCACGACAAGGACCTGCAGGGCGCCGTCGTCCTGCTGGTGCTGTCGGTCGCGACGCTCGTGGTGCTCCTGCTCGCGCTGTAGCCCGCTGTTCCGGGCCGACGACTCAGGGGATGAGTCGGTCGGCCCGGTAGCGCGCGAAGAGGTCGGCGAACGCGCGTTCGGTCCGGCGGAACGCCGTGAACCCGGCCTCGCGGCTCTTCCCCATGTCGGTGACGACCTCCATCGCGCGACCGAGGTCGGCGTCGGTGTGCCACCACGAGGCGAGCCGTGTGATGTCCGCCTCTGCCAGACCGTGTCGCTCGGCGATGCCGGCCCACTCCGACTCGTACGGCGCCATCTGCTGCTCGAGCGGACGCGGCTCGTCCTGGTACCCGACCACACGGGCCGGGTCGACGCCGAGGTGTGCAGCCAGGCGCGGCCACATCCAGCGCCACCGGAAGACGTCGCCGTTCACGATGTTGAAGGCCTCGTCGGCACCCTCGGGTGCGGTCGCCGCCCAGACCATCTGCTCGGCGAGGATCCCCGCCTCGGTCATGTCGGTCAGACCGTTCCACTGCGCCTCGCTGCCCGGGAACACGAAGTCCAGGTCGAGCTCCTTCGCCAGGGTGGCCTGCACCGCGATCGTCAGGCCCATGTTCATGGCGTTGCCGACGGCGTGTCCGATCACGGTGTGCGAGCGGTGCACCGACCACGTGAAGCCCTGGCGCTCGGCGGCGGCGAACAGCTCGTCCTCCTGCGCGTAGTAGAAGTTCGGGGTGTCCAGGCGGGGTTCTTCCTCGTGGAAGGGCGTGTCCGGCATCTCGCCCGCGGCGTAGGCCTCGAACGGGCCGAGGTAGTGCTTCAGGCCGGTCACCAGTGCGACGTGCGCCAGTGGAGCGTGCGCGAGTGCGGCGAGCAGGTCGCGGACCATGCCGCCGTTCACGCGGATGTTCTCGGCTTCGGTCTCCTGGCGCTGCCACGCGGTGAAGAACACGTGCGTGGGACGTTCGTCGGCCAGCGCGGCGCCGAGGCTGTCGGGATCGCGGAGGTCCGCGGCGGCCGTCCGGACGTCCTGCTGGGGGAGCGGTCGGCGGGACAGTGCGGTCACGTCCCAGCCGAGGTCGAGCAGGTGGCTCACCAGGGCGGAGCCGGTGATGCCGCTCGCTCCCACGACGAGGGCTCGGGGCTGGACGGGGGTCGGTTCGGTCGATCCGGTTGCAGTCATCCCCATCCCCAACCGAGGTTGGACGACACGTGTTCCCTCACCGCGGGCGACGACCGGGTGGTGTACACAAATCCGCCCCACGTGGACTCAAAATCGGTACACTGCTTCCGGAGGCCAGCATGCAACTCGTGAAACCACTCGCCACACTCCTCGGTACCACCCAGGCAGACGCACTCCGAGTGCTCGCCCGGACCGATTCCGGCATGACCGGCCGCCAGGTGGCGCGAGTCGCCGGCGCCGCACAGCACACCGGCATCAAGCGGGCGCTCGACAAACTGGAGCAAGCGGGCCTCGTCTGCGTGGATCGTGGCCTCCAGCACTCGGCGTACCGGGTGAACCGTGAGCACCTGCTCTGGCCAGCGGTCGAACTCGGCCTCGATGCTGGTGACGAACTCGAGCGCCGGATAGCAGCGTTCGTCGAGTCTGCGGGCGCGGGGGTGCTCTCGGTGTCGATCTTCGGCTCCGTCGCTCGCGGCACCGCCACTCCGGCATCCGATCTCGATCTGCTCGTCGTGTTCGCCGATGCCGTCGACACCGAAGTGGTGGTCCGCCTCGGTGATCTGGTCCGGCGATGGACCGGGAACGAGTGTCAGGTCTTCGATGTCACCCGTGCAGACCTCCGCCGATTCGTTGCCGAGGGGGATCCGCTGGTCGGCTCGTGGCGTGACGAGGCCCGGACTGTCTTCGGCGAGGAGATCAGGACACTCATCTGATGGCCGGCCGAGTGCGGGCGGTCGATCGGCGTGCCGTCGAGATGCGACGGGACGAGGCGGCGTCCTACTTCGAAGTCGCGCAGATGTACGCCGAGTCGGCCAGCCACGCTGACTGGAAGACCGCCGGCGCGAATGCCGTACTGGGAGGCATCGCAGCGTCCGATGCGATCTGCGGCGCCGTGCTCGGCTACCACCACATCGGGGACGACCACGCGGCGGCGCGACGGCTGCTCGACGAAGCCTGCGCGCCGGACACCCGGCCGGGGTTGCACTTCAAGCGTCTCACCGACGAGAAGACCCACTTCCAGTACTCGTCGTCACGGGTGACCCAGGAGAAGACCCGTGCACTCGTCACGGCACTCGAACGGCTCGTTCGGACACTGCACGAGCGTCTCTGAGTGCCCGCGGCTCACCGCGGGCGACGGATGCGGATCGGACCCTTCGCGGTCGACGGGTCCACCACGGAGCCGCCCTGGGTGATCTCGACCTCGCCGCGCGCCACCATGCGCTGGGCCGCTCGACGGGCGGGCTCCATGAGCGGGCGCCAGTCGTCCGGTTCGAGCGACCGCGCGACCTCGGACGGGCAGATGCTCGAGGTTCGTGCCCGTGCGGCGAGCAGTTCGTCGATGCGCTGTTCGAGTGCCAGGTCCGTCCGGTCCACTCCGTGGCGACGGCAGGCGCGGGAACACCACTTGGTTTCGGGCGCCGCCGACGACGGCATCCGACGGCCGCACGACGCACAGGTCCGATCGGCCTGTGCCGACTCCGATGCCGCAGCGTCCGCTTCCGTCCTGATCGCACGTCCCATGCGCACATCCTCGTCCTGCCGTCCCTGTCCGTTCCCAGCACGGGAGCGCCCAGCACAGGCGCGACTGGCAGTGTCGAGGGGTGAGCACCGACACCGCACCGATCCGTCCGCCCGAGCCCGCGTGGGTCCCGCACGTCATGTGGTGGCACGTCTACCCGCTCGGGTTCGTCGGGGCGGACGTCCGCCCGGGAGTGCCGTTCGAGGAGCGCGCCGTCGAGCACCGTCTCGGCCGCGTCAAACCCTGGCTCGACCACGTGGTGGACCTCGGCTTGAACGGCCTGGTGCTCGGGCCGGTGTTCGCGAGCTCCACCCATGGCTACGACACGGTGGACCACTTCCGGATCGACCCCCGACTCGGCGACGACGCCGACTTCGACCGCCTGGTGTCCGCGGCGCACGAGCGGGGGATCCGGGTCCTGCTCGACGGTGTCTTCAACCACGTCGGTCGTGAACACCCGGCGTTCCGGGCGCTCGGAGAAGAGGGACCGGACGCGGCGACCGCTGGCCTGTTCGCGATCGACTGGTCGGGGTGGACGCCGGGGCAGCCGGTGCCGGTCGGGCTGTTCGAAGGGCACGACATCCTCGTCGCACTCGACCACGACAGCCCGGCGACCGAGGACTTCGTCGTGCAGGTGATGACGCACTGGCTGGAGCGCGGGATCGACGGCTGGCGCCTCGATGCTGCGTACGCAGTGCCACCGGCGTTCTGGGCGAGGGTGCTGCCGCGGGTGCGCGAGCGGTTCCCGGACGCGTGGTTCAGCGGTGAGGTGATCCACGGCGACGCGGCGGCGATCGCGCGGGAGTCGACCATGGACTCGTTGACGCAGTACGAACTGTGGCAGGGCATCTGGCACGGCATCGCGGACGGCAACGGCCACGAGCTGGCGCACGCGATCGAGCGGCACGACGCCCTGCTCGAGACGTTCGCCCCGACGACCTTCATCGGCAACCACGACGTCACCCGCATCGCGAGCGCCGTGGGGGAGCAGTTCGCCGGGCACGCGGCCGCGGTGTTGTTCACCGTCGCCGGCACCCCGATCGTCTACGCGGGCGACGAGTACGGCTGGACCGGGGTGAAGGAGGAACGCGAGGGTGGCGACGACGCGGTCCGACCGGAGTTCCCGGACGCACCACCCGCAGCGGGGGACCTGACGCACGCGTACGAGGCCCTGATCGCCCTGCGCCGCCGCAACCCGTGGTTGCACCGGGCGCACACCGACGTGGTGCACCTGACGAACACGGCGGTCGTCCTGCGGACCGCGACGTCGGACGCGGCCGTGGTGACCGCCCTGAACCTGTCGGCCGATCCCGTCGAGGTGCCCGCGGCGGATGCGACGCGGGTGGAGGCGGGCGGCGCGGATCTCGGGGACGGGACCCTGCGCCTCCCGGCCAGGGGTTGGGCCGTCGCGTCACGATCGTGAGCAGAAAAGGTCGGGTCCCCACAGAGGACCCGACCTTTTCTGTTCACCAAGCGACCGCGAACGCGACCGCGCGCAGCCCTACTTGCGCGCGGCAGCCGCCCGACGCTTGTTGAACACGTCGAACGCGACGGCGGCGAGCAGGACCAAGCCCTTGATGAGCGACTGGTACTCGGTGCCGACGCCGAGGATCGACATGCCGTTGTTGAGCAGCCCGATGATGAGACCACCGACGATGGCGCCGGGGACCGTGCCGATGCCGCCGGTGACCGCTGCGCCACCGATGAACACCGCGGCGATGGCGTCGAGTTCGAAGCCGTTGCCCGCACCGGGTGCCGCCAGGTTGAGCTGACCGGTGAAGACCACGCCGGCCAGGGCCGAGATGACTCCCATGTTGACGAACAGCATGAACGTGACGCGCTTCGTCTTCACGCCGGACAGCTGCGCGGCCAGGGCGTTGCCGCCGATGGCGTAGACGTGGCGGCCGAACACCGCGCTCCGCATGATGACCGAGTAGATCACCACGAGTGCGCCGAGGATGACGAGCACGATCGGGGTGCCGTTGTAGCTCGCGAGCAGCAGGGCCACGTAGACGACCAGCACGACGCCGAAGACGAGCTTCACGATGAACCAGGCGAACGGTTCGCTCTCGAGCTGGTACTTGCGGCGGGTGGCCCGGCCGCGGAACGCCGTGACGGCCATGACGGCCGCGGCGGCGAAGCCGAGGATCATCGTGAGCGGCTCGTACCCGGTGGTGCCGAACGACGGCAGGAAGCCGGACCCGAGGGCACGGAACCCGTCCGGGAACGGCGAGATCTGCTGGTTGTGCAGCACGATCTGCGCCGCACCGCGGAAGGCGAGCATGCCGGCCAGGGTGACGATGAACGCCGGGATCCCGAAGTAGGCGATCCAGAACCCCTGCCAGGCGCCGACGAGCGCACCGACGACCAGACACAGCACGACGGCGATCGGCCACGGGATGTGCCACTGCGTGATCATCACGCCGGCCATGGCGCCGGTGAAGGCGACGACCGACCCGACGGACAGGTCGATGTGCCCGGCGATGATGACCATCACCATGCCGATGGCGAGGATGAGGATGTAGCTGTTCTGGACGATCAGGTTCGAGACGTTGATCGGGGCCAGGGTGATGCCGTTGGTCGTCACCTGGAAGAAGACGACGATGACGATCAGCGCGATGAACAGGCCGATCTGTCGGAGCTGCCCGGTGAGGTAGCCGGCGGCGGACTTAAGCGCGTTCATTGACAGGGGTCTCCCGTTCCTGGGTCATGTACTGCATGAGGACCTCTGGGGTGGCCTCGGAGCGGGGCACATCGGCGGTGATGGTGCCCTCGGAGAGTGTGTAGATGCGGTCGCAGATGCCGAGGAGCTCCGGGAGCTCCGAGGAGATCACGATGACCCCCTTACCCTGGTCCGCGAGGCTGTTGATGATCGTGTAGATCTCGTACTTCGCACCGACGTCGATGCCGCGGGTCGGCTCGTCGAGGATGAGCACGTCCGGGTCGGTGTACATCCACTTCGACAGGACGACCTTCTGCTGGTTGCCGCCGGAGAGCTTGCCCGTGATGACGTCGACGTTCGGTGCCTTGATGTTGAGGTTCTTCAGGAACTGCCCGGCGACCGTGGTCTCCTCCGACGCGTTCACGAAGCCCCAGCTGGCGAGCTTGCCGAGCGCCGACCCGGAGATGTTCCGTTTGATGTCGTCGATCAGGTTCAGGCCGTAGCGCTTGCGGTCCTCGGTGACGTACGCGATGCCGTGGTCGATCGCCTGCGACACCGTGTGGGTCTTGATCGGCTCGCCGCGCTTGTACACGGTCCCGCTGATCCCGGATCCGTACGACCGGCCGAACACGCTCATCGCGAGTTCGGTCCGCCCGGCGCCCATGAGCCCGGCGATGCCGACGATCTCGCCGGCGCGGACGTTCAGGTCGACCTGGTGGATGATCTCGCGCGACCCGTCGAGCGGGTGGTGGACCGTCCAGTCCTCGATCCGCAGGAGCTCCTCGCCGATCTTCGGTTCGTGCTCGGGGTACCGGTTCGACAGGTCGCGGCCGACCATCCCGCGGATGATGCGGTCCTCGGAGACGTCGTCGGCGTGCATGTCGAGCGTCTCGATGGTCTTGCCGTCACGGATGATCGTGACCTTGTCGGCGATCGCCTTGATCTCGTTGAGCTTGTGGCTGATGATGATCGCCGTCATGCCCTCGGCCTGCAGGGAGCGGATGAGCTCGAGCAGGTGCGCGGAGTCGTCGTCGTTCAGGGCAGCGGTGGGCTCGTCGAGGATGAGGAGCTTGACCTTCTTCGACAGTGCCTTCGCGATCTCGACGAGCTGCTGCTTGCCGACACCGATGTCCACGATCTTCGTGACCGGGTTGTCCTTGAGACCGACGCGCTGCAGGAGCTCGGCGGCTGCCAGGTTCGTCTTGTTCCAGTCGATGAAGCCGCCCTTGGACCGCTCGTTGCCGAGGAAGATGTTCTCGGCGATCGACAGGAACGGGCTCAGCGCGAGCTCCTGGTGGATGATGACGACGCCAGCGGCTTCGGAGTCGTTGATGTTCGCGAACGAGACAGGTGCGCCGTCGAGCAGGATCTCGCCCTCGAAGGAGCCGTGCGGGTAGACGCCCGACAACACCTTCATGAGGGTCGACTTGCCGGCGCCGTTCTCGCCGCAGATGGCGTGGACCTGTCCACGCTCGACCTCGATCGAGACGCCCTGCAGGGCCTTCACGCCGGGGAACGTCTTGGTGATGTCACGCATCTCGAGGATCGTGTCCGTCACGTCGACCGCCTTCCGTGGTGCGCGCCGTGGCGCGCGGATGGGGCGGACGGGAGGCACGGGGCGGGGTCGATTCGTGCCTCCTGTCCGACAGGTGGGTTGCGACTACTTCAGGTCGGCTTCGGTGTAGTAACCCGAGTCGACGAGGACTTCCTTGTAGTTGTCCTTGGTGACGACCGTCGGCTGGAACAGGAAGGTCGGGACGACCTTGACCTTGTTGTCGTAGCTCTTCGTGTCGTTGACCTCGGGCTTGTCACCGGTGAGCAGGTCCTCGGCCATGGTGACCGACTGCTTGGCGAGCTTGCGGGTGTCCTTGTAGATGGTCGAGTACTGCTGACCGGCGATGATCGACTTGACCGAGGCCGCCTCGGCGTCCTGGCCCGTCACGATCGGCAGCGGACGGTCGCTGGTGCCGTAGCCGGCACCCTGCAGCGCCGAGATGATGCCGATCGAGATGCCGTCGTACGGCGAGAGCACGCCGTCGAGCGTGGTGCCGCCCGAGTACGACTTCGCCACCAGGTTCTGCATGCGGGCCTTGGCGGTCGCCGGGTCCCACTGCTGCGTGGCGGCCTGCGAGAGCTGGTCCTGACCCGACTGGATCTTCAGCGTGCCGTCCTCGAGGTACGGCTTGAGGGTCTTCATGGCGCCGTTGAAGAAGAAGCTGGCGTTGTTGTCGTCGAGCGAGCCGGCGAAGACCTCGATGTTGAACGGGCCCTTCTCGCCGGTCTTCTCGCCCTTGTCGTCGAGGACGCCGAGGCCGGTGAGCAGGCTCGTCGCCTGGTCGACGCCGACCTTCTCGTTGTCGAACGACACGTAGTAGTCGACGTTCTTGTTGCCCGTCAGCAGACGGTCGTAGGAGATCACCTTGATGCCGGCCTTGGCGGCGGCATCGAGCTGGTCGGAGAGGGCTCCGCCGTCGATCGACGCGATGATGAGGACCTTCGCGCCCTTCGTGATCATGTTGCTGACCTGCTGGGCCTGCTGCTGGACCTTGTTGTCGCCGTACTCGAGGTCGACCTTGTAACCGGCCTTCTCGAGGTCGCTCTTGACGGCGTCGCCGTCCTTGATCCAGCGTTCCGAGACCTTGGTCGGCATGGCGACGCCGACGAGGGCGCCCTTGTTGTCGCTGCTGCTGCCGCCGTCGGTGGACGCGCGGCCACCGGCCGAGCAGCCGGCGAGTGCGATCGCGATGCCGAGGGCTGCAACGCCCGCGATGATCCTGCGCTTCGTCATCGAAGTACCTCTGTTCCTCTCGCGTCGTCCTCGACGCGCTCAGGTGCCGGGGCTGCTGTGCCCCGAGGGATGTGCTCGTGTGAGCGCTCACATACTGGGGCTTTCGTAACGGGGTGTCAACTCGGCGTGACCGTTTCGCGATCTTGCCGCGCGGGCCGGACTGCGCGGTACGGTTGGCCTCGTGACGACCACGACCGCCCCAGGGGGCACGGGCGGCAAACGCCGGAAGGCTCCGACGATCTTCGATGTCGCCGAGCGCGCGGGCGTCTCCCACCAGACCGTCTCGCGCGTCATCAACGGCGACCCGACGGTCCGCGACGCCTTCCGCACGCAGGTCACCGACGCCGTCCACGACCTCGGCTACCGGCCCCGCGCCGCCGCCCGCGCACTCGCCGGGGGGCGGAGCCGCGCGCTCGGCATCATCACCGCGGGCGACGCGCTGTACGGTCCGTCGAGCACCGCGATCGGCTTCGAACGTGCGGCCCGTTCGGCGGGGTACCACGTGCTGCTCTCCACCCTGCCCGAGGACCCGACGCCGTCCGACCTGTCCGGTGCACTCACGACGCTGCTCGCGCAGGACGTCGCCGCGATCGTCCTCGTCGCCGCGGACAACCGGGTGCTCGACGCCCTCGCTTCCCTCACCGTGCCGGTCACCGTGCCCGTCGTCGTGTCGAACGCCGTGCAGCGCGACGCCGTGCGGACCCCGGCGGCGTCGACCGTCGCCGCGGTCGCGATCGACCAGGCCGCCGGGACGTCGCTCGTGATGGAACACCTGTTCGGGCGCGGGTACCGGCGGATCGTGCACATCGCCGGCCCGCCCGTCTCGCAGGAGTCCGAGGTGCGCCGTGCCACGTACGTCCGGATCATGGAAGCGGCCGGCCTCGAGCCCGTCGTGCTCGACGGCGACTGGACCCCGGGGAGCGGCTTCGCGGCCGCACGGCACATCGACGTGACGGCCGTCGACGCGGTGTTCGCCGGCAACGACCAGATGGCGCTCGGGGTGCTCCACGCCTTCGCCGACGAGGGCCTGCGCGTGCCCGACGACATCGCGGTGGTCGGGTTCGACGACGTGCCCGAGGCCGCGCACTTCACGCCGCCGCTGACCACCGTGCGGCAGGACTTCCGGGCGATGGGGGAGCGGGTGCTCGACACCGTGCGGGCCCTGGTCGAGGGCGAGCCGCGCGACGAGACGCTGCTGGCGCCCGAGCTCGTGGTGCGCCGCAGCGCCTAGCTCGGCGGACCTCGCACGGTGCGAGGGGTGGTGTCGAACGGTGCGAGGTTCCGTGCTCCGTGCGAGCCACCGGGCCTGGCACGGAGTACGGAACCTCGCACCGGAGCGGACCCTCGCACGGTGCGGGGCAGGCGCGACCCGCTGGGCCGACCCGACCGTCAGCCCTTCAGGGCACCGGACGACAGGCCTGCGACGTAGAACCGCTGCAGTCCGACGTAGAGCGCGATGCACGGGATCATCGCCACCACCGACCCGGCGACGAGGTTGCCGTACGACACCTGCCCGTACGCCCCGGTCTGCAGGTTGAGCAGCGCCACCGGCAGCGTGTAGAGCGAGTCCTTCGTCAGGAACGTCAGCGCCCCGAGGAACTCGGTCCACGACGCCAGGAACGCGTACAGCGCAGCGGTCGCGGCCCCGGGCAGCAGGAGCGGGCGCAGCACCGACACGACGACCCGGAAGCGTGAGGCCCCGTCGACGAACGCCGAGTCCTCGAGCTCGGTCGGGATCGACTCGAACGCGTTCCGCATCACGAACACCCCGAACGGCAGGTTCACCGTCGTGTAGAACAGCACGAGCCCGAGCAACGAGTTCGTGAGCTTCATGGCGTTCATCTCGAGGTACAGCGGGGTGAGGATCGCCTGGAACGGCACCATCATCGTCAGCAGCACCAGACCGAACACGATGCCCGACCCGCGGAACCGGAAGCGGGCGAACCCGTACCCGGCCATCGTGGCGATCACCGCGGTCAGCACCGCCGTGGCGATCGACACGATCAACGAGTTGAACACGCCGGTCAGCAGGTGCGACGACGAACTGAAGACGGCGGCGAAGTTCTGCCAGCCGAGCTGGAAGAAGGTCGCGGGGTCGGCGGCCTGCGTGATGACGGCCTCGGACTGGAACGCCCGCAGGATCGACCACAGCAGCGGGACGCCGAAGACGAGCACCGACCCGACGCCGGCGATCACGTACAGGGTGCGCTTGACGGCGGTGTCGCGGGGGTGCCGGACGCTGCCCTGGTGGTGTCGTCGACGGCGTCCGTCGCCGGTGGTGGTCAGCGTGCGGGTGGACAGGTCCGGCGCCGCGAGGCCGGCACGGGAGGTCGTGGTGCTCATGGCTCAGTCCTTCTCTCGCAGTGCCCAGAACTGGAACACCGTGACGGCGGCGATGACGACGACCAGGGCGATCGATTCGGCGGTCGCGGCGCCGAGCTGCAGGTTGACGAAGCCACGGTTGTAGATCGCGTTGACGATCGTCGTGGTCTCGGTCCCCGGCCCGCCCTGGGTCAGGATGTAGAACTGGTTGAACGCGAGCAGCGAGCCGATCACCGAGATGATGGCGCTGAGGGCGATGGTCGACCGGATCATCGGCAGGGTGATGAGCCGTTCGGTCTGCCACCACGACGCCCCCTCGAGCTGCGCCGACTCGTACACCTCGTCGGGGATGCCCTGCATGGCCGACATCAGGAGCACCATCGTCAGCCCGGACACCGCCCAGACCACGAGCACGCAGATGAGCAGCGTGGCGAGGGGGCCGTTGACGAGCCAGGCGGTGCTGCCGTCGGTGATGCCGAGCCAGCGGAGCACCATGTTGACGGCTCCGGAGTTCGGCTGCGCCTCGAGCACGAGCATGAACGACAGCGTCGTCAGGCCGACGACGTACGGCAGGAAGAACACCGTCCGCAGCAGGGTGCTGCCCCGACGCCGTGCCCGGATGAGCACCGCCAGGAAGTAGCCGAGCACCAGGATCGGCACCGTCACGATCGCGGTGTACAGCAGCGTGTACCCGATGGCGTGCACGAACGTCGGGTCCTGGAACAGCGTCAGGTAGTTCTGCAGCCCGATGAACCGGTACGGGCCGATCAGGGGCCAGTTCGTGAACGAGATGTAGAGCGCGAACACGAGCGGGGCGAGGACGAACACCGCGACGAAGACGATCGCCGGGGTGACGAGCACGGCGCCGGCGCGCGGCGGGTGCGTGAGCGATCCGCGGGACGGACCCGAGCGGCCCGGGCGGCCGGCGCCGCGGCCGACGGTCGGGCGGCCGGCGCCGGTCCGTCGGTTGGAGATGGTGGTCATGTCTGCACCTCTCTGTGCAACGAGCGAACGGCGGTCAGGCCTGGACCTGGTCGAGGATGCGGGTGTAGTCCGCCTGCGCCGTCTTCATCGCGGCAGCGGTGCCCGAGCCGAACACGGCCTCGCGGAACATCGCGAAGTACGGTGACGACGGCTGGTTGTTGAGCAGGTTGTACGCCAGGGTCTGCGGCGCGTAGCCCTTGTCGATGGCGTCGAGCGGGCCGAACGCCAACGGGAACCGCTTCCGGTACTCGGGCGTCGCGGCGTCCGAGCGGGTGGGGAAGTACCCGCCGTCGGGCAGGGCCTGCTGTTGCTGCAGGCCGTTCGCGTACTGCATGAACGCCCAGCCGCCGGACGGGTTCGCCGCCCCGTTCGGGATGCACATGTTGTCGCCGCCGTCGAAGAACGACCGCTGGCCGTCCCACGACGGGATGAGCACCGTCTGCATCTTCGCCCGCATCGCCTTGGTGGCCGCGGGCACGGTGGCGCCGTACGAGGTCGGGAAGATCCCCACCTTGCCGGCCCGGAAGTCCGCGCCCCACGTGGTGCCGGCGTCCGAGTACGTCGCCTTCGACAGCGCGCCGTCCTTCCAGAGCTGCCGGTAGAACTCGAGCATCCGTTCCAGGGCCTCGTTGCCGGTGATGTTCGCCGTCTGGGAGCCGACCTCGCCGGACATCATGTCGACACCCGTTGCCCAGACGTGCGGCTGGGTGACGAAGCCGATGATGCCGGCGGCGTTGCCGGAGATCGACCACCCGTAAATGTCGTCGTCGAGCTTCCGGATGGCCTTCGCCGCGTCGAGCAGCGTGGAGAGGTCCTTCGTCGACTCCTCGACGTCGAGCCCGGCCCGGTCGAACAGCTCGGTGTTGACGAACAGCTGCGAGTTGTCCGCCAGGTAGGGCAGCCCGTAGTACCGGTCGCGGTACTCGAGCAGCCGCAGGTGCCCCGGCGAGATCGCGTCGAAGTAGTCGAGGCCCTTGACGACGTCGGTCAGGTCGGCGAACGCCTCGCGGAAGATGAACAGCTGCGAGTTGATGTCGTCGATGTCCACGACGTCCGGCGGCTCACCGCCGCGGATGGCCGTCGCGAGCTTCGTCACGTACTGACCGTCCGGCACCGGGGTCAGCTCGACCTGCAGCTTCGGGTTCGCCTTGTTGAACCCGGCCACGGCCGAGGTCAGTCCGGCCTGGGTCGCGGACCGGCACCAGACGTGCACGGTGCCGGTCGCGTCCTTCCCGAAACTCGCCACCTCCGCGTCGACCTTGGGCAGGGTGCCGGAGCACCCTGCCAGGGCGAGTGCTGCGCCGCCGGCGACACCGCCGACCAGGAACGCTCTGCGGTCCATCACGTCACCGCGCCAGCGGGAGCCACACGCGCATCGGCGCAGCCCCGCGGTTCGCCCAGGCGTAGTAGGGAACCGCGGTCGCGGTGACGGCCGGGAGGTCCGTGGTGGCGCCCTGCGAGCCGGCCGCGTCGTCGACGCTGGTCGCGTCCACGGCGTGATCCGCGCCTCCAGACCGGGTCGCGTCCAGCCGCTGGTACGGCCACGATGCCTGCTCGTGTCCGGCCGGGGCGTGTCCGGGCACGCGCAGCGTGACGATGCCGTCGAGCAGGTCGTCGCGACGTTCCTCGGTGATCGGTGCGACCGCGTCGACCGTCAGGTCGTCGACCGTGAAGCCCTGCTGGTCCGCCTGCTCCACCGCGTACACGAGGGGGCCGCGCTCGATGGCGACCTGACCGCGGGCGGCGTCGATGCGGGTGTCGGCCACGTACCGGTGCGGCGTCGTGTCGAAGACGAGCTCGACCGTGTCCCCGGCGGTCCAGTGCCGGTCGACGACGTGCAGCGTGCCCGGCTCCGGGTGCGCCGTACCGTCCGGTCCCTGCACCGTCGTCGTGTCCGACCAGACCGGGATCCGCAGGCCGAGGGCGAGCGGGCCGTCCTCGGTGACCGTGACGACCACGCGGCCGTCGTGCGGGTAGCCGGTCTCGACCGACACCGGCCCGAGGTCCGCGGTCGCGTACTGGTGGATCTGCAGGCCGCCGTCGGTCGCGGTCGCCAGGTAGCCGTCCATGCTCGCGAACGTGCGCATGATGTTGGGCGGGCAGCAGGCGCAGTCGAACCAGCCTCGGCGCCCGTGAGCGGGGGAGCGGTTCTCGTCCTGGTGCGCGTGGTCCCGCTGCTGCAGGGGGTTCACGTAGAAGTACTCGGTGCCCGCCAGGCTCACGCCGGCCAGGAACGCGTTGTAGAGCAGGCGCTCGATCGCATCGGCGTAGACCGGCTTGCCGGTGGCGAGCAGCAGTCGCCACGCCCACTGCACACCGCCGATGGCCGCGCAGGTCTCGGCGTAGCCACGGTCGGTCGGCAGCTCGTAGGGGTCGCCGAACGCCTCCCAGTCCCAGCGCGCCCCGAGGCCGCCGGTGATGAACGCCTTCGTCGCCATCATGTCCGAGAACTGCGTCTCGCTCGCGGCCAGCAGCTCGGTGTCACCGGTCTCGATCGCGACGTCGACGGCACCCGCTGCCAGGTACACGGCGCGGACGGCGTGGCCCTCGACCGTCGTTGCCTGTCGGCTCGGCACCCGGTCGGAGAAGTACGTCGGCTCACCGCCGGCACGCTCGATGATGCCCGTGCCGCGGGCGTCGACGAACCAGTGCGCCAGGTCGAGGTACTCACGGTTGCCGGTCTCGCGGTACAGCTCGACGAGGCCCATCTCGACGACGGGGTGGCCGTCGACGTCGCGGGTCTTCGGCGTGCCGTCCGGGGCGGTGCCGTCGCCGAACGTGCGGACCAGGTGGTCGGCGTTCTTGATCGCGACCTCGAGCAGGCCGGTGTCGCCCGTCGCACGGTGCTGCGCCACGGCCGCCTGGTACAGGTGGCCGGCGCAGTACATCTCGTGGCTCCACTTGAGGTCCGTGTACCGCTCGCCCTTCCCACGGATCTGCTGCACGGAGTCGAGGTAGCCGTCGTCGGCCTGCGCCTGGGCGTACAGGGCGGTGACCTCGCGCTGCAGGTCGAGCAGGTCCTCGGACGGGGCGCGGCCGTACTCCCACGCCACCGCCTCGAGCCACTTCGTCACGTCCGAGTCCATGAAGATCGGGCCGGTGGCCTCGCCCTCCTCGAGCCCGGCGGCGATGCGCAGGTTCCGGAAGTTGCCGGCGGTCTCGAGCAGGGCGTACCCGCCGCGGACCGCGTCACGGCCGTTGCGCTCCTGCCGGAGTGCCCAGAAGCCGCCGGTGATCCGGGCGTCGCCCGTCGGCAGGGGCCGAAGCGTGAGGTGCGCGTCGGCGGTCGGGAGGACCGGGGTCGCGGTGTGCGCACGGCTGTCGGTCGCGAGCGTGGTTGTCATGTCGCCTCCTTGCGATGTGACTGGGACCGTCCCGGAGCCGCCGTTCGTGCAGCGCTCCGGAAAACGGTTTCTGCGGTGGACGTTACGACACTGGTCTTCGCCGCGCAAGAGCAGTGCTGAGTTTTCTGCGTATGCTCATCGTCACGTCCCGCGATCCGGAAAGGAACTTGCCGTGACCCTCGAGCGCACCGGTGCCGACCGCAGCACGCAACCCGTCCGGATCACCGACGTCGCCGCGCTCGCCGGGGTGTCGATCGGCACGGCGTCGAAGGCGCTCAACGGCACCGGACAGCTCCGCGACTCCACCCGGGCACGGGTCAAGAACGCCGCCGAGAAGCTCGGGTTCGTCGGCGACGCCCGGGCCCGTGCGCTGTCCTCCGGTCGGACCTACACGGTCGGCATGATCACCACCGACTCCTTCGGTCGGTTCTCGATCCCGGTGCTCCTCGGCGCCGAGGACGCCCTGTCCGCCGGGCAGATGGCGGTCCTGCTCTGCGACACCCGCGACGACCACGTCCGCGAGGCCCACTACCTCCGCTCGCTCGCAGCCCGCGGAGTCGACGGCATCATCGTGACCGGACGCTCCGCCGACCCGCGACCGCCGATCGACGTGGCGATCCCGGTCGTGTACGCGTTCACGCCATCGACCTCGGCCGATGACGTGTCGATCACCCTCGACGACTCCGCCGGGTCCGCGCTCGTCGCCTCGCACGTGCTGACGCTCGGGCGGCAGCGGGTCGCCGTCGTCACCGGGCCCGCGCGGCACCGTTCCGCCGAACGTCGGGTGGCGGGAGCGGCCTCCGTGCTCGGGTCACGACTGGTCACGCCGCCGCTGTTCGGCGAGTGGTCGGAGCGGTGGGGGCGCCAGGCCGTCGACGTGCTCGCGCGGCAGTCGCCCGACGTCGACGCGATCGTGTGCGGCAGCGACCAGATCGCCCGCGGCGTGTGCGATCGGCTGCGGGAGCTCGGGCGATCGGTCCCCGAGGACGTCGCCGTCACCGGGTACGACGACTGGGACGTGATGGCGCTCGCCTCGAGGCCGCCGCTGACGACGGTGGACCTGCGGCTCGAGGAGCTCGGGCGCGTGGCCGGGCAGGCGTTGCTCGGGCTGATCGACGGCGGTGCGGCGGCCTCGGCGACGGTCACCCCGGCCCTCGTCATCCGCGAGAGCACCGCCGGCGCGTAGCCCGCCCCGCGCCGCCCGTCCCGCCCTCCCGCCCGTCCGTCCGCCGCGCCCGTCGCCGAGGTTCCGAAATCTCGGCATCTGGGCGGGACTCCGAGCCGTTCGTGGAACCTCGGCGCACCGGCGGCGGCGAGTCGTGGAACCTCGGCGGGGAAGGGTCGGGCGAGTCGTCGCCGCGTCGGGGTCCTTCGGAACGCGCCGAAGGCCGTTGCCCGGGATTGCCGCTCGGCGCCCGGGGTTCCGAGATTTCGGCATCTGGGCGGGGATCCGAGGCGGTCGTGGAACCTGGGCGCTGCGCGGGCGGCGAGTTGTGGAACCTCGGCGGACGTGAGCGGGGTGTCTCGACTGGTGGGGTAGGCGAGAAGGGCGGCGCGCGCGGACGTTGCGAGAGTGAGCGCTCACGTGCCAGGATGTGAGCGCTCACGGAGGACGACGGAGTTCTGGAGGAACGCATGGGCGACGACCCCACCCAGCAGGTCGCGAACGGCCGCACGACACTCGGGATCGAGCTCGGCTCCACCCGCATCAAGGCATGCCTGGTGGACGAGGACCTCGTGCCCATCGCCGCCGGCTCCCACGAGTGGGAGAACGAGTTCGTCGACGGCCGCTGGACCTACTCGCTCGACGCCGTCGAGACCGGCCTCCGGGCCGCGTACGCCGCGCTCGTCGCCGACGTCGAAGCGCAGTTCGGCGTGCGTCCGACCACCTTCCGCGCGGTCGGCGTGAGCGCGATGATGCACGGCTACTTGGCGTTCGACGCCGCGGGCGACCTGCTCGTGCCGTTCCGGACCTGGCGGAACACCTCGACCGGGCCCGCAGCCGAACAGCTCAGCGAGGCACTGGCCTTCAACGTGCCACTCCGCTGGTCGATCGCACACCTGTACCAGGCGGTCCTCGACGAGGAGCCGCACGTGGCCGAGGTCGCGGGCATCACGACGCTCGCGGGCTACGTGCACCGACGACTCACCGGACGCAACGTGCTCGGCGTCGGGGATGCCTCTGGTGTGTTCCCGATCGAGGGCGGACCCGTCGACAGCGGCCCCGGAGACCCGGGCGCGAAGGACTTCGACCATGCGATGCTCGCCACCGCGCAGGACCTGATCGGTGTGCCGGACCTGCGGTCCCTGCTGCCCGAGGTCCTCGTCGCCGGTGCCGAAGCCGGTGAACTCACCCCCGAGGGCGCCGCGTGGCTCGACCCCACCGGCACGCTCGAACCCGGCGCGCCACTCTGCCCGCCCGAGGGCGACGCCGGCACCGGCATGGTCGCGACGAACGCCGTCGCACCCCGCACCGGCAACGTCAGCGTCGGCACGAGCATCTTCGCGATGGTGGTCCTCGAGCACCCGCTCAGCACCCCGCACGAGGAACTCGACGTCGTGACCACCCCGGCGGGCGACGCCGTGGCGATGGTGCACTGCAACAACGGCGCGAGCGAGATCGCGAGCTGGGCGAAGGTCTTCGGACGGTTCGCCGAAGCGGCCGGGCAGCCCCTCGACGTCGACACCGTCTACGCGACACTGCTCACCGAATCGATCGCGGACAGCACCGACCCCGACGCCGGCGGCCTGCTCTCGTTCAACTACCTGGCCGGTGAACCCGTCACCCACGTCGAGGACGGCCGGCCCCTGCTGCTCCGCACCCCCGACGCCCGCTTCACCCTGGGCAACCTGGTCCGCTCCGAGGTACACGGCGCGTTCGCCACCCTGGCGATCGGCATGGACGTGCTGCACGGCGAGCGGGTGCAGGTCGACCGGATGACCGCGCACGGCGGGCTGTTCCGCACGCCCGGTGCCCCGCAGCGTCTGCTCGCCGCGGCACTGCGGGTGCCGATCGCCCTCGAGGAGACCGCGGGCGAGGGCGGGGCGTGGGGCATCGCCGTCCTCGCCGCCTACCTCGAGCACACCGACCAGCAGCTCGCCGACTTCCTGTCGGACACCGTGTTCGGCGGGGACGCCGTGCACGTGGCCGAGCCCGAGCCGGCCGACGTCGACGGCTTCCAGACCTACCTGGGCCGCTACCGGGCCGCACTGCCCGTGCAGGACGTGGCGGCGGCGGCGACCCGCCCCAGCGCGACCACGCGCCCGACCGAGCAGACCGACGGCGCCGACCCGCGCCTCCCGGCAGAGCAGGAAGCGACCCGATGACCGACGCGACCCAGCAGGACGCGACCCAGCACGCCGACGCGACCGACCCGACCACGCGCCAGGCAGTGGCGACCACCCGGGAACGCGTCGCCCGCCTGCACGGCGAACTCGTCCGCTACGGCCTGGTGATCTGGACCGGCGGCAACGTCTCCGAGCGCGTGCCCGGCACCGACCTGTTCGTCATCAAGCCGAGCGGCGTCTCGAGCGACGACCTGACCCCGGAGAACCAGGTCGTCTGCACCCTCGACGGCGAGCCGGCCGACGGTTGGGGCAACGCGCACGGCCCGTCCTCCGACACCGCCGCGCACGCCCACGTCTACCGGAACATGCCCGAGGTCGGCGGTGTCGTGCACACCCACTCGACGTACGCGACGGCGTGGGCCGCACGAGCGGAACCCATCCCGTGCGTGATCACCGCGATGGCGGACGAGTTCGGCGGGCCGATCCCGGTCGGGCCGTTCGCGATCATCGGTGACGACTCCATCGGCCACGGCATCGTCGAGACGCTGACCGGCCACCGATCCCGCGCGGTCCTCATGCAGAACCACGGCGTCTTCACCATCGGCAAGGACGCGAAGGACGCCGTGAAGGCCGCCGTGATGTGCGAGGACGTCGCCCGCACCGTGCACATCGCGAAACAGGGCGGTGACGTGGTCCCGATCGCGCAAGCAGACATCGATCGACTCTTCGATCGCTACCAGAACGTCTACGGACAGAACCCCGAAGGAGCCATGCGATGACGCAGGACACCCCGACGCACGACACCACCGTCGACCCCCAGGCCACGCTCGACGGCTACGAGGTCTGGTTCCTCACCGGCTCCCAGGGGCTGTACGGCGAGGAGACGCTGCGCCAGGTCGAGGAGCAGAGCAAGGCCGTGCACGCCGAACTGGCCGGCGCCCTGCCGGTCAAGCTCGTCTGGAAGCCGGTCCTGAAGGACGCCGACGGCATCCGGCGCGCCCTGATCGAGGCCAGCGCCGACGACAAGGTCATCGGCGTCACCACCTGGATGCACACCTTCAGCCCCGCGAAGATGTGGATCGGCGGCCTGCAGGCGCTGACGAAGCCGCTGCTGCACCTGCACACGCAGGCGAACGTCACCCTGCCGTGGGCGGACATCGACTTCGACTTCATGAACCTCAACCAGGCCGCGCACGGCGACCGTGAGTTCGGCTACGCGCTCGCACGCCTCGGTGTCCGCCACGCCACCGCCGTCGGGCACGTCTCGGATCCTCGCGTCCAGCAGCGGGTGTCGAACTGGACCCGCGCCGCAGCCGGCGCCGCAGCAGTCCGTGAGCTGAAGCTCACCCGCTTCGGCGACAACATGCGGTACGTCGCGGTCACCGAGGGTGACAAGACCGAGGCGGAGATCGAGCTCGGCGTGCAGGTGAACACCTGGGCGGTGAACGAGCTGGCGGCGGCCGTGTCCGCCGCGTCGGACCACGAGATCGACGCGCTGCTCGCCACCTACGACGCGTCCTACGACCTCGTACCGGAACTCCAAGAGGGGGGCGAACGCAGGAGCGCGCTCCGCGACGGCGCCGCCATCGAGATCGGCCTCCGCACCCTGCTGGCGCAGAACGGCTCAGCCGCCTTCACGACCAACTTCGAGGACCTCGGCACGCTCAAGCAGCTGCCCGGCCTCGCGGTCCAGCGCCTGATGGCGGACGGCTACGGCTTCGGCGCCGAGGGCGACTGGAAGACGGCCGTCCTGGTCCGTGCGATGAACGTCGCCGGCGCCGGACTGCCCGGTGGTGCGAGCCTGATGGAGGACTACACCTACGACCTCACGCCCGGGGCCGAGAAGATCCTCGGTGCCCACATGCTCGAGGTCTCGCCCACGCTCACCACCACGAAGCCGACGCTCGAGATCCACCCGCTCGGCATCGGCGGCAAGGACGACCCGGTCCGCCTGGTCTTCACCGCCGACTCCGGCGAGGCCGTGGTGGTCGCGCTCTCCGACACCCGCGACGGCTTCCGCTTGACCGCGAACGTCGTCGACGTCGTGCCGCCGACCGAAGCCCTGCCGAAGCTCCCCGTCGGCCGTGCCGTCTGGGAGCCGCGCCCGTCGTTCCCCGTCGCCGCCGAGGCCTGGCTCACCGCGGGCGCCGCCCACCACACCGTGATGACGACGGCCGTCGGTCTGCAGGTGGTCGAGGACCTGGCGACCATGGTCGGCACCGAGTTCCTGGTCATCGACGAGCACACCACCGCCCGCGGCTTCCGTGACGAGCTTCGTCTCCAGCAGACGTGGCACCGTCTCGACCGCGGCTTCTGAGGGACGCGGACCGTACGATGAGCGACGTGATCGCAGAGCAGCGCACGCGGACGAACTGGGCGGGCAACGTCACCTACCGGGCGTCCGGTCTGGCGCGGCCGACGTCGGTGGCCGCGTTGCAGGAACTGGTCGCGTCGACCCCGCGCCTGACGGCGCTCGGCTCACGGCACTCCTTCAACACGATCGCCGACACCGACGCCGTGCAGGTGTCGTTGCAGGACCTGCCACCGGTGCTCGACATCGACACGTCGCGTCGTGTGGTCCGCGTGGCCGCCGGCATGACGCACAGTCAGGTCGCGGCCGGTCTGGAGGCCCGTGGCTGGGCACTCGGGAACCTCGCGTCCCTGCCGCACATCTCCACGGCCGGGGCCGTCGCCACGGGCACGCACGGCTCCGGCGTCCGCAACCCGTCGCTCGCGCAGGCGGTGGTCGGGCTCGACGTCGTCCGCGCCTCCGGCGCGATCGAGCACGTCGATGCGTCCTCGCCGGACGGGGCCCTCGACGCCCACCGGGTGGCCATCGGCGCGCTCGGGGTCGTCACCACGGTGGAGCTCGCGATCGAGCCGACGTTCGAGGTCGCCACGACGGTGCACCTCGACCTGCCGTGGGACGCGGTGTCCGCCCACTTCGACCAGGTCATGTCCGACGCCTACTCGGTGTCGATGTTCACCTCGTTCGACGACCGCGGTGCCCGGCAGGTCTGGGTGAAGCACCGCGTGGACGACCCCTCGCCCACCGTCGACCTCGTCGGCCTCGGAGCGCGGCCAGCCACCGGCCCCGTGCACCCGGGGGAGAACGACCCCGCCGGCGTCACCGAGCAGGGCGGCGTCCCCGGGCCGTGGGCCGAGCGGCTGCCGCACTTCCGGTCCTCGTTCACGCCGTCGACCGGTGCCGAGATCCAGGCCGAGTACTTGATCCCGGCAGCGTCGGCAGTGTCCGCGCTCGAGGCCCTCCGTCCGCTCGAGTCGGTGTTCGCGCCGATCCTCATCGCCGCCGAGATCCGCACGATCGCACCCGACACCGCCTGGCTCGCGCCGTCGTCCGGTCGTCAGTCGGTCGGCATCCACTTCACCTTCCGCCGGGACGCCGCTGCCGTGGCGGCCGCGGTGACGCGGATCGAGGAAGCGCTCGCGCCCTTCGACCCGCGGCCGCACTGGGGCAAGGTGTCCGGCGTGAGCGTCGAGCGGCTGCACGAGGCGTACCCGCGGCTGTCGGACTTCGCCGCGGTCGCCCGCGACGTCGACCCCACGGGCCGGTTCCGCAACGCGTACCTGGCGCGCGTCCTGTCCTGACGGGGCGTGCCGCGTGGCACCACGACTGGGGCGTGCGCGTGACGACACCGGTTCCGTAGCCTCCTCGGAGGCAACGGAGGGGAGCACAGTGACGCTGCCGATCGCCGGGTGGTACCCGGACCCGCAAGACTCGAACCGCACACGGTGGTGGGACGGAGCACGTTGGGGAGCGCTCGCACCCCAACCTGCTGTAGCTGTCCCCGCGCCACAGTGGGAGCCGGCACCGCGTCCGCCCGCGCCGTCGGAGTACCGCGCGGCCGTCACCGAGCAACCGCTCCGAGGGCGGAAGGCCCGGATCGCCAAGGACCGGGCGACCCGTGCAGCGAATCCGTTCGGGTACGCCGGGCTGGTCCTCGCGCTGCTCGGGTTCATCGTCAACGTGTTCGCGATCCCCGGGATCCTGGGGATCGTCTTCGGCGCGATCGGTCTGGCACGCGCCGGGCAGCTCACCGGGCAACGGATCACCGGGTTCGGAGTATCACTCGCAGCGGTCATCCTCGGGTTGGCGGCGTCGGCTGCCTTCGTCGTGCGAGCGGCACAGCTGCTCGCGTGACGACAGGTGTCCCGCACCGTTGAGCGCGATGCGGGACACCCGGGTCCTCAGTCCCTGCGGGACAGGTCGATCAGGAGCCTGACCACGGTCACGAGCAAGCTCGCGATCCCCAGCCAGGGCACCCGACGCCTGGACCGATCATCGGTGTCGTTCGACATCGGTGACCTCCTGGTGTCGTCGCCGGCTGACACGAGGAGCTTCGACCAAGGGATGCGTCGCCGAGCGTGCTCGGCTACCATCGGTTCCGAGCGTTGGACTCGGGATGGTTGGTTCATCCCTTGGCTTTCCACTCGGAAGGCAAATCGAAGCCCGGAACTGTTGTCGCAGTCCCGGGCTTCGTGCTTTCGCCCGGATCGCGCTCCGGCGGTGGCGCGACCGGGTCAAGCCTACGACGAACTGTCCGGTGACATTCCGGTCGTTGCTCACAGCGGTTTCCCGCCGGATGTGCGGGCGACCCGCCGGTTCGTCGCTGGGAGCGCACATGTGCATCCACAAAGGTCGGGGGATGGCGAACTTCAACCGCATCCTCGGCATGGCCTCGAAGGTCATCGACAAGCAGCTCCAGAAGCGTGGGCAGGGGGACGGTGCGCCCGGCAACGGAGCGCAGCGCGCTGGCGGGACCGACTGGCGTGACGTCGTCCGCGGTGCAGCGGACCGGCTGACGGGCGACGACCGGGGCCAGCAGCAGCAGCAGCAGCGGCCGCAGCAGCAGTACGGCCAGCCGGAGCAGCGGCAGTACGGCCAGCAGCAGTACGGGCAGGCGCCCCAGCAGCAGTACGGCCAGCAGCAGTACGGGCAGCCGCAGCAGCACGGCCCGGCCGACTCGGACAAGGTCGCCCTGGCGAAGTACGACTACCTGCTCCGCACCTCGTCACCGGACCAGCTCGAGCAGGTCCACCACGACGCCTTCGCCCGCCTCACCCCCGCGCAGCGGCAGCAGGTGCGCAACCGCCTGAACTCCGAACTCCCGCCGCACGAGCACCTGCGCGACGACTCGGCGGGCGGCATGGCGCGCGCGATGACCCGCGGCGAGGTCCGCCGTCCGGGCCTGATCCGCCGCGTCCTCGGCGGCTCGAGCAACGGCAACGGCAACGGCCGCGGGCGTGGTGGCGCCTTCGCCGGCGGTGCCGCGGTCGGCGCCGGCGCGATGGCGCTCGGCGGCATCGGTGTCGCGGTCGCCGGGGGAGCGGTGCTGAGCGCCGCCGCCGGGCCCGTGCTGGCCGAGGCCGCGAACCTCGGCGTCGACTTCGACGGCATCGCCTCCGGCATCGGCGACCTCGGACTGGCCGACCTCGGGGTCGACCTCGGCGGCGGCTTCGAGGGGATCGCGGGCGAGGGTGAGCAGCTCCTCGGCGGCCTCGGTGAGCAGGCGTCGGGCCTCGGCGAGCAGGCCTCGAACCTGGGCAACGACTTCCTCGGGGGCCTGTTCGACCGCTGACCCACGCCCCTCGGGTGGACTCGGTGCAGATCCATCGGGAATAGACGAACGTCGCGCGGCACTTGGATTGTTTCGTCGTGCGACGTCTGTCGCACGTGTGATTCGGACGGGCGACCGCCGCGGTGTCAGGATGGACGCCGCCCGGCGACCCGGTCCGTGCAACCACAGCGGCTGCAGCACGGTCGCCACCACCCTTCCCACGAGGAGCACCACCGTCATGAGACGCCCGAACCGCCTGACGATCACCGCGGCCGTCGCCGCAGCAGCAGCCCTGGTCCTGACCGGCTGCTCGGGTGGGAGCTCGTCCGACGACGGTGACGGCACGGCCAAGGGCGGCACGCTCAACATCCTGACGACGGCCACCGCGGTGCACCTCGACCCGGCGACGAGCCAGAACCTGAACATCACCACCTTGGGTCTGGTGCTCCGCCGGCTGACGGCGTGGGACGTCGAGCCCGGCAAGGCCGCCAAGGTGGTGCCGGACCTGGCGACGAACACCGGCGACTCGAGCGACGGCGGCAAGACCTGGACGTACCACCTGAAGGACGGGCTGAAGTTCCAGGACGGCACGCCGATCACCACGAAGGACATCAAGTGGGGCATCGAGCGCTCGTTCGCGCCGACCCTGACCGGTGGCCTGAGCTACCACAAGTCGCTCCTGGTCGGTGGCGAGGACTACAAGGGCCCGTTCGACGGCAAGACCCTCGACAGTATCGAGACGCCTGACGACTCGACCATCGTCTTCAAGCTCAACGCCGCGTACGGCGACTGGCCGTGGCTCGTGTCGATGCCGGCGTTCGCTCCGGTTCCCGACGGCGACGGCACGGACACGGGTGCGTACGACAGCAAGCCGGTCGCGTCCGGGCCGTACCAGGTGCAGTCGAACACCCAGGGCTCGCAGATCACCCTCGTCCGGAACAAGGAGTGGAGCGCGAAGACCGACGACGTCCGCACCGCCGGCCCGTCGAAGGTCGTGTTCAAGGAGAGCCAGGATCCGTCGACCGTCACGCAGACGCTGATCGCCGACAACGGTGACGCGAAGGACTCCTTCGGCGCGAGCTACCTCGGCGCAGCCGAGCTGAACCAGGTGCGGAGCAACCCCGCCGCCCAGGACCGCCTCGCCACGTCGAAGGCCGGCCCGATCAACTACATGGCGATCAACACCCAGAAGGGATCGCTCAAGGACCTCAAGGTCCGTCAGGCCCTGCAGTACGCCGTCGACAAGAAGTCGTACCGGATCGCTGCGGGCGGCGCGCTCGCCGGTTCGTACGCCACGACCCTCATCACCCCGGGCATCGCGGGCCGCGAGGACTACGACCTGTACAAGCCCGGCGCGAACGGAGACGTCGCGAAGGCGAAGCAGCTCCTCAAGGACGCGGGCGTGTCCGACCTCAAGCTGACCCTGGCGACCCAGAACGACCCGACCTACCTCGCCCAGGCGCAGGCGCTGCAGTCCGGCCTCAAGCGCGCCGGCATCACCGTCACGCTGAAGCCGCTGGACGCGGACTCGTTCTACACGGCGACGACCGACGGCACCGACTTCGACCTGGCGCTGTTCAGCTGGCAGCCGGACTTCCCGAGCGCGAACGCCAACATCCAGCCGCTCTACGACTCGTCGCAGATCGGTGGCGGCGGCTACAACGTCTCGAAGTACAGCAACCCCGACGTGGACGCCCTGATCAAGAAGGCCAGCGCCACCGTCGACCAGCAGGACGCGCAGAAGCTGTGGGTCGAAGCGGACAAGAAGATCATGGCCGACGCGCCGATCGTCCCGCTGACCTACGCGAAGCAGTCGTTCCTGGCCGGTTCGAACGTGCAGAACTTCCAGATCGCGGACTTCCCGGCGTACCCGAACTACCTCAAGGTCTCGCTCGCGAAGTGAGTTCGCCGCTGCTCGAGGTCGAGGGGCTCCGCGTCGCGTTCGGCGACGCGGAGCCCGTCGTCCGTGACGTCTCCTTCACCCTGACCCCCGGTCGTGTGCTCGCCCTCGTGGGGGAGTCCGGCTCCGGCAAGTCCGTCAGCGCCATGAGCGTGCTCGGCCTGCTCCCGCCCGAGGCGCAGGTCTCCGGCAGTGTCCGGTTCCGCGGCGAGGAGCTCGTCGGCGCCTCCGACGACACGCTCCGTGCCGTCCGCGGCGCCGGCATCGGCGTCGTCTTCCAGGAACCGATGAACTCGTTCACGCCGGTGCTGTCCATCGGCACGCAGGTCGCCGAGGCGATCCGGGCGCACCCGACGGACCTCGACCGTGCGGCGGTGTCCGCGCGCGTCGACGAGCTGCTGCGTGCCGCAGGCCTCACCGACCCCGAGCGGATCCGCAAGGCGTACCCGCACGAACTTTCCGGCGGACAGTTGCAGCGCGCCATGATCGCGATGGCCCTGGCCGGGGACCCGGTCGCACTGATCGCCGACGAGCCGACGACCGCCCTGGACGTCACGGTGCAGGCCGGGATCCTCGACCTGCTCCGCCGACTCGGTCGCGAGCGCTCCTTGGCCGTCCTGCTCATCACGCACGACATGGGTGTGGTGGCGGACGTCGCGGACGAGCTCCTGGTGATGCGCCGCGGCGACCCCGTCGAGCACGGGACGGTTGCGGAGGTCTTCGCACACCCGTCCGCCGACTACACGCGCGAGCTCCTCGCCGCGGTCCCATCCCTGGAGGGCCGTGGCGGCCCCGCCGACGCTGCTGCGGATGTCGAAGGGGACCCGTCCACTGCCCGGGCCGACGTGGCGGAGGCGAGCCGTTCCTCCCCCCACCGGCACGGCCGGCCCGCCGCTGGCGCGTCGGTCCGGAACCGGCGGCGTGGGCCCAGTCCGCTGGTCGCGCAGCTGCGCGACGTCGCCGTGCGGTACTCGCGCCGCGGCGGACCGACCGTGTCGGGCATCGACCTGGACCTGCGGGCCGGCGAGACCGTCGGGCTGGTCGGGGAGTCCGGGTCCGGCAAGTCGACCATCGGCCGCGCGCTGGCGGGGCTGGTGCCCGTCGTCGAGGGCTCGGTCGAGGTCGACGGCAGCGACCTGCGGACCGCCAGGGGCCGACGGCTCCGCGAGCTCCGCAGCCGCGTCGGCATCGTCTTCCAGGATCCGGCGTCGTCGCTCAACCCGCGGCAGACCATCGGCTGGAGCATCGCCGAGCCGTTGCTCGTGCACGGGACGGCCTCGGCGGCCGATCGTGCGGAACGCGTCCGTGAACTGCTGACCGCCGTGCAGCTCGACCCGTCGTGGGCCGAGCGGTTCCCGCACCAGCTCTCCGGCGGGCAGCGCCAGCGCGTCGCCGTCGCGCGGGCCTTGGCGCTCCGTCCGGCGCTCGTCATCGCCGACGAGCCCACCTCGGCACTCGATGTGACCGTGCAGGCGGCCGTGCTCGACCTGCTCGCGCAGCTGCAGGACGAGTTCGGGTTCGGCATGCTCCTCATCAGCCACGACCTCGCGGTCGTCCGGCAGCTCGCTGACGAGGTCGTCGTCCTGCACGACGGTCGCGTGGTCGAGCGGGGGACCACGGACGCCGTGCTCGACGACCCGCAGCAGGACTACACGCGCATGCTGCTCGCAGCGGCGCCCGTCGCCGATCCCGTGCGACAGGCGGCCCGCCGCGAAGCCTGGCGCGCCTGGGAAGGAGTGCCCTCGTGACCGCCAACGTCGTCGAGCGCCCCGTGGCCTCGTCCGGACGCACCACCGGCTTCCGCGCCGTGGTGCGCCGCATCCGGCAGGACCGCTGGGCCGTGACCTCGGCGGTCGTCATCGTCGTGTTCCTCGCGGTCGCCGTCGCGGCGCCGCTCATCAGTGCCGTCACCGGGCAGGACCCCTACGGGTACGACATCGACGCGCTCAACTCGTTCGGGGCGCCGAAGGGCTTCGGCGGGGGGATCAGCGCCGAGCACTGGTTCGGCGTCGAGCCGCTGACCGGTCGCGACCTGTTCGCGATCGTGACGTACGGTGCCCGGACGTCGCTCGGCATCGGGCTCGCCGCGACCTTCCTGTCGATCGTCATCGGGGTGCTCGTCGGCGTCACCACCGGCTTCTTCGGCGGCTGGTACGACCGCGTGCTCTCCCGCGTGGTCGACGTGATCTTCGGCTTCCCGTCGCTCGTCTTCATGATCGCCCTGACCGCGATCGTGCCGACGTCGTTCCCGAAGCCCGTCCTGGTCGTGCTCGTCATCGGGTTCTTCGGCTGGCCGTCCGTCGCCCGCGTGGTCCGCGGCCAGACACTGTCGCTCGTCAGTCGGAACTACGTCGTCGCCTCCACGGCGATGGGCGCCGGCCGGTGGCACGTCATCCGCACCCAGCTGCTGCCGAACCTCGCGGCGACGATCACCGTCTACGCGACGATCTCGATCCCGTCGATGATCGGCGCCGAGGCCGCGCTGTCGTTCCTGGCGGTCGGCGTGACCCCGCCGACGCCGTCGTGGGGCCGCAGCATCGGCGACGCCGTCGGCTGGGTGCAGACCGACCCGATGTACCTCGTGTTCCCCGGAGTGGCACTGTTCCTCATCACCCTCGCGTTCAACGTGCTCGGCGACGCGCTGCGTGACGCCCTCGACCCGAGAGGAGCACGCCGGTGAGCACGTTCCGCTTCATCGCGATCCGCGTCCTCGGTGCAGCCGTCGTGCTGCTCGTCGTCGCCGCGATCACCTACGCACTGTTCATGCTGCTGCCGACGAACCCCGCGAGGGCGATCTGCGACAAGCCCTGCACGCCGGACCGGCTGCGCGAGGTGCAGGCGTTCCTGGGGACGGACAAGCCCTGGCCGGCGCAGTTCGGCGCCTACCTGGCGGGGATCTTCACCGGCCGCACGTTCGGCAGCGGCGCGTCCGTGATCACCTGCGCCGCACCGTGCTTCGGGTACTCGTTCCAGCTGCACGAGAGCGTCACCGAACTGATCCTGTCCCGCCTGCCCGTCACCGCGTCGATCGCCGTCGGTGCCGCCGTGCTCTGGCTCGTCGCCGGGGTGTTCGGTGGCACGGTCTCAGCGCTCCGCCGTGGCACCTTCGTCGACCGGGCCGTGATGACCGTCGCCGTCGCCGGGGTCTCGTCGCCCGCGTACCTGATCGGGTTGCTCGGCATCCTGCTGTTCGGGTTCGTGCTCGGCATCCTGCCGACGAGCGGGTACGTCGCGTTCACCGACGACCCGGTCGGCTGGTTCACCCACCTGATCCTGCCGTGGTGCGTGCTCGCGTTCATCAGCGCCGCGATCTACGCCCGACTGACCCGTGGCGAGATGCTCGAGTCGATGTCGCAGGACTTCGTGCGGACCGCTCGGGCCAAGGGCCTGCGCGAGCGACAGGTGGTCGTGCGGCACGGACTGCGCACCGCGATCCTGCCGGTGGTGACGCTGTTCGGGCTCGACCTCGGGTCGCTGCTCGGCGGTGCGGTCATCACCGAGAAGGTGTTCTCGATGCAGGGCCTCGGCGCGCTGCTCATCGACGCCGTGCACACCCTCGACCTGCAGGTCGTCGTCGGCTTCACGTTGTTCTCGGCGCTGCTGATCGTCACGGCGAACGTGATCGTCGACGTGGTCTACGCGTTCGTCGACCCGCGGGTGCGGCGCCGGGCGTAGCTCAGGCGGCGTCCCACCAGCGCAGCACGCGGGTGCCGTGGAGCGTGAGCCACTTCGACGGCTCGCCCTCGGGGACGTCGACCTCGAACCACTGCCGACCCGGCGGCCGCGTTCCCTCGGTCCACGTCCCGTCGTCGTTCCTGGCGGCACGGACGACCTCGATCGCCTCGGCCGCCCGGGCGTCCGGCGCGGTGCCGTCCTGCAGCGCAGCAACCCGCAGGTGGTCGGTGACCCGCAGCGCCGAGTAGATCCACCGCAGCGGGTACGCGAAACGGGTCGCCCACGGTCCGACGAGCTCGCCGTCGTGCTTCCGGAACAGCAGCCGTCGTTCGAGCAGGTACTCGGTGCCGCGGAGTCGAGCCGCTCGGAGTTCCGCCGCGCGGGGGTGGGTGCCGTCGGTCAGCTGCTCGTGCTGCAGGAGCCCCTCGATCACGTTGAGGGTCGAGTGGAACGACGACACGGTCGACCCCTCGATCCACTCGCAGTTCCAGCCGCCGTCGTCGAGCTGGTGGTCGAGGAACCAGTCCGCCAGCTGCCCGACGTCGGCACCGAGCCAGGCGCCGTTCGCCAGGGTGAAGGCGTTGATGCAGCAGTCGACCTCGCCGCTCCAGTAGGGCAGGTCCTCGTACTCCCAGCGGCTGTTCGTCGCGAGCCGGGCGGCCGTGTCCCCGAGGACCGCGGAGTCGAGCCCCCAGTCGCGCAGGGCGTTCAGCGACCAGGTCGTCGCCGTGTAGGGCTGCCCGGGCTCGCCCGCCTCGGGACCGTCGAAGTCGAAGTCCGCCGGGAAGTACGCGCCGCCGGCCCACTGCCCGTCGGGGTCCTGGTGCGCGAGCATCGCCGCCCCGAGGCCCTCGGTCGCGACCCGTGCCCGGGTCTGCTGCCACACGGACGGCGGCGCACCGACCAGGTCCCGTTCGACCTGCCACCGGACCGCCGGGTCCGAGTCGAGCAGCCACTCGACCACCGCGTCGTCGCTCATGGCGCGGAGGCTACGCCGTGCGGCGCACGCGCGGTGGATCAGAAGTAGGTGATGCCGTGCGGGGTCCGAGGGGGCAGGAGCATCGCGCGCAGCAGCTCGATCGACGCGGTGTCCGCAGCGCGGACCAGGCCGGCGGCCGCCAGGGTGACGGGCGAGACCGACCCGATGAGCAGGGCACCGAGCTCTGCCACGTCGAGCTGGACGTCGGAACCGGCCGCGTCGGCGTCGTCGGCGATGCGGGTGACGCTGCCACGGGCCTCCTGGACGTCCAGCCGGTACGTGCCGGTCGTGTGGCCGAGCGCATCGGTGACCGCGAGTGTCAGCGAGCCGTCGACGGCGAACGGCCGCGACTCGAGCACCGCGGCCACGTCGAGGACGCGCAGCCAGACGTGGTCCTCTTCGTGATCGACGTCGTACGCACGGTTGTCACCGAGGGCCGCGACGATCGGGTCGTCGAGCCGCGAGCGGTTGTACTTCACGACGTCGTTCAGGTCGATCGACAGCAGGAACTCCCACAGCGCCGTGTACGCCTGGTCGTTCGCGTAGACCAGGTCGACGATCTCGAGTGCGGTGTCGGAACCCCGGTCCTCCTTGACACGCCAGGTGACGTAGCCGTCGACCTCGTCGGAGCCGTCGGAGCCGTCGGCGCGGTACACCGCCGCACGGACGTCCTTCGCCTTCTGCCCGTCGTTGCCGAGCAGTCCGAAGACGACCGGCCAGGTGCCCGCGTTGCGGACCATCGAGCCGGGCGTGCGGGTGTGGAAGCGCTCGAAGACCGCCTTGCCGGGGCCGTCGGCGAGCCACTGCGGCGTGACGACGGACACCGAGCCCGACGTCGGGGCGAGGAGGGGGAGTGCGCGTTCGCGACGCACGCGCACCGCGCGCTCGCGGATCGCGCTGCCGAAGCCGAAGCGGCGGTAGATCGTGCCCTCGGACGCGGTCAGGGACGCCACGGCGTAGCCCTCGGCGACACCGCGCTCGAGCGCGTGCGTCATCATGCGGCGCAGGATGCCGCGGCGACGCTCGGTGGGCCGGACCGTGACCGCGGAGATGGCCTGCGTGTCGACGGACGACCCGTCGCCCCAGCTCAGCGCCTTGCGGAACCACGTGAAGGTGCCGGCGGGCCAGGTCTCGTCGACGGAACCGGGGAAGGGCTTCCGGACGTAGACGCCCAGGAAGGTCTCCTCGTCGGCGATGAAGTGGGACGCCATACGGGCTGCACCTTCGGCGTCCGGATCGGCTTCGTGGAACCCGAGGCCGACGGCCTGCATCCACGATCCGGTCTCGGCGTTCGGTGCCCCCTCGTCATCCGTCCCGGGCGCGAACTCGCGCAGCTCGTAGCGGTCGTCGAATGCCTCGTTGCTCACGCTCACGACCCTATCGGGACCGGGTGACGTCACGGCAAGGTGCGACGGGCCTCCTGCACGACGACCTCGTCGAGGTCCGCCAGCGACCGCATCTGCCGCAGCGGGCGGGCCATCCGGTGATTGTCACGGAGTGCCGGCTCGGTGCGCGCGAGGAACGCCCAGTACCCGGCCGTGAACGGGCACGCGTCGTCGCCGACCCGCTTCGTCGGGTCGAAGCGGCAGCCCCCGCAGTGGTCCGACATCCGGTCGATGTAGCGACCGCCCGACGTGTACGGCTTCGTGGCGACCATCCCGCCGTCGGCGTGCTGGGACATGCCGATGATGTTCGCCGGCATCACCCAGTCGGTGCCGTCGACGAACACGTCGGTGAACCACTCGGTCAGGTGCACCGGGTCGTAGCCGCGCTGCAGTGCCCAGTTGCCGAGCACCATGAGGCGCTGGATGTGGTGCAGCCAGCCGTGGTCGTGCAGGCCCTCGATCGCGGTCCGCACGCAGACGGCGTCGATCTCCGACGCGTCGAGCTCGCGCCACCAGTCGGGCAGGCGTCCGTGCGCGCCGAGGGCGTTCTCCGAAGCGCCGTAGTCGTCGCCGAACCACCAGTAGAGGTGCCAGACGTAGTCGCGCCACCCAGCGACCTGGCGGACGAAGCCCTCGACGCTGGCGAGCGGGGCGGCCTCGGTGCGGTGTGCTTCGAGGGCGGCGTCGATCGCCTGCCGCGGATCGAGCACCCCGAGGTTCATCGGCACGCTGAGGAGCGAGTGCGCCATCGTCCAGTCGTTCGTCAACGTGGCGTCCTCGAACGGCCCGAAGTCGCCGAGGCGCACCGCGACGAAGTCGTCGAGCGCACGCTGGGCCTCGTCCGCCGTCACCGCGAACCGACGGGTGTCGTCGCGGCCGACGAACCGGGCGGTGCCGTCCCGCTCCCACCGGTCCAGGTCGTGCCGCACCTGGTCGTCGATGTCGTCCTCGTCCGGCCACCAGGGCTCGGGCAGCCCGAGGGTCGTGGCGCCCTTCGGCGGCGGCTGGCGGTTCTGGTCGTCGAGGCTGAACTTCCCGCCGATCGGCTTGCCGTCGCGCAGCAGCCAGCCCTCGCGGCGCCGGACACGCTCGTAGTGGTCCTCCATGCGGAACCGACCCGTGCCCTGGGCCGCCCACTCCGCGAACTCGTCCTCGTCGGTGACGAAACCGCGGCTCGGCAGGATCACGGTGTCCCGGCCCCAGTGCCGGACCTGCGCGCGGAGGGTGCGGGACGGCGGGTCGATCACCTCGAGGTCGTCGCGGCCCGTCAGCGCTTCGCGGAGGGTGTCGACCTGGACGTGCTCGGCACGGTCACCGAGTTCGCGGACGCGGTGGCGCAAGGCGCTCAGCCAGAGGTGGGCCTTCGCCCGGTGGACGGGGCGGGCGGTGAAGAACTCGCGTGCCTCGACGACGAGGGCCGGGCCGCCGTCGTCGAACAGGGGCCCGTACTGGCCGGGGAGGACCAGGCGACGACGTTCGGAGGGCATGGGTGGACCGTACCCAGCGAGTGGGGTGGAGCTGTCAGTCAGGGGCGTTCGTCGACGAGGGCGATGAACCGGCTGCCGATGCCCTCGACCTCACGTCGGGTGAGCCCCGCAGTCGGTTCCGGCGCCTGGTACGGCTCGTGGTAGTCGCACATCAGGTAGTCCCACTCCGGCCACCACTTCTTCGGCCGCGCTTCTTCGGCGAACGCGCAGACGACGCACTCGAGGCGGACCCAGACCTTCTTGGCACCCGTGCGGTTCGCTCGGGACTGCACGAGCCACGCGGGCGGATCCTGTTCGATCGCGTCGAGTTCGGCTTCGCTGAGACGCGAGGGGATTCCGTGGTGGGTCGCCATCTCGAGGGTGATGTCGAGTCGAACGGCGGCGTCGCGTCG
Source organism: Curtobacterium sp. VKM Ac-2861 (assembly GCF_013204965.1). Lineage (NCBI taxonomy): Bacteria > Bacillati > Actinomycetota > Actinomycetes > Micrococcales > Microbacteriaceae > Curtobacterium > Curtobacterium sp. VKM Ac-2861. The sequence continues at coordinate 156,681 of NZ_JABMLA010000003.1, forward strand.
GGAGAGCATCCGACCAGATTAGGTTCTGTCGGGGCTCAGTGCCGTCGGCGATGGGGACGAGCCCGGTCGCGCGACAGTTCCGCTCTGCGGCATCTGCCACAAGCGGAGCCCGATGTGCGGGTGTGAGCTCGTAGACTCCTCGTGATGGCTGGGATCACCGTGGCGTCGCGGACTCGGCGAGGGCGCCGTACAGGCCGTGGCATTGCGGCGGACAGCACGCGGTGGGACGTGCAGGGGCTCCGCGCGTTCGCGGTCCTCGCCGTGCTGCTGTACCACCTGTGGCCGACGAGGCTTCCCGGCGGTTTCATCGGTGTCGATGTCTTCTTCGTGATCTCGGGCTTCCTGATCACCGGGCACCTGCTCCGCGAGGTCTCCGCGACCGGCCGGATCGCTCTCGCCGGGTTCTGGGCTCGTCGTGCGAAACGACTGCTCCCCGGCGCCTTCCTCACGCTCGTCGCCACTGGGGTCGCGGTCCTCCTCTGGGTGCCGAGCGCGCTCTGGGGGCAGTACGGCCGGGAGCTCATCGCCTCGGCCGTCTACGTCCAGAACTGGCAGCTCGCGGCCGATTCGGTGGACTACCTCGCCGAGGGCAACGGCGCGTCCCCGTTCCAGCATTTCTGGTCACTGTCGGTCGAGGAGCAGTTCTACATCGCGCTGCCCCTGCTGCTGCTCGGGGTCCTGTGGTTCGCGCACCGCGCACGCCGAGCACAAGCCGACCCGGTCGTCGTGACCCGCGTCGTGCTCGGCGTCGTCGTGGTGCTCTCGCTGACGTGGAGCATCGTGCAGACCGGGACCGCGTCCGGGATTGCCTACTTCTCGACGGCGACGCGAGCGTGGGAGTTCGCACTCGGCGGACTCGTTGCGACGATTCCCCTGGGCGTGCCGCGGTCGAGTGGGACGCGGACGACCCGGGCGATCGTTGCCTGGGTCGGTGCCGGCGGGCTGGTCGTCTCGCTGTTCGCCATCACCGCTGCGACGCCGTTCCCGGGCATCGCGGCGGTGCTGCCGGTCGTGTCCGCGACGCTGGTCGTGCTTCTCGGTTCGCATTCGGGACTCGAGTTGGTCGGTCATGTCGCCCCTGTCCGTTTCACCGGTCGGATCTCGTACGCCGTCTACCTCTGGCACTGGCCCGCGATCGTCCTCCTGCCGATCGTCACGCGCCACGAAGCGACCACGCTGGACAAGGTCGTGATCGTCGTCGGTGCGCTGACCCTCGGCGCGGCCACCACCCTGCTCGTCGAGGAGCCGCTCCGGTTCTCCGCGCGCGTCCGGCGCCTCCGACCCCGCCGGGTTGCGGTCTACGGGGTGCTGAGCACCCTGGTCGTGGTGGCGCTGGGCGCGACCTCGCTCACGGCCCTCCACGTCCAGCAGGTCCGGACGGCGCTGCTGGCGGAGCGCCTCGGCTCCGGCAACGTCGCGTGCTTCGGAGCCGCGGCGGAGATCGCTTCGGCCGACCCGTGCGTGAACCCAGCCCTCGCCGACGTCCGCGTGCCGTCCGCAGCGAACGCGGTCGCCGACGACGCCAACCGATCAGCCTGCTGGTCGAACGACTCGAGCACGTTCCGAGTGTGTTCCCTCGGTCCGACCACCGGGTACTCGAAGCACCTCATCGCGATCGGTGACTCGCACAACAACGTGCTGGTGGACGCCTACGCGCGGATCGCGGAGCAGCGCAACTGGCGCATCGACGTCGCCGGTCACCAGAGCTGCTACCTGACGACTGCCGAGCAGCAGGCGGGGTCCAGACGCCAGGCCAACGCGTGCACCGGCTGGAAGCAGAACGCCATGGACCACCTCCGGTCACACCCCGACCTGGACGGCGTGATCGTGACGCACTCGAGCGGTAACGGCCCGGTCGTGGTGCCGGAGGGGGGCACGGACGAGCAGACGGTCGTCGACGGACTCGTCACAGGATGGAGCGCCGCCGCCGAGGCCGGTATCCCGATCATCGCGCTCCGCGACAACCCTGCAGCACGCCCCGACGTCGTTGCGTGCGTCGGTCAGATGTCGGGACCGACCACCCCAGCCTGCGACTCTTCGCGTGTCGACGCCCTCGCACGGTTCGACGGATCCGCGGAGGCCGTCGACCGCGTGCACGGCGCTGCCCGTCTCGTCGACCTCACGGACTCGTACTGCACCGACACGGTCTGCCCCGCCGTGATCGGTGGCGTACTCGTCTACCGCGACCAGACACACCTGACGAACACGTTCGCGACGACACTCGCGCCGTACCTCGGCGACGAGATCGACGCCGCGTTGGCGGCGATGCGATCTTGATCGGAACCGCCGGCGGAGGAAGCCCCCGTTCTTGCCGACGGCTTGCCCCTGAGCGTCAACGGTGCTTCGCAATGGTTGCAGCCGCGATCGGTCGCACTTACGCTTCCCGCATGTGGTGGTGGATCGGAACCGGCGTGGTCCTGGCTGTGCTCCTCGTGCTGTGGTTCGTCATGCACCGGTACACCAACTTCGGCTCTCGGGCGGCGAGGTACGAGGGGACCGACCCCGAAGTCGCTGAAGCCCTTCGGCAGGCTGAGTCCGACATCGCGCGGGGGCGCATGTACTTCTGAGGCTCTCGCAGGCGAGCGAGCGAAGTGAAGGAGGACGTCCCCGGCTACAAGGGGCGTCAGGCCCCGGGGCTCGTGTAGTGCCGGGACTGCCGCATGAAGAACCACCATCCGAATGCGAGCATCAGCGGCCCGGCCATGGGTGCGATGTCAGCGAGCCACGTCGGGACCAGCAGCTCGTCGGTCTTGCCGAGCACGACGGTCGCAGGCAGGTACGCGATGAACGCCAGCGGCAGCGCGAACGTCAGCGCGAAGACGCCCGCGGGACCGAACACGGGAAGCGGGTAGGCCCCGAAGTCGGTGAGCGTGTTGTCGACGCTGACCTTGAGGTCACGGGTGGATCCCAGCCGGAACGACAGCCCTGCGAGACCGATCTGCAGCCCGGCCTCGAGCAGACCGCCACCGATCGCGGCCGCCACGGTGAGTGCGACCAGCCAGGGCGTCCAGTCGATCGGCGCGAGCGTGATGGCGGCCACGAGGATCCCGAGCCCGAGCACCAGGTCGCCGAGGGTGCCCAGGTTGAACCACCTGGTCAGCAGCTGGATCAGCGGTGGTACGGGGCGGAGCAGGAAACGGTCGTACTCGCCCTCGCGGATCACCATGTCGGTCGCCAGGTGCTGTCCGAAGAACACCGTCCCGACGCCGTGTGCAGTGAGCCGCAGCCCGTACAGGAAAGCGATCTGCGCCGTCGACCAGCCGGCGATGACGCCGAACCGGTCGAGCAGGACGCCGATGAACAGCAGCTGCGTCCCTTGCAGGGCCGCACTGCCCGCCATCATCAGGATCAGGTTGCCCTTGTAGATGAGGGACTGCCGGAACGCCGCGGCGAGCAGGATCCGCCACTGGCGGAACCAACCGGGAGGCTCGGTGGCGGTCCCCGGGGCGACCGTGCGTCCGATGTCAGCCACCGTTGATCACCGTCCTCCGCAGGGCGCGCAACCACACCAGGTGGGCGGCGAACGCGAGCGCGACGATCCAACCGGCCTGCAGGGCGAGCTCACCGAGGACGTTCCAGCCCGGCGTCCGGTCGAACCAGATCGAGAGCGGGGTGAAGATCTGCGCACTGAACGGCAGCACACGGAGCACCGCGGCGAGGCCGTCCGGCATGAACCACAGCGGGATGAGCGAACCTGAGCAGAACGCCGCCGCCATGCTGTAGATCATGTAGGCGCCGCCGACGTCGGTGGTCCAGAACGCGGTCAGCCCGACGATGAGGTTGCACTGGATCGCGATGACCAGACCGAGGACGGCGCTGAGCACGAACACGAGGGTCTGCCACCAGCTGCTCGGAGCGGGAACCGCTCCGAGCAGCAGCGCCAGGGCGAGCCCGACGATCGCCTTCGGCACGTTGGCGAGGGAGCTGCCGAGCTGCGCGGCGACGGTCTGCGTGATCAGCCCGACCGGCCGCATGATGTCGAACACCACATTGCCGTCGCGCACCCGTCGGTTCAGCGACGAGAACTGCCACGGCTGGAACACGACGGCGAACAGCGCGCCGAGGACCGCGTACCCGACGGCGTCGGCACGGTCGACGCCGCTCACCGAGGTGCGGTCGCCGTAGACCGCGTTCCACACGAGCATCACGAGGACGACCCGCATCACCGTGCTCACCGTGCCGACGAGGACATCGGCGCGGAAGACAAGGACGGAGCGCAGCCCTTGCCCGACCAACGCGAGGCGGACCGCGAGCGGGCCGGCGGGCCGGTCGCGGGCCTCCAGGACGTCAGCCGACACGGCGCACCGAGCGTGCCGTGTAGATCTCGGTGATCACGTCCTCGAGTTCCGGCTCGTGGACCGTGAGGTCCGCGATCGGCAGCGCGGCCGTGGTCCGGGCGATCGCGGTCGAGGTGGACACCTCGGTCGGGTCGTACCGGAGGTCGAGGAGGTGCGCATCACCGTGCTCGTGCGTCCCTGCTCGCTCGACGCCCTCGACCCACCAATCGCGCGGCTCCGGCCCGGACAGTTCGACGCGCAGGGTTCGGTGTGGCAGGTACGCCCGGCGGAGCGCGTCGATGTCGCCGTCGAACAGGATCCGACCGTCGTCGATGATCACCACACGACGGCACAACTGCTCCACGTCACCGATGTCGTGGGTGGTCAGCATGACCGTCGTGCCAGCGGTGCGGTTGCGCTCCCGGACGAATTCGCGGATGCGTGCCTTGGCGACCACGTCGAGCCCGACGGTCGGCTCGTCGAGGTACAGCACCGGCGGCTCGTGCAGCATCGCCGCGACGAGGTCCCCACGCATCCGCTGTCCGAGGGAGAGCGTCCGGACCGGCCGGTCGATGAAGGACCCGAGGTCGAGCAGGTCCACGAACTCGTCGAGCGTGCGTCTGTACGCCGACGGGGCGACGCCGTAGAGCTTCGCGAGGACGTCGAACGAGTCTCGGAGCGGCAGGTCGAACCACAACTGCGTGCGTTGCCCGAACACCGCACCGATGGTGCGTGCGTTCGCCGAACGGTCCTTCCACGGCACGACACCGTTCACTCGGACCTCGCCACTCGTGGGGACGAGCACACCTGTCAGCATCTTGATCGTCGTCGACTTCCCGGCGCCGTTCGGGCCGAGGTAGCCCACGATCTCGCCCGGCTCGATCGACAGCGAGACGCCGTCAACGGCCCGGTTCGTGATCGTCTTCGTGGTGAACAGGTTCCGCACACCCGAGAACGCACCCTGCACCCGGACGGGGCGTGAGAACTCCTTGACCAGACTGTCGGCGACGATGAGCGACATTCGTCCAACGTATCGAAGAAAGCCCCCAGCGGCGAGGAACCGACATCGCCCGACGCCGCTGTGAGAGCATCGCCGGATGCACGACGATGTTGCGAACGACGTGCGGAGCGAACCGTTCCGCGCCGGTGAATCCGTGGTCCTCCGCAGTCTGCACACGCTCGGTTCGCACGGTCGAGCCGTCGCCTTCGCCGTCGCGGGTCGAGTCCTCGTGGACGACGACGACGTCGCGGTGGTCGCGAGTCCGCTCGGGTCCGCGGTCCGTCGCCGGGCCGGTACCGGCAGCGGACCGAACGCGCGGCTCGTCCTCCCCTCGGACTGGGACGGCTCCTACGTCGAGGACAGCTGGTTCGGAGCGACCGTGGTCCGCGTGCACCCGAGGGGCGCAGCGTGGTCGGTGTGGCGCTGGCACGACGGGACGCAGTGGCTGCCGGACTGGTACGTCAACCTCGAGCTGCCATGGGTGCGTACCTCCGTCGGCTTCGACAGCCAGGACTGGACCCTCGACGTCATCGCGACCCGAGACGATGCGGGCCGCTGGTCGATTCGGAACAAGGACGAAGACGAACTCGCGTTCTACACGGACGAGGGCCTGGTCACGGAAGCGGACCGCGCGATGATCGAACGCACCGGCGAGGATGCCACCGCGGCCGTGCACGCGGGTTCGTTCCCGTTCGAGACCGACTGGTCGCGGTGGGTGCCGGACCCGAACTGGTCTGCCCCGCAGGTGCACGCAGGGTGGGATGCCGTCCGCTAGCTCCGCTCAGTGCGTCTGCGCCGCGAGGTCGGCGTAGGCGGCGGCGTACCAGCTGACGGTCGAGTCGCCCGACGTGGGCCCGATGGTGATCGAGTCGGCCGAGGTCACGACGTAGAGGTCTTCGTCGTGGCCGCACTGGACCGAGCGCGCCGCGAGCTCCCTGCCGGTGTCAGCGCCGTCGGCGATGCGACCGCCCCAGACGGCCATGCGGACGGTTCCGTGTCCCTGGCAGGCGACGGACACGCGGACGTGTGCGCGCTCGCCGCCGTCTGCGACGCCCAGGGACAGCCGACTCGACGCGTCGTTGGTCCCGGCACCAGCGCCGAGTTCGCCGGGCTGGTCCGCCCACCGATCCTGGACGTTCTCCATCCAGGCGGAAGCGTCGTCAACCGGCGTCGCACGGCCGGAGCAGGCGGTGAGCGACACCACGATCACGAGCGTCAGCCCGATGATGCTGCTCCATCGGCCGTGGCGAAGGTGGTCGTGCAGAGACGAAGCAATCATGTCGATCACAGTGTCGTGCACGCCGGCCGCGCCCGCACCCTCCCGTTCTGGCGTCGTACGCTGGGCGAGTGGTGAGCACGATCGTCCTCGTGATGGCCGAGTACATGGTCGACGACTCCCCGCTCTGGTACCGCGGGTCGCGCGAGTGCATCGGGAGCGTTGATGCGGGAGCTCTCGGGCTGAGCAGGCCGCTGCGGGACGACCTCCGGGCGTGGAACGACGTTTTCGATTCCCGCGGGGAGCCCGACTTCGACTGGCCTTCCGGAGCGGTCCGTGACGCTCATCGCGTCCAAGCGTTCGTGCTCGCGAGTCGTGTGCAGCTCGAGCTCGGTGACGATGCTCATGTCTGGTGCGGAGCGGGCGCCGGCATCGACACGGTGGCCGAGGCGGGTACTGCCGTCGTGCTGCCGAGTGCACGGCCCGGAACCGATGTCGAGTTCTTGCGTGACGGGGAGCGGGACGTCCGGTCGGCACGCGCCGCGGGTGCTGGTGATGGCACCGCCAAGGCGATCGTGCACTGGCGTGCCCTCACCGAACGAGTCGGGACGCCGTTCGGTGATGCCGAGACCCGCGCCGTCGGGCTCCGGACGGCAGCGCGCATCCAAGCCGATGTCGGCGTTGGCGCCCAGGTGGTCTTCCTCAGCGGCGCATCGGTGGCGTATCGATCGGACGAGTTCGGCTGAGGCTGACACCCTCCAAGCACACGCTGTTCCGGACAGTCCCTACGGTGGTGGGATGCGTTCTCTCGCCAAGCTCGATGACTGGTCTCCGTCCGACGTCCATGCGGTCTTCGAGCTTGCTGACGCGTACCAGCACGGCCGGGGACCGGTGACGGCGGGGTCGGCAGCCATGTTCTTCCCGCCGACCAGTCTGCGAACCAGGGTGACGTTCGAGCAGGGTGCTTCGCTGATGGGGCTCGGTCCGATCGTGTTCCCGGACACGACGCTCGACAAGCCAGAGGCGCTGGCAGACGTCGCCCGGTACCTCGTCAACTGGGTCGACATCATCGTGGTGCGTCACCGTGACCTCGCCGTCATCGAGGGACTGGTTGCCGCGCATGCGCTGCCTGTCGTGAACGCCATGACCGACGAGAACCACCCGTGCGAGGTCCTCTCCGACCTCTACGCACTGCGGCAGCGTGGGGAGATCTCGTCGCTCCGCTTCCTCTTCGTCGGGGCGGACGGCAACATCGCCAGGGCATGGCAGGAAGCTGCTCGAGTCCTGCGACTCGACCTGGTCCAATGCTGCCCGGCCGGCCTCGCAACGCCGGGCGCTGCATGGACCGACGACCTCGAGACTGCCGTGCGGTCGGCGGACGTGATCCTGACGGACGGCCCCGGAGCGCACGCCGACGCCCTCGAGTCGTACCGGATCACCGCGGCGCTCCTCGACCTCGCGCCGACGGGAGCCCGCTTCGACCCGTGTCCGCCGTTCGTGCGTGGCCGTGAGGTCAGCGCCGATGCCGTGGAACACCCCGCGTTCGTCGGGCACGGGTTCAAGGCCGCACTGCTCCCGGTGCAGCAAGCAGTGATGGCGTTCTGCCTCGGTCTCGGACCGTCGGGCGGCTCCGCCAGCCGTCAGTAGTCGGGGTCCTGGCGATCCTGGTCCTGCCAGGGCAGCATCCGGCCGGCGACCAGCGACAGCACGCCCCCGAACATGAAGACGAGCAGCACCGCCCACCAGGGGTTGCGTCGTTCGCGCGGCTGCTGTCCGTCCATGCCGTCACGATAGCGGGTCAGTCGGTCGCACCCCGGGGCGGTTCGACGAGCAACCCGACGCGATCGGCGAGGTAGTCGGCGAGCGGGACGGCGGAGCCCCCGGCCGGTGACCAGCGGACGAGCGGCACGTCGTCCTCGACGAAGAGCACACCGGTCGCGTCGACGAGCGTTCCGTCCAACGCGATCGCCGTGGCGCCGTGGTTGACGGTGTCGCCGGCCGTGAAGTGTCCCTTCGCCGCAGCAGCGCGGTAGGCCCGACGGACCTCGGCCGAGACCGACTGGAACTGCGCCCGGCCCGGATCGGTGACCCGGGTGATCGCCCCGGTGGCCCAGACCCGACCGCCCGATTCGAGCGACGAGCCGATCAGCAGTGCACCGACGCGCCACACGCGACCGAGGAGCCGCATGGTCGCTTCGCGCCGGATGCCGAGCACCGCCTTCGGCTGCGCGTACTCGCCGAGCGCCTCGTCCGGCACCCCGGCGGCACGGAGCCGTCGTGCGGCGTCGTCGAGCAGTTCCCTCGCTCGCTGCACTCCGTCGGTCACGTCCACCGAGCCTAGACCGAGGCCTGCCCCGAGCCCCGGTGCGATGCCCTGCGGCGCCCGTGACCGGCCGTCGCACGTCGCCCGCGCCCGGACGCCCCACGTCGACGGCGAGCGGCCGTGACCGTGCCGATGGTGATCATCACGCCGCCGTACGCCAACAGGACCCCGGCGACGGTCGGGATGAGCCAGCTCCGCGACCCGTTGACGAGCTGGTTGACGACACCGATCTCGGGGACGCTGTACCAGACCACGCCCCGGATCTGTGCGGCGGTGACGGGGTGCGGGTCGGCCTTCGCGTTGTTGTCGCCCTTGAGGACGAACGTGCGCGCCCCGTTCGACGACGAGGACACCGAGGTCACGCGGTGGCTGATGACGGCCGGCTGGCCGGAGACGATCTGGTAGGTGACGACGTCGCCCACCTCGATGTCGTCGACGGCGGTCGGGCGGACGACGAGCAGGGTGCCGGGGGGCAGCGTCGGCTCCATCGACTGGGTCAGGACCGTCAGCGGCATCGACCCGGTGGCCTTGGGGACGACGATGAGCACGACGGCGAGGGCCGCGACGAGCAGGAGCAGTCCGGTGCTGAGACCGAGGACGACGGCGTGCACGACCGCACGCCCACCGGAGCGCTCTGCACGTTCGGGACGAGCCGCCGCGCGGGTCATGCGCCGCACCGGATCGCCGCGCCGTTGTTCTGCGTGAAGAGCGTGACCGGGCCGCTGCCGGCGACGGTCGAGGTCGGGTTGCCGGCGCTGTCGAGGACCTTGACCGTGACGGTGAGCGTGCCGGAGGTACCCGCGCTCGCCGGGATGTCGCTCGGGGCGATGGTGATGAACGCCGAGTAGTCCTGCGCCTTCTGTCCGACCGGCGTGGTCCCGACGTAGGCGGCGTACCAGGTCTCCTTGGGGCGGCCTGCGGCGTCCCAGGTGACGTCGACGTAGTTGCCGCTGTGGTCGTTGCAGGTCAGCGCTGCTTCCGCTGCCGAGGTGTTCAGGTAGAAGCCTCCCTGCACGACGCCCGAGGTCCAGCTGCCGCTCGCCACGGTGAGGTTCACGTTCACGTTGGCCGTGGCGGATGCCGGCGCCGAGGACTTGGGCGTGCTGCGGGTGCACCAGATGGCCGAGGCGCCGGCGGCGAGCTTGGACGTCATGCTCGGCAGTGACGCCCAGGTGCCGGTGACCGAGCCGCTGCCGACCGCGGTGTTCGTCGTGCACGCCGCGGTCGTGGCGACGGGCCACGCGACGACGGTGACCGCCTGCGCGAGCGCCGTCGAGCTGCCGGAGACGACGGACACGGTGGTCGTCGCGGTGCCGGCGATGGAGCCCGAGTTGGTGAGCGTGATCGGCTTCGTGACCGACGTCACCGTGGACGAGAAGGTGGTGGTCAGCGCGCTCGTGCCGGCGATCGAGGCGGAGACCTTGCCGATCGTGACGCTCGAGGCCGTGGTGCTGGACGCACTCCACAGTGCCCAGGCGGCGCTCGACCCACCGCCGACGAACACGGCGGTGAGCAGCACGGCGACGACGAGCCGGAGACGGCGGTTCATGCGGAGACCTGCGTTCCGGTGACGGTGAGGGTGAAGTCGGTGACGGCGCCGGACACGCTCTGCGGCGCGTCGGCGTCGAGGACCAGCTCGACACAGCCGACGGTGCTCGCACCGGGCTGGAGCGTGAACGAACCGCTACCGGTGTCGAAGGCGGCGAGACGGCCGCTCGCGCCGGACAGCCCGGTGGTGCAGGCCGCAGCCGATGACACGTTGGTCAGACGGAGCGTCAGCTCGCCGAGGACGGCCGCCGACGACGCGTTCGTCGCGTAGGCGACGTTCGTGGACGTCGTGGCGACGCGCATCGAGAGCGGGATCGAGCCGGTGTTCTTCACGGCGAAGGTGCCGGTGACCCCGGTACCCGGTCCGAGGACGGTGGTGTTCATCGTCGACAGGGTGCCGACGGTGATCGTCGCGGTCGCCGACTTCACGGTGGTGGCCGCGGTGCTGGCGGTGCCGTTCCAGAGGGCGTAGGTCCCGCCGACGCCGAGGAGCGCCGTGGCGACGGCGACGACCAGGGCAAGCGCGACGGGCGGGATCCACCGGTGGCGTCGTGCCGCGCGGTGGCGGCCCGTCGTCCTCGGTGTCCCGGTCATGTGCGTCCCCTGGTGCTCGTGAGCCTCTGCTGGTGCGGGCCACAAGGGCCCAGCACGGGCCACGACCGGCGGATCAGGGGCCGGTCGTGGCCCGCGTCAGTGCGATCGGTGGATCAGGAACCGATCGCGGTCTGGGTGAGCGTGAAGGCCAGGGCGCCGACGTTGATCGACCCGTTCTGCCCGGTCGTCGCCGAGGACGGCAGCGTGATCGTGAAGACGACCTTGACGGTCGAGGTCGACGCCGACGGCGAGACGACGAAGGTGTTCGCGTTCGACGTGGACTGCACGACGGTGGCGCTCGAGGACGTCACGGCGAGGGTCTTCTGCGTCGCGGCGAGGAGTGCGGAGTCACCGGTGATCGACTGGCTGGCGTAGGTCAGGTTCGCCTTGAGGTCCTGGCCGGTCGCACCGATGTTCAGCGTCTGCGTGAACTGGAACGTGTTGCCCGGCACCATCAGGGCGGTGGTGGGGTTGATCGCGGTCGAGCGGCCGTTCGTGATGTCCGTCCAGGCGCCGTCGTTGTTCGCGCTGAGGGTCAGCGTGCCGGAGCTCACCGAGGACGCGGCGCTGGAGGCACTGGCGTTCCAGAGGGCGAAGGTGCCTGCTCCACCGAGGAGGAGGGCGATGCCGGCTGCGCCGGCGATGGCGCCAGTGACGATCTTGTGCATGGTGGCGGGTCCGTTCTGTGCGTTCGGGGCGCACTGGATTCCACCGGCTCGTGATTCGGGTCGTCGTGCCGGTGGGACGGTGTCATCGACCTCGCGGGTGAGGGGTCGCGGCTGACCTTTGCCGAGAGCGGTCGCCGGGCTCCGGAGCGCAGATCTGCTGCTCGGGCGGGCTGGACTCGCTCTGATGACGACGGTACTCGTCCCCCAAAGTGCGGACAAGTAGGAACATGCTTTCGCATGGACCCAAAACGGGGGTGATTTTTGTCCACCCTGTGGAGGACATGTTTGTACCCCGATCACCACCGGAATGCCGGACATCCCCCGACCGTTGCACCGACCGGAAACGAGGAGGGCCCATGGGCATCGTGCGCTGGCTGTTCGATGCGCAGATCGTCATCGGCGACCAGACGGTGCTCTGGCGCGAGGTGATCGGCAACGTCTTCGGGCTGCTCAGTGCGCTCGGCGGGATGCGCCGCAAGGTCTGGGCCTGGCCCGTCGGGCTGGTCGGCAACGCGCTCCTGTTCACCGTCTTCATGGGCGCACTGTTCGACACCCCGAACCCCGTCAACCTGCTCGGCCAGGCCGGCCGCCAGGTGATGTTCATCATCGTGAGCATCTACGGCTGGTACCGCTGGACCCACCGCCCCGACGACACGTCCACCGTGATCGAACCGCACTGGGCATCGTGGCGGACCCGCGTCCTGCTGGTCGTCGGCATGGTCGGTGGGACCGCCCTGCTCACGCCGGTGTTCCGCGCCCTCGGGTCGTACGAGCCGGTGTGGAGTGACGCGTGGATCTTCGTCGGTTCGCTGCTCGCCACCTACGGCATGGCGAAGGGCTGGGTCGAGTTCTGGCTCATCTGGGTCGCGGTCGACCTGGTCGGTGTCCCGCTCCTGTTCTCGGCCGGGTACTACGCGTCGGGTCTCATGTACGTCTTCTACGGCGTCTTCACGCTGACCGGGTTCTTCGTCTGGGCGAAGCAGCGGGTGAAGCCCCCGGCAGCCCCCGTCACCGTCGGCTGACGAGTCGGCTGACGACCCGGCTGAACGGCCCGCCCACGCCGAGCCGGTCCACGCCGACCCGGCGTGGATGTGACGGCCCCCGGTCTGGGACGAGACAATGGGGTACCGCACACGATGGGATGGTCGGATGGAACCCCTGCACGGCGAACGCGTCGAGGACGATGAGTCCCTCGCCGAGCGCACCGTCCGCGGAGCGATCCGCGCCTACCGGCTGCACTCCTTCGACGCGGTCGACGCCTCGGTCGTGGCCGAGGTCGCGGGCATCCCGCTCGAGACCGTGGAGCGGTTGTTCCCCGCGTGGGAAGCGCTGCTGCTGGTGACGTACGACCGGTGGACGCAGCTGCGTGGCACCCGTCGGAAGACCCCGCCGGCGTGCACGATCGACCACGTCCGGCTGACCCTGGCCGAGGACGTCGCCGACCCGGGGCTCGTCCGCGTCCTCGCGGGCGTGATCACGGTCGCGAGTTCCGAGTCCGGCTTCGCCGAGCTGTTCCGCAAGCGCTTCGACGAGTACGTCGAGCAGCTCAGCAACGGTCTGCAGCGCGACTTCGACAACGGTGCCGAGGAATCGGCGATCCCGTCGTACCAGGCGGCCACCCAGCTGCTCGCGGTGTACGAGGGACTGCAGATCCAGATGCTCGTCCGGCCCCACATCGACGTCATGGTGGAGTTCGACCGGTCGGTCCGGACGCTCCGCCAGGGCTGGAAGCAGCACGAGTTGCCGTCGTGGGACCTCGACGCCGACGTCCCCGAGCGCGAGACGCCGCAGCGCCAGCGACCGGCGGAACACCAGCAGACTGCACGCGAAGCCGAGCGGGAACCCCAGAGCCGTCCCTAACGGGAGACCGACCGCCGCCGCCACGACACGATCTGCCGCAGCGTCACCTTCGATCCGTACTGCGCGACCGAGTGCCGGAACAGGTACTCGGCGAACCAGAGCAGCAGGCCGGCGGCGACGAACACCTCGACGATGCAGACCACCGACTCGGTGACGCTCAGCGAGCCGACGGCGTTCCGCACCATGGCGGTGACGGGCGTGAACGTCGGGAAGTACGTGAAGAACGCGGCGACGGGCGACGTCGGGGTGGTCATCACGAAGAACGCCGCGTAGAGCGGGATGATCAGGGCGAAGATCGCCGCGGACTGCAGCGCCGAGGCGTCCTTGATCGACGGCACCGCGGCACCGACAGCGACGAACAGCCCGGACGCCAGCAGCACGCCGCCGACGAGCAGCAGGGCACCGACGAGCATCCGCCACGGGTCGATCGTCAGCCCGCCGAGCTGCGAGGCGACGAGTGGCAGGACGGCGAGCATCCCGACCAGCCCCGGGATGACGAACACCCCGACCTGCACGAACCCGACGAGCAGCATCGCGATCACCTTGCCGCGGATCAGGTCGCCGGCGGTGACGGCGGTCAGGATCATCTCGGAGATGCGGTTCTCCTTCTCCTCGACCACGACGGTCACCATGCGTGCCGCGAGCAGGATGACGAGTCCGAAGAAGGCGGCGACGTACAGGAACGGCGGAACGATCGACAGCCAACCCGGCGCGACCTGCCCGTCGGCGTAGGTCGTGACGTCGGTGGCCGGTGGGGAGCGCAGGAGCTCGACGGTCTCGGGGTCGTCGACGGTCGCGGCGACGCTCTGCTCGAGCACCCGTTCGGCGAGCGACGAGTAGCCACCGTTCGCGAACAGGCCGCGGTCGGCGGCGTCGACGGTGATCGGCGAGGTCGAGGGGGAGGACGGGAACGAGATGAAGGCGTCGAGGTCCCCGGAGCGCACGGCGGCGCGGTCGGCGTCGGCGTCGGTGGACGGCGATCCGCCCCACTTCGCCGCGACGGACTCGGACACCAGCCCGGAGTGGTCGACGTAGCGGAACGGGGTCTTCGTGGCCGACGAGCCCGAGACGACCGAGTCGGTGCCGGCGGCCTGTCCGATGCCGACGAGCAGGGACACGATGACGATGACGACCGGCAGCGCGAGCGTGCCGATCCAGAACGCGGGCTTCTTGACCGCGCGGACGAACTCGAACCGGACGACGGTCCCGAGGCGGCTCACGCTGCTGCCCCCGCGGCGGCGAGCGCGTCGTGGCCGTAGACCTGCACGAAGATCTCGTCGAGGGGGATCCGACGCATCTCGAACGCGGTGACACGGACACCGTCCGCCACCAGCGCCGCGAGGATGTCGGCACCGTCCGGTGCTGCGGCCGACGTCGGCACGAGGTAGGCGACGTGGCCCTCGTGCCGCGCGAGCTTGTACAGCGGCGAGCGGGGGACCGGTCCGTCGAGGCCGACCCGGGCGACGGCGCCGCCGAAGGCGTCCTGCACGTCGGGGATCGACCCGTAGGCGGCGGCGGTGCCGTCCTTGAGCAGCAGGATCCGGTCGCAGAGCCGCTCGACCTCGTCCATGTGGTGGGTCACGAGGATGACGGTCGCGCCGTCGGCCTTGCGTTCGTCGACCAGGTCGAGCAGCAGCCGTCGGTTCACGGGGTCGAGGCCCTTCGTGGGTTCGTCGAGGATGAGCAGCCGCGGCCGGTCCATGATCGTGATGCCGAGCTGCACCTTCTGCTGCTGCCCGCCGGAGAGCTTGTCGACGCGGAGCTTGGCGCGGTCGGCCAGGCCCACGCGTGCCAGGTAGTCCATGCTCCAGGCCGTCGCCTCGGGACCTCGGAGCCCGCGGAGCCGTCCGAAGTAGGACATCACGTCGATGACGGATTCCTTGCGGTAGAGCCCGCGCTCTTCGGGCAGGTACCCGATGCCACCGGTGGCCGGTCGGTACGGCTGGCCGTCGATGCTCAGGGTGCCCGCGGTCGGGGTGGTGATGCCGAGCAGGGCACGGATCGTCGTGGTCTTGCCGGAGCCGTTGCTGCCGAGCAGGCCGAACGTCTCGCCGGCGGCGACGTCGAACGACAGTCCGTCGACCACGTTCCGGTCCCCGAACCGCATGACGAAGTCCTGCACGCTGATCGTCGCCCCGCTCATGCGGCGACCCTACCGGCAGCGGCTGACGTCTCGGATGCCGGTCGCGGCCCGAGATGGTGACCGAACGGCGGACGGGAGGCCCGGTGCCTGCCTGCACCGCGCCTCCCGTCCGTCACCTGGTCGCGTCCACGACGCGCACCCTGCGTCAGGAACGCAACCAGGCCGTCCCCACGCCCGTGAGGGCACCGTCTGCCACCGGTGCCGAGGCGAGCAGCAGCTCGCCGGCGGGGAGTTCGTAGGGCTCGTCACCGAACACCGTCACGCTCGTCCAGCCGTTCGGGCGTCGGAACGCGAGCACGTCGTCGCGGCCGGTCTCGAGCCACTCCAGGTGCTCCTCGGACTGCAGCTGCCCGCGTAGCCCGAGGGCCTTCCGGTACAGGTTCAGGGTCGAGTCGGGGTCGGTGTCCTCGGCCTCGACGCTCGCGTCCGCGAACCACGCCGGCTGCGGCAGGTGCGCGGAGCCGGAGCCGAAGCCGAACGACGGGCCGGACCGGGTCCACGGGATCGGGACACGGCAGCCGTCGCGGCCGACGTCGACGCCCGGGTTCCGGAAGAACGCGGGGTCCTGGCGGTCGGCGTCGGGGATGTCGCCGACCTCGTGCAGACCGAGTTCCTCGCCCTGGTACAGGTAGGCGGAGCCGGGCAGTGCGAGCTCGAGCAGGGTCGCGGCCTGCGCGCGGCGCAGCCCCAGCGAGCGGTCCAGCGCGTCCTGCGATCCACCGGCGAGCAGCCACGCGCCGCCCTGCTTGTCGGGGGAGCCGTTCCGCGCCGGCAGCGCGTAGCGGGTGGCGTGCCGGACGACGTCGTGGTTCGAGAACACCCACGTGGTCGACGAGCCGGACTGCTCGGCCAGGCCGAGGTTGAACTCGATGATCTCCTTGAACGAACCGGCGTCGAAGTCGGCCTCGAGCAGGTCGAAGTTGAACGCCTGCCCCAGACCGTCGGCGCTGGCGTACCGGGCGCGGCGGTCGGCGGCGACCCAGGCCTCGGCGACCGCAGTGCGCGCCGGGGTGTACTCGTTGAACACGGTCCGCCACTCGGCGTAGATCTCGTGCACGTCATCGCGGTCCCACAGCGGGTGCGAGCCGTCCTTCGGGATCTCGGCGAGCTCCGACCAGGTCGGCAGGGCGCCGGAGGGCAGGTCCTTCGCGAGCCCGTGGGCGACGTCGATGCGGAAGCCGTCGACGCCACGGTCCGACCAGAAGCGCAGGGTGTGCAGGAAGTCGTCGCGGACCTCGCGGTTCGCCCAGTTCAGGTCGGGCTGCTCCTTGGCGAAGGAGTGCAGGTACCACTGGCCGTCGCCGACCGCGGTCCAGGCCGGGCCGCCGAAGATCGAGATCCAGTCGGCCGGAGCCTGTTCGCCGGACGGCCCGGTGCCGTCGCGGAAGACGTACCGGTCGCGGGCGGGGGAGCCCTTCGGCGCGGCGAGCGCCTCGCGGAACCACTCGTGCCGGTCGCTCGTGTGGTTCGGCACCACGTCGACGATCACCCGGATGCCGGCGGCGTGCAGCGCCTCGACCATCCGGTCGAAGTCGTCGAGCGTGCCGAGCTTCGGGTCGACGTCGCGGTAGTCGTCGACGTCGTAGCCGCCGTCGGCGAGGGCGGACGGGTAGAACGGGCTGAGCCAGACGGCCTCGACACCGAGCGACGCCAGGTACGGCACGCGTTCGGTGATGCCGGGCAGGTCGCCGATGCCGTCGCCGTTCGCGTCCGCGAAGGAGCGGGGGTAGATCTGGTAGACGCTCGCCTGGCGCCACCAGGTCTCGTCGGCGCTGGTGGTGGCGGGCTGGGCGAGGGTGTCGGTCACGACGGGCCTTTCGATGTTCGTGGCGGTGTCGGTCGGTTCGGTCGTACCGGCCGGGTCGGTCGTCTTGCTCACTTGATGGCGCCCTGGGTCACACCGGCCATCACCCATCGCTGGGTGACGAGGTAGACGATGATCGCCGGGGCCATCGCCATCAGGTACGAGGCGAACGAGACGTTGTAGTTGTTGCTGAACTGGGTCTGGAACATCTGCTGCAGCACCGGCAGGGTCTGCAACGCCGGGTCCGAGGTGATCAGCGACGGCATCACGAAGTCGTTCCACGATGCCAGGAACGCGAAGATGCCGACGGTGGCGCTCATCGGTGCCAGCAGCGGGAACACGAGCCGCCAGAACACCTGGCCCGTGCTCGCGCCGTCGATGCGGGCGCTCTCCTCGAGCTCGGCCGGGATCGACCGCAGGAACGCGGTGAACAGCAGCACGCTGAACGACAGCTGGAACATGACGTGCAGCAGCGCGACGCCGAACGGGTTGTCCAGGTGGGCGAGCCCGGTGAGCTTCACCTGCGACAGCGCGAGCACCGGGAACGGCAGGAACATCGCGGCGAGCAGGTAGAAGAACGACCAGCGGAACAGCCGACGGTCCCAGTTCCGGGCGATCGCGAACGCGGTGAACGACGCGAGCAGGATCGTGCCGACGACGGTGATCGCGGCGACGAGCACCGAGACACCGAACGCCCGCGGGAAGTCGGTGAGCTCCCACGCCTGCACGAAGCCGTCGACGCTGAACGGAGCCGGCAGCGAGAACGCGTTGCCGTCGACGGCCTGGCCGGTCGTCTTGAACGCCATCGTCAGGGTGACGTAGAGCGGCACCAGGATCGAGAGCGCGCAGAGCACGAGGACGACGGTGACGGGCCAGTTGGCGTTGCCGCCGCGGCGGCCGGCGGTCCGGTCGGCGTCGACCGATCTGATGCTGCCCGTCTTCGTCGTCCCCGGACGGAGGGGTGTCTGGATGGTCATCAGAGCGCTGCCTTCCCGCGGGTCGCCCGCAGCTGGATCACGGCGATGACGACCGCGATGATGAAGAAGATCGTGGCGTTGGCCATCTGGTAGGCGTAGTCGCCGCCGTTGAAGCCCTTGAAGATCGACATCGCGACGCTCGTGGTCGAGGTGCCGGGGCCACCGTCGGTCAGGCCGACGATGATGTCGTACGAGTTCAGGAAGTTCTTAAACCCGATCACGAGGTTGATCAGGATGTAGCCGGCCGTCAGCGGTGCGGTGATCGAGATCAGCTGCCGCCACGCGCTCGCGCCGTCGAGGGCAGCTGCCTCGTAGACCTCGCCGGGGATGGACAGCACCCCGGCGATGTAGATGAGGAGCGTCGACGGGATCGCCTGCCACGCGGTGACGATCACGATGGCGACCCACGCCAGGTCGGGGTTCGCCAGGATGCTCTGCTCGAGCGGACCGAAGCCGATCGCACTGGCCAGGGCCGGCAGGCTGTTCGCGAACAGGAACGAGAACACGTACGCGATGACGATGCCCGAGATCACCATCGGCAGCACGAACACCGCGCGGAGGGCGATCTTGCCGCGGATCTTCGACGTCAGCGCGATGGCGAGCAGGAACGCGACCGCGTTGACGACGATCACGGTGACGAGCGAGAACCCGAGGGTGAACAGGTACGCCTGCAGGATCGCGGGGTCGGAGAACACCGCGACGTAGTTCGTGAGCCCGATGAAGCGGAACTCACCGAAGCCGACGGAGTTCGTGAAGCTGAGCACGATGCCCATCACGGCCGGCAGCGTGATGGCGAGCGTGAAGAGCAGCAGGGTGGGGAGCAGGAAGGCGAGGAAGAGCGGTTCGATCCGCTTCCGCTTGTGGGTGACGGACTGGAGGCCCGGGGCGGCTCCGCCACGTCGGCGGCGGTCCGCCGTCGTGATGGCTTCGGTGGTGGTGGTTGCCATGGGACGTCTCCTTACGCGGCCGTGCGGAGCGCGAGACGCGCCCAGTCGGCGTCGAGGGTGCGGAGCTGGCGCTGCGGGTCGCCGCCGAAGGCGATCGACTGCGCGTAGTTCGCGACCGGGATCTCGGCGGGGATGAGCTGCGACGCACCGAGGTAGAAGGCGGCGTCGTCGTAGTACGACTGCATGCCGGTCAGCGCCGGGTTCGACGCCGGGGGAGCGTCCTTGCGGACACCGAAGCCGTTGTTGTCGGCGTTGTACTTGTCGTTGACCTTCGACTGCATCAGGAACGTCAGGAACTCGCGGGCGGCCTCCTGCTTCCGGGACGCCTCGGGGATCCAGAGCGCCAGGTCGACGTTCACCCGCACCTTGTTGTCCGCGGCGTCGTCGGTGACGGGCAGCGGGAAGGTGCCGAGGTCCATGTCCTTGTTCGTCTTGGCGATCTCGCCGAGCGCCCACGGCCCCTGCAGGTACATCGCGGCCTTGCCCTGTGCGAACGCGAGGTTGCCGTCGCCGTACCCGCGGCTGGCGGCACCGTCCTGGTGCCATGCGCGCAGCTGGGTCATGCGTTCCATCGGCGTCCGGAGGTCCTTCTCGAACGACACCGACGAGTCCTTGCCGACGCTCGTGCCCTCGCGTCGCAGTGCGTCGAACGTCTTCGGGGTGTCGATCGCACCGCCGACCGTGTAGTCGAACATGCCCTGCGCGATCGTCCAGTTGTCCTTGAACGTCCCGTAGATCGGGGCGATGCCGGCCTGCTGCAGCCGCTTGCAGAGATCGGCGAACTCGCTCCACGTCGTCGGCACCTCGAGCCCCTGCTCGGCGAACAGTGCCTTGTTGTAGATCACCGAGGCGGCGGTCACCGAGTACGGCAGGGCGCTCTTGCGACCCGGGTAGTCGGCGGTCTGCTGCATGAGCGGCCACAGGTCCGGGTTGATCGTGTCGGCCTGCGACAGGTCGGAGAGGTCCGTCAGGGCTCCGTGCTCGACGAACGGCACGACCGAGAAGTTGTAGTTCCAGCAGCCGAGGTCCGGCGGCCGGTTCCGGACGAAGTTCGCGGACATGCTCGAGGTCGAGTCACGGACGACCCGCACCTTCGACTGGCTGTCGTGGAACTGCGCGATGACGCCGTCGAAATACCCGATGACCTCGGGCTTCGAGACGTAGAACGTGATGGTCTCCGGCTTGGCGCTCGAGGACCCGATCGGGGCGCACCCGGCGAGCGCGAGGCCCGCTCCGATGCCGCCGGCTCCGAGCAGGAACGAGCGTCGGCTCACCGATGCCGCCGTCCTGGTCGTGGCGTGTGGTTGCACGTCGTCTCCGTCCGTCCGGACCCGGCAGCCCTGCCGTTCCGTCCTGCGATCGGCTCCGATGCCGACCGCGAGACTAAATCTAGCGACAAAATCTAATTACGCAAGGAACTCGTTGCGCGATAAGGTCACGGCATGCCGCCACCCCGTCGAACGAGCGCCGAGACACTGCTCGCGCACGCCTTCGACGCTGGCGCCTTCACCGCGACCGAGGCCATCGACGCCACCGGCCTGACCCGCTCGACCGTGCTGGCCGCGTGCGAGGAACTCGTCCGGCTCGGCTGGCTCCATGAGCTCGACGACGCCCGTGCCGCCGGGGAGTACCGGATCGGTCGGCCCGCCCGGCGCTACGAACTCGACACCGCCGCCGGGGTCGTCGTCGGGGTGGACGCCGGACAGCACCGGGTCACCGCCATCGTCGCCGACCTGCGCGGCACCGTGCTCGGTCGCGCCGAAGGGGCACTCGGTGAGTCGGGACTCGAGGTTCCCGTCCGGCTCGCAGTCCTCGCCGACACCGTGGACGACGCGCTCGCCGCCGCCGGAGCCGACCGCTCCCGCGTTCTGGTCACCGTCGTCGGCATCCCCGCGCCGGTCGACACCGGCGGGGCATCGCCGGGCGACGGCGGCTTCTGGGACCGGATGAACCCGGGCTTCGCCGGCGCCGTCCCGCACGGCCGCGTCGTCGTCGAGAACGACGCGAACCTCGCCGCGCTCGCCGAGCGGCCGTCCTCGGGGGACGCCTCGTTCGCCGCACTGCTCTCCGGCGAGCGGTTCGGCAGCGGCCTCGTGGTCGACGGTGTGCTGCTCCGCGGTGCCCACGGCGGCGCGGGGGAGATGCGCGTGCTCGACATCGTCCAGGGGGTCGGGTCGTCGGACGGCATCGGCGCGACGGCGCGGACGCTGGTCGCCGAGGCCGTCGCCGCGGGCGAGGTCCGGCCGGGCAGTCCGCTCGCGGTGGACGCCGGTGCCTCCGCCGTGTTCCGCGCGGCGCAGGACGGCGACACCGTGGCGCTGGCGATCGTCGACCGCCTCGGCGACCGACTGGCCCGCGTCTGCGTCCTGCTCGCCAGCCTGCTCGACATCGACCGCGTGGTCGTCGCCGGTGCGATCGCCCAGCCGGCGGTCGCCGTCATCGACCGGGCTCGTGCCCTGCTCGACGGCTGGCACTTCGACCCCGTGCCCGACCTGGTGGCGTCGACGCTCGGCGGTGACGTCGTCGTCATCGGGGCAGTCGCCCACGCGGTGGACGCGGTCCGTGCCGACCCGCTGTCGTTCCCGCTGGGCGGTGCCGACCGGATCAGTGTCGACGATCGAGCGGCAGTTCCCGCTCCCGATCCCAGTCCTCGGTCCACCCGAGCCGGTCGAACAGCGCATCCAGCAGCATCGCGGTGAACCCCCACACCAGGTGGTCGTCGTGGTGGTCGCCGTCGTCGTGGTCGCTGTGCTCCGCATCGACGGTGAAGCCCGGCCCGCGCCACTCCTGACCACCGCGTCGGATCACCGTGACCCCGCGGTTCGCCGGGTCGAGCAGGTCCGCCACAGGGACCCGGAACACCGCGGCCGACTCGCGCTCGTCGACGACCCGGATCGGGGACGGCTCGCGCCACCACCCCAGCACCGGGCGCACCAGGTGGTTCGAGAACGCCAGCGGCACCGCGGGCAGCGTGCCGAGGACCTCGACGCCCGTCGGGTCCAGCCCGGTCTCCTCGTGTGCTTCGCGGAGGGCTGCGGCGACGGCGTCGGCATCGCCCGGGTCGATCCGTCCACCGGGGAACGCGATCTCGCCCGGGTGCGCGCGCAGGGTCGTGGCACGCGCGAGCAGCAGGACGTCGAGGTCACGTGGGACGTCGGCGGCGACGGCCGGGCGGTCGCTGGGGGTGCGGTCGAGCGTGCCGAAGAGCATCAGGACGGCGGCGTGCCGCGGGGTGGCCGTGCCGCCGGGTTCGACGAGCGGCTCGGCGTCGCCCCACCCGTTCGCTGCGACGGTCGCGAGTGCCGCCCGTGCTCGCCCCTCGTCGCCCATCACCCGCCCACCCTAGGCGCGCGGCGCTGGTGGCCGTGCGCCGTGCGCCGTGCTTCGTGAGCAGAAATGGTCGGGTCGGGAATCGGCACTCGACCATTCCTGCTCACGAAGTCGCCGGAGGTGCCCGAACGCAGTCAGCCGGACCGGCCCGCGCGCCAGTACCCGGTGAAGGCGATCCGCTCCTTCGGGATGCCCGCGCCGACCCAGTGGCGTCGCGCTCCGCCGGCGAGGGACTGCTCGCCGGCGACCCAGGCAGCGTGGTCGGGGCTCACCGACGATCGGGTGACCGCGTCGAGCGCCGCGGCTCCGGGACGTCGACCGGGTTCGCGGGTGATCCACGTCACGTCGATGCCGGTCGGGGCATCGATGGTCCGCACGTCGGCGTCCGTCGGGATCTCGAGGATCGCGGTGCCCTTCGTCGAACGGGGGAGCGACTCGAGGATCCCGGCTGCAGCGGGCAGGGCGCTCTCGTCCGCGACGATCGCGATCGGACGACCGAGGGCGTCCCGGTCGAAGCCGATGCCCTCGTCGATGAGCCCGGCCACGTCGCCGGGCTGTGCGCCGAGTGCCCACCCAGCCGCGGTCGGTCCGGTCGGTGCGTGGTCGTCACCAGTGCCGTGCACCACGAAGTCGACGTCGAGCTCGTCGCCCTGGTGCAGTCGGCGGAGGCTCCGCACGGTGTAGCTGCGGAGGATCGGTCGGCTCGCCTTCGCCATCGTCAGGAACTTCAGGTAGCTCACGGTGTCGAGCTTCTGCGGGGCCCGCGTGAGGTCACCGCCGTCCACCGGCAGGAACAGGCGGAACCACTGGTCGTAGCCCATGTGGGTGAATCGGCTCAGGTCGTCGCCGCCGAACACCACGCGGATGAAGGACGGCGAGATCCGTTCGGTCCGCACGACGTGCAGGGTGAGGAGCTCGACGCGTTCCGGCTTCGTGCGGGTCGCCTGCATGTTCGTCCGTGCCATGTAGGTAAGGCTAACCTAACTAATACTCAAGCGGGAAGGCTCAGCCGACTCCCGGGCACCGTCGGCATGGTGGAGGAACCGAGGACCACTCGAACATTCAACGAGGAGACACCGTGGACCGCTTTCGACGACTCCCGCTGCCGGCACTGCTGCCCATCGTGTTCGTCCTGGTCGGCGGACTGTACTTCGCCATCGGTCTGGCTTCGAACCCCGACGGTGCCGGTCTGGCCGCCCGCGCGATCGGATCGCTCTTCTACGCCGTCTTGATGACGGTGTTCTTCGGCTTCCTCATCGCCTACCGTCGCCGCCGCGCGGGTGGCACCGAGGGTGCTGCCGCGATCCAGCGAGCGGTGCGCTCCGGAGACCTGCCGGACGACGTCGACCACGTCGTGTGGACCCGCGAGCTCGAGTCGACCCGCAAGCGGTACCGGAACAACCGGGTCATCGTCCCGATCATGGTCGTCGTCTTCGCGGCCTTCTCAGTCTGGGCAGCTCTGACGGTCAGTCCGTTCTGGTGGGCGATCCTGGTGCTGTTCGTGGGGATGTGCGCGTACTCCGTCTGGGAGACCCGACGGGCACTGCGGAACATCGACCACCTGTTGACCACCCTGCGAGGAACCTGGACCGTGCGCTGACGTCGCGAGCCTGATCCAGTGAGCAGAAGACGTCGGGTCCCTGGTGGGGACCCGACGTCTTCTGCTCACTCTGTGGGCCGAACGCTCACTCCGTGGTGGAGACCCAGTCGATGAGCAGGTTGCCCTGGTCGCCCCAGTTGCCGACCTGGAACATGAAGCGGTGCGGGGTCGTCGGCACGTCGTGGGTGATCGTGTCGAGGACCTTGCCGTCGACGCTGTAGGTGACCGACTCTCCGGGCACCCAGTCCACCGTGTAGGTGTGCCAGTCGCGCCACGAGACGCCGGTACCGATCTGCACGCGGTCGGCTTCCTTGCCCGGGGTCATCGAGTGGTGGAAGGCCGAGGGGCTGTCCTCGAAGTTGCCCTCGGGGAAGTCGATCTCGCCGTCGGACCAGGTGCCCGACGTCGGCCACAGCATGAACGCCGCGCCGTTGCCGTCGCCACCGGTCGCCTTGGCGCGGACGGAGAACGAGCCGCCGACGTGGTCCCAGGCTCCGGCGGAGGAGCCGAACGTGCCGGCCGCGCCCGCTCCGGTGCCGAGGGCGACGTCCATGACGCCGTCGTGCACCGAGACGGTCTTGCTCGGCGCGTAGATGCCGGAGGTGCCGTCGGGGTAGGGCTGCCACGACTGCGGGTAGAGCCGTGAGACGAGGCCGGTGACGGCGTCGGTGGTGAAGTCCTCGACGAACGAGGCGGCCGGCGCAGCGGAGGTGTCGGCGACCTCGTTCTGCGGTTCGGCCGCGTCGTCGGCTTCCGACTCCGCGGCTTCGGCGTCGTCGGTGGGCGCAGCCGCCTCCGGTTCTGCGGTCGGGGTGGTGTCCTCGATCGGCGCGGCCTCGGCGGTCGGCGCGGGCGTCTCCGTCGGCGTCGTGTCCGACTCCTCGTCGTCGGACGGGGCCGGGGTCGCAGTGTCCGAGGGGGTGGGCGTGGGGGTCACCGGGGCGTGCTGCCCGTGGCGGTGTCCGCCCCAGCCCCACCAGCTGTCAGCGGAGGCGGCGGAGGCGGTGGGGACTCCGAGTGCCAGGCAACCGGCGGTCGCTGCCGCCAGGATCGCGCGACGGCGGCTCATCGGGTGTGCCGTTCGGTGGTGAGGGTGGTGAGGGTGGTGGGCGTGGTGGTCGCGGGGGTCGTGCCGCGCATGGGCGTGCACGTGCTTCGGGTCGAGATGTCGGGCTCCTCGTGGTGCTCGGGCGCAGGATGCGGGGAGGGGACGGCGCGCCAGGGGGCAGGATGCCGAGGGGTTCGGTGACGCGTCCACGGACATCTTGCATCATTTGTGCCCCGTTCGGGGGTAATCGCCTGAATCGGCACCCGAACGCGCGGTGAACGGCGGGCAGCCCGCTGCCCGCCGCCTCAGCCGCGCGGCACCGGCTGCAAGCGCTGCAGCTGCGTCACGTGCCCGGGCTCGAGCTCGTCGAGCGACGTGACCCCGAGCAGCCGCATCGTGCGCTCGATCTGCTCCGACAGGATCTGGATCATCCGGTCGACACCGGCCTCGCCGCCCGCCATCAGCCCGTACAGGTACGCCCGGCCGACCATCGTGAACTTCGCACCGAGCGCCACGGCGGCGACGATGTCCGCGCCCGACATGATGCCGGTGTCGAGGTGCACCTCGGTGTCCATGCCGACCTCCTTCACCACGGAGGGCAGCAGGTGGAACGGCACGGGTGCCCGGTCGAGCTGGCGTCCGCCGTGGTTCGACAGCGTGATCCCGTCGACGCCCATGTCCGCCAGGCGACGCGCATCGGCCAGGGACTGCACGCCCTTCACGACGACCTTGCCCTTCCACTGGTCGCGGATCCACGCGAGGTCCTCGTAGGTGACGGTCGGGTCGAACATGTGGTCGAGGAGCTCCCCGACGGTGCCGGACCACCGGTCGAGCGACGCGAACGCCAGCGGCTCGGTGGTCAGGAAGTCGAACCACCACCACGGCCGCGGGATGGCGTTCAGCACGGTCCGGGCGCTCAGCTGCGGCGGGATCGAGAAGCCGTTGCGCTTGTCCCGCAGACGCGCGCCGGCGACGGGTACGTCCACGGTGACGAGCAGCGTGTCGAACCCGGCCTTCTCGGCGCGGGAGACCAGCGCCATCGACTTCTCGCGGTCCTTCCACATGTACAGCTGGAACCAGTTGCGGCCGTTCGGGTTGGCGTCGCGGACGTCCTCGATGGCCGTGGTGCCCATGGTG
This sequence comes from Curtobacterium sp. VKM Ac-2861, assembly GCF_013204965.1. Taxonomy (NCBI): domain Bacteria; kingdom Bacillati; phylum Actinomycetota; class Actinomycetes; order Micrococcales; family Microbacteriaceae; genus Curtobacterium; species Curtobacterium sp. VKM Ac-2861. Next base: position 183,153 of record NZ_JABMLA010000003.1, read on the forward strand.
GAGAGCGAGAACGGGATGCCCGCGCGTCCGGCTGCCCGGGCACCGGCACGTTCGCCCTCGGTCTGCATCATGCGCGTGAACCCGGTGGGGGCGATGCCGAACGGGTACGCGACCGGCGCACCCAGCACCGAGCGCGAGGTGTCCACGGACGACACGTCGCGCAGGATCGCGGGTGTGAACTCGATGTCCTCGAACGCCTGGCGGGCGCGCGCGAGCGAGATCTCGGCCTCGGCGGCGCCCTCGGTGTAGTCGAACGCGGCCTTCGGCGTGCGGCGGGCGGCGATGTCGCGCAGGTCCCAGATCGTCAGGGCCTGTTCGAGGCGCTGACGCCGACCGGGCAGCGAAGGCTTCTTGAACTGCATGAGCGGTGCGAGGTCACGCACGGTCGGCAGCTGCCGCTTGATCGGGGTCCGCCGGGCCGACGGTGTGCCCGGGGTGGCTGCCGGTGCGCCTGTGGCGGGGTCGACGCGGTGCTGGTCGTCGGTCGAGGTCATACAGACATCCTACGTCTCGAGGTGGATTGGCGGAGGGAAGCGTCGGAGGAACGCGGGGTGTACCGGACGGGCTCGACGGTGCGGGCGATCGTTGCGCGCAGGGCCTCGAGCGATGCGCCGCGCAGGCCGCCGAGTCCGGCTGCCCGCGCCTGCACCAGGATGTTGCCGAGTGCTGTCGCCTCGACGGGCCCGGCCAGGACGGGCAGCCCGGTGCGGTCGGCCGTCAGCTGGCAGAGCAGCCGGTTCTGCGATCCGCCGCCGACGATGTGCACCTGTCGGACGTCTTTGCCCGTGATGGTGCTGATCGTCGCAAGTGTCTCCGCGTACGCGGCGGCCAGCGACTCGAGGATCGAGCGCACGAACTCGGCCCGCGACGCGGGCGCGCTCAGCCCGTGGTCGCCGCACCAGGCGGCGATGCGCGCGGGCATGTCGCCGGGCGCCGTGAACGACTCGTCGGCGGGGTCGAAGACGGGGACCGGGGCCGTGACGGCCGCTGCGGAGGCGAGCAGGGCCTCCAGGTCGATGCTCGCGCCGTCACGTTCCCAGGTGCGGACGCTCTCGGAGAGCAACCACAGTCCGGACACGTTCTTCAGGAACCGGACGCGGCCGTCGACCCCGCCCTCGTTGGTGCAGTTCGCGTCGCGCGCCGCGTCCGACAGGACGGGTGCGTCGAGCTCGACGCCGACGAGTGACCAGGTGCCGGAGGAGATGTACGCGAAGTCCGGCTCGGTCGCGGGGACCGCGACGACGGCGGAGGCCGTGTCGTGCGAGCCGACGAGCGTGACGGGTGCCTGCCCGCCGACGGCGTCGGCGACGGACGACAGCAGAGGCCCGAGTCGGTCGCCCGGGTCACGCAGGGTGGGCAGGAGGCCGGCCGGGAGGCCCGCAGCAGCCCGCAACGCCGGGTCCCACCCGCGGGTCGTCGCGTTCAGGACCCCGGTCGTCGACGCGTTCGTGCGCTCGGCCGCCTCGACACCGGTGAGCCAGTAGCCGAGCAGGTCGGGGACGAGCAGCGCCCGCTGCGCGAGCTGCAGCGACGGGTCGGCAGCGAACTGGAACACCGTGTTGAAGGGCAGGTGCTGCAGGCCGTTCCGTGCGTACAGCTCGGCCGCGTCCATCCGTCGGTGCACGCGGTCGACGCCGCCCTCGTGCCGCTCGTCGCGGTAGTGGTACGGCAGCCCGAGCAGCCGACCGTCGCGCAGCAGGCCGTAGTCCACCGCCCACGAGTCGATGCCGATGCTGACGATCGCCGGGTGCGAGGCGAACGCCTGACGGAGGCCGTCGGTCACCTGTCGGTGGAGCTCGACGACGTCCCAGTGCAGGGCCTCGCGGTCGTGCTCGTGCAGGGTCACGGGGCCGTTCGGGAACCGGGCGACGTGCTCCATCCGGACGCCGTCGGTGTCGACGTGCCCGAGGATCACGCGGCCGCTGGTGGCCCCGAGGTCGACGGCGGCGACGGTGCCGCTGGTGGACATGCTCTTACCTCTTGTCGGACATCAGCTTGTCGTGCATCAGCTTGTCGTTCATCAGCGCAGGAACGCGGCGGCGACACCCGCGTCGACGGGCACGTGCAACCCGGTCGTGTGCGAGAAGTCGTCGGTGCAGATGGCGTAGACGGCGTTCGCGACGTTCTCCGGGACGACCTCGCGCTTGAGGATGGTGCGCTGGGCGTAGAACGCGCCGAGGTCCTGCTCCTCGATGCCGTAGGTCTTCGCGCGGTTCGCTCCCCAGCCGCTCGCGAAGATCCCCGAGCCACGGACGACGCCGTCGGGGTTGATCCCGTTGACGCGGACGCCGTGCTCGCCGAGCTCCGCCGCCAACAACCGGACCTGGTGCGCCTGGTCGGCCTTCGTCGCCGAGTACGCGATGTTGTTCGGACCGGCGAACACCGAGTTCTTCGACGAGATGTAGACGATGTCGCCGCCGAGGCCCTGCTCGATGAGGACCTTCGCCGCCGCCTTGGACACCAGGAACGACCCCTTCGCCATGACGTCGTGCTGCAGGTCCCAGTCCTGTTCGGTGGTCTCGAGCAGGCTCTTGCTGAGCGACAGTCCGGCGTTGTTGACGACGAGGTCGAGGCCGCCGAAGTGCAGCAGCGTCTCTTGGATGGCCTGCTCGATCTCCGCTGCGGACGTCACGTTCGCCGCGACGCCGATGGCCTGGTCGGTGTTCCCGATCTCGGCCGCAGCGTCTTGCGCCTTCGCCAGGTCGAGGTCGGCGATGACGACCGCGGCACCCTCGGCGGCCAGGCGCTTCGCGATCGCCTTGCCGATGCCGCTCGCGGCTCCGGTGACGAGGGCGATGCGGGTGGCGAGCTTCTTGGGGGCCGGCATCCGCTGCAGCTTCGCCTCTTCGAGGGCCCAGTACTCGATGCGGAACTTCTCGGCCTCGTCGATGGGGTCGTAGGTGCTCAGCGACTCGGCGCCGCGCATGACGTTGATCGCGTTGACGTAGAACTCCCCGGCGACGCGGGCGGTCTGGGCGTCCTTGCCGTAGGAGAACATCCCGACGCCGGGCACCAGCACGATGAGCGGGTCGGCGCCGCGGATCGCGGGGGAGTCCGGGTTCGCGTGGCGGTCGTAGTAAGCCTGGTAGTCCGCGCGGTACTGCTCGTGGAGTTCGTGCAGGCGGGCGGTCTGCTCGTCGACGCTCGCGGTGGTCGGCAGGTCGAGGATGAGGGGCTTGACCTTGGTGCGCAGGAAGTGGTCGGGGCAGCTCGTGCCGAGCGCGGCGAGCTCCTCGGCGCGCGACGACGCCAGGAAGTCGAGCACGACGTCGCTGTCGGTGAAGTGCCCCACCACCGGCTTGTCGTGCCCGGCGATGCCGCGGATCGTCGGTGCGAGGGCGGCGGCGCGTGCGTGGCGTTCGTCGGTCGGCAGCGCCTCGAACCCTGCTCGGGTCTCGCCGAACGGGTCGGCCTTCCCGTGCTCCGCGATGTACTGCTCGGCGGTGTCGATGATCCAGCGCGAGTTCGCCTCGGCCTCCTCGCTCGTCTCGCCCCACGCCGTGATCCCGTGGCCGCCGAGGATCGTGCCGATAGCCTGCGGGTTGTCCCGCTTGATCGCGGCGATGTCGAGCCCGAGCTGGAACCCCGGTCGGCGCCACGGCACCCACACCACCGTGTCGCCGAAGATCGTCGACGTCAGAGCCGGTCCGTCCGCCGCCGTCGCGATGGCGATGCCGGCGTCCGGGTGCAGGTGGTCGACGTGCGCGGCGTCGACCAGGGCGTGCATCGCCGTGTCGATGGACGGGGCGGCACCGCCCTTGCCGTGCAGCGTGTAGTCGAACGCGGCGACCATCTCGTCCTCGCGCTCCACTCCCGGGCCTGTTTCTGATGCGTACATGTCCTGGAGGGCACGGACGCGGTCGACGCGCAGGACTGCGAGGCCCGCCGGGGTGAGGGTGCCGAGGTCGCCCCCGGAGCCCTTCACCCAGAGCAGCTCCACCGGCTCGCCCGTGACCGGGTCGGTGTCAGTGCCCTTCGCCGAGGTGTTCCCACCGGCGTAGTTCGTGATCCGCGGATCCGAGCCGAGCGCGTTCGAACGCGCGATGAGCGCACTGATCGTGGTGTCTGCGTCGGTGCCGTGCGTTGCGGGGTCCACCCGAGCCTCCAGTGTGTGTGCCATGTGTCTACGCGCCCCAACCGGCCTGGACGCCGCCGACGCGGTCCTCGGCGATCGACTGCTGGTACCCGGAGTCCAGGTACGCGCGCATCGGGTTCGCCGGCAGACCGCGGGATTCTCGCCACGCGGCGAGGTCCGCCCGGACGTCGGTCTGGTACGCGTCCATGAAGACCTCGTTCGCGCCGAGGACGTCGTGGGCCTCCTGCGCTGCGGTCAGGGCCACGCGATCGAGGAGCAGTGCCCGGGCCGTCATCTCCTGCACGTTGAGCACGGAGCGGATCTGACCGGGGATCTTGTCCTCGATGTTGTGGCACTGGTCGAGCATGAACGCGACGTCGTGGTTGTCGTAGCCGCCGCCGCGGATGACCTCGACCAGGATGCGGAACAGCTGGAACGGGTCCGCTGCGCCCACGATCAGGTCGTCGTCGGCGTAGAACCGCGAGTTGAAGTCGAAGCTGCCGAGCTTGCCGAGGCGCAGGAGCTGCATCACGATGAACTCGATGTTCGTGCCGGGGGCGTGGTGGCCGGTGTCGAGGCAGACCATCGCCTTGTCGCCGAGCGCGGCCGTCTGCACGTAGCTCGTGCCCCAGTCCGGCACGTCGGTGTGGTAGAACGACGGCTCGAAGAACTTGTACTCGAGCACCAGGCGCTGGTCGGCACCGAGGCGGTCGTAGATCGTGCTGAGCGACTCGTGCAGGCGGTCCTGGCGGGAGCGCATGTCCTCCTGCCCGGGGTAGTTCGAGCCCTCGGCGAGCCAGATCTTCAGGTCGCGGCTGCCGGTGGCGTCCATCACGTCGATGCAGCGCAGGTGGTGGTCGATCGCCTTCTGCCGGATCGACTCGTCGACGTGGGTCAGGGCGCCGAACTTGTAGTCGTCGTCCTGGAACGTGTTCGAGTTCACGGTGCCGAGCGACACTCCGTGCTCTTCGGCGTGCCGCTTGAGGTCGCTGAAGTCGTCGACGAGGTCCCACGGGATGTGCAGTGCCACGGTCGGTGCGAGGCCCGTGTACTTGTGCACCTGGGCGGCGTCGGCGATCTTCTCGTACGGGTCGCGCGGGGTGCCGGGCGTGCTGAACACCTTGAAGCGGGTGCCGGAGTTGCCGAAGGCCCAGCTGGGCAGCTCGATCTGCTGTCGTGCGAGCTGGTCGGCGATGCCGGTGAAGGTCGGGGTCGATGTCATCGTGTCACTTCCTCGTGTGCGATTGAATCGTTTCATACAGTACGGGTCGCGGCGGTCTGCCGCAACCGTGTGGGGTGTGTGTGGCGGGAACCAGGTTCCGGACACAGCACCACGCATCTCCGCGGTGCTGTGTCCGAAACCTGGTTCCGCCAGGCCCGCTACGCCGCGGGGACCGCAGCCGGCGCGCGCAGCTCGTGCGAGCCAGCGCCGAGCCGCTGCTCCGCAGCACCCGGCAAGCGCACCACGGCCGAGACTCCCTCGGGGACCGTCGCACGGACGAGCAGCTCGCCGTCGACGAGCTCCCACCGCACCGCGATGTGCCCGTGCACGGAGTCGAGCGACGTCGACGCCCACGTCAGGCCGCCGCCCGGTTGCGGCGCGATGAGCACGGAGGCGTACCCCGGTTCGAGCGCCGACAGGCCGCCCACCACCCGGTGCATCCAGTCCGCCACGGCACCGAGTGCGTAGTGGTTGAACGAGGTCATCTCACCCGGGTTGATCGTGCCGTCCGGCAGCATCGAGTCCCAGCGCTCCCAGACCGTCGTCGCACCCATCGTCACCGGGTACAGCCACGACGGGCACTCCGTCTGCAGTAGCAGCCGGTACGCGTCGTCGAGGTGTCCGGTCTGCGTCAGCGCGTCGGTGATGAACGGCGTACCCGCGAAGCCCGTCGAGATCCGGTACCCGGACTGCTCGGCCAGCTCCGCCAGGCGGTCGCCCGCACGGCGCTCGTCGTCCTCGTCGAGGATGCCGAACACGATCGCGAGCGCGTAGACGGTGGTGCAGTCGCTCCGGATGCGACCGTCGGTCACGTAGTGCTGACGGAACGCGGCCTGGAGGCCCGTGGCGAGCTCCTCGGCTTCCGTCGCCTCCGCCTCGTGGCCCGTCAACCGCGCCGCCTGCGCCACCAGGGTCGCGCTGCGGTACGCGCACGCCGTCGCGACGACGCCCGGGTCGGCCTTCGCCTTGGCGGCGTCCTCCGGCGGGGCGTCCGGGTCGAGCCAGTCGCCGAACTGGAAGACGGTGTCCCACAGGCCCTCGGGTGACAGGTGGCCCTTGATGCGGCGGAGGTGCGCCGTCATCGAGTCGAGCTGCTCCTCGAGCACCGCGGTGTCGCCGTACGCCTGGTACAGGGTCCACGGCACCCAGACGCCGGCGTCCGACCAGATGGCGGTGGCGTCGGGGGTACCGAAGTCCTCGGCGGGGGAGTACTTGAGCACGTCCGGCACCACGAACGGGATGACACCGTCGGCGTGCTGCTGCTCGAGCCACACGTCGCGGAGCCAGTCGCCCAGGAACGCGCGGGTGTCGAACAGGTAGGACGCCGTCGGCGCGAACGCCGCGATGTCGCCCGTCCAGCCGAGGCGCTCGTCACGCTGCGGGCAGTCGGTCGGGACGCTCAGGAAGTTGCCCTGCATGCCCCGGATGACGTTGTCGTGGAACGTGTTGAGCAGCTCGTGGCTGGACTCGAACGTGCCCGTCCGGGTCAGGTCGGAGCCGACCTGCACCGCGGTGACGGCCGCGCGGAGTTCGTCGAGCGTGCCGGTCCACCCGTCGACCTGGGCGTACCGGAAGCCGTGGAAGGTGAAGCGGGGCTCGAAGCGGTCCTCGCCGCCGCTCAGGGTGAAGTGGTCCGTCGCCTTCGCGGTGCGCAGCGGGCGGGTGCCGAGCTCGTCGTGTTCGAGCACCTCGGCGTGCTTCAGGGCCAGCACAGTGCCCGCGGGCCCAGAGGCGACCACGCGGAGCCAGCCCACCAGGTTGACCCCGAAGTCGATCAGCGTCGCGCCGGACGGGCTCGTCCAGACCTCGACGGGGGCGATCTCGGCGAGGGGTCGGACCGGCGGCACGGTGTCGGCGACGAGTTCGCGCTCGCCGATGTCGACGGTGCGCACGGCGCTGGTGCGTCCCTCGTGGCCGTCGACGCTCGGTGTGGTGACCTCGCCGGGCGTCAGGAAGGAGCCGTCGCGGAGCCGGGCGTCGATGTCCTCACCGTCGTACAGCTGATCGGCGGTGATCGCGCTGGACAGGGCCTGCCAGTCCGTGTCGGTGGCGACGAGCTGTTCGTGGCCGTCGGCGAAGGTGATGCGGAGCTCGGCGAACCCGGCGGGCTCGTCGGCGTACCAGCCGCCGCCGCCACCCCAGGCGAGCCGACCGGCGGCCCAGCCCTTGCCGAGCACGAGTGCCAGCACGGCGGCACTGCCCGCGGGCGTCTCGGTCAGGTGCGCCGTGACGTCGTGCGAGACGACGCGGATGCGCCACTCGTAGCTCGTCCACCCCGGTTCGAGCAGGTGGTCGGAGACGCGTTCGCCACCAAGCCACGCCTCGACGACGCCGAGGGCGCTGACGTCGAGGGTCGCGCTCGTGACGGCGCCGTGGCCGTCGTCGAGGGTGAACTCACGGCGCAGGATCGGTGCGCTCCCGAGGTCGGCGTCGCTCGTGATGAACGGTGCTGTCCAGGCGGTCATGTGGTGTGTCCTTTCACGCGACCGGTCGTCGTCGACCGGTGCGGGGGTCGTGGGCCCGGCCGTCCCGTCGAGGTGGGACGACCGGAGGAGGCGAGCCGCGCCTCCAGGCCGGGGTCGGGCGTCAGCCCTTGACGGCGCCGCTGGTCATGCCGGCGACGATCTGTCGGTTGAAGAAGATGTAGAGGATGAGCGGCGGGATCGTGATGAGCAGGACGTCGGTGAACAGCAGGTTGAGCTGGCTGACCGACTGGCTCTGGAACGAGTAGAGCGTCTGCTGCACCGTGGCGTTCTCGGAACCCGGCAGGAAGTACAGCGGGTTCGTGAAGTCGTTGAACACCGTGACGGACTGCACGAGCACGACCGTGATGATGACCGGCTTGAGCAGCGGCAGCACGACGCCGAAGAACAGACGGATCGGTCCGGCGCCGTCGAGGACGGCTGCCTCGTCGAGCTCCTTCGGGATCGTCGCCACGAACGCCCGGAAGAGCAGGATGCAGAACGACAGGCCGAAGGTCGCCTCGATGAGGATCATCCCGCCCATGGTCTTGAACAGGTTGAGCCCCTGCAGCACCCAGATCGTCGGGACGATCGCGGGCGGGACGATGAGGCCCGCCAGGACGAAGAAGTTGATCACGCCGTTCCACTTGCTCGGACGACGCTGCAGCACGTACCCGACCATCGCGGAGAACACGACCATCACGATCACGCTGCCCACGGTCAGGACCGCACTGTTCAGGAACGCGCGGACGATCACGCCGTCACCGGACCCGAACACGGCCTGCAGGTTCTGCCAGAGCTGCCACTCGGTCGGCAGGCTGAAGCCGAGCTGGTTCGCCTCGGCCGGGTTCTTCATGGCCTGCAGCAGGACGAAGACGAACGGCACCAGGAACACCACGAAGCTGACGACGATGGCGATCGAGCCGATGACCCACCGGCGGGTCCGGCCCGGGTGGCGGTTCCGGCTCGCCGGCGTCGGCGGACGGCCGGCGGTCCGGCGGGGGCTGGTGACGGCGGTCACAGGTCCGCCTCCTTGCGGTTGAGGAGCCACGAGATCGGGACCATGATCGCCGTGACGACCACGAACAGGACCACGTTGCCGGCGGTGGACAGGCCGTAGAACCCGGCCTGGTACTGCTTGTAGATGACGCTCGCGATGACGTCACTGGTGAACCCTGGCCCACCGCCGGTCATCGCCCAGATGAGGTCGAAGGACCGCAGCCCGCCGATCAGCGACAGGATGATGACGGTGCCCATCGCGGGACGCGACAGCGGGAGGGTGATGTTCCGGAAGATCGACCACGCGCTTGCGCCGTCGACCCGTGCGGCCTCGAAGTACTCCTGCGGGATCGCCACGATGCCGGCGATGAAGATGAGCGTCGCGATGCCGACGCCCTTCCAGACGTCCACCGCGGCGACGCTCCACAGGGCGAGTGCCGGGTCGGTCAGCCACCCCGGAGTGGGGAGGCCGACCGAGCCGAGGACGCCGTTGATGATCCCGTGGAACGGGTCCATCAGCGCCTTGAACGTGATGCCGATGCCGATCGTCGACACGAGCACCGGGAAGAACACGACCGCCCGCAGGTAGCCGCGCCCCAGCACGGGCGACGTGAGGAGCAGGGCGAGGGCGAGTCCGATGACCACCTTCGCCGCGCTCGTCACGAAGCCGTACTGGAACGTGTGCACGAACCCGGAGACGAGCTGCGGGTCCTGGAAGAACCGGACGAAGTTGTCGAAACCGATGAAGGTCTGGTCGAACAGCGTCCAGCGGGTGAGGGAGAAGTAGAACCCGGCGAAGGTGGGGACCGCGAAGAACACGACGTACAGCGCGATCGCGGGGATGAAGAACCACGCGGGGTAGAACGAGCGCATCCGCTTGCGCGCGGGACCGGTCCCGCCGGAACCCGCTCGGGTCTTCGCCGGCTCGAGTGCCGTCGTGAGTGTCGCGGTCACCGTGTCACCAGCCCTTGATGCCGAGCTGCTGGGCCTGCTGGACGACGTCGTCGTCGTACTGGTCAGCACCCTTGGCCGCGTTGGTGATGCCCGAGCCGACCTGCACGCAGATCTTCTCGAGGTTCGGGCCCTTGATCGGGGACAGGAACTCGAGCGCCGGGCTCGCCTTGCCGTCGTCCAGGTACTTCTGCAGGTCGTCGATCATCGGGGGCACGTCGTCCGGCAGCGAGCAGGTCGAGATGACGTACGGGCCACCGGGCGTTCCGGTGTCGTTCTGCACCTTGCAGCCGTCGGCCGAGTTCGCGAAGGCGATGAACTTCTTCGCGGCGGCGAGCTCGTCACCCTCGGTGGTCTTCGGGATGTACAGGCCGTTCGGCTCCCAGATGGTCAGGTTCGTGTCGTCGGCGTCCTCGGCCGGCAGCGCGAACGCTCCGATGTCCGCGACCGCGTCGGGGCTGTCCTGCTGCAGGGTCGAGATCGCGTTCGTCAGCATCGGGTACTGCGCCCCGGTGCCGTCGGCGAGCATCTTCAGGCCGTTCGCCTGCGTGGCCGAGGCGTAGTCCTCGTTGTAGAGGTCCTTGTCCTTGCCCTCGGCGAGGTGGTCGAAGCCGGCGAGTGCGGGGTCCTTGGCGTAGGACTCCTTGTTCGCGGTGTAGTTGTCCGCCCAGTCCTTGTCCTGCGCCGTGATGTTGGCGAAGTCGCCGAGCACGAACAGCTGGCTGGTCCAGGTGTCGCCGTACGTCTGGATGATCGGGGCGACCTTGCCGGCGTCCTTGATCTTCTCGCTGTTGCTGATGAACTCGTCCCACGTGGTGGGGACGCTGAGTCCGAGGTCGGCGTAGACCTTCTTGTTGTACATGACGCCGCCGCCGAAGCTCGTGCCGAACGGAGCGCCGTAGACGCCCTTGTCGGTGCTGACGACCTTGGTGAACTGCTCGTCGACGTCCTTCGTCCAGCTCTCGTCGGACAGGTCCACCAGGGTGTTGTCCGGGTTGAGGGCCTGCATGAGCGAACCGGAGTTGTAGTTGAAGACGTCGGCCATCTCGCCGGTCGACAGCTGGGTCTTCACCAGGTTGTCGCCGTCGGTGCCCTGCGGGCGGGTGTCGAACTTGACCGTGATGTCGGGGTTGGCCTTCTCGAACGCCTCGATGAGCGGCTTCGCGGTGGCTGCGGTCGCGGGTGAGTTGTCGGCCTGGTAGGTGATCTGCACCTTGCCGCCGCCTTCGTCGGCGGAACCGCCGGACGAACACGCCGCGAGCCCGCCGATCAGGACCGTGGCGCCGCCGATGGCGACGAGCCGTTTGACGACGGCGCGCTTGGTGAGCGTCCTCGTGGTCAGGGAACGAGCTGACATTCCTTACCTCCTCGTAAGGCCCGGGGCGGGGTACCCCGGGTGAAACGGACCCGGATCCCGCGTCGTCGTGGGCTCCGGTTGCTGCTGTTTAGAACGTTTCAATCAGGATGGAACCACGTGGATTGAAGCGTGTCAATCGCTGTGCCGATTTCGTTACGGGAACGCGCATGCCTGGTGCGCGCGGTCCGCGTTGCCCGGCCTGCCCGCCCCGCCCCCACTCCACCCCGCTTCGCCCGCCCTGCCTCCACCCCGCCCGCGAAAGCGACAGTGTGCCGCGAACTGTTCGCGTGGATCTGTCGCTTTGCCGGACCAGACGGCGTCCCGTGCCGCAGGACTGTCGCTTTCGCGCGCTCAGGCCTCGGTGCGGCGCGGGTCGCTCGGCGCCGTGGCCCGCGCGGCCGCTGCACCGGCGCGGCCGAGCGTGCTCTCGCGGGGCACGAGCTCGCTGCCGAGCACCACGGTGCGGTGGACGTGCATCGGGTCGGAGAGCTCCTCGAGCAGCAGGGCCACGGCAGTGGCGCCCATCTCCTCGCCGTGCATGGTGACCGAGGTCAACGGCACCGCGCCGCCCCACGCCACCGAGTTGTGGTCGCACCCCGACACCGGGATGTCCTCCGGCACGCGGATGCCGGCGGCTCGGAGCTCGGAGACGACCGCCATGGCGAGCAGGTCGGTGACGCCCAGGACGCCGTCGGGCCGTTCGGCGACCGGCATCGCGGCGATCCGCGCGCCGGCGTCGGTGCCGCCGGGCGGGTCGATGTCACCGGCGTCGACGTCGACGAGTTCGACTCCGGGGTGTTCCGCGATCGCGCGGAGGAGCCCCGCGCGGCGACGGGCCACCGGCTGCAGGTCGGGCCGGGCACTCACGAAGCCGATGCGTCGGCAGCCCTGCTCGATGAGGTGCTGCGCGGCCACGTACCCGGCCTGCTCGTTGTCGACGACCACCGAGCAGGCGTCCACCTCGGTCGGCTCGTAGTTGACGTAGACGACGGGCAGGCCGTGCTGCTTCGCTGCCTCGACCTGTGCGCGGGACTCCGTCATCGAGGCCAGCAGGATGCCGGACACCCGGGTGCTCTCGAGGAACGCGAGGTGTTCGCCCTGCGCCTCGAGGTCGTTCTCGCTGCTGGCGACGAGCAGGGTGCGCCGGCGTTCGCGGGCGGTCGTGTGCGCGCCGCTGACCACGTCGGTGAACAGCGAGTTGCGGAGCGAGGCGACCACGAGACCGATCGCCCGGGTGCTGCCCGACACCAGTGCCCGGGCGTTGCGGTTCGGCGTGTACCCGAGTTCGGCGATCGCGTCGTGCACGCGTGCGGCCGTGGACTCGGCGACCCGCTCGGGGTGGTTCAGGACGTTCGAGACGGTCGCCAGCGAGACGCCGGCGCGAGCTGCGACGTGGTGCACGCTCGGCGGGCCGTCGCGCCGGGGGACATGCACCATGCTCCGATCGTAGGCCGCGGCGGCGGCCGGTCCGTGCCGCAGAGCCGGGCAGGCTGGTGGGCAGACGCGAGGCGGTCGGCTACGCGTCGGCGACAGAGGACTGCCGGACCACGAGCTCCGGCGTGAACTCGACGTGCTCGAGGTCGATTCCCTGCCCGAGCTCGACCTGCTTCGTCAACAGCTCGATCGCCTGGCGCCCGAGGTCCTGCGCAGGCTGGCGCACCGAGGTCAACGGGACGACGGCTGCCTCGGCGAAGGCGATGTCGTCGTAGCCCACGATCGCGATCTCGTCCGGCACCGCGATCGTGCCGCGCATGATGAACGCCTGTTCGAGGCCGACCGCGAGCAGGTCGTTCGCCGCGAACACCGCGTCCGGCCGTTCACCGCGGGGGCGTGCCTGGAGTTCTTCGCCGATGCGACGCCCTTCGAGCACCGACAGTGACGCGGTCGGCAGGACCTCGATCTCGATACCAGCTGCCCGGGCCGCCGACAGTGCGCCGGCGTGCCGGTCGGCAACCTGGCGGATGCTGGACGGACCGCCGACGAACGCGATGCGCGTCCGCCCGATGGCCGCGAGGTGCTCGACCGCGATGCGACCGCCCGCGACGTCGTCCACCGACACCGAGGCGAAGTGCTCGTCGTCGGCGCGGCGGTCGACGAGCACGACGGCGGTGCCCTGGTCACGCAGGCGGGCGAGGCGGGACAGGTCGTCACCGGCGGGGGAGATGAGCAGGCCGGCGACGCGGCGTTCCTCGAACAGGTCGACGTAGGTGCGCTCGCGGTCGGTGGACTCGTCGGAGTTGCCGATCAGGACGGCCAGGCCCTTGTCCATCGCGGCGTCTTCTGCACCGCGCGCGACGTCGGTGAAGAACGGGTTGCCGCCGTCGAGCACGATCAGGCCGACGGTGGAGCTGCGGCCGGCCCGGAGCTGGCGTGCGGAGTCGTTGCGGACGAACCCGAGCGCGGCGATGGCGGACTGCACCCGGTCGACGGTGGTCGGGGCCACCTTGTCGGGACGGTTCAGGACGTTCGACACCGTCCCCAGGGACACGCCGGCGAGCGCTGCCACCTCTCGCACACTGACCGCCATGTGGCCATCCTGGCATCGCACCTGCGCTTCCGGGTGGTGCGCGCCGTGATCTGTGGAAAACGGCGGACGGGAGGCGCGGTGCGGGCTGGACCCGGGCCTCCCGTCCGGTGGGTGGGCAGGTCCACCGCACGGTGCGAGATTGTGGGTGCGGCCGGGCCCCGTGCGTGCTCCGTTCCGGCGTCGCACCGTGCGTGCTGCGCCGCCACGTGCGAGGTTGGCCGCTCGGTGCGCGCTTGCAGCGCCGCACGGAGCGGGCAACCTCGCACCGAGTGAGCGACCGCGCACCGTGCGGACGCGGGCGCGCCGCACGCGGACGCGCACAGCACGGACTTGCCAACGCCCGCTGGGTCGCACTATCGTCTCGCTGTCCCGTTGAAACGATTCACTGGCGAACACGCGAACGGAGGACCAATGGCGGTCCGAATCGGAGCCCGGAGCACCACGGGCTGGAAGGCGACCGTCTCGGTCGCCATGTCGAACTACATCGAGTCGGGGTCGATCATCGCGATCGCCACGAGCCTCAGTCTGTGGCAGGCGCAGTTCCACGTCGGCGACCTCGAGGTCGGTCTGCTGGCCAGCCTGTCGGCGAACGCGTTCGGCGCGGCCGCCGGCGCCATCATCGGCGGACCGCTGTGCGACCGCTACGGCCGGAAGTTCATCTACACCTACGATCTGCTGCTCTACATGCTCGGCATCCTGCTCGCGGTCTTCGCCGGCAGCTACGGCATGCTGTTGGTCGGCTTCATCCTGACCGGCATCGCGGTCGGCGCCGGGGTGCCGGCGAGCTGGACCTACATCGCCGAGCAGGCACCGGCGGACAAGCGTGCGGCCCACGTCGGCACCGCGCAGCTCGCCTGGTCGATCGGCCCGATGGTCGGCTTCGCGTTGGCCATCGCCGCCGCACCCCTCGGACTGCTCGGCAGCCGGCTCATCTTCGCGCACCTGTTCGTCGTCGCCGCCGTCGTCTGGTGGCTTCGCCGCGGGCTGCCGGAGTCGGCGATCTGGAAGGACGAGCGCGCCGCGACCGGCACCGCGAACTTCTTCCACGGGATCACCCAGCTGTTCAGCCGGCGCCGGAACCTGACCGCGATGCTGTTCCTGTTCGGCGTCTACGCGCTCTGGAACACCGTCGCCGGGCAGGCCGGCATCTTCCAGCCGCGGGTGTACTCGGCCACCGGGGTCACGAGCGTGACCGAGCAGTACGGCCTGCAGATCCTGGTGTGGGGCTGCACCGTCGCCGCGACCTACTTCGGCTTCATGCGCTACGGCGACCGGGTCAGTCGACGGTTGCTGTTCGCCCTCGGCGCGGCGCTGGCGATCGTCGCCTGGGCCGTCCTGATCTACGCACCGGCGAACCTCGGCACGCTGCTGTTCTTCGCCGTGGCGTGGGGCATCTCTTCGGGCATCGGCGCCCAGGCGTTCTACGGCCTCTGGACGAGCGAGCTCTTCGCCACCCGGTACCGGGCCAGTGCGCAGGGCGTGCTCTTCCTCGCCGCGCGGGTCATGGTCGGTCTGCTGAGCATCTGGTTCCCGCTGCTGCTGTCCGACATCGGGATCCGTGCACTCGGTGGACTCATCCTGGGGCTCCTCGCGATGTCGTTCCTGGTCGGCACCATCTGGGCGCCGCGCACGCAGGGCAAGACGCTCGAGGCGATCGAGGCCGAGCGGTACGGCACCGTGACCACCGTCACCGGTACCGTGCGCACCGCCGACGAGCGCGCCGTGCAGGACGCCGAACAGCGTCGCCGTGCCGAGGCCGACCGGTGACCCGCGTCTGCTTCCGACTGCAGGTGCAGGCCGAGCACCTGGACGCCTACCGCGAGCGGCACGCCGCGGTCTGGCCGGCGATGCTCCGGGCGATCGCCACGGCGGGGCGGCGGAACTACTCCCTGTTCCTCGACGACGACGGCCTGCTGATCGGCTACTACGAGACCGACTCAGTGGCCGATGCCGACGCGTCGCTCGCGGCCTCCGAGGTCGCGACCGCATGGGAGGCGCACATGCAGGACCTGTTCGACGGTGCCACGGGTCGGGCGGACCAGACCGCGCGGGTGCTGCCTGAGGTTTTCAACCTGGAGGACCAGCTGGCGGCCGCCGCCGAGTGAGGAGCGCTGGACACCTCGAACGGGGAGTCGTGCGCCGTCGGTCCGCGGCCCTACGGTGGCGGGATGCGATTCCTGCGTGGCCGAAACCCGTTCCAGTTCGCCCTCGGTGCCCTCGCGATCCTGGGTGCGGTGATCCTCGTCGTGCGGTGGATCACGAGCTTCGTCGCGCCGCACACGTACAGCTACGCCTACATCGCGGGCGCCGGTGTCTCGATCGACCTGCCGTTCATCGTGGTCGTCGAGCTCGTCACGATCCTGTCGTTCGTCGGGTGGCTCGTCGTCGGCGCGCTGCACTGGGGGCCGCGGCGCACCGACGGCTGAACACCACGGGTAGCGTCCGGTCCATGGCCGACGTGACCCACGCCGCGGACCTCGGGATCGACCTGTCCGACGGCAAGCCCCAACAGCTCTACCGGTGGTTCCTCGCGAGCATGCTCTTCGGCAGGCCCATCCGGCAGGAGCAGGCGGCGGAGACCTACCGCGTCCTCATCGACCACGGGTTCACCAGCCCGGGGAAGTTCGCGGGCGCCGGACGCGAGCAACTGCGGAGGGTCCTGGACGAGGGCGGCTACGCGCGCTTCGACTACCAGATGACCGATGCCCTGCACGAGACGATGCACACGCTCGACGCCGACGAGGGCTCCGTGTCGCACCTGGTGAAGACCGCGGCGTCGCGGAAGGACCTGCGCGACCGACTCGCCGCGCTCAAGGGGGTCGGCCCGAAGACGATCGAGATCTTCCTGCGGGACATCCCGGACGCTGTGCTGCCGGACTGACCGCCGGTGCGTGCCCGAGTCACTTCGTGAGCAGAAACGGTCGAGTCTGACGACCCGACCCGACCATTCCTGCTCACAAAGCGCCCACGACCCGCCACGAAGCGGCCCCGACCCAACCCCGCCCCGCCCAGCCCACCCATCGCCCCCGTGGCTACCGTGGACCCCATGCAGCCGCCCGCAGCAGGAACCCTCCGCGTCCTCCACCTCTCCGACACCCACCTGACCGGCGACGGCGCCCTGCACCAGGGGGCCGTCGACACCACCGCAGCGCTGGACGCCGTGCTCGCCCACGTCGACGGAGTGCCCGGCATCGGCCTCGTCGTCATCTCGGGCGACGTGTCCGAGGACGGCAGCCCCGAGTCCTACGCCGCCGTCCTCGAGCGGGTCGGCGGATGGGCCGAACGCCACGGAGCCGCCCTCGTCGCGGTCCCGGGCAACCACGACCTGCGCGAGGGCTTCCGCCAGGTGCTGTCCAACGGCCACGTCCTCGGCGAGGGCGGCCGACCCGTCATGCACACGATGGAGTACCACCCGCCGACGGTGCCGGTGTGGGGGCAGTCCCTCGTCGCCGGCCGGAGGATCGTCACGGTCGACACGAGCGTGCCGGGTGCCGGCTACGGCGAGCTGAGTGACGCCAGCCTCGAACGACTCCGCGCCGCGCTCGCCGGGGACCACGCCCCGCACGGCACGGTCGTCGTCCTGCACCACCCGCCCCTGCCGGCCCCGACCGAGCTGCACGAGGCGCTCCGGCTGCAGAACCCCGAGGCGCTCGCTGACGTGATCCGGGGGTCCGACGTGCGCGTGGTCCTGGGCGGGCACTACCACCACCACTTCGCCGGATCGCTGGCCGGGGTCCCGGTCCTCGTCGCCCCCGGGGTCGCGAACGACACGGACGTCACCGGCGCGTACGACGAGGAATCGGCCTCCGTCGACAGCGGCGCCCTCGTCGTGGACGTCGCCGAGGACGGCTCCGTCTGGTCGACGCCGCTGCGCGTCCCACGCCCCGACGCCGACCCGCTCGCGTTCCACCTCGACGCCGAGACCGTCGCGTCCGTCATCGCGGCCGCCGGCAAGCACTGAGCGGCAGCCAGCAAGCACTGAGTGGCCGCCGGAAAGCACCGAGCGGCCGGCGTGCAGTGAGCGCGCGACGCGCACCGAGCGCGCGGGGCGCCCTGGACGTGCGCGACCGACGGACGGGAGGCCCGTGGCGGCGCCGCCACGGGCCTCCCGTCCGCTCGTCGGTACCGCCCACGGCCGGTACCCCGCCTGCTCGGGCTGCACGCGGGGAAACCGAGTAGGCCGGAGGCACACGCCAGCGAAGGAGCACCCATGCGGAACGGCAAGGCAGTCCAGTACGACCGGTACGGCGACTTCAGCGTGGTCGAGCTCGTCCCGCAGGAGAAGCCGACGGCCGGCCCCGGCGAGATCGTCGTCGAGATCGTCGCCGCCGGGTTGAACCACATCGAGCGCTTCCTGCGCGAGGGGAAGCTCCGGGACCACATCGAGCTCGAGTTCCCGGCACGGCAGGGCGTCGACTTCGCCGGCATCGTCCGGGCGCGGGGCGACGGCGTGAAGGACCTTCGGGTGGGTGACGAGGTCATGGGGCACGCGCCCCAGGGCGGATCGCACGCGAACTGGATCGCGGTTCCGCGTGGTGCCGTCATCAAGAAGCCCGAGTACGTCGGGTGGGAGGTCGCCGGTGGCCTGTACCTGGCCGGGTGCACGGCGGTGTCGGTGGTGCGATCGCTCCGCCTCGGACCGGACGACACCGTCGTCATCACCGCTGCAGCGGGCGGTGTCGGCCACATCGAGAGCCAGCTGGCGCACGACGCCGGTGCGACCGTGATCACCCTCGGCAGTGCGCGCAACCACGACTACCTGCGGCAGATCGGCACGCTGCCGGTCGTGTACGGCGAGGGCGAGGAAGACCGCATCCGAGCGATCGCGGACGGCCGGCCGATCACCGCCTTCATCGACAACCACGGGGAGAGCAACGCCGAACTCCTGGCGGAACGCCTCGGGGTCGGGTCCGAGCGCTTCGTGTCGTCGGACGAGCGCCGCGACATCGAGCTGCGGTTCCTGCGCGCCCCGGCAGAGGACGAGGAGACCCGTGAACTCCTGACCCTGCTGGCGAAGGCCCTGCAGGAACGCCGCTTCCAGGTGCTCATCTCGGGGTTCTACCCGTTCGAGTACATCGTCGAGGCGTACGAGGACCTCGCCGAGATGAAGTCACGCGGCAAGGTCGTTATCGGGATGCAGACGGTCGAGACCGGGGCCCGGCTCGACTGGTACCGCTCCGAGAAGGCCCGCGACCTGCGGGACCGCTACGCGGATGCGCGCGGCTCGGAGGCGGAGACGATGGCGGGCGGCTCAGCGAGTCCGGCGAGCTGACGGCGGTCGGGCTCGGCGGTCGGGCTCAGCTCAGGATGTCCTTCGAGGCGAACCGGCTGTACGCCAGCGCGCCGAACACGACCACGTAACCGAGCTGCAGCAGTGCGTTCGACCCGAACGAGTCGAACGAGATCGGGTCGCGGAGCAGGTCGCCGAACCCCAGCCACTGGTGCGAGAACAGGTACGGGTGCAGCCAGTCGAGCTGGGGGAGCTGGTCGAGGACCTGGGAGGCCCCGGCCAGCACCACCGTCGCGGCCATCGCCCCGACCGGCACGTTCGTCAGCGTCGACGCGAACATGCCGATCGCCACGAGTCCGAGCATCGACATCGCCACGTACAGGGCGAGGAGCAGTGCCCGACCGGCGTACGACGCTCCGCCGACCTGGGTACCGGACAGCAGGGTGACCGGACCGATCGGGAACAGCACGGCACCGATCGCCGCACCGACGAGCACCACGAGCAACGTGGCCGCCAGGCAGAACGCGACCGCGCCGGCGAACTTGACCAGGATGAACCGCACCCGGCCGGTCGGAGCGACGAGCAGGTAGCGGATGGTGCCGTGGCTGGCCTCGCCCGCGACGGTGTCGCCCGCGACGACGCCGACCGTGAGCGGCAGGAACAGCGGGATCGACACCGTCAACGCGGTGAACGCCACGAACAGGCCGTTGTTGGTGATGTCGCCGAGGAACGCCGGGCCGCCGTCGTCGCCGTCGGTCGTCAGCTTCACGGCGACCGCGATCAGGACGGGGACGAGCGCCAGCGCCCCGAGCATCGCCCACGTGCGGCGGCGTCGGAACACCAGCGCGAGTTCGGAGCCGAGCAGGGCGAAGGGACGCTGGCGGCGCGGGGCCTCGGCATCGGCCTCGGCGTCGGGCAGTGCACGGGCAGTGTCAGGCAGCGACATCGAAGCCCTCTCCGGTGAGCGCGACGAACAGGTCCTCGAGCGTGCCGCCGCCCACCGTCAGCCCACGGACGCGGACGTCGGCGCGGACGAGTTCGGCGGTGATGGTCTCGGGCAGCAGCTCGTGCGGCAGGTCGGCGACCAGGACGTCCGCGCCGCCGTCGTGCCGGGGTACGAGCCCGAGCCGGCTCAGCACGCTGCCGGCCTGCCCGACGTCGGGCGTGCGGACGGTCACGGTACGTGCTCCGGCGGACCGCAGTTCGTCGAGTTCGCCCTGTGCCACGAGCTTGCCGGTGCGCATCACCGCGGCGTGGGTGCAGACCTGCTCGATCTCGGCGAGCAGGTGGCTCGACACGAACACCGTCGTGCCGTCGTCCGCCAGGGACCGGATGAGGTTGCGGACCTCGCGCGTGCCCTGCGGGTCGAGGCCGTTCGTCGGTTCGTCGAGCACCAGCAGGTCGCGCGGGGAGAGCAGTGCGTTCGCCAGGCCCAGTCGCTGCTTCATGCCGAGCGAGTACGCGTGCGCCTTCTTGTCCGCCGCGTGCGTCAGGCCGACACGGTCGAGGGCGCTGGCCACGCGGGCCTTGCGGGTGCGCGGGTCCGACGTGGGGTCGGCCGCGTCGAAGCGCTGCAGGTTCGCGCGCCCGGACAGGTACGGGTAGAAGGCCGGCCCTTCGACCAGGGCACCGACGCGCGGCAGCACCTGGTGGAGCGCCTTCGGCATCGACTGGCCGAGCACCTCGATCGTGCCGCCGGTCGCGCTCGACAGCCCGAGGAGCATCCGGATCGTGGTCGTCTTGCCGGAGCCGTTCGGCCCGAGGAACCCGAACACCGCGCCGCGCGGCACCGACAGGTCGATGCCGTCGACGGCGCGCTGCTTGCGGAAGACCTTCTGGAGGGCCGTGGTGCGGATCGCGAGGTCCGTGCCCGTGGTCGGACGGGTCGCGTCCACGGCGGCCGGCTCCGTCGTGTGCGCGGGTTCCGGTGCGCTCACTTCGCGGCGGCGACCAGCGACGACACCGGCACGGCGCCGGTGAGGACCCGGCCGTCGTCGGTCAGGTAGACCGACACGAGCGAGGTCTGGACGGCACGGCCGCCGTCGACGGCCTTCGTGAGCTGGCCGAGCAGGCCCGAGGCCTCGTCGCCGAGGGCCGACTGGTCCACGGTGCCGGCGGGGAGCTCGGCGATCGTGCCCCAGCCCTCGCCCGTGAAGGTCGGCTCGTCACCGTCGTGCGCGCCGTGGGCGTGGTCGCCCTTCGCGTGCGCACCGTGCTCGGCGTCGGACAGGTCCTTCTCGGTGACCTTCGCGTTCGACGGGGGCGTGAAGTCGAAGAGCCGTGCGGCCGGTGCGCCGTAGTCGAGGCTCGTGAACCCGACCTGCACCGCGGGGGCGTCCTGCCCGGCGGCCTGGATCGTCGCGCGCAGCGGGAGCCCGGTCTGCTGGTCGACCGCCAGTCGGACAGTGCCG
This sequence comes from Curtobacterium sp. VKM Ac-2861, assembly GCF_013204965.1. Classification (NCBI taxonomy): domain Bacteria; kingdom Bacillati; phylum Actinomycetota; class Actinomycetes; order Micrococcales; family Microbacteriaceae; genus Curtobacterium; species Curtobacterium sp. VKM Ac-2861. The sequence continues at coordinate 204,387 of NZ_JABMLA010000003.1, forward strand.
ACCAGGGTGTCGGAGGACTTCGGCGTCAGCGTGATCTGCCAGGCGTCGTGACCCGCGACGCTGACCTCGGTCGGCTTCGAGACCGTGGTGCTGGGGGTGATGGCGTCGATGGCCTGCTCGGCGATGTCGGTCGGCGTGGTGGCACCGTCCTGCGGGTCCTTCGCGGTGTCGGAGGGCAGGGTCACGTGCGTGGCCGTGCGCTCCTTCGAGTCCCAGGTCCAGACCTCGGACCCGTTGCGGACCACGTCCTGCTCGGCGAGCTGCTGCGTCAACTGCACGCGCTGCTTGTCGGCGCCGTCGACGTACACGCGGGCGGTGTGCGACGAGGTGAGCAGCCCGAGCACGTCCGAGGCGTCGCCCTCGAGCGAGGAGCCGCCGGAACCGGTCGGCAGTTCGGGGAGTCCGAGGTCGCTCGACTGCGAGAGCTTGCCGGAGTACTGCGCGTCCGAGGACTTCGCGATGCTGGCGATGACGTCGGCCGCGGTCGGGTTCGTCCCCGCGATCGGGTCGTTCGCCGCGTTCGCGATCATCGGGGCGGCGACGGCGCCGGCGACGACCACCGGCGCGATGACTGCTGGCAGCCAGGCTGACTTCTTCATCGGGTTCCCCTCGTGGAGCATCGGAGTCGTGAGTACGGTACGTCCGGCCCCCGACAGGACGCTGGGCGTCGACGGATCGCGATCGTTCGTAGACTCGGGACGCGACCGACGGCGGTCGCGTGGCGGCGAAGGAGGCGGCATGCGGGCGGTGCTCGGTCTGGACATCGGGACGTCGAGCACGAAGGCGCTGCTGGCCCGGTTCGACGGCACCGTGATCGCCGAGGTGAGCCGTCGGCACGACGTCGACCGTCCTGCCCAGGGACTGGTCGAGATGGACGCGGCCGTGTGGTGGGACGAGTTCACGACGCTGACGCACGAGCTCCTCGCGCTCGTCCCCGATGCCGACGTGCAGGCCGTCGGGGTCAGCGGCATCGGACCCTGCGTCCTGCTCACCGACGATGCCGGCGACCCGTTGCGTCCGGCGATCCTGTACGGCGTCGACACCCGGACCGCCGACCTGCTCGACGAGGTCACGGCCGAGCTCGGGGGCGAGGACACGATCCGCGCCCGGTGCGGCTCTGCGCTGAGCACCCAGGCCGCCGGGGCGAAGCTCGCGTGGCTCGCCCGGCACGAGCCCGACGTCTGGGAGCGCGCGGTCCGGTTCACGATGCCGGCGTCACGCGTGGTGGAGCTGCTGACGGGGGAGTACGTCCTCGACCACCACTCGGCCAGCCAGACCACGCCGCTCTACGACGTCCACGAGAACACCTGGATCACCGAGTGGTGCGAGCAGCTTGCGCCCGGCCTGCCCCTGCCGCGGCTGCTGTGGTCCGGCGACCAGGCGGGCGTGGTGACGCGCGAGGCGGCCGCGGCCACGGGCCTCCCGGTCGGTATCCCCGTGACGGCCGGCACCATCGACGCATGGGCGGAGGGCGTGAGCGTCGGGGAGTCCGTGCCGGGCCGGATGTTCCTGCAGTACGGCACCACGATGTTCATGATCGCGCCGACCGCCGAGCCGACGCCGGTGCCGGGCATGTGGACGACGGTCGGGACGCACCCGGGGCAGCCGAGTGTGTCGGGTGGGATGGCGACCTCCGGGGCGATCACCGACTGGCTGCGACGGCTGGTCGACGGCGAGTGGCCGACGATGCTCGAAGAGGCTCGGTGCGCCGGGATCGGCGCGAACGGGCTGCTGATGCTGCCGTACTTCGCGGGGGAGCGGACGCCCATCGCCGATCCGGACGCGCGCGGGGTGATCGCCGGGCTGACGGTGCGGCACACGCGTGGGGACATCTACCGGGCGACGCTCGAGGCGACGGCCTACGCGGTCCGGCACAACATCGAGGTGCTGCGTGCGGCCGGGGTCGAGGTCCGCGAGCTCGTCGGGGCCGGCGGCGGGTTGCTCGGACGGCTCTGGCCGACGATCGTGTCGGACGTCACCGGGCTGCGGCAGACGGTGCCGTCGGTGACCGTGGGAGCGTCGTACGGGTCGGCGTTCTTGGCGGCAGCGCTCGTGGCCGACGTCGACATCCGGCAGTGGAACCCGCCGGCCACCGTCATCGAGCCCGACCCCGTCGCGACGGCGGCCTACGAGCCCGGGTACCGCGACTACCGCGAGCTCTACGAGGCGACCAAGGCCGTCGTGCACCGCTTGGCCGCGCGCAGCTGACCGTTCGACCCCGCGCAACGGACACAGCACCGCGCAGATGCACGGTGCTGTGTCCGGAACCTGGTTCCGCGGGAGTGCCGCCGCGCCTACGCCGAAGCGTCGACGCCGGCGGGCGCGCTGCCGTCGTACTCGCAGATGGCCGCGACCTTCGAGGCGCTTGCGCTCGTTCGGTCGAACTCGTAGCCCAACCACTCCTTCGCCATCCGGCGGGCGACCTCGACGCCGACGACGCGCTGGCCCATGCAGAGGACCTGGGCGTCGTTCGACAGGACCGAACGCTCGACGCTGAACGAGTCGTGCGCCGTGACGGCCCGGATGCCCGGGACCTTGTTCGCCGCGATCGCGACACCGAGTCCGGTGCCGCAGATCAGGATCGCGCGGTCGGCTTCACCCGACGCGACGAGTCGTGCAGCATCGACGGCCACGTGCGGGTAGGCGGTGTGCCCGTCCGCGTCGACGCCGACGTCGACGACCGACGCCACCCGCGGGTCGGCCTGCAGGTCCTGCTTGATGATCTCCTTGTAGTCGAACCCGGCATCGTCCGAGCCGATCACGAGACGGTACGTCATGCGTGTGTTCCTTCCAGTTCGTTCGCACGGGCAGCGAGGACCTCGCCGACCCGCGTGAGGATCATCCCCATCGAGGTGGCACCCGCGTCGGGTGTCCCCAGGCTCTTCTCCGCCAGCGGCCGGGCACGCCCGACCTTCGGCGTGAGGTCGGCGGTCTTGTCGGCCTCGTCACGAGCGACTTCCGCTGCAGCCTGCCACGCGTCGGTGAGCGAGGAGCCAGCCGACACCGAGGTCCGCAGTGCATCCACGAACGGCAGCAGTGCGTCGAGCAGCGTCTTGTCTCCACGGGACGCCCCGCCCAGGTGGACGATCGAGTCGGCGAAGGCCTGCGCGGCCTCGACGACGTCGGACGCCTCGTACGCGGAGCGGTCGTCGCGCAGCGACCGTCCGAAGGCCTCGAGTGCCGCACCCCACAGGACTCCCGAGGTGCCGCCCGCGAACTCGGCCCACGCGTCACCGGCGCGTCCGAGGACGAAGGCGACCCCTGCCTCCTGGCCGACCCGGTCGACTGCCTTCCGAGCCGCGCCGATCCCCTTGACCATGCCGCGTCCGTGGTCGCCGTCGCCGGCGACGGCGTCGATGCGGCCGAGCTCCTCCTCGTGCTCCCGCAGGAGCGCGTCGATCGCCTCGATCGCGTCGCGTGCCGTCTGCGCGGCCTGCCGGGAGGCATCACTCGCGTCCGGTACGACCGTCGCCTCGTCCTCGGCGTCGTCCACGGCGTCGGCCGGCAGCAACGCCGCGATCGGCGCCGCCGCCTTGCGGTAGGCCGGCGTGTAGGTGTCGGCGCGCCACAGGGGATCGAGCTCGTCGTCGAGCCACTGGAGGGTCAGCGAGCAGCCGCCCATGTCGAGGCTCGTGACGAGTTCGCCGACCTCGGGTTCGACGATCTCGAGTCCAGCGTCCTGCAGCAGCGGGAGCACGCGGCCCCAGAGCAGGAACAGTTCCTCGTACTTGGTGTCGCCGAGGCCGTTGAGGATCGGGGCGACCCGGGTGCCCGCGTTCGCCGGTCGGTCGGCGAGCATTCGTTCGACGAGCAGCGCCGCGAGTTCGGTGGCGCGGAGCAGCGGCACGTCCTCGATGCCGGGCTCGCCGTGGATGCCGAGCCCGAGTCCGAGGTGGCCGTCAGGCACGGTGAAGAGCGGCTCGGTGGCGCCGGGCATGGTGCACCCGGAGAACGCGACACCGATCGTGCGGGTGGCGGCGTTGCTGGCGTTGCCGAGGCGCTCGACCTCGTCGAGGTCCGCGCCCGCGGCGGCCGCGGCACCCAGCGCCTTGAAGACCGAGAAGTCCCCGGCGATGCCACGGCGCTTCGACTCCTCGTCGGCGCTCGCGATGTCGTCCGTGACCACGACGATCCGGGTGTCGATGCCCTCGGCGCGCAGCCGCTCGGCGGCGAGCCCGAAGTTCATCGTGTCACCGGCGTAGTTGCCGAACGACAGCACGACGCCCTTCCCCTGGTCGGCCGCCTTGGCGACCGAGTACACCTGCGCGGTGGACGGCGAGGTGAAGACGTTGCCGACGACGGCGCCGGTGGCGAACCCCGGGCCGACGATCCCGCAGAACGCGGGGTAGTGGCCGGAGCCGCCGCCGACGACCACCGCGACCTGGGGGTCTGCGCCCTCGGTGGGCAGGGTGACGACGCCGCCGTGGACGCCGCGGACGCGGTCGGCGTAGAGCGCGAGCCAGCCGGCGAGCTGGTCCTCGGCGAACTCGTCGGGGGCGTCGTGGATCGTGGTCATGCTCGAGTCCTTCAGTGGGAGGTGCGGGTGCCCTGCGGCACCTTGAGGAAGTGGATCATCACGAACGCGCAGGCGTACAGACCGACGAACGTCCAGGTCGCAGCCTGACCGCCACCGCCGAGCGCGAAGACCGCGGCGACCACACCGGTGCCGAGGAACGCCGCACCACCGGCTGCCGTCGTGTACATCGCCATCGCGGCGCCCTTGTGCTCGGGGGCGAGCGCCGGCATGATCGCGCCCATCGGCACGAAGCCGGCGAGCAGGCAACCGAACACGCAGCCGGCGACGACGGAGAGCACGTAGCCCCAGTCCGAGCCGGCGGGGACGAGCTGCGGGACGTACCACCAGGCGATGAGGCCGAGGGCGGACCCGACGATGCCGAACCACTTGACGGTGCGCTGCCAGCCGATCTTGTCGCCGACCCAGCCGAACAGCGCGTTCACCAGGATGTTCGTCGCGTAGACGCACACGGTCATGAGCAGCCAGCGGCTCTGGCCCCACCCGCGCTCGTTCGCGATCACGGCGGGCAGGACGACGAACATGCCGAACTCGGGCGCGGTGTTGATCAGGCGGACCAGGAAGCCCATCAGGATCTTCGGCCGGGTGACGGTCAGGCGGATGCCGCTCGTCAGCACCTGCCAGGCGCTCTCGCCGGCCGGGGCGATGCGGGAGAACCCGTTCGGCAGCCGGACGCCGAACAGCATGATGAGGAAGCCGATCACGACGAGGCCGATCGAGGCGACCATCGCGCCGGTCTCTCCGATCGTGCCGCCGCCGAACACCGGGATGGCGCCGATCGCGAAGAGGGAACCGAGCGTCGGCAGGCCACCCGTGAAGGCGACGTAGAACCAGCCGACCGCCGAACCGTTCCGCTCGACCGGGGTGGTGATGTTCACCCAGACCAGGAACGCGAAGGCGAAGAGCGGGTAGCCGAAGCCCCGGACGGCGTAGGCGACGGCCGCGAACGGCACGCTGCCGATGTTCAGCGCGAGCAGGAAGAGCACCTCGAAGACGACCCAGACGGCGAACCCGAGGATCATCACCCGGCGCGGCCCGATCAGGTCGGAGAGGGCGCCGGAGACGTAGCTGCCGATCAGGGCGGCGAGGCTGTAGAAGGTCACGATCGTCGCGACGGTGGCCTCGGGACTGCCGAGGACCGCGACCATGTGCGGGGTGATGAAGTTCGACTCGACGCCGTTCCCGGTCATGAAGACCAGGACGGCGACGAACCCGAGGGCGAGCGGGCGGGGGATCCCCATCCGGTCGAGGCGGCCCTCGGCGCGAGGGGTCGTGGGCGCACCGGTGGCGCGCTGTGTCGTCGTTGACATGCTTGCTGACTCCAGGGGTCGGCGGGCTCAGGCCTGCAGGGACGGGAGGATCGAGACCTTGACGCTCGCGCCGGCGGAGTCGCCGACCAGGTCGAGGGCCTCTTGGAACCGCTCGAGCGGGAACTGGTGCGTGCAGATCTCCGACATCGGCAGGGTCTCGGCCTCGAGCAGCTTGATCGCCGCCGGCCAGGTGTGCGGGCCGAGGTGGGCGCCCCGGACGTCGAGCTCCTTGTCGTCCGAGATGATCGACCAGTCGACGGAGACGGCGTCCTTGAACACCGAGTACTCGACGAAGGTGCCGAGTTTGCGCAGCAGGTTGAGGCCCTGCGGGACCGCGGACGGGTGGCCGGTCGCCTCGATGTAGACGTCGGCGCCGTAGCCGTCGGTCAGTTCCTTGACCCGGGCGACGGCGTCGTCCTCGGCGATGTTGATCGTCAGGTCCGCGCCGACCTTGCGTGCCAGCTCGAGCTTCGCCTCGACCACGTCGAGCGCGATGATCCGGAGCGGGTTCTTCTGTCGAGCACCGGCGATGGCGGAGAGGCCGATCGGTCCGGCGCCGGCGATCACGACGGTGTCGCCGAACTTGATGTCGCCCCGCTCGACGGCGTGGAACGCGCAGGACAGCGGCTCGGCGAACGCGGCGACCTGACCGGGCAGGGCGCTCGACACCGGGTGGGTCAGGGCCTTGGCGGGGACGAGCACGTACTCGGCCATCGCGCCGTCGTAGCCCTTGAAGCCGAACATGTCGTGGACGTTGCACATCCAGTACGCGCCTTCGAGGCAGTAGCGGCACTCCCAGCACGGCACGATCTGCTCGCACGCGATGCGGTCGCCGAGCGAGACCTTCCGCTTCGCCAGGGTGTCGTCGTCGCCGGACACGATCGTCCCGACGAACTCGTGCCCGGGGATGCGGTCCGTCTCGGCCCAGGCGGCGCGGTTCTCGTCACCCCAGAACTTCGCGGCGCCGTGGTAGCACTTCAGGTCGCTCGCGCAGATGCCGACGGCGTCGGTGCGGAGCAGGAGCTCGCCGGGACCGGGCGTCGGCACGGGGCGTTCCTCGAGCCGGTAGTCGCCCGGGCCGTGGACGACGACGGCTCGCATCGTCGTGGGGATGGTCGTGGTGGCGGTCGTGGCCGCGTTCTCGGTCGTCGTCGACATGCGCTGCTCCTTCGTTGGATGGCTTCGGCGACGACTGTACACCTCGCAGAACGTTTGTCCAGAACACAATTTCTGCTAGGTTCGACCCGACGCAAAGGAGCGAACATGACGACCAGCGCCACCACCGACTTCGCCGCAGCCCTCCGCCCGGGCCCGGACACCGTCGACCTGACGAACGACTTCACCGGCCGCACCGCAGTGGTGACCGGCGGCGCCTCCGGCATCGGGAACGCCATCGCCCGGGCACTCGCCGCACGGGGTGCGCGGGTCGCGATCGTCGACGTCCGTGCGGACGGCGCGACGACGGCGGCGGCCGACCTGCCGGCCGCGACCGATGCACCGGGCGCGGCCGCGGGCCTCCATGCCGGGTTCGGCTGCGACGTGACGGACGAGACGTCCGTGGCGCGCACCGTCGCAGACGTCGTCGCGCACTTCGGCCGCGTCGACGTGCTCGTCAACTGCGCCGGGATCGCCGCCCTCGCTCCGGCGGACGAACTGTCCGCCGAGACCTGGTCGAGGACGATCGACGTCAACCTGACCGGCACCTTCCGCGTCGCCCAGGCCGTCGGTCGGCACATGCTCGCTGCCGGGTACGGGCGCGTGGTGAACATCGCCTCGCAGGCCGCGCACGTCGGCATCGACGGGCACGCCGCCTACTGCGCCTCGAAGGCGGGCGTCATCGGACTCACCCGTGTGCTCGCGCTCGAGTGGGGCGGTCGCGGCGTCACCGTCAACACCGTGTCGCCGACCGTCGTGCTCACCGACCTCGGCCGTGCCGCGTGGGCGAACGAGAACGGCATCCGACACCAGGACGAGATCCCCACCGGCCGCTTCGCCACCCCCGACGAGATCGCCGCCGCGGTGCTGTTCCTGGCGGGGGAGTCGAGCGCGATGGTGAACGGCGCCGACCTCCGGGTGGACGGCGGGTTCACGATCCGCTGAGGTGTGCCGGGGATACGATCGGCGCATGTCCGCCGAGAACCCTGCCGCCGAGGGTGCCCGGACCCGGTTCCCGCTCGACACCGTGTACCAGGCGGCGCGGATGTACTACCTCGAGGACGCCACCCAGGTCGAGATCGCCTCGCGCCTCGGTGTCTCGCGTCCGACGGTGTCGCGGCTCGTGGCCGAGGCGCGCAAGGCCGGACTCGTCCGCATCGAGGTCGTCGACCCGTTCCAGGACGAGACCGTCGCGCTCGCCGAACGGCTGCAGGTCGTGCTCGGCATCCGAGCGGTGCACCTGGCCGCCGTCACGCACACCGCCACGCTCGGCGCCGACCTCGCCGCGCCCCTGGCCGCAGCGGTCGAGGGCATGGGACTCGTCCCCGGCGACGCCGTCCTGATGTCGTCGGGCCGCACGGTGTACGACGTCGCACACGCCGGCATGCCGAGCCTGCCCGGCGTGCAGCTCGTCCCGACGGTGGGCGGGCAGGCCGACCCGATGCCGTGGTTCCAGACGAACGAGATCACCCGGACCGCTGCGGAGCACTCCGGAGCGATCCCCGCCTTCCTGTTCGCGCAGGCGCTGCCGTCGCCCGCGATGCGGTCCTCGCTCGACGAGGACCCGGCCTTCCAGCACGTCGTCGGGCTCTGGGGCCGGGCGAAGGGCGCGATCCTCGGCATCGGGGCGCCGACCCCGACGCGCGACGCCCTGGCGCGGGGCGTCCCCGTCGAGGACGCCGCGTTCGACCACGCTGCTGGTGACGTCTGCCTCAACTTCTACGCCGCGGACGGTTCGCCCATCGAGTTCCCCGGCAGCGACCGGATGGTCCGGACCTCGCGCGAGGTCCTGTCCGGTGTGCCGCACGCCGTCGGCGTCGCCGTCGGCAGTGCCAAGGTCGGCAGCATCGTCGGCGCGGTGCGCGGGGGGCTCGTCAACGAGCTGGTGTCGGACGCCGCGACGGCCCGCGCCCTGCTCGACGCGCTCGCCTGAGCGGTCTGCTCGACGCCTGGCAGGTGCGCGTTTCTTCCCAGAACGGGCGCGATGGAAGGCGCTTTCGGGCATACCTGGTCGTTTCTTCGTGGCAGGTACGCCCGATTCCGGCAGGTACGCCCGATTCGGGCAGGTACGCCCGAACCTAGTGTGTGCGCCGCACGTCCCACAGGTGGTGGACGGGGTCGTGCGCGTAGTACGTCGCGAGGCTTGCGACGGTGAAGGTGCTGCCGTCCGACCGCAGCCCCGTGCGCTGGAGCTGGTCGTCACGGACCTCGTCGAACGCCCGCGCTGCCCGGTGTGCGGCCTCGCCGAGCTCCCGGACGACGACGGCCGGGTCCTGCTCGCCGTACTGGTCCTGGACCGCCGTGGCGTCCTGGTCCCAGTTCGGGAACGTCGGGGCGTCCTCTGTGAGCATCAGGGCGAGCCGCTCGGTCATCTTCCGGTGCACATCGCGCACGTGGGCGCCGTACTCGAGTGCCGACCAGGTGTGGTCGTCGGGACGCTCGCGCACGTCATCCCGGCCGAGTTCGGTCGGCCACGCGGTCGTGTTCGCGTCGATGATCCCCGGCACGTCGCGGATCGACACCGTGGTGCCGTCGTAGCCGCACTCGGGGCAGGTGCCCTCGATGACCCAGGTCCAGCTCTTCGTCTCGGGTTCGATCGCCATGCGCCGATGTTATGTCCTCGTTACTCAGCCTTCCGGATCCGCAGGCGCATGCGGATCGGGCCCTCCCCCCGTTCGGGTGACACGCCGCTGCCTGGGAATCACCGGCCAATGACATTTCGGTCGCTCGGTAACGTCGCTCGCTGTTCCTGAGCCGGTCTCCACCGGCCCGAGCCGGTCCCTGCCGGCTCGTCACGATCCTCGAGGAGAGACATGGGCTCCGATCCCAGCCATACCCCGACCCGGCCGCACCGACGTCTGCGCGAGAGCGACGTCACCGTGGTCGACAAGAGCATGATGCGCCGCGCGGTGAGCGGCATGGTCGTCGGCAACACGATGGAGTGGTACGACGTCGGCGTCTACGGCTACCTGGCGGTCACGATGGGGAAGGTCTTCCTGCCGACCGCCGAGCCCGCCGTGCAGATCCTGTTCAGCCTCGGTGTCTTCGCTGCGACGTACATCGCCCGTCCGCTCGGCGGCATCGTCTTCGGCCGTCTCGGCGACCGCATCGGGCGCCAGAAGGTGCTCGCGACGACGCTCATCATGATGGCGGCGTCGACGTTCCTCATCGGAGCGCTGCCCGCCTACGCGACGATCGGGGTGTTCGCACCGATCGTGCTGGTCGTGCTGAAGCTGGCGCAGGGGTTCTCCACCGGCGGTGAGTACGCCGGTGCGACGACCTTCGTGACCGAGTACGCCCCGGACCGTCGCCGCGGGTTCTTCGCGAGCATCCTGGACTTCGGCAGCTACCTGGGCTTCGCGCTCGGAGCGACCGTGGTCTCGGTGCTGCAGATCACCCTCGGCGAGGACGCGATGGTCGCCTACGGCTGGCGCTTCCCGTTCCTGGCGGCCGGTGTGATCGGCGTCGTCGCGATCTGGTTCCGTCTGCGCATCGAGGAGTCGCCGGTGTTCCAGGCGACCCAGGCCGCGCAGGAGGCCGCGTCCGAGACCCGCGCGTCCTTCGACGGGGAGCGTCCCGCGAACGTGCTCGTGATGGTCCGAGACCACTGGCGGCCGATCGTCATCGCGATCATGCTCGTCGCGGCGTCGAACACCGTCGGGTACGCCCTGACCTCGTACATGCCGACCTACCTGACCGACTCGCTCGGGTACTCGCCGCTCGACGGCACACTGCTGACGATCCCGGTGCTCCTGCTCCTGGCGGTCATGCTCCCGCTCACCGGCAAGCTGTCCGACAAGCTCGGTCGACGCGTCGTGATGTGGATCGGTGCCGCGACGACCGTGGTGCTCGTCGTGCCGGCGTTCATGCTGATCGGGCACGGTGCGCAGTGGTCCACGCTGGCCGGACTCGGGCTGCTCGCACTGATGACCGCGCTGTGGGTGTCGAACCAGGCGGCGTCGCTGCCGGCGCTGTTCCCGACCTCGACGCGGTACGGCGGCATGGGCTTCGCCTACAACATCGCCATCGCGGTCTTCGGTGGGACCACGCCTCTGATCGTGCAGGCGCTGCTGACCGTGACCGGGGACGAACTCGCCCCGGCGTACTTCTTGATGGCGATGAGCGTGGTCGGTGCGATCGGCGTCTTCTGCATGAAGGAGTCCTCGCGCCGTCCGCTGCCGGGTTCGATGCCGGCGGTGGAGACCGAGGCCGAGGCGAAGGAACTCGTGCTCACGCAGGACACGAACCCGAACCTGGACCTGGGGGACCTGCCGTTCGCCGCGCAGGACGCCGCCGCCCGGGCCGCGGGCGAGGCCGCCGACGCCGAGGCCGTGCCGGCGCGCTGACGCCGGGGGCGCTCGCGGGTCGCTCGACTCGGAACGACGAGGTCGATGTCGTACGACATCGACCTCGTCGTTCGTTGCACGCGCGGGCTGTTGCACGGGGGCGGGAACGACATCGTGGTCGTCGCACGACGTCGCGGATGTCGTTCGGAGTCGGAGCAGTCGCGCTCGCGCCTCACTCGTGCCGGTGCTCCGACGCCGGGTCCACCGCCGGCCACACGGGGAACGGGTCCGCCCACCCGCGCCACAGATCCGGCCCGGCCAGCAGCTCCGGCGGCGTGAGCAGCGCCCCGTCGAGGGCACGTTCGATCGCCCGCACGTCGAGCCGCTCGCCGACGAACCACAGCGCCTGCCCGATCGGGGCGTCGGCGTCCCACGACGGGTTCGCGGTGGGGTCGAGCGCGAGCATCGCCCCGAAGCTCGACCACGAGCCGACGTGGTCCGGGCGTGATGCCAGCCGGAAGAACCCCTTCGAGCGGAGCACCCGGCCCGAGGCCCCGGCGGCCAGGTCCCGCTCGATCACGGTGGCCAGTCGCCCGGGGTGGAACGGCAACGGCTCCCGGTAGCGCATCGCGACCAGGTCGTCGCGGGCGTCCCGGCCGGTGTCGGCTCCGCTCGACAGGGCGCGCATCCACCCGGCGCCCGAGGCCAGGACCCGAGCGGCTCCGCCGTTCGATGCGGGCAGGTCGCGCGCGGTCCGGAGTGCGGGCAGCGCCACGATCACGGCCTGCGGCGCGAGCCGGTGGAGCAGTGCGACCAGTGCGCGACGGCGGCGCAGGGACAGTGGCGCGAGACGGTCGAGCGCGATGACGGTCGCGTACTCGACGAGGGACGCCACCCGGTCGGCGGCCACGAATGCGTCGTCGACGTCGGACCACAGCAGGTGGGCGACGTCGTCGGCGCGCAGTACCCCGACCACGTGCCGGAGCACCCGGTCGTCACCGGTCTCGCTCCGGGCGGCGTTCGCGAGCATCATGCCCACGGCACGGGCGTCGGAGCCGGGCTGCAGCGTGACGACGAGGCCGTGGTCGGCGTCGGGGCCGCAGGCGCGGTCGAGGTGGTCAGCCCGCTCGGCGACCGCGCGGGCCGCTGCGAACGCACTCCCGTCGACGTGCATCCGGTGCCCCGTGGCGATCCGGGCGGCGACGCGGTCGGCGTCGACCTCGTGGAGGGCGGTGACGAGGGTGATGGCAGCAGCACGCATGTCGAGTACCCTACCTGAAAACCGTTCTCAACAAGAGAGCGCCGACGGAGGAGAACCATGAAGGTCCGCAACTCGCTCAAGGCACTGAAGAAGATCCCCGGCTCGCAGGTCGTCCGTCGCCGCGGCCGGGTCTACGTCATCAACAAGCAGAACCCCCGCTGGAACACCCGCCAGGGCTGACGTCGGCGGTGGTCCGTAGGGTGGATCCATGCGACTGCTGCTCATCCGCCACGGCCAGACCCCCGCGAACGTGAACGGTGTCCTCGACGCCGTGGTGCCCGGACCCGGCCTGACCGAGCTCGGCCAGCAGCAGGCGGATGCCCTGCCGGCAGCCCTGGCCGACCGGGGGATCGAGCGGCTCTTCGCCTCCACCATGGTCCGGACGCAGATCACCGCGGCACCCCTGGCGGCGTCGCTCGGGCTCGAGCCCGTCGTGCTGCCCGGTCTGCGTGAGATCGAGGCCGGGGACACCCAGGGCAAGAGCGACAAGGTGTCCGTGCAGCTGTACATCTCGACGGTGCACGGCTGGTCCGGCGGGGACCGCACGACCCGGATGCCGGGGGCGGAGAGCGGGCTCGAGTTCTTCGAGCGGTACGACGACGCCGTGCGGCAGATCGAGGCCACCGGCGTCGGCGTGGCGGCGGCGGTGAGTCACGGTGCGGCGATCCGTACCTGGGCGAGCGCGGCCGCCGACAACACCCCGGACCACTTCGGCACCAAGCGCCACCTGGAGAACACCGGCATCGTCGAGCTCGAGGGGTCCTTCGCCGACGGCTGGCACCTGGTCGACTGGGAGGGCGAGCCGATCGGTGGTGACCAGCTCATCGACCGCACCGCGCTGGACCCGACCGGCGAGCGGTTCTGACGCGCGATCGCGACCGGGCGAACGGAACGAGACCAGACGAACGACGGGAGGCCCGGTACCAGCTGGTACCGGGCCTCCCGTCCGTTCGTGGTCGCGTCGACTACGCGAGCTGCGACGCCGACGCCTGTGCCGTTGCGGACGTCAGCGGCACGATCACGCGGTGCGCCTCGCGCAGCACGTCGAGCGTGCGCTGGACCTCGTCCGCGCGCTCCTCGGGCGTCCAGTCGAGCGCCCCGGCGAGCACGTCGGCCAGCTCGTCGAGCAGGTCGATCGTGACACCGCCGACGAACGCGAGGTTCGTGCGGCGCAGCACCACGTCGACCAGGTGGACGGCCTGCTCGTGCTCGGCGAAGTACGCGACCTCGGCGCGGGTGAGCGACGGGTCGGACTCGAGCGCCTCGACGGGGCCGTCGGTCAGGACGTCCACGACCTCGGCGGCACGGGTGCCGTAGCGCTCCAGCAGGCCTTCGACCAGGGACTCGTCCAGACCGTCACGGTGCGAGGTGATCCACAGGGCGCGCTGCGCGTCGGTGGTCGGGAACTCCTTGCCACCGCCGATCGCCATGCCGGTGGTGTCGACCTTGCGGGTCATCCCGAGCTTCGTGGTGGCCTCGGTCGACAGGTGCGCGGCGAGGGCGCGGAACGTCGTCCACTTGCCGCCGACGAGCGACAGCACGGTCGACTTCGGCAGCCCGGCGATCTGGGTGTCCACGATCCGGTAGTCACGCGAGACGAAGCCGGGGGCGGTGTCCTCGTGGCGGGGGAGCGGGCGGATGCCGGAGTAGCTGTAGACGATGTGGTCGCGGGTGACGTCGATCTGCGGGAACACGTGCTTCACGAGCCCGAAGAAGTAGTCGATCTCCTCGTCGGTGGTCGTGACCGGCTTCGAGGGGTCGGCGTCGATGTCGGTCGTGCCGATGAGGACCCGGCCCTTGAGCGGGTAGATGAGGACGATGCGTCCGTCGTCGTTCTCGAAGAACAGTTCACGGCCCTTGGTGGCCTCGAGCAGCTCGTCGTTCTGGACGACGATGTGGGAGCCCTTCGTGCCGCCCATGAACTTCGTCTCGCCGCCGAACGCCTCGTTCGTCAGGTCGGTCCAGGGGCCGGACGCGTTGATGACGACCTCGGCGGTGAACACGAACTCCTCGCCGGTCTCGCGGTCACGCAGCAGCACGCCGCCGTCGCGGGTGCCGGCGGCCTCGACGTAGTTCGTCGCGCGGGCGGTCGCGGCGGAGCCGGTCCCGGTGCCCGCGGCGATGCCGTCCTTGAGGACGTCGAGGGCCAGGCGCTCGGGCTCGTGCACGCTCGCGTCGTAGTAGGTGCCCGTGTACTTCAGGTCCTTGTTGAGGGCGGGCATGTCCTCGAGCGCGGCCTTCTTGGTGCGGAAGACGTGCTTCGGGACGGAGCCGCCGTCGCGCGAGAAGGAGTCGTAGATCGTCATGCCGATCTTGATGAGCATCGCGCCGCGCTCCTTGGTGGAGCGCTGCTTGTGCGTCAGCATGCGCAGCGGGGCGTTCATGATGCCGGAGAACGTCGAGAAGATCGGCATCGTGGTCTGCAGCGGCTTGACGTAGTGCGGGGCGATGCGGATGAGGCCGTTGCGCTCCTGGACGCTCTCGCGCACCAGGCGGAACTCGCCGTTCTCGAGGTAGCGGATGCCGCCGTGGATCATGTGGCTCGACGCGGCGGACGCACCGGAGGCGTAGTCGCCGCGCTCGACCAGGGCGACGTCGACGCCCTGCAGCGCGAGGTCGCGGAACGTGGCGATGCCGTTGATGCCGCCGCCGACGACGAGGACCTGCGCGTTCGGGCGCTCGGTGAGGGCGGTCACCGTGTTCCGGGGCTGTGTCTTCTTCGACATGGTTCGTCGCTTCCTTCGTCTGTTCTCGTGGTCAGGATCGATCGTGCGCCGGTTTGGGAGGTCGGGCAACTTGCGTGCACGAACGTGCAGCACACGTGTCGTGCGCTCCGATCCGGGGGCCGGGAGGCGCGACAGGGGTTGCAGAGGCCCTGCACGTCCGTGCATGGTTGCGTTCGACAGATCGGAGCACCATGAGCGATGCGGCTCAGCCCATGCGCACGCAGCAGGCGCTGCGCGCCGCCCACCTGTACTACCTGCAGGACCTGACGATGGACGCCATCGCGGACGAACTCGCGACCTCGCGGTCCTCGGTGTCGCGCCTGCTGAAGTACGCCAGGGACACCGGTCTCGTCGACATCCAGATCCGCTCACCCCTGGACCAGGCGGCCGCGCTGAGCCGCAGCATCCGCTCGCGGTTCGGGGTGCACGCGCACGTCGTCCCGGTGCCGGACCACACGAGCGACGTCGACCGGCTGGAGCGGGTCGCCCTGTCCGCCGCGCGGATCCTGACGCAGTACGTCGAGTCGAACATGGTGATCGGGATCTCGTGGGGCTCGACGGTGAGCGCGGTCAGCCGGTACCTCGTGCCGAAGACCACCCACGGCTCGACGATCGTGCAGATCAACGGCGCCGCGAACACACGGACCACGGGCATCGTCTACGCCTCGGAGATCCTGCGGCGGTTCGGCGAGGCGTACGGCGCGTTCGTGCAGCAGTTCCCGGTGCCCGCGTTCTTCGACGACCCCGCCACGAAGGAGGCGCTGTTCCGCGAGCGCTCGATCCGCCGTGTGCTCGACCTGCACGAGCGGATGGACCTGGTCGTGTTCGGTGTCGGCGCCCCGCAGGCCCCGGTGCCGTCGCACGTGTACTCCGGCGGCTACCTCGACCCCGCCGACCGCGACGAGCTCACGAAGGCCCAGGTCGTCGGGGACGTCTCGA
This sequence comes from Curtobacterium sp. VKM Ac-2861, assembly GCF_013204965.1. NCBI lineage: Bacteria > Bacillati > Actinomycetota > Actinomycetes > Micrococcales > Microbacteriaceae > Curtobacterium > Curtobacterium sp. VKM Ac-2861. The sequence continues at coordinate 220,598 of NZ_JABMLA010000003.1, forward strand.
CGGTGTTCTACCGGGCCGACGGGTCGTGGCGGGACATCGGCGTGAACGCGCGCGCCGGCGGGCCGGACCTCGACACCATCAAGCGCGCTCCGCGTCGGGTCTGCGTCGTCGCGGGCCGGTCGAAGGCCGCGTCGTTGCGGGGTGCGCTGGCGTCCGGGCTCGTCACGGACCTGATCCTGGACGAGAGCGTCGGGCAGGCGATCCTGCAGCCCTGAGTCAGGATGTGACCCGGTTCTGTCGGGGGTGCGGGGTACGGTCTCGGCCATGGTGATCTCGATGGACCGACCGGGCGGCCGGTACTCCCGTCGCGTGGTCGGCACGGACGTCGACCAGGCGCTCGCCTTCTTCGGGCGCGACTACGACTTCCGGGCACCCGCGGTCCGGCGCACCCGCCCCACCGCGCACTGGGACTTCGCCGGCGTCGGCGACGACCGGATGTCGCTGCGGTCGTCGCGGTTCATGGTCGACCTGCGCAGCGAGAGCCAGGTCGACGACGAGTTCCTGGTGGCCTGGATGCGGAGTGGCTCCAGCCGGATCACCTGCGGCGGCGAGACCTGGGCGCTCGAAGCCGGCGTGCCCGTCGTGCTGCCGTTCGCCGAGCCGTACTCCCTGCACCACCGCGACATCGCGCTGAACCTCGTGCACCTGGACCGCGACTTCGTCCGGGCGATCGTCGGCGAGGACGACTTCGCCTTCGAGCCGATGCAGCGCCCGACGGCTGCGGGCACGGCTGCGTGGCAGGACGTGGTCCGGACGCACGCGTCGACGTGGCTCGACGTGGACCACGACCTCGACCCGATCGCGCAGCGCGACATCGCCGAGGCCTTCGCGACCGCTGCGATCCGTGCGTTCCCGCAGCGCGATCGCTGGCGCTCGACCGTGGCCGGCGGCGGTCCGGAGCACGGGCGCGTCCGCCGGGCGCTCGACTTCGTGCACGAGCACGCCCGCGAACCCATCGGCACACCCGAGATCGCCGCGGCGGCGGGACTCAGCCCGCGCGGGCTGCAGCAGTCCCTGCGACGGCACCTCGACCAGACGCCCGGCGACCTGCTGCGCGAGGTGCGGCTCGACGGTGCGCGGGCGGACCTGCTCGGGGGTGCGCGCGACGAGACCTCGGTCGCCGAGATCGCGCGGTCGTGGGGCTTCGGACACCTCGGGCGGTTCTCGGCGACGTACCGTGCCCGCTTCGGCGAGCTGCCGAGCGAGTCGCTCCGCACGCGCTGACCGTCTCGGGGCACCGAGCCGGGGAGTCCACCCGGCGGCGGTAGCGTGACGACATGGACACCGTCGTCACCGCGCTCCGCTCCGCACTGCAGGACCCCGACGGCACCGTCGTCCGGACCGAACCGGGCGTGCTCGACGCCGCGCGGACCGACAAGTCCGGCTGGATCGCACCCGGCGGTCCGGTCGCCGTCGTCGAGGCCCGCACCGTCGAACACGTGCAGGCGACGCTCCGGACCTGCTCGGCCCTGCGCGTCCCCGTCGTCCCGCGCGGCGCCGGCACCGGTCTGGCGGGTGGCGCGAACGGCACCGAGGGCACGGTGGTGCTCAGCGTCGCGCGGATGGACCGCATCGTCGAGGTGTCCGTCGAGGACGAGCTCGCCGTCGTCGAACCCGGGGTGCTCAACGGTGCGCTGAACGCCGCCGTCGCCGAGCACGGGCTGCGTTTCGCACCGGACCCTGCGAGCGCGGCGATCGCGAGCGTCGGCGGGAACATCGCCACGAACGCCGGTGGTCTGCGGTGCGTGAAGTACGGCGTCACGCGCGAGGCCGTGCTCGGACTCGACGTCGTGCTGGCGGACGGCCGGCTCGTGTCGACCGGCCACCGCACCGTCAAGGGGGTGACCGGCCTCGACCTCACGGCGTTGCTCGTCGGGTCCGAGGGCACGCTCGGCGTCATCGTCGGCGCGACGGTCCGACTCGTCCCGATCCCGGCGGGGGAGCCTGCGACCCTCGGGGCCGTCTACCCGACCGTGCAGCAGGCCGCCGCCGCGGCAGCGGCCGTGGTGGCGGGAGCGGATCGGCCGTCGACGGTCGAGCTGCTGGACGCCCTCGCCCTCGAGGGGATCGCGGCGTACCTGGGACCCGAGGTGATCCTCGAGACGGTGGGGAGCACCGCGGCGGGCGGGGTGTTCCTGCTCGTGGAGTTCGACGGCCCGGGCGCAACCGAGGCCGCGCTGGGAGCCGTGCCGCGCCTCCAGGCCGAGGGCGGAACCGTGCACCTGGCCGGGTCGGCGACGGAACGCGAGCGCCTGCTGACGATCCGCCGGTCCTTCCACGCCGCGATGGAGTCGCGAGGCCGGGTGCTCATCGAGGACGTCGCCGTGCCGCGCAGCCGGCTCGCCGAGATGTTCGCCCGCGTGGAGGAGATCGGTCGCGAACACGGTGTGCCGATCCCGACCGTGGCGCACGCCGGCGACGGCAACCTGCACCCGAACTTCGTCTTCGACGGCGACGAGGTGCCGGCTCATGTCTGGGACGCCGCCGACGCGATGTTCCGTGCCGCGATCGAGTTGGGAGGCACCCTGACCGGCGAGCACGGCGTGGGGGTGTTGAAGCGTCGGTGGATCGGTGACGAGCTCGGCGACGACGTGCTCGAGCTGCAGCGGGGGATCCGACGGGTGTTCGACCCGGCAGGCATCCTGAACCCGGGCAAGGTCTTCTGAGCGGCTGATCGCCGAATCTCATCGCACGGATGCGCCGTGCGTCGTCAGGATATTCGGCTGTAACGTCACCGCAACGAATCCGGCGCTGAATGGTGTGGACGAGAGCACCACCCACGAAGGAGTCTGCGATGCGCATCGGCGTCCCCACCGAGATCAAGAACAACGAGTACCGCGTGGCGGCCACCCCGGCGGGTGTCGCCGAACTGGCACTGCACGGCCACCAGGTCCTGGTGCAGGCCGGTGCCGGCACCGGATCGGCGTTCCCCGACGACGAGTACCGCACCGCGGGCGCCGAGATCGTCGACACCGCCGCCGAGGTCTGGGCGCGCGCCGAGCTGATCCTGAAGGTCAAGGAGCCGGTGGCGTCCGAGTACCCGCTCATCCGTCCGGGTCAGGTGCTCTTCACGTACCTGCACCTGGCGGCCGACCGCCCGCTGACCGATGCACTCATCGACTCCGGAGCCACCGCGATCGCCTACGAGACCGTGCAGCTGCCGGACCGCTCGCTGCCCCTGCTGTCGCCGATGTCCGAGGTCGCCGGGCGGCTGTCGGCCCAGGTCGGCGCCTACAACCTGATGCGCACGAACGGCGGACGCGGGCTGTTGCTCGGTGGGGTGCCCGGCACGCCGAAGGGTCGTGTCGTCGTGATCGGCGGTGGGGTCGCGGGCGAGCACGCGGCGACGATGGCGCTCGGCATGGGGGCCGACGTCACGGTCTTCGACATCAGCCTGCCCCGCCTGCGCGCGCTCGACGCCCGGTTCGACGGGCGGATCACCACGCTGCGGTCGTCGGCGCACGCCATCGCGGAAGCCCTGCGGGACGCCGACCTGGTGATCGGTTCCGTGCTCATCCCCGGGGCGTCCGCGCCGAAGCTCGTCACCGACGCCATGGTCGCGGACATGCGGCCGGGATCGGTACTCGTCGACATCGCGATCGACCAGGGCGGCTGCTTCGAGGGCTCGCACCCGACCACGCACGACGACCCGACGTTCGCGGTGCACGACACCGTGTACTACTGCGTGGCGAACATGCCCGGCGCCGTCCCGCGCACGAGCACGATCTCGCTGACGAACGCGACGCTGCCGTACGCCGTCGCGATCGCCGACCGCGGGTGGGAGGCCGCGCTGGCCGCCGACCCGTCGCTCGCCCTCGGCCTGAACGTGCACGCCGGCCAGGTCACGAACGAGGCCGTGGCGGCCGCGCACGGCCTCGTGGCGTCCGCGCGGTAGGCCCCGGCCGCCTGCGGGCCCGGCGCTGGCGCGCGTTGTTTCGCGCTCAGCGACAGTTCACGCAGCCTCGCGGCCGTGAACTGTCGCTGAGCGCGAATGTTGGCTAGGCCGTGCGCGCCGCCAGGCCACGCGCGCCGGACCAACCCGCACGCGCCCGCACGGCGACCGTCACCACGACGACCGCGGCGGCTGCGACCACCGCGGCCACAGCGGTCGGCGTCGACACCAGCGGACCGTCGAGCCGCGCGACCGCCACCCACGCCAGCCCCCAGGCCAGGGAGGTCATCGGTGCCAGGCGACCCCGACCCCACACCGCCAGCAGCAGCCCGACGAGCCCGGCCACCGCTGCGATGAGCACACCCCAGACGTCCTGCCCGAGTTCGAAGCCCCGGAAGCCCGCTGCCGTCAGCACCGCGGCCGTGTTCGCTGCCGTCGCGACGCACACCCACCCGAGGTAGAGGCCGAACGTGCCGTCGGTGACGATCGCCTCGACGACACCGGAGGGCTTCGTCCGCCGCAGGATCGTGAACGTCCAGACCAGCACCGCGAGCAGGGCCACGATGATCGGTTCGCTCGCCCACAGGAACCCGAACTGCACCGACAGGATCCACGCCGCGTTGAGCAGCAGCGACAGGATCGCCGGCACCGCCAGCTTCGCGTGCCGGTCATCGTCCGACGTGCGGAAGAGCTGGCGGATCGCGTAGGCGATGAGGCCGACGTAGACGACGCTCCAGATCGAGAACGCCGGGCCGTCCGGTGCGATGGCGGTCGACGACGCCGACAGTGCTCCGCCGGCAGCGTCCTGGATCGGTGTCCCGCCGGCGGCGCCGGACCCGACGAACGCTCCGACCACCGCCACGACGGCACTCACGGCGACTGCGATGCGCTTCCAGATCCTCTTCATGACCGTTCCCTTCGTCAGCATGCTGATGACCTGCACCGTAGGCGGGCGGTCTTGTCGGGCGCGCAGCGTGCGTTCAGCCTGTGGGGGACGGCGGACTGGAGGCCCGAAAGCCGGTCACCTGCGTACGGTGGTCGCGTGAGCGTCGAGATGAACACCGTGTACGTCGACCGGATCGCCCCGATGGCGAGTCCGTCGCTGGACGACACCTTCCGGATGCTCGACGAGCAGGGCGCGAGCGCGTGCATCGTGCTGTACCAACCGGACGCGCAGGAGCTCGGCGACGTCGCGGTCGCCCTCGGCCTGCACGAGCTCGCGGTCGAGGACTCCGCCGAGGGGCACCAGCGACCGAAGCTCGAGCGGTACGGCTCGACGCTCTTCGTGGTCCTCAAGCCCGCGCTCTACAACGACGGGCAGGAAGAGGTGGCGTTCGGCGAGGTGCACGCCTTCGTCGGAGAGGACTTCTTCCTCGTCGTGGTGAAGGCCGACCCGCGCGGCAAGCCGACCGTCCCGCGAGCGCTGCAGCGGATGAGCGGCAAGCCCGGCCTGGTGACGGTCGGACCGCAGGCGCAGCTCTGGGCGCTGATGGACACGATCGTCGACGGCTACGTGCCGGTGATCGACGGGCTGGAAGAGGACATCAACCAGATCGAGGACCAGCTGTTCGCGGGCGAGGCCGGGGTCTCGCGGCGCATCTACGAACTGTTCGGCGAGGTCGTCGACTTCCAGCGTGCGGCCCGCCCACTCATCCACATCATCGAGAACCTGCACCGCGGCGCCGAGAAGTACCACCTGCCGATCGAGATGCAGCGCCGGTTCCGCGACGTCCTCGACCACGCCATCCGCACGGTGGAGCGGCTGGACACGTTCCGGCAGCTGCTGCAGAACGCCCTGACGGTCGACTCGACGCTCGCGGCGCAGAAGCAGAACGACGACACGAAGCGGATCTCCGGCTGGGCGGCGATCCTGTTCGCCCCGACGCTCATCGCCGCCATCTACGGCATGAACTTCACGCACATGCCCGAGCTGACGTGGACCTGGGGCTACCCGCTGTCGATCGTGGGGATGATCCTGTTCGCCGCGATCCTGTGGGTCGTGTTCAAGGTCAAGCGCTGGTTCTGAGGAAGACTGGGGCCGTGACCTCGTCCGACCTCGTCCACCTGACCGCCGGGGGCGTCTCCCTCGTCCTCGACTGCCGTGACCACGCGCTGCCCGCGGTGGTGCACTGGGGAGCAGCCCTCGGGCCACTCGACGACGACGCGCTCGTTGCACTCGCCGACGCGGACGTCGCCCCCGTGGCCCAGAACGAGATGGACGACCCCGTCCGTGTCGCCGTGCTGCCCGAGCCGAACCGCGGGTGGAGCGGACGACCCGGCCTGGCCGGACACCGCGACGGCCACGACTGGTCGCCGGCGTTCACCGTCCGGTCGCTCGACGTGACCGACACGACCGTCACGGCCGAGGCTGCCGACGACACCGCGGGGCTCGCGGTCCGGCTGACGATCGAGGTGCTCGTCTCCGGACTCGTCCGTGCCCGGGCTGCCGTCACGAACACCGCCGACGGCGTCTACACGGTGGACGACCTGACGGTGGCGATGCCGATCCCGTCCGGTGCGCGCGAGGTCCTGGACTTCGCCGGTCGATGGGGCAAGGAACGCACCCCGCAGCGCCGCGAGCTCGTCGTCGGTACCCACCAGCGCGAGAGCCGGAAGGGCCGGACCGGTGCCGACGCCGCGACCGTCCTGACGGTGGGGGAGCCCGGCTTCGGCTTCGCCCGCGGTCAGGTGTGGGGCGTGCACACCGGTTGGAGCGGGAACCACCGGCACCACGCCGAACGCCTGTCGACCGGGCGCCAGGTGATCGGCGGCGGCGAACTGCTGCTGCCGGGCGAGGTCCGGCTCGGCACGGGCGAGACGCACGAGGGGCCGTGGGTGTGGTTCGCCCACGGTGACGGGCTCGACGACCAGGCCCGACGCTTCCACCAGTGGCTCCGCAGCCGGCCGCAGCACCCGACGACGCCGCGGCCGATGACGATCAACGTCTGGGAGGCCGTGTACTTCGACCACGACCTCGCCCGGCTGACCGACCTGGCGGAGCGCGCCGCGGCCCTCGGGGTCGAGCGGTACGTGCTCGACGACGGGTGGTTCCGCGGCCGCCGGAACGACCACCTCGGGCTCGGTGACTGGTACGTCGACGAGGACGTCTGGCCCGACGGGCTCGGGCCGATCGTGGACCGTGTCCGGGCCCTCGGCATGGAGTTCGGCCTGTGGTTCGAACCCGAGATGGTGAACGAGGACAGCGACCTAGCCCGCGCCCACCCGGAGTGGATCATGCAGGCGGACGGCCGACTGCCGATGCGGTCCCGCGACCAGCAGGTGCTCGACCTGGCGATCCCCGAGGCGTACGAGTACGTGCTCGAGCGGATGACGGCGATCATCGGCGAGTACGGCATCGAGTACGTCAAGTGGGACCACAACCGCGACCTGGTGGAGGCCGGGTTCCCCGGTGCCGGCGCGGCGGTGCACGAGCAGACCCTGGCGACGTACCGGCTGATGGCGACCCTGAAGGCACGCTTCCCGACGCTCGAGATCGAGTCGTGCGCGTCGGGTGGCGCCCGGGTCGACCTCGGCGTGATCGAGCACACCGACCGCGTCTGGGTGTCCGACGACATCGACCCCCTCGAGCGGCAGCAGATGCACCGGTGGACGCAGCAGCTCCTGCCCCCGGAACTGCTCGGTGCGCACATCGCGAGCGGCAGGAACCACTCGACGGGCCGCGTGCACGACCTGGCCTTCCGGGCCGGCACCGCGCTCGTCGGGCACCTGGGCATCGAGTGGGACCTCACCGAGGCGACGGCGGAGGAGTCGGCGTCGCTGGCCGAGTGGATCGCGCTGTACAAGGAGCTGCGCGGGCTGCTGCACGGCGGCGACCTGGTGCGGATGGACGAGGTCGACGACTCCCGGCTCGTGTACGGCACGGTCACGCCGGACCGGCAGCACGCCGTCTTCTTCCTGGCGAGCATCGGGCGGTCCGAGGTGTCCGGCACCGGTCGGGTCACCTTCCGCGACCTCGACCCGGACGTCTCGTACCGCGTCGACCCGATCGTGGTCGGCGACGGGCACGGGATCGTCCGGCCGGACTGGTGGAGCGGCGCACGGGTGTTCAGCGGTCGGGTGCTCGGCACGGTCGGCCTGCACCCGCCGCTCATGCCCGCCGACTGCGTGGTCCCGTTCCGGCTGACGGCCGTCTGACGACAGGCGGGATGACCGGGAGGCCCGGTGCCGGTGATCGGAGCCGCTAGGGTTTTCGACATGCCGCGCTCCGGACACGCGACCCCCGTCTGGGCGCTCAAGCTCGCCGTCGTCACCGCCCTGGTGGGCATCTCCGGCGGCATCGCCGGCATCGCCGTGTGGCTCGCGCTGCAGCTCATCCAGTTCGTGGCGTTCGGGTACGGCTTCGGCGGGCACCTCGAGGCGGCGGACGCCCCGTCGGCGCTGAACCGGTTCCTCGCGCTCGTGGCCGCCGGTGTCCTGACGGGCTTCGCCTGGTGGGCGCTCCGGCGCTGGGGGCGCCCGATCGTGTCGGTCACGGCGGCGGTCGGCGGCAAGCGGATGCCCGCACTCGCGACCCTGGCGAACGCCGGCGTGCAGATCCTGGCGGTCGGGCTCGGCGCCTCGATCGGCAAGGAGGTCGCCCCGCGCGAGGTCGGCGCCTGGCTCTCCCAACTCGTCACCCGTCGTGCCGGTCTCACCCCGCGCGAGACGAAGATCCTGGTCGCCTGCGGAGCGGCAGCGGGCCTCGCCGCGGTGTACGACGTCCCGCTCGGCGGTGCGCTCTTCGCCGTCGAGGTCCTGCTCGGCGAGATCAGCTTCGCCACGGCCCTGCCCGCGTTCGCCACGAGTGCCGTCGCCGCGTTCGTCGCCCGGCTCGTGATCCCGGACGAGGTGCTCTACCACGTGCCGGCGATGCACATGTCGCCGTCGCTGCTCGTCTGGGCGATCATCGTCGGGCCCGTCCTCGGCCTGGCGGGCGTCGGGTTCGTGAAGCTCACCAACCGGCTCCAGGGCATCGCGCCCAAGGGCTGGCACCTGCTCGTCGTGCTGCCGGTGGTGTTCGCGATGGTCGGGCTCATCGCGGTGCCGTTCCCGGAGATCCTCGGCAACGGGCGGGCGCTGGGCCTCGTCGCGATGAACGCCTCGCTCGACGACGACACCGTCGCCGGCCTGGCGCCGATCGTGCTGCTCCTGCTGCTCGGCGTCGTCCGCACGATCACCACGTCGGCCACGATCGGTGCCGGCGCGGTCGGCGGCACCCTGACACCATCGATCGCGATCGGTTCGGCGATCGGCGGCGGCCTCGGGGGCGCGTGGCTCCTGCTCTGGCCGGCTGACGGCCCGGGCCTGGCGGCCTTCGCGTTCGTCGGCGCCGCGGCGTTCCTGGCGACCACGATGCGGGCCCCGTTCACGGCGCTCGTCCTGGTGGTCGAGTTCACGCAGGAGGGCACCGACATCCTCATCCCGTCGCTGCTCGCGGTGTCCGGGGCGGTCGCGGTCGGGTACGTCCTGGCACGTCGACGCAGCGCCCAGATGGTGTGAACACTTCGTCACGTTCCGGGACAGACGACGGTTCTGCGGCCTACGATCTGCGGCATGACGGAGCGACGGGCTCCGCACCGAGCTGAGGAGCAGGCCATGGCGGGGTTCGACGACATCACGAAGAAGGCCCAGGACTTCCTGAAGGACAACAAGGTCCAGGACGCCCTGAAGAGCGAGAAGGCCGAGGACATCAGCGACAAGGTCCTCGGGGGCGTCGCCGACGCGGTCAAGAAGGCCACCGGCGGCAAGTACGACGACAAGATCGACGGTGCCCGCGACGCTGCGGACAAGAAGATCGGCAACGAGTAGCCCCACCGTGCGACGGCCCAGGACCCGGCGTGGTCCTGGGCCGTTCCCGCGCCGACTGGACGCCGTCGGGAACAACGGCCACCATTGACGGGTTGCTCCGGACAGCAACACCAGGAGGACGAGACGTGACAGTCGTGGCGCCGAACCAGCCGCTCACCGAGGCCGAGGTCGAGACGATCAAGTCGGACTTCCCGATCCTCGCGCAGGACGTGAACGGGCAACCGTTGGCGTACCTGGACTCCGGGGCGACGGCGGAACGCCCGACCCAGGTCCTCGACGCCGAACGCCGGTTCCTCGAGCACGACAACGCCGCCGTCCACCGCGGGGCGCACACGCTCGCGGCGCTGAGCACCGATGCCTACGAGGACGCCCGTGCCACCGTCGCCGACTTCATCGGCGCTGCCGGTCCGAGCGAGGTCGTCTGGACCGCGAACGCCACCGACGCCCTCAACCTCGTCGCCTACGGCATCGCGAACGCCAGCCGTGGCCGCGGCGGGGTCGACGCCGCTCGCTTCCGCATCGGACCGGGCGACGAGATCCTGGTCACCGAGGCCGAGCACCACGCGAACCTCGTGCCGTGGCAGGAACTCGCCGCGCTGACCGGCGCGACGCTCCGCTGGGTCCCGGTCGCCGCCGACGGCACCTGGACCGCCGAGGACGCCGCGGCCCTGATCACCGACCACACCAAGGTCGTCGCGTTCGCGCACGTCTCGAACGTCACCGGCATGGTCGCCCCCGTCGAGCAGATCGTCGGTCTCGCCCACGCCCGCGGCGCACTGGTCGTCCTCGACGCCTGCCAGTCCGCGCCGCACCGGCCGCTCGACGTGCAGGAGCTCGGCGTCGACTTCGCCGCGTTCTCCGGGCACAAGATGCTCGGCCCGAACGGCATCGGCGTGCTCTGGGGCCGCAGCGAGCTGTTGAACGCGCTGCCTCCGTTCCGCACCGGCGGGTCCATGATCACCACCGTGACCATGGAGGCGTCGGAGTTCATGCCGGCACCCGAGCGGTTCGAGGCCGGCACGCAGCCCGTCTCGCAGGCCGTCGCCCTGGCCGAGGCCGTCCGCTACCTGCAGGGCATCGGCATGGAGCGTGTCCGCGCGCACGAGGAGCACCTCGCCCGGCGCATGCTCGACGGCCTGGCCGCCGTCCCCGGCATCCGCGTGGTCGGTCCGCCGGTCGGCGTCCCGCGATCGGGCCTGGTGTCGTTCGACGTCGACGGTGTGCACGCCCACGACGTGTCGCAGTACCTCGACGCGCAGGGCATCGCCGTCCGCTCGGGGCACCACTGCGCCCAACCCCTGCACCGCCGACTCGGCCTGGTCGCCACCAGCCGCGCGAGCACCTACGTCTACACGACCGAGCACGACGTGGACCGGTTCATCGCGGCCGTCGGCGAGGTCCGCGGCTACTTCGGAGCGACCGTATGAACTCCCTCGACAGCCTGTACCAGCAGGTCATCCTCGACCACGCCAAGGCCCGGCACGGCGACGGCGACCTGCCCGACGCCGACGCCTCGCACTTCGAGCGCAACCCCACGTGCGGCGACGAGATCACCGTCCGCATCCGCCTCGAACCGGGCACCGACCGCATCGCCGGTCTCGCCTGGCAGGGCGACGGCTGCTCGATCTCGATGGCCTCGGCATCGGTCCTCACCGACATGGCTGTGGGCCGCACGGTCCCGGAGCTCCTCGCACTGACCGACGAGTTCCGCACGATGATGCGCTCCCGCGGCGTCGGCGAGCCCGACGAGGACGTCCTCGAGGACCTCATCGCCTTCCACGGCGTCTCGAAGTTCGTCATGCGGGTCAAGTGCGGCATGCTCGCCTGGGTCGCGGCGGAAGCCGCTGCGCGTGAGGCAACGGCGTCCCGCTGAGCCGGGTGCGGCTCGCGATCGCGACCACGTGACCGCCGGGAGGCCCGTGGCGGGGCCGCCACGCGCCTCCCGTCCGCAGTCGGTCGCTGACCGGGCCCCGAACGGCTTGAACGGTGTGCCTGTCGAAGGAGCGCGATGATCTTCGAGACGGAGCGACCCGGCGCAGGCCGGGCCGACGCGATCGTGCGGGACTACCTGACCGAGGTCGCGTCGCGGTGGTACCGGCGGGTGGCGACGTCGGCCGAGGTCGACCGCGCGATGCTCGACGAGCCCTTCGACGACCTGCAAGGGGACTCCGGGCTGTTCGTCGTCGCCTCGGACGGGGGAGCGGTGGTCGCGTGTGCCGGCGTGCGTTTCGTGGGTGTCGTCGGTGAGCTGACGAAGGTGTTCACGCTGCCGGATCGCCGCGGTCGGGGTGTCGGTTCGGCACTCCTGCGCCACGTCGAGGAGGTCTGCCGAGCGCGCGGGATCACGTCGCTGCGTCTCGACACCCGGGCCGAGCTCGCCGAGGCCTGCGCGCTCTACGAACGGCTCGGGTTCGTGCCGGTCGCACCGTTCAACGACGACCCGTACTCCGACCGCTGGTACGCGAAGATGCTGTAGGCCCGGCTCAGGGGCGGTACTCGTCTCGCGGCTTCGTGGATCGGGTAGGTGGCTGGGCCGGTGCGGTGGCACCGCCGGAACCGATGGTGCTCAGTACGGCGGCCAGGTACTGCAGCGTGGTCAGCACCACCCGGCCGATGGATCGCAGGACGTGGCTCATGCGTCGAACCTACCGTTCAGACGTGACGATGCGTCATGAAGACGTCGACGTCGTCCTCGGTGTCCACGACGAAACCGTGCCGTTCGTAGAGCCGGCGTGCGGGGCTTCCCTGCAACACGTTGAGTCGGGTTGCGCCCGTGTGGGAGTCGGACAGGACGGTCCGGAGCACTGTGGACCCGATGCCGCGCCCCTGGATGTCCGGTGCGAGGTAGAAGTGCTCGACCCAGCGGGTGTCGTCGTCGATCCGTGTGGCGATCGAGCCGACATCGCGGCCGTCGACCACGACGACCCGGGTGTGCTCGGGCGCGAAGGCATCACGCATCCGCCCGCGGACCCGGACCGCGTCGAAGCGGCCGAGACGCTCCAGGTCGGCACGGAGGACCTGCGCACGCAGCTCGACGAGCCACTCGATGTCCTCGGGGATGCTGTTCCGCAGTGTGACGTCCACCCGTCGAGCCTAGGAGTCGTCGGCGTGGATCCCGTGCTGGTGATCGGCTCGTACCCTGGTCCGATGGATCAGGACGGTGTCATCGACCTCGTGGCGGCACGCCGCGCCTCGGCCGGGCACCCCATCGTCGTCGGCATCTCGGGGTACTGCGGCTCCGGGAAGTCCACGCTGGCGCGCAGTCTGGCCGGGACGGTGCCGGGCGCGGTGCGGATCCGTGGAGACGACTTCCTCGATCCGGAGCGGTCCCACCGGCGGTCGGGTGACTGGGACGGTGTCGATCGGGAGCGTCTGACGTCGTCCGTCCTCGAACCGCACCGGACGGGGCGAGCGAGCACGTTCCAGCGGTTCGACTGGTCGGTCCGGGCACTCGGTCCCGCGGAGCCACTGCCGACGACGGACGTCGTGGTCGTCGACCTCATCGGCCTCTTCCACCCCGACGCGATGCCGTACATCGACGTGGCGGTCTGGTGCGACGTGGACCTCCACACCGCCGCTCGTCGCGGCATGGCCCGCGACCGCCGGCTCGGACGTGACCACGACGACCTGTGGCAGGACGTGTGGATCCCCAACGAACGCGACTTTGAAGCGCAGTTCGCCCCGAGGGACGCTGCCGACGTCGTCTTCGACGGGTGACGAACCCCCGCACAGAGGCCGTGGTCAGGCCGCTCGACCGGCGGTCGTGGCGGACCGGTGAGCGCGTCCGACGGTGACCCCGAGGGCGATCTGCACGATGCCGAACAGGATCAGGAAGCCCGCGATGGCGACGACGGCCAGCGCTGCCCCGATGGACGGCAGGTTGATGACGAGCACGCCGATGACGATGCTGAGCACCGCGGCGCCGATCGTCAGGGCACGGTTCGTCGGTGTCGGGGCGTAGAGCAGGGTGATGCCCTCGACCAGCCAGGCGAAGCCGATCACGAACGCGATCCACCGCACCCCGACCGGCGGGGCGACGAGCGCCACGATGCCCCCGGCGAGGATCAGCGCACCGAGGACGACCAAGCCGATGCGGCGGCCGGTGCCGATCCCGTGGGCGAACGCACGGACGATCATCGACAGGCCGGACACCAGCAGGTAGATGCCGAACACCCACGCGACCGCGAACAGCGTCGCGTGCGGGAGCACGAGTGAGGCGACACCGACGAGGACCGCCACGATGCCGACGATCAGCAGCGCGGTCCGTAGTCGTCGATCCCCGCCGACGTCGGTGACGACGTCGTCCTGCAGCGCCATGGTGTCCGCCCTTCCCTGAGAGGATCTGGTCCTGCGCGCTTCTGCGTCAGGGCTACTCCTCGGAACCGCCCGTGTCCGGTGCCGATGCGGACGCATCGGTCCGCGCGGGGTCGGTCCGGCCGGGCGGGCGCGCCGGCCACGTGACGAGCAGCAGCACCGCGAGCGGGCCGAACAGCAGCGTCAGGAGGAACCAGGTCCACGCCGATCGGTTCCGGGTCCGCGCGAAACCACCGGCGAGCATCGCGACGCTGAGCCAGAGGCTCGACAGGTACAGGTTGGTGAAGTCCTCGTGCACGAACAGTTCCCTTCGAGAGATACATCAATACCGGTCGAAGGGTAGCGCGTCCTCAGACCGTGCTGGCCTCGTCGTTGGTGGTGCGGCGGAGTGAGCGCACCATGCTGCGCAGCGCCCCCCGCGTCGCCACCTGCTGCTCACCCGACAACCCGTCGAGCATCCGGACCTCGACGCCGCGGACAGCCGCGCTCGCGAGCTCGAGGCTCGCCCGCCCGCTCGCCGTCAACCGCGTCGGGAGCGCCTTGCCCACCGGCGCCTCGGTGGCCCGCGTCACGAAGCCGTCCCGTTCCAGGGCCTGCAGCAGCACGTTCATCGACTGCCGCGTGACGAAGGCGCCGCGTGCGAGCTCGGAGTTCGACAGCCCGGGCCGCTGTGCCAGGAGTTCGAGGCACGAGTAGTGCGTCATCGTCATGCCGAGCGGGCGCAGCACGGCCTCCATCGCAGCGCGGAGCGCGCTCGCGGCTTCCTTGAGCAGGTATCCGAGGGACGTCTCGAGGTCGATGACGTCGCTGCTGTCGGTGCCGTCTTGACTCATGTCAGGAGTCTGACATAGGTTGTGCCGTGTCAGAAAACTGACACAACCGAAGGAGCACCACATGCCCGTCACCGGCCCCGACTTCATCTCCCTGCAGACCCGCGACCTGGCGGCGTCGCAGGCGTTCTACGAGCAGTACCTCGGTCTCGTCCGCTCCCAGGCCGGCCCGCCACACGCCGTCGTCTTCGAGACGACGCCCATCGCCTTCGCGCTGCGGGACGTCGTCCCCGGCACCGACCTCGACGCGGTCTCGCAGCCGGGCATCGGCGCGGCGATCTGGCTGCACGCGACCGACGTGCAGGCCATCCACGACGCCCTGGTGGCCGACGGCCACACGATCGTGTCGGCACCGATCGACGGCCCGTTCGGCCGGACGTTCACGTTCGCCGACCCGGACGGCTACCAGGTCACGCTCCACGACCGCGCCTGAGCTGCGGCCGTCACGCTTCGTCACGATGGATGACGGACGCAGACCCCGCACGTAGCGTCGCCAAGCGTGACCAGCAGCAGCGAACCCCGGCAGATCCGCTTCAACGCGTTCGACATGAACTGCGTCGCCCACCAGTCCTCCGGGCTGTGGCGGCACCCGCGCGACCGATCGCGGGACTACCGCGACCTGACGTACTGGACGGACCTGGCGAAGACGCTCGAAGGCGGGGCGTTCGACGGCATCTTCATCGCCGACGTGCTGGGCACGTACGACGTGTACGGCGACTCGAACGAGGCCGCGCTCCGCACGGGCTCGCAGGTGCCGGTCAACGACCCGATCCTGCTGGTGTCGGCGATGGCGTCGGTGACCGAGCACCTCGGCTTCGGGATCACGGCGGGCACGGCGTACGAGCACCCGTACCCGTTCGCCCGGCGGATCTCCACGCTCGACCACCTGACCAAGGGGCGCGTCGGCTGGAACGTCGTCACCGGCTACCTGCCGAGCGCCGCGCGCAACATGGGCCAGACCGACCAGCTGTCGCACGACGACCGGTACGACGTGGCCGACGAGTACCTCGAGGTCCTCTACAAGCTGTGGGAGGGCTCGTGGGAGGACGACGCGGTCGTCGCCGACCGCGCGTCCGGCGTCTTCACCGACCCGGCGAAGGTGCACCCGATCGAGCACCACGGCAAGCACTTCGACGTGCCGGGCATCCACCTGTCCGAGCCGTCGGTGCAGCGTTCGCCCGTCATCTACCAGGCGGGCGCGTCGCCGCGCGGCATCCGCTTCGCAGCGGAGAACGCCGAAGCCGTCTTCGTGGGCGCACCGACCGTCGAGCAGCTCGCGTCGACCGTCGCGAAGGTCCGTGACGCCCTGGAGGCAGCTGGTCGCGACCGGTACGCCGCTCGCGTCTACACACTGCTCACCGTGATCACGGACGCCACCGACGAGCTGGCCCAGGCGAAGTACGAGGACTACCTGTCGTACGCGTCGGAGCTCGGTGCGCTGGTGCTCAACTCCGGCTGGATGGGCGTCGACCTGTCGCAGTGGGACCTCGACGAGCCCCTCGGCGATGTCGAGTCGAACGCGATCCAGTCGGCTGCGGCCAACATCGCGGCGGCCACCGGCGAGGACGGCAGCTCGTGGACGATCCGCGACCTCGCCCGGCACACCGCGATCGGCGGGCTCGGGCCGGTCGCCGTCGGCGGGGGCGCGACCATCGCCGACCGGCTGCAGGAGATCCAGGAACGCACCGACGTCGACGGGTTCAACCTGGCGTACGCGGTGACCCCGGGCACGTGGGAGGACGTCATCGAGTTCGTCATCCCCGAACTCCGGGCGCGCGGGGCGTACCCGACCGGCTACGAGCCCGGTTCGCTGCGGCACAAGCTGCACGGCCGCGGTGACCGGCTGCCCGACGAGCACCGTGGGGCGTCGTTCAGGATCGGCAGCAGCGCGGTCGTAGGCTGACCGGGTGATCGAACCGTCCGTGTCCGTGCGTCCAGCGGCCCCGGACGAAGTGTCGGCGTGTGTCGACCTGTGGGTCGCAGCGGTCGCGGCACGGGACGGCGTGCCGGAATCCGAGGCGGTGCGAGCCCGCGCGGCGTCGAAGTTCGCCGTGCCTCGGGTCGCCCTGCTCGTCGCTGTCGGAGCGGCCGGTGCGATCGACGGCTTCGCGCTCGTGACGGCGCCGGGGTCCGGGCGGTCGACCGACCCGTCCGACGCCGCCTACCTGTCGCTGCTCGCCGTCCGCCCGGACGTGCAGGCGCGGGGTGTCGGGCGTGCGCTCCTGGCCGCGTCGGTCGACGCGGCGTCGGCGGCGGGACACCCCGCGGTGGTCCTGCACGCACTCGCCGGCAACGAGCGAGCGCTGCGGCTCTACGAAGCCGGCGGGTTCCGGGCGGACGGGGTCGAGTTCCCGCACGCCCTGACGGGCGGGCCGACGCGGACGTACATCGCGACGGCCCCGGCGCGCTGAACCGTCAGACGCGCCACTTCGGTCGCGGGGCGTGGTCCTCGTACGACTGCCGACTCGGGTAGGTGATCAGCTCGATCGTCGATCCCCACGGCGTTCCGACGTACACGAACCGGTTGCCGAACCCACCCTCGTTGCCGCCGAGGTCACGCGGGTCGGCGTACCGCTGGCCGCCCGCCGTCTCGATGTGCGACAGCGCGTGGTCGATGTCGTCGACGTAGAACGCCACGTGCTGCCAGCCGAGGTCGCTCGCGCGGACGGCCGGGCGCTGGTCGGGGCCGTGGTACTCGAAGAGCTCGAGTCCCGGCCCGTTCGGCAGCGCGAGCATACGCAGTGCCCCCTGGGCCATGGTCTTCGGGATGCCGAGGCGCCGCTGGACGTCGGGTTCACCGCGGAGCGGTTCGCTCCGGAGGAACCGGTCGTACAGGGGGACGGCGTCGAGTCCCAGGACGAAGAAGTCGGTGGCCTGGTCGATGTCGGGCACGGTGAGGCCGATGTGGTCGATGCCGTGTGCGGTGCTGGGGGTGCCCGTCGGGGTGGTGACGGTTGCAGGACGTGTCGCGGTGGTGCCGGATGGGCGTGGCGCAGTGTGCATGGTGCCGTCTCCCCTGAGTTCGGCTCGGACGTGGATCACCCGAGTAGAACGGCTGTTCGCGGGGGAGGACAAGCGGAGCGCGGGACGCGTGCGGAGAACCGCCGCGATCGTGCGTGATCAGTCGACGGGGGTCCACGCCGGGTAGGTTGCCGAGCGTCCGTCGCCCGAGGACCGCCGGGTGACGCGGCGCTGCACCCAGGGCAGGACGTGCTCGCGGTAGTAGCGGAGTTCCTCGGAGAGTCGGGTGCGACCGGTCCGTTCGGACGCCGGCTCGATCGGTGCCGGTCCGTCCTGGATCGCGTGCAGGGCGAGGTCGGCGACGCGTTGGTGGCCGGTGTCGTTCATGTGCAGCCGGTCCTCGGACCAGAACTCGGCACGGCGCAGGTGCGGATCACGGGACACGTCGACGAAGGGCAGGTCGTACCGGTCGGCGAGGTCGGCGAGGGCGTCCGCCCAGGCGTCGCCGCGCGCGTTGATGAGGCGTCCGAGGGGGAGTCGTGCGCTCGGGTCGGCGGGGCTCAGCAGCGCCAGCCGGACCCCGCGGCCCAGGACCGTGTCGACCGCCGCTTCGAGTGGTGCGATGAGGGCGTGGGCGTCGAACCGTGGCCGCAGCAGGTCGTTGCCGCCCGCGCAGAACGTGATCAGCGTCGGTGCGGGGTCGAGTGCGAGAGCGGCGTCGAGCTGCTCTCCGAGGACCCCGGCGAGCAGGCGCCCGCGGACCGCGAGGTTGGCGTACCGGACGTCTGCGTCGTGCGCACGGGCCATGCCGCTCGCGAGTCGGCCGGTCCAGCCGGGGAACGGTACGGCGCCGGCGTCGCCGATGCCCTCCGAGAAGCTGTCGCCGATCGCGACGTAACGGATGGTGTCGGGCATGCGGCCATCATCGTGCACATGTCTGTGCACGTTCTGGTGTGGAACGAGCGTTTCAGGACAGCGACCACGACACACGACCGTTACACGAGGGAAACGGCGGGCGCGAAGAGGCTCCCTAACTTCTGTGGTGGAGGCGATCACCGCCTCCCCACCCCACTCCCTCGGAGGACGCCATGGCTACCGATCTCGTGACACCCGTCGCAGCGCCCCACGCCCCCACCACGACCGCCGCACCCGCTGGTGCCGGCGTCGTCAAGCCCGGGTACGACCCGGCGCTCACGAACGAGGACCTCGCCCCGCTGCGCAAGCAGAGCTGGACGAGCTACAACTTCTTCGCCTTCTGGATGTCCGACGTGCACTCGGTCGGCGGCTACGTCACCGCCGGGTCGCTCTTCGCACTCGGCATCGCGAGCTGGCAGGTGCTCATCGCCCTGGTGGTCGGCATCCTGATCGTGCAGGTCTTCGCCAACCTCGTCGCCAAGCCGTCGCAGCGCACTGGCGTGCCCTACCCGGTCATCAACCGTGCGGTGTTCGGGGTGCTCGGGGCGAACGTGCCCGCGATCATCCGCGGGCTGATCGCGATGGCCTGGTACGGCGTGCAGACGTTCCTCGCCGCGCAGTCGCTCAACATCATCTTCCTGAAGTTCATCCCCGCCTCGGCCGGGCTGCTCGACCACTCGTTCCTGGGGCTGTCGGCGCTCGGGTGGATCTCGTACGCGATCCTGTGGGTCGCGCAGGGGGCCCTGTTCTGGATGGGCATGGAGGCCATCAAGAAGTTCATCGACTGGGCGGGCCCGGCGGTGTACGTCGTGATGATCGCGCTGGCGATCTACCTCGTCAGCCAGGCCGGCATCGGCAACATCTCGTTCACGCTGTCGGTGGGGGAGCCGCTCTCGTTCGGCGCGTCGATCCCGGTCATGCTCTCCGCGGTCGCCCTGGTGGTCAGCTACTTCTCCGGCCCGATGCTCAACTTCGGTGACTTCTCGCGCTACGGCAAGTCCTTCGCGTCCGTCAAGCGGGGCAACTTCTGGGGCCTGCCGATCAACTTCCTGTTCTTCTCGGTGCTCACCGTGCTGTGTGCGAGTGCGACCGTGCCGGTCTTCGGCAAGCTCATCACCGACCCGATCGAGACCGTGCAGGCGATCGGCGCCCCGTTCGCGATCCTGCTCGGCGGCCTGACCTTCGTCACGGCGACGGTCGGCATCAACATCGTCGCGAACTTCATCAGCCCCGCGTTCGACTTCTCGAACGTCGCTCCGCGCAAGATCTCGTGGCGAGCCGGCGGCATGATCGCCGCGGTCGGCTCCGTGCTGCTGACCCCGTGGAACTGGTACGGCAACGACCAGGCCATCCTGTACACGCTCGGGGTGCTCGGCGCCCTCATCGGCCCGCTGTTCGGCATCCTGATCGCCGGGTACTACATCGTCGGGAAGCAGCGCATCGCCGTCGACGACATGTACACGAAGGACACCTCGGCCCGGTACTGGTACCGCGGCGGCTTCAACCCGAACGCCATCGGTACCCTCGTCGTCACCGGGGTGGTCTCGGTCGCCAGTGCGGTCCTGCCGCCCGCGCTCGGGATCCTGCCGGGGCTGAACAACTACAGCTGGTTCATCGGCTGCGGCCTGGGACTCGTGGTCTTCTGGGGACTCGAGCGGGTCCGGCCGAGCATGCCGGAGCTCGCCTCGGACGACCCGACGGTCGACGACGGCGCCGCCGTCGGACGAGCCTGAGACGCCGCAGCGACACCCGCACCAACAGCGACACCCGCACCGCCCGCACCACCGGAAGGACCCCGATGCGCATCCGCGTCGTCAACCCGAACACCACCGCCTCGATGACCCGCTCGATCGGCGTCGCCGCCACCGCGGTCGCCGGCCCGGGCACCATCGTCGAGGCGGTGAACCCCACGATGGGCCCGGCGTCGATCGAGAGCCACTACGAAGAGGCGCTCGCGGTGCCGGGGCTCCTCGAGCAGATCGCGCTCGGGGAGCAGGACGGCGTGGACGCCTACGTCGTCGCCTGCTTCGGTGACCCGGGCCTCGACGCCGCGCGGGAATTCGCCTCCGGGCCGGTCATCGGGATCGCCGAGGCGGGCTTCCACGCGGCGGCGATGCTCGGGCGCCGGTTCGGCGTCGTGACGACCCTGGCGCGGACGACCGGCCGGGCCCACGAGCTCGCCGATCGCTACGGCTTCGCGTCGCTCGTCACCGAGATCCGGGCGTGCGAGGTTGCGGTGCTCGAGCTCGACGACCCCGCTTCGGGCGCACGCGCCCTGGTGATCGAGGAGTGCCGGGCCGTCATCGCCGGCGGAGCCGACGCGGTCGTACTCGGCTGCGCGGGGATGGCGGACTTCTGCGCCGAGGTCTCGCGGGCGATCGGGGCACCGGTCGTCGACGGCGTCGCCGCGGCGACCGTGCTCGCCGAGTCGCTCGTGCGGCTCGGGCTCTCGACGGGCAAGCACGGCGAGTACGCCGCCCCGCCGACGAAGGCGATTTCGGGTCTGCTGGCGGGCTTCGAACGCCAGCCGGCGGCGGGCGCGACGGTCGGGGCGGGCGCATGACGGGCCTCCCGGCCGACGGCAGCACCGAGTCCCGCACCGACGTCGACACCGACACCGTCGCGGACCTCGTCCTGCGCGCGGACCGCGCCTGGATCGACGGAGCCTTCCGTCCCGCTTCGGTCGTCGTGCGCGACGGCCGCGTCGACGGCGTCCTGCCGGTCGACGCAGCCGTGGCCGCCGTCGACGACCGCACCGTGCCGGCCGACCAGGTCCTGCTGCCCGGCCTCGTCGACACCCACGTGCACGTCAACGAACCCGGACGCACCGAGTGGGAGGGGTTCGCGTCCGCGACCCGGGCCGCCGCACTCGGCGGGGTCACGACCATCATCGACATGCCGCTCAACTCGATCCCCGCGACGACGACGGTCGAGGCGCTCGCCGTGAAGCGCGCGAGTGCCGAGGGGCGGGTCGCCGTCGACGTCGGGTTCTGGGGCGGGGCGGTCCCCGACAACGCCGGCTCGCTCGGCGCACTGCACGACGCGGGCGTCTTCGGGTTCAAGTGCTTCACCGCGCCGTCCGGGGTCGACGAGTTCCCGCACCTGGACGCCGACCAACTGGGCGCCGCGATCGAGGAGGTCGCCCGGATCGACGCCCTGCTCATCGTGCACGCCGAGGACCCCGAGTTCCTGGTCGACCACGCCGCGCTCGGCGGCCACTACGAGGACTTCCTCGCCACCCGCCCGGTCGACGCCGAGCGGTCCGCCATCGCGCGGGTCATCGACGGCGCACGGGCCACCGGCGCGCGGGTCCACATCCTGCACCTGTCCGACGCCGGTGCGATCCCGATGATCCGCGCCGCGAAGGACGACGGCGTCCGGATCACGGTCGAGACCTGCCCGCACTACCTGTCGTTCGAAGCGGGGTCCATCCCCGACGGCGCGACCGAGTACAAGTGCTGCCCGCCGATCCGTGACGACGCGAACCGTGACGCCCTGTGGGTCGGCGTGCTCGACGGCACGATCGACATGATCGTGTCGGACCACTCGCCGTCGACCGCCGACCTCAAGGTCGACGACTGGGGACTCGCCTGGGGCGGGATCGCCGGCCTGCAGGTCGGCTTCCGAGCCGTCTGGACCGAGGCCCTCCGCCGCGGCATCCCGCTCGAGGTGCTGTTGCCACTGTTCACGACCGGTCCGGCAGCACTCGTCGGCTTCCCCGACCGCGGGGTCATCGCCCCCGGCGCGCTGGCCCACTTCGCCGTGTTCGACCCGTCCGCCACTGCGGTCATCGACGTGGCCGGCCTCGCACACCGGAACCCGGTCTCCGCGTTCGCCGGCCTGGAGGCCCGTGGCCGAGTCACCGAGACCTGGCTGCGCGGGCGCGTGGTGGCGTCCACCGCGTCCGGCGTCACCGCCGTCGAGGGGCAGCTCGTCGTGGCTCCCGTGACCGCGGATGCCCGGGTCACCGAAACACGTCTGTAACGATCGTTCCGGTACGCTCGTGACCGGAACGGAAGGACCAACCATGCACCCCGTGAACCCGCCAGCCCGCCTCCTCATGGGCCCCGGCCCGATCACCGCCGACCCGCGTGTGCTCCGCGCCCTGTCGACCCCGCTCGTCGGGCAGTACGACCCGTGGATGACCTCCGCCATGAACGACACCCAGGAGCTCTACCGCGGTGTGTTCGGCACCACGAACGACGCCACCGTGCTCGTCGACGGCACCTCGCGCGCCGGGATCGAAGCGGTGCTCGTCTCGCTCCTCGCACCCGGAGACCGCGTGCTCGTGCCGGTGTTCGGCCGGTTCGGGCACCTGCTCGCCGAGATCGCCGGCCGTGCCGGTGCCGAGGTCCACACCATCGAGACCGCGTGGGGGCAGGTGTTCACGCCGTCCGCGATCGAGGACGCCATCGTCCGCGTCCGGCCGAAGGTGCTGGCGATCGTGCAGGGCGACACCTCCACCACGATGAACCAGCCGCTCGACGAACTGGGCGCGATCTGCGAGCGGCACGGCGTGCTGTTCTACACCGACGCCACGGCGACCGTCGGCGGCAACCCGCTCGAGGTCGACGCCTGGGGCATCGACGCCGTCAGCGCCGGCCTGCAGAAGTGCCTCGGCGGGCCGTCCGGCAGCGCGCCGGTCACCGTCTCGCCGCGTGCGACCGCCGTGCTCGACGAGCGCCGCAGCGTCGAGGCGGGCATCCGCGAACCCGGTGACGACGTCGCCGACGAGCCGATCCGCTCGAACTACCTCGACCTCGCGATGATCCTGGACTACTGGGGTCCGCGGCGGCTGAACCACCACACCGAGGCCGCGTCGATGCTCTACGCCGCCAACGAGTGCGCCCGCATCCTGCTCGACGAAGGGCGCGAGCAGGCGATCGCTCGGCACGAAGTCGCGGGCCGCGCGATGCTGCAGGGCGTCCAGGCGCTCGGGCTCGGGGTGTTCGGTGACGTCGCACACAAGATGCACAACGTCGTCGCGGTGGAGATCCCGTCCGACGTCGTCGGCGACCAGGTCCGTGGTTCGATGCTCGACGACCACGGCATCGAGATCGGCACCTCGTTCGGACCGCTGCACGGCAAGGTCTGGCGCATCGGCACCATGGGCTACAACGCCCGCAAGGACACCGTCGTGACGACCCTCGCCGCCCTCGAGCACGCGCTCCGCCGGGCGGGGCACGCCGTCCCGCACGGCGGTGGGGTCGACGCCGCCCTCGACGTCTTCGCCGGTGCGCCGGTCGGGGTGCTGGCGTGAGCGCGGCCCCGGTCGTGACCGCCACCGCCCTGGGCACCGCCGACGCCGAGCTCGTGGCTCGCTGGTGCGACGAGCTCGCCCTGGTCACCGAGGAGACCGGCCGGATCACGCGCGTGTACCTGTCGCGCGAGCACGCCCGTGTCAACGGGATCGTCGCCGGGTGGATGCAGGACGCCGGACTCACCACCTGGCAGGACGCCGCCGGCAACCTGCACGGACGGGTCGACGGCGCGACGCCGGACGCCCCCGTGCTGCTGCTCGGCTCGCACCTCGACACCGTGGTGGACGCCGGCCGCTACGACGGGATCGTCGGGGTCCTGATGGCCATCCGCACCGCTGCGCGACTGACGAACGCGGGGCCGCTGCCCGTCGCGCTCGAGGTCATCGCGTTCTCCGACGAAGAGGGGACCCGCTTCGGCAAGGCCCTGCTCGGGTCGTCCGCCGTCGCCGGGGTGTGGGACGAGTCCTGGTGGGACCTGGCGGACGGCGACGGCGTGACCCTGCGCGAGGCCTTCACCCGGTTCGGGCTCGACCCGGCCCGGGTGGGTGACGCGGCGGCCGACCCGACGACGCTCGCCGGGTACCTCGAGGCGCACATCGAACAGGGCCCGTACCTCGAGCAGGCCGGTCAGGCGCTCGGCGTCGTCACGAGCATCGCGAGCGCCCGACGGTTCTCGGTCGAGGCCGTGGGCGAGGCCCGGCACGCGGGCGGCACCCCCTACGAGCGCCGCCACGACGCGCTGCTCGCCGCGGCCGAGGCCGCCTTGGCCGTCGAGCGGATCTGCCGGGCGTCGCACCACGTCGGCACCGTCGGCACGATGACCGTCGAACCGGGCGCGGTGAACGTGGTCCCCGGGCTCGCACGGTTCTCGGTGGACCTGCGCGGCGAGTTCGACGACGGCCGCGACGCGGTGTGGGACGAGCTCACGAAGGCGTTCTCGCTGATCGGGGAACGACGCGGGGTCAGCGTCACGCCGACCGAGGTGCACCGCGCGCCGGCGGTGTTCTGCGCGCCGCGGCTGATGGACGCCGTCCGCGCAGGCATCGAGTCGACGGGCGAGGCCGCGCCGATGGAGCTGTTCTCGCGGGCCGGACACGACGCCATGTCGCTCGGGCTCGTCACCGACGTCGCGATGCTGTTCCTGCGCAACCCGGACGGCATCAGCCACCACCCGGACGAGTTCGTCTCGACGCCCGACATCGCGCTCGGGCTCGACGCGCTCGCCGTCGCGGTGGAGCGGGTGGCCCGGGCATGAGCACCGCCGGACCGGACGTCCGCGCCCGCATCGACTCCGTCTGGGAGCAGCTCTCACCCGCCGAACGACGCGTCGCCGCGATGGTCCGGCACGACCCGGAACTCCTGCTCGTCGGCACCTCGGCCGAGCTCGCCGCCGAGTCGGGCACGTCGAAGGCCACGGTGTCCCGGCTCGTCCGGTCGCTCGGGTTCCAGGACGCGGCCGAGGTCCGGCAGAACCTGATGTCCGCACGCGGCTCCGGCCTGCCGTGGGTCGCGGAAGACGCCGCCCACGTCGACCAGCGCGCCGTCGAGGCCCGCAACCTCGACGCGGCCTTCGCCTCGCTGGCCCGTGCCGATCGTCCGCGACTCGCTCGTCGCATCGTCCGCGCTCATCGCGTGCTCGTGTTCGGGGAGCGCGGCGCCTACCCGGTGGCGCTGCAGCTCCGCGCGCAGCTCGCCCAGGTCCGCTCCGACGTCCGGGTCGGTCCGGCACCGGGGCAGCGGCTCGGCGAAGAGGTCGCCGACCTCGACCGCCGTGACCTCGTCGTCCTGGTGACCGTGCGTCGGCACACGGCCGGGGTCGACCGGATCGTGCGGCACTGTGTGTCGACCGGCGCCGACGTCGTCGTGCTGGGCGACCCGACCGCAGCCGTCATCGCGGCACCGGCGAACACCGCGATCCTGTGCCCGGTCGACTCGCCGGCGGCGTTCGACTCGATGGCGGCCCTGTTCGCGGTCGTCGCGGCCATCGCGAACGACGTCTACGAAGCCTCGGGACCGGCCGGCCGCGCGCGGGTCGACGCGGTGGCGAGTGCCTACGACGCGCTGGGGGAGCTCGCGGCGCCCTGACCGTCGGGGCTGTCGGGGCCGCCGCGGCCGTCGCTGTGCAGCTCGCTGGCGAGCGACGCGTTGCGCTCACGGATGAGCCGCGGCAGGTAGCGCTCGAGGGCGACGACCTCGGCCAGATGACCGAGCGGGCCGAACGGAGCGCGGAACGTGATGGTGTCGACCATGCGCGTGCCGCCGGCCGACGGCTCGAACCGGTGCTCGTGGTGGAAGCGGGCGAACGGCCCACGCACCTGTTCGTCGACGAACCGGTGCGGAGCCTCCAGGCTGGTGATCTCACTCGTCATCCGCCAGACGATCCCGAAATGCCGCGCGCGCCAGGTGACGGACTCGCCCAGGCCGATCGTGCCGGACGTCGTGCCGGCGACGGCGCGTTCGTCGGTCGCAGCCATCGACCGCTCGTGCGCGCCGATGTCGAGCGACAGCGCGAACGCGCGCTCGGGCGGTGCCGCGAGCTCGGTCACCACGCGGAACGTCACCGTCACGAGGCTGGCCAGACCGTCGGCGTCGAGCGGTCGTCATCGCGCAGAGCAGCCGCGATGAGCTGGTCGTGGCGTCGTCCGCGGTGGAACACGCCGGACCGGAGCCGTCCCTCGTAGCGGAGCCCGAGCCGCTGCGCGATCGCCGCAGACGGGGCGTTCGTCGCGATCGCCCGCCACTGCACGCGGACGAGCCCGAGTCCGTCGGGCGACGGCGCGAACGCCCACGCCAGGACGGCGGCTGCGGCCTCGGTCACGAAGCCGTGGCCGCGACCGTCCGGGTGCACGGCGTAGCCGACCTCGGCCGCGCCGTCGATGAACCCGAACAGCCCGATCGTCCCGAGGAGTCGGAGGTCGTCGGCCCGCCGGATGCCGAACTCGTAGCGGGAGTCCGTGGACCAGCCAGCGCGCACGACGTCGGTGATCCAGTGGTGCGCCTCGGCGTGGCCGTACGGCACCGGTACCGGTGTGTAGGCGACGACGTCGGGATCGTTCGCGTAGGCGATGACGTCCTCCGCATCGGCGGGCACCGGCACGGAGAGCACCAGGCGATCGGTCCGGAGGGTGACGGGGTCCACGCACCGAGCCTAGCCACGGGGACGTGCGCGGTAGCGTCGGGGGCATGACGTTCGACGCGATCCCGTTCCCGGTCATCGACGGCCACAACGACCTGCCGTGGGAGCGCCGCGAGACCCACGACTCCGGGGTCGAGGGCATCGACACCGAGGCCGACTCGCTGCACACCGACCTGCCGAAGCTCCGCGCCGGTGGGGTCGTCGGCCAGTTCTGGTCGGTCTTCGTGCCCGTCGACGAACCGGACCCCGTGCGGACGACGCTGCAGCAGATCGACCTGACGCACCGGATCATCGCGCGGTACCCGGAGTCGCTCGCACTTGCCCGGACGGCGACCGAGGTCCGGGCGGCGGTCGAGTCCGGCCGGATCGCGTCGCTGCTCGGCGCCGAGGGCGGGCACTCCATCGGCGGCGACCTGGCGGTGCTCCGCGACTTCGCCCGACTCGGCGTGCGCTACATGACGCTCACGCACAACGACGACACCCCCTGGGCCGACTCGGCGACGGGCTCGCGTCCGCACGGCGGGCTGACCGACCGCGGCCGCCAGGTGGTGGCCGAGATGGAGCGGATCGGCATGCTCGTCGACCTGTCCCACACCGCACCGGCGACCATGCGGGACACCCTCGACATCGCCACGCAGCCCGTCGTCTTCAGCCACTCGTCCACCGTCGCCGTCGACGACCACCCGCGCAACGTGCCGGACGACGTGCTCGCCCGGTTGTCGGACAACGGCGGCATCGTGATGATCACGTTCGTGCCGAAGTTCGTCTCCCGCGACTGGGCGGACTGGGAGGACGCCGGCTCGGTGGGGGAGCCGCCGCTCGTGACGGTGTCGGCCGTCGCGGACCACGTCGAGCACGCCCGCGACCTCGCCGGCGCAGCACACATCGGCCTCGGCGGCGACTACGACGGCACCCCGGTGCTGCCGCCGGACCTGCGCGACGTGTCCCGGTACCCGGTGCTCGCCGCCGAGCTGCAGCGGCGCGGGTGGGGAGCGGACGACCTGCGGGCGCTCGCCGGGGGCAACGTGCTGCGGGTGCTCGAAGCGACCGACGAGCGGTTCGCGCGGACGGCGTTCCTGCGCTGAGACATCGTCAATAGGTCCACAAGCTGCGGACCAATCGAGATGGAGCGCCGGAGTCAGCCGTAGGTGGGGTACTGCGGCCAGCCCTGGGGGCTGTCCTCCCAGTCCTGCTGGCGGCCGTACGCGGTGCGGTCCATGATGTGCGCGACGGGCAGGATCGCCTCGGTCCCACGCGATCCGGTGGCGTACGTCAGGTAGGGCACGCCGTCGCGCAGCAGGTAGTACGAGTAGCCCGGCACCGGACCGTCGTAGTCGTCGTGGTGCAGGGTCCACCCCCAGTCGTCGTGGTAGCTCGTGGCACCCGACGACACCCACCGGTGCGGCCAGCCGCGCAGCTCCCGCCAGCGCTCGAGCTTCTCGATCGGAGCCTGCGAGACCATGGCGAACGCGATGCCCTCGTCGTCGAGCCGGCCCGTGTTCGCCGGCAGGTTGTCCACGGCCCAGGTGCAGCTCGGGCAGCCGTCGTCCCAGTCGGGCGCGAACATCACGTTCTGCACGAGGAGCAGGTAGCGGCCGTCGAACAGCTCGGAGAGCCGGACCGGGCCGTCGGCGCCCTGGAACTCGTAGTCCTCCACCTGGACCATCGGGAGTCGGCGGCGGGCGGCAGACACACGGTCGCCGTGCCGGGTGAGTTCCTTCTCGTCGCGGACCTGGGTGGCGAGTGCCTCGTCGAACGCGGCACGGTCGACCACGGGCGGTGCGACCTCGGGTTGCTGCAGCTTGGACATGGCGACCTCCTCGTCGTTGCCCGGCACCGTACGCCCAGGTGGGCCACACGGCAACGGGAGCCGATGCCGTGGACAGGACCACCTGGGGTCCGGTCGCTAGGATCGGGCGCACACCGCGCCTCCAGGAAGAGCGATGCGCGACCTGACCCGATGAGGACGGACCGGATGAGCGGCACGATCTACGACAACATCTCCCAGGCGTTCGGCAACACCCCGCTCGTCAAGCTGAACCGGCTGCCGAAGGCGGGCGGCGCCGAGGTGCTGGCCAAGCTCGAGTTCTACAACCCCGGCGCCAGCGTGAAGGACCGCCTCGGCGTCGCGATCATCGACGCGGCCGAGCAGTCCGGCGACCTGCAGCCGGGCGGCACCATCGTCGAGGGGTCGTCGGGCAACACCGGCATCGCCCTCGCGCTCGTCGGTGCGGCCCGCGGGTACAAGGTGATCATCACGATGCCGGAGACGATGAGCGTCGAGCGTCGTGCAGTGATGCGCGCCTACGGTGCCGAGATCGTGCTCACCCCCGGTCCCGAGGGCATGAAGGGCGCGGTCGAACGCGCCGCCGCGATCGTCGACGAGACGCCCGGCGCGATCCTCGCCCACCAGTTCGAGACCGCCGCGAACGCCGCGATCCACCGGAAGACCACCGCTGAGGAGATCCTGCGCGACACCGAGGAGCACGTCGACGTGTTCGTCGCCGGCGTCGGGACCGGTGGCACGATCACGGGTGTCGGCCAGGTGCTCAAGGAGCGCGTGCCCGGCGTGCAGATCGTCGCGGTCGAGCCGAAGGACTCCCCGCTGCTGACCGAGGGCAAGGCCGGACCGCACAAGATCGCGGGCATCGGTGCGAACTTCATCCCCGAGGTCCTCGACCAGTCCGTCATCGACGAGGTGTTCGACGTCGAGCTCGACGACGCCCTGCGTGTGGCGCGGGCGCTCGCGACCGACGAGGGCATCCTCGCCGGCATCTCGTCCGGCGCGATCATCCACGCCGCGCTCGACATCGCAGCGCGACCCGAGAACGCCGGCAAGCGCGTCGTCGCGATCGTCTGCGACACCGGGGAGCGCTACCTGTCGACGGTGCTCTTCGAGGGACTCACTGCGTGAGTCGTCCCGTCCGACGAGGCGTGCTGCGGACGGTCCGGGAGGACCTGGCCGCAGCACGCCGCGGCGACCCCGCCGCCCGTGGTGACCTCGAGAACGCGATCGTCTACTCCGGGCTGCACGCCATCTGGACCTACCGCGTGACGCACCGGCTCTGGCTCGCCAGAGGCCTGCCCGGGTCCCGGTTCGTCGCACGGGTCATCGGCCAGGCAGCACGGTCGGTGACGGGCATCGAGATCCACCCCGGCGCCCGCATCGGCCGACGGTTCTTCATCGATCACGGCATGGGCGTCGTGATCGGGGAGACCGCGGTGATCGGGGACGACGTCGTGCTGTTCCACGGGGTGACCCTGGGCGGGCGCGGTGGCGACCACGGCCCAGGAGCCCGACGGCACCCCGTGGTCGGCGACCGCGTCGTGCTCGGCGCGGGATCGTCCCTGATCGGGGCGATCAGCATCGGGCAGGACTCCGTCGTCGGTGCGAACACCGTGGTGACGAAGGACGTCCCTGCGGGGTCGGTCGTCACCGGGGTCGCCGGGACCGCCCGCCCGCGGTCCGGGCACGAGGGCGTCCCGACGCTCTGAACGCCCCGCCGGGTCGACGGGGCGTTCGAGGGCCAGCGCTTCGGTGCGTCAGCGCGTCAGCGCCTCAGCTCTTCTCGCAGGCGATGCCGTCCTTGTCGCGGTCGAGCTTCGCGTTCGCCTTGTACAGGGCGTCGTCCTTCTTCACCGTGCCCTTGAGCGCACGGGTCGTGGTCTTGCCGCCGGAGACCACCTTGTTCTTCGTGACGGACTTCTTCGCGATGCCGCCCGAGTACACCTTGTGCACCGCGGTGCAGTTGGCGTAGGTCTTCGGGGCGGCCTGCGCGGTGGAGGCCCCACCGACGACGACGGTGGTGGCGAGGACTGCGGTGGCGGCGGCGATGCCGAGGGTACGGATGATGCGCACGGGTTCCCCCTGGAACGAGTGGGTGATCGCCGGAGCGACCGCCGCGTCGGGTACGCGGCGACCTGATCCTACGATGTGAACGACGCTCATGACATGCCCCCGAACAGGTCCGGTCCGCGAGCCGCGGTGTCGGGCGTCTGGGGCATGCTGGGTGCATGGACGGCGCGCAGTTGCACGAGATCGCGAGTCGCACCGCGATGGGCCTGCCCGCGGTGTTCGAGACCGAGCCCTTCGGCGAGGGCGCCCTGGTCTACAAGGTCGTCGACAAGATGTTCGTGATGACGAGCGAGCTCCGTGGTGTGCCGATCGTCAACCTGAAGTGCGCGCCGCCGCACGGGGCAGCACTCGTCCGCGACCACGCCGAGATCACACCGGGGTGGCACATGAACAAGCGGCACTGGATCACGCTCGCTCCCGGTGACGGCATCGACGAGACCCTGGTCGAGGACCTCGTCGCGAACGCCTACGACCTGGTCGTCGCCGGGTTGCCCCGAGCGAAGCGGCCCCTCGACCCGACACGCGGCGACTGATCAGGAGCTGGCGGCTGCCGAGGAGCTGGCGGCTGCCGAGGACCGGGCGAGCACCTTCGACACGTCGCGGACGACCTTCGGCGCGAGTCGCTCCCCGGACTCGAGCACGGCACGGGCACGCTCGGGGGTCAGCCCCGCGAAGACCTCGCCGATCGTCACGCCGTGCTCCGGCCGGTACGTCACGACGACCGGGTCGCCTGCTGCCACCGGGCCGGACTTCACGACCCGCAGGTACGCGCCCGGACGGCCTTCCTCGGTGAACCGCCGGACCCACTTGTCGACGCCCATCCGGCGCGCGAACGTGCCGCACGGGATCCGCGGGATCGTCACCTCGAGCTCCAACGTCTCGCCGATGCGCCACCGCTCGCCCGTCACGGCCCCGGTGACGTCGACACCCGTGGTCCGCAGGTTCTCGCCGAACAGGCCCGGCGGGATCTCGCGCTCCAACGACGCGGCGAAGTACGCGGCGTCCTCGTCGGCGTAGGCGTACACGGCCTGGTCCTCGCCGCCGTGGTGCTTCCGGTCGGCTTGGACGTCGGCGTACAGCCCGAGCGGTCGGACCCGGACCCGCCCGTCGACCGGACGCTTGTCGATGGCGGTGACGCCGATCGTGCCGGAGTCAGGCAGCAGGCGGTCGACGCGGCAGACGGCGGTGACGAGCGACATGCCACAACTCTGGCGCAAGTGTGACGAGAAGTGTGACGATCCGCCGGTTCGGTGCGTCACACCGGTGAGGGACCATGCCCGGTGGTCCGACCGAGGAGTTCCCATGCTCGACGACGACATCGTTGCCGTCCGCCTGACCTCACATGGCAGGCACGCACCGACGCACGGGTTGGTGCAGGCCCGGATCCGTTCGCTCAGCTCCCGACCGGTCGGCCCGCTGCGGGTCGTCCCCGTCCGCAAGCGCGTCCAGCGGAACACCATCCACCACCAGTAGAAGGAAAGCGTGCACCACCAGTCCCTCGCCGAGCTCGACGACGCGGTCCTCGCCGGCCGGTCGTCCGATGGCGACGTCCGGGCCTTCGAGGTCCTGATCCGCCGCTACACACCGCTCCTGCGCGCCTACGCCCGTCGGACCCTGGGATCGACCGACGAACTCGACGACGTCGTGCAGGAGACCTTCATCACCGCGTGGGACCGCCTGGACCGGCTCGAGGACCACGCCAAGGTGAAGTCCTGGCTGATGCGGATCCTCAGCCGGAAGTGCCTGGACCGCATCCGGGCCCGACGGTTCCACGACGACGTCACCGAACTCGAGGTCGCCGCACCCGCCGACGACGCCCCCGACCGGGTCGCCGAGGCCCGCTCGCGTGAGGAAGCGGCGGAGACGGCGCTCGCTGAACTGCCCGAAGCCCAACGACGCTGCTGGATCATGAAGGAGGTGCTCGAGTACAGCTACGACGACATCGCCGCAGAACTCGACCTGCCGCCCTCGACGGTCCGCGGACTCCTGTCCCGAGCGAGGAAGAACATGATCCGACTCATGGAGGGATGGCGATGAGCGACCTCGACGCACTCGAACTCGACGACCTCGACGGCCACTCCATCGACGAGCTCGCCGACTACCTGGACGCCGGCATGCAGCCGCCGGACCCCAGCATCGACGGCTCACCCGCGTGCCAGAACGCCCTCGCGGCGATCCTGCGGGTGCGGCACGCGTCGCTCGGCTCCCTCGAGGCCGCCGCCCGCGACGAGGCCCCGGCCGACGAGTCGTGGATCGGCGGCGTGCTCGCCAACATCTCGTTGGAGTCCCGCTCCGGACGGGACGTCCCACTCCGCGCGCAGTCCGAGTCGGAGCGCCCGGTGATGACCGAGGGAGCCATCCGATCGCTCATCCGCCGGACCGGCGACGGTGTTCCCGGCGTCCTCGTCGCCCGGTGCCGGCTCGAGGGCGACGTCACCGAACTCGCCGCACCGATCCGCGTGGTCGTCGAGGTCGCGATCATGTCGGGTCCGTCGATCGTCGCGACGGCGGACCTGGTCCGGACCGGGGTCGCCCAGGCGCTCGCCGAGCAGACCGACCTGGTCGTCGAGTCGATCGACGTGGTGGTCCGCGACCTGCTCGAACCGCAGCCCGACGCCGACGACCCGCACACCGACACCGGCACCGAGATCGACACCGAGGGGACCCGATGAGCACCACCGACGACACCCTCGCCGTGGTCGAACAGGCCGTGGTCGACGTCCCCGGCGTCGCCGACCTCTACCGTGCCCGCCCGACCGTGGCCAGCACGGTCAGTGCCGTCCGCGGCATGGCGTCCAGCGCGACCCCCGTACGCATCGTGGTCGACGACGGCGTCCTGCGGGTCGTCATCGGCACCGACGGACACCGCCCCGCGCCCGAGGTCGCCCGCGCCGTGCACGACGTCGCCCTGACGACGGCGTCGGCGCACGGCCTGGCGCTCACGCGGGTCGACGTGCGGGTCGCGCGGGTGGGTTGAACCCGGCCCACTGACGGACGGGAGGCCCGTGGCGGCACCGCCACGGGCCTCCCGTCCGACCCCCGATCGCGTCCTCAGCGCACGCGGTGCGTCCCCGGCCGCCGCTCGGCGACCTCGAGCACCACGACGATCGCGGCGACGAGCAGCGCGGTCGCGACGAGGGAGACGTCGGGCACCGCGATCGTCGCGAGGATCGCGACGGCGAGCACGACGACGATCGCGTTCCACCCGGCGGACAGTGACGGCCGGAGTGCGAGCGCCCAGATCGCGAGCACGAACAGCGCGACCGGGACGGCCACGGTCGCAGCCACCGTGGCGTGCGACAGGTCGGCCTCGCCGGCGTCCGCGCTGACCGCGACCTCGATCCCGGCCGGCAGCGCACCCGCGGCGGCGAAGACGAAGTAGTGGCCGTAGCCGAACACGAGCGCGCTCGGCAGGTTCCGGATGTGGTCGTGCTGCTCACGCGAGAAGTAGATCCACCACAGTCCGGCGACGATGACGAGCCCGGCGGCGGCCAGCACGAGCAGCGACGCGAGGTGGTCGGCCTGGGCGATGCCGTCGATGACCGCGTTCGCCGAGGCGACGAGTCCTTCGCCCAGCACGATGAGGGTGAACAGCGCGTACCGCTCGGCGATGTGGTGCGTGTGCCACGGCGTCGTCTCGCCCGTGCCCTCGGCGATCGGCGGGACGAGGACCTCGAGCAGGACGAGGACGGGGAACGCCCACGCCGTCGATCCCTGCGGCAGCGCGAGCATGCCGACCCAGAGCGCCTGGACGACGACGATGCCCACGGCGTACCGGAGTGCGGTGCGGCGGTACCGCGAGGACGACACGGCGACGCGGAGCCACTGCGCCACCATCGCCAGGCGCATCACCACGTAGCCGATCACCGGCACCGTGAAGTCGCCCTCGGTCATGGCGGCGTGCACCCCGGCGGCGAGCACGAGCACGCCGGCCATCTGCACGAACGTCGTGACGCGGTACAGCCAGTCGTCGGTGTCGAACGAGGTCGCGAACCAGCTGAAGTTCAGCCACGCCCACCAGATGGCGAAGAACACCATGGCGTACGCCACCACCGCGGAGCTGACGTGCCCCTCGGTCTCGATCTCGTGCAGGTTGGTGGCGGCGAAGCCCACCGCGACGACGAACACCAGGTCGAACAGCAGTTCCAAGGGGCTCGCGGCACGGTGTCCCTCGGCGGGGTCGCGGGGCGCCATCCGGCGCAGTCCGATCGTCGTCACCCGGCATGCCTACAGGACGAACGGCCCCGGGCGGTACCCGGGGCCGTTCGACGTGCAGGTGCGTGGGCCAGCAGGCGGCCAGCCCGCGCCGCTCAGTAGAAGTTGCTCGCTTGCGAGTGCGCCCACGCCGAGCACGGGGTGCCGTACGCGGCGCTGATGTACTGCAGGCCCCACTTGATCTGGGTCGTGGCATTGGTCTGCCAGTCGGAGCCGATGGTCGCCATCTTCGAACCGGGCAGCGCCTGCGGGATGCCGGTCGCCCCGCCGTTCGCGTTGACGGCCTGGTAGTTCCAGCCCGACTCCTTGGTCCACAGGTTGTCGAGGCACTGGAACTGGTCGGAGCCCCAGCCGTACTCGGACGACGCCAGTGAGGTCGCCGTCGCCTTGGCGCCTGCGACGGTGTTGCCCGCCGCCAGCTTCTGCGCGGCCTCCGCTGCTGCTGCGGCGGCCCGCTTCTCGGCGGCGGCCTTCGCGACGGCTGCTGCCTTCGCGTCGACGTCGCGCTTGTCCTGCGTGGCGCTGGCCTGCGCGACGTGCGCGGTCGACTCGACGGTCGACGAGATGCGCGTCGTGAGCGCGGCGCCGGACAGCTCCGGGTAGTCACTGAGCGCGTCGATGTGCTGCTCGAGCGAGGCCGTGTCGGTCTTGGCGTTCGCCGTCGTCATCACGGTCTTCGCGGTCGAGATGGTCGCCGCTGCCTGGGCACGGTCGAGGGCGGTGCCGCGCAGGGCGGGCTGGGCCGTCGCGGTCGCGCTCGCGGTGCCGGTCGGCATGCCGAGCGCTTCGCCGATGGCGGGCTGGGTGCCGATCGTGAGGGCACCGCCGGCGACGGCGAGGACCGCGGCGCCGCCGACGATCAACGTCGCACGGTGTCGGAGCGCACGGTGGCGGAGGGCGCGGCGCATGCGCCGGCTGGGGGAGTTCAGGGCCTCACGTCGGGTCGAGGCGGTGGAGGTGGGGAGGTCGGGGGTGTGTCCTGGCATCGGTTCCGGTGGTCGGGCGGTTCGTGGTGCGGGACTCCGGGCTGCGCGACGCGTCGGGGACGGTGAGCGATGCTGCGCGCGTCGAGGTGCGCGCAGCAGGGGGAGTCCGGCGAACCGGGGAGGACCGGACGGTGGTGTGGGGCCCGTCCGTCCGCCGCGACCGGCCCTGGGGAGGCCGCCGTCGGGCGAAGCCGACACGATGACTCGTCAGACTGGATGACGCGTCCAGGATCGCTGGCAGAACCGTCCGTCCACCCGTTGGTAACGGTTCGGTAACGGCCGGTTCGGACCTAGAACGTGTGAGGTTCCTGGGTGCGGTCGCCCTGGGCGACGCGTTCGAGGGCGTCGAGCGCTCCGGCGATCGCGGTGACGTCGGACTCACCGAGCTCGGCGATGAGCTCGGCGACGATCCCGGTGCGGTCCGAGCGTGCTCGTTCGACCGCTGCGATGCCCTCGTCGGTGGCCGAGACCATGAAGGCCCGACCGTCTCGGGGGTCTGCCTCGCGCGCGATGAACCCGCGTTGTTCGAGCTCGGTCAGGATGCGGGTCATCGTGGGCTTCGTGACCACCTCGATCCGCGACAGGTCGCCCGGGCGCAGGGGTCCTTCGCGCTGGATGGTGGCGAGTGCGGACACGATCCCGTACCCGAGCGAGGCCGAGTCCGTCCGTGCTCGCCGGTTGATCCGTCCGACCGCCGCGGCCAGGCGTGCGGCGACCTCGGTACGGTCCGTCGATCGAGGACTCATGTGCTGCTCCGGGTGGGCGATCGGGTGGTCGCCAGCGATGCTATCGGCTCGCCGGATCCGCAGTCTGGGAGCGTCGTGCGCGTCGGTCGCGGGTCCGGACGGGGTGTCCGGGAGGCCCGTGGAACGCGGACCGCCCGCCTCGCGTGCGCGAGACGGGCGGGTTCCTGTACGGGGGTACAGCCGGACTCAGTGCTTCTCGCCCGGCAGCTGGTGGATCGCCTCGGTCGCGAGCTCGGCGGCGACGTTGTCGCCGGACTCGGTCGCGGTGCGCAGCCGACGGAAGTCCGCGGTCATGCGGTCCCAGTCGACCAGCTCGTCGAGGTTCGGCAGGCGCAGGCGGAAGGCCAGACCGTCCATGGTGTCGCGGCACACGCGCTGCAGGTTCTCGTTGCCGCACTCGGCGACGTAGAGCGCGAACACGTCGAGCGCGTCGTGGTTGACCGCGGGGACGTCGTGCGACTCGAGCTCGGCGATCGTCTTGTCGATCTGCCCGAGGATCTTCTTCCGAGCGCCGGCGCCGAGGCGGGGGACCGCCAGTCGGACGACTCCGCCGAACAGCACCCCGAGGGTCTGCATCGCCTCGATCACCTCGGCGGGGTTCGGCGTCGTGACGCGCGTGTACCGGTTCGGCGCCATCTCGATGAGGCCGGCGCGGGAGAGCTGGCTCAGCGCCTCGCGGATCGGGGTGCGGGAGACGCCGAGCCAGGCGATGAGCTCGTCGTCGTTGAGCCGCTCGCCGGGGACGAGCGTGCCGTCCATGATCGCGTCGTGGATCTTGTGCCGGACGGTGTCGCGGAGCAGCTGGTGCTCGGTCGGGGCGCTGCGGGGGACCGGCATGCGTTCTCCTTCGATCGGGGCGCGGTCAGTGCACGCGCACCGATCAACGTACCTGATATGAGACCGGCGTTCCGCTCGGCTCAGCGCGTGTCACGGGGCGGTCGAGGTCGTCCTGGGCGGCATCGTCCGTGGCGTGGTCGCTCACCGCACGACCCCGCCCCAGGCGTACCGCACCGTGGTGCCGTCGACGACGAGCAGCGAGTCGGGTGCCCGGTCGAACAGCCCCGGCATGCCGACGGCGTCCGGCAGGTCCCCCTCGAGCCGGTCGAGGCGCGCGGTCCGCACGGTCAGCGGCGGGTGCTGTCGCTGCCAGAACAGCGTCTGGGCCAGGTACCGGGCGTGGATGCCGGCGCGGGTGGTCAGCTCGGCGGCGAGTGGCGTGTCGACGACGTCACCGGCGGTGACCCGGATCGAGGCCGCGTGCCGGGGTCTGGCCGTGCCCGAGGGGCGTTCCTGCCGCAGCGACCGCGCCCAGCGCACCGGGTGCAGGGCACGTGCGGGGTGCCGGACCGACCGGTGCGCGACGACCTCGCCGCGGCGGCGCGACCGGGCGTGCGCGAAGGTGTACGGCACGCCGAGCAGCGCGTGCGCGGCCACGATCGCCGGCACGTTCGCGGTGTCCACGGTGCGGTACGCGACCCCGCGCCGGCCCTGGTCGTCCACGGTCAGGACCTCGATGGTGACCTCGGTCATGCGGCCGAGGCGGCCGGCGGAGGGGAACGGCGGCACCCGCGTCTCGTGGAAGACGTAGGCCGTGAGTCCCACCCAGGCGCTGCCATCGACCACGTCGGGACGCGTTCCCCGCGGGACGAGTCGCGCCAGCGAGCCCGGGTCGTGTCGCCAGTGCGCGAAGACGATCTCGTCCCACGCGTGCTGGGTCACCGGCCGGTGCAGCAGCGGTGCGGCCGCACGGGTCCAGGACGGCTGGGTCACCGCTTCGGTGCGTGCCGACCGACGCGCACGGCCCACAGGACGAGCGGGGCCTGCAGCGGGAGCCGCAGCACGGAGACGAGGCGCATCGCCCGGGTCGACCGTGGGCTGTCGAGCAGGTCGTTCGCCATCTTCACGTTCGCGGGGAAGACCGCGGCGAACAGGGCAGCTGCGGCCCACCCCGAGGCCCGGCGAGTGGCCGGGAACGCGAGCCCGGCGGCGATGCCGAGTTCGGCGACGCCGGACGCGACGGTCGTCAGGCGCGGTGGCAGTGTGTCCGGCACGATCCGGTCGTAGTGGCGCGGCTGCAGGAAGTGGGTGACGCCGGCCCCGCCGAGCAGCACCGCGAGCAGTGTGGCAGTCCGGGTGGCTCGTTTGATCCGCTCACGTCGTCGCATGCCCCCATCGTGCTCGCCCGTCCTCGGAATCAGGTCAGTGCGGTCGCGACGAGGTCGAGGACCGCCGCCGCCACCTCGGCCTTCGTGCCCGAGGTCTCGCGGACCACCTCGCCGCCCGGCACCAGGACCTCGATCGCGTTCTCCTCGCGCTCGAACCCGGCCGACCAGCCGACGTGGTTCACGACGAGCAGGTCGGCGGGCTTGCGGGCGATCTTCGCGCGCCCGAGTGCAATGCGGGCGTCGCGGTCGGGTTCGGTCTCGGCGGCGAACCCGACGATGACCTGCCCGGTGCGCCGCGCCGCCACCAGGTCGGCGAGCACGTCGGGGTTCCGCACCAGCTCGAGCGTCATCCGCTCGCCCTGGGCGTCCTTCTTGAGCTTCTCGGCGAGGACCTCGGCCGGACGGTAGTCGGCGACGGCAGCGGTCATCACGACGACGTCGGCATCGACCGCCGCGGCGTGCACGGCCTCGGCGAGCTCGAGCGCTGACCCCACCGGCACGACGGTCGCGTCGATGCCCGCGGTCAGGCCGGCCTCGACGTTCGCGGCGACGACGGTGACGACGGCGCCGCGCGCCGCTGCGTCGGCGGCGATCGCCAGGCCCTGCCGACCACTCGACCGGTTGCCGACGAACCGCACCGGGTCGAACGGCTCGCGGGTGCCCCCCGCGCTGACGACCACGCGGACGCCGGACAGGTCGCCCTGCTCGCCACGGGCTCCGGCGCCGGACTGCGTCCCCTCGTCGGTGCCGGCGCGACGCCCTGCGCCTGCACCGGCCGGGCCGTCCAGCACGGCGAGCGCCGCGGCGACGATGTCCTCGGGTTCCGCCATCCGGCCGATGCCGGCGTCGTCGCCCGTCAGCGCGCCGACCACCGGTCCGACCAGGTGCACGCCCCGCTCGCGCAGGACGGCGACGTTGGCCCGGGTCGCGGGGTGCTCCCACATCTGCGGGTGCATCGCCGGAGCGACGACGACCGGGGCGTCGGTGGCGAGCAGCGTCGTGCCGAGCAGGTCGCTCGCCAGGCCGTTCGCCATCCGTGCCAGGGAGTCCGCGGTCGCCGGGGCCACCACGACCAGGTCCGCGCGACGGCCGAGGGCGACGTGGCGGACCTCGGAGACGTCGTCCCAGACGCTCGTGGTGACGGGGTTGCGGCTGAGTGCCTCGAGCGTCGGCAGTCCGACGAAGCGCAGCGCCCCCTCGGTGGGGACGACGTGCACCTCGTGCCCGCGCTTGACGAGGTCGCGGACCACGCCGACGGCCTTGTAGGCGGCGATGCCCCCGGTGATCCCCACGATGACGGTCAGGGTGCGCTCTGCTGCTGCGTTCACGCCGCTCACGCTACCGGGGGCACGTGCGAGGATCGACGGCATGTGCACCGTCGTCGTCCGCGTCGACCCCGGGTCCGCGTGGCCCGTCACCGTGCTCGCCCTGCGGGACGAGTCACCCGAGCGTCCGTGGGATCCGCCCGCTGCGTGGTGGCCCGATCGCGACCCCGGGGTCCGCGGCGTGCGTGACCGTGCTGCCGGCGGTGCGTGGCTCGCCGCCTCGGACCGCGCCGGACTGGCGGTCGTGCTCAACCGCGGCGAACCGGTGCCGAGTGTCGACGGCACGTGGACGACCCGCGGCGTGGTGCCGGTCGACGCCGTCGCCGACGACCTGCTGCCGGGACACGACGGCACGCTGCCGACCACCCGCGCGTTCAACCTGGTGCGGGCGACCGCCGACGGCGCCGCGGTCCTGACCTGGGACGGCACACGGGTCCGAACGACCGAGCTCGGCCCGGGCGTGCACATGGTGACGCACGGCGAACCGGACGACCCGGCGGCGCCGCGCATCGGGCGGTGGCTCGAGGCCTTCCGTGCCGCGGACGCCCCGGTCGGGCCACCGGTGCTCGGACCCTTCGACGAACTCCGGACGGTGGACGCGGGCGACGACGCCGGAGACGGGTGGAGCGGCTGGTTCGGTGTCCTGGCCGAGTCCGCAGCGCTGCCGAGCGACCACCCCGACGCGATCCTCCGCGACGCGCACGAGGCCGAGGGGCACATGACGACACTGTCGATCGTCGCCGCGGCGATCGGTCCGGACCGCACGGTCCTGCAGCACGCCCGCCTGACCGAACCCGGACGGCTGGACGGGTCGGTGGAGCTGCACCGCGCCTGACGCGGGCGGCGCGCCGGACGCGCCACGGGCCTCCCGGCCGCGCCCCGCGCCCCGCGCTCAGAGGGGCGGACGTGTCCCGGTGAGGTCCTCGGCGACGGCCCAGAGCGAGCGGGCGAGGTCGGCGCTCCGTGCCGACCCGGGGATCGAGACGGCGGTCGTCGGTCCGGTCAGGCCGAAGGGGCCGGCCGGGCCGTAGTAGGCGCCGCCGACCGCGTTCGGGCCGACCGCGGCGTAGAGCAGCGGCTCGGTGCCCTGCTCGACCGCCTGCGTGAAGGGGAGCGCGCGGTTGCTGGACCGCACCGGCTTCGTGCGTCCGAGTGAGCGCCCGGCCGACTGGAGGTTCGTGCGGGTGTAGCCGGGGTGCGCCGCGGTGCTGACGAGGGGGACGTCCGCCTCGACGGTCAGTCGGTGCAGGTGCAGTGCGAGGAGCAGGTCGGCGAGCTTGGACTGGCCGTAGGCGCGCCAGCCGTTGTACCCGCGTTCCCACTGCAGGTCCCCGAATCGGATCCGGCCGGGGATCGCGGCGAGGCTCGACATGGTCGCGACCCGCGGTGCCTCGGCACGCAGCAGCGAGGGCAGCAGCAGGTTCGTCAGCGCGAACGGACCGAGGAAGTTCGTGCCGAACTGCAGCTCGAACCCGTCGACCGTCTCGAAGCGCTGCGGCGGCGCCATGACGCCAGCGTTGTTCACCAGGACGTCGATCGGGCGGTCCTCGCCGACGATGCCGTCGGCGAAGCGGCGCACGCTCGCCAAGTCCGCGAGGTCGAGTTCGCGCACCTCGACGTCGGCGTTCGGGTGGGCTGCACGGATCTCGGCCGCGGCGGCATCGCCCTTCGCGGTCGTGCGCACGGCGAGCACGACGCTCGCGCCGGCGGCCGCGAGACGCGTCGCGGCT
The DNA here is from genome assembly GCF_013204965.1 of Curtobacterium sp. VKM Ac-2861. Classification (NCBI taxonomy): domain Bacteria; kingdom Bacillati; phylum Actinomycetota; class Actinomycetes; order Micrococcales; family Microbacteriaceae; genus Curtobacterium; species Curtobacterium sp. VKM Ac-2861. The sequence goes on from NZ_JABMLA010000003.1 coordinate 262,738, forward strand.
TCCTTCCCGGTGCCACTGTTGGAGCCGGTGACGACGATCCTGCGTCCGGTCTGGTCAGGGAGCTTCGGCATGCGGGCGACCGTACACGCGGGCGCTGGCCGTGCCGGCCCGCCGGCCTGGCCCTGGCGGCCCGATCGTGCTATTTTGATGCAAACGCATGGAAGTGCGACCAGGAGGAACCATGAGCAACGCATTCGGCACCGACCGCCCCTCGGACGTCCCGCCGCCCGCACCCGAGCGGATCGGACGCGTGGAGCTCGGCATCGACACCTTCGGCGACGTCACCGAACTCGCCGACGGCAGCCTCAAGTCCGACGCGCAGAGCATCCGCGACGTCGTCGCCCAGGCCGTCCTCGCCGACCAGGTCGGCATCGACTTCATCGGCGTCGGCGAGCACCACCGCGCCGACTTCGTGGTGAGCGCCCCCGAGGTCGTCCTCGCCGCGATCGCCGCCTCGACCTCCCGCATCCGGATGGGCTCCGCCGTCACGGTGCTGTCGTCCGACGACCCCGTGCGCGTCTACGAGCGCTTCGCCACCGTCGACGCGATCTCGGACGGCCGTGCCGAGGTCATCCTCGGGCGCGGTTCCTTCACCGAGTCGTTCCCGCTGTTCGGCCACGAGCTCTCCGACTACGAGGTCCTGTTCGAGGAGAAGCTGCAGCTCTGGGCGGCCCTGCGCGGCGGCGACGCCGTCACCTGGTCCGGCACGAAGCGCGCGAGCCTGGTCGACCAGGACGTCTTCCCGAAGCTCGAGCACGGCGCCATCCCCACCTGGATCGGCGTCGGCGGTTCCCCGCAGTCGGTGATCCGTGCGGCGTCGTACGGCCTGCCGCTGTTCCTCGCCATCATCGGCGGGCAGCCGGCGCAGTTCGCCCCGTTCTCGCGGCTGTACCGTCAGGCGCTCGCTCAGCTCGACCTGCCGCAGCAGCCCATCGCGATGCACTCGCCGGGCTTCGTCGCGGCGACCGACGAGGAAGCCGCCGAGCGGTACTGGCCGTACCACAAGGCCGTCACCGACCAGCTCGGCCGGGAGCGCGGCTGGCCGCCCCTCGACGTCGCCGGCTACCACGCGGGCCTGTCCGCCGGTGGCTCGCTGTACGTCGGGTCGCCGGAGACCGTGGCGCGGAAGATCGCCCGGAACATGCGGATCCTCGGCGCCTCGCGGTTCGACATGCGGTACGCGACCGGTCGCCTGCCGCACGAGGACATGCTGCGGTCCATCGAGCTGTACGGCACCCAGGTCGCGCCCCGTGTGCGCGAGCTGCTCGCCGAGCCCGTCCCCGTCCCGTAGGCGATCACCCCGGCGGGCCTACCCCACGAAAGCGACAGATCGCCGCGGAACGTTCGCGGTGATCTGTCGCTTTGGCGCACCCGTCGGCCGGGAGGCGCGGGTCGGCTCCGTCGGTCCGGCTCACGGGCGCGCCGGGTACGGTCCACGGCATGCCGTCACGCCCCAGCACACCTCCCGTCGAGCGCCGGTTCCGCGGCCGGATCATGGGCGTCGGCACCACCTCGGGCGTCCGGATCGTCGTCGGGATGTGGGACCGCTCGCCGTTCGGGGCGTTCACCGACGTGTTCCTCGAGCTACCCGACGGCACCAGCGTGCTACTCGCGCCGGACGAGATCGTCGCCGCCTACGTCTCCGGCACCTACCGGTTCGACACGGTGTCCGTGGTCGACGTCCGGGCGCGACGGACGGCCCGTGGCCTGGAGCTCGACGCCGGCGCCCTGCAGGTCTCGGTCGACGTCGGTACGATCTCTCCGCTCGGCCGGGTGCTGCGCGTCGTGCCGAAGCCGATCGCCCGCGACCCGCGGTGGCTCGCCGCGATCGACCCGATCGCCCGGCTCGTCGCGCCCGGATCCGGCACCGCCGGCTCGGCGGGGAACGGCCGCCGCGAGTACTACGGCGTGACCGGGGCGCACGACGTCACCGGCGTGCGCGGGACCTGGGCGGGGGAGCCCCTCGGCACCCTGGCCCCGCTCGACCCGCCCGTGGCTTTCGGCTTCGCGTCGATGCCGCGGGTGCCGCAGGTCGTCGACGTCGAGACCACCATCCGCGAACCCGCCTGACGCGTTCCGTACGGGTGCATCTTCCGTCGATCCACCACCGGATCGACTCGTGGAGTGTCGCTCGTTGCGCATGCATCCGGTGCGTGTGCATGTTCCGACGATGCACGCGGTGATCGACTGGTGGAGTGTCGCTGTGTGCGGACGCATGGAGCGCGCCGGACCGGGTGCGGGCACTGCGGACCGGCCACCTGCGTGGCCGGACGTGTCCGGGGGAGTCGGCGCGGGCCTCCCGGTCGGGGTGGTGCTGCCGTGTGCCGGACGCGCCCAGCGTCGAGGGGCACACTGGCGGGAACGGTACGGCCCCGCCGGACCCGCGGTCGAACGTCGGGACGGGTGGGGCGCACGACGCAAAGGAGCATCATGACCGACACGCAGACCGACCAGCGCGCCGCCATCTCGGACATCGTCCACGGCGCCCACACGGCCCTGTTGACGACGGTGAGCGAGGACGGCCAGCTGCACGCCCGGCCCCTCGCCGTGCAGGACAAGGCGTTCAACGGGACCCTCCGCTTCCTGGTGCAGGACGGCAGCGAGAAGGTCGACGACATCGCCAGGAACCCGCACGTCAACGTCTCCATCGAGTCGCAGGGTGGCTACCTGTCCATCGCCGGCACCGCCACGGTGACGCAGGACAGTGCCGTGATCGACGAGCTGTGGTCGCCGTTCGCCGAGGCCTGGTTCCCGGACGGCCGCGGCGACCCCTCGATCCGACTCCTCACCGTGTCGGGCGACTCGGTCGAGTACTGGACGCAGGACACCGGCCCGGTCGGCAGCCTCGTGCAGACGCTCAAGGCCGCACTCGGCAAGCAGAGCCAGCCGGACACCGGGGACCACGGGACCGTCGAGCTGTAGGGGCGGGAAGGGGCGATCCGACGCGGCTCGGCTCGAACCGACTCCGAACGACGGGACCGATGTCGTACGACGTCGGTGTCGTCGTTCGGAGTCGGAGCTGTCGTCGGGCCGCTGCCGGCGTCCCCGTCCTCGCTACGGAGGCCCGAGCAGCCAGAGCACCGCGACGAGCACCGGCTGCCCGGCCAGCGCCGCGGTGACGAACGTCCACCGCATCCACGGCTTCGCGACGAGCTCCGGCGAGCCGAACAACGGCGCCAGGGGCATGAGCAGCCGCGGGGTCGAGGCCATCGGCAGCGACACCGCGAAGATGTAGAGCGCGTAGGCGGCCGAGTACAACACGGTGGTCGACCCGAGCCGCTTCGTCGACCGGCGGAGCAGCCAAATCGGGAACCCGACGAGCAGGAACACCACGATCAGGACCCCGCCGACGCCGAGCCAGCGCCCGGCGATGAGGAACCACGGCGACAAGGGCACGAAGTCCACGCGGCCGATGAAGTTCACCCACCACGACATCTCGGTCTCGAGGTAGGCGTTCGGCGTGCCGGTCACGTGCGACGCGATGACCGGCCACGCGAGACCCGCCACCACCATCACGGCACCGGCGGCCACGACCTGCAGCTGCTCGCGGAGCGGGAAGGTGTCGAGCACCCGCCCGGTCTCACGGCGAGCCCGGACCCACCGCACCAGGGCGATGACCCCGAGCACGAGCGGGACGGCCAACGCACCCGGACGGGTGAAGGCAGCGGCGACCCCGAGCACGGTGAGCAGCCCGTACCGGCGACGCTCCAGGGCGAGCAGCGCGCCGAACGTGAGCGCGAGGAACATGCTCTCCGCGTACCCGACCTGCAGCAGGAACGACAGCGGCCCGCACGTGAAGAAGAAGACCGCCCACATCGCGGCGGCGTTGCCCGCACGGTCACGGACCAGGCGGTGCAGCAGGTAGGTCGCCAGCAGACCGGCCAGCACGGAGATGAGCGGGGCACCGACGGTGAACGGAAGCCCGGTCGAGGCGGTGAGCATCCGGATCGTGAACGGGAACGCCGGCAGGAAGGCCCAGGCGTTCTGCGCCACGTTGCCGACGGCGTCCAGCGGCAGCACGTCGGGGTACCCGTGCAGCGAGATCTGCTCGTAGTACTGGCCGTCCCAGGCGGTGAGGAACGCCGTGAAGCCGTGCCCGTTGCCCCAGATGGCGTTGTCCGGCATCGCCCGTCCGATGAGCGGGTACGCGAGTGCCAGCCACAGCGTCGACACGATCCGGCCGCCGGTCCAGACGAGCAGCACGGCTGCCCACGCCGGCAGGGAGGTCACGGTGTCGAGTGCGCGGCGCCGTCCGGTCGCGGCGGTCCCGGTGACCGCGCCGTCGAGCCGGCTCATGCGCGTGCTCGGCGCGAGCCCGTGCGCGCTCGGCGGCGTTCGGGCAGGGAGGACGGCACCCAGCCAGGGTAGTCGCCCTCCACCTGGGTGGTCGGTGCGGCACCCCGGACGGGAGGCCCGCCCTGCGTTCTGCAATGCGGAATCGGTCGGGTGCGTGGTCGGCTCTCGAGGCGGCCTTCCGCCTAGCCTGGAGTCCGCCCACGACCGACGAACCACAGGAGCAACCGTGCCGAACCCCACCGCGCCGAAGACCGCCATCGTGACCGACAACGCCCCGAAGCCCGCCGGGCCCTACAGCCAGGGCATCGTCGCCAACGGCTTCATCTACACCGCCGGGTTCGGCCCGCAGGACCCCGCCACGGGTGCGATCGCCGACGACGTGGCCGGTCAGACCGCGCAGGTGCTGGCCAACGTCGCAGCGGTCCTGGCCGAGCACGGTGCCACCCTCGACGACGTCGTGAAGTCCACGGTGCACCTCGAGCACTCCGACCGCGACTTCCCGGCCTTCAACGAGGAGTACGCGAAGCACTTCTCGCAGCCGTACCCGGTCCGCACCACCGTGCAGTCGCACCTGGCGAACATCCTGGTCGAGATCGACGTCGTGGCGGTGCTGCCGAGCGCTTCGTGACGTCGGCGCAGGCTGTGTGAAGCCTCACCGAGCCGCGGCACCGTGCTGCGTCGCTGACCGTGCTGCGTCACCGGCGGTGCTGCGTCACCGGCCGTGCTGGGTCACCGACCCCCGGTGCCCGCTGCTCCCTGCCCGTGGTCGATCCGACCCGGGTGGCGACGCAGCCCGGCACCGGGGGTCGCGTGCGTCAGGGCGCCTTCGGCCAGCACGGGGACGCCGGCGACGAGGACGTCGTCGATGCCCTCGGCCAGGCGCATCGGTTCGTCGTAGGACGACCGCGCCGCGACCCGATCGGGATCCACGACCACCAGGTCGGCGACCGCCCCGACGGTGACTGCGCCCCGTCGACCGAGACCGAGTCGCTCGACCGCAGTGGCGGACAGGTGCCGCGAGGCCTCGAGCCACGTCAGGAGCCCCGTGCGGGCGAAGTCCTGCAGGTAGCGTGCGAACGTGCCGTACGCGCGTGGGTGCGGGTGGGTGCCCACGAAGATGCCGTCGGAACCGGCCGTGTGCCCGGGCAGTCGGAAGAGCGGCGCCAGGTCGTCGGCAGTCCGGGGACGGGGCACGCGCATCACGGCGGTGACCTGCAGTGCCGAGTCGACCAGGACGTCGATGGCCAGGTCCACCGGATCCGTCCCGGTCGCCTCGGCGGCGTCGGCGAGGGTGCGGCCCTGCAGCGCGTGGAACTCGGCGGCGGGCACGTGCGACAGCGTGATCTGCTCCGCCCAGCCAGTGCCGAGGTCGGCGCGGGACAGCACGCGGTCGAGCACGGCCGCCCGGACCGCGGCACGACCCTCGTCGTCGGCGATCGCGTGGGCGAGGTCCTCGGTGCCGGGGCGGGCGAGGGCCGCGGGCAGCAGCAGCATCGACAGGATCGTGCAGCCGCGCGAGTACGGGTAGGCGTCGAACGACATCGGGGCGCCCTCGGCCTCGAGTTCGGCCAGTGCCGTCACCGCGAGGTCGACGGGCGCGTGCAGGTGGGAGACGTGTGCGCGGACGCCCGACGCGCGGACGATGTCGGCGATCTCGTCGAGGCCGGCGCGGGCGTTCCCCTCGTAACCACCGCGCATGTGTGACACGTAGAGGCCGTCGACGGCAGCGACCTCGGTGCAGAGCGCAGCGAGTTCTGCAGTGCCGGCGAACAGGCCGGGGACGTAGTCGAGCCCCGTCGCCAGGCCGACCGCACCGTCCGCGAGGCCGTCGCGCACGAGCTCCCGCATCGCGGCCAGCTGCGCGCTGTCCGCCGGCCCGGGGTCGTAGCCCATGACCTCGTGCCGGACCGTGCCGGCGGGCACGAGCGTCGCGACGTTGATCGGGGTCGTTCCGTCGTAGGTCGTCAGCAGGCCGTCGACCCCGCCACCGCGGTACGTCGGGTGCGGGCCGTCGATGGCGGCGAAGTACGTGTCGGCGTACGAACCGTCACCCGGCGCCGGTCCGACGCCGTCCTGTCCGGTCACGATCGTGGTCACACCCTGGCGCAGGAGCGCGAGCTGCACGCCCTCGTCGAACACGAGCGACCCGGCGTGCGAGTGCGCGTCCACGAAGCTCGGCAGCACCAGTCGTCCGTCGCAGTCGATCACGTGCGCGTCGGCAGGGGCGTCCAGGTCGGCACCGACGGCGCGGATGACGGCGTCGGTGACGAGGACGTCGGCGCGCACCGGGGCCCCGTCCGCACCGAGGACCGACCCGCCGCGCAGCAGGACGACGCCGCCGGCGGACTGCTCGCCGGTGGGCTGCTCGGAGCCCGTCAGGTGCTCGGGATCGCCGGTGGTCATCGGTCGAGCGCCGCGACGAGCCGGCCGGCCCGCTCCCGCAGGGCGTCGAGGTCGCCCGAGGTCAGCGCGTCGCCGACGAGCGGGGACCCGAGTCCGACGGCGACCGCACCGGCGGCCAGGTAGACCGGGGCGTCGTCGACCCCGATGCCCCCGGTCGGGATGACGTCGACGAAGTCGAGCGGTGCCAGGACCTGCTTCAGGAACGCGGGGCCGCCGAGCTGCGCCGCCGGGAAGACCTTCACCGCGCGGGCTCCGAGCCGCCACGCGTGGACGATCTCGGTCGGGGTCGCGGCACCGGGGTACCAGCCGAGGCCACGCTCGTGCGCGCGCTCGCCGAGTTCGGCGTCGAGGTGGGGACTGACGGCGAACGAGGCACCGGCCGCAGCGGCCTCGTCGAGCTGGCGGACGTCGAGCACCGTGCCGACGCCGATGGAGGCCGCGGAACCGTACCGCTCGACCGCCCACGCGATGCCCTCGCGCCAGCGTGGGGTGTTCGTGGTGATCTCGATCGCCGTCACGCCGGACTCGACCAGGGTGGCGATGACGTCCTCGACGTGGTCGCCGGTGCCGCCGCGGAGGATCGCGATCGCCGGTCCGGCCTGGTGGCGGTGCCGTGCGCCGGCGTGCTGCTCGGTGCTCGTGGTGTCGTTCGTCATGGTGCGCTTCCTCGAGTGGTGGTGTTCGGCAGACACGGTGTCGGCGGACGCGGTGTCAGCGGTCGACGTGGTCGTGCACGGTGTGGTCGGTGTCCGACGGGTCCGGGGCGTGGTGCAACGCGGCCGGGTCCGGTCGGCGCCAGTCGCTCTCGACGGTGCAGGCGAGGGCGCCGGCGTCGGCGGCCCGGTCGAGCGCCTCGGCGGCGTCCGCTCCGCCCATGCTCGCCGCGAGCCAGCCCGCGACGAACGCGTCACCGGCACCGACCGGGTCGACGACGCGCACCGGGGTCGCGGGCCGACGGACGAACACGCCGTCGATCGACGCCACGGCGCCGCGAGAGCCGAGCTTCACGACCGCGCGGCCCCGTGCCAGTGCGGCGAGGTCGTGCGCGAGTGACTCCTCGTCGTCGTCCTGTTCGTCGCGGTTGAGCACGAGTCGGGCCTCGTCGTCGCCGGCGAACACCACGGCGGACCGTGCTGCGACGGCTCGGTACCGGTCTCGTGCAGCGTCGGCGCCGATGAGCTTCGGCCGGTGGTTGACGTCGAACGACACCGGCACACCGGCGGCGGCGGCCCGGTCGAGCGCTGCGGTCACGGTGTCGTGTGCGGACTCGGAGAGCGCGAGGGTGATCCCGGTGACGTGCACGAGCGCAGCGGTCTCGACGACGCTGCCGGGCAGGTCCGTCGCGGCCAACGCCGAGCCGGCCGAACCACGGCGGTGGTAGGTCACCCGGGTGCGGCCGTCGAGCAGCCGCTCCTTCATCATGATGCCGGTGGATCGCTCGGCGTCGGGGACCGCGAGGACGTCGACGCCCTCCCCACCGATGTCGGCGGCGACCCGGTCGCCGGCGGGGTCCGTGCCGACCCGACCGATCCACGTGGCCGGCACCCCGGCGCGGACCAGGCCGATCGCGACGTTGCTCTCCGCGCCGCCGGTGTCCACCCGCATGTGCTCCAGGTCCGGCACCGCGCCGACGTCGCGCCCGGTCAGGAGCAGCATCGTCTCGCCGAACGTCAGCACCGAGCCGGTCACCGGGCACCCCGCGCGAGGGCGAGCTGCGCCGACGAGGACCCGAGCGCGACGGAGATCTCGTGGGCGGTCCGAACGACGCCGTCGCCGAGTTCGCGGACCGCCGCTGCGGGGAACCGCGAGGCCAGCCCGGAGATGCTCATCGCGCCGACCACCTGGTTCGCGTGGTCGAACACCGGGGCGGCGACGCACCGGATGTCCGGCTCGTTCTCGCGGTCGTCGATGCCGTACCCCCGTCCGTGCGTGCGGTCGACCTCGTGCCGCCACCGGTCGTCGTCGGTGATGGTGTGCTCCGTCATGACCTGGGCCGGCTCGGCGAGCACCCGGTCGAGCAGCTCCGGTTCACCGAACGCGACGATCGCCTTGCCGGACGCCGTGTTCCGCATCGGCAGGCGGTTCCCGATCCGGGAGCCCATGCGGACGGTGCCGCGGGTCTCGACCTTGTCGACGTAGACGATGTCGGTGCCGTCCGGCACGACGAGGTGGCACGTCAGCCCGGTCTGCTCCGCCGTCCGACGCAGGAACGGTGCGGCGGCGGAGCGCAGGTCGATCCCCTCGAGGTAGCTCTGCCCGAGCAGCAGGGCGCCGAGGCCGAGCGTGAACCCGGCGTCCGGGGTGCGGCGCAGCAGGTCGTTCTCGAGCATCGGGGCCGTCAGGCGCAGCACCGTCGACTTCGAGGCGCCGAGCTCGGCGGCCAGCACGGACAGGCTGACGGACACCGCGCCGCTGCGGGTCCGGTCGGCGATGCAGTCGAGCAGGCGGAGCCCGCGACGCAGGGACAGTGCGGCGTTCCGGGCGGGCCCGTCGCCGTCCGTCGGCACCGGGGCCGCGGTGGTCGCGCGCATCAGAACCACGTCGCGATCGTCCGGAGCACGGTGTCGTCGTCGGCGAGGACGTGCACCTGCCGCCACTTGTCGAACACCGTGCAGGGGTGCGAGATGCCGAACACGACGACGTCGCCGGGCGTCAGCTCGGGGGCGCCGTCCGCCAGCGCGAGGTAGCAGTGCTGGTCGTCGAGGCGGGTGACGGTGACCGCCCCGGGCGGCGGGACGACCTGTGGGGCGCCCGCCGGGCCTCCTGGCAGGGTCGGCCGTACCGACCGCACCACCGGCAGCCCTTCGTCGAAGGAGATGTCGCGCTTGCCCACGGCGACGAACGCGAGTCCGGGCTCCGGGCAGGACGTCACGCGTCCCCAGACCTCGATCGCGGCGATGAGCGACCCCTCGGCCGGGTGCCGGCCGAAGGGCGTGCGCTCGGCGTAGAAGCCGTCGTCGTGGGTCAGGTACGCACCCGACCGCAGCAGCACGTCGAGGTCGTCGGTGCGGTGCGCCACGGCGTCCACGACGGCGTCGAACCAGGCGCTGCCGCCCATGCTGAGGAGCCCGCGACCGTCGACGAGCCCGCGGACGTCCTCGGCGACGTCGAGCACGCCGGCGACGTACTCGCGGGCAGCGTCGACGCCGGGCAGCCCGCCCTCGTACCCGGAGACACCGCGGAGCACGAGCCCGGCGTCGTGGGCGAGCAGCGCGAGGGCACGCGCGTCGTCGGGGGAGCGGACCCCGGTGCGCCCGCCCGGGAACCCGAGCTCGACCAGGACGTGCAGCTCGCCGGCGACGGTGCCCTGCGCGGCGACGGCGGCGGTGACGCCCGCGGCGGAGTCGACGTAGCAGAGGACGTCGGCGTCCGGGTCGACCGTGCGTCGCGACGCGAGCCAGGCGAGGCCGGCGGGGTCGAGGACCTCGTTCGCGACCAAGATCCGGTGCACGCCGTGCTCCCACGCGACCATCGCCTGCTGGACGGACGCGACCGTCACACCCCACGCTCCGGCGTCGATCTGCCGCGCGGCGAGGTCGGGTGCCATGTGCGTCTTCATGTGCGGTGCGAAGAGCAGCCCGTGGCGGTCGACGTAGGCCTGCATGACGGCGGTGTTGTTCGCCAGGGCGGACTCGCGCAGGGTCATCACGGGCAGGTGGGCGCGGTCGAGGACGTGGTGCGGAGTGCCCGCTGCCGGGTCCCAGGCGCCCTTCGTGGTCACGGTCCCGGTCGTCGTGTCGGCGTCGGTCATCGGTGAGCCTCCTGTCGTCGCGCAGCCTCCACGCTCCCGCTCGGCGGACCCGCAGGGCAACGCGCTGGTGCGCATCATTCTGCAATGCACAACACGATCGCGGAACCTCCTGACACGATCCCCCCGCGACCCGGCACCGGGCATAGCCTTTGACGCGACATGGCGACGACGATGACGACACCCAGACGGCGGACGGGCAGCACGGCGGTCGCCGTGCTCGTGGCGGGGACCTTCTTCATGGAGCTCCTCGACGGCACGATCCTGGCGACCGCAGCGCCCGCGATGGGACGCGACCTCGGCGTCGACTCGGCCGCGGTGGGCGTCGCGATCACCGCGTACCTGGTCACCCTGGCGGTCTTCATCCCCGTGTCCGGCTGGCTCACCGACCGGATCGGGTCCCGCACCGTCTTCGCGGGCGCGATCGCGCTCTTCACGATCGCATCGGCACTCTGCGCGATGTCGACCGGCCTCGTCGACCTGACGCTCTGGCGCATCCTGCAAGGGCTCGGCGGTGCGCTCATGGTGCCCGTCGGCCGGCTCGTGGTGCTCCGGAGCGCCGGTCGCGAGCAGCTCGTCACGGCCATCGCGATCCTCACCTGGCCCGCCCTCGCCGCGCCGATCATCGCCCCGTTCATCGGCGGCGTGCTCGTCGACACCCTGACGTGGCACTGGATCTTCCTGATCAACATCCCGCTCGGCGTCATCGCGTTCGTCGCCGCGCTCGTGCTCGTCCCGCAGGAGCGCGCCGCGCAGCGTGTGCCGTTCGACTGGTTCGGGTCGCTGCTCGCGTGCTTCGGCCTCGGGTCGCTCGTCGTGATGGCGTCGCTGCTCGCGCTCGACGTCATCCCGGTCCTGGCCGTCGTGGTGTCCGGTGTCGTCGGCGCCGTCTGCTGCTGGTTCGCGATCCGGCACTTCCGCCGGGCACCGCACCCGATCATGGGGCTCGAGGCGTTCCGGCTCGAGACGTTCCGGGTGTCGCACGCCGGCGGCAGCCTGTTCCGCCTCGCGGTCTCCGCGGTGCCGTTCGTGCTCCCACTGCTGTTCCAGGACGCCTGGGGCTGGAGCGCCGTGCTCGCCGGGTCCGCCGTGCTGTGGGTCTTCGTCGGCAACCTCGGCATCAAGCCGATGACGACGCCGTTCCTGCGCTGGTTCGGCTACCGCCCGGTGATCATCGTGTCGAGTGCGATCGCGGCGCTGACCGTCGTCGCGATGGCGTTCATGACCGAGGACACCCCGTTCTGGCTGCTCGCGGTCCTGCTCGTCGTCAGCGGCGCCGCCCGCTCCGTCGGCTTCACGGCGTACAACACCATCGCCTTCGCCGACGTCGAGCAGGCCGACATGACCCCGGCCAACACGCTCTCGTCGACGCTGCAGCAGACCGCCGCCGGGTTCGGCGTCGCCGTCGCCGCGGTCGTGATCCGCGCGGCCGGCGGGCTCGGTGGCGACGGCCCGTACTCCGTCGCGTTCTGGGTCATCGCGGCGTTGCTCGCCGTCGCGTGCGTCGAGGGCATCCTGATGAGCCGCACAGCGGGGGACACCGTCCGACCCGCCCGCCGGGTCCGCGCCTGACCCGGGCGGTTCCACGCAGCCCTGCGCGCGGCCCGCGACTGTCCGTTTCCGTCACGGTCACACGCGCGAAACCCGACAGGCGTTACAGTCTCAGCATCCGTTTGCGAACGCCGAGTACGGTTGCCGCGGCAGGGTGACCCGGACCACCCGGACAGGAAGGCAGCATGGCCGCGCCAGAACAGCAGAGCACGATCGCCACCGACGCAGGCGTGCCGCCCACTGCCCTCCGGGTCGTCAGCTACAACCTCCGGGAGCACACTGCGAACGGTGAACTCGCCGCCCTGGCTGAGGCCTCCGACGCCGACGTCCTCTGCGTGCAGGAGTGCGACAGCAACGACCTGGCCCCGTCGATCGGTGGGCTCTCGCTCGCCGCGTCGACCCGCACGAACCGCCTCGGGCTCGCCATCTACAAGCGCGACGACCGCTTCGAGGTGCAGGACTTCAGCATCCACTCGCTGCAGAAGTCCCTGCACGACCGGGTCCTCGCACCCGCGCACGAACGGCTCATCGCGATGCACCTGCGCGACACCGAGGCCGACGCCGAGGTCGTCGTCGCCTCGTTCCACGCCTCACCGCTGACCGCGACGAACTCCCTGCGCCGCAAGCAGATCGAGGCGGCGCACCAGTTCCTTCGCGAGCTCGCGAAGGACGTCCCCGCGGTCATGGTCGGCGACTTCAACTACCCCTGGTTCCAGACGAACCTGCGTCGGAAGATCGAGCAGGGCGGGTTCGCACTGTCGCTGTCCGACCAGCCGACGTACCTGCGCTACCGCAAGTTCACGGGCCACTTCGACTTCGCGACGAGCGTCGGGCTGCACATCGCCGGCGTCGAGACCCTGCCGGCGGGCATCTCCGACCACCGTCCGATCCTGGTGCGCGCGCACTACGAGCACCCCGGCGCGACCGGCACGATCGAGACCGTGGAGTCCCCGGCCGCCTGACCCGCGGGCATGTCGTCGACTGGTCAGCAAGTGTCGGCCGGCGGTCCGGCAGACGACACGTCGTGACCACTCCGCGGGCGACGGCGAGAAGTCGTGACTGCTCGGCGGGCGACGCTGGGCGCGCCGGTGGAGCCGGCAACGCACTGGAGGCCCGGTGCCGGTCTCGTGTACCGGCGCCGGGCCTCCAGTCGGTTGCGGCCACAGCACGTGGCGAGGCGGCGAAACGCGCCGCGCCCGCCGTCGCGTGGTCACGAACTGTCGGCCAGCGTTCCGCCGAGCGACACGTCGTGACCACTCGGCGGACGTGAGCGGGGAGTCGCGATCCGTCAGCGACGCAGGGTCGCGCGCGCCAGCCGGTTGCCGACGAACTGGCCGAGCTGCACGATGACGACGATCGCCGCCACCGACACGTACACGATCCACCAGTCGTACCGCTGCGATCCGTAGGTGATCGCGTACTCACCGAGTCCACCGCCACCGATCAACGCACCCTGTGCCGTCATGTCGACGATGCCGATGTAGATGAACGTGTAGCCGAGGATGAGCGGCCCGAGGCCCTCGGGGATCAGGACGGTCAGCAGGATCGAGATCGGGTGCGCACCCGATGCGCGAGCCGCCTCGACGACGCCGGGGTCGACCGCGAGCAGGTTCTGCTCGACGATGCGCGACACCGCGAAGGCCGCTGCCAACGAGATCGCGAAGGTCACCGCGGGCACGCCGATCGTGGTCTGCACCACGACGCGCGACAGCGGGGCGATCGCGGCGAGGAAGATCACGAACGGGATCGGCCGGACCAGGTTCACGACGACGTTGATGATCGTGTACGCGGTGCGGTTGCCGAGCAGGTTGCCCGGCCGGGTCGCGTAGAGCAGCAGCCCGAGGGCGAGCCCGATGACGCCGGCGATGACGAGCGACACGAGCGACATGACGATGGTGTCGCGCATGGCGGCGAGGAAGACGTCGAACGTGTCGATCACGCTCTGGAACGAGTTGTTCACGCTGCTGCCTCCTCGTCGGTCGTGACCCCGTCGGCGCGCAGGGCGGCGACGGCGCGGTCGATGGCGTCCGGTGCACCAGCACCAGCACCGGCGTCGGCGACCCCGCCGGCCGTCAGCTCGTACGTGAGCGAACCGATCCGGCGCTCGCGGATCTCGCCGACCCCGCCGTACACGAGCTCGGCGGTGACCCCAGCGGAGCGGAACACCGCGTCGATCCGGTTCTGCAGCCCGGCCTCGTCGGTGATCTGCACGGTCACCAGACGACCGGGGTGACGTTCGCGCAGGCGAGCGAGCGTGTCGACCGAGGGGCGGTCGTGCAGCGCGGTGCGGACGAACCGCTGCGCAGCGCCCGTCTTCGGCGCGGAGAACACGTCGTAGACGTCCCCGACCTCGACGACGCGACCCTGCTCCATCACGGCGACGCGGTCGGCGATCTGCCGGACGGCGTCCATCTCGTGCGTGATGACGATGATCGTGACGCCGAGTTCCTTGTTCACCCGGCGGAGCAGCCCGAGCACCTCGGACGTGGTCTCCGGGTCGAGGGCGCTGGTGGCCTCGTCGGCGAGCAGCAGGTCGGGCGACGCCGCGAGGGCCCGCGCGATGCCGACGCGCTGCTTCTGACCGCCGGACAGCTGCTCCGGGTAGGCGTGGGCGCGCTCGAGGAGCCCGACGAAGTCGAGCAGCTCGGCCACGCGACGGTCCCGCTCCTCCTTCGGCACACCGGCGACCTTGAGCGGGTACGCGACGTTGCCGGCGATGGTGCGGGACCGGAACAGGTTGAACTGCTGGAAGATCATCCCGATGTTGCGACGCGCCAGACGCCGGTCTCGCTCGGGGATCGCCGTCAGTTCCTTGCCCGCCACGGTGACGGTCCCGGAGCTGGGCAGCTCGAGGGCGTTCACCAGACGGACCAGGGTGGACTTGCCGGCACCGGAGTACCCGATGACGCCGAGGACCTCTCCCTGGTGCACGTCCAGGGAGACGTCCTCGACGGCCACCACGGTCTCGCCGGTGTCGGCGCGGCGGTAGTGCTTCGAGACCCCGCGGAGTTCGACGAGGACCGGCACTACTCCGCTGCCGCCTTCGCGTCGGACTCGACCGTGGTGAGCTCCTTCTGCAGCGACGCGGCGCTCTCGTCGCTCGGGACGGCGTCCGGGTAGTCCTTCGCGAAGACCTTCTGCACGGCGTCGTCCTGGAACAGCTTCGCCAGGTCGAGGTACGTCTTGTTGGTCTTGTCGGCGTCGCGGACGGCGAAGACGTTCACGTACGGGGCGGCGGAGGCGCTCTTCGGGTCGTCTTGGAAGATCGCGTCCTTGGTGTCGAGCCCGGCCGAGGTGGCGTAGTTCACGTTGACGATCGCGCCCTCGACGGAGCCCTGCTGCAGGGCGTTCGCGGTCTGCGAGGCGTCGAGCGTCTGCACGTCGACCTTGTGCGAGGTGATGTCGGCCGTGGTCGAGAAGGCGTTGCCGCCGTCCTTGAGCTCGAGCAGGTCAGCGGCCTGCAGGACCAGGAGCGCACGGGCCTCGTTGATGGCGTCGTTCGGGATCGCGACCTTCGCGCCGTCCTCGAAGTCCGCGACGTCGGAGACCTTCGTCGAGTACAGCGGCAGCGGGTAGACGGCCGTCGCGCCGATCGGTTGCAGGTCGTCGTCCGAGGTGACGTTGTAGTTCGCCAGGTACTGGATGTGCTGGAACTGGTTGATGTCGATCTGCTCGTCCTTGAGCGCAGGGTTCGGCAGCGAGTAGTCCGAGAAGTTCTGGAGCTTCACGGTGACGTTGAGCTGCTCCTTGGCGGCCTTCACGTACGTGTTCCAGTAGGGCAGCGACTTGTCCGAGACACCGATCGTGACGGTCTTCGGCGCAGCGTCACCGGCGGCAGCGCCACCGCTGTCGCCACCGGAGCGCACGACCCCGACGATGACGGCGACGACGATCGCCACGACGACGAGTACGGCGGCGATGATCCAGCCGATCGGGCGCTTGCCCTTCGGCTTCTCGGGCAGTGCGGGGGCTGCGGACATGCTGGTGCTCCTCGTGGGCCGTGCTGTGCGGGGGAGCCGCGGTGGTCCGCGGCGTGGAGTCGAGTGTGACGGGCGTGCGTCCCCGGTGCGAGTTCCGTTCCGCCGTGTTACATCGCCGTCACGGGGTGCATTGGTTCACTCGGTACGTGCGCAGCATCGAACTCGTCCTCGACGGCCCCTCGGACCGAGCGGTCCGGGCGCTCTGGCAGACCCTCGTCGCCGCGGAGCTGCCGAGCCTCGGCCACTCGGGCACGAACGACCCGCACGTCACCCTCGTGGCCGGCGACGCCGTTCCCGTCCCGACGGACCTCGGCGTCGCGGTGCCCGAGGCCCTGCGCGTCGCCGGTGTCCTGCTCTTCCCGGCCGGGCCTGGTCGGCACGTGCTCGGCCTCGGTGTGGTCGTCGACGAGCCACTCGCCCGCTTCCACCGCGCGGTCGACGCCGCCGCTCCGGGCTCGGTCGATTCGTCGCTGCCCGGTCGGTGGGCGCCGCACGTCACCCTCGCTCGACGGATCCGCGACGTCGACCTGCCGGCGGCGCTCCGGGTCCTCGCTGCGGACGCGCCCCTGCCCGAGGTGCTCACCGTGGGCGGTCTCCGGCACTGGGACGGGGACGCGAAGGTGGTCACCAGCCTGCGCTGACGCGCCCTGCGGACCGGCACCGGAGCGCAGGTGCGTCGGTGCGCAGGGGCGTCGGACTGGAGGCGCGGGTCAGGCCCGCAGCACCCGCTCTCCGAACGCGGATGCGAACGTCCGGTCCGGGTCGGCTCGTGCGATCAGCTCACGGACGTCCGCCACCCGCGGGTACAGCTCCGCGATCGCGTCGCCGTCGAGCGAGCTCATCTTGCCCCAGTGCGGTCGCCCGTCGAACGGTGCGAGCCGCGCCTCGAGGTCGGGCAGCAGCGCGGCGACCGCCTCCGGGTGCTTCTGCCAGGTGAACGCGATGCAGAGCACGTCCTCGCCCTGGGTCGGGCTCAACCAGAGGTCGTCGGCCGCCATCGTCCTGAGCTCGCACACGTGCAGGTGCGGCTGGATGCGGTCGGCCAGCCCGCGCAGGGCGTCGAGCGCCGCCGCCGCGTGCCGGAGCGGGACGAAGTGCTCGCTCTGCACCTCGGACCCGTGGCTCGGCACGGACTCGATGGGGAAGTGCGGCAGCCGGTCCCACCAGGGGCCCACCGAGCCGTCGCGCGCCGTGTGGTGGCCGTCGCCCGGGGAGCCGGGCAGCCGGGGAGCGCCGAACAGGTCGTCCGGCACGGCGGTGTCGTCGGCGCCGTCGGGGACCCGGGACTTCACGAGCGCCTCGCTGATCTCGTCGCCGAACACCGTGTAGGCGCACACCGAGTACCCGGCGGCGTGGACTGCGGCGACGTGGTCGGTGAACGTGCTCCACGGGAACGGCCCGTACGAGTCCTGCCGCATCCGGTACGTGGGTTCGAGGTCGAGTGTGACCCGGGTCACGATGCCGAACAGCCCGAGGTGCAGGGCGGTGCCGGGGAACGCCGGGTCGGTGCGGTCGACGGTCCGGAGCGAACCGTCGGGGCCGAGCAGTTCGAGGGACCGGACCGCGGTGGTCAGCGAGCCGAGGGTGGTGCCGGAGCCGTGGGTGCCGGTGGCGACCGCGCCGCCGACGGAGATGTGCGGGAGCGAGCCCATGTTGTGCAGGGCGAACCCGGCGCGGTCGAGGTCGGGAGCGACGACTCCGTAGCGGGTGCCGGCTCCGAGGGTCGCCGTCCGCTGGTCGGGGTCGACGACCAGGTCGGTGGGGATCGCGGTCAGGTCGAGCAGGACACCCGGGGCGTCGGCGGAGTCGTTGAACGAGTGCCGGGTGCCGAGCCCGTGCACCCGCGGGGAGCGTGCGACGACCTCGGCTGCTTCGTCGATCGAGCCCGGTCGGAGCACCTGCTCGGCCGTGTACGTGACCGTGCCGGACCAGTTCAGTTCGCTCGCCGTCGACCGCATGCCGCCCACGATGCCACGTGGACCCGTGGGCGGCACCGCGGTCAGTGCGCGGGCGGGGGCGTCGGCGCGCCCTCGGGCACCGCCGGACGGGTGACGAAGACCGATGCCAGGATGCCGAACAGCGAGATCACCGCGCCGACCATGAACGCGGTCTTCACACCGGAGGCGGTCGCAGCGGCCACAGCGTCCGCACCCGCGCCGGTCGCTGCCGTGGCGGCGCCGATCGTGAGCAGGGTGACGAACAGGGCGGTGCCGGCGGCTCCGGCGAGCTGCTGCGCCGTGCCGAGGACCGCGCTGCCGTGCGAGTAGAGCTTCGGGGGCAGGCCACCGAGCGCCGCCGTGAACAGCGGGGTGAAGGTGAGCGCCAGGCCGATGCTCAGCACGACGTGCGCCCCGAGGACGAACCACACGCTGGTGTCCACGCCGACCGTGGAGAGCGCCCAGAGCACCGCGCTGACGATGATCGAGCCGGGGATGAGCAGCACGCGCGGTCCGCGACGGTCGTAGATGCGTCCGACGATGGGGGAGAGGAGCCCCATGAGCAGCCCGCCGGGGAGCAGCAGCAGTCCGACGTTCAGGACCTCGAGCCCGAGGACGCGCTCCAGGTAGATCGGCAGCAGGATGAGCGTGCCGAACATCGCCATGAAGCTCAGCGCCATCGCGACGATCGGGACGGTGAAGCCGCGGGTCTGGAAGGTGCGCAGGTCGAGCAGGGCGCTGTCGGTGCGCTGCAGTCGGGTCTGACGGAGGATGAAGACCGTCAGGGCGACGGCACCGACGACGAGCGCGGTGACCGGGACGAACAGGCCGGTGGTGCCGGCCTCGCCGATGCTGGACAGGCCGTAGACGATCCCACCGAACGCGAACGCGGACAGGATCACCGAGACGACGTCGAGCGGTGCCCGGCGGGGCGTCGAGACGTTGCGGACCTTGACCATGCCGAGGATGAGCGCAGCGATCGCGATCGGCAGGACGAAGCCGAACAGCCAGCGCCAGTCGAACGCGTTGAGGATGAGCCCGGAGATCGTCGGGCCGATGGCCGGCGCGACCGAGATGACGATCGAGATGTTGCCCATGATGCGGCCACGGTGGGCCGGGTCGACGAGGGTGAGCACCGTCGTCATCAGGAGCGGCATCATGATCGCGGTGCCGCTGGCCTGGACGATGCGGCCGACGAGCAGCAGCGTGAACCCGGGTGCGAGCAGGGCGATCAGGGTGCCGGCCGAGAACAGGCCCATCGCCCAGACGAAGACGGGGCGGGTGTTGAACCGCTGCAGCAGGAACCCGGTGATCGGGATGACGACCGCCATGGTGAGCAGGAAGCCCGTGGTCAGCCACTGCCCGGTCGCCGCACTGATGTCGAGGTCGTCCATCAGCCGCGGCAGCGCCACGCCCATGATCGTCTCGTTGAGGATGACGACGAACGCGGACACGAGCAACAGCCCGATCACGAGTCGGGTCTCGGCAGCGGTCGGTTGCGAGACGCTTCCCGTGCGGGGGGCGGAATCGACGGCCTGGGTCATGCGGGAGCTCCTGGTGGATCACGACTGGTGGAACGAGGTGGCGCAGAACGCGCAGACAGGGCAACCGCCTGAGTGGATTCGATTATTCCGCTCCGCACCGACATCCGCACGTGAACGGTCGGTGCGACCGGGTCAGTGCAGGATCGCGAACCCGTCGGCGTCGCCGTGCGGCACGACCGGCCGGAACTCGACGTCCGTCACGGTGGCCGACGGCGGCCCGCTCCGCAGGCACTCCATCAACGTCTCGACCGCGACCGACGGCCCCTCGGCCTCGACCTCGACGGTGCCGTCCCAGAGGTTCCTGGCGTACCCGACGAGGTCGAGCCCGTCGGCCTTCCGCGCCGTCCAGTACCGGAACCCGACCCCCTGGACGGTCCCCGACACCACGGCATGCATCCTCGTCACCGTCGTCATGATCCTCACCGTATCCACGCGGGGCCTCCCGGAGTTTTCGGCCTCGTGACGATCTGTTTCCGGTTCGTGACGACCCGGAGGCCCTCACGGGCGCAACACACCGCGAAGCGGTGATAGTGTCATCGCAACCCGAACACTTCGAGTCAGAATGACATTAAGGTCCACCATGGACGAAGCAGGCACCCGCGTCGCGGTCTCGACCGTGATCGTCGCGCTGCGCCCGCACCCCGACACCGGGGCGCCGGCGCTGTGGATGCCGCTGGTGCGCCGGGTCGCCGAACCGTTCGAGGGGTCGTGGGCGCTGCCCGGCGGCTGGGTCGGCGTCGACGAGGGACTCGAGGACTCCGCCGCGGCCCGACTGCGCGAGACGACGAACGTGCAGCCCCGCTACCTCGAACAGCTCTACGCGTTCGGCGACGTCGGCCGCTCACCGAGCCGGGTGGTGTCGATCGTGTACTGGGCGCTCGTGCACCCGGACGAGGCGAACGTCGTGCCGGACGACTGGAACGTCCGCTGGTTCCTCGCCGACGAGCACCCGCCGCTCGCCTTCGACCACGACCGGATCGTGGAGTACGCGCTCTGGCGGCTCCGCACCAAGATGTCGTACTCCCGCATCGCCCAGGCCTTCCTGGGGGACCGGTTCACCCTCGCCGAGCTGCGCGGGGTGTACGAGGCGGTGCTCGGGCGCGCGCTCGACCCCGCGAACTTCCGTCGGCAGGTCGAGAAGACCGACGCGATCCTGCCGACCGACGAGACCACGAGCGGGGGTCGGCACCGTCCGGCCCGGCTGTACCGCTCGAACCCCGACCTGGCCTACGCGGACAACGGCCCGCTGCAGCAGGGCACACGACCGCAGAACCGATAGGAACCACCGTGTCCATCGCGACGACCATCGACCTCATCTCGAACGGCAAGGCCGGCGGCAGCACCTGCACGCCCGACCTCGCCATGCCCACGTGGGACTTCGACTCCCGGCCCGGGTACGGCCCGGGCTCGTCGATGACCGACGTCATCCCGACGAGCGCACCGCGGCAGGGCGTGCTGCCGGACGAGTACAAGACCGCGCCGACCGACGAGCTGCACGAGCGCATCGAGCGGGCGAAGGCGACGCTCGGCGACCGGGTCGTCGTCCTCGGGCACTTCTACCAGCGCGACGAGGTCGTCCGGCACGCGGACTTCCTCGGCGACTCGTTCCAGCTCGCCAACGCGGCGCTGACGAAGCCCGACGCCGAGGCCATCGTGTTCTGCGGCGTCCACTTCATGGCCGAGACCGCCGACATCCTGGCCCGCGACGACCAGCGCGTCATCCTGCCGAACCTCGCGGCCGGCTGCTCGATGGCGGACATGGCCGACATCGACAGCGTCGAGGCCGCCTGGGCCGAGCTGACCGCCGTCTACGGCACCGAGCCCGACGCCGACGGCCGGGTACCCGTCATCCCCGTCACCTACATGAACTCCGCTGCCGACCTCAAGGCGTTCTGCGGGCGCAACGGCGGCATCGTCTGCACCAGCTCGAACGCCGCGACGGTGCTCGAGTGGGCGTTCGAGCGCGGGCAGCGCGTGCTGTTCTTCCCCGACCAGCACCTCGGTCGCAACACCGCCAAGGCCATGGGGATCAGCACCGACCTGATGCCGATGTGGAACCCCCGGAAGCCCCTGGGCGGCAACGAGACGAGCGACCTCGAAGCGGCGAAGGTCATCCTCTGGCACGGCTTCTGCTCGGTGCACCGCCGTTTCACGGTCGACCAGATCGACCAGGCCCGCCGCGAGCACCCCGGCGTCCAGGTCATCGTCCACCCGGAGTGCCCGATGGCCGTCGTCGACGCCGCCGACCACGCCGGCAGCACCGACCTGATCCGGAAGACCGTCGCCGCGGCCACCGAACCGACCACGTTCGCGATCGGCACCGAGATCAACATGGTGAACCGGCTCGCCGCGGAGTACCCGCAGCACACGATCTTCTGCCTCGACCCGGTCGTCTGCCCGTGCTCGACGATGTACCGGATCCACCCGGGCTACCTCGCCTGGGTGCTCGAGGCACTGGTGCGCGGCGAGGTCCTCAACGAGATCGTCGTCCCCGCCGAGGTCCAGGCCGACGCCAAGGTCGCGCTCGAGCGCATGCTCGCGGCCAAGCCCCGCGGCTGAGCCCCGAGCCCGAGCCCGAGCCCGAACCCGAACGACCGAGGGAGACCACCGTGCACGTCGTCATCGTCGGCTCCGGCATCGCCGGACTGACCGCAGCGATCCGTGCCAGCGCCGTCCACGACGTCACGCTGGTGACGAAGGGCGCGCTCGCCGACAGTGCCACCGCGTACGCCCAGGGCGGGGTCGCGGTGGCACTCGGGGCCGACGACTCGCCGGCACTGCACCAGGCCGACACCCACGTCGCGGCGGCCGGCAGCGCGGACGCGCGCGCCGTCGAGGTCCTCTGCACCGACGGGCCGGCCCGGGTCCGCGACCTGCTCGCCCTCGGTGTGCCGTTCGACCGCTCGACCGACCCGTCGGCGCTCGACCGGTACGGCGACGACCTGGCCCGCGGGCGCGAAGCCGCGCACGGACGCTGGCGCGTGGTGCACGCCGACGGCGACGCGACCGGCGCGGCGATCGAGCGCACGCTCATCGACGCGCTGCACCGCCAGCACGTCACGATCCTCGAGCGCACCTGCCTCACCGACCTCGTCGTCCGGGACGGCACCGTCGTCGGCATCGACGTCCTCGACCTGCTCGGCGATCCCCGACGGATCGACGCCGACGCCGTCGTGATCGCCTCCGGGGGAGCGGGACACCTGTACCGCGAGACCACCAACCCGCTCGTGGCGACGGGGGACGGCGTGGCCGCCGCGTGGCGTGCCGGAGCGGTGGTCGCCGACCTGGAGTTCGTCCAGTTCCACCCGACCCGCCTCGCGGTGCCGGACGGCGGGCTCGTCTCCGAGGCCGTCCGCGGCGAGGGAGCCGTCCTCCGCGACGCGCGCGGACGCCGCTTCATGACGGCGGTGCACCCGGACGCCGAGCTCGCTCCGCGCGACGTCGTCGCCCGCGGCATCGCCGCCGCCGTCCGCGACCAGGGCGGCGCACCCGTGCTCCTCGACGCCACCGGACTCGGCGCGGACTTCCTGACCGGACGCTTCCCCGGTATCACCCGGGCCACCCGTGCGGCCGGTTTCGACTGGACCCGACAGGGTGTGCCGGTGTCCCCGGCGGCCCACTACTCGATGGGCGGCATCGCCACCGACGCCGAGGGGCGCACCAGCCTCCCGGGGTTGCTCGCGATCGGCGAGGCCGCGTGCACCGGGGTCCACGGCGCGAACCGACTGGCCTCGAACTCCCTGCTCGAGGGGCTCGTCTTCGCGGTCCGCGCAGCGGACGCGGTCGCCGGACCCCGGCCCGGCCTGCTCCGCCTGCGGGGGAACGCAGACCTGCGCGTGACCAGCGTTCCCCGAGCGGCGGACGTGATCCGCGCCTCCCGTCAGACCCTGCCTGGAGGCGCGACCCACCTCGACGACGTCGGTGCCGTCCGGCAGGCGGTCCAGGCCGTCATGACCGACCGCGTCGGGCTGCTGCGTGACGCGACCGGACTGGCGAGCGCCCGGCGGGACCTCGACGCGCTCACCGCGCCCGCCACCGGCGGCGTGCGCGAGCACGAGGACCGCGCACTGCTCGACCTGGCACGGCTGGTGGCGCTCGCCGCCGAGACCCGCACCGAGTCCCGCGGTGCCCACGCCCGCACCGACCACCCCGACACCGATCCAGCAGCCCCGGCCTCGTACGCCTGGGTCGCCGAGACGGTCACTCGACACATCGCCGTTCCGCAGGAGGTTCCCGCATGACCATCGACCCCGGCACCATCCCGCCGCACGCCCTGCGCCGCGTCATCGAGACCGCGCTGGAAGAGGACGCGCCCTGGGGCGACGTCACCAGCGAGACGCTCATCCCGGCCGACGCGACCGCGACGGCGACGCTCGCAGCCCGTGAGCCCGGAGTACTGAGCGGCGGGACCGTCTTCGTGGCGGTCATGCACGCGGTCGACCCGTCGATCCGGGCGAGCCTGCACGCCGACGAGGGGTCCGCGTTCACCGCCGGCGACACTCTCGCCACCGTGACGGGGTCGGCGCGTTCGGTGCTCCGCGCCGAGCGGGTCGCGCTGAACCTGGTGCAGCGCATGTCGGGAATCGCCACCGCCACCGCGGCCCACGTCGCGGCCGCAGCGGGCACCTCGGCGCGCATCGTCGACACCCGGAAGACCACGCCAGGGCTCCGTGCGCTCGAGCGGTACGCCGTGCGCTGCGGCGGCGGGCACAACCACCGCACGTCGCTGTCCGACGCCGTGCTGGCCAAGGACAACCACCTGGCCGTGCTGCTCGCCGGCGGCATCGGCATCGGTGACGCGATCACCGCAGCGCGGCAGCGGCTCGGGCACACCGTGCACGTCGAGGTCGAGGTGGACCGCATCGACCAGATCGAGCCCGTCGTCGCGGCGGGCGTCGACACGATCATGCTCGACAACTTCACGCCGGCCGAGCTCGAGACGGGTGTCGGCATCGTCGCGGGTCGCGCGCTCGTCGAGGCGTCGGGCGGGGTGTCACTCGACACCGTCGCGGCCATCGCCGCGACCGGGGTCGACGTCATCTCGGTCGGGGCGCTCACCCACTCGGCCCGGGCGCTCGACCTCGGGCTCGACATCGCGGTGGCGGCCGGGGACTGACCGTGTTCTACCTGGACCGGGCGGCCACGACCCCCGTCCGCCGCGAGGTCCTCGAGGCGATGTGGCCGTACCTGACCGGGGTGTTCGGCAACCCGTCGTCGACGCACGGTGTCGGTGACGAGGCCGCGCGCGGGCTCGCCGCTGCACGGGCCACGGTCGCCGGCGTGCTCGGCTGTCGACCGGCCGAGGTCGTCTTCACCACGGGTGGGACCGAGGGTGCGAACACCGCGGTCAAGGGGATCGCGCTCGCCGCCCCACGCGGACGCCACGTCGTCACCAGTGCGATCGAGCACGAGGCCGTGCTGGAGAGCTGCGCGTACCTGGCACGCTTCCACGGCTTCGACGTCACGGTGCTGCCGGTCGCGTCGGACGGCCTGGTCGACCCGTCGGTGCTGCGTGCGGCGCTCCGGCCGGACACGACCCTCGTGTCGATCGCGCACGCCGACAACGAGATCGGCACCGTGCAGGACGTCCCGGCGCTCGCCGCCGAGGCCCACGCGGTCGGCGCGCGCTTCCACACCGACGCCGTGCAGTCCGCGCCGTGGCTGCCGGTCGGGCTCGACGTCCTGGGCGTCGACGCACTGTCGCTGTCCGGGCACAAGATCGGGGCGCCGAAGGGGACCGGCGTGCTCGCGGTCCGGTCGGGGGTGCCCGTCGAACCGTTGCTGCACGGCGGGGGACAGGAGCGGGGCCGACGCTCCGGCACCGAGGACGTCGCCGGCGCGGTGGCGGTCGCGACGGCGCTCGGGCTGGTGGCTGCCGGCGGTGCTGCTGGCTCCGCCGCCGCGACGACCGTCCGTGACGCCGTGCTCGACGGGGTGCTCGCCACCGTCCCCGGCGCGTTCGTGACCGGGTCGCGCGAGCACCGGCTGCCCGGGCACGCGTCGTTCTGCTTCCCCGGGGTCAACGGCGAGACCGTGCTGCTCGAGCTGGAACAGCGCGACGTCGTGTCCTCGTCCGGCAGCGCCTGCGCCGCCGGCAGCACCGAGGCGTCGCACGTGCTCACCGCGCTCGGGATCCCGGACGAGGTCGCTCGCACCGCGCTCCGACTCACCTTCGACGGTTCACTCGCCGCGGAGGACGTACCGGTCGTCGTCGGAGCGGTCGCGGACGCCGTGGCCGCCGTCCGCGCACTCGGCTGAGACATCGAACCTAGGTGTACTAGACGTTCTACTCCATGAGTGGGGTCGTGTCCCCCCTTATGCGGACACGGAATCTGCGCCAGAGTGTCCACATGGCAAACGTGGTGATGACCCGGACACGACGGGACGACCGCTTCCGAGCGGTGCAGCTCCTGCCCGCACCGGCGACCCTCGTCGCGCTCGCCCTGGCTGCGCAGCACGACCTCGGCACCGCCCCCCTCGGGCTGATCGCCGCCGTCGGAGCGCTCGCGACCGTCGGGAGCGCCCTGCTCCCCATGATCCGACCCGCCGCCGCTCGACGATCGATGCCCGCACCGATCGAGACGGACCGGTACCGAGAGGACACCGAACACCCTTGAGGTCCGACACCGCCCGGCTCCTCCCGTGACCCGGCCGGTGCCCCAGACCGGATGCCGATACCCCTGATCGACATCCGGAGCGGGGCGCGACGTTCCCCCTGTCGTCGCGTCCCGCCACACACCGCGACCCGCCGTGGGCCGACGTCGACCCCCTGAACGACGTCAGTTCCCCTGCAGCCCACGGCGGGCTCCCGGTGTCTCCCGCTCCCGCTACCGTCGGGGCATGCCCTCGTACCGTGTGACCCTGGCGATCGGCGCGCTCGCTGCCGGCACCGCGCCCGACGCCGTCCTGCCCGCTGCGGCCCGGCTGGTCGCCGAGCACGCCGTGGTCGAGGCGCAGGACGTCCGTCTGCTGCGCGGCGTGCCGTGCGCGGTCGTCCGGTTCGAGTCCGACGACGACGCCACGGCAGCGGTCGTGCGCGACCGGGCCGTGCACGGCCTCCGCGACGTGGTCGAGATCCGCTCCGACGTCGTCACACGCCGCGACGGTGCGCGGTGGCTCCCGGTGGCGTGACGGCTGCGGCCGTCCTGCCCGGGGTGTGCGGCGCGCCCGGCCAGACGTAGTCGAGGTCGTCGGGCGCG
The DNA here is from genome assembly GCF_013204965.1 of Curtobacterium sp. VKM Ac-2861. NCBI lineage: Bacteria > Bacillati > Actinomycetota > Actinomycetes > Micrococcales > Microbacteriaceae > Curtobacterium > Curtobacterium sp. VKM Ac-2861. The sequence goes on from NZ_JABMLA010000003.1 coordinate 289,396, forward strand.
TCCGGGAACAGTGCGCGGTAGTGCTCCGGCGCCTTCTGCACCAGCTTCGAGCGGTGTGACGCGTGCAGGGCCTCGTCGTCGTTCCACGGCGGGATCGGGACGTCGCCGCGCTCGTACGCCGCCAGGTCCTCCGGGACCCGCCCGAGGTCCAGCAGCGTCTTCTCCAGGCAGGTGTCCACGTGCCCGCGGTCGAGCCAGACGCGGCACGTCGCCTCCTGGTACGCCATCAGCGCCGGACGGTAGCCGCGCCACATCGCGGTGACCGGGTGGTGCTGCCAGCCGTACCCCGGCAGTGTCAGCGCCCGCATCACCTGCAGGGTCTCCACGCGCTGCTTGCCGAGACGTCGGTCGTCGAGGACCTCGGCAGAGGCCCGGAAGTCGGCGTACGGCAAGAACGTCTGCATGCCGCGGGACGGTACCCGGGGGGCCTGGCACCCGACACATGTCGTCACACGCGGACCGCCCCGGTGGCAGGCGTGTGAGCATCGACCGCATGAGTGGAGAACTGGTCGTCGGCGTCAGCGGTAGCCCTTCGGACCCCTCGAGGACGTCCACCCTGGTCGCGGCCACGGTGGCGCGCCTCGGGCAGGAGATCGAGGGAGCCCGCACCGAGACCATCGAGATCGGCCCGCTCCTGGCCGACCTCGGTGCCGCGTCGTCGCGCGAGGCGATGTCCGAGCGCACCCGGGCGGCACTCGAGACCGTCGAGGCCGCCGACGTGCTCGTCGTCGGCAGCCCGGCGTTCCGCGCCGCCTACTCCGGCGCGTTCAAGCTGTTCTTCGACTGGATCGGGCAGTACGACCTCGTCGACACCCCGGTCCTGCTGACCGCGACGGGCGGCAGCGACCGTCACGCCCTGCTCGTCGAGCACCAGATGCGCCCGCTGTTCGGCTTCTTCCAGTCGACGACGCTGCCGATCGGGGTGTTCGGCAACGAGCGCGACTTCACCAAGCGCGAAGGTGGCTACGACATCGGCAACGTCGACCTGGAACTCCGCATCGACCAGGCCGTGCGCCGGGCGATCCCGATCATCCGCGGGGGCTTCGCCACCGCCGGCCTGGCCGACGTGCGGCGCCCCGCGGACTTCTGACGCGGGGCCGCCGCTCTCCCGCGCGTTCCTGGCCGATTCGGGCGTACCTGGTCTGAAGTTCTCACCAGGTACGCCCGAATCGACCTCGCATCGCAGACGTCGTGGGAAAGAACGCGCTACGGAGCGGGGACGGTGACCGTCTCGCCCGACGCCGCCGACCGGCGCGCCGCGTCGAGCACCTCGACCACGTGCACCGCGTCGTCGACGGGCACCGGCACCGGACCGAGCCCGCGGACGGCCTGCGCGAACCGCTCGTAGTAGTCCGTGTAGGAGCTCTGCGCCGACGGGACGTCGACCGTGCCGGACTCCGTCGTGAGGGTCCCGGACGAGGGCTCGACTCCCCAGGTCGACCGGTCGTCGGCAGGTGACGCCCCCGCCACGGCTGCCTGTGCCTGCACGTCGGTGCTCGTGGCCTCGTACGTCCCGTCGACACCGTCGAGGCGGAGCTGCCGTGCACCCAGCCAACCGGCCTTGTTCGACGTCAGGACGGACTCGACGCCGGACACGTGCGTCGCTGCGAGCGTGAAGCCGGCGTCGATCTGGCCGTCCTGGTCGCGGCCGAGCGAGCGGGCATCGCGGACGTCGAGCGTGCAGGACACCCGGGCGATCGGTCCGAACAACGACACGGCCTGGTCGACCAGGTGCGAGCCGATGTCGGAGAGCACGCCGCCGCCGACGCCGGTAGCGATGCCGTGCCGCTCGACCAGGTCGAAGCGGGACCAGAAGCGCAGCGGCGTGCCGACCCGTCCGGCGTCCAGCACGTTCCGGAGGGTGGTGAGGTCGGTGTCCCAGCGGCGGTTGTGGAAGGGCGTGATCACGACGCCGGCGTCGGCCGCGGCCTGCCGGATCTCGTGCGCGGTGGCCGGGTCCGGGGCGAACGGCTTGTCCGCGACGACGGCGACCCCGGCGGCGATCGCCTGCAGGACGAGTTCGCGCCGGGTGGACGGGGGAGTGGTGACGACGACGGCGTCGACGCCCGCGGCGATCAGGTCACCGAGGGAGTCGTGCACGGTGACGCCGGGCAGGTCGGTCGCGAGCTGCTCGCGCTTCGCGGCCGAGCGGGCGACGACGCCGACGAGGTCGATGCCTGCCGCGTCCAGCAGGAACGGGCGGTGGAATGCCCGCCCTCCGATGCCGTAGCCGACGAGTCCGATGCGCACTTTGTCCATACATATGAACCTAGCGCGTCCAGCCCGCGTTGGGAACGTTCCAACGAGGCGGACGGGAGGCCCGCGGCGGCCCCGCCACGGGCCTCCCGTCCGCCTTTTGCGCGCGTGTCGGGCGCGACGTGCGCGCGTGACCTGCGTGACGTGCGCGACCGCCAGGTTCCACGACTTGCCGTCCGCGTGACGCCGAGGTTCAACTCCGGGGCGGCAGCGGCGCCGAGGTTCCGAGATCTCGGAACCTCGGCGGGGCGAGAGACGCCCGTGCGGCGTGACGGGGGTCAGGCGATGAGGGACGCGACGTGTGCGACGGCCAGGCGGTAGCCGTCTGCGCCCGCGCCGGCGATGACCGCCGTCGCAGCGGTGGCGACGTGGTCGACGTGCCGGAAGGGCTCGCGCTTCCACGTGTTCGACAGGTGCACCTCGACGACCGGGACGGACAGCGCCTCGACCGCGTCGTGCAACGCGACCGAGGTGTGTGCGTAGGCCGCGGGGTTGATCACCACGGCGGCGAAGTCGTCGAGGGCCTCGTGCAGCCACTCGACCAGTTCGCCCTCGCGGTTCGTCTGGCGGAAGTCCGCGTCCAGCCCGTGCACGGCTGACTCGGTGTGCACGATCGCCTCGAGCTCGGCGAGCGTCACGGTGCCGTACTGCTCCGCGTCGCGCCGCCCGAGGATGTCGAGGTTCGGTCCGTTGAGGACGAGGATGCGCGCCTGGTCGGTCATGGGGCGAGCCTAGCGATCGCGGGCCACGGGGTACCGCCGGGCAGACACATGCCTCGGCTATGTGAACGGTCACAATTCGGTGTAACGTCTCCGTCCGGGTCGGCGGAGTTGTCGACTGCAACACACTGACGTGGAGATGTTGAATGGTTCTCGCTGCAGCGAACGAAGGGATCCGGCTCGACTTGGGCTGGGTCGACTACCTGATGGTCATCGTGTACTTCGCGGTCGTCATCGGGATCGGGTTCACCGCCCGCAAACAGGTCCGGACGAGCATGGACTTCTTCCTGTCCGGGCGCTCGATGCCGGCGTGGATCACGGGCCTGGCCTTCGTGTCCGCGAACCTCGGTGCGACCGAGATCCTCGGCATGGCCGCCAACGGTGCCCAGATCGGCATGGCGACCCTGCACTACTACCTGGTCGGCGCGGTGCCGGCCATGGTGTTCCTCGGGCTCGTGATGATGCCCTTCTACTACGGCTCCAAGGTCCGGTCGGTGCCGGAGTTCATGCTCCGCCGGTTCGGCAAGGCCCCGCACCTGGTGAACTCGATCGCGTTCGCGGTGTCGAACGTGCTCATCGCGGGCATCAACCTCTACGCCATGGCCATCGTCATCGAGGCGATGCTCGGCTGGCCGGAGTGGCTGGCCATCGTCGTGTCCGCCGGCTTCGTGCTCGTCTACATCACCCTCGGTGGGCTCTCCAGCGCGATCTACAACGAGGTCATGCAGTTCTTCGTGATCATCGCCGGGCTCATCCCGCTGACGATCGTCGGTCTGCACCGCGTCGGCGGCTGGGACGGACTGTCGTCTGCCATCGTGAAGACCCAGGGCGTGCAGCACCTGCAGGCGTGGGCCGGCACCGGCTTCGGTGACGTGACCAACCCGATCGGCGCCAACTGGCTCGCGATCGTGCTCGGCCTGGGCTTCGTCCTCGGCTTCGGCTACTGGACCACCAACTTCACCGAGGTGCAACGCGCGTTCTCGGCGAAGAACATGTCCGCAGCGCGCCGGACCCCGCTCATCGCCGCGATCCCGAAGCTGTTCATCCCGGCCATCGTCGTGATCCCCGGTCTCATCGCCGCGGCGGTCGTCGGCAACCAGTTCGCCGACGGCTCGCTCACCTACAACGACGCGATCCCGAAGCTCATCCAGATGTACCTGCCGACCGGTGTCCTCGGCGTCGCGGTGACCGGCCTGCTCGCGTCGTTCATGGCCGGCATGGCGGCCAACGTCTCGTCGTTCAACACCGTCTTCACGTACGACATCTGGCAGCGCTACATCAAGCCGAACATGCCGGACATCCACTACCTGAAGACCGGTCGCTGGGTCACCGTCGTCGGCGTCCTGGTGGGCATCGCGACCGCGTTCATCGCGGCCCAGGCGTCGAACATCATGACGTACATGCAGACGCTGTTCTCGTTCTTCAACGCGCCGCTGTTCGCCGTCTTCATCCTCGGCCTGCTCTGGAAGCGGATGACCACGCAGGGTGCGCTCTGGGGCTACGTGCTCGGCATCGTCACGCCGACGATCACCTGGATCGCGTACCTCGTGAACCCGGACCTGTTCGCCACCGCGACCGCCGAGACCCTGTACGGCGCGATCATCTCGTTCGTGACCGTCCTGATCGTCGGGTTCATCGTCTCGATGTTCACCACGCCCAAGGACGAGAAGGAGCTCGGCGGTCTGGTCTACGGCATCGGCAAGATCGACCTGCACGGCGACTCCGTCGCGACCGACACCGCCTGGTACCGCTCGCCCGCACTGCTCGGCACCGTCGCACTGATCCTGTGCGTCGTCCTGTACCTGCCGTTCCTCTGATCCGCGAAGGAGATCACCGACCATGAGTGACACCACCACCCCCGGCGCGCTGACCGAGGAGCAGAAGGCCGCCCTCGTCCGTTCGACCCGTCGTCTCGACCTGCGCCGCATCCTCGGCGGCCTGTTCGTGCTCTACGGCGTCATCGTGACGATCGTCGGCATCGTCCACTGGGACACCGACCCCGAGAAGACCGGCGGCATCCACATCAACCTGTGGGTCGGACTGTCGATGCTCGTCGGCGGCCTGCTGTTCTTCCTCTGGGACCGCCTGAACCCGGTGCCGGCCGAGGACATCATCGGCCAGGCCGAGGCCGAGGCCGACCAGAAGGCCGCAGGCGAGGGCCGCGCGTCCGCCTGACCTCGGGCGCGCGCCACTGAGCCGACTCGGAACGACGAAGCCGCTGTCGCTCGACAGCGGCTTCGTCGTTCCGAGTCGGTGTCCTGGATCACTTGACGTGGCCCGCGCTGGACTCGTAAAATTGATATGTCGACCGCGTGCTGCTCGGTCGAAAGTGAGCCCCGGAGAATCCTGCAGCCAGCGCGGGACCGGGGTTTTGCGTTTCCCGTACCGCGACGGAACGGTTGCGCATCGCCGCGCCACGGGCCAGGTTGAGCGTGACGAAAGGAACCTCTCCATGGACACGATGGTCTTCATCAACCTGCCCGTCACCGACCTCGACCGTTCGAAGGCGTTCTACGAAGCCCTCGGCTACTCGATCAACCCGATGTTCAGCGACGACACCGCTGCGTGCATCGTCATCAGCGACACGATCTACGTCATGGCGCTCACCCACGCGAAGTTCGCCGACTTCACCGACAAGACGATCGCCGACGCCGGCACCGTCGAGGTCATCAACTCGCTCACCGCCGGGTCGAAGGACGAGGTGCACCGCATCGTCGACGCCGCCGTCGCGGCCGGCGGGAGCGAGGACCGCGCGCCGATGGACCTCGGCTTCATGTTCCAGCGGAGCTTCACCGACCCGGACGGCCACCGGTGGGAGTACGTGTGGATGGACCCGCAGGCCGCCCAGGACGGCCCGCCGGCCGAGTGACCACACGGTCGGCAACGAGGGTGTCGGCGGCGCACGCCAGGATGGTGCGATGAGCACCGAGCCCGCAGCCACCGAGCCCGCGCCCCACTCCGACCTGGTGATCGGCGACGACGGACTCGCCCGGCCGGTGTGGGCATCGACGGACGAGCTGCTCCGCGACTACTACGACACCGAATGGGGCATGCCCGTCCGGGACGAGCGCGGGGTGTTCGAGCGGCTGTCACTCGAGGCATTCCAGTCCGGCCTGTCCTGGCGCACGATCCTGGCGAAGCGTCCGGCGTTCCGTGCGGCGTTCGCGGACTTCGACCCCGACACCGTCGCGGGTTTCGGCGAGGACGACGTCGCTCGGCTGATGGCCGACGCCGGCATCGTCCGGAACCGGGCGAAGATCCTCGCGACCATCACGAACGCGAACGCGACGGTCGCACTGCGGCAGGACGGCGGGCTGTCCGACTTCGTCTGGTCGTTCCGTCCGGCGACGACGCCCGAACCGGAGTCGTACGCCCAGGTCCCGACGACCTCCGACGAGTCCGTCGCACTGTCGAAGGCACTGCGGAAGCGCGGCTTCGCGTTCGTCGGTCCGACCACGATGCACGCCCTGATGGAGGCGCTCGGCATCGTCGACACGCATCTGCTCGGCAGCCACCGGCGCGGGACCTCGGGCGTCTGGAACTGACCAGGACGCCGACCCCACCGCCGGCGAGGGCACCGGGCTAGGGTCGCGGCATGAGCACCGACCAGCCCAACCCGCGCGTGCGTCCTGTCCACCCGGTCGACGCCGACGTCGTCGACGTGCCCGTCGACGTGCCGGCCCCCACGCCGGACACGGCCGGGGACGCGGCGACGGAGCCGGAGCCTGGCCACGACCCCGCCGAGGTCCGGATCGCCTTCCTGCTCTTCCCGGACCTGACGCAGCTCGACTTCACCGGTCCGGCGCAGGTGCTCTCCCGGGTGCCCGGCGCACGCGTCGAGTACGTGGCGGCGACGCTCGACCCGGTGCCGACCGACTGCGGGTTCGCGCTGGTCCCGACGACGACCATCGCCGAGGCGGGTCCGGCGGACGTCCTCGTGGTCCCCGGCGGTGACGGCGCCTTCGACGCGATGCTCGACCCCGAGCTCATCGGGTTCGTCCGGCGCGAGGCCGAGCGCGCCACCTGGGTGACCTCGGTCTGCACGGGTGCGTTCGTCCTCGGTGCCGCGGGACTCCTCGCCGGCAAGCGTGCGACGACCCACTGGGCGTCGAAGCCGATGCTCGAGGCGTTCGGGGCGCAACCGGTCGACGAGCGGATCGTCGACGACGGCGCGGTCGTCACGGCGGCCGGCGTCAGTGCGGGCATCGACATGGCGCTGTGGCTGGCGGCCGAGCTCGCGGGGCGGGCAGCGGCCGAGGCGATCCAGCTGCAGATCGAGTACGACCCGCAGCCGCCGTTCGACGCGGGCTCCGCGGAGCGCGCCGACGCCGTCGTGGTCGCCCGCGCACGGGCTGCGGCTGAGGCAGCTCGCGGGGACCGCGTCACCCGCGCGGCGGCTGCCGTCCTGCCGTGACGACACAGCTGCCGTGACGAAGCACCTGCCGTGACGACGCACCTGCCGCGACGAAGCGGCAGAACCCAGCGGCAGAACCCTCAGACCAGCGGCTTCTGCATCTGCGTCGCCGTGACCTCGTACCCGAGCGAGGCGTACAGGTCCTGCGCGCCGGTGTTGTAGCCGAACACGTTGAGCCCGATGCTCGTCGCGCCGTGCTCCGCTGCGGCCTGGTGGCCGAGCTCGAGCGCACGTCGGGCGTGCCCGCGACGACGGTGCGGTTCGTCGATCTCGACGTCGAACACCCACCAGTCGGTCCCGCCCGGCGCGAACGGCCCGATCCACAGGTACCCGACCGTGGTGTCGTCCTGGTCGAGGACGTCCCACACCAGGTGCCCGTCGGCCGGGGACCCGTCCGGGAACCACTGGTCGAGCGACTTCTGCTTGTTCGCCTCGGCCTGTTCGCGGGTCTCGCCCGCCTGCATCCGCGACGCCACGTACTCGGCCATGGTCCGGTCGAGCCAGGCCGGGAGGCGCGTGGCCGGCATCTCCTGCAGGCGCGTGTCCGTCATCGGTTGCCCTTCGAACCCCGGCTCGGCTTGCCGCGCATCTTCCCGCGGCCGGGGGTGGGGCCCTTGCCGGTGTTGGACTTCTTGCCGCTGCCGGACTTGCCGCTGCCGGGCGACTTCGCCTTCGCCTTGCCGCCGGCGCCTCCGGCACCCGCTCCGCCCTTGGCCGACCCGCCCTTGCCCGCTGCGCCCTTGCCCGACCCGTCGGAGCCGCCACCGGCCTTGGAACCGCCGCCTGCCGCACGCAGGGCCTCTTCGACGTCGCGATCGGTGCCGGTCGGCTGGTTCCGCGAACTGTTGGCGGTGCGCCCGCGCACCACGCCGATGAACTCCTCGGTGGTCTCGGTGGCGTCCTCGTCACGCCAGACCAGCGCGACCTGCGTGCCGGGGGCGCCGAAGAGCGGGCGCGCGACGAGGTCCTTGCGGCTCGCCGCGCGGAAGAGCGACTGGGGGAGCACGACCACGCCGACGTTCGCCTCGACCAGGTCGAGCGCGGCGGCGATGTCGGCCGGCACCGGACCGGCGTCGACGACGTGCACCTCGGCGTCGGCGAGGTCCACCTCGGCCAGGTCGGCGAGGGGGGAGTCCTTCGGCATCGCGACCACGGCCGTCTCGGTCCAGAGCGGGATGGCGTTGTGCTGGTCGGAGACGGGCATGCGTGCGAAGACCATGTCGACCTCGCCGGCGAGCGTGTCGTCGACGTCGTCGGGCCCGATCGGCCGCAGTCGCAGCTCGATCGAGGGGTGTCGATCCCGCCAGACACGGGCCCACTTGGCCGGGGAGACCCCGGGCACGAATGCGATGGTGAGTGCCGCGGTCATGCAGACGAGCATAGGGGCCGTACTCTAGGGGGCATGGCGCAGGAACAGACCATGAAGCCCGAAACGGCTGCGAAGAAGCTCGGCATCTTGCTGGCGGCCGCTCCGGAGTCCTTCCAGGGCGCTCCCGTCACACGGACCGCCTTCGACGAGCTCCGGACCGAACCCCCGACGTGGCTCGAGGACCTCCGACGCGACGGCCCGCACCCGCGACCCGTCGTGGCGCAGAAGCTCGGCATCTCGATCTCGGGGCTGACCCGTGCGGGGATCGACGACGCGCTCACCACGGCGGAGATCAAGACGCTGCTCGAGCAGAAGCCCGAGTGGCTCGTCCGCGAGCGCGAGACGCAGGCTGCCGTGCACGTCGAGAACGCCCGTGTGAAGCAGGAGCGCGCCGCCAAGGCCGCTGCCCGCGCCGAGGACTGACCCGCCCGGCACCGCGCCGCCGCAGCTGAGGACCCGCCGTGCACGAGACCGTCGCCGACGCCATGCTCGTCGTGCCGCAGTTCGCGTCGGTGTGCTGCATCGTCGGGGACCGCTACCGTCCGCGCCCCGGCGTGATCGTGCCAGCTGCGGTGATGCTCGTCGCGATGCTCATGCCCGTGGTGCACGCCGGTGCGGTGTGGACGCTCTTCGCGGCGACGCTCCTGCTGTTGCTCGCACCGCTGCCGGTGATGCGCCGACGCCGTGCCGACGGCCGCCGCGCCGAGCCGATGGACGTGCACCGCGCGCTGTCGGCGGTCGTGATGGCCGGCATGCTCCTGATGGGCCACGCGACCGGTGTCGCCGACGGGCACGCCGGGCACGGCATCGCGTTGTCCGCGGTGCTCGGTGCCGGCGTGATCGGCTACTGCGCGTTCAGCGGGTGGCTGCTGCGGTACGAGTGGGCGCAGGAGGACCGCCGGGCTGTGCGCAGCGGCGAGGTCTTCGCGATGACGGTCGCCGTCGTCGGCATGACCCTCGCGATGTAGCGCTCGAGCGCTGTCGGGGCTCAGTCCGTCGTGGCCGACGAGTCGCCCGTGTGCGTGACACGGTCCTTCGCTGCCCGGAGGGTGTCCTTCGGCACCGGGGGCACGCCCCGTCGGATGCCTCGGAGTCCGACCACGAACAGGACCGCGGTGACGACGGCGAACACCACGAACGTGATCCCCGTCGCCGCCCAGATCGGCAGTGCCAGGGCCAGGAGCGCCACCACGAGGCCGGCCAGCAGCACGAGTGTGGTCAGTGCGAAGGCCACCGCGGCGCCGGTGAGCACCAGCCCGGTCTTCGCGCCGTTCGCCCGTTCGCTGATCTCCCGCCGAGCCGAGGCCACCTCGTCACGGACGGCGCGCAGCACGGGTTCCAGCGCCTTCTGCACCAGGCCGGCGGTGACGGTGTCGCGGAAGGACGGCTTGCTGCTGGTCGTGGTGTCGTCGTGGTCCGTAGTGCTCATGGGTCTCCTGTCCGGGGCGCGATGATCGCGTCCACCTGCTGTGACGCGTCCGGTCCGATGATCGTCACGTCGGCGGCGGCCTGTTCGGTCGCTTCCCAGCTTGCGGAGCCGCCGGTGGCGGTGGGCGCGACCGCCGGGAGGCCCGCCCCGCGTCGACGACGCAGGACGGGCCTCCCGGGGTGGTCGGGCCGAGAGCCCTACTCGGCGATCTCCTCGAGGTCGTCGATGCCACGGGCCGCCGCCGCTGCGCGGCGCGCGCGCATCGACGGGGCCGCGAGCGCGGCGAGCACGGCGAGGACCGCCACGCCGGTGCACGCCCAGAACCCGATGGTGAAGGCGTCGTCCGTCGGCAGACCCTGCGGGGTGCTGTGCGAGGTGATGAGCGCCGCGATGACCGCGGTGCCGACGCTCGAGCCGATCGTTCGGACGACGGTGTTGGCGCTGATGGCCTCGCCGGTCTGGTTCGCGGGGACGCTCTCGATGATGGCGTTCGAGCACGCGGCGAGGGCCAGGCCGATGCCGATGCCGGTCAGGACGCCGGAGACGACGACCTGCCAGAGCTCGCCGTGCGCGATCGCGGGCAGCAGGAACGCGGCGACGATGGCGATCCCGCCGAGCAGCATGGGCGGCTTCGGACCGACCTTGCGGACGAGGATGCCGGCGATCGGCCCGGCGACGATCATCATCAGGACGGTCGGCAGCAGGAAGAGACCGGCCTGGGTGACGTCCTTGCCGAAGCCGTAGCCGAGTGCGCTCGGCAGCTGCAGCAGGGTCGGCACGAGCACGAAGGTGCCGAACATCGCGAAGCCGAAGACGAGCGCGACGACGTGGGCCGTCCAGACGCCGCGGACGGCGAACAGGCGGACGTCGATGAGCGGTTCGGCGACGCGGAGCTCGACCAGGACGAACGCGACCAGTGCCACGGCGCCGAGGACCAGCAGGCCGATGGTCTTGCCGTCACCCCAGCCCCAGGTCTCGCCCTCGCTGACGGCCAGCAGGATCGACACGAGCGAGACGGCGAGGACGAACGTGCCGACCATGTCGAGGCGGCCGGGCTTGCGGACCGGCGACTCCGGCATGCCGAAGATCGCGCCGAGCAGGGCGATGACGACGAGCACGGCGGGCAGCCAGAACAGCCAGTGCCACGACAGGTGCTCGACGATCGGTCCGGCGGCGACGATGCCGACGCCGGCGCCGATGCCGAAGATCGCGGAGAGCAGACCGATCGTGACGCTGACCTTCTCCTTCGGCAGCTCGTCGCGGACGATGCCGATCGACAGCGGCATCACCGCGCCGGCGGCGCCCTGCAGCGCACGGCCGACGATGAGGACGCCGAGGTTCGGTGCCAGCGCGGCCAGCACGGCGCCGACGAGCAGGATCGACAGCACGACGATCAGGACCTTGCGCTTGCCGATCATGTCGCCGAGGCGACCGAGGATCGGCGTGAGCACCGACGCGGAGAGCAGGTAGGCGGTGAGCACCCAGCTCGTCGCGCTCGTCGAGGCGCCGAGGTCCTGTCCGATGGTCGACAGCGCCGGGGCGACGAGCGACTGCAGGACCGCGAACGACAGACCGCCGAGGGACAGGTAGACGATGATCGCCGTGCTGTTCGGCCGGTGTCCGGCGGTGGTGGGGTGCGAGCCCGTGCGGGGGCTCTGCATGGTGTCGGTCATCGTGCTCCGTGTCTCGGGTGATGTAAACAATTGCTGACTTGACGAGGGTACGCAGTTCTCACGCGATGTCAACACTTGCTTACATACCGGGTCCGGCCGGTACGCTTCGACCATGAGCAAGGACGCCGCCGCCACCCGACTGCTGCTGGTGCGGGCGGCGCGGCACCGGTTCGCGTTCGACGGGTACAAGGCGACGACGGTGCGGGACATCGCCGCCGACGCCGGGGTCAACGTCGCACTCATCAACCGCTACTTCGGGTCGAAGGAGGGGCTGTTCCGCGCCTGCCTCGACCGGGTGGTGCAGGACCTCGGGGTCGAGCAGCCCCTCGAGCGCGGCCTCGAGCGCGCGCTGGCCGGCCTGGTGTCGCACGTGGTCCGCGCGCCGACGGACGACGACTCCCTCCAGCTCATGCTGCTGCTCCGGTCCTCCGGCGACGACGGTGCCGACGCCATCCGCCGCGAGACCCTCCGCCGGTACGCGGAACGGCTCGCCACGGCCGTCGGCGGCGAGGTCACCGAGGAACTGCTCGTCCGGGCCGAGATCGCGCTGTCGGTGGTGCTCGGGATGACGATGCTCCGGCGCTCCACCGCGGTGGAGCCGCTCGCGTCGGCCGACGACGACGTCGTGGCCGGGGCACTCGACGACGCGCTCCGCGCCCTGCTCGCACCGTCGCGGTAGCGTCGAGCCGTGTCCGACCGACCAGCCCGCCGTCCCGACCCCGCCCCGCGCCTCGACGAGGTCGACGAGCGCATCCTCTGGACCCTGGCCGGCGACGCCCGGATCCCGAACAACCGGCTCGCCGCCGCGGTGGGCATCGCGCCGTCGACGTGCCTGACCCGGGTCCGGGCCCTCGAGGACGCCGGGGTGATCCGCGGCTACCGGGCCGAGGTCGACATCGCGCGCCTCGGCTTCTCGATCGAGGCGATGGTCTCCGTCCGGGTGCACGCCGCGGCCCGCCACGAACTCCGGGACTTCGCGAAGCGACTGCTCCGGGTGCCCGTCGTGCAGGACGTCTCGTTCCTGGCCGGCGACAAGGACTTCCTCGTGCACATCGCGTGCGAGTCGACCGAGCAGCTGCGGGACTTCGTCGCCGACGAGCTCAGCGGCGACCCGTCGGTGGCGACGACCCAGACGAACATCGTGTTCGAGCGGCTCGTCGCCGACCGGTCCACGCAGGGCCGCTCGTTCGACGAGCTCCGCCGCTGGCGCGCCTGACGCGCGCTCCCTCGCAGACGCGCCTGACGCGCGCCCCCAGTCAGACGCGCCCGACGAGCCGGTCCGGTCAGCGCTGCCGGGTCATCGGGACGTGCGGGATCCGGTCCTCGAGGTACTCGTCCCCGGAGCGCACGAACCCGAAGCGGGCGTACCACTGCTCGAGGTGCGACTGGGCACCGAGGGCGATGCTCGCGGAGCGGGACTCGGCGATCGCGGCCTCGATCAGCCGCCCGGACAGGCCCTGACCGCGGGCGTGCGCCGCCGTGACGACCCGGCCGATGCGCTCGGTGCCGTCGGGTTCGCGCAGGAGCCGGAGCGTGGCGTCCACCGAGCCCTGGCCCGCCCAGAACTGCACGGTGCCGGGCTCGAGGTCACGCCCGTCGATGTCGCCGTACGCGGCCCCCTGCTCGACGACGAAGACGTCCTGTCGCAGGCGGAGGATCTCGTGCAGCGTGACGATGTCCAGGTTGCGGGTCGGGGCGGAGAAGATCGAGACCACGGACGGCCTTTCCTGAGAATTTCTTCCAGAACGGGGCGCGTTCCGGAACGGACCGGCGTACATTGCCGGTCAACCACTCTACGTGCGCAGCCGAGTTCAGGAGGTGAGCGCATGGACACGACGTCGCGCGCACCCTGGCTCGCGGTGCTCCGGATCGCCCTGCTGGGCGTCGGGACTCTCGCTGCCCTCGTGCTGCTGTCCCTGGCGTTCGGGGCCCGTCCGGCCTCGGCTGCCGAGGCCGCGTCCACTCCGCCCGCCCAGACGCAGCAGCGCGGGCACGTCAGCGGTGTGGTCGACGGGCTCGGCGAGACCGTGCACGACGTGTCCGGCGGTGTCGGACAGGTCGTCGGCGGCGTCGTGGACCCCGTCCGCGCGGTGGTTGCGCCAGCTCCGAAGCAGGCACCAGCACCAGCACCGGCTCCGGCTCCGGCACCGGCAGCGGCACCCCCGGCGCCCGCGGCACCCCCGGCAGCGCCCGCGCCTGCGCCAGCTCCCGTCGCCCCCGCCCCAGCAGCTCCGGCTCCCGCAGCTCCGACCCCCGCCGCTCCGGCGACCGCGCCCGCGGTGCCGGCCACGACCGCCCCTGCGGCCGAGCCGGCCACGCACCCGGTGCAGGGCGTCGTCGAGCACGTGGGCACCGCCTCCCGGCCCGTCACCGACACCGTCGCGAAGGCGCTGCGCCCCGTCACCGGGACCGTGCAGACGGTCACCGACGCGCGACCCGTGACCACGGTCGTCGACACGCTCGACCACGTGGTCGGCAGCGTCCCGGTGGTCGGCCCCGTCGTCGGTGACGACACCCTCGGCACGGTCACCGCTCCGGTCACCGGCCTGGTCGACGACACCCTCGGCGGTGTCGGCACGATCGTCGGACAGGTCCCCGACGTCGTCGCGGGCGTGGTCCCGTCGGTCGGTGGCGTCCTGCCAGGAGGCTCGGATCCCGTCATCGACGTCCCCGCACCTCCGGTCGTCGTCGGCACCACCCCGTCCGGCGTGCCCGGCTCGGCTGTCCCGTCCGCGCGACCGCCGCTGGCGGCCGCCCCGGCGACGACTCCGTCCGTGCCCACGGTCGCGTCGACCGACGATCATGCCGCTCCCGGAGCGAGCGTCGAGCGCCGTCCCGGTGTGGCCGTCCCGTCCACCTTCGTGACCGGACCGCTCGCCGGCCCCGTCGCCGGTGCCGTGCAGGACGCGACGCTGGGCGGCGCTGCCCTGCTCGTCCCCGAGCCGGGCGACGGCCACGGAGCGCCGTCCGACGGCCAGGGCGGTGCGGGCGTCCTCGGGGGCAGTGCCACCTCGACTCCCGGCGGCGTCGCAGCCGTCGGCATCGTCGGCTCGACCGACGACATCGTCTCCCTCGCCGCGGGGTCTCGCGGCACGCTCTCCGACGACGCGGTCCCCGCATCGGTCGTCGGCGAGCACGACGTCGCCCCTGACTGAGATCGGTGCGCCTGTCCGGCACGGCAGGCACGCACACACACCGACCGCGACCGCGGTCGGCCAACGATCTCGATCAGGGAGTACGACCATGAACAAGTACGTCTCGAGAGGGCTCTGGTTCGCCCTCTTCGTCGGCGGCCTCACGCTCGGAGGGGCGGCAGCGGCGAACGCTGCCACGACCTCCGGAGCGGACGGCGCCGTGTCCGGAACCCAGGTGGTTCCGTCGGTGGACGCTCCGGTGTCCCTCACCGGCAACGCCCTCGGGGTGCTCGGCGACGCGGTGTCGTCGGTGACCTCGGCCGCCGCGGCTCCTGCGGCTCCTGCGGCTCCTGCAGCCCCAGCCGCCGCTCCTGCACCGGCTCCTGCTCCTGCGCCTGCACCGGCCCCAGCTCCCGCGCCGACGACCTCGGGCGCCGACGGCACGGCCTCCGGCACCCAGGTGGCGCCGGCTGTGACCGCCCCGGTCTCCGTCGGTGGCAACGCCGTCGCCGTCGGTGGCGACGCGGTGTCGGCCCCGGCTGCTGCTCCGGCTGCGCCTGCTCCGGCTGCTCCGGTTCCGGCTTCCGCCGCTGCTCCGACCACGTCCGGTTCGGACGGCACCGGCTCGGGGACCCAGGTCGCCGGCGACGTGACCGTGCCCGTCACGGTCGGTGGCAACGCGGTCGCCGTCGGCGGTGACGCGGTGTCGACCACGACGCCGCCCACCCCGGCGGCATCCACCCCGGCAGCACCGGCCGAGCCCGCTGCTCCGGCACCGGTCACCTCCGGTGAGGACGGCACAGCCTCGGGGACGCAGGTCGCCCCGGTCGTGTCGGTCCCGGTGACCGTGTCCGGCAACGGCATCGGGGTGCTCGGGGACGGCACCGCTGCGGGGTCCGGCCCCGCGGCGACGCCGGCACCGGCCGCTCCGGCACCGGCCGCTCCGGCCACGACCACGCCGAGCACGTCCGGCGACGACGGGCTGCTCTCCGGCACGCAGGTCGGCGGACTGGTCGACGTCCCGGTCACGATCGGCGGCAACGGCATCGGGCTACTCGGTGACGGCACCTCGGCGGGCAGGACGCCCGCTGCGGGCACCGGCACGACCGCCGGTCCGGCTCCGGCTGTCGGTGGCACGACGGACGGGGCGGACGGCACCGCCTCGGGCACCCAGGTGGCCCCGGTGGTCGCGGTCCCGATCACCATCGGCGGGAACGGCATCGGCGTCGTCGGCGACGGCACCAGCACCGGCGGGGCGACCCCGGCGGGCACCACCCCGAGCAGCACGACCCCGTCCGCCGGAGGGTCGACCTCCGGTGACGGTGGCCTGCTCTCCGGCACCCAGGTGGTCCCGGTGATCAGCCTGCCGATCACCATCGGTGGGAACGGCATCGGCGTCGTCGGTGACGGTACCGCCACCACCCCGGGCACCGGCACGACGCCCGGCGACGGCACGGACCCGGGCACCGACCCCGGTACCGACCCCGGTACCGACCCGGGCACGACCCCGGGCGACGGCACCGACCCGGGCACGACCCCGGGCGACGGCACGGACCCGGGCACGACCCCCGGTGACGGGACGGACGCCGGCGACGGCACCGTGCCCGGAACCGTGACCACCCCGGCCGGTGCCACCGGCGCGGACGGGCCGACCCGGGCCTCCACAGCGGGTGTGGTGACCACCACGGCCGCCGCGACCAGCGGGATCCCGGCCGTCGCACGCACGGTGGCCGACACGGTCGCCGCCGGTGACGGCGCGACCGCGCTCGCCTACACGGGAGCGACCTCGCCGGTCGTCCCCGTCGGGTTCGCGCTCCTGCTGCTGCTCGCCGGGGCGGGCACGCTCCTGCTCCGTCGCCGGCACTCGGCGGTCGGCACCGACGGGCCGCGCTGACAGCAGGTGACCGAGGGGCGTCGCACCGCCGGCGCCCCTCGTCACCGTGCCCGGAGTTGTCCGAACGGCCGGCCGGCACCACCATGAGGGGGTGCGCTCCGCCCTCGTCCGGCATCCGGTGACGGCCGCCATCACGTTCCTCGTGGTCGCGACCGCGGTCTTCGGCATCGTCGTCCGGGTGCTGCACGGTGCCGACCCGGCCTCGTACGGGCCCTTCCGGATCTTCGCGGCGTCCACCGGCGCGGTCGCGTTGCTCACCACGATCGCCGGCGTCGTCGTCCTCGTCGGTGCCGCCGAGCGGCTGATGGGGTCGTGGCGGACCGCCCTGGCGTTCGTCGTCACCACGGTCGTCGGCACCGCGGCCGGCGCGCTCACCGCGTTCGTCGACACGGACGGCCGCGACCTCACCGGCCTGCTGCTCGGGCGCGCGACGGCCTTCGACCCCTGGACCGCGATCGTCGGCACGATCGTCACCGCGAGCGCGTTCGCCGGACCGCTCTGGCGACGGCGCATCCGCGTGAACGCGCTCGCCGTCGTGGCCGCGCTCCTGCTCTACGCCGGGCACGCCTCCGACCTGTACGCGGTGCTCGCCGCCGCTGCGGGATGGGTGCTCGGTGAGCTGCTCCGCCGCACCCCGGAGCGCGGCGGATGGGTGCGCAGCTCGCACCGCGAGACCCGGGTCCTGCTCGGGACGGTCGTGCTGGTGTCGGCGATCGGCCCCGTGGTGGCGCTCGTCTCCCGCGCACGGATCGGACTGCTCGCGCCGATCGCCGCGGTGCTCGGCACCGGGCCGGTCACTCCCGTGAGCGGCTGCGGCACCGACGGGGCCGCTGGGCAGTGCCTCCGCGCGCTGCTCGCGTACCGCGCGACCGACCCGTGGACGCTGCTGCTCGCCATCGCGCCGCTGCTCGTCCTCGTGGTGGGCGGCCTCGGGCTCTTCCGGGGCAGCCGGTTCGCCGTCTGGCTCGTGGTGGCGGTCGACGTGGTGACGGCGGTCGCGGCCGCGGTGACCTACGGGGTGCTGCCGGCGCGGGCCGGTGGGCTGCAGGGCACCGCCGACGAGTTCGTCACGGCGCTGTCGGTCGGTGCGTCGATCGTGGTGCCGCTCGCGACCGCGGCCGTCCTCGTGCTCCGGCGCCGGTCGTTCACGGTGCTGCCCTCACGGCGGCGTGTGGTCGCCTTCGCGGTGACCGTCGTCGCTGCGGTCGCCGTCGTGGTCGGCACCGTCGCGGTGTTCGCGGCGTCGGCCCCGGAGCACGTCGAGGACCCGCTCCGGCTCGCCGTCGCCGCCCTCGGCCCCCTCTCGCCGCTGACCTTCTGGGAGCAACTGCCCTCACTCGGCACAGCGCTGCGCATCGTGATCGGACTCGCCGGCCCCGTGCTCTGGTTCGTCGTCGCGCTCGCCGCGGTCCGGCCCACCGGCGCAGTGGAACCCGACACCGACGCGGACGGCTCCCGGTCCGACCGCGAACGGGCCCGGGCGCTGGTGCTCGCCGGCGGCGGCGACACCTTCGGGTGGATGACGACCTGGCGCGGCAACGCCTACTGGTTCGCGGCCGACGGGCGCGCCGGGGTGGCGTTCCGGCGCAACGGTGGTGTGGCCGTCACCGTGGGCGGCCCGTTCGGCTACCCGGACGCCCGCGCCGCCGCGATGACGGACTTCGCCCGGTACTGCGACGACAACGGGTGGACGACGGTCTTCTACGGCATCGACGCCGGGACGGCCGAGCTGCTCACGACGCAGGGGTGGTCGACGTTGCCGGTCGCCGAGGACGCCGACCTCGACCCCCGCACGTGGACGACGACGGGCAAACGCAAGCAGGACGTCCGCACCGCCGTGAACCGGGCGCGCCGCGAGGGCATCACCGCCACCTGGTCGTCCTGGCAGGACCTGCCGCCGTCGACGGCACGGCAGATCGAGGCGATCTCGGAGGAGTGGGTCTCCGAGCGCGAGCTCCCCGAGATGGGATTCACGCTCGGCGGGGTGGACGAGATGCGCGACCCCGCCGTCCGGACGCTCGTCGCGCAGGACGCCACCGGGCGGGTGCTCGCCGTGACGAGCTGGTTGCCGAGCCACCGCGAGGGGCGGGTCATCGGCTGGACCCTCGACGTGATGCGCCGGACCGAGGCCGCGCCGAACGGCGTGATGGAGTTCCTCGTCGCGAGCGCCGCCGAACGGATGCGCGACGACGGCGTCGAACGACTCAGCCTGTCGGCGGCACCGCTCGCGCAGGCGGGCGAGAACGCGGCACCGAGCGACGGCGTGCAGAGCCTGCTCGAGCTCGTCGGGGGAGTCCTCGAACCGGTCTACGGCTTCCGGTCGCTGCTCCGGTTCAAGCAGAAGTTCGGCCCCGACCTGCACCCGCTCGTACTCGCCTACCCCGACCCGGTCGCGCTGCCGTCGATCGGCCTCGCGGTCGTCCGGGCGTACCTGCCGGACCTGTCCCTGCGGCAGGCGGTCGCGCTCGCGCGCGGACGCGGCTGACCGCGCGTTACACGGTGCGTCCCGGCCCGACGCGTCGGTCACCGGTCTGGGGTATCGTTCCGACTACGCAAGCGCTCCGGGGTCGGTGCAATTCCGAACCGGTGGTGACAGTCCACGAACTGATGACGGGTGCGAACCCGCCAGAGGTTGACTCGGTGAAACTCCGGGACCGACGGTGAGAGTCCGGATGGGAGGCGCGCTGGCGGACGAGACGACCCACCCTGCGTGGGACGACCCGTCCGTCGATGCCGACGATCGTCGAACACCCCCGGAGTCCCGTTGAGAGGACACCAGTGTTCACCGGCATCATCGAGGAACTCGGCACCGTCACCGCCGTCGAGCAGCACGGCGACTCCGTCGCGCTCACCGTCCGCGGGCCGATCGTGGTCGCGGACGCCAGCCACGGCGACTCCATCGCCACCAGCGGCGTCTGCCTGACCGTGGTCGAGCAGACCCCCGACTCCTTCACCGCGTTCGTCATGAAGCAGACGCTCGACATGAGCGCGCACGGAGCGTTGCGGGTGGGCGACCGCCTGAACCTCGAGCGCGCGGCGTCGGTCGGCGACCGGCTCGGCGGCCACATCGTGCAGGGCCACATCGACGGCACCGCCACCGTGCTCGAGACCGCGGACGGTGACGGCTGGCGCCGGGTGCGGTTCTCGCTCGCGCCGGCGCTCAGCCCGCTCGTCGTCGACAAAGGGTCGATCGCGCTCGACGGCGTCTCGCTCACCGTCAGCGCCGTCTCGCCCGAGGACACCGCGCCGGACGCCGCCTGGTTCGAGGTCAGCCTGATCCCGGAGACGCTCGAGGCGACGACCCTCGGCCTGCGCGTGCCGGGGGACCGGGTGAACGTCGAGACCGACGTGCTCGCGCGGCACGTGCGGCGGATGCTGCGGCTCGACGCCGCCGTCGGTTCGCTCGAGCCCGCGGGCTCGCTCGAGCCCGTCGGTTCGTTCGAGGCCGTCGGATCGGAGGCCCGGTGATGGTCGCCTCGGTCCCGCAGACGCTCGGCTCGTCGAGCATCGAACTCGCGATCGCGTCGGTCGCGGCCGGCCGCCCGGTGATCGTCGTCGACGACGAGGACCGCGAGAACGAGGGCGACGTCATCCTGTCCGCCGAACTCGCGACGCCGGAGTGGATCGCCTGGACCGTGGCGCACTCGTCGGGGTTCATCTGCGCGCCCGTCAGCACCGAGATCGCCGACGCCCTCGACCTGCCGCCGATGGTCCAGCACAACGAGGACGTCCGCGGCACCGCGTACACCGTCACCGTCGACGCAGCCGTCGGGGTCACCACGGGCATCAGCGCCCACGATCGTGCACGCACGCTGCGGGTCCTCGCCGACCCGACCTCCGTGCGCGACGACCTGCACCGCCCCGGCCACGTCGTCCCCCTGCGGGCACGACCGGGCGGGGTCCGCGAGCGTGCGGGACACACCGAAGCCGCGATCGAGCTCGTCACCGCAGCCGGGCTCCGGCCCGCCGCGGCGATCTGCGAGATCGTCGACGAGGACGGCAGCATGATGCGGCTGCCGGCGCTCGTCGCACTCGGGGCGCGCGAAGGCGTGCCCGTCATCACCATCGCCGCGCTCGTCGAGTGGCTGGACGCGGCAGACCGGACGGCGGCAGCAGCTGCCCTGTCCACGGAAGGAACAGCACGATGAGCGGAGCAGGCGCGGCGGACCGCGACCACGTCGACGGCACCGGGATCCGGGTGGCCATCGTCGCCGGGCAGTGGCACGACACGATCGCGGCGGGCCTCCTCGCCGGGGCGCAGCGCGAGGTCGAACGGCTCGGCGCCACCGCGTCGGTGTTCCCGGTGCCGGGGAGCTTCGAGCTGCCCGTCGTCGCGAAGACCGCCCTCGAGGCCGGGTTCGACGCCGCGGTCGCGCTCGGTGTGATCATCCGGGGCGGCACCCCGCACTTCGAGTACGTGTCCGACGCCGCCACGAGTGGGCTCACCCGCGTGGCGATCGACACCGGCAAGCCCGTCGGGTTCGGCGTGCTGACCCTGGACGACGAGCAGCAGGGCATCGACCGGGCCGGGCTGCCCGGCTCGAAGGAGGACAAGGGCGCCGAGGCCGTGCACGCCGCGGTCGCGACCGCGGTGACGCTGCGTTCGCTGCGCGTGCTCGCGTAGCGAACGCCCGCGGCCGCGCCGGCGGCCGCGCGCGGATGGCGCGGATGCGCTGCGCACAACCACAAGGCGCCCGAACCGAGCGACGGCCCGGCGCGAGCGCACTGTGGTTGTGCGGCGGGCTGTGGACGCGCGCGACGACGGACGGGAGGCTCGTGGCGGCCCCGCCCTGCGCCTCCCGTCCGTGGCGTCGTGCGTTCCGGGCACGTGACCGCACAACCAAAGTGCATCCGCGCTGCGTGATGCCGCGGCGCGGATGCACTTTGATTGTGCACCGCGCTCGCGCGGGCTCCCGACACGGCGCCCGCATGCAGAACGGCCCCGCACCTCGAGAGGTGCGGGGCCGTTCTGCGTCGGCGGAGTGGTTACCGCTTGCCGAACACGTGGATCGGCAGGAAGAAGGAGAGGGTCATCAGGATGAGGCCACCCATGAAGATGAACGCCTGGCCCGAGTCGACCTGGAACGCGAACCCGAACAGGTACATCGACACCAGCAGCAGCAGGATCGAGAAAACAGCGGCGATGACGCGGCCCACGGGATACCTCCGGGTGTCGACGAGTGGAACGTCGCCAAGTCTATCCCCAGGAACGGGGATGGTCGTTCACGCGCCGGGCTTCGTCGCGATCAGCCGGTCCACGACGGCGAGGAGCGCCTCCATGTCGACGGTGCTGCGCTTCGGTCGACCGTCGCTCGCGGCACCGAGGGAGGCCTGGTGGTACAGGCCGTCGCCGAGGAGCTTGACCGCCTGGGCGGTGGGCTCGTCGTGCAGGGCGTCGACGAGGGTCACGAGCCACGCGTTCTCGGTGTCGTCGAGGGTCCGGCCCGCTTCTTCGTAGCCGGCCTGCTGCAGGCGGCTCGCGGCGAGGAGCGCGAGGTCGAGCTCGCTGCCGACGAACAGGCAGTTGCGCACGAAGTAGCGGGCGGCGCCGTCCTCGGCCTCGGCCATGCGCTCGACGTCGATGGCGGACAGGTCGGAGAGTCGCTCGCACAGCCCCTCGACCAGGGCCGCCTTGGAGCCGAAGTGGTACAGCAGCCCGCCCTTGGAGACACCGGCGCGGGCGGCGACGGCGTCGAGCGTCGCGGGACGTTCGCCGTCTTCGCACACGATGGCGACGAAGCTGTCGAGGACGCGGTCGCGGGCACTGGCCATGGGCACGAGTCTAGGAGGAGTTGTGCACGAGCAGGTGCAGGCGTCGCGGGCCGTCCCGCGACGCTTGCACCCTGCCGGTCGGGGCGCTCGGCCCGTCAGCCCTTCAGTGCTCCGGCGGCGATGTTGGCGATGAAGTGGCGCGAGCCGATGATGAACACGCCGATGAGCGGGAACACACTGATCACGGCGCCGGCCATCACCGCCCCGAGGTCGGTCGCGTTCACCGAGCTCAGTCCGGCCAGGGCCACCTGCAGGGTCTGTCCCTTCGGGTCGATGAGGACGATGAGCGGCCAGACGTAGTCGTTCCAGGCGGTGATGAACGTGAAGATGCCGAGGAACGCGAGCCCGCCGCGGAGCATCGGGACCGCCACCGACCACCAGGTGCGGAAGAACCCCGCTCCGTCCACCCGGGCCGAGTCGATGACCTCGTTCGGGATCGACGAGGTGGCGAACTGCCGGAGCAGGAAGATGCCGAACGCGTTCGCCGCCCCCGGGATGATGAGCGCCTGCAGACCACCGATCCACCCGAGGTTCGCCATGAGCACGAAGCTCGGCACCAGCGACAGGCTGCCGGGCACCAGGAACGTGGCGAGCATGACGGTGAACAGTGTGCGCTTGAACGGGAACTCGTACTTCGCGAACGCGAACGCGGCGAGCGAGTCGAACAGCATGACCAGGACGGCGGTGCTGCCGGCCACGAGCACGGTGTTCAGGAGTGCCCGCAGCATGTCGACGTTGCTGAACACGGACGCCACGTTCGCGAGGGCGTTGTCCCCGAACCAGAGCGACGGCGGGTAGCCGAAGATCTCGGCGTTCGTCGACGTCGACATCACGAGGAGCCACCAGAACGGGAAGATCGACAGCAGCACCCCGATGATCAGGCAGAGGTGCGTGACGGCGGTCCCGAGCCAGCCGCGGCGGAACCCGCGGCCGCGGTCGTTCCCTGCGGCCCCCGGTCGGCCGAGTGCCGCGGCGGTGTTGGTCGTCGTCGTGGTCGGTGTCGCGGTCATGCGTCGACCCCCTTCGTGCTGGTGCGGACCGTGCGGGCCACGCGGAGTCGTCGTGGGGTCTTCAGGCCGTCGCGTTCACTGAGCAGACGCCAGTTGATGATCGCGAACACCACGGAGAACAGGAACAGCACCCAGGCGATCGCCGAGCCGTACCCGAAGTCGAACTGGTTGAACGCCTGCTCGTACTGGTAGAGCACGATCGTCATGCCGGCCTCGTCGGGGCCGCCCACCGCTTGTCCGTTGAACAGGATCTGCGGCTCCGTGAAGAGCCCGAGCCCACCGATCGTCGACGTGATGAGGGTGAACAGGATCACCGGGTGCAGCAGCGGCACGGTGATGCGCGAGAAGATCTGCCACGCGTTCGCGCCGTCCACCTTGGCGGCGTCGTACAACTCGGTCGAGATGGACTGCAGTCCGGCCAGGTAGATGATCGCGTTGTAGCCCGTCCAGCGCCAGATCACCATCACCGAGATGGTGACCTTGATGCCCCAGTACGACGACAGCCACCCGACCGGGTCCGCGCCGAGTGCGCGCAGTGCCGCGTTCACCAGGCCGAAGCCGTCGGAGAACACCGAGCCGAACACGATCGCCATCGCGACCATGCTCGTGACGTTCGGCACGAAGAACGCGACGCGGTAGAAGCCCTTCGCCCGGATGTTGCCGTGCAGCAGGAACGCGAGCACGAGCGCGAGGAACAGCATCGGGATCGTCGACATCACCCAGATGAGGAACGTGTTGCCGACGGCGTTCCAGAACCGCGGGTCGCCGAGCAGGTACTGGTACTGGGCCAGACCGACGAACGCGGGGGAGCCGACCCCGTCCCAGTCGGTGAACGACAGCACGATCGAGAACACGATCGGGAACAGCCCGAACACCAGGAAGAGCACGTAGAACGGCGCGATCGCGACGTACTGCGGCCAGAACCGGCGGAGGCCGTACCGTTTGCCGGTCGCTGCGGTGGTGATGGAGGACGTCGGGGTCCCGACGACCGCGGGGATGCTCGTGGTCGGTGGTGCCTGCTTGGTGCTCATGCGCGGACCCCCCGCTTGTCGAGGACCCGGTTGGTCTGGTCGACGGCGTCCTGCCAGGCGCGGTCCGGGTCCTTGCCCCCGGCCTCGACGTTCGTGATCTCGGTCGCGAACGCACCGATGAACCGTTCGGAGTTCGAGATGTACGTCACCGGGACGTCCATCGCCGAGGCGTTGAAGAACGCCAGCGGGTCCTGGTCGCCGAAGTAGTCGCCGGGCTTCCGCATGATCCCGTTGTCGAACGACGCCGGGGTGGAGGGGAACAGCTGGATGTCGTTGTACGTGTGCGACTGCACCTCGGGCGAGGTGATCCACTGCGCGAACGCGGCGGCCGCGGCCGGGTCCTTCGAGGTCTTCGGGACGGCGAGGAACGACCCGCCGCTGTTCCCCGGCCGATCCGGTTGCCGGGCGACCCGCCACGTGCCGGCGGCGTCGGGAGCCGTGTCGTGGATGACCTGCGTCCACCACGCGCCCTCGATCTGTCCCGCGACCCGGCCGGACACCCACCCGGCGTTCTGGTCGGTGCCGGACTGCAGGTTGCCGGTGAGGCCGGAACGGACGCAGGCGACGGCGTTCTCCCACGCCTGCCGCACCGAGCTGTCGTCCTGCTCGAAGACCGGCTGGTCGTCGCGGTCGAAGTACCGCGTGGGGCTGGCGTAGATGTACTGGTTGAAGAGCTGGTTTGCGGTGATGACCGTCGCGGCGTCCGCACCCTTCCGGATCTTCGCGCCGAAGGAGCGGAACCCGTCCCACGTCGCGATCGCGTCGGAGACCTCGTCCGGGTCCGTCGGCAGCCCGGCCTTCGCCAGGACGTCCTGCCGGTAGAAGAAGCCGGTCGGACCGGTGTCGACGGGCCAGAAGCACTGCCGGCCGCTCGGCGTCCGGCCGAGTGCGCTCTTCCAGTCGTAGTACTCGTCCCGCTTCGCCGCGCCGCCGTGGTCGTCGAAGTCGGTGAAGAGGTCTTCGTCGGGGAAGTACAGCCAGCAGTTCGAGTTGACCATGAGGACGTCGGGGATGAACGCGTTCCCGGCGAGTGCCGTCCGGAACTTGGTGTCGTACGAGGCACCGCCGATCAGGTCGGGGCGGAGCCGCTTGGACCCCTGCCCGGCGATCCCCCCGGCGGCCTGCCGCAGGAACTTCGGGTCGAGCGACCGGTTCCAGTACCAGAGGACGAGTTCGTCAGGGTCCTTGGAGATGGCGGTGCTCGTGGAGCACCCGGCCAACAAGGCGGTGGTGGCGAGGGCTCCGAGGGCACCTGCGCCGGCGAGGAACCCCCGCCTGCTGAGACTGATCGATGGAGATGACGTCACGAAACTACCTGCTCTCGTCGTTGAGATCGGGTTGGAAACAGCGATACCGGGTCCCCGGAGCGTTCGACCGTGAACGCTCACGAAGTGGTCCAGAGCATCCTCTGTGAGACACGCCGTGTCAAGCACTTCCGCATTGATCCGCCGGGCGTGTGGCACTAGCGTCGTCGTGACCGTGAAGGTTCACGAGACGACAAGGATCCGCATGTCAGCGCAGACCGCGAACACCGCCAGCACCCCGACTCCGACGGTCGCCGACCGCCCCGGCTGGGCCGTCCTCGGCCCCGGGGGCATCGCCCGCCGCTTCCTCTCCCAGCTGCCCGCGAGCGGTGGTGCCCTGGTGGCTGCCGGCAGCTCGTCCACCGAGCGGGCGCAGACCTTCGCCGACGAAGCCGCGCAGCTCGGGTTCGCCGACGTCTCCGCTGCGACCTACGACGAGGTCCTCGCCGACCCGCGCGTCGACGCCGTGTACGTCTCGACCGTGCACACCGGGCACGCGCGGCTCGTCCTCGCCGCGCTCGAGGCCGGCAAGGCCGTCCTGTGCGAGAAGCCCCTCGCCCCGAACCACGGCACCGCCATGGCGCTCGCCGATGCCGCACGCCAGGCTGGCCTGCCGCTGGTCGAGGCGTTCATGTACCGCTTCCACCCGCAGACCGCCGCACTGCTCGACCTCGTGCGGGACGGCGTGATCGGCGAGGTCACGCACATCGACGCCTCGTTCGCGTTCCGGACCGGTGAGCGGACCGGCCGACTGTTCGACGTCGACACGGCCGGCGGCGGGATCCTCGACGTCGGCGGGTACCCGGTGACGATGGCTGCCGCGATCGTGCAGGCCGCGACCGGTGTCGCCGTCGCCGAGCCGACGGAGCTCACCGCCACCGGCACCCTCGGGCCGACCGGTGTCGACGAGTGGACCGTCGCGCAGCTGACCTACCGCGGCGGCATCACGGCGTCCGTCCGCACCGGTGTCTTCGTGCAGGACGACAACGCGGTCGCGGTGTACGGCACGCGCGGTCGCCTCCTGCTGGCCGACCCGTGGACCCTCGGCGCCGACCCGACGATCGAGGTGCACACTGTCGACGAGGCCCCGCGCACGCTGTCCTTCGCCGGCGAGCACCCCTACGCCCGTGAAGCCGACGCCACCACCGACGCCCTGCGTGCGGGTGCGGTCGAGGCGGCACAGATGACGATCGACGAGTCGCTCGCGACCGCTCGCACCCTCGACAAGTGGCGCGCCGCGATCGGCCTGCGCTACCCGTTCGAGGCCGAGTCCGCCGACATCCCCACCGTGAGCGGTCGGCCGCTCCGGGTGCAGGACGGCAACCCCATGCAGTACGGCGAGATCCCGGGTGTCGGCAAGCGGCTGTCGCGCCTGGTCATGGGCGTCGACAACCAGCCCGACCTCGCCCACGCCAGCGCGATCTTCGACCTGTTCGTCGAGCAGGGCGGCAACGTCTTCGACACCGGCTACATCTACGGCGGCGGTGTGCTCGAGGGCCGGCTCGGCAAGTGGATCCAGAACCGCGGCATCCGCGAGGACGTGGTCGTCATCACGAAGGGTGCGCACACGCCGTTCTGCGACCCGGAGTCCCTGACGAAGCAGCTGCTCGAGAGCCTCGAGCGCCAGGGCACCGACTACGCGGACATCTACATGATGCACCGCGACAACCCGGACATCCCGGTGGGAGAGTTCGTCGACGTCCTCGACGAGCACCGCCGCGCGGGCCGCATCCGCGTGTACGGCGGGTCGAACTGGACGCTGGCACGCTTCGACGAGGCCAACGCCTACGCACGGGCGAACGGGAAGCACGAGTTCGAGGTCCTCAGCAACCACTTCGGCCTGGCCGAGGCCTACGACGTGCCGTGGGACGGCTGCGAGCACGCGACCGACGCCGCGTCGAAGGCGTGGCTCGAGGAGCGTCAGGTCCCGCTGCTGCCGTGGTCGTCGCAGGCCCGCGGCTTCTTCACCGGCCGTGCGACGCCGGAGGACACCAGCGACGCCGAACTCGTCCGCTGCTACTACAGCGACGAGAACTTCGAGCGGCTCCGTCGCGCGCGGGAGCTCGGCGACCGGTTCGGCGTCCCCGCCACGGCGATCGCCCTGGCGTACGTGCTGAACCAGCCGTTCCCGACGTTCCCGCTCTTCGGACCGCGTACGATCGCGGAAGCCCGATCGTCCATGACGGGCCTCTCCGTCGACCTCACCCCGGAACAGGTGGCATGGCTGGACCTCCGCGACTGACCCAGTCGCCACCGGACGGCCCGCACTCCGGCGGCCGCGCGACGATCATCGACGTCGCTGCGGCCGCCGGGGTGTCCCGGCAGACCGTCACCCGCGCGATGAACGGCATGTCCGGCATCAGCGCGACCACGAAGGAACGGGTGCTCGCCGTCGCGGCGTCGCTCGACTACCGGCCGTCGCGGTTCGGCCGCGGGCTGGTCACCGGCGGCGACCACCAGCTCGGGCTCGTCGTGAACGACCTGCGGAACCCGTACACGCCCCAGCTCGCGTCCGCCGTGTTCCGGCTCGCCGCCGAGCAGGGGTGGAACGTCATGCTCGCCGACGTCGACCTGGCGAGTGACGCCGACCGGATGGTCCAGGCGCTCGGTGCGCAGACCGACGTGGTCATCGGGTACCTCGGCTCGCGCCGGCACCGGTGGAGCGAGCTCCTCGGCAACGTGCCGATGGTCGAGCTCGACCCGTCCTCCGACCCGCCCACGGCTGCGGTGTGGATCGACCCCGCCGACGCGATCGAGGCCCTTGCCGACCACCTGGTGGCGACCGGGGTGCGGCACCCGGTCGTGCTCGACAACTCGTCACCGGACCACACGAGCGCGCGCGGCCTGCTCATGCTGGACGCGCTGCGCCGCCGCGGCTACCTGCCGGAGCTCGTGCACGCGCCGCACGGCACCGCCGAGTGCGGTGCCGACGAGACGGCGCGGATCCTGGCTCGGAAGCGCCGACTCGACGCGATCCTGGCCTTCAACGACGTGATGGCGCTCGGCGTGCTGCAGGCCTGCCGCCGCGCGGGCGTCGACGTCCCCGGTGAGGTCCGGGTCGTCGGCGTCGACGGCCTGCCGCTCGGCGCTCTGGTGTCGCCGATGCTGACGACCCTGGCGGTCGACCTCGACGCCGTCGCGCGCGAGGCCCTCACGCTCGCGCTCGGCATGCTCGCCGGTGAGCTGCCGCGGCACGGCGCCGCAGTGCAGCGCACCGTGCGCCACAGTCTGCTGGTCCGCGACTCCGCCTGACGACGCGCCCCGCGCCGGTCCCGCCCCCGAGGTTCCGAAATCTCGGCATGTCGGCGCTCAGGCCGCCCGACATCGGAACCCGGGCGGAGACCACGCGGCGTGTTGTGGAACCCCGGCACCGGAACCCCGGCACCGGACGCAGGTCGTGCCGTCGCTCCAGCCTCCCGCCCTGGGCGGGACCAGACGTCGGACGGGAGGCCCGTGGCGAGCCCGCCACGGGCCTCCCGTCCGCCTGTTGGTTGCATTTGCAACCATAACCGTCCAGACGGTACACTGACGGAGTCCTGACGGGGCGCGTGTCCATCCCGCGTCCCGTCTCGTCTGCCCCACGCACCGCCCGCCGTCGACCAGGTCCGGCTCGAAGTCCCAGGAGTCCGCCGTGTCCGCACTGCTCACCAGCCCCATCGCCACCCGCGTCACCGGCAGCCGCGCCCGACGGTTCCTCGCGCTCGCCGTGCTGATGCTGCCGGTGCTGCTCATCTCGGTGGACAACACCGTGCTGAGCTTCGCGCTGCCGTCGATCAGTCGTGCGCTCAACCCGGACGCCACCACGCAGCTCTGGATCGTCGACGCGTACCCGCTCGTCCTGGCCGGGCTGCTCGTCGTGATGGGCAGCATCGGTGACCGCATCGGCCGCCGTCGGATCCTGGTGATCGGGGCCACCGGTTTCGCGCTGTTCTCCGTCGCCGCTGCCTTCGCGACCGACGCCTGGATGCTCGTCGCCGCACGGATCGCGATGGGGGTGTTCGGGGCGATGCTCATGCCCGCGACACTCTCGATCATCCGCAACGTCTTCGTCGACGCGGGGGAGCGGCGGATGGCGCTGGCCGTGTGGTCGACCATGTTCGCGGCCGGCAACGCCCTCGGTCCGCTCGTCGGTGGCACGCTGCTCGCGCACTTCCACTGGGGCAGCGTCTTCCTGGTCGCGGTGCCGATCCTCGTGCTCATGCTCGTCGGCGTCCCGTTCTGCGTGCCGGAGTCGCGCGACCCGATGCCGGGGCCGGTCGACGTGCCGAGCATGTTCCTGTCCCTCGGTGCGCTGGCGCCGATCGCCTGGGCGATCAAGTCGTTCGTGCACCCGGAGGAGCGCGGGTTCGCGGTCGCGATGCTCGCCGTCGGCGTCGTGTGCGGCATCGCGTTCGTCCGCCGGCAGCTGCGGTCCCGTACGCCGATGCTCGACCTGCGCCTGTTCCGCAGCACGGCGTTCACCGGCAGCGTGCTCATGAACCTGATGGCGATGTTCTCGCTGACCGGCTTCCTGTTCTTCATCGCGCAGCACCTGCAGCTCGTGGCGGGGCTCGACCCGTTCGCCTCGGGCGTCGTGCTGATCCCCGGATCGGTGCTCACGATCGTCGCCGGACTCGCGGTGGTGCCGGTCGTCGCACGGGTCGCACCGCGCTGGGTCGTGTCGGTCTCGCTGCTCTTCTCGGCCGCGGCGTACGCCCTCGTGGCGGTCCTCGGACACCACGCGTCGATCGCGGCGCTGGCCTTCGCGTTCGTGCTGCTCGGCATCGGGATCGGCGCGTCCGAGACCGTCACGAACGACCTCATCATCTCGACCGCTCCGGCGGACAAGGCCGGTGCCGCGTCGGCGATGTCCGAGACGGCGTACGAGATCGGTGCGGTGCTCGGTACGGCCGTCCTCGGCACGATCCTGGCGAGCACCTACCGGGCGCACGTCGTGGTGCCGGGCGGCCTGAGTTCGACGGCGCACACCGCTGCCCAGGAGACGCTCGGTGGTGCGGTGTCCGCCGCGTCGTCCCTCGGCGGACCGACCGGTCAGGCGCTCCTCGAGTCGGCGCGGGCGGCGTTCGACTCCGGCGTGACGATCACGGCCGGCGTCGCCGCGGTGCTCATGGTGATCGCTGCCGCAGGCGCCGTCGTCATGCTCAAGCGTCGCTGACGCGCGTCGCTTCGTGAGTCGCTGACGCGTGCCGCTTCGCGCGCCGCTGACGCGCGCCGCTTCGTGAGCGGAAATGGTCGGGTTGCGCCACGCGACCCGACCATTTCTGCTCACGAAGCCATCGCCACGGCGCGCCCGGGACCCGTCGAACCTGTGAATCGTTGACCTCAACCATGGTTCAGGTCATACGTTGGGACATGCCCGCCCAGTGACGGCACACCCCCGCGCGAAGGAACGACGACGAACACCATGCCCGACGAAGCCCCGGCGAACATCGCCGAAGCGTACAAGTCCGCGTTCCGCGGGCACCCGGCCGGCGTCGCCGTCATCACCGCCGAGGGACCGGACGGTCCGACCGGACTCACCGCCTCGAGCGTCGCGAGCGTGGCTGTGGACCCGCCGGTGCTCGTCTTCTCGCTGTCGACGAACTCCGGGTCCGCCGGGGTCGTGCTCGGCGCCCCGGTCTTCGTCGTGCACCTGGTCGACTCGCTCAGCGTGGCGCTCGCCCGGCGGTTCGCCTCGACCGGCAGCCCGACCGCGGACGACCCGATCTGGGGCACCCTGCCCTCGGGTGACCGCTACCTGCCCAGTGCCGCGAGCGCGCTCCGGTGCCGCCCGCTCTCCACGACCCCGATCGGCAGCTCGACCGTCGTCGTCGCCGAGGTCCTCGACATCGTCGTCGGCCTCGAGCACGGCGAGCCGCTGGTCTACCACAACCGGGAATTCCACTCCCTCACCGATCGTTCCCGGCTCTCGTGAGCCGCGGAATCCCATCCGCAACCCACTGATCGAAAGGACCTCACATGGCTGAGTACACCCTGCCGGAGCTGCCGTACGACTACGCCGCACTCGAGCCGCACATCAGCGGCAAGATCATGCAGCTGCACCACGACAAGCACCACCAGGCCTACGTGACCGGAGCGAACACCGCGCTGCAGCAGCTCGGTGAAGCGCGCGAGTCGGGCAACTTCGGTGCGATCAACAAGCTCGAGAAGGACCTGGCGTTCCACCTCGGTGGCCACGTCAACCACTCGATCTTCTGGACCAACCTCGGCCCGGACACGAAGGTCCCCGAGGGCGAGCTCGCCGCGGCGATCGACGAGTTCTTCGGCTCGTTCGACACCTTCAAGGCGCAGTTCGCCGCCGTCGCAAACGGCATCCAGGGCTCCGGCTGGGCCGTCCTGGCCTGGGACACCGTCGGCCAGAAGCTGACCACGTTCCAGCTGTTCGACCAGCAGGCCAACGTGCCGTTCGGCCTCGTGCCGATCTTCCTGCTCGACATGTGGGAGCACGCCTTCTACCTCGACTACCTCAACGTCAAGGCGGACTACGTGAAGGCCGTCTGGAACATCGTCGACTGGGAGAACGTCGCGGCGCGCTTCGCCAACGCGAAGTCGCAGTCGTTCGTGACGCTCTGATCGACTGACCGCGGGTCGCGTGACGCGACCGACGGACGAACGGGAGGCACGGTGCCAGCTGGCACCGTGCCTCCCGTTCGTGCATCACGCCGCGGTGACTGCCGCGCCGGCGGCGAGCCGGTCGGCGATCGCCCGGAGCGCGGCGTCGGTGTCGGCGCGCTCGCGGTCGACGATCGCGGTCCACTGGGCACCGCGGGCAGTCGTCACGGCGTCGCGTGCGACGCGGTCGGCGGCCTCGGCGTCGTAGCCGTGTGCGAGGCACCACGCGGCGACCGCTGCCACGTGGTCCCGGTGCAGACCGCGTTGCCGGACCCGGCTGTCCATCGCCTCGACGGACCCGAGCTCGAAGGTGAGCCGGGCCGCGAGTGCTCGGTGCGGGTCGTCGAGGCGACCGAAGCTGGTCACCAAGTAGTCAGCGAGGGCGGAGCGGTCTGCAGCGGGATCGAGCGCAGCGTGGCAGACCGTGTCGGCCAGGTGCACGACGACCGAGTCGATGAGGGCGTCGCGGGAGCCGAAGTGGTAGACGATCGGGTACGCACTGGTGCCCAGGATGCGCCCGAGGCTGCGGACCGAGACGTCCTCGAGCTTGGTGTCCAGCAAGTGCAGGGTGACCTTCTCGAGGATCGCCGGCTTGAGCGTCGGGTCGGGCTTCCGGGGCATGGCATCTCCGTCGGATCGTCGGCGGCGGGCACAGGACCCGCCACATGGTGGCATTGCGTATGTTACCGGTCGGGCAGTGCGATTGGCCACCACGACGAGGGTCCGTGCGGTCCCGAAAACGGAGCTTTACTCGGTTCCCCGTACACTGGGGCAGATGTCCATGCCGCAAGAGGCCTCCGTGCCCGTGTCGCAGCCCGAGGGGACCCGTGCCGGACGGGTGGTCGCGGGCCGCCGTCGTGGCGCCGGAAAACGGTTCCTGGTCATCGGCGACGTCCTGGACGGCGTGCTCGTGCAGACGACCGCGCACACCATCGGGGTGCACGACCCCGCCGCCGTGATCCGCCACCGACCGACGGGTGCCGCCGGCAACACCGCCGCCTGGCTCGGCTGGCTCGGTGCCGAGGTGGACCTCGTCGCGCGGGTCGGCGTCGACGACGTCTACCGGCACGAGCGCTCGTTGGAGGACGCCGGTGTCCGCCCGCACCTGCGCTACGACGCGATGACCTCCACCGGGGTCGTGGTGTCCGTGCGCAACGACAGCGGCCGCACGGCGATGTCCGACCCGGCCGCGAGCGGGAAGCTCACGGCTGCCGACGTCCCCGAGGCCGTGGCCCGACGCGCGGACATCGTGCACCTGACCGGGCACGCGATGCTCGGTGGCGGCGCCGACCGCATCGCATCGCTGGTCGCACGCGCCCGGACCGGGTCGGCTCGGGTGTCGCTCGACCCGTCCTCGGCGGCCATCGTCCGGTCGGTCGGAGCTCCTGCCTTCCTCGAGGCCCTCGTCGGCGTCGACGTCCTCTTCCCCGGCCGGCAGGAGGCCCTCGAACTGACCGGGACGACCGACCTCGACGACGCGGTGCGGCGACTCACCGAGCACGTCCCGCTCGTGGTGGTCACGGTGGGCGCCGACGGCGTGCTGGTGGGGCGACGCGGACGGAGCGTGCACCGCGTCCCCGCGACGCCGGCCACGGTCGTCGACACGGTCGGCGCCGGTGACGCGTTCGCCGCGGGCTTCGTGCGTGCCTGGGCGACCGATCCCGTGCGCGTCGGAGCGGCTGCACGTGAGGGCACGCGCGTCGCGGCCCGAGCACTCGGGTTCGTGGGGGGTCGCCCACCGGTGTGACGGGCAGTCGTCAGACCGGTACCGACACGGACCTGGCCGGCCCGTCGCGTGCGGTCCGGTGTGTCAGTGCTCGGCGGGCTCCGCCACGACGGTGAGGGTCTGGACGCGTCCTGCCGCGCCAGGGGCGAGCCGGATCTCGACGCGCAGGCGCCCGCAGGTGCCGGGCAGCCACCACCGCAGGTGCGACGGCGCCGACGACTGCTCGGCGACGGGAGCGGCGGTCAGGTCGGCACCCACCTCGGCCACCGCCGCCGCGATCGCCCGCCGGCGTCGGTCGTAGGGGTCGTCCATCGCCACGTTTGGCGTGCAGACCGCGTCCGCCACGGCGTCCTGCCAGTCGGCCAGGAGGCCCGTCACGGCAGCCTGCGCCGCTCGCGTCGCCCGGACGGTCGGCTCGGCGCCGGGGCGGCGCACCGGTCCGGTCGTTGTGTCGGCGTACCCGCCGGACGCCGCCGGACGCGCTGCCTCGAGCAGGAGGTCGTGTGCCTGCTGGGCAGCGGCGGAGACCTTCGCCTGCGTGGCGTTCTCGAACGCGACGACACCGAGGCCGGTCTGCGCGGACCAGCGCATGTGCGCCGAGAACCCCGGGTAGCCGCCGGAGTGCGAGACGAGTTCGCCGAACCGGTCGTCCTGTTCGACGAACAGCCCGAAGCCGTACGCCGTGGCGCGTGACGAGCCGGGGACGACGGACGACGGCACGACCCGCATCGCCTGCTGCATGAGCCGGCGGTCGGCGGGGGAGACCGGGCCGGGTTCCGGGGCGTCGGAGGATGCCGACCCGAGGTGCGTCGCCCACCGTGCGAGGTCGCGGACGGTGGAGAACAGTCCGCCGATCGACGAGAACGCACCCGGGCCGGTCATCGGCAGGGGCTCCCAGTCGCCGTCGTGCGGGCGGAACCCGGTGACGACCGGTCCCTGCGCCTCGGCCGCGCTGAACACCGTGTGGTCGAGACCGAGCGGTCGGAGCACGGTGTCACGTGCTGCCTGGGTGAACGGACGGCCGGTGACGACGGCGACGACCCGCCCGAGCAGGGCGTAGCCCAGGTTCGAGTACGCGAACCGGGTGCCGGGCACCGAGTCGAACAACAGCCCACCGCGCAGGACGTCGTCGAGCTCGGCGTCGCTGATCGACTCCTGCCGGTCCGCCCAGGGGTCGTCGGTGGGGAAGCCGGCCGACATGGTCAGCAGCATCCGCACGGTCGGTACGGGGGAGTCCGGTGTGGGCAGGGGCACCGCGCCGAACGCCGGGACGAACACGGTGATCGGCGCGTCGAGGTCCAGCCGACCGTCGGACACCAGCGTCAGCAGCGTCGCCGCGGTGACGCTCTTCGTGCACGATGCGATCCGGTAGACGGTGTCGGCGTCCGGCCGCTGCCCGTCGCCGCGATCGCCGTGGCCCCCGGAGGCGACGAGGCCGGTCCGGTCGAAGACGCCCCACACACTGCTCGGTGCGACGCCACGGTCGACACGGTCACGGAAGAGCGCGTCGACCTGCGCGACGGCGGTGTCCCACGGGCTCATGACCGACGCATCTCGGCGTACGCGTCGAGCGCGCGCTGCCGGGTCGCCTTGAGGTCGACCATCGGCTCGGGCCGGAGTTCCTCCGACGGCACCCACCGGTGCACGTACTCGCGGTGCGGGTCGAAGCGCTCGAGCTGCCGGTCGGGGTTGAACACCCGGAAGTACGGCGCCGCGTCGAAGCCCGACCCGGCGACCCACTGCCAGTTCGCGGCGTTGTTGGCGGAGTCGGCGTCGACGAGGGTGTCCCAGAACCACTGCTCGCCCACCCGCCAGTCGACGAGCAGGTTCTTGACGAGGAAGCTCGCGGTCGCCAACCGGACACGGTTGTGCATGGCGCCGGAGTGCCACAGCTCGCGCATGCCGGCGTCGACGAGGTCGAACCCGGTCGTCCCGGTGCGCCACCGGTCGACCTCGGCCGTCGGGGCGTCCCGCCACGGGAACGCGTCGAACTCACGACGCACGTTCACCGTCGTGATGTCCTCGCAGTGGAAGTACTCGTTCCAGTTGAACTCGCGCCAGGCCAGCTGTCGCAGGAAGGCGGAGGCGTTCTGGCGCTGCTCGGGCTCGAGCGCTCCGTGCAGCCGGTGCCACACCTGGTACGGGCTGACCTCGCCCCAGCGCAGGTGCGGGGACAGGTCGCTCGTGGCGGCCATGGCGGGTTCGTCGCGCTGGTCGTAGTCCTCGAGCGCATGGGTGACGAAGTGCTCGAGCCGCTGGTGTGCGCCGTGCTCGCCGGGCTCCCAGGCATCGCGGAGTCCGCCGGCCCAGTCGGGACGGGTCGGCAGCAGGTCCCACTGGCGCAGGTCGTCGCTCGCGACGCGGGCCGGGGCGGGCAGGTCGCGGGGCTTCGGGAGCGGGTGCCGTGGTTCCGGCATCGCCTGGGCAGCGCGCCAGAACGGGGTGAACACCTTGTACGGCTCGCCCTGTCCGGTGCGGACGGTCCACGGTTCCCAGAGCAGGCTCGCCGCGAAGCTGTGCGCCTCGATGCCGCGGTCGTGCAGGGCGCTCTTGATGCCGGCGTCGACCTCGCGCTCGGCTGGACCGTACCGACGGTTCCAGAACACGGCGTCGGCACCGGTGTCGGCGACGAGGGTGTCGATCACCGCGGCGGCCGCACCCCGTCGCAGCACCAGCCGCGAGTCACGGTCACGCAGTTCGCCGTCCAGCGCGGTGAGCGAGTGGTGGAGCCACCAACGGCTCGCCGCGCCCGCGGGACGGATGCCGGGGGATTCGTCGTCGAGGACGTAGACCACCGTGACGTCGCCGCCGTGGTCGATCGCGGCACGCAGAGCGGGGTTGTCGGCCAGCCGCAGGTCGTCGCGGAGCCAGACCAGTGCGCCGGTCACACCGCTGCCGGGTCCGACTCGGAGACCGACCGCGCGACGGCCCGTCGGCCCGGGGCGGTGCCGACCGCGAGGCGCAGCTTCGTGCAGAGCTCGGTGAGCGTGCGGAGTTCGGCGTCGGACAGTCCGGCGCCGACCTGCTGCGCGATGCTCGCCGCGTGCTGCACGGCCACCTGGCGGTAGACGTCGAACCCGTGCGGGGTGAGTGCCACGATGACGCCGCGGGCATCGGACGGATCCGGCTGCTTCTCGACGATCCCGCGGGCGAGCAGGCGATCGACCAGACGGCTCACGCTCGGCTGGGTGAGGAGCAGGTGGCCGGTGAGGTCACGCATGCGGCAGCGTCGACCGGGCTGCGTCGACAGGTTGAAGCAGACGTCGTACTCGTTGAAGGAGATCTCGCCGCCGGGGAAGTCCGCGTTGAGGCTCCGCATCACGGTGACCTGGGCGCGGAACAGTGATTCCCAGGCAGCGACGGCGGTCGCCTTCTCGCTGCGGCGTGACTCGCTCACGATGGCGCTCCCCTCTGGTCGGACGGTCCGTCCACACTACCGACGGCCCCCGACAGGCGCGGGTTCGACATGCACGCGCTCGGACATGCACGAGGGCCGGCCGCTCTTCCGAGCGACCGGCCCTCTCCCTTGCACCAAGAGTTTCCTGCAATCACATTCCGCAGGCGGTGCCACAGCAAACACCGTCTGCACCACCGACTGTATAACGAAGCGGTAACGGCGCGCTAGCCTCCGCGTGCGTCGTTCGCTGCGAGTTCACCAAGAGCGACCGATCAGGATCAGAAGAGGTCGGGCGACGGCGTCGAGGCGTAGCGCACGGCCACGTCGGCGTGACGGTCGAACCGGTAGCCCACGCCGCGGACGGTGCGGACGATCTCCTCGAACGCGCCGAGCTTGGAGCGGAGCCGGCGCACGTGCACGTCGATGGTGCGCTCGTTCGGGGTCTCGTCCTCGCCGTCGGACCACAGGCCGTCGATGATGGCCGAGCGGTCCACCGTCTGGCCCTCGCGCAGCACCAGGAACTGCAGGAGTTCGAACTCCTTGTAGGTCAGGGGAGCTGCGTCGCCGTCGAGCGTGACGCGCTTGCGGGAGATGTCGATGACGACCCCGGTCTCCTCCGGCTCGGGCTTCTCGGCCTGCTTGCGGGCGGCGACCGCGGACCGGTCCTGCAGGGCCAGGCGGACGACGTCGACGTCACGGCCACCGGACTGCTCCGCGGCGACGGCGACGGCCGCGTAGGTCTCCGAGTTCGGCACCAGCTGCGCGGTCAGTGCCTTCAGCTGCTCGACGACGGCTGCGAGCGTCGTGCCGGCCGCCGCCGCCTTCGCCTCGTCGATCCCGACGTAGAGCGCGAAGCCACGGGCCTCGGTGCCCTCGGGCAGGGAGCGGTTGCGCTGCGGTGCGACGACCGGGCTGGTCGGCACGCTCGTCTGCCCGGTCGTGGCCGGTGTCGCGGGACGCGGACGGATCGGGGTGACCGTCCCGAGGTCGGTCGGCGCCGGAGCGGCGGTGCGGAGCGCGGTGCGGGGCTGGGCGATGGTGAGCGACATGGTGGTTCTCCGGGCGATGTGGCCGGTGCGCGTGTGGCGCTGGCGGCGGTGTCGAATGCGTCGACCCGGGTACGGCTGGATGCCGATGTGCCCTGCGGTCCTGCTGCGGACCGGGGCGGACCCGGGGGAACGGGAGACAGACCTCGTGACGTGGTGCGCGTCGCCGACGGTGTCCGTCACCCGGGGATCACACGCTCGCGACCGGGGTGGTGTCGCGGGGGATCCGGCTGGAACGGGTGCCGATCAGGCACACATTCGACAACGCATGACGGCGACCGG
Source organism: Curtobacterium sp. VKM Ac-2861 (assembly GCF_013204965.1). Taxonomy (NCBI): domain Bacteria; kingdom Bacillati; phylum Actinomycetota; class Actinomycetes; order Micrococcales; family Microbacteriaceae; genus Curtobacterium; species Curtobacterium sp. VKM Ac-2861. The sequence continues at coordinate 328,464 of NZ_JABMLA010000003.1, forward strand.
CATCATCATGCCGGCAGTCCCCTGGACCTCGGAGAGGACGCGGGTGGACACGGTTGCAGTCATGGGACGAGTATCGGCGGTATACCAAGGTGGTGTCAACCGTCCGAGCAGACGGTGCGTTCCGCGCACCGGTGGCGGTGGACCGGGCTAACGGACGACGGGAGGCCCGTGGCGGTGTCGCCACGGGCCTCCCGTCGATCGTCGGTGACGTCGACTGCCTACTCGGCCAGACCGTAGAGGCGGTCGCCGGCGTCGCCGAGACCGGGGACGATGTACCCGTTCTCGTCGAGCTTCTCGTCGAGGGCACCGAGGACGATCGAGACGTTGCGGTCGCCGACGGCCTCTTCGACCATGGCGAGCCCCTCCGGCGCACCGAGGATGCACACGCAGGTGATCTCCTCGGCACCGCGGGCGAACAGGAAGTCGATGGCAGCGGCGAGGGTCCCGCCGGTGGCCAGCATCGGGTCGAGCACGAAGCACTGACGGCCGGACAGGTCGTCGGGCAGGCGCTCGGCGTAGGTCTGCGGCTCGAGCGTCTCCTCGTTGCGGGCCATGCCGAGGAACCCGACCTCGGCCGTCGGCACGAGCTTGACCATCCCCTCGAGCATGCCGAGGCCGGCACGCAGGATCGGGACGACGAGCGGACGCGGCTTGGCGATCGAGACGCCCATGGTGTGCGCCACGGGGGTGTCGATCGGCGTCGCGGTGACCCGGACGTTCCGCGTGGCCTCGTACGCGAGGAGCGTGACGAGCTCTTCGGTCAGGGCGCGGAACGTGGGGGAGGGTGTGGTCCGGTCGCGGAGCACCGAGAGCTTGTGGGTGATGAGCGGGTGGTCGGCGACGTGGACTCGCATAGGGTCGAGCCTACCGTGCTGCCGACCACCTGGAGGTCCCGTGGAAGCGCCCGCTGCCCGTCCGTTCGTCCCGGCGATGGAGCGCGCGCTCGACGAGGCCCGGGCCTGCCTGGCGACCGGCGACGTGCCCGTGGGAGCGGTGGTGCTCGACCGCGACGGCGTCGTCGTCGCCGTCGGCCGGAACGAGCGCGAGGCGCTGCAGGACCCGACCGCCCACGCCGAGGTGCTCGCGCTCCGCGCGGCCGCCGCGGTCACGGGGGACTGGCACCTCGACGAGCACACGCTCGTCGTGACCCTCGAGCCGTGCCCGATGTGCGCCGGGGCGATCCTGGCCGCGCGTGTGCCGCGCGTCGTGTTCGGCGCCTGGGACCCGAAGGCGGGCGCGACCGGCAGCGTCTACGACATCGCCAGGGACCGTCGGCTGCCGCATCGTTCCGAGGTCGTCGGCGGCGTGCTCGAACGCGAGTGCGCCGCGCTGCTCGACGCGTTCTTCAGTCAGCGGCGAGGATGACGATCGCCTCGGTCGGCGGGCGCGGACCGGTGCGGAGCACGTCGGGCTCGACGTAGATGACCCGGGCGATCGGCACCGCGGAGCGCACCCGCTGCTCGACCGTGTCGATGCCCGCGGCGACGTCCCCCAGGCGGCGGTCGCCGTCGACGGCGACCTTCACGCCGACCATCAGCTCGTCCGGACCCAGGTACAGGGTCTTGATGTGGATGATCGAGTCGACCTCCGGGCCGTCGAGCACCGCGTGCTTGATCCGCTCGACGTCGGCGGCGGTCGCGCCCTCGCCGACGAGGAGGCTCTTCGTCTCGATGCCCAGGACGACCGCGACGGCGATGAGCAGGGCGGCGATGAAGATCGTGCCGATCGCGTCGAAGACCCCGTTGCCGGTGATCGCGGTCAGCCCGACGCCGAAGAGTGCGAACACCAGGCCGAGCAGTGCCGCGGTGTCCTCGAGCATGACGACGGGCAGCTCCGGGGCCTTGGCACGGCGGACGAACTGGACCCAGCTGAGCGTGCCCTTCTGCGGCCGGGCCTCCTTCAGTGCGGTGCGGAGCGAGAAGCCCTCGAGCCCGATCGCGATGACGAGCACGACGAGCGGCAGCCACCAGTTCTCGAGCGGGTGCGGGTGGGCGAGCTTCTCGATGCCCTCGTAGAGCGAGAAGACGCCGCCGACGGAGAACAGGATGATCGAGACGACGAAGGCGTAGACGTAGCGCTCGCGGCCGTAGCCGAACGGGTGTTCCTCGTCGGCGGCGCGGCGCGCCCGGCGACCACCGAGCAGCAGGAGGAGCTGGTTCGCGGAGTCGGCCAGGGAGTGCACGCCCTCGGCCAGCATCGACGCGGACCCGCTGATCGCCGCCGCGACGAACTTCACGATCGCGATGCCGACGTTCGCACCGAGTGCGGCGAGGATCGCCTTCGTGCCTCCTGAAGCGCTCACAGCTGTCCCCTTCTCCCGATCTGGAAGACGATCCTAGGCGAGGCCGGTCGGTAGGGTCGGGAGCATGACGATCGACCTGCCCCGTACCGCCCTGCTCGGCGTCGGCTCCATGTCCGGCTCGGTCCTCGACGGCCTGCTCGCCGCCGGACTCGACCCGGCGACCGTGACCCTCACGACGAAGTCCGAGGCGTCGGCGGCCGCCCACCGGGAGCGCGGGCTCGACGCCACCGCGAGTGACACCGACCCCGACGCGAACCGCTCGGCCGTCCGTGGCGCGGCACTCGTCGTCGTCGGTGTGAAGCCGTACGTGATCGCGGACCTGCTCGACGAGGTCGCCGCCGACCTGGAGCCCGGTGCGGTGCTGGTCAGCGTGGCGGTCGGCACCACCACCGCGAGCATGGAGGAGCGGGTGCCGGCCGGGGTCCGCGTCGTCCGGGCGCTGCCGAACACGCCGATCGGCGTCGGCCACGGCGTCACCGGGATCAGCGCCGGGGCATCGGCGGACGCCGAGGCCGTTGCGCTCGCGTCGTCGGTGTTCACGGCGTCAGGACGGGTGCTCGAGGTGCCCGAGGCGCAGCTCGACGCCCTGTCGGCGGTGTCCGGCTCGGGCCCGGCCTACGTCTTCCTGCTCGTCGAGGAGTGGCAGCGTGCCGCCGAGGCGCTGGGCTTCGCCCCCGAGCAGGCGGCCGCGATGGTGCAGGGCACGCTCCGGGGTGCCGTCGAGCTGCTCGACCGGTCGGAGCGCGGACCCGCAGACCTGCGGCGTGCCGTCACGAGCCCGAAGGGCACCACCGAGCGGGCCGTCGCGGTGCTGCAGGACGCCGACCTGGCCGACACGTTCCTGCGCGCGTCGCGCGCGGCGATCGCGCGTGCGGAGGAGATCGCGGCGTCGTAGACGCGTCCGGGACTACTCGTAGGCGGCGAAGCGCTCCAGGTCCGTCTCGGAACCCGAGACGATGATCACGTCGTTCTCGCCGATGATGCTCTCCGGGGTCGCCGGCACGAACGGGCTGCCCGGCGGCTTGATGCCGAGCACCGTCAGGCCGAACCGCGTGCGGATCACCGTGGTCGCGAGGTCCTTGCCGCGCACCGCCCGCGGCGGGAACATCTTCACCACCGCGAAGTCGTCGTCGAACTCGATGAAGTCGAGCATGCGTCCGGACACCAGGTGCGCCGTGCGCTCGCCGGCCTCGCGCTCCGGGTAGACGACGTGGTTCGCGCCGATGCGGGACAGGATCGTGCCGTGCGACCGGCTGATGGCCTTCGCCCAGATCTGCGGGATGCCGAGGTCGACCAGGTTCGCGGTGATCAGCACGCTCGACTCCAGGTCGCTGCCCGTGCCGACGACCGCGATCGCGAAGTCCTGCGCACCGATCTGGCGCAGGGCGTCGATGTCGGTCGCATCGGCCTGCACGGCGTGCGTGACCCGGTCGGACCACTTCTGCACCAGGCCCGGGTCGGTGTCGACGACCAGCACCTCGCGGTCCTGCCGCTCGAGCTGACCGGCGGTGGCGGCGCCGAACCGGCCGAGGCCGATGACGAGCACGGGTGCATCGTGACTGATCGCACCCATCGGGTGCGGGGGACGGGTTCGGTCAGCCAACGATCGGCCTCTCCTCGGGACGGCGGAACAGTTGCCGGCTCTGACTCGCGGCCAGGGCTGCGGCGATGGTCACTGTACCGACCCGGCCGAGGAACATGGTGCCGGCCAGGACGTACTTGCCGGACTCGGGCAGGTCCGCGGAGACGCCGGAGGACAGACCACTGGTGGAGAACGCCGAGATCACCTCGAACAGGACACGGTCGAGCGAATCGTCCGTGATCTGCAGGAGCACCACGGTCGCGACGGCCACGATCGTCGCCCCCCAGAGCACGATGGCGACCGCGACCCGCAGCACGTCGCTCGGGATGCGGCGGCCGAACGCCTCCATGCTCTGCCGGCCCCGGGCCTCGGCGACCGCGGCGAGGAACAGCACGGCGAGCGTCGTGACCTTGATGCCACCGGCGGTCGACGCCGAGCCGCCGCCGATGAACATGAGCATGTCGGTGACGAGCAGGCTCGAGCCGTTCAGCTGGTCGAAGTCGACGAGCGAGAAGCCACCGGACCGGGTCATCGTCGACAGGAAGAGTGCCTGGAACGCGGTCCGTCCCGCGCCTTCCTCGCCGAAGGTCGTCGGGTTCGACGCCTCGAGTGCGGTGTAGACGATCGCACCGCCGACGAGCAGGACGGCGCTCGTGGCCAGCGTGAGCTTGACGTGGATGGGCCACCGGCGCGGCGTGCGGAGCTGCTTCGTCAGGGTGCGGATGACCGGGAAGCCGATCGACCCCGCGACCACACCGATCATCAGGAGCGTCAGGAACCAGTAGTCGTGGGCGAACGGGTCGAGGCCGTCCGCGTTCGGCGAGAAGCCCGTGTTCGTGAACGCCATGGCGGCGTAGTAGAAGGAGTCGCCGACCGCGGTCCAGAACGGGATGCCGGCGATCAGCACGGACGGCAGCAGCAACAGGCCGAGGACGATCTCGATCGACAGGGTGCTCACCGCGACCGTGGCGAGCAGGGTGCCGACCTCGCCGAGGCGGACGGCCTGCCCCTCGGGGACCGCCCCGTGGTGGGTGCGGAGCGGGTTCGAGTCGCCAGCGGCCATCAGCTTCGCGCGGAGCCCGAGCTTGCGGGTCACGAAGAGCCCGAGGATCGACGCGAAGGTCAGGACGCCCACCGCACCGATCTGCGTCCCGATCACCACGAGGACCTTGCCGAACACCGACCAGTGCGTGGCCATGTCGACGGTCGCGAGGCCCGTGACGCAGACCACCGAGGCCGCCGTGAACAGCGCGTCGGAGAAGTGCGTGCCGGTCCCGTCGGCCGCCGCCCACGGGGTCATGAACAGCGTCGTGAACACGAAGATGAGGGCGACGAACACCAGGATCGCCAGACGTGACGGCGACGAGCGCAGGACCGTCGCGATCCGTCCGCCGCGTCGTCGGGTGACGGTCACGTGCCGCGGGAGCGGCTCGGTACGGTCGAGCATCGTATGCCTCCGAGGACATGGGCCGGGACGGTTCGTCATGGTACATCCGTGGTGCCCCGGCTAGCCTTGCCCGCATGGCCGACATCTTCTCCGTCGTGGCGGACCCCACGAGGCGCGAGCTGCTCGGGACCCTCCTCGCCGCGTACGGATCGGACGTCACCGGCGGGGAACTCAGCGTCGGGCAACTGGTCGAACGACTGGGCGTCAGCCAGCCGACGGTGTCGAAGCACCTCCGGGTCCTGCGCGACATCGGACTCGTCACCAGCCGCGAAGAAGGGCAGCACCGCTTCTACCGGCTCGACCCGGAACCGCTCGTGTCGCTGGAGGACTGGGTCCTGCCGTTCACCGGCGCGGTCGACGCCGACGGCATGCCCGCGACCACGGCCTGGACCCCCGACGGTCAGCCCGTGTCCGTCCGCCGGAACGGTGCTGCCGGCAAGACCACCGTCGAGGTCGGGACCGAGCTCGGGCGTGTCATGGCCGAGGCGTCCTACCGGGCCACCGCGGCGATCTCCGGTGCGCAGCAGGGCTGGGAGCGTGTCGTCGACCGCAGCCGCAAGCGCTTCACCCGCCGCGGCGACGAAGACTGAGCCTGGACACTGGGTCGCACGCGCCTCTACAGTTGCCAGTGACCACACAGGTCACACCAAACCCGTGCGCGGATCGCGTGCGAGCCACCGAAGGCGGATCATGACCGGCAGTTTCGACGACGTGCGCTTCCTCACCGTCGCTGAGGTCGCCGAGATGATGCGTGTCTCGAAGATGACCGTGTACCGCATGGTCCACGCCGGTGAGCTCCCCGCCATCCGTTTCGGCCGGTCCTTCCGTGTCCCCGAGTCAGCCGTCGCCGACGTGCTGCGCGGCGGCATCGCAGACGTCGGCTGAGCGCACACCCGTCCGTTCCGGGCGCGTTCGACATCGCGTCAGCCCTCCGGTAGACTCGGCCGGGTTGATTTTCCGCGGTCTCGACGGCCCGGTGTCCGATACATCAGCACAGTCCGAGCGAGGTCCACATGGGTTCTGTCATCAAGAAGCGTCGCAAGCGCATGGCGAAGAAGAAGCACCGCAAGCTGCTTCGCAAGACGCGCCACCAGCGTCGCAACAAGAAGTAGGCCCCGAGCCTGCAGCGTCAAGCCCCGGTTCGCCGGGGCTTTCGCATTCCCCAGGGGACGCGGACCGCGGGCTACGCTGGAGCCATGCCCGCAGTGACGTTCCTGACGAAGCCCGGATGCCACCTCTGCGACGACGCACGACCCGTGGTCGAACGCGTCGTCGCCGAACACCCCGGCGTGACCCTGCAGGAACGCTCGATCCTCGACGACGACGCCCTCCGCCAGGAGTACGCGGAGGACATCCCCGTCGTGCTGGTCGACGGGCGCGTCCACAGCAACTGGCACGTCGACGCCGACCGGCTCGCACGTGCCCTCGAGAAGGCCGGTTCCCCCGCATGATCTCCCACGTCGTCGCCTGGACCCTGCGCGAAGACCTCGACCGCGCCGCGACCATCGCCCGGATCCGCGAACTCCTGACCGGCCTGACCGGCACCATCGGGTCGATCCGTTCGCTCGAGGTCGTCGAGAACGTCGCCTACCCGGAGAAGAACAGCGACGTCGCCGTCGTCGCGTCGTTCGACGACCTCGCCGGACTCGACGAGTACCAGGTGCACCCGGACCACCAGGCTGCCGCAGCCGAGATCCGTGGACTGGTCACGGGGCGGGCTGCCATCGACTGGCAGAGCTGAGCCGGGCCTCCCGTCCCGCCCCCGGCGCTGCGTGCGCTGCGGCGCTTCGTGAGCAGAAATGGTCGCCTCCCGCATCGGGAGGCGACCATTCCTGTTCACCATGTGCGCTCGCGCGGGGCGCCGCGCGATGTGACTACGGGGTCAGGCGCGTCGGTCCACGGAAGAGGTACGTGACCTCGCGGATGGACGGCTCACCCAACATGAGCATGAGCACGCGCGCAAGGCCCATGCCGAACCCACCGTGCGGCGGCACGCCGTAGCGGAAGAAGTCGAGGTACCAGCCGAGCTCCTCGGGGTCGAGCCCCTTCTCGACGGCCTGCGCCTCGAGCACGTCGACGCGGTGCTCGCGCTGTGCGCCCGTGGAGATCTCCGCGCCGTTGAAGATGAGGTCGTAGCTGTTCGTGAGCGACGGGTCGCCCGGCTTGCGCATGTGGTAGTACGGCCGGATCGAGGCGTCGTACTCGGTGACGAACACGAACTCCGAACCGTGGTGCTCCTTCGCCCAGGCGGCGACGCGCCGCTCGCCCTCGGGGTCCAGGTCGCCGTCGGCGCGGACGACGTCGTGTCCGCTGTCGGCCACGATCTTCCGGGCCTCGGCCAGGGTCACGCGGGGGAACGGCGTCGCGGGGACCTGCAGCTCGAAGCCGAAGACCTCCTCGATGTCCTTGCCGTACTTCTCCTTGACCGCGGTGATGCCGGCGACCAGGACTTCTTCGTGCATCGCCATGACGTCTTCGTGGGACTCGATCCACGAGAACTCGGCGTCGACGCTCGTGAACTCGGTCGCGTGGCGGCTCGTGAAGGAGGGGTCCGCGCGGAACGCGTCGGCGATCTCGAACACGGCGCCGAAGCCGGCCGGCTGGGCCATCTGCTTGAAGTTCTGCGGCGACTGCGCCAGGTAGGCGGTCGTCTCGAAGTACTCGAGCTGGAAGAGCTCGGCGCGCGACTCGGACGCCGACGCCATCAGCTTCGGGGTGTGGATCTCGATGTAGTCGCGGTCCACCCAGTAGGTGCGGAACGCGTGCTCCAGGGTCGTCTGGATGCGGAAGATGAGGTTCTGCTTGCGGTTGCGCAGATCGAGGAAGCGCCAGTCGAGCCGCTTGTCGAGCGACGAGTCGTCGGCGATCGGGGTCTCCGGGATCGCGGCGCTCACCACCTCGAGCGTGCCGACCTTGACCTCGAGCCCGCCGAGCTTGACGCGCTCGTCGTGCTTCAGGGTGCCGGTGGCGTGGATGAAGGTGCCGTGGGCGAGGGCCGAGATCTCGGTGGTGGTGGCGAGCGCGGCCTGGGCGGCGTCGTCACCGTCCTCGGCCTCGCGCGTGGCGGGGTTCACGAGCTGGACGGCGCCGGATTCGTCGCGGAGGACGACGAACTGCACCTTCTTCTGGTCTCGGACGGTCTCGACCCATCCGGCCACGGAGACGGGGCCGTCGGGGAGGGCAGCGAGGTCGGCGATGCGGGTGCGTTCGATCACGGTGGTCGAGTCTAACCGTCTGCGTCCGGCGGCGTCGGTCCGCAGGGTGTCCCCTTCCACAGGGCGGCTCGCTTCCGGCGTCGTCCACAGGTCTGACCGGGAGGCCCGTGGGGCGTCGAGTGGGTCCGTAGCGTTCTCGACGTGGCCGGGTCGCGAGACGAGAGGGGGACCGGGTGGGGACGGGGACGGGGGAGCTCGCGACCTGGCCGCCTGCGGCGGTCGCGGTCGTGGCAGCAGCGCTGTGCACGGCGGCGTTCACGCTGCTCGCGGCGTTCGTCGGTGGGCTGTGGGCGGTCATCCGGTGGCGGCGGGACGTCGCGCGCGAGCAGCGGGACCGCTACTGGACGCGGCTGACGGTGGTCTTCGACCTGATCACCGCGAGCGAGATCGGACGTCGCGAGATCGGACGTCGCGAGATCGGACGCAATCTGGCACAGGCGATGTACGACATGCAGAAAGTACCCGCCGGAGAAGAACCCGCTGCAAGGGTGCTGGCGGAACTGTTCATCGAGAAGAGGAGACCGTGATGACGACTCGTCTGCGTCGTGCTTGGCGAGAACTGGTACGGAAGGAAGCGGATCCTGCCGAGCGGCCGCACATCGGTCCTGCGCCCGGCGAGAGCATGTGGGACTGGGCGCAACGAGGAGCGATCGACTGGCAACTGCACGTCGAAGAAGGAGAGCTGAAGCTCGAGCTCGAGCGGCAGCGCATGCGGGCTCGGGTGCTCGCCGAGGACAGCGGGGTGTCAGGGGAGCGAAGCACGGAGTGACCCCAGGGTGCCGATGAACTCCTCGGCCATGCCGGCGCGCTCGACGAGCTTGGCGTGCCGGGCCCGGGCATCGTCGAGGTACTCGTCGAGGCGTGCAGCCAGCGCGGGCTCGTCGTCGGGGTCCTTCGCCGCCAGCGCATCGACGACCCGCAGCAGGTCCGCCATCTCGTCGAGCGTGAACCCGAGTGGCTTCATGCGGCGGATCACGAGCAGCCGGTCCAGGTCCTGCGCGGTGTAGACCCGGAACCCGCCCGTGGTGCGGCCGCTCGGCACGAGCAGCCCGACCTCGTCGTAGTGGCGGATCGTCCGCAGGGACATGCCGGCACGGTCCGCCAGCTCGCCGATGTGCATCGTGTCCGGGGTGTCGGTGGTGCTCACGGTGCACAACTCTACCCTCACGTGAGGGTAGAGTTCCGATCGATGTCCGTGATCACACACGCGCCGGCGGCCCCGAGCGTCCTCACCGCCCTCCGCTCACCCCGCATGCTGACCCGCGAGGTCCTCGCCGGTGTCGTCACCGCGCTCGCGCTCATCCCCGAGGCGATCTCGTTCTCCGTCGTCGCCGGGGTCGACCCCGCGGTCGGCCTGTTCTCGAGCGTCATCATCGCCGTCGTCATCTCGATCGTCGGCGGCCGTCCGGCGATGGTGTCCGCCGCGGCCGGTTCGGTGGCCCTGGTCATCGCGCCGCTCGTCCGCGAACACGGCATCGAGTACCTCGTGCCCGCGATCGTCCTCGGCGGCGTGTTCCAGCTCGTGCTCGGGTTCCTCGGGGTCGCGCGCCTGATGCGCTTCATCCCGCGCAGCGTCAACGTGGCGTTCGTCAACGCGCTGGCGATCCTCATCTTCACCGCGCAGCTGCCCAACCTGCTCGGTCCCGACGTCCCGTTCGTCGTCTGGCCGCTCACCGCCCTCGGCATCGCGATCATCGTCGGCTTCCCGTTCCTGACCAAGGCGGTCCCCGCGCCGCTCATCGCGGTCGTCGTGATCACCGGCATCACCATGCTCTTCAGCGTCGTCGTCCCCACGGTCGGCGACGAGGGCGAACTGCCCACCGCACTGCCCGGGTTCAACGGCATCGTCACCCCGTTCTCCTTCGAGACGCTGCAGATCATCGCGCCGTACGCGTTCGGCGTCGCGATCGTCGGCCTCATCGAGACCCTGTTGACCGCGCAGCTCGTCGACTCCATCACCGAGACCGGCTCGAGCAAGTGGCGGGAGTCCTGGGGGCAGGGCGTCGCCAACATCGCGTCGGCGTTCTTCGGCGGTACGGGTGGTTGCGCGATGATCGGCCAGACGGTCATCAACGTGAAGACCGCGGGCGCACGGACCCGGATCTCGACCTTCGTCGCCGGCGCCTCCGTACTCGTCCTGACGATCGTGCTGCACGACCTCGTGGCCGAGATCCCGATGGCCGCGCTGACCGCCGTGATGCTCATGGTGTGCGTGGCGACCTTCGACTGGCACAGCATCCGTCCGCGCACCCTGCGGCGGATGCCCCTCGGGGAGACCGCCGTCATGCTCATCACCGTCGTGGTGGTCGTCGTGACCGAGAACCTCGCGACCGGCGTGCTCGTCGGGGTCGTCGTCGCAGCACTGGTCTTCGCTCGCCGGGCGGCGCACGTCGTCACCGTCGTCCGCGAGCCGGTCGACGAGCACACCGTGCGGTACCGGGTGCGCGGCGCCCTGTTCTTCGCGTCGTCGAACGACCTCGTCACGCGGTTCTCCTACGCCGAGGACCCGGAGCACGTGGTCATCGACCTGTCCGACGCGCACGTCTTCGACGCCTCGACGGTCGCGGCGCTGGACGGCGTCGAGCAGCGGTTCGCCAAGCACGGGTCCACGGTCGAGGTCGTGGGCCTCAACACCGGGTCGGTGGCCATCCACGGGCGGTTGTCGGGCGAGCTCGGCTGAGCGCTTCCGCATCCGGTGAATCGGCTGTGGGGCCGGTGAGCACCGGTGGGCGACCTACACTGGAACCCATGCCCGCCACCCGACTCCACCTCGTCCGGCACGGTGAGGTGCACAACCCCGACCGCGTCCTGTACGGGCGGCTCCCGGGCTTCGGACTGAGTGACCTCGGCAAGCAGATGGCCCTCGCCTCGGCGACCGCGTGGAAGGACGCCGGTGTCGACGTGCGCCGGATCGTCGCCTCGCCGCTGCAGCGCACGCAGGAGTCCGCGGCGCCGTGGTCGGCCGCGTACGGGCTCGACGTCACGTTGGACGAGCGCCTCATCGAGCCGACGAACCGGTACGAGGGGCAGCCCCCGGGCTTCACGAAGCGTTCGCTCGGCCGTCCGGCGGAGTGGCCCTGGATCGCGAACCCGTTCCGGCCGAGCTGGGGCGAGGCGTACGAGTCGATCGCGAACCGCATGCTCGCCGCGATGACCACGGCGTGGGAGAGCGTGGACGGCGGCGACGTCGTCCTGGTCAGCCACCAGCTGCCGATCTGGACGGTCCACCGGAAGCTCGCGGGGGAGTCGCTCTGGCACGACCCACGCAAGCGCCGCTGCGACCTGTCGAGCATCACGACCGTCGAACGGGTACCCGCCACGTCGACCGGTCGGTTCACCGAGGTCGGGTACACGGATCCCGCGCAGGAGCTGCGCGCGACCGCCATCGACGAAGGAGCAGTGTGAGCGTCATCAGCAAGCGGTTCGCGGTCCTCGCAGCGACGGCGGTCGCCGCGGCGCTCGTCCTGTCCGGGTGCTCGTCGGACAACGGTGGCCTCGCCAAGCAGTACGGCAACGGCACCACCCAGAACTACATCTCCGGCGACGGTGCGGTGACCGAGGTCACCGCCGACAAGCGGTCCGACGCGGTCGACTTCGAGGCGAAGGACTCCGACGGCGACACCGTCTCGTCGAAGGACCTCAAGGGAAAGGTCGTCGTCCTGAACTTCTGGTACGCGAGCTGCCCGCCGTGCCGCGCCGAGGCGAAGTACCTCAACGAGGTGCACGAGTCCTACGCCGATGCCGATGACGTCGCGTTCATCGGCGTCAACGTCCGCGACGAGGCGGCGACCGCAGCCGCCTTCGAGCGCACCTTCGGCGTCGACTACCCGACCGTCCTCGACCAGAAGACCGGCACGATGCAGCTCGCCCTGTCCGGTCAGATCGCCCCGAACGCCGTGCCGGCCACGATCGTCCTCGACACCAAGGGCCGCGTGGCTGCCCGGGTGCTCGGCGCCGTCGACGGCACGAGCATCCTGAAGACCCTGATCAGCGACGAAGTCGACGCTGGCAAGGCCTCCTGACCCGTGGCCTCCAACCCCTTCGCCGAGGCGATCCTCAGCGGCCAGATGGCCGTCGCGCTGCCCGTGGCGGCGCTCGCGGGGCTCGTCTCGTTCCTGTCGCCGTGCGTGCTCCCGCTCGTGCCCGGCTACCTCGGGTACGTCGGTGGGATCGCCGAGGGCGGGCAGCGCCGCGGGCGGGTCGTGCTCGGCGTGCTCCTGTTCATCCTCGGGTTCACGGCGGTCTTCGTCGCGTACACGACGGTGTTCGGGGCGCTCGGGTTCTGGCTCGTGCGGTGGCGCGACCTCATCACGCAGATCCTGGGCGTCGTCGTCATCGCGATGGGGCTGGTGTTCGTCGGCCGGTTCACGTTCATGCAGCGCACCATCAAGCCGAGCTGGACACCCGCGACCGGACTCGTCGGCGCCCCGCTGCTCGGCATCGTGTTCGGCCTCGGCTGGACCCCGTGCCTCGGCCCGACCCTCGCCGCCATCAACCTGCTCAGCGTGCAGTCGGGCAGTGCCTGGCAGGGCATGTGGCTCGGCGTCGCGTACTGCCTGGGCCTCGGCATCCCGTTCGTTTTCGTCGCCCTCGGGGCCGGCTGGGCGACCGGTGCGATCCGCGCCGTGAAGCGGCACATGCGCACCGTCAACATCATCGGAGGAGCGATCCTGATCGTCATCGGTCTGCTCATGGTCACCGGAATCTGGTCGGCCGTCATGTCGAGCGTCGGGGCGGTGATCCAGAGCTTTGTCCCCGCGGTCTGATCCCGAAACCGAAGCGACGGGCGCCGACACCGCGTCGGACCCGCAGCGACCGTCCGACCACGTCGACGGCTCCGGCCCCGGCGACGCCGGCATCAACCAGCCGAAGCTCGGCTTCGTCGGCACCCTCCGGTTCTTCTGGCGACAGCTCACGAGCATGCGCACCGCGCTGTTCCTGCTCATGCTGCTCGCCCTCGCGGCGATCCCGGGCTCGCTCGTGCCGCAGCGCACCGCCGACCCGAACGGTGTCGTCCAGTACAAGGCCGACCACGCCACGCTCTACCCGATCCTCGACAAGCTGCAGGTCTTCGACACCTACACCTCGGTGTGGTTCTCGGCGATCTACCTGCTGCTGTTCGTCTCCCTGATCGGCTGCATCGTGCCGCGCACGAAGCACCACTGGCAGGCGCTCCGCACCCGTCCGCCCCGGACCCCCGTCCGCCTGACGCGACTGGCGGGCTTCCGCACCGTGGCGGTGCAGCCCGACGCGATGATCGACGGCACCACCGGGATCGACGTGACCACGGGCCTCCCGTCCAGCGAGCACGCGGTCACGCGCGCGATGACGATCCTGAAGCGCTCCGGGTACCGCGTCGAGCGCTTCGGCGACTCGGTGAGCGCGGAGCGCGGCTACCTGCGCGAGACCGGCAACCTGGTGTTCCACGCGGCGCTCGTCGGTGTCCTGCTGGCCGTCGGTGTCGGCGGCGGGTTCGGGTTCACCGGCCAGCGGCTGCTGGTCGAGGGGCAGACGTTCTCGAACGTCCTCGGCTCCTACGACTCGTTCAACCCGGGTCGCTGGTTCCAGCAGACCGACCTCAAGGGCTACAACCTGACGCTCGACAAGTTCGTCACGAAGTACGAGGAGCGCAACCTCGACGCCCTCGGCCAGGCGCTCGACTACTCGGCGACCGTGACGAGCAAGGAGAAGGGCGGCGAGTCGACGACCAGCCGCCTGGGCGTGAACGACCCGCTGCACGTGGGCGGCACCAACGTCTACCTGCTCGGCAACGGCTACGCGATGAACGTCACGGTGCGCGACGGCGAGGGCAACGTGGCGTTCCAGGACGTCGTGCCGTTCCTGCCCGAGGACGCCAACTACACGTCCACCGGCGTCATCAAGGTGCCGGACGCGCTGCCGGACCAGCTCGGCATGGTCGGGTTCTTCTACCCGACGGCGTCGAAGCTCGCCTCGGGTGCGTACACGAGCGCCTACCCGGACACGCAGAACCCGCTGCTGACGCTGCAGGTCTACACCGGCGACCTCGGCCTCGACAGCGGCGTGCCGCAGAGCGTCTACACGCTCGACACCAAGGGCCTCACGCAGATCGCGGGCCGTCAGTCCGACACGGCGAGCATCGCGCTCGAGCCCGGGCAGACCAAGAAGCTGCCGAACGGTGCCGGGTCGATCACCTTCGACGGCGTCAAGCGCTACGTGTCGCTCGACGTGCACCACGACCCGTCGCAGGCGTGGGTCGCCGCCTTCGCGCTGCTCTCGACGCTCGGGCTGCTCACGTCGCTCTTCGTCCCGCGCCGACGCGTGTGGGTGAAGGTCGTCCCCCGCAAGGGCGCAGAGCACGGCGAGTACGACTTGGAGTACGCGGGCCTCGCCCGCGGTGAGGACCCCAACCTCGAACGGGCCGTCGCGGACATCGCACAGCGCCACACGTCGGACCTCGGAGTTAGGATGCCCCAGTGAACGACATGACCACGAACCTCGCGACCTACTCGGTCGTGCTGACGTACTCCGCGATGGCGGTCTACGTCATCGCGTTCATCTCGTTCGCGCTGGACATGGCGAAACGCTCCGGCGAGGTGACGGCAGCTGCGAAGAACGCTGGTGCGGACTCGGACGACGCTGCGGCGACCGCCTCGGTGGGCGCGGCCCGCTCGGCGAAGACCGTCGCCACCGTCCGGGGCGGCACCGTCGTGCTCGAACCGGTCGCGGCACCCCCGGCGCACGCCGGCGGCTCGGCCGCGCGCGGCACGAAGTTCGAGCGCGTCGGCATGGCCATGACGATCCTCGCGCTGGTGCTGCACGTCGCATCGGTGGTCCTGCGCGGCATCGCGGCCGACCGTGTGCCGTGGGGCAACATGTTCGAGTTCTCGCTGACCGGCACGGCGCTCATCACGCTCATCTTCCTGCTCGTGCAGTTCTGGCAGAACCTGAAGTTCCTCGGCGTCTTCATCACCGGGCTGACGATCATCCTGCTCGGCATCGCGACGGTGAACTACTGGGTCCCGGTCGTGCCGCTGCAGCCGGCGCTGCAGTCGTACTGGCTCGTCATCCACGTCTTCGTGGCGATCGCCGGCACCGGGTTCTTCGCGCTCGGTGCGGGGCTCGCGGTGGCGCAGCTCGTGCAGACGTACCGCCAGGGCCGGACCGCCTCGGGCAAGCTCCGCTTCATGGCGACCCTGCCGGACGCCGACCGCCTCGAGGTCCTGACCTACCGCGTCCTGCTCGTCGGCTTCGTCCTCTGGACCTTCACCCTGATCGCCGGTGCGGTCTGGGCGGAGCGTGCCTGGGGCCGGTACTGGGGCTGGGACACCAAGGAGGTCTGGACCTTCATCATCTGGGTCGTCTACGCCGGGTACATCCACGCCCGTGCGACCCGCGGCTGGCGCGGTGCGCGGTCGTCGTGGCTGGCGCTCATCGGCTTCGCCGCCGTGATGTTCAACTTCTCGGTCGTCAACGTCTTCTTCAAGGGCCTGCACAGCTACTCGGGCCTGTGAGCGACGCGCGTCACTGACGCGGCTCTGGTCGCGACCAGGACCGGACGGGAGGCACGGTGCCAGCTGGCACCGTGCCTCCCGTCCGTCGTCCGGTCGCGTGCAGGGCCGGGAAGACGGGTCTACGCGGCGGCCAGTACGGCGTGCACCCGCGCCACCCGCGCGAGCCACCACGCCGTCCGCTCCGGCGACGCGGCGTTCCGGTCGAGCAGGTCCGCCGACACCGCGACCCGTCGCACCGGCACGCGGCCCCCGACCGGCAGCAGCGGGTCCACGGTGACGTCGGACGCGAACATCGCGGCGGTCCCGAGCCCGGCGGCGTACCCCGGGGACATCGCGGCCGCGGCGAGGAACGCGCCCATGCCGAGCCCCACCGAGGTGTCGAGCGCGCTGGAGACCACGCACGGCAACCCGGCCTGGGCGATGACCGTACGCGCTGCGGTGACGCCCCCGAGCGGTTGTGCCTTGACGACCAGGACGTCAGCCGCTCCGGCTCGTGCGACGGCGAGGGGGTCCGCGGCCTTGCGAACGCTCTCGTCCGCGGCGATCCGCACCCCGAGGCCGTCGATCCGTGCTCGCAGCGCGGCGAGCTCCGGCACGGTCCGACAGGGCTGCTCGGCGTACTGCAGGTCGAAGGGAGCAAGGCGTTCGAGCGCCTCGGTGGCCTGGTCGACGCTCCACAGCCCGTTGGCGTCCACCCGGACGGCGGCCGCGGGGCCCATCACCCGTCGGACCTCGGCGACCCGGGCGACGTCCTCGTCGACGGTGGTGCCGGGTTCGGCGACCTTGACCTTGGCGGTGGTGCACCCGGGATAGCGCGCGAGCAGTGCGGCGACCTGGTCCGGGGCGATCGCCGGCACCGTGGCGTTCACCGGCACCGAGTCGGCGGCGGCCTCGTGCTCGGTCCAGCCGAAGTCGATCGCGCCCCGGAGCCACGCGGCGGCCTCGGCGTCGTCGTACTCGACGAAGGGTGAGAACTCGGTCCAGCCCGAGGGGCCGCGGAGGACGACCGCCTCGCGCGTGGTGATGCCGCGGAACCGCACCCGCATCGGCAGGGCGACCACGTGCGCGTCGGCGGTGAGTTCGGCGAGGTCGGGGAGCACGTCGGCCATCCTCCCACCGCACCCAGGGCACCTGCCGGTTCCTCGGAGGGGACCGCCAGGGCAGGGCATTAGCATGCATCGGTCGGCCTCGGTCGGCACTGGTCACGACCCGGATCGAACCGTCCGGAACGAGGGAGGCGCGGTGGCGCGGGAACCGCAGCAGCGTGCGCAGCGCCCCGGTCGCGACACCGACGAGTTCGCGCGGCTCATGCAGCAGAACACCGTCGACGTCCGCCAGACGGCGGGTCGGAAGCGCCGCAGCCCGATCGTCGGCAAGATCGCCCTCGGCCTCGCGGTGGTGTCCGCCGCGGTGGACGCCAGCGCCTTCGCGGTCTTCATGGGCGGTGACACCGAGTTCGCGTTCGGGATCTGCTTCGTCGTGGTCTTCCTGACCCTCATCGCGGCGGTGCTCGGCTTCGTCGCGGCCGTCGGTGGCCTCGGCCGGTGGTACGGGGCGATCGGTGTCGTGGTGGCCTTCTTCGCCAACCCGGTGATCCTCATCGTGATCCTGGTGTTCGTCGCACCCGAGGTCCTGACCGGCATGGGCGCCTGACCGGCGGCGGTACGTTGGGGGCATGGCTGCTCCCGTCTCCGACCTGTTCGATCCCGACGTCTGGACCGCGGCTCCGATCGCGGAGCAGTTCACGGACATCACGTACCACAAGCACGTCTCGAAGGGGATCGTCCGGGTCGCGTTCGACCGGCCCGAGGTACGGAACGCCTTCCGTCCGCGCACCGTCGACGAGCTCTACCGGGCGCTCGACGACGCCCGCCAGGACCCCCGCGTCGGCGTCGTCCTGCTGACCGGCAACGGCCCGAGCCCGAAGGACGGCGGCTGGGCGTTCTGCTCCGGCGGCGACCAGCGCATCCGGGGGCGCAGCGGCTACCAGTACGTCGGCGACGAGGGTGCGCCGCCCGAAGGAGTCGACCCGGCCGCCGCGCAGGCGTCGATGGGACGACTGCACATCCTCGAGGTGCAGCGCCTGATCCGCATGATGCCCAAGGTCGTCATCGCCGTGGTCCCCGGTTGGGCAGCCGGCGGCGGGCACTCGCTGCACGCGATCTGCGACCTGACCATCGCCAGCGCCGAGCACGGCAGGTTCAAGCAGACCGACGCCGACGTCGGATCGTTCGACGGCGGCTACGGCAGCGCCTACTACGCCAAGCAGATCGGCCAGAAGTTCGCGCGCGAGGTCTTCTTCCTCGCGCAGGAGTACTCGGCGCAGCGCGCGTACGAGATGGGTGCGGTGAACGCGGTCGTCCCGCACGAGGACCTCGAGCGCGAGGCGATCCGCTGGGGCGAGATCGTCCTGGGCAAGTCCCCGACGGCGATCCGGATGCTCAAGTACGCGTTCAACGCCGTCGACGACGGGATGGTCGGCCAGCAGGTCTTCGCGGGCGAGGCGACGCGGCTCGCCTACGGCACCGACGAGGCCGTCGAGGGCCGCGACTCGTTCCTCGAGAAGCGCGCCCCCGAGTGGACGTCGTTCCCGTGGCACTACTGAGCCCGGCGGTGCCGGCATGACCCGTCCGCTGGTCGCGCTGGGCACGTCGGATCCGCTGGCGGTGCTCCGCGGTCTGGAGGCAGCGCTCGCCGGCGGCCCCGCGCTGCTCCCCGTCGCCGAAGGGGCCCCGGCGCTGCCGACCCCGCCACCTGCCGACGTCCGGCAGCGGGTCGCCCTGGTGGTCGAGACGAGCGGGTCCACCGGCACCGGCAAGCGCGTGGCCCTCTCGTCCGAGGCGCTCCTCGCCGGTGCCGCAGCGGCGGACGCAGCGCTCGGCGGACCGGGCAGCTGGGTGCTGGCGCTGCCCACGCACTACATCGCGGGCCTCAACGTCCTGACCCGCTCGATCGCCGCGGGGACGACGCCGGTCGTCGTGGCACCGGGGCACTTCGACGCCACGGCGTTCGCGGACGCCGTGGACCAGCTCGTCACCGGCCCGGCGGCTCCCCGTCGCTACACGTCGCTCGTCCCCGTGCAGCTCGCCCGCGTGCTCGACGACGACCGCGCGACGGCTGCGTTGGGCAGGTTCGACGCGGTCCTCGTCGGCGGGCAGGCGACCCCGGCGGCGCTCCGCGAGCGAGCGGTCGCCGCGGGCGTGCGCATCGTGACGACCTACGGCGCCAGCGAGACGAGCGGCGGCTGCGTGTACGACGGCGTGCCGTTCGGGACCGTCCGCACCGCGGTGGTGGACGACGAGCTCCAGTTGGCGGGTCCGATGCTCGCCGAGGGGTACCTCGGCGACGACGACCGCACGGCCGCGACGTTCGTCGATCGCGACGGTCTGCGCTGGTACCGCACAGGTGACGCCGCCACGGTGTCCGACGGGGTGGTCCGGGTGCTCGGACGACTCGACGACGTGGTGATCTCCGGCGGCGAGAAGGTCCGGCTCGGCGCGGTGGAGCGGCTCGTGCGCGACCTGCCCGACCAGCACGGCGCAGTCGTCACCCGACGGGCCTCAGGGGAGTGGGGCGAGGTGCCGGTCGTCGTCACCGAGCGACCGCTCGACCTCGACACCGTCCGGTCCCACGTGGGCGACGCCCTCGGCCGAGCCGCACGTCCGGCCGCGGTGGTGGTGGTCGACCGGCTGCCGATGCTCGCGTCCGGCAAGCCCGACCGGCGGGCGATCCAGGACCTGGCGTCCTCGTAGGCCCGCGCGTCGGCACCGCGGTGCAGTGCGACGCGGCGCGGATAGGATCGGTGGTCGTGGCACGAACGAAGAACACGACGCACAAGCAGGGCCGCTCGGGCAACCCGGCCAAGGCCGCGACCCCGGTCCGCTCGAAGCGCCGGGCGACCGCGCGGGACTGGATCGGCGGGGCGCGGCTCCGCACGCTGACGCTCGGCGTCGTCCCCGTGGTGCTCGGCACCACCGTGGGCTTCGTCGACAGCGGTACCACGGGCGACTTCGGGGCGTTCCTGGCGGAGGACGGGCACCTCGCCATCGCGCTGCTCGCCCTGGCAGTGGCACTGTTCCTGCAGATCGGCGTGAACTACAGCAACGACTACTCCGACGGGGTCCGCGGCACCGACGAGTACCGCGTCGGCCCGGCTCGACTGACGGGGGCCGGCCTCGCGAAGCCCCGCACGGTGCTGACCGTCGCGCTGACGTTCTTCGGGCTGGCTGCGGTCGCCGGGATCGTCATCGTGGTGCTCACCCAGCTGTGGTGGCTGCTGCTCGTCGGCGCCGCGGCCATCGTCGCCGCGTGGTTCTACACCGGCGGCAAGAAGCCCTACGGCTACAACGCCCTCGGCGAGGTCTTCGTCTTCGTGTTCTTCGGCCTCGTCGCCGTGCTCGGCACCCAGTACGTGCTCATCGGCCAGGCCACCACGAGCGGGTGGGCCGCCGCGGTCGCCGCCGGGTTCTTCGCCTGCGCGGTCCTGATGGTGAACAACATCCGCGACATCGACGAGGACCGTCTCGCCGGCAAGCGCACCCTGGCCGTCGTCGTCGGACGACCGGTGGCACGGGTGCTGTACGGCCTGTTCCTGCTGCTGCCGTACGTCGTGCTGCTCTGGTTCGTCCTGCTCTACTTCCGCACGGGCTTCACGTACTTCTCGCTGCTGCTGGCCCTGCCGGCGCTCGCGATCGGGGTGTCGTCGCGCAAGCCCCGTGAACTCATCACGGCACTGCAGCTGTCGTCGTTCGCCTCGCTGGTCTTCGGCGTCGTGCTCGGCATCACGCTCGCCGTCCAGCCGTAGGACTCCGCCGGACTACTCCGCGTCGGTGTCCCGGCGCGCGGCGTGCCGGTCGGCGTCCGACACCGGGCGCACGGTCGGCGTGTCCGCGGCGTCGGTGTCCGCCGCGTCGACGAAGTCGTCCTCGAAGTCGGTGTCCGCATCGCGCTCCGGGCCACCGCGGCGGTTCGCCAGGCTCAGGGCGACCTTGGTGCGGAGTCCGGCGAGCGCGATGTAGGACACCAGCAGCCCGACGAGGGCGGCGATGATCGTCGCCCAGTACCAGGGCATCGGTGTCAGGAGCCGGAGGAGCACGAGCGCCGCCGCGAAGATGCCGAGCCGGGCCAGGGTGTACAGGAGCCACGCTTTCACCCTGCGAGTCTACGGACGGCCGACCGGCAGGGTCGTCACAGGCTCGCGACCTAGACTCCTGGGCATGGTCCGCTTGTGGTTGATCGTCGTCGTCGCCGCTGTCGCCTTCACGGTGTACGCGGCCATCGACTGCGCGACGATGCCCCGCGAACGTGTCCGATCCCTCAGGCGGGGTGTCTGGATCCTCCTCGTGATCGTCCTCCCCGTCCTCGGTGGGGTGCTCTGGTTCCTGCTCGGCCGCTCGCCGGCGTCCCCGGGCACGACAGCCCGGTACCGTGGACCCGAAGACGACCCGGACTTCCTCGGCACCACGCCCGTTCCGGGGGACACCCTCACGGACAAGGACCAGGACGACGCGACCCTCCGAGACCTCGAAGACCAGTTCCACGACCGAGACGACGACGGCCGCACCGATCGCTGACGGTCCCGCCGGATCGGGCAGTCCGGCGACGGACGCTGCCCTGACGCTGCTGCAGGAATTCGTCCGCGCCGGCGTCACCGATGTCGTCGTCAGTCCGGGCTCGCGATCCCAGGCCCTGGCGCTCGCGGCCGTCGCCCTCGAGCGAGCCGGCGGCCTGACCGTCCACGTCCGGCTCGACGAGCGCACCGCCGGGTTCTTCGCCCTCGGGCTCGCGGTGGAGTCCGGTCGACCGGCCGCCGTCGTGACGACCTCGGGCACCGCCGTCGCCAACCTGCACCCTGCCGTCCTCGAAGCGCACCACTCCGGTGTGCCGATGATCGTGCTGAGCGCCGACCGGCCGGACGAGCTCCGCGGCATCGGCAGCAACCAGACCACCGTCCAGCCGGGGATGTTCGGCGACGCGGTCGCCTTCGTCCGCGACGTCGAGGCGCCCTCTGCGCACGGAGCCGACGCCTCGGTGCGTGCAGCGCTCCGCGACCTCGCCCGCCAGGCCGTCGCCGCAGCCGCCGGACACACCGGACAGCCGGGGCCGGCGCAGCTCAACGTCGCGTTCCGTGAACCCCTGTCCGCCGGCCTCGACGCCGAGCGCGTGCACGGCGTCCCCGACGACGAGGTCGACACCGCGTTCGCCACCCGTCGTGCGCACGGCGGACTCCCGGTGGCCGAGCTGTCGCCGGACGACGAACCGGGCACGGTCGTCATCGCCGGGCACGACGCCGGCGAGGACGCCGAGCGCATCGCGTGGGAGCTCGGCGCGCCCCTGCTCGCCGAGGTCTCCAGCGGCGCACGGTTCGGCCGGAACCTCGTCGTCACCTACCGCGAACTCCTGCGCGACCAGGACTTCGGCGGCGTGGTCCGTCGTGCCGTCGTGCTCGGCCACCCCACCCTCAGTCGCGAGGTCCCGGCGCTCCTGCAGCGGCAGGGGGTCGAGACGTTCGTGGTCCGCGGACACGCGGCCGATCCCTTCGACCCGGCCCGTGCCTCCCGGCCCTCCGACACCACCTTCGTGTCCGACGTCCGCGTGACGGGCCGGACCCGGCCGGAGCACCGTGCGTGGGTCGGGCGCTGGGTCGGTGCGAGCCGGCAGCTGTTGGGCGACGGTGACGCCGGACCCGACCTCGGTGCCAAGCGGTCCCCGGACCGTGCCGAGCGCAACAAGTTCCTGCGCGACGAGGTCGCCCTCCGCCGCCGACCCGTCGACCGCGCGATGCTCGCCGACGCCGTGTGGGGCGTGACGTGGCCGCACGACCGGCTCGTGTTCGGCGCCTCGCAGATCATCCGCGTCGCCGACGGGCGCGTGCTCGGCAAGAAGATCCGGGTGCACGCGAACCGCGGGCTCGCCGGCATCGACGGCACCGTGTCGACGGCGCTCGGGATCGCCGCGGCCCTCGAACAGTCGTCGGCGTCGGTCGGCACCACGCGCGTGCTGCTCGGCGACCTGACCCTGCTGCACGACCTCGGGGCGTTCGTCACCGGCACCGAGGAGCGCACGCACCGGGTCCAGGTCGTCGTCGGCAACGACCACGGCGGCGCGATCTTCCGCGGGCTCGAGGTGGCACGCACCACTCCACCGGAGGACATGCGCCGGATGATGTCGACCCCGCAGCACGTCGACGTCGAACGGGTCGTGACCGGCCTCGGTTGGGAGTACCGCCGCGCGGAGACGTGGGGCGACCTCGAGCGGGTGCTCACCGACCCGGCCGAGCGCGTCGTCATCGAGGTCCCGCTGGCCGACTGACGCGGCGCGGGCCGGCGCAGCGCGACCGGGGCCGGCGCGGTGCGACCGCGTTGCCGCCGCGCGGCTCAGGCCAGCGCGTCGGTGACCGGTCGGAACTTCAGGGCGGTCTCGGCGACCTCGCGCGCCGGTTCCGACCCCGCGACGACGCCCGCGCCCGCCCAAGCCCGGACGGTGCCGTCGTCGTCGATGCGGGCGCTGCGGAGCGCCAGCATCCACTCGCCGTCGCCGGTGGCGCTCATCCAGCCCACCGGGCCGGCGTAGCGACCGCGGTCGACGCCCTCGAGCTCGGCGACGAGCCGGACGGCCACGTCGGTGGGGGTGCCCGCGACCGCGGCCGTGGGGTGCAGGGCGTCGGCGACGTCGAGCGAGGTGGTGTCCGGCGGCAGGGTCGCCTGCACGTCGGTCGCCAGGTGCCACAGGTTCGGCAGCTGCAGCCGGAACGGCTCGGGGTCGGCGCGCAACTCGGTCACGAGCGGGCGGAGCGAGGCGAGCAGGCTGTCGATCGCGAACGCGTGTTCCTCGACGTCCTTCGCGCTGGCGGCGAGGGCCTCGGCAGCGGCACGGTCCGACACCTCGTCGGCGCCGCGTGCGGCGCTGCCGGCCAGCACCCGCGCCGTCAACCGGGTGCCGTCGGTGCGGGCGAGCGTCTCGGGGGTCGCACCGACCAGGCCGTCGACCGCGAAGGTGACGCACTGCGGGTAGGCGGCGGCGAGGTCGAGCAGCAGGGCACGGTGGTCGGCGTCCGCTGGCATCTCGCCGACGAGGTCGCGGGCGAGGACGACCTTCTGCGCGCTCCCGGCGGCGATGCGCCGCACGGCCTCGGCGACGTTCGCGGCGTAGGCGGCCTCGTCGATCCGGCCGGGGTGCAGCGCGACGGAGACGTGTGGTCCGACGTGGGGGACCGGCACCGAGGTCCGCGTGAACGTGAGCGGCTCGGCGCCGACGGTCGTGTCGATCGCCGTGAGCCAGGCCTTGCCGCGCCGACGGCCGATGACCACGCGCGGGACGATCAGGACGCTCTCGTCGGCGGAGTCGTCAGCGAAGGCGAAGGAGCCGAACGCGACCAGGCCGGAGCCGCGCAGCTGCACCGGGTCGTCGACGACGGCCGACTCCACGACGGTGCGCCACACCGCGGCGGCGTCGCGCATCCGGTCGGGGCCGGTGAACGTGAACCGCAGCGCCTCCCCGATGCCGACGATGCCGTCACCGTTCCGGACGAAGGCCAGGGGACGGTCGCGCAGGGTGTGGCGGAGGACGGTGCCCGGGTCGTCGAGGATCCGGGTGGAGACCGTCAGCGGGGGCACCGCCGTGGTGGTTCGGGTCACGGCTCCGATGCTACGCGCGGTCGGTGGACCACCTGGCCGCGCGCTCGACGAGTGGGCCGTTGCTGCGAGTCCGGTGAACGTACGGTCGGGACCTCTAGGATTGGTCGGGTGAGCAGAGCGGACCTGAACAAGCGGCCGGACGAGGTGGCGGCGATGTTCGACGACGTCGCGGCCAAGTACGACCTCACGAACGACATCCTGTCGGCGGGCAACGCACCGCTGTGGCGTGTCGCCACGGTGCGGGCGGTCGACCCCCAGCCCGGCGAGAAGGTCCTCGACATCGCCGCGGGCACCGGGACGAGTGCCGCGGCCTTCGCGAAGAAGGGGGCAGAGGTCAGTGCGCTCGACCTCTCCGCCGGCATGATCGCGGTCGGTCGCGAGCGGCACCCCGAGATCACCTTCGTCGAGGGCGATGCCGAGCACCTGCCCTTCGACGACGACACGTTCGACGCCGTCACGATCTCGTTCGGGCTGCGCAACGTGAACGACCCGAAGCAGGCGCTCGCCGAGATGCTGCGGGTCCTCAAGCCCGGCGGCCGTGTGGTCATCTGCGAGTTCTCGACCCCGCCGCGTGCGCTGCTGCGCCTCGGCTACGGCACCTACCTGAAGCGCGTGCTCCCGGGCATCGCGAAGCTCTCGAGCAGCAACCCCGCCGCCTACCGCTACCTCGCCGAGTCGATCGACGCCTGGCCGGACCAGCAGGTCCTCACCCAGTGGCTGCGCGGCGTCGGCTTCTCCGTGGTCGCCTACCGGAACCTCACGGCCGGTATCGTCGCACTGCACCGTGGCCGCAAGCCCGTCGCCGACACGGTGCGCGAGTCCGCGGCCCGTCGTGCTAAGGCACGCCGCGACCACCAGACCACCGGCGAGCAGCCGCGCGTCGACCCGGCCGACGACTGACCGGTCACCATCCCCCGAAGACGGAGCAGCACTTGAATCCGAGCGTCCCGGTCGCACGTCGCGCGCCGAGCCTCCGCGCCTCGCTGGGCATCGGCGAGCGGTTGTTCGCCACGCCCGCCGACCGCCGCTTCATCGCCGCCGTCGACGACGGTCTCGAGCTCGTCGAGCAGGGGCTCGAGGACGCCATGCGTTCCACGGACACCCTGGCCGACACCACGAGCCGCTACCTGCTGTCCGCGGGCGGCAAGCGGATCCGTCCGACGCTGACGCTGCTCATCGCGCAGCTCGGCGACGGGGTGACCGACGCCGTGGTCAAGGCCGCCGTCAGCATCGAGACGACCCACCTGGCGTCGCTCTACCACGACGACGTCATGGACGAAGCGCCCGTCCGCCGCGGGGTCCCCGCAGCGCAGATCACGTACGGCAACAACGTCGCGATCCTGACCGGCGACCTGCTCTTCGCCCGCGCCAGCCTCATCACCGCCGACCTGGGTACCGAGGGCATCCGGATGCAGGCCGAGACCTTCCAGCGCCTCTGCATGGGTCAGCTGCACGAGACCACCGGCCCGCAGCCCGACGACGACCCGGTCGAGCACTACATCCAGGTGCTCAGCGACAAGACCGGCTCGCTCATCGCGACCGCCGCCCGCGCCGGTGTCATGTTCTCCGGTGCCGACCGTGCCTACCTCGACGCCGTCGGGACCTTCGGCGAGAAGGTGGGCGTCGCCTTCCAGCTCGTCGACGACGTCATCGACCTGGCACCGGCGACGGACAAGACCGGCAAGATCGCCGGCAACGACCTCCGTGCCGGCGTCGACACGCTGCCGATGCTGCACCTGCGGCGGCACGCGGCGACCGACCCGGCGGCGCAGGACCTCGTCCTGCGCATCGAGCGCGACGTGAACGGCGCCCCGGACGACGCGGTCGGCTCCGTGCCGTACCAGTCGGCCGTCGCCGCACTGCGTGACCACGAGGCGACTGCGTCGACGCGCACGGTCGCGGTCCGCTGGGCCCGCGAAGCCGTGGACGCCCTCGCCCCGTTGCCCGACGGCACCGTCAAGCGGGCACTCACCCGCTTCGCCGACTCCGTCGTCGACCGCAGCCGCTGAACACCACCCGCGACCGGTCGACCCCACGGTCGCCGCGCGGGACGCACCACCGGGAGCACCCCACCCGAACGAACTGGAGACGATCAGTGCCCACCCTCCGAATCGCCATCGTCGGCGCCGGACCCGCCGGCATCTACGCCGCGGACATCCTGCTGCGCGAGGCCCACGGACACGACGTGTCGATCGACCTGTTCGAGCAGCTCCCCGCGCCGTACGGACTCGTCCGCTACGGCGTCGCCCCCGACCACCCGCGGATCAAGGGCATCGTCAACGCCCTGCGCGACGTGCTCGACCGCGGTGTCGTCCGGCTGTTCGGCAACGTCCGCTTCGGCGAGGACATCACCCTCGAGGACCTGAAGAAGCACTACAACGCGGTCGTCTTCTCGACGGGCGCGATCAAGGACGCCGACCTGGACGTCCCCGGCGTCGACCTCCGGGGCTCCTACGGTGCCGCCGACTTCGTCAGCTGGTTCGACGGCCACCCCGACGTCCCGCGCACCTGGCCGCTGACCGCGGAGAGCGTCGCGGTGATCGGGGTCGGCAACGTCGCGCTCGACGTCTCCCGCATCCTCGCGAAGCACGCCGACGACCTGCTGCCGACCGAGATCCCGGCGAACGTGTACGAGGGCCTCAAGGCGTCGCCCGTCACGGACGTCCACGTCTTCGGCCGCCGTGGTCCCGCCCAGGTCAAGTTCACGCCGCTCGAACTCCGCGAGCTCGGCGAGGTCCGTGACGTCGACATGGTCGTCTACGACGAGGACTTCGACCACGACGAGGCGTCGAAGACCGCGATCGCCACGAACAAGCAGGTGATGGTCATCAACCGGGTGCTCGAGCAGTGGCGCACCCGCGATACCGGTCAGGCGAGCCGGCGGCTGCACCTGCACTTCTACGCGAAGCCGACCGAGTTCGTCGGCGACGAGCAAGGCAACCTCACCGCGATCCGGTACGAGCGCACCCGGCCGAACGGCGAGGGCGGTGTCGAGGGCACGGGCGAGATCCGCGAGATCCCGATCCAGGCGGCCTACCGCGCCGTCGGCTACTTCGGTTCCCCGCTGCCCGGGCTGCCGTTCGACGAGCGCCACGGCGTCATCCCGAACCACGAGGGCCAGGTCCTCGACGACGACAACCAGCAGATCCCGGGCGTCTACGCCACCGGGTGGATCAAGCGCGGTCCGGTCGGGCTCATCGGGCACACGAAGTCCGACGCCATGGAGACCGTGCAGCACATCGTCAACGACCAGGCGAGCTGGTGGACGCCGGAGGACCCCTCCGAGGGTGCGATCCCGGCCCTGCTCCGCGAGCGTGGCGTCGAGTACACCGATCTCGAGGGCTGGCACCACCTGGACACCCACGAGCTCGCGCTCGGTGCTGCCGAGGGCCGTGAGCGCATCAAGGTCGTGCCCCGCGACGAGATGATCGACGTGTCCCTCGGTCGCGTCGACGTGCCCACGAACTGACACCGATGACCGACACGCGCCCCGTCCCGCCCACCGCGGTGCGGGGCGCGTCCGTGTCCGGCGTGCGACTGCAGGGCGTCGACGTCGCGCGGGCCGTCGCGTTGCTCGGCATGATGGCCGCGCACATCGGCGGCATCGCGGACCAGCTCGACTGGTCCGATCCCTCGACGTGGTCCGCCGTGGCGCACGGGCGACCGTCCACGCTGTTCGCCGTCCTCGCGGGGGTGTCGATCGGGCTGACGAGCGGTCGCGCGACTCCGCCAGGACCCCCGACGATCGGGCGGGTCCGGGCGCGCCTGGCGGTCCGCGCCGCGGCCGTCGTCGGCATCGGCTTCGTGCTCATCGCGTTGGACACCCCGGTCTACGTGATCCTGCCGACGTACGGAGTGCTGTTCCTGCTGGTGATCCCGGTGCTCCGGGTCCGCCCGGCGTGGCTCCTCGCCATCGCGGGCGCCTGCGCCGTGCTGTCGCCGATCGTCGCTGTCGCGACCGCACCGGCCTACGCCGATGCGGGCATGGTCGGACAGCAGCTCGGCCTGGTCTACCCCGTGGTCACCTTCCTGGCGTACGTCCTGGTCGGTCTCGCGGTCGCCCGAGCCGGTCTGGGCCCACGCCGCCGGCAGGTCGTGCTCCTCGCGTCCGGCGCACTGGTCGCCGCCACCGCGTACGTCGTCGGCACGGTCCTCGCGCCGCTTCCGTCCGGGGCCGCGTTCGCGTTCCCGGGGGTCCCGTACGCCGCCGAGGGCAGCACGCCGGCCGAGGCCCTCGCCCAGCTCTTCCTGTCACCGCGCGACCACTCGTCGACGACGGTCGACGTGGTCGGCACCGCGGGGGTGGCGGTGGCGGTCATCGCGCTCTGCACCCTGGTGTTCGACGGGCGCGGGCGGGTCGCCGAGCGGATCGCGTTCCCGCTCGCCGCCGTCGGGTCGATGCCCCTGACGATCTACTCGGGACACCTCGTGGTGATCGCGATGCTGCCCGAGTACCCGGAGTCGGCCGAGGCGTGGGGCTGGTTCGCGCTGGGCTCGGTCGTGTTCGCGATGGTCTGGCGCCGGTTCCTCGGCCGGGGCCCGCTCGAGCGGGCCGTCGCGGCCCTGGCGTCCACCGTCCCGATGCGCTGAGCGCTCCTGCCGGGGCCGAGCCGCGCCTCCCGGTCGTCCGCTACTGCAGCGCTGCCGTGAGCCGCGCGACGTTGTCGAGCACCTTGGACCGGCGCGGACGGTCGACCCACTCGTCGAGCGTCAGCTCGAAGCTGTGCTCCTTGTAGGCGTCCTGCACCTCGCGCAGGGCGTCGACGAAGCGGTGGCCCCGGACCATCACGGAGACCTCGAGGTTCAGGCTGAACGAGCGCATGTCCATGTTGCTCGACCCGATCACCGACACCTCGTCGTCGATGGTGAAGTGCTTGGCGTGCAGGATCGTCGGTGCCCGGTACAGCCAGATCCGCACGCCGGCGCGGAGGAGTCCCTCGTAGTACGAGCGCTGCGCGTGCCACGTCATGGCGTGGTCGCCCATCTCGCCGACGAAGAGCTCGACCTCGACGCCGCGCTGGGCGGTCGTCGTGATGGCGTAGAGCATCGAGTCGTCCGGCACGAAGTACGGCGAGGTGATCGACACCTTCTTCTGTGCCGAGTAGAGCAGTGCGTTGAACAGGCGCAGGTTGTTCTCGCCGTCGAACCCGGGCCCGGACGGCACCACCTGGCAGTCGAGGGCGTCTCCGCGGTCGGCCCGCTGGACGGGGTCGCTCTCACGGAGCAGCAGTTCGTCGGTCTCGCTGTACCAGTCGGTGACGAACAGGGCGTTCAACCCCGCGACGACCGGTCCCTCGAACCGGGCGAACAGGTCCTTGTAGACCATGCCCTTCTCGATGTGCGACTTGATGTCGTACGAGGGGTCGATCAGGTTCTGCGACCCGGTGAACGCGACCGAGCCGTCGATGACCATGATCTTCCGGTGGTTGCGCAGGTCGGGGCGCTGGAACTTCCCCTGCAGCGGCAGCAGCGGGAGCATGAGGTGCCACTCGATGCCGGCGCGGTCCATGAACGCCAGCGTGTCCTTGTACCCGGGGTAACCGCGGCTGGCCCAGTGGTCGAGCAGGAACCGGACGGTGACGCCGCGGGCCTGTGCACGGGCGAGCGCGTCGAAGAACGGTCGCGTGGTGTCGTCGAGCGTCGCGATGTAGAACTCGACGTGCACGAACCGCCGCGACTGCTCGATCGCCCGGGTCATCTCCGCGATCGACTCCTCGGAGTCGGGGTAGAGCTCCGCCGAGTTGCCGCCGACCAGCGGCATCGCGCCGAGTTCGCGGTTCAGCGTGGTGATGCTCTCGAGCCACAGCGGCCACGGGTGGTCACGGCGCACGCGTTCGATGCCCTCGGTCTGTTCGAGGATGTACGCGTTGATCTCGGTCTGCTTCTCACGCCGGGCACGCGGCAGCTTCGTCGACCCGATGACGAGGAAGACGATGAAACCGATGTAGGGGATCAGGAAGATCGCCAGCAGCCAGGCGGTCGCCGTCTGCGGCTTCCGGTTGATCGGGACGTAGATGATCGAGAAGACGCGGATCGCCAGGTCCAGCAGGACGGCCAGGACCGTGATCGCGACGGTGAGCCAGTGCTCCACGGACGTCAGCGGAAGTTGATGTACTGCAACGGGACGTCGAACTCTTCACCCTTGAGGAGCTGGATCGTGTTCTGGAGGTCGTCGCGGCTCTTCGAGGAGACCCGCAGTTCGTCGCCCTGGATCTGGCTCTTCACGGTCTTCGGGGCGTTGGCCCGCAGGAACGCACCGATCTTCTTCGCGACGTCCTGCTCGATGCCGTTCTTGAACTTCACCTCGATGCGGTACTCCTTGCCCGAGGGGTAGGGGTCGCCAGCGTCGAGGCTCTTCAGGCTGATGTTGCGCTTGATCGCCTTGCTCTGCAGGACGTCGAGGACGGCCTTCGCGCGCTCTTCCGAGTTCGCCTTGATGAGGACGTCCTCGCCGCTGAAGGCGACCGACGCGTCCGCGCCCTTGAAGTCGTACCGCTGCTCGATCTCCTTGGCCGCCTGGTTGAGGGCGTTCTCCGCCTCCATCTTGTCGACCTTGCTGACCACGTCGAAGGAACTGTCTGCCATGCCGGACAGCCTAACGGCGGACTGGAGGCCCGGTTCCGGTCGCGCAGATCGGTTCGCGGTGGTCACGACCACCGTTCCGGATCCGCTATGCTTTTGTGCGCGCCTTCGGTTGGTGATCACACCGGCTGGGTGCGCATGGCAAGTTACCCAAGCGGCCAAAGGGATCTGACTGTAAATCAGCCGGCGTAGCCTTCGGGGGTTCGAATCCCTCACTTGCCACCATCGCGAAGCCCCGTCCGACCCGGACGGGGCTTTCGTCGTCCCTGGCAGGATCGGTGCATGGCATCCGACTGCACACCGTCCCAGTTCGCCGACCTCGCCGAGACGATCGCGCGCGAAGCGGCCACGCTCGCCGCGCGACGACGGGCCGAGGGCGTCGAGGTCGCCGACCGGAAGTCGAGCATCGTCGACGTGGTCACGGCGGCGGACCGCGAGGTCGAGGCGCTCATCCGCGCCCGGATCGCCGAGGCCCGGCCGGACGACGCGTTCCACGGCGAGGAGTCCGGCTCGGCGTCGGGGGAGTCGGGCATCACTTGGGTCGTCGACCCGATCGACGGCACGGTGAACTACCTGTACGGCAGCGCCGAGTACGGCGTGAGCATCGGCGTCGTGCGGGGTTCCGCCGACCCGACGACGTGGGAGCCGATCGCCGGTGTCGTCGTCGCTCCCGCGACCGGGGTGGTGTTCCGTGCCGCCGCCGGACAGGGCGCCACCCGTGACGGCGTGCCCCTGTCCGTCAGTGCTCCGGCCTCGCTCGCCGAGACACTCGTGGCGACGGGCTTCGGGTACACGGCCGACCGGCGCCGTGAGCAGGTGTCCGTGCTCGCCGGGCTGATCGGCGAGGTGCGGGACATCCGGCGCGGGGGAGCGGCGTCGCTCGACTGCTGCGCGGTCGGGACCGGGGTCGTCGACGCCTACTACGAGCGCGGGATCAACCCGTGGGACATGGCCGGCGGCTCCGTCGTCGCGCGCGAGGCCGGAGCGTCGGTCCGCATCTGGGAGGCCGGCGGCACCCGTTCCTTCCTGTTCGCGAGCCCCACGGTGGCCGACGACCTCGAGGCGCTGCTGCGCGGGCTGGAAGCGGAGGCGCTCGGCATCTGAGGTCCGTCGGTCCCTCGGTCTGGGGGTGCCCGGTGGACATGACCACGACTGGCGACGTGCGACGACGTTTGCTACCGTGCTCAGGTCCCGTTATCTGCTCGTTACCAACGAGCGCGCCCCTTCCCCGATCAGGATCGCCACCGCACGCATGCCCCACTCCCCACTGACGTCCGTCCCCACCGGTCCCGTCGACGCCGCCACCCCGGTCGTCCACCTGACCCGACGAGCACGGATCGAGGCGGAGCGAGCGGCTGCGAAGGGTGCTCCCGTCACGCAGGACCACGCGCAGGACGTCGCAGCCGACCGTGCCGCGGGCCCGTCGTTCGACGAGGTCGTCGGGCTGACCACACCGTCGTCGGCCGCCGCTCCCGTGTCGCCGATCGACCTCGCACCGGTGTCGCCCGCGCTGCCCGGGTCGGCGGTCCGTCCGGCCTCGCGCATCACGACGCCGCCGGCTCCCACCTCGCCGGACGTCCGCGCCACGGCGCCGCACACCGCGACGGCTGCAGCGGAGTCCGTCGCGCCCCAGCCCCGCCGTGTCATCGGCCAGGTCCCGGCGTCCCGTCGGCGGACCGGCCGTGCCGCACCGGCCGTGCAGGTCGACCGCGCCACCCGGCACATCGCGGCCAGCCGCACCGCCGCCGTGCCCGCCCCGGCTCCGGCCGCCCGGAAGCAGGGTGCCTCGTTCCGCCGTGCGGCCTCGCGCGTGACGGCCGTCGGTGCGCTCCTCTTCGTCGCCGGTCTCGTCGTCTCGACGTCGCTGCCCGCCCAGGCGCTCTACGTGCCGGAGACCGGCTCGACCGCGGCCCGGTCGACGGCGAGCGGTGCGACCCAGTCGATGAGCGTCAGCGCCGCAGCCGACGGGTCGACGAGCCGCGACCAGTACACGGTGTCGGACGCCACGCAGTACAAGAACGTCGACGCCTCGAGCTTCACCAACGACCCGACCGGCACGATCCAGTGGCCGTTCCTCACCGGCGTCCCGATCACCTCCGGCTTCGGCGGTCGTCAGGTCGCGGGCTGCTCGTTCTGCTCGACGAACCACATGGGCGTCGACTTCGCTCCCGGCGAGGGCACCCCGATCCGGGTGATCGCCGCCGGCACCGTCATCAAGGTCCAGGCGAACGACGGCGGCTTCGGCAACGACGTCTGGGTGGAGCACGACGTCGACGGCAAGCAGTTCGTCAGCGTGTACGGCCACATGGAGGACAACTCCTTCAAGGTGGTCACCGGTCAGCAGATCGAGGTCGGCGACGAGCTCGGTCTCGTGGGCAGCACGGGCAACTCCACGGGCCCGCACCTGCACCTCGAAGTGCACGTCGACGGGGTCCCCGTGGACCCGCTGGCGTGGCTCCAGACCAACGCGAACTAGCGGTCGCCGACGCGGCACGCCCGGGCGTCTCGCCCGGTTCCGGAGCAGCGTCGGAGGTCTGCTATCCTCGTGTGGTGCCGTTCGCGGCACATCGCCCCGATAGCTCAGTGGTAGAGCACCTCCATGGTAAGGAGGGGGTCGTCAGTTCAATCCTGACTCGGGGCTCCGACCCGGTGCGCGTGCCGCTCCGGATCTCTGGCGGGGTAGCTCAGTTGGTTAGAGCACACGACTCATAATCGTGGGGTCGCGGGTTCAAGTCCCGCCCTCGCTACAGCAAGCCCGGCGATCTGTTCGCCGGGCTTTCGTCGTTCCCGGGCTGCGTGCACGGCGGTGCGGACGCACTTCGGCTGTGCGCTGGACCAGGTGCGTGCCAGGAGGCACGTGGCGGACGCACACCGGGCCTCCCGTCCGCCCTGGGGTCGGCCCTACAGCGCGGAGTGCGACCCCGTGTCGGTGCGCGTCTGCAGCACGCCGGCCGCGCGCAGGGCGCGCTCGATCGCCGCGTTCACCTCGTGCCACGCGGCCCGTCGCCGGCTCGCGCCGATGCTGCCGCCGGAGACCGCCGTGCCGTGTCCGCTGTGCCGCAGCGTGATCGTGGTGGACGCCCCGGTGACGGTCGTCGACAGCTCGTAGCGGCGGAACTCGCGGGACGGGTGCACGAGCGCGCCGAGCAGGATCGTCAGCAGCAGGTTGCCGGTCGTCGCGGTGAGGGTCCCACCGGTCGACTCGACGCGGTGTCCCGCCGTGCGGAGTGCCGCGCCGGCGACCTCCATCGCGGTGCACCGGTCGCCCGTGTGCACGGCGAACTCGGTCCTGGTGTCCATCGTTGCTCCCCCGTCCCCTGATCCGGTGTCTCGACCGGACCGCCGATTCCCCCGAACCGGCGCAGCAAGCCTAGCCGATGCATCCTCAGCATCGACAGGCCCCCGGACGGGCGTCGGTAGACTGCCGACGTGTCAGTGAACCCCGAGCTCGTCGGCAGGACGTTCCCGCCGGCCCAGCCCTACCTGGTCGGTCGCGAGAAGGTGCGCGAGTTCTCGCGCGCGGTGTTCGTGACCAACCCCGTCCACCACGAACCCGACGCGGCCCGCGCCGCCGGGTACGCCGACGTCGTCGCCCCGCCGACCTTCGCGGTCGTCGTGCAGGAAGCCACGCTCGCGCAGCTCCTGGCCGAGCCGGACGCCGGCATCGACTTCTCCCGTGTCGTCCACGGCGAGCAGTCCTTCACCTACGACCGGCCCATCGTGGCCGGTGACGAACTCACCGCGACCCTGACCGTCACGAGCGTCAAGACGCTCGGCGGCAACGCGATGGTCACGGCCCAGAGCACCATGAACGACGCCGCGGGGGAGCACGTCGTCACAGCGACGTCGACCCTCGTGGTCCGAGGAGACGACGCATGACCGCCGCACCCGCCACCGCGATC
This sequence comes from Curtobacterium sp. VKM Ac-2861, assembly GCF_013204965.1. Lineage (NCBI taxonomy): Bacteria > Bacillati > Actinomycetota > Actinomycetes > Micrococcales > Microbacteriaceae > Curtobacterium > Curtobacterium sp. VKM Ac-2861. The sequence goes on from NZ_JABMLA010000003.1 coordinate 363,623, forward strand.
GAGGTCGGCACGGTCGTCGCCGAGCGCGAGGTGCACGTCACCCGCGACTCGCTCGTCCGCTACGCCGGCGCCTCCGGTGACTTCAACCCGATCCACTACCGCGACGACGTCGCCACCTCGGTCGGCCTGCCCGGCGTCCTCGCGCACGGCATGCTCACGATGGGCATCGCCGTGCAGCCGGTCTCCGAGTGGCTCGGCGACAGCGGCTGGGTCGCGGGCTACGGCGTCCGCTTCACCCGCCCCGTCGTCGTGGACCCGGAGCAGGGCGCGACCATCGGCATCGTCGCCAAGGTCGGCACCGTCGACGACGACGGCCGACCGAAGCGCATCGACCTCACCGTGACCGCCGGCGGGCAGACCGTGCTCGGCAAGGCGCAGGTCACGGTGGCGTTCCGCTGACCGTGCACGAGCCGGTGCTCGCCGACCTCACGACGCTCGGCGTCGGTGGGTCGGCCGCGCGGCTGCTCACGGCCACGACGACCGACGAGCTCGTCGCCCACACGCGCACCGCCTGGGACGACCACGAGTGGCTGGTCCTCGGCGGCGGCAGCAACGTGCTGGTCGCCGACTCCGGATTCGACGGCACCGTCGTCCTGGTCCGCACCACGGGAGTGGACGCCGACACGGACGCCGACGGCGTCACCGTCCGCGTCGCGGCCGGCGAACCCTGGGACGCGTTCGTCGCCACCACCGTCGCGAACGGCTGGACCGGCCTGGAGGCCCTCAGCGGCATCCCGGGCACCGTCGGCGCCGCCCCCGTGCAGAACATCGGCGCCTACGGGGTCGAGCTCTCCGACGTGCTGACCCGGGTCGAGTTCCTCGATGCGGCCACGGGGGAGCGCACGTGGGTGCCCGCGGCCGAGCTGGCGCTCGGCTACCGCACGTCGACCCTCAAGCACGGACGCCGCGGTGTCGTGCTGACGGTCGAGTTCCGGCTCGGCACGGCGGAGGAGCACGGCGTGCCGGTGCGGTACGCCCAGCTCGCCGGTTCGCTCGGGGTCGACCTCGGTGCCCTCGTGGAACCCGCGACGGTCCGCGACGAGGTCCTGCGCCTCCGCGCCTCGAAGGGCATGGTGCTCGACGCCGACGACCGGGACACCTGGAGCGCCGGGTCGTTCTTCACGAACCCGATCGTGTCCGCGGCCTTCGCCGAGACCCTCCCCGCCGACGCGCCACGGTGGCCGGCCGGCGACGACGTCAAGCTCAGCGCCGCCTGGCTCATCGAGCACGCCGGGGTGCACCGGGGCTACGCCGTGCCGGGGTCGCGCGCGGCGATCTCGTCGAAGCACACCCTGGCCCTGACGAACCGTGGCGGCGCGACGGCGGCCCAGGTGGCCGAGCTCGCGCGGTACGTGCAGGTCACGGTCCTGAACCGCTTCGGGGTGTCGCTCGTGCCGGAGCCCGTCGTGGTGGGGGACCTGCTCGACTGAGCGCACGGGCACGACCCGGCCACGGGCCTCCCGGAACGCAGAACGGGCCACCTCGACGAGGCGGCCCGTTCTGCGTTCTGCGGGGTGTCGTGGGCGCGGGGACTACGCGAAGAACTTCGCCAGGCGGGCCACACCCTCGGCGATGTCGTCGTCGCCGAGCGCGTACGACAGGCGCAGGTAGCCGGACGGACCGAAGGCCTCGCCCGGGACGACCGCGACCTCGGCGTGCTCGAGGATCAGGTCGGCCAGCTCGAGGGTCGTCGTCGGGGTCGAGCCCGCCCATTCGCGACCGAGCAGTGCGGTGACGTCGGGGTAGACGTAGAAGGCGCCCTGCGGGGTCGGCGTGACGAAGCCCGGGATCGCGTTGAGCCCGGCGACGATGGCCTGGCGACGGCGGTCGAAGGCCTCGCGCATGGCCGCCACCGGCTCCTGCGGCCCGGTGAGGGCGGCGATCGCGGCGCGCTGGGACACGTTCGACACGTTCGACGACAGGTGCGACTGCAGGTTCGACGCGGCCTTGACCGCGTCGGCGGGACCGATGAACCAGCCGACGCGCCAGCCGGTCATCGCGTAGGTCTTCGCGACGCCGTTGACCAGGATCGTGGTGTCGGCGAGGGCCGGCACGGCGTCGAGGATGCCGGTGAAGCGGAGTCCGTCGTACACGAGGTCCTGGTAGATCTCGTCGCTGATCACCCAGATGCCGTGCTCGAGTGCCCACTCGCCGATGGCCGTGGTCTGCTCGGCGGTGTAGACGGCGCCGGTCGGGTTCGACGGCGAGCAGAACAGCAGCGCCTTCGTCTTCGGGGTGCGCGCGGCCTCGAGCTGCTCGACGGTGACGAGGTAGCCCTGGTCGCTGCCGGCGAAGACCTCGACCGGCTCGCCACCGGCCAGTCGGATGGCCTCGGGGTAGGTGGTCCAGTACGGGGCGGGGAGCAGGACCTCGTCGCCGGCGTCGACGATCGTCTGGAACGCCTGGTAGACGGCCTGCTTGCCGCCGTTGGTGACGATCACCCGCGACGGGTCGACGGTGATGCCGGACTCGCGTGCGGTCTTCTCGGCGATGGCCTGCTTCAGCTCCGGCAGACCGGTCGCCGGCGTGTACCGGTGGTTCTTCGGGTCCTGTGCGGCCTCGACCGCGGCGACGACCACGTGGTCGGGCGTGGCGAAGTCGGGCTCGCCGGCGGCGAAGGAGATGACGGGTCGGCCCGCGGCCTTCAGGGCCTTGGCCTTCGCGTCGACCTTGAGCGTCGCGGACTCGGCGATCGCCGCGATGCGGGACGCGATGCGCGGCCGATCGGTCGGCGCGGCGGCGGGGGTTGCGGTGGACTCGGGGCCGGGGGCTGCGGTGCTCACGGGTGCCAGCCTATCGGCGCGGCACGCCGTGGAGGGGGCCAAGTGGACACCGTGTGACGGACTCCCGTACACTCGACCACCGGAACACGATCGGTGACGGACGTGCTCTGAAGGGCGGTGGCTCAATTGGTAGAGCAGCGGTCTCCAAAACCGCAGGTTGCAGGTTCGAGTCCTGTCCGCCCTGCAACTCTGGAAGGGTAGAAGTTGGCGAGCAAAGACATGGAGACGACGGCGGACGACGTCGTCGCCAAGGCGAAGCAGGACCGGGCCGAGCGCCGGGGTCCGATCGCTGCCATCGTGCTCTTCATCCGTCAGGTGGTCGGCGAACTGCGCAAGGTCGTGACGCCGACCCGCAAGGAGCTCTTCAGCTACACGCTGGTCGTGCTCGTCTTCGTCGTCGTGATGATGATCCTGGTGTCGATCCTCGACTTCGTGTTCGGTCTCGGCGTCGGGTACGTCTTCGGCAACGGGCCCACGGCCTGACCCGGACGTCGACTGCCGAGTGCGGCAGTCCACTGGAGTACGGTCGCCCGAGACGGTGCCGATCGTGACCAGGACCGTCCGCCATCCCGACCCGCACCACCGAACGGAAAGAATCGACTGTGTCTGACTACTCCCGCGACGACATCGACCTCGCGACGGCTGCCGAGCAGTCCTCCGAGGTCGAGGAGAACCAGGAAGGCGACGTCGAGACCGGCGAGGAGCGCTCCGCCGAGTCCGCCGAGGAGCGCGCGATCTCCGTCGAGTCCGAGGACGACGAGTCCCTCGGCATCGACGAGGAGCTGACGGCACTGCAGGAGTCCAAGGACCCCGAGGCCGACGCCGTCGTCGAGGACGCCCTCGAGATCGACTCCACCGACGAGGCCGAGGCCGCGGTGGAGGCCGTCGAGGACGAGGAAGAGATCGAACTCGAGTCCGAGACCGCCGAAGAGGCGAACGAGACCCTCGCCGCCGACGAAGCGATCGACGCCGAGGACGACGACGCCGAAGAGGCCGAGGTCGACCCGTACGAGGCCTTCAAGGTCGAGCTGCGGATGAAGCCGGGCAAGTGGTACGTCATCCACTCCTACGCGGGCTTCGAGCGCCGCGTGAAGTCGAACATCGAGAACCGCATGGTGTCGATGTCGATGGAGGAGTCGATCTACCAGGTCGAGGTCCCGATGGAGGACGTCGTCGAGATCAAGAACGGGCAGCGCAAGCTGGTCACCCGCGTCCGGATCCCCTCGTACGTGCTCGTCCGCATGGACCTCAACGAGGACTCGTGGTCCGTCGTCCGGCACACCCCCGGTGTCACCGGCTTCGTCGGCAACGCCCACAACCCGACGCCGCTCCGTTTCGACGAGGCGTTCGGCATGCTCAAGTCCCTCGTGCAGGTCGCCGAGGCCGCCCCGACCAAGGGTGGCTCGAAGTCCGGCGGTTCCCTGCAGGCGCAGCCCGCGGCCGAGGTCGACTTCGAGGTCGGCGAGACGATCACCATCAAGGAAGGCTCGTTCGCGGGCCTGCCGGGTTCGATCTCCGAGATCAAGCCGGAGAGCGGCAAGCTCACCGTCCTCGTCTCGCTGTTCGAGCGCGAGACCCCGGTCGAGCTCAGCTTCGACCAGGTCACGAAGCTCTAGTCCAGGTCTCCCCGTTCGGGTAGACTCATCGAGTTTGGGCCCGCACGCCTCGTGCGTGTGGGCCTTCACCGCGGTCCGGAACGGCCGGACCAGCGGGAGAGTGCACGGATCCCCGTGCGTTCGATTCCAGGAGGAAGACAAGTCATGGCACCGAAGAAGAAGGTCACGGGCCTGATCAAGCTGCAGATCAACGCGGGAGCCGCCAACCCGGCCCCGCCGATCGGTCCGGCACTCGGTCAGCACGGCGTCAACATCATGGAGTTCTGCAAGGCGTACAACGCGGCGACCGAGTCGCAGCGTGGCAACGTCGTGCCGGTCGAGATCACCGTCTACGAGGACCGTTCGTTCACGTTCGTCCTCAAGACCCCGCCGGCCGCTGAGCTCATCAAGAAGGCTGCTGGTGTGCAGAAGGGGTCCGCGACCCCGCACACGGTCAAGGTCGCGAAGATCTCGATGGACCAGGTCCGTCAGATCGCCGAGACCAAGCAGGCCGACCTGAACGCCAACGACATCGAGCAGGCCGCGAAGATCATCGCCGGCACCGCACGCTCGATGGGCATCACGGTCGAGGCCTAAGCACCGATCGGGCTCCGGCCCACACCCAGACACCTTTCCGTGGGAGAGCCGCGCCGGCTCGTCAACCACGTATCTCGCAAGGAGACCACCATGGCGAAGAAGTCCAAGGCCTACGAAGCCGCGGCCGCGAAGATCGAGGCCGACAAGTTCTACACCCCGACCGAGGCAGTCGCCCTGGCCAAGGAGACCGGCTCTGCGAAGACCGACTCCACGGTCGAGGTCGCACTGAAGCTCGGCGTCGACCCGCGCAAGGCGGACCAGATGGTCCGCGGCACGGTCATCCTGCCGCACGGCACGGGCAAGACCGCCCGCGTCATCGTGTTCGCGACGGGTGCAGCGGCCGAGGCCGCGATCGCAGCCGGCGCCGACGAGGTCGGTGGCGACGAGCTCATCGCGAAGGTCGCCGAGGGCTACACGTCCTTCGACTCCGCCGTCGCGACGCCCGAGCTCATGGGCAAGGTCGGTCGTCTCGGCAAGGTGCTCGGCCCGCGTGGCCTCATGCCGAACCCGAAGACCGGCACCGTGACGCCGAACGTGGCGCAGGCCGTCAACGACATCAAGGGCGGCAAGATCGAGTTCCGCGTCGACAAGCACGCCAACGTGCACTTCGTCGTCGGCAAGGCCTCGTTCACGCCGGAGCAGCTCGACGAGAACATCTCGACCGCGCTCGAGGAGATCAACCGCCTCAAGCCGAGCTCCTCGAAGGGCCGTTACGTCATGAAGGGCGCCGTCTCGACGACCTTCGGCCCCGGCATCCCGCTGGACGTCAACAGCATCTGAGTCCGCTGACTCGCAGAAGGGCCCGCACCGGCAACGGTGCGGGCCCTTTTCGCGTGCAGGGGCACGCGTCCCGGTAGCGTGGTCTCGTGCGCACCCTCGTGAACTCGCTCCGGTTGATCGCCGTCATCGCCGTCGTCGTCGCGATCGTCGCCCAGTGGCTCGTCAGCTCCAAGACGGACGTCTACAACCCGTGGAACTTCTTCGGCTACTTCACGATCCAGTCGAACGTCATCATCGCGGTGGCCCTGGCGGTGACCCTCGTCGCCTCGGCCCGCCGCAAGCGTGGGGACCTGCGGGTGAGCCTGGTCCGGGGCGCCGGCACGGTCTACATCGCCACGACCGGGATCGTCTACAACACCCTGCTGACGAACGTCGACGTGTCGGCGAGTGTGCAGTGGTCGAACGACGTGCTGCACAAGGTCATCCCCGCGTACGCGGTCCTCGACTGGCTGCTGTTCTCCGACCGGTCGAAGCTGCTCCTCCGCCACGTCTGGTGGTTCCTGATCTACCCGGCGGTGTGGACGATCGTCATCCTCATCCGGGGCGCGACCGACGGCTGGGTGCCGTACCCGTTCCTCGACCCCGCGCAGGGGTACGGGGTCGTGGCGATCTACTGCGTCGGCGTGGGTGTCTCGATCGGGTTGCTCGGCGTCCTCGTCGTGGGGATGAGCCGGCTCCGACTCGTCAAGGTCTGAGCTGACGGGCTACGAACGGAAGTCGCGCAGCTTGTCGAGCACCAGGTCGGCGAGCTGCACGAGCCCGCGGATCTGGTCGTCGTCACGGTCGACCCAGCGGCACTCGGGCTCGTCGGCGACGGGGACGAAGCCGTCGTGGCGCTCCCAGACGAACAGGGTGCGATCGGCGCCGAGCACGTACTGCTGCCACCAGATCTGCCGCAGGTAGTGCCGGGGGACGCTCCGCCAGCCCTTCGCGGTGGTCTTGATCTCGGCGAGCACCACCCGCGAGCCCTGGACACCGACGCCGTCGGGGGTCGCGAGGTGCGCCCGGTTCGCAGCGGCGTGGAACAGGTGCGCCGAGGGCTGGATGCCGTGCGTGGCCGCGACCCAGGCGGCGATGTGGGGCTCGCGGTCCTTGCCGTGCTCGGTGAACGCGTTGCCGGAGAACCGTGAGCCGTAGCGCTTCTCGGTGACGACGGCCTCGACCGCGTGCAGCGAGGCGAGCCGAGCGACGTCGGTCGCGGTGATGCCCGCGGCGCGGGCGCGGAGCCAGGCGAAGCGGTCCGAGGAGTGCGCGACGATCCGCTCGGTGTGGCCGCGCAGGGCGGTGAACGCGTCGCGTCCGGGGACCGCAGCCGGCGTGGCGGAGGCAGACAGCTCCTCCAGTCCGGGGTCCAGGTCGCCCCACAGGGTGGGCTGCACGATCGTCACCCGTCGATTCTCCCCCCGACCACCGGCAAGACCGAATCCGACGCGCTCACGAGTGGGGCGTGTGCGTCAGGAGACCAGCTCGCGCCCCTCGGCGTAGGCGACCAGCTCGTCGACCCCGGCGGGGGAGAGCGCGTAGCCGATCGCGAGCGCCGCTGCGCCCTGCAGCGCGGCGAGCGACCCCGCACGCGACTGGGCGATGACGAGGTGCTCGGTGGCGAGCGGCATCGACCGGGAGTAGACGACCTCGCGGACGCCGGCGAGCAGGTGCTCACCGGCCTGCGTGATCGAGCCGCCCAGGACGATCACCGACGGGTTCATGAGCGAGACGCACGTGGCGAGCACCTCGCCGATGTCGCGGCCCGCCTGTCGGACGGCGTAGATGGCGTCGAGGTCGGAGCGGTTCACCAGGTCCAGCACGTCGGCGCCGGTGTGGGCGTCGTGTCCCTTCGCACGCAGGGCACGGGCGATCGCCGGGCCGGACGCAACCGCCTCGAGGCACCCGGTGTTGCCGCAGTGGCAGGGGACGTCGCCGGCGCGGGACACCCGCACGTGGCCGATGTCACCGGCGGTGCCCTGGGCGCCGCGTTGCAGTTCGCCGTCCGACACGATGCCGGACCCGATGCCGGTGGCGACCTTGACGAACAACAGGTGGTCGACGTGGGGCCAGCCGTGCTCCCGTTCGCCGAGGGCCGCGATGTTCACGTCGTTGTCGAGCAGGACGTGCGCCGCGATGTGCTGGCGGAGCCACGACGGCACGTCGAAGCCGTCCCACCCGGGCATGATCGGGGGGTTCGCCGGGCGTCCGGTCGAGAACTCGACCGGACCGGGCACGCCGATCCCGATGGCGATGACGTCCTGTCGGGCGCGGCCGACCTCGTCGAGTAGCTCGTCGATGGTGGCGACCAGCCACGACAGGGTCTCCACCGGGCCGGCGGCGATGTCGATGCGTGCTTCGCGGGTGGCGAGCGGGGCAGCGACCAGGTCCGTGACGGCGACACGGCCGTGCGAGGCGCCGAGGTCGGCAGCGATCACGAGCCGGGCGCGGGGCTTCAGCGCCACCTGGGCGGGCGGCCGTCCTCCGGTGGAGACGGCGGTGTCGACGGGGCCGACGAGACCGACCTCGATGAGGGAGTCCAGGCGCACGCCGATGGTGGAGCGTGCGAGTCCTGTCAGTGCGGCGAGCTCGGCCCGGGTCCGCGGCACGCCGTCGCGGAGGATCTGGAAGAGCTCGCTCGTCCCGACCGGAGGCGACGCTGCCGTCCGAGTCAAGTCGACCATGGGGGGAGTGAAGCACACATCGAACGCGCCACGCAACGAAGTTCGTCGACCTTCCACGAACTTCTGCTTGACCGCCGACAGAAGTGGTCATAGTGTGACGCTCGGTCAGTGACGACCGCACCATCTCGACGAGGAGAACCCCTGGTGACCCAACCGATCTCGGTTCAGCTCTACACCGTCCGCGACGCCCTCTCGGCCGACCTGCCTGGCACGCTCCAGCGCATCGCCGACATCGGCTACACCAACGTCGAGGCCTTCGGCTTCGTCGACAACGCCGACGAACTCGCCGCCGCGCTGCGCGACGCCGGCCTGGCCGCCCCGAGCGGACACGCACGACTGCTGGACGCCGGCGAGCAGGACCTCGAGCGGATCTTCCACGCGAGCGTCACCGTCGGACTCGGCACCCTGATCGACCCGCACATCGACGAGGCCCGCTGGACCACCCGCGAGGACGTCGAGGCCATCGCCCGCGAACTGAGCGCCCTCGCCCCCCGCGCGGCCGACCACGGCCTGGTCCTCGGCTACCACAACCACGCGTTCGAGTTCTCGAACCGCATCGACGGCGTCAGCGCCTACGAGGTCTTCGCCGACGCGCTGTCCGACGACGTCGTGCTCGAGCTCGACACCTACTGGGTCAAGGTCGGCGGTGACGACCCGGTGGCGGTCATCGGCAAGTACGGCGACAAGATCGAGTTCCTGCACGTCAAGGACGGCGACGGCTCGCACGACGACGACAAGCAGGTCGCCGTCGGCAACGGCATCATGCCGATCCGCGAGATCCTCGCCGCCGCACCCGACGCACTCCACGTCGTCGAGCTCGACGGCCACGAGGGCGACGTCTTCCAGGCGGTCGCCGACTCCTACACGTTCCTCGAGGGGGCCCGCGCATGACCGACACCACGGCGTCCACCGCCCTCGACAGCAGCACCCGGACCGGCCGCGTCGGCGTCGGCGTCATCGGCGCCGGGGTCATCTCCGACCAGTACCTGTCGAACCTCACCGTCTTCCCCGACGTCGAGGTCCGCTTCATCGCCGACATCGACCTGCCGCGCGCAGCCGCCCAGGCCGAGAAGTGGGGCGTCGCCGGGTCGGGCACCGTCGAGGAGCTCCTGGCCGACGACGACATCGAGATCGTCGTCAACCTGACGATCCCGGCCGCCCACGTCGAGGTCGCCCTGCAGGTCCTCGCCGCCGGCAAGCACGTGTGGGGAGAGAAGCCCTACGCCCTCGACCGCGAGAGCGCGACCGAACTCCGTGACGCCGCACGCGCCGCGGGCAAGACCGTCAGCGTCGCACCCGACACCTTCCTCGGTGCCGGCCTGCAGACCGCGCTCCGCACCATCCGCGACGGCCGCATCGGCAAGCCGCTCAACGGCCTGACGCTCTTCCAGAGCCCCGGCCCGGAGTCCTGGCACCCGAGCCCCGAGTTCCTCTTCGCGTACGGTGCGGGCCCGCTGTTCGACATCGGCCCGTACTACATCACCACCCTGGTGCAGACGTTCGGTCCGGTGAAGAAGGTCACGGCGACGGCGTCGAAGTCCCGCGCCACGCGCACGATCGGCTCCGGCCCGAAGGCGGGCACCGAGTTCCCCGTCGACGTCCCGACGAACCACTCCGCACTGATCGAGTTCGAGGACGGCGGGAGCGCGCAGAGCGTCTTCTCGTTCGAGTCGGACCGCGGTCGCACGGGCGTCGTCGAGATCGCGGGCGAGACCGGCACCGTCGTGTTCCCGGACCCGAACAACTTCGACGGCGACACCGAGCTGTACGCGCTCGGCGCCGAGGAGCCCGAGACGATCCCCGCGGTCGGCTCCACCTACTCGCGCGGCACCGGCGTGGTCGACCTCGCCCGCTCGCTCCGCTCAGGCGACGAGAACCGGGTCCCCGGTGCCCTCGCCTTCCACGTCCTCGACGTGATGGTCTCCATCGCCGAGGCGGCAGAACGTGGCGAGGCGGTGCTCGTCGAGAGCACCGTGTCGCCCTCCCAGACCCTCCCAGAGGGTTGGGACCCCGCGGAGCAGACCCTGGCCTGACCGGCCCGGATCCGCCCCGCACACCACAGCAGCACCCGAAGATCCATCCCGCACCACCCCTGCACCATCTCAACGACGAGAAAGTAGAGAGTCATGCGCACTGCCATCCGCGCACTGGCCATCACCGCGGCCGCCGCACTCACCGTGACCGGCCTCGCAGCCTGCTCCTCCGGATCGTCCGGTTCCTCCGGCGACTCCAAGACGCTCACCTACTGGGCGTCCAACCAGGGCACGTCGCTCCAGAACGACAAGGAGGTGCTGACCCCCGTCCTCAAGAAGTTCACGAAGGAGACCGGGATCAAGGTCGACCTCCAGGTCATCGGCTGGAACGACCTGCAGACGAAGATCCAGACCGCCGTCACCTCGGGCCAGGGCCCGGACGTCGTCAACATCGGCAACACCTGGGCCACCTCGCTCCAGGCGACCGGTGCGTTCCAGGAGTACGGCGACTCCGAGATGAAGGCGATCGGCGGTGCCGACAAGTTCGGCAAGGTCGCGCTCTCCACCGGTGGCGCCCCCGGCAAGACCGTCACGAGCGTCCCGCTCTACGGCCTCGCGTACGGCCTGTACTACAACAAGTCCATGTTCAAGGACGCCGGCCTCGAGGCACCGACCACGTGGGAAGACCTCACGGCGGACGCCAAGAAGCTCACGACCGGCGGCAAGTACGGCTTCACCATCGCCGGTGGTTCGTACACCGAGAACTCGCACTTCGCGTTCATCACCTCGGCGCAGAACGGTGGCGAGTGGTTCGACAAGGACGGCAAGCCGACCTTCACCGACAAGGCGAACGTCGACGGCATCAAGCGCTACCTCGACCTGATGCAGTCCGACAAGGTCGTCAACACCTCGAACGCGCAGTACGACAACGGCACGCAGGCCGTCTCGGACTTCGCGAACGGCAAGGCCGCGATGATGCTGACGCAGAACAACGCGAACGCGACGATCACCTCGCAGGGCATGAAGACGGACGAGTTCGGCGTCGTGCCGTTCCCGACCACCGCTGACGGCGCGGACATCGCGTCGTTCCCGGCCGGCATCAACCTGTCGATCTTCAAGAACACGAAGAACAAGGACGGCGCGCTCAAGTTCGTCAAGTACATGACGAGCGCGGACACGCAGACCACGCTCGACAAGCCGTACTCGGCCCTCCCGGTGCTCGCCGCCGCGGCTGACTCGGTCACCGACGAGCAGACGAAGACGTTCCTCGACATCTACAACAACAAGGCCAAGCCCCTCCCGCTGGTCCCCGCCGAGGACCAGTTCGAGTCCACCGTCGGCAAGGCGATGAACGACATGTTCGCCAAGATCGCCACCGGCGGCTCCGTGTCCGACAGCGACATCAAGACCGCGCTGCAGACCGCCCAGGACCAGGTGTCCCAGGCGAACGGCTGATCCAGCCAGGAGGCCCGGGGCGCGTCCGCAAGGACGCCCCCGGGCCTCCCACCCCTCGCGTCCACAGCCGGACGCGCCGGGGCAGGTCGTCACCGGCCCCACAGCCCCAGAGCCGGCCATCCGCCGGCAGTGAGCGTCCCGTCTCACGCACGCCGTGCCTCCCGTCCGCTGCCACGGACCGGAGTGCGAAGCACCCGAACCCCCTCCTGCCGAAAGGCCCCCGCCCATGTCCACGACGGTCCTGCCCGATGCGGAGCGCATCGACCTGACGCACACGAAGGGCTCGACGCTGTCGGGCCGTCCGCCAGGTCGCAAGCGCAAGACCAACTGGCTGCCCTACGCGCTCGTCGCGCCGGCCATCCTGTTCGAGCTGCTCATCCACATCGTCCCGATGCTCACCGGCATCTGGATCTCGTTCATCCAGCTCACCAAGTACTTCATCGCGAACTGGGGCGCTGCACCCTTCGCGGGACTGCACAACTACTCGGTCGTCGTCGACTTCGACCAGGCGATCGGCAAGGGCGTCCTGCACTCCTTCCTGATCACCTGCGGCTTCACGGTGCTCGTCGTCGGCCTCTCCTGGACCTTCGGCATGGCCGCCGCGGTCGCACTGCAGAAGCCGTTCAGGGGCCGCGGGCTGTTCCGCACCCTGTTCCTGGTGCCGTACGCGCTGCCGATGTACGCCGGCATCATCACCTGGAAGTTCATGTTCCAGCGTGACTCCGGAGCGGTGAACCACGTCCTGGTCGACCAGTTGCACCTGTTCAACGGCACCGGCCCGTTCTGGCTGATCGGCTCGAACGCCTTCGTCTCCGTCGTCGTCGTGGCGATCTGGAAGACCTGGCCCTTCGCGTTCCTGATGCTGATGGCCGGCCTGCAGTCCGTGCCGAACGACGTGTACGAGGCCGCCTCGGTCGACGGCGCTAAGCCGTTCCGGCAGTGGCGCTCGATCACGCTGCCGATGGTCCGCCCGGTCAACGTGACGCTCGTGCTCGTGATGTTCCTCTGGACCTTCAACGACTTCAACACGCCGTTCGTGCTGTTCGGCTCGACCGCGCAGCCCCCGGCCGCGGACCTGCTGAGCTTCCACATCTACAACGCGTCCTTCATCACCTGGAACTTCGGCTCCGGTGCCGCGATGAGCGTCCTGCTCCTCATCTTCCTGCTCATCGTCACCGGCATCTACCTCGCCGTGACCAACCGGAGGTCCGTCCGTGCGTGAGACATTCGGCGCCAAGTCCTTCAAGGTCGTGACCCTGGTCATCCTGACCCTGTTCACGGTCGTGCCCCTCTACGTGATGATCACCACGGCCATCAAGCCGCTCGGTGACGTGCAGAACGACTTCACGTGGATCCCGACCAACATCACCATCCAGCCGTTCATCGACATGTGGTCGACGGTGCCGCTCGGCAAGTACTTCGTGAACTCGCTCGTGGTCTGCACGGTCGCCACGGTGTTCTCGCTGATCATCGCGACGTTCGCCGCCTACGGTGTCTCGCGCTGGAACTTCAAGGGCAAGAGCACCTTCACCACCGCGGTGCTCTCCACCCAGATGTTCCCCGGCGTGCTGTTCCTGCTCCCGCTGTTCCTCATCTTCACGAACCTCGGGAACTCGCTGGGCATCCAGCTCGTCGGCAGCTGGACCGGCCTGATCATCACGTACCTGACCTTCACGCTCCCGTTCTCGATCTGGATGCTCGCCGGCTACTTCGAGACCATCCCGCGTGAGCTCGACGAGGCCGCGATGGTCGACGGTTCCGGCCCGATGGGTGCCCTGTTCCGGGTCATCCTGCCCTCGGCCCGTCCGGGTCTGGTCGCGGTCGGCATCTACTCGTTCATGACGGCCTGGGGCGAGGTGCTCTTCGCCTCGGTCATGACCAACGGCGACGGGCAGACCCTGGCGGTCGGTCTGCAGCAGTACTCCACGCAGACGAACGTGTACTGGAACCAGATCATGGCCGCGTCCCTGGTCGTGTCCATCCCCGTGGTGATCGCGTTCCTCATCGTGCAGCGCCAGTTCGTGGCCGGCTTGACCGCCGGTGCCGTGAAGTAGCCAGCTGACTTCAGCTCTAGCTCCAGCTCCGCGAAAGCGACAGATTCCCGGCGAACATCGCCGGGAATCTGTCGCTTTCGCGTACCGGTCCGTGCCGCCGGAACACGACACGGCAGGATGGGGCGCATGAGTGGAGCGCGCGGGCGGCAGCTGCTGCCAGGACAGACCAGCCGGGTGCACGTGTACGACCTCGAGTCGCGGACATCGCGGCTGGTGTTCGAGTCGAGGACGGTGCTCGTCGAGGCGCCGAACGTGCTCGACGACGGCACCCTCGTGCTGAACGGGAACGGCGACCTCTGGCTGCTGCCGCGCCCCGACGGCGGCACGGTGCTCGACGAGACCGCCCTCGTTCCGGTGCCGATGCCGGGCGTCCCCGAGATCAACAACGACCACGTGCTCGACCCCTCGGGCAAGTCGGTCGTGGTGAGCGGCCGCGACGGGGACCTGTACCGGGTGCCCGTGCCGGCCGGGGGAGCGGCCGCGACCCTCACCGACGTCACCACCGCGCTGCCGGTCGTCCGGAAGTTCTACCTGCACGGCATCGCCCCGGACGGGGAGACCCTCGCGGCGATCGTCGGGGAGCGCACCGAGGCGGGCGTCTGGACCACCGACGTCGCACTCGTCGACCCCGCCACCGGCGACCCGACGTTCCTGACCCGCGACGAGCACCCCGACGACGGCGTCTCGTTCGCGGGCGAGATGCTCGTGTGGAACTCGGAGCGGTTCACGCCGGGCACCGCGCAGCTCGTCGCGCTGTGGCCAGGGGCGACCGACCCGGTCCGGATCACGAACGACGACCGGGTGAACTGGTTCCCGCACGTCTCGCCGGACGGGGAGCACCTGCTCTACCTGTCCTACGAACCGGGGGTGCAGGGCCACCCGGCCGACCACCGCGTGGAGCTGCGGCGGCTGCCCGGGGTGCTCGTCCGGGGCGCCCGGATCATGCCGGTGCCGGAGACCCTCGTCGTGCTCGACGGCGGCCAGGGCACGGTCAACGTCCCGCCGTGGTCCCCGGACTCCCGCTGGTTCGTCTACTGCGACTACTCCGTGGCGCCGTAGCCGCCGCGAGTCCACGCGCTGAGCGACAGTCCACGCGCCCGGTGGCCCGTGGACTGTCGCTCAGCGCGAAACGTCGGCGGAGCCCCTCAGACCTCGCGCACCTGCCCCTGCTTGAGGTGCAGGCGACGCTCGGCCCGCTTCGCCACCCACGAGTCGTGCGTGACGATGACGACCGTCAGCCCGCGTTCCTTCCACTGCTTCTCGATGAGCCCCATGATCTCGTCGCGGGTGCCCTCGTCGAGCGCGCCGGTCGGCTCGTCCGCCAGCAGGACGCTCGGGTTCTTCACCAGGGCACGGGCGATCGCCACGCGCTGCTGCTGCCCGCCGGAGAGCTCGGCCGGCAGGTGCTCCATCCGCTCGCCGAGCCCGACCTCGCGGAGCGCCGCCGTGGCCCGCTCGCGGATCTCCGAACGTGCCCGGTTCGCGAGCGACCCCGCGAACGCCGTCTCGACGTTCTCGAGCGCCGTCAGCGTCGGGATGAGGTTGAAGCTCTGGAACACGAAGCCGATCTCCGTCGCCCGCAGGTCGGTCAGCGCACGGTCGCCGAGCTTCGCCACGTCGCGGTCGCCGCCGAGGTGGATCGAGCCGGCCGTCGGCCGGTCGAGCGCTCCGAGCATCTGCAGCAGCGTCGACTTGCCGCCGCCGGTCGGCCCCTGGATCGCCACGAGCTGTCCCTGCGGGATCGTCAGGTCCACGTTCGTCAGGGCGGTGACGGTGCGGTTCTTCTGCTTGTACGTCTTGCTGACGTTGGTCAGCCGGTACATCGGACTGGAGGCGCGGCTCGCCTCCGCCTGGCCGGGTGCGGTGTCGGTGCTGGTCACGGTCACTCCTTCTGGTCGCGTGCTCGGGGTCGGTGCGGGGCCGGCGGTCGGCACCGCGCCCGTGGCGGGGCCGGGCATCAGGCCACGCTCCGCAGGGCCTCGGCCGGACGGAGCTTGCTCGCGCGCCAGCCGCCGAGTGCGCCGGCGATGAGGCCACCGAGGATCGCGAGGCCGATCGCCAGCAGGATCACCTCGACGGTCACCGGGGCGTGCAGGACCACGTCGGTCGTCGACGCGGTGCTCGCGCCGCCGCCGAAGCCACCGGCCGGGGCACCGCCCGTCGTGCCGCTGCCCGCGGCCGCGGTCGCCGCGCCACCGGGCATGGCACCGCCGCCACCCGCGCCGCCGCCACCGGTCGTGCTCGAGGCGCTCGCCGAGATGGTCGGGCTGATGATGTTCACCACGAGGATGCCGATCAGACCAGCTGCTGCGCCGAGGACACCGCCGATGAGGCCCTGCACGAGCGACTCTCCGGCGACCTGCCGGGTGATGCGGCCGTTCGACCAGCCGATGGCCTTGAGGGTGCCGAACTCGCGGGTGCGCCTCGTGACGCCGGAGATCGTGAAGAGGATCGCGATGAGGAACGCCGCCGCCAGCACCACGATCGACAGCCAGGTGCCGAGGTTCGAGACGAGGCTCGACGCGGTGCTCAGCGAACCGGAGACGCTCGACGCCAGGTCGGACTCGGTGGAGACCGTGGCGGTGGTGAGCTTCTGCTGCAGGGCGGTCTTGATCGCGCTGACGTCCGACGAGGACTCGGCGGACACGTAGATCGAGGTGACCTTGCCGTCGAGGTCCGCCAGTGCCTGCGCGGTGTCGAGGGGGATGTAGGTGTTCGAGCCGGTCGTCGACGACGAGCCGGTCGAGGTGACGATGCCGATGACCTCGAAGTCGGTGCCGCCGATGTCGACGGTGTCGCCGACCGCCTTCGACTCGCTCTTCGCGTAGGACGCGTCCAGCACGACGACGTCCTTGCCCGCGTCCTTCGCGGTGAACGTGCGGCCCTTGGTGAGCTCGGTGCTGGTCAGGGGGCCGACGGCGTCGCCGGAGACCGGGATGCCGGTCACGGTGAACGAGTCGACGTTGAACGAGCCGCCGCCGAAGCCACCGCCCTGGCCGGAGTCGCCACTCGGCGGGCCCTGCTGGGTGGAGCTGTCCGTGCTGCTGCTGTCGGAGCTGCTGCTGTCCGTGCTGCTGCCGTCGGTCGACTGCTGGACCTGCCCCGAGAACGTGCTGTTCTCGAGGGTCAGGACACCGGTCGCCGCCTTGACGCCGTCGGTGCCCGTCACGGTCGTGAGGTTCGCGGCGCTGAGCGTGCTCGTGCCGCGGGCGACGGCGAGCCGTGACTGCGACAGGTCGGTCGAACCGCTGCTGTCGCTGTCGTCACCGCTCTGGCTGCCGAAGTCGAAGCTCGGCCGACCGGAACCCGACGCGCTCGGGGTCGTCGTCTTCGTGACGGTGATGTCGGTGCCGACGCCGTACACGGACTGCAGGACGCTGGACTGTGCCGCCTTCACGCCGCCCGCGATCGAGGACACGATGACCACGAGGGCGATGGCCAACGCCATGCCGATCGCGATGATGACGGTCTGCTTCTTGCGGTTCGTGAGTTCGCGCCTGAGGTACGTCAGGAACATGGTTCTCCTCGGTGGTGGCCGGCTGGGGTCACCGGCCGCGCAGAGCGCACGGCGGGGCCGACGGAGGAGAACGTAGGCAGCCGGTCAGTGGCCGCCCCATCGGCAGCCTATGAGCTGTCTAAGGGGCCCTCAGCTCGCGTCGCCGTACTCCCGGCGCAGGTGCTCCGCGTAGCCGCCGGGCGTCCGGCCGGCGAACCGACCGCTCGTCACCACCGGCAGGTCGACCGTCGCGTCGACGCGGAACCCCATCGCGTGCGCCCGCTCGACGAGCCGGACGTCCTCGTGCTCGGGGACGGGGTCGAACCCGCCGAGCGCCAGGTACGCCGATGCCAGCACGCCGAGGTTCGCGCCGTGCACGTGCCCGAGCGCGGCACCGGGCGGGTGCGCCTGCGTCCACCGGGCGAGCACGACCGGGTCCAGGTCGTCCGGGTCGGGGACGACGGCGCCGACGAGCACGTGCGCCCCGGACCGGAGGGCGTCGGCCTGCTGGACCAGCCAGCCCTCCGGCACCCGCGAGTCCGCGTCGGTGTGGGCGAGCCAGCGGGACGCCGGGTCGGCGGGGTGCTGCCGGAGCGCGTGCGTGGCCCCGATGGTGCGCGCCCGACCGACGCCGACGTGGGCGGTCGCGACGACGTCGACGGGGAAGCGCTCGACGACCGTCGCCGTGTCGTCGGTGCAGCCGTCGAGCACGACCGTCACCGAGACCGCCACGTCGGGGTGCTCCTCGGCGAGTCGGGCGCGGGCGGCGAGCAGGGCGTCGAGGCAGGCGGCGATGCGGTCCTCCTCGTCGTGGGCGGGCAGCACGACGTCGATCCGCGTGACGCCGGAGGGCGCGGTCACCGGACGAGTCCCTCGGCCCGTGCGACCGACACGACGCCGGGGCCGGGCAGCACGCTCAGCACGAAGTCCGGTTCGACGTGGCGGACGAGCGCCGGTCGTGGCCACCGTTCCGCGAGCCGGGCGTCCACCGCGTCACCGCTCGACACCGCCTCGTCGTCGGGGTGGCGCCAGTGGCAGGCGACCAGCACGCCGTCGTCGTCGAGCGACGCCAGCACCCGGTCGATCGTCTCGTCGAGGTCGGCGGGGGACAGGTAGTAGCCCACCTCGGACATCACGACGAGGTCCCACCGACCCGTCGGCCACTCGGCGGGCAGCGAGGCCTGCACGAACCGGGCCCCCGGCGCACGGACGGCAGCCCGGTCCAGCGGCGCTGCCGAGATGTCGGTGCCGAGCACGGCGTCGGCCCGTTCGGCGAGCGCTGCGGTGAGGACGCCCGTGGCGCAGCCGAGCTCGAGCGCGGACCGGTACCGCTCGCGGGGGAGCGCGGCGAGCGTCACCGCCCGCTTGCGGCGTTCGTACCAGGAGCGCTCGAAGTCCCAGCCCTCCGGCTTCCGCTCGTAGTGCGCGTCGAACGACTCCCGCGAGCGCGACGCCGTCGGCTCGGGCGCGAAGAACCACTCGGCCGACCGCAGGTGGTGCGCGGCGTGCCGGTCGTCGATGATCGCCTCGTCCCCGGCGGCTCCGGACAGCGGGCGGATCTGCGAGGCGTAGGCGTCGAGGGCGGCGCGCTTCCGCTCCCGAACGGCGTCGGCCAACGGCAGGACCCGGGCTCGGTCCCACGGCTGTGCGGACGCGGACGGTTCGTCCCAGTGCCACGCCCAGATCGGGTACGTCAGCAGCGACACCCCGGTGGCATCGGCGGTCACCGCTTCGGCGACCTCACCAGCGATGCGGTGGTCCCGGTGACCGTCCCCGCGCCACGGCGCCACCACGAGCGTCGGCCGCGCGGCGTCGTCGAGCGCTCGCCGCAGGGCGTCGGTGACCTTGTCCCGGTGCTCCCGCGTCCCGCCGTCAGGGATCCCGACCGACGACGCCGTCGCCCCGGGGTGCAGCGTGGCGAGGGCCCGGACGAACTCGTCGTCGCGCACGGCCGCCAGCTCCGGCGCCGTCGTGGTGGGGGAGTCCGGGTGCGAGCGCTCGCCGCGGGTGAGGAGCACGACGTGGGTGGGGAGTCCCGCATCGGCTGCGGTCGCGATGAGCCCGCCGGCACCGAGGGTCTCGTCGTCGGGGTGCGGCGCGAGGACCACCACGGAGCCGATGCCGTCCAGGTCGAGGGGCGTGGCCGACCTCGTGTCGAGGAACGGTGTCCACACCGCGGGGTCGGTGCCCGGCTCGCGGTGGTCGAAGCTCACCACGCGACACCGCCGCGCTCCGTCACGATGCGGCCGATCCGGGCGAGGTCGCGGGCCCCGTGGTCCTGCAGCACGTAGAGCTCGAGGTCGGCGACCCGTGCTGCGACCGCGGGGTCCGAGGTCAGGGGAGCCGGGCCGACGGTGGCGACGACCCGCTCGCGCACGGCGTCCACCGCTCGGCGCACCCGTGAGCGCACCGTCTGGGCGAGCAGCGGCCAGTCGACCTCCGCAGCGTCGGGCTCCTCGGAGCGGTCGATCCGGGCGGCGGCGTCGGCGAGGGCGTCCTCGGCGTCAGCGAGGTCGAGCACGGTCGCACCGAGCGCGGCCTGCAGCAGTTCGGACTCCGGGTGGGCCGCGGCCAGCGCGCGCAGGACCCTGCCGAGGCCCACCGCACCGCCCCACCAGCACGCGGCGACGCCGATGCCGCCCCACGCGAAGCCCGGTCGCCGCAGGTACCAACCGGGAGCGCCGACGAGCCGTGCCGTGGCGCCGTCGAAGTCCACCGGGCCGCTCGGCACGTCGGGCATGCCCCGGGCGACCCAGGCCTCGTCGTGCGCGGTGACGCCGTCCTGGCGCAGGTCCACGGCGACGAGGACACGGTCGTCGCCGGCGCGCGCGGTCACCAGCGCGTGCGACAGCGTCGACGCGAGGGAGCACCACGGCTTCGTGCCGGTCAGGAGCGCCGTGCCGTCGTCCTGGAGCGCGGCCTCGAGTTGGAGTCCCGGGCCCTCGGCGGCGAAGACGCCCCAGGTCGAGTCGGCGGGGACCGGCACGTCGGCCTGCTGCAGGATGCCGAGCGCGTCGAGGTGGGGTTCGACGGTGCGGGCGGTCGCGACGTCGCCCGCGGCGACGGCGGCGAGTGTGGCGAGGAAGCCGCCGGCGGTCCCCGCGGACAGGAGCGGGGTGGTGGCGGCGAGTGTGCGCGCGGCCGTCAGACGGTCTGCCGGGCTCGAGCCGGGCCTCCCGGCCGTCTCCTCGATCCCCGCGGTGTCGACGTGCCTGGCGGACGGTGGCCAAGCGGAGGATCGCAGCATCCCCCCAACCTACGAAGGAGCGGCCGAGTGCCCTCGGAGCGATCCACAGAGCGCGGAGGGGCGGTCCACAGACAGCTCATAGGAATTCCTCGATACTCGAAGACGTGACCATCTCCCAGCCTGCAGCAGCCCCGCGCCTCACGCGTGCCGACGGAACCCCGTTGCGCATCCTGGTCGTCGACGACGAAGCCAGCCTCACCGACCTGTTGTCCATGGCGCTCCGCTACGAGGGCTGGGACGTGAAGAGCGCGAACGGCGGGCAGGACGCCCTGACGACGGCGCGGGAGTTCAAGCCCGACGCGATGGTGCTCGACGTGATGATGCCGGACCTCGACGGCCTGCAGGTGCTCAGCCGGCTGCGGCAGAACAACGACGACACCCCGGTGCTGTTCCTCACCGCGAAGGACTCGGTCGAGGACCGCGTGACCGGGCTCACCGCCGGCGGCGACGACTACGTCACCAAGCCGTTCTCCCTCGAGGAGGTCGTGGCGCGACTGCGGGGCCTCATCCGCCGCTCGCAGATCTCGATCTCCGAGGCCGGCGACTCCCGCATCGTGGTCGGCGACCTGGTGCTCGACGAGGAGTCGTACGAGGTGCACCGTGCCGGCCGGCCGATCGAGCTGACCGCCACCGAGTTCGAGCTCCTCCGCTTCCTGATGCGCAACCCCCGTCGCGTGCTGTCGAAGGCGCAGATCCTGGACCGCGTGTGGTCGTACGACTTCGGCGGCAAGTCCTCGGTCGTCGAGATCTACATCTCGTACCTGCGGAAGAAGATCGACGCCGGCGAAACCCCGATGATCCACACGGTGCGCGGCGTCGGGTACGTCATCAAGCCCACCTCGTGACCCTCCGGCGCCGGCTCGTCCTGAGCATCGTCGCCCTCGTCGTCGCCGTCAGCGCGGTGATCGGGGCGGCGAGCATCATCGCGCTCTCGTCGATCCAGACGGGTGCGATCGACAAGCAGATCACCAGCGCCACCCACCGTGCGCAGCGCTACCTCGAGCAGAACCAGAGCGGGCAGCCGAGCATCGACCTGTCCCGTCCGTCGGGGCAGGCCGCCGGCACCCTGACCGCCTACTTCGTGGACGGGCAGGTCGTCATCGCGAACGTCCTCGACGACTACGGGCGACCGAGCTCCATCACGCAGTCGAGTGCCTCGGCTCTCGGCCAGGTGCGCGTGGGCGGCGACCCGGAGACCGTCGACCTCGGCTCGGACATCGGGCGCTACCGGCTCACCGCCGTCACCGTCGGTCCCGCCGTCCTGGTCGTCGGACTGCCGATGGCCCCGGTCTACGCCAGCGTCTGGTCGCTGTTCTGGGTGGTCGTCATCGTCGTCGGCACCGCGCTGCTCGCCGCGTCGATCGTCGCCGCCGTCGTGGTCCGGCGTTCGCTGCGCCCGCTCGAGCGCGTCGCCGAGACCGCCTCGACCGTGGCCCGGATGCCCCTCGACCGCAGTGACGCCCTGGACGGCGTCCGCGTGCCCGACACCGACCCCCGCACCGAGGTGGGCCGGGTCGGCAGCGCCTTCAATCGGATGCTCGGGCACATCGGCAGCGCGATGCAGGCCCGGGAACGCTCGGAGCAGAAGGTCCGGCAGTTCGTCGCGGACGCCTCGCACGAGCTCCGCACCCCGCTCGCCTCGGTGCGCGGGTACGCCGAGCTCACCCGTCGGATGGGCGGTGACCTGCCGAAGGACGTCGTCTACGCCATGAGCCGCATCGAGTCCGAGTCGATCCGGATGACGTCGATGGTCGAGGACCTGCTGCTCCTCGCCCGCCTCGACGAGGGGCGCGAGATCCAGTTCGACGAGGTCGACCTGACCGGGCTCGTGCTCGACGCCGTGAACGACGCGCACGCCGCATCGCCGGAGCACGTCATCGAGATCGACGTGCCGTCGTCGCCCGTCGTGGTCGTGGGGGACGCCGCGCGCCTGCACCAGGTCATCGTGAACCTCGTCACGAACGCCAGGACCCACACCCCTGAGGGCACGCGCATCACCGTGGGCCTCGCGCCGTCGCCGTCGGGCCCCGGTGTCGACCTGACCGTGCGGGACACCGGGCAGGGCATCGACCCGGAATTCCTGCCGAAGCTGTTCGAGCGGTTCGCCCGTGCCGACAGCTCCCGGTCGCGCACCGTGGGGTCGACAGGGCTCGGGCTCGCGATCGTGGACGCGGTCGTGCAGGCGCACGGCGGGAGCGTCGAGGTGGCGAGTGTGCCGGGCGACACCGTGTTCACGGTGCACCTGCCGGTGGATCCGTCGGCCGCTTCGGCCGCTTCGGCCGCGTCGGCCGCTGGTGCGGATGCTTCCGCGGTGTCCCCTGATTGGTCGGGGACGCCCGCCGCGGTGGACGCGACCCACTGACGCTGGGGAGGCGCGGGGCGGGCCCGCACCGCGCCTTCAGACCGGTGTTTGGTCTCGTCCACGGCATCTGCTACTGTTCTCGAAGCCAAAGACCGCCGGATGTCGTGCTGCTCGCAACGTGGTTGTGAACATCGTGACCGAAGGTCCTCACTCGTGAGGCATCCCGCGCAGGTGTTCCGAACCACTCCCACCATCTGGTGAGAGCAGCTCCGAGCCTCTGCGCCGGAGCTTTTTTCGTTCGTGGACCTGGGGCTACCGGCAAGAAACCCCAAGGAGAACCATGGCGAACAAGGAAGCTGCGGTCGCCGAGCTCACGGAGTCCTTCCGTAGCTCGAACGCCGTTCTGCTCACCGAGTACCGCGGTCTCACGGTCGCGCAGCTCAAGGAGCTCCGCAACTCGATCCGTGAGCACGCCACGTACGCCGTGGTGAAGAACACGCTGACCAAGATCGCGGCGAACAACGCCGGCATCTCCTCGTTCGACGAGGAACTCGCCGGTCCGTCCGCTCTCGCCTTCGTCCACGGTGACACCGTCGCCGTCGCGAAGTCGCTGCGTGCATTCGCCAAGGCGAACCCCGAGCTCGTGGTGAAGGGCGGTTACTTCGACGGTAACCCGCTCACCGCGACCGAGGTGGACAAGCTCGCCGACCTCGAGTCCCGTGAAGTTCTGCTCGGCAAGCTCGCCGGCGCCTTCAAGGCCTCGCTGTTCGGTGCTGCGTACCTGTTCCAGGCCCCCCTCTCGCAGGCCGTCCGCACCGTGGACGCCCTTCGCGAGAAGCAGGAGTCCGCGGCCTGATCAGGCTCGCGTTCCACAACCACACGTATTACTGAGTAGTAGGAGAAAATCATGGCGAAGCTTTCGCAGGACGAGCTCATCGAGGCCTTCAAGGAGCTCACGCTCATCGAGCTCTCGGACTTCGTGAAGAAGTTCGAAGAGGTCTTCGAGGTCACCGCTGCTGCCCCGGCCGCTGCTGCCGCTCCGGCCGCCGCTGCCCCGGCCGAGGCCGCTGAGGAGAAGACCGAGTTCGACGTCATCCTCAAGTCCGCTGGTGACAAGAAGATCCAGGTCATCAAGGAGGTCCGTGGCCTGACGTCGCTCGGCCTCGGTGAGGCAAAGGCGCTCGTCGAGACCGCCGACGCCAAGATCCTCGAGGGTGCGAACAAGGAGACCGCCGACAAGGCGAAGGCGACCCTCGAGGCCGCTGGCGCCACGATCGAGCTCGCGTAGTCTCGACCGTTCGGTTCACGAAGGCCGCTGCCCCTCGGGGTGGCGGCCTTCGTCGTGCGCGACCTTTCGCGCTGAGCGACAGTTCGCGGGTCGCCGGTGGCGTGAGGTGTCGCACAGCGCGTGAGGTCGCACTGCTCAGAAAGAGATGCCGTGCGAGCGGAAGAGCGCGCGGAGGCGATCGGGCTCGACCAGGTGCCACCACGTGACGCGGATGACGGCGCGGACGATGGGGAGCGCACGGAGCCGGTCTTCACGTCGTTTCTCAGCCCAGAGCACGTCCGCAGGATCGCGCCCCCGCAGCATGGACGGGTCGACGTACTTCTGTCGCCCGTCGAACTCGACGATCACGCCCAACGTCGGGAACCAGAAGTCGACGCGGTCGACGGTGCCGTCTCGGTGTCGGAACTCGGCCTGTGGCTCGCACGGCGGGAGTCCGAGCTGGACGAACCGGATCGCGGCGAACGACTCGCCGACCGACTCGTGTCGAGCGTCCAACGCAGCGAGCACGGTCTCCGCACGCACGGATCCGCGCGCTGGACGGATGGGGACGGACCGGCGGAGGTCGTCGCGAGCGATCGCTCCCTGCCGGACTGCCGCATCGACGGCGACCGCTGCGGTGTGGGGTGCACTCGAGGTGATGAGCGCGAGCGCGGTGTCGAGTGCGGCGGTGACCGGCACACCGTCGAAGGCGACCGAGTCGTTCAGGGGCGGCCCTGGGCAGGGGTGCCGGACGAGACCTGCTCGGTGCTGGATTGACGGGACCGCCGGGTCGATGACGTGGACGCGATCTGGAGCGGTCCCGACCAGCGGCCACCCGTGCATCAATGCGGCGGTGACGTGCGAGAACACCGACCCGACTCGGAGCCGTGGAGCGATCGCCCGTGCGCGGGCGAGGTGCTGGCCGACAGGGCTGAGGGCCTCCCATTCGTCCGCTGGGATGTACACGCCAGCGAGCAGGCGGACGAGTGTGCCCGACGCATGCTTGCGTTGCAGGAGTCTTGCGTTCGCCGGATCCAGTGCTGTCGCCCGGAGCAGGCGTGGCCGGTGGGTGCTCTCGTTCATGCCGTGATGATCGTCGAGGCGGTCCGTGCCGTGTCTGCCCGTCGGACACCTGTGGACCTGGAGCCCCGGCGCCGTCCCTGTGGAGGAATGAGCCAGCATCGAGTTCGCGGGCTCAGCGACGTCTCACGGGCAGTGGGACGCGTGAACTGTCGCTGGGCCCGCGAAGTCGCCGGAGGGCGGCGCGGGTCAGCGCAAGGTGCTGTGACGGCGGCCCCAGGCCAGGTAGAGCACGGCGCCGACGACCATCCAGATGCCGAAGGCGATCCACGTCGTTGCGCCGAGGAACACCGCCAGGAGCACGCAGCTCAGGGCGCCGAGGATCGGCACGACGGGGAACAGCGGCACGCGGTACGAGCGCTCGAGGTCGGGCTGCGAGCGACGGAGCACGATGACCGACACGTTGACGAGCGCGAACGCGACGAGGGTGCCGATGCTGGTGGCGTCGGCGAGCTCGCCCAGGGGGACCAGGGCGGCGACGATCGTGACCGCGATGCCGATGATCAACGTGTTCGCGATGGGGGTGCCGGTGCGCCGGGAGACCCGACCGAAGACCTTCGGGACGAGGCCGTCGCGGGCCATGGTGAGCAGGATCCGCGTCTGGCCGTAGAGCACGGTCAGCACCACGCTCGCGATCGCGATCACCGCGCCGATCGAGAACACCAGCGCGACGAGCGGCTGACCCGTGACGTCGACCACGATGCGGACGAGCGAGGCCTCGGACGACGAGAAGTCCGTCCACGAACGGGCACCGATCGCGGCGATGGCGACGAGGATGTAGAGCGCCGTGATGAGCGCGATCGAACCGATGATCGCCCGGGGGAGGTCGCGGCGCGGGTTCTTCGCCTCTTCGCCGGCGGTGGAGGCGGCGTCGAAACCGATGTACGAGAAGAAGAGCCTGGACGCCGCGGCGGTCACTCCAGCGGCACCCATCGGCGCGAGCGGCTCGAAGTTCTGCGCCTGGAAGGCCGCGAATGCGACGACCACGAAGAACACGAGCAGTGCGATCTTCACGACGACCATGACGGTGTTCACCCAGGCGCTCTCGCGGGCACCGGGGATCAGGACGACGGTGGCGAGCAGGACCAGGACGGCCGCCGGCAGGTTCACGACGCCGCCGTCGCCCGGAGGCGCGGACAGTGCTGTCGGCAGGTGCAACCCGAACACGCGCAGGGTCTCGTCCACGTACTCGCTCGCGCCGACCGCGACCGCGGCCACCGAGACGGCGTACTCGAGGACGAGGCACCATCCGCAGACCCACGCGATGCCCTCGCCCATGGTGGCGTAGGTGTACGAGTAGCTCGACCCCGAAGTCGGGACGGCTCCGGCCATCTCGGCGTAGGACAGTGCCGAGAGCAGGGCCGCGATCCCCGCGACGACGAAGGAGATCCACACGGCAGGACCCGCGAGCGGCACGGCCGTGCCGAGCACCACGAGGATGCCGGTCCCGAGGGTCGCGCCGACGCTGATCATCGTCAGGTGCCAGACACCGAGCGACCGGCGGAGCGGTTCGCCGTTGACGCCGACGGCCGCCTCGGACTGCAGTTGCTCGATCGGCTTGCGGCGGGCGAGCTGCTGGCGGAGGGACGTGGGACGGGACGGCGCGGACGTCATGGGACCTCGGTGGTGCGGGGGCGGGGACGGCACATGCTCGCACGCCCCCTGAACGGGGTCAAATACGGCCGTCGGACTGCACCGCGGAACGGCGGTCGTCGAGCGCGCGCCGATGTCCGACCGCGGGGATACGGTTGCTGCATGAGCATGGGCGGCGGGATGCGCGGGGGCGGCGGTGGCGGTGGTCCGCGCGGCGGCGGCCGGATCTCCAGCGGTGACTTCCGTGCGCAGAAGGCCGCCAACGCCGAAGCGCCGAAGATCCCGCACCTGGTGAAGCGGATCGCCGGGCTGTTCGTCCCGCACCGGCGGTCGATCATCCTGACGGTCGTCCTCGTGCTGATCGGCGCGGCGATCTCGGTGATCCCGCCGCTGTTGACGCAGCAGGCGTTCGACCGGGGCCTGTTCCCACCCTCCGGCAGCCCCGACGTCCCGGTGCTGGTCGAGCTCGTGTCGGCGATGGTGTTCCTCTGGATCGCGAGCGCCGGGGTGGGCGTCTGGCAGACCTACCTGACGGCGACGGTCGGCAACAAGGTCATGGGCGCCATGCGGATGCGCCTGTTCGGGCACCTGCAGCGCATGGAACTCGCGTTCTTCACCCGCACGAAGACCGGGGTCATCCAGTCCCGCCTGCAGAACGACGTCGGCGGCGTCGCGAGCGTGCTGAACAACACGATCTCGTCGGTGCTCGGCAACACCGTCACGGTCATCGCCGCCATCGTCGCCATGCTGCTGCTGAGCTGGCAGATGACCCTGGTCGCGGTCGTGCTGCTCCCGTTGCTCGTCATCGCGCAGCGTCGGGTCGGGCAGGTCCGTGCCCGCATCGCCGGGCAGACGCAGGAGTCGCTGTCCGACATGACGGCGATCACGCAAGAGGCACTGAGCGTCTCCGGCATCCTGCTGGCCAAGAGCTTCAACCAGCAGCGCAGTGAGACCCGCCGCTACGGGGACGAGAACCGCAACCAGATCCAGTTGCAGGTCCGCCAGCAGATGTCCGGGCAGTGGTTCTTCGCGATCGTGCAGATCTTCCTGTCGATCATCCCGGCGATCATCTACCTCGTCGCGGCCTGGCTGATCATCGGCGACGTCCCGATCACCGCCGGCACCATCGTCGCGTTCACGACGGTGCAGTCGCGCTTGCTGTTCCCGACGGTCGGACTGCTCCGGGTGGTGCTCGACCTGCAGACCTCCGGAGCGCTGTTCGCCCGGATCTTCGAGTACTTCGACCTGAAGCCCGCGATCACCGACTCGCCCACGGCGAAGCCCGTCGACGACACCATGGTCGGTCACGTCGCGTTCGACGACGTGACGTTCACGTACCCGGACGGCGAGGCCGACAAGCCGACGCTCCGCGGGGTCTCGTTCGACCTCCGACCCGGGCAGTTCGCCGCCTTCGTCGGTCCATCGGGCGCGGGCAAGACCACCGTGTCGTACCTGGTGCCACGGTTGTACGAGGCGACCGAGGGTTCCGTGCGGTTCGCCGGACAGGACGTCCGCGACCTCGTGCACGAGGACCTCATGCGCCACGTGGGGATCGTCAGCCAGGAGACGTACCTGTTCCACGCGACGATCGGCGACAACCTGCGCTACGCCAAGCCGGACGCCACCGACGACGAGGTCGAACGGGCGGCGCGGGCGGCGAACATCCACGACACGATCGCCTCGTTCCCGGACGGCTACGACACCGTCGTGGGGGAGCGCGGGTACCGGCTGTCCGGCGGCGAGAAGCAGCGGATCGCGATCGCGCGGGTGCTCCTGAAGGACCCTCCCGTGCTCGTGCTCGACGAGGCCACGAGCGCGCTCGACTCGATCTCGGAGCGCGTGGTGCAGACCGCGCTCGACACCGCCGCCGCGGGGCGCACCACCATCTCGATCGCGCACCGGCTGTCGACGATCCGGGACGCCGACGTCATCTTCGTGCTCGACCACGGGCGGATCGTCGAGCAGGGCACGCACGACGAACTCCTCGCGCTCGAAGGCACCTACGCGCTCCTGCACCGGCAGCAGAACACCCCGGCAGACACCGTCGAGCGCTGAGCCGGCCGGCCGGCGCCGGCGCCGGCGCGCACAGACCGACCGGTGCCAGCGTGCGCGGCGCGTGCGCGGAACGGACAGGTGACCCGACGGCGGACGGGAGGCCCGTGACCGGCCCGCAGCGCGCCTCCCGTCCGACCGCCCGCGTCTCCAGCCCGCCGTCTCCACCCCGCCGTCTCCACCCCGCCGTCTCGAGCCCGCACCGCGACAGGTGTCGCGAACGCGACCACCGAGGTCACGAAGCCGCAACGAACGTCGGATACCTGACACGAGTGTTGCTCGCGTGGTACCTGTGGTTGACGCGCACGCGTGCACCCTGCCCTCCTGAGCGGAGTTCGAAGTGACTGCAGTCCCACCGACGTCCGACACCAGCAGCCCCGGTCCCGACCCGATCCCCCCGGCGACGGACGCGCAGACGGGCGGTCCTCGCGTCGTCGAGGACGCACCGCGCAGGAAGGGCAAGCTCCGGGCGTTCCTGACGAGCGGCTCACTCGACATCCAGTCGAAGCTCCTGGTGATGCTGCTCGCCGTGAGCATCATCGCGGCGCTGGTGGTCGGCGTCGTCGGGTACCTGAACGGTCGTGCCTCGCTCGAGAACGCGGCGCTCAACCAGGTGACGTCGCTGCGCGAGGCGCGGATCACCGAGCTGAAGCGGTCGTTCGACCAGTGCACGCAGACGGTCGTCGCGCAGACCCGCAACGAGAGCGTGATCGGCGCGACCAAGGCGTTCTCGGCCGGGTGGGACGACCTGCGCGACCGTCCGGTGTCCGACGCCGACCACACGAAGATCGACGCCTGGTACGCGGACACCTTCGTCCCGCAGCTCGACGCGCGGAGTGGCGGCTCGGCGAACCCGGACCAGTTCGCGCCGACGACCGATCCGCAGGCGTACCTGCAAGCCCGGTACACGGCGCCCTTCGACGACTACGACCAGGCCGCGCAACTCGACGACGCCGGTGACGGCAGCAAGTGGTCCGAGGCGCACGCCGAGTACCAGCCGTACTTCCGCCAGGCGGTCGAGTCCGCCGGTTACGAGGACCTGCTCCTCATGGACACCGACGGCGACGTGACGTACTCGACCTACTCCGGGGCGGACCTCGGTTCCAACCTGCAGGACGGCCCGTACCGCGACTCGAACCTGGCGAGCGGGTACGAGGAGGCGCTGCAGCTGACCAGTGCGGACGACTTCGTGGTGACCGACTTCGCCCGGTACGCACCGAGCCTGAACGTCCCGACGCTGTGGGTGATGTCCCCGGTGGCCGACGACGGCAAGATCATCGGCGTGATGGCCGTGCAGGTGCCCGTGGACCTCATCAACCAGGTCATGACGGGCAACCAGGACTGGGCCGACGACGGGCTCGGCGACACGGGGGAGTCGTACCTGGTGGGGGCGGACCACCTGATGCGGTCCTACCCGCGCCAGCTGCTCGAGCACCCGAAGCAGTACCAGCGCGACGTGATCGCCGCGGGGACCGCACCCGGCACGGCCGCGCGACAGATCGCCGTGAAGGGGTCGGTGCTCCTGCAGGAGGTCAACACCACCCCGGTCAGCCGGGCACTGCAGGGCAAGTCGGGCACGGTGATCTCGAACGACTACCGGGGCAAGGAGGTGTTGTCCGCGTACGCGCCGCTCGAGGTGGACGGCCTGCGCTGGGTGGTCGTAGCGCAGATGGACACCGCTGAGGCCTTCGCACCGGTGAACGACTTCGCCCGGAACATCGGGTTGTCCCTGGTCGCCATCATCGTCCTGGTGAGCCTGCTGTCGCTGCTGCTGGCGCAGGTCTTCGTCCGCCCCATCCGCCGACTGCAGACCGCGGTGAACCGGGTCAGCAGCGGCGATCTCGGCGTCGAGGTGAAGACGAAGGCCGGTGACGAGATCGGTGACCTCGGGCTCGCCTTCAACGACATGAGCCGGAGCCTGCAGGTGAAGCAGGACCTGCTCGACGAGCAGCGGCGGCAGAACGACACCCTGCTCCTGACGCTCATGCCGGAGGAGGTCGCCCGGCGGTACAAGCAGGGCGACGAGACCATCGCCTCGGACCACCAGGACGTCGCGGTGGTCTACGCGGACATCATCGGGTACGACGACTTCGCCGCCGGCCTGACGGCGGAGGAGTCCCTGTCGCTGCTCAACGACCTGTGGCGGTCCCTCGACGAAGCCGCTGGTCGGCACGGGATCGAGCGGGTGCGCACGACGCGCAGCGGCTACCTGGCCAGCTGCGGTCTGAGCGTGCCCCGCGTCGACAACGTCCGGCGGGTGGTCGACTGGGCGGAGGAAGCACAGGGTGCGCTCGAGCGGTTCAACGCCCAGCACGGTTCGAAGGTCGGGCTGCGCGCGGGCATCGACACCGGCCAGGTGACGAGCGGTCTGGTCGGTCGTTCCAGCATCGTCTACGACATGTGGGGCGATGCCGTCAGCCTGGCGTACCGGGTCCAGGGCATCGCGCCCGCGCCCGGGGTGTACGCGACGCAGCGGGTGATCGACAAGCTCGGTGACCGCAGTGGCGTGCAGGACGTCGCGACGGTGCAGACCCAGACCGGACCGCAGAAGGTCTGGAAGCTCGAGCGGGTGGCGTCGTGATCGCCTTCTGGGAGCAGGCGTGGTTCTGGCCGTCGATCAGCGTGATCGTCGGGTTGCCGCTCCTGCTGCTCCTGCTGACCGAGGTGCAGTCGAGCCTCGAGCGTCGGCACAACCCGATGTCGAAGGTCGTCGCGCTGCTGCGCAACGCCGTCGTCCCGGTCATCGCGATCCTGGTCCTGTCGGTGCAGGTGACCGACGCGGTCGACCCGGGTCGGCCGGTGGTCAGCCAGGTCATCGCGACCGTGCTCGGCTTCCTGCTGATCGTCTTCGTGCTGAACGGGCTGAACATCCTGATGTTCACGAACGCTAGGAAGGGGACGTGGCGCGAGAAGATCCCGTCGATCTTCGTCGACATCGCCCGCGTCATCCTGGTGGCGATCGGCCTCGCGGTGGTGTTCCGCATCGTGTGGGGGACCGACATCGGCGGCATCTTCACGGCGCTCGGGGTCGGGTCGTTCGTGATCGCCCTCGCGTTGCAGACCGCCGTCGGGCCCATCGTCGCCGGCCTGTTCCTGCTGTTCGAACAGCCGTTCCGCCTCGGCGACTGGCTCGACATCGGCGGCACGCGCGGCCGGGTGGTCGAGGTCAACTGGCGATCGGTGCACGTCGACACCGGCGAGGGCATCCTGATCACCCCGATCGGATCGTTGGCCGGGGCGTCGTTCACGAACCTCAGCCGCACCGGTGGCACGTTCCCGGTGTCGACCGACGTCACGTTCACGACGGACGATCCACCCGCCGCCGTGGTCGCCCTGCTCGAGCGGGTCGCCAGCGGTCTCCCGCAGCTGTACACCGGGACGCGACCGACGGCGGTGCCTGCGGGCGGTGCGGCGTACACGGTGTCGTTCCAGGTGCGCGGCCCGTCCCAGGAAGCCGACGCGCTCGCCCAGTTCCGGATGTGGCTCTGGTACGCCGCTCGTCGCGCCGGACTCGGGCTCGACGGCGACACCACCGACGACTTCGTGACGGACGCCCGCCGCGACGAGGCGCTCGCGGCCATCGCCGCGACGCTGTACCTGAGCGGGGACGACAGCGTCGCACTCGCCCCGGTGGTGCGCCTGGAGCGTTACGCCGCCGGCGAGGTCATCCACCGGGTGGGGACCGTGCCGGACGCGGTCCGGTTCGTCCTGTCCGGCAGCGTGGACCTCCGGGTCCCGTTCGAGGACGCCGAGTTGCCGGCGACCCGCGTCGAGGCCGGCGACTACGTCGGACAGACGGCGTTGACCCGGGAGGCGCTGCTCACGACCGCCACGGCGCTCACCGAGGTCTCGGTGCTGGTCATCCCCGCCACGGCGCTCGACCAGATCGTCCGGTCCACCCCGGCGCTGGCGCGCGACATGGGCGACGTGATCGACCGTCGACGCGCCGAGGTGTCCGCAGCGGTGTCCGCGCACGTCGCATCCCAGCAGAACGCGGTGACGGCGTCCTAGACTCGGGCCCGTGCGTTACGCGAACTCCGTGGTCGACCTCGTCGGCGACACCCCGCTCGTCAAGCTCAACCGCGTCGCCGAGGGGGTGCGCGCGACCGTCCTGGTGAAGGTCGAGTACCTCAACCCCGGTGGGTCGTCGAAGGACCGCATCGCCACGCGGATCATCGACGCGGCCGAGGCCTCCGGTGACCTGCGACCCGGCGGGACGATCGTCGAACCCACCTCGGGCAACACCGGCGTGGGGTTGGCCCTCGTCGCCCAGCAGCGCGGCTACCGGTGCGTGTTCGTGCTGCCGGACAAGGTCGGCGAGGACAAGCGCAACGTCCTGACCGCGTACGGCGCCGAGATCGTCGTCACGCCGACCGCGGTGCCGCCGGAACACCCGGAGTCGTACTACTCGGTGTCCGACCGGCTCGTCCGCGAGATCCCCGGCGCCTACAAGCCGAACCAGTACGCCAACCCGAACGGGCCGCGCAGCCACTACGAGACCACCGGTCCGGAGATCTGGCGCGACACCGAGCAGCAGATCACCCACTTCGTCGCGGGCGTCGGGACGGGCGGCACCATCTCGGGCACCGGGCGCTTCCTGAAAGAGGCATCCGGCGGCCGTGTCCGCATCGTGGGGGCCGACCCCGAGGGCTCGGTCTACTCCGGCGGCACCGGCCGGCCGTACCTGGTCGAGGGTGTGGGCGAGGACTTCTGGCCGACCGCGTACGACCCCGAGGTGCCGGACGAGATCATCGCGGTGTCGGACGCCGACTCGTTCGCGATGACCCGCCGCCTGGCGCGGGAAGAGGGCCTGCTCGTGGGCGGGTCCAGCGGGATGGCGGTCGTCGCAGCGCTGCGGGCCGCCCGCGACCTGACCGAGGACGACGTCGTCGTGGTGCTGCTGCCCGACGGCGGTCGCGGCTACCTCGGCAAGATCTTCAACGACCGGTGGATGCGCTCGTACGGCTTCGCCGAGACCGACGAGGCGCGCACCGTCGGGTCGCTCATCGCCGGCAAGGACGGCCGTCTGCCCGACCTGGTGCACGCGCACCCGGCGGACACCGTGCGCGAGGTCGTCGACATCATGACCAAGTACGGGGTGTCCCAGATGCCCGTGCTCAGCGCCGAACCGCCGGTCGTCATCGGCGAGGTCATCGGGGCCGTCGCCGAGAAGGACCTGCTCGAACAGGTCTTCACCGGTGCCGCGAAGATGACGGACGCCCTGACCGGTTTCGTGGGCGAACCGCTCCCGTTGATCGGCGTGGGCGAGTCCGTGTCCGCAGCGCGTCGAGCCCTCGAGACGGTGGACGCCCTGCTCGTCGTCGAGGACGGCAAGCCGGTCACGGTCCTGACCCGCCACGACCTCCTGACCTACCTCTCCGAGTAAGGAACGCAGCCAGCATGACCGAGTTCAGCACCCGCGCCGTCCACGCCGGCCAGGAGCCCGACGGCCCCACCGGTGCCGTCATCCCGCCGATCCACCTGACGTCCACCTACGTGCAGGACGGCATCGGCGGGATGCGGAACGGCTACGAGTACTCCCGCGCCGGCAACCCGACGCGCGACTCCCTGCAGACGCTGCTCGCCGACCTGGACGGCGGCGTGGCCGCGTACTCGTTCGCGTCCGGTCTCGCCGCCGAGGACGCCCTGCTCCGGGCGGCGCTCCGTCCCGGGGCCCGCGTCGTGATGGGGAACGACGTGTACGGCGGGACCCACCGTCTGGTCAGCCGACTGCACGTGCCGTGGGGCGTCGAGCTCGTCGTCGTCGACATGAGCGAGCTCGACCAGGTCCGGGCCGCGCTGCAGGGCGCCCCCGAGGACACCGTGCTCTGGGTCGAGACGCCGACCAACCCGCTCATGAAGATCGCCGACATCGCCGGACTCGCGACCCTCGGGCACGAGGCCGGTGCACTCGTCGTCGTGGACAACACCTTCGCGTCGCCGTACCTGCAGCAGCCGCTGTCGCTCGGTGCCGACGTCGTCGTGTACTCGACGACGAAGTACCTGGGTGGCCACTCCGACGTCGTCGGTGGGGCCGTCGTGCTCGCCGACCAGGAGCTCGCGGCGAAGGTGCAGTTCCTGCAGTTCGGCGCCGGTGCGATCTCGTCGCCGTTCGACGCCTTCCTGACGACCCGCGGCATCAAGACCCTGGCGGTCCGGATGGAGCGGCACTCCACGAACGCGCAGGCCGTCGCCGAGGCGCTCGTCGCAGCGCCGGGCATCGAGCGCGTCTACTACCCGGGGCTCGCCGACCACCCGGGGCACGACATCGCCGCGCGTCAGATGCGCGGGTTCGGCGGGATGCTGTCCGTCGCACTGTCCGGCGGCCCGGACGCGGCCCGGCGCTTCGCGGAGTCCACGGAGCTGTTCGCGCTGGCCGAGTCGCTCGGGGGTGTGGAGTCGCTCATCGGGTACCCGAGCGAGATGACGCACGCATCGGTGAAGGGCACGGAGCTCGCGGTGCCCGAGAACGTGGTGCGGCTGTCCGTCGGCATCGAGGACGCGGGCGACCTGATCGCGGACCTGCAGCAGGCGCTGACGCGCTGACGCGGACCTGCAGCAGGCGCTGGTGCGCATCGCGCGTGGTCCGCGCCCCGCGACGTCGGCGGTGTCGCCCCTCGCCCCTACGATGAGCGGGTGAGCACCGCGGCGACGAGGACGGGCCTGCTGAGCGGGCGGTACGCCCTCGCGACGATCGGCATGGTCGCCATCGTGGGCGTCGCGGCGTTCCAGAACCTGGCGATGACGACGATCATGCCGGTGATCAGTCGCGACCTGGACGGCGAGGCCCTGTACGCCCTGGCCTTCGCGGCACCGCTCGCGGCCGGGGTGCCCGGCATGGTGCTCGCCGGCAACTGGACCGACCGCGCCGGCGGCCGGATCGTCGCCTGGGTCTCCGCGCTGCTGTTCGCCGTCGGGACCGCCGTGGTCATGCTCGCGCCGACGATGGAGGTCTTCCTCGTCGGTCGACTGGTCGAGGGCTTCGGTGCCGGCGCGATCGACGTCGTGCTGTACGTGCTCGTCGCCCGGATCTTCCCCGCCGAGCTGCACGGACCGGTGTTCGCCGGGTTCGCGGCCGCGTGGGTGGTCCCGGCGCTCATCGGCCCGGCGATCGCCGGCATCGTCACCGACACCTGGAACTGGCACTGGGTCTTCGCGGGGGCGCTCGTGATCGCCGTGGGCGCGTTCACCGTGCTCGTGCCGACGCTCGGACGGCTGCAGGCACCGGCGGTCGAGCTGCGGCAGCCGTGGCAGCGGATCCGGATCGGGTGGTCGGTCGCCGCGGCCGTGTCGATCCTGCTGCTCAACGTCGCGCCGGACCTGACCCCGTGGGGGATGGTGGCCGCGGTCGTGGTCGGCCTGGTCGGGACGTGGTTCGCGCTGCGCCCGCTGCTGCCGACCGGCACCTTCCGCGCCGCTGCCGGACTGCCGTCGGTGGTGCTGCTGCGCGGGCTCGTGGCGGCGTCGTTCTTCGGCAGCGAGGCGTACGTGCCGTTCCTGCTGCAGGCGAAGCACGGCCTGTCCGCATCGGCAGCGGGGCTCGCGCTGACCGTCGCCGCGCTCAGCTGGGCGGCCTCGAGTTGGGCGCACGGTCGGCTGGGGGAGCAGCGCCTGGCCGCACGTCGGACCTTCGGTGTCGGACTCGTGCTCGTCCTGGTGAGCCTGCTGGCGGCCTTCGCGGTGGCGACGCTCGACATGCCGTGGTGGGTGCTCGTCGCCGGCTGGTTCGTCGGCGGCGCGGGCATGGGGGCGATCTACCCGCGGACGTCGATGCTCACCCTGCGGTTCTCGGGCGAGGGCGACGACGGGTTCGCGAGCTCGGCGCTCACCATCGCCGACGCCGCGGGCAGCGTCATCGGCCTGGCGGTCACCGGGCTGCTGTTCACCGCGACCGGCGGCGCAGAGGGCACGGTGTCCTTCCCGCTGGTCTTCGCAGCGATGATCTGCTTCGCCGCACTGGCGATCGCCGCGGTCCGGCGGCTCGGACCCGTCCCCGCGCCGGTGTCGTCGGCGTCGCCGGACCGCGCAGCCGGGTAGCGTGGCAGACCGGACCGAAGAGGAGACACCCGTGGTGCGCATCGTCGCTGCAGCCGTCGTCCTGACGGCCGCCCTCGCGTTGGCCGGCTGCCAGGGCACGACCTCCGCTGCGCCCACGCCGGTGCAGAGCACGGACCTGACCAGCTCCGACGGCGGGTTCGACAAGCAGGCCGTCATCGGCGTCGTGCTGGTCGACGACGACGCGGCCCTGGGCGAGGACCTGCGGGCCGGCCTGTCCGATGCCGGGTTCCGTCCCGACGTCCGGGTCGCACCCGCGTCCGGTGCGGCGGCGTCCCAGCGGACCGCGGTCGCCCAGCTCGTCCGCAAGGGCGCCAAGGCCCTGCTCGTGCACGCGGCTCGGCCGTCCGCGCTCACCGGGGTGATCCAGACCGCGCACGACGCCGGTGTCGTGGTGGTGTCCCTGGGTGATCCGCTGCCGGCGAGCGGTACCGGCGGCGACGGTGTGTCGGCCGACTACCGGGTGCCCGCAGGAGCGGACGACGCGGACCTGGCGGCCACCGCGGTCGAGGTCGTGCAGTCGTTGCAGCGCGGCGAGAAGCCGGAGACCGAACCGAGCGACGGCGACTCGACCGACGCCGAGTGAGCCGAGGCGAGCCGAGCCGTGCCAGCAGGCCGGTCAGCGCCGCGTCAGCAGGCCGGTCAGCGCCGTGCCACCAGGCGGCTCAGCTCAGCTCCACCAGGCCGGGAACGACAGCGTGATCGTCTCGACCAGCGCCTTCCGCGACCGTCGGGGCCCGGCGAGCCACGCTTCGATCGCCCCGACGAAGCCCTGCGCGACGTAGCCAGCGGCCACGTCGTCGAGGAGCTCCGGGCGGCGGTCGGCGTCGAGTTCGCGGATGTGCAGGGCACTCGACTCGGTGAAGTGGCCCACGAGCAGCCGGTGCAGTGACGCGTCGTTCGGGTCCGGCAGGGCCTTGGCGTAGATGTCGCGGTGGGTGGTCACGTGCTCGACGACCGCGTTGATGCCCCGCCGTGTGATGGTCGCGAGCTCGGCCGCGTCGGCTCCGCGGGCGGCTGCGGCCCGTCGGTCGTCGGCGTCGTCCTGCCGGATGCGGTCGAGCTCCGGCGTCAGCACGTCGGCGAGCAGCGATCCGGGGGAGACCGCGTGCGAGTAGAACGTCGCGCGGTTGATGCCGGCGGCACGGGTGACGTCCGCGACGGTGATCTCGGAGACGGGGCGGTCGGCCGCCAGTCGCAGGATCGCTTCGCGCAGGGCGGCGGTCGTGTGCAGGATCCGGGCATCCACCATGACGCCCACCCCCTTCTGATCCGGTTCACCCGGAGGCCCCCGAGCAGTCCGACGGTACCGTATGGCACGGGATCGGCACGCGGACGGCGGGTGGCAACACGCGGGCAATCCGTGCCAGCGGCGTCGGGAGCGCTCCTGCGGCCCGTAGGATGGTTCCGCGGACGAATCGATTCGATCGACGCCGCGATCACCTCCCCGCCCCTCACCGCCGAAGGACTCCTGCTCGTGACCGCGCCCGCCACCACCGGTTCGCTCCGGGTCGTCCTGCACCCCGGAGACTCCCTCTCCCGTGGGCAGCGACTCGTCTACGTCTTCGTCCTGGGCGCCCTGACGGCGCTCGGGCCGTTCACGATCGACCTGTACCTGCCGGCGTTCCCGGCGATCAAGGAGCAGTTCGGCGTCACGGACGGCGCCGTGCAGCTGACGCTCACGGCGACGACGCTCGGGTTCGCGTTCGGGCAGCTGCTCGTCGGTCCGTGGAGCGACAAGGTCGGCCGCCGGCTGCCGCTCATCATCGCGACGACGGTGCACATCGCCGCGTCGATCGGCGCGGCGACCGCTCCCGACATCGAGCTGCTCGCGGTGTTCCGCGTGCTCCAGGGCATGGGCGCGGCCGCCGGCGGTGTCGTCGCGATGGCCACCGTCCGCGACCTGTTCGGCGGCAAGCCGCTCGTCCGGATGCTGTCCCGCCTGGCGATGGTGAACGGGCTGGCGCCGATCCTCGCGCCGCTCATCGGCTCGCAGATGCTCCAGTTCACCAGCTGGCGCGGCATCTTCGTGTTCCTCGCCTGCTACGGCCTGGCCGTGGTGATCGCGTCGATCCTGCTCATCGTCGAGACCCTGCCCCCGGCCCGTCGCCGCGAGGCTGGCCATTCCACGATCGGTCAGCGGTACAAGGCGCTGTTCTCCGACCGGATCTTCGTGGGGGTAGCGCTCATCGGGGCGATGGTGTTCAGCGGGTTGTTCTCCTACCTCAGCTCGTCGCCGTTCCTGTTCCAGGGTGTCTACGGACTCGACGCCCAGCAGTACGGGCTGCTCTTCGCGGTGAACTCGGTGGGCGTCGTCCTCGGTGTGCAGATCTCCGCGCGGTTGGCGCAGCGCGTCGGGCCGCAGTGGATCCTGGCGTGCTCGACGGCGACCCTGTTCCTGGCGTCGATCGCGATCATCGTGCTCGACCAGCTCGGTGCGGGGCTCGTGGGCGTGCTCGTGCCCCTGTGGTTCTTCATCGCGGCGTGCGGGTTCTCGTTCCCCCTCGTCCAGGTCATCGGCCTGGCCGCGCACGGCAAGGAGGCCGGTACGGCGGCGTCGCTGCTCGGCGCCCTGAACTTCGGCGTCGCCGGCCTGATCTCGCCGATCGTCGGTTGGCTCGGCATCACCACCGCGACCCCGATGGCGATCGTGATGGCCTCGACCTCGGTGATGGCCATCCTGATCCTGTGGTTCGTGGTGCGGCCCCGGACGGTCCCCGAGCTCACACACTGACGGGTTCTCCACAGCTGCCCGGATCAGCCGGACAGCG
Organism: Curtobacterium sp. VKM Ac-2861; assembly: GCF_013204965.1. Classification (NCBI taxonomy): domain Bacteria; kingdom Bacillati; phylum Actinomycetota; class Actinomycetes; order Micrococcales; family Microbacteriaceae; genus Curtobacterium; species Curtobacterium sp. VKM Ac-2861. The sequence goes on from NZ_JABMLA010000003.1 coordinate 403,389, forward strand.
GCCCCCGCGCGTCCATAGGCTGTGCCCATGAGCGACGCGGTGGAGCAGGCACGGGCAGCGGCCGAGGCCGCCAGGCAGGCAGCGGACGAGGCACGCCGGCTGGCCGACGAAGCCGTGCAGCGGGCCGAGGAGCTCGCCGCCGCACTCGCCGGACAGGAGGCCCGGCTCGCCCCCGACGCGGAGCCCACCTCCGCCACCCCACCGGCTCCAGAGCCCACCACCGCAGGACCCACCGCAGCCGTCCCGGACGACGCGACGGCGGCTCCCGACGTGGCCGTCCCGGCACCGGCGGACGCCCCGGCGGCCGGCACCGCGCCTCCCGGCAGTGGCGCAGCCCCGCTCGGACCGGACGCCGTCGCCGCGATCCGCACCGGCTACACCGTCGAGGGGCAGGCGCTCGAACTCGGTGCCCTGGTGAACGGCGAGGCGCAGCCCGACGTCCAGGTCCGCATCCCGCTCGGCATGCTGAACCGGCACGGGCTGGTCGCCGGTGCGACCGGCACCGGCAAGACCCGCACGCTGCAGGTCCTCGCCGAACAGATCGCGGCGAACGGCGTGCCGGTCTTCGCGGCCGACATCAAGGGCGACCTGTCCGGGCTCGCGGTGGTCGGGCAGGGGAACGAGAAGCTGCTCGCGCGCACCGCGGGCATCGGCCAGCAGTGGCAGGGCGTCGCGAGCCAGGCGGAGCTCTTCTCGCTCGGTGGTCAGGGCACGGGCGTGCCGATCCGCGCGACGGTGTCCGGGTTCGGGCCGTTGCTGCTGTCGAAGGTGCTCGGCCTGAACGACACCCAGGAGTCCTCGCTCGGACTGGTGTTCCACTACGCGGAGCAGGCCGGGTTGCCGCTCGTCGACCTGGCCGACCTGCGGAGCGTGCTGACGTTCCTGGTGGGCGACCAGGGCAAGGGCGAGCTCGCCGAGCTCGGTGGTCTGTCGAAGCAGACCGCCGGGGTGATCCTGCGCGAGCTCATCACGTTCGCCGACAAGGGTGCCGACCAGTTCTTCGGCGAGCCCGAGATCGACACGCAGGTGTTCCTGCGCACGGCGGCGGACGGCCGGGGCATCGTGAGCCTGCTCGAGGTCCCGGGCGTGCAGGACCAGCCCGAGGTCTTCTCGACGTTCCTGATGTGGCTCTTGGCCGACCTGTTCAACGAACTGCCAGAGGTCGGCGACCAGGACAAGCCGAAGCTGGTGTTCTTCTTCGACGAGGCGCACCTGCTGTTCAGCGGGGCGTCGAAGGACTTCACGGACCAGATCGTGCGGACCGTGCGGTTGATCCGGTCGAAGGGCGTCGGGATCTTCTTCGTGACCCAGACCCCGAAGGACGTGCCGAACGACGTCCTGGCGCAGCTCGGGTCGCGCATCCAGCACCAGCTGCGGGCGCACACCCCCGACGACGCGAAGGCGCTCCGGGCGACGGTGTCGACCTACCCGTCGAGCGACTACGACCTGGGCGAGGTGCTGACCTCGCTGGCGACCGGCGAGGCGATCGTCACCGTCATGAACGAGAAGGGTGCGCCGACGCCGGTCGCGTGGACCCGGTTGCGCGCGCCGCAGGGGTCGATGGACCCGATGCCCGCCGCCGAGATGCAGTCGCGGGTGCAGGCATCGCCGTTGCTCGCGACGTACGGCACCCGGGTGGACCCGGACTCGGCGCACGAGATGCTCGCGCGCCGGATGGAGGCAGCTGCTGCCGAGGCCGCGGCGGCGGACGCGCAGAAGGACGCAGCCCTCGCGGCGGCCGAGGCCGAGAAGGAAGCCGCGCGGGCGGCGGCGACCGCGGCCAAGGAAGCCGCGGCGCAGGCCAAGCAGGAGGAACGCGAGCGGGCTGCTGCGCAGAAGGAGTACGAGCGGACGCAGCGCGAGTTCGAGAAGGCCGAGCGGGCTGCGGCGTCGCGGCGTTCGGGCCGGTCGGGGCGGAGCACGCGGACGACGACCTCACGGAAGGCGGACGACCCGCTGTCGGAACTGCTCGGGTCACGGCTCGGCGGCACGATCGCGAAGGAGGTCGTGCAGGGGATCTTCTCGACGCTGCGCCGACGTCGGTGACGTCCAGCAGCTCCGAGCGTCAGCGACCGAGCAGGCCGGTGAACTCGACGACGAGCAGACCCAGGACGACGAGTGCTGCCACGCCGCCGACGAGCAGGTAGGCCGGCCGCTGTTCGTACCAGGCGCGGCTCGACGGGTAGCGCTTCGCGAAGACCCGGGCCGAGACCGGACGTGCCTCTTCCGTCACCTGGACGCCCAGGGCGTCGACGACCTGGGCGAGTCCGTCGTCGCCCCACACGTCGGCACGGATGCGGAACAGGTGCGCACCCGTCGCGTCGAACGCCACGAGTTCGCGCATGGTGCGGTCGACCGAGCTGCCGTAGGTGGTGGCGAGCACCAGACTGTGCACGCGGTCGCGGGGGATCCGACGGTGCGCGGTGACCACGCCCCGGATCGTCAGGCCGTCAGGGTCGATGCCGATGTACGCCGTGCTGAGTCGGACGAAGACGACGCCCACGAGGACCGCCAGCGCGACGACCACGGTCGCGACCATCGCCCACGTCCGGAACGGGAACGACACCCAGACCAGGGCGACTGCGAGCGGCACGGCCGAGAACACGATGCTCAGCGCCGTCGAACGGACCAGGGACCGGCGGGGGCGGAGGACGACGTCGTACACGGTGGCACGCAGGTGCGGCGTCGCTGGCACCGTCATGTCCCCCATGCGCGTCTCCTGAACCCTCGGGTCTCCCGGGCACGCCGAATCGGCCGCCCTGCGAGCGACGCCCCTGCCGCTCGATGCACCGCGGTCGACTCGTCCCGGAGTCGTCCGCTCCGGCAAGCATAGGTGCACGACGGGGACCGGGGACAGCCCGTTCCACCCCGGATCGGCGTTTGACGGCCAGTCCTTGGCGAACAGGGGACAGACGGGTCCGCCGCGTGGGGGACCGGCGACGAGGAACGCCGCGAACGAAGAAAGCCCCGCACCGGAGTGCGGGGCTTGCTCGGCGGAGAATGGGGGATTCGAACCCCCGAGGGCTTGCACCCAACACGCTTTCCAAGCGTGCGCCATAGGCCACTAGGCGAATTCTCCTTGTGCTGTCTCGCGACGGCGACACCCAATGGTACAGGTTCCCGGGGGTGCTCACGACCGTGTGTCGTCGAGGCCCGTGCTCCCAGTTGTCGTGACATGTCCGGCGACTACCCTGGGGCGCGTGTCGACCCGCATCTACATCACGTCAGCAGAAGGGCACACGGGCAAGAGCACCGTCGCCCTCGGTGTCCTCGAGACCCTCGCGCGCTCCGTCGGCCGCGTCGGCGTGTTCCGCCCCGTCGCCCGCTCGGTCGCCGAACCCGACTACGTGCTCGAACTGCTGCTGCAGCACACCGCGGTCGGGATCTCGTACGACGACGCCGTGGGGGTCACCTACGACGACGTCCACGCGGATCCGGACGCCGCCCTCGGCACCATCGTGAACCGCTTCGCCCAGGTGGAGCGGCAGTGCGACGCGGTGGTCGTGCTCGGTTCCGACTACACCGACGTCGGCAGCCCCACCGAGCTGTCGTTCAACGCGAAGGTCGCCGCGAACCTCGGTGCCCCGGTGCTCCTCGTCCTCGGTGGTCGTGACGCCGCCGAGCGCGGTGCCCGCACGCCCGAGGGGATGGCGCAGGTCGCGGACGTCACGACGAGCGAGCTGCGAGCGGCACACGCGCAGCTGTTCGGCGTCGTCGTGAACCGCGCCGACCCGGAGGCCCTCGCCGCGATCGTGGCGAGTGTCGAGCGGGCCGTGCACGACGACCACCCGGACGTGCCCGTGTGGGCGATCCCGGAGGACCGCGTGCTCGTCGCCCCGACCGTCCGCGCGCTGCTGCAGGCGACCGACGCGACCCTGGTGCGCGGGGACGACGCCCTGCTCGACCGCGAGGCACTCGGTACCGTCGTCGCCGGCATGAGCATGGAGAACGTCCTGCCGCGCCTGATCGAGGGCGGCATCGTCGTGGTCCCGGGCGACCGCAGCGACGTCCTCATCGCGACCCTGCTGGCGAACCAGTCGGACACGTTCCCGAGCCTGGCCGGCGTCATCCTGAACGGCGGGTTCGAGACCGCACCGCAGATCTCCCGGCTGCTCGAGGGCCTGTCGAGCTCGCTGCCGATCGCGCAGAACGACCTGGGCACGTACGACACCGCCCTCCGCATCACGCAGACCCGCGGGCGCCTGGCGGCGGACTCGCCCCGCAAGGCCGACCTCGCGCTCGCCCTGTTCGAGCAGCACGTCGACGCCGAGTCCCTGCGCGACCGCCTGCAGCTCACGCCGTCCGGCGTCGTCACGCCGCTCATGTTCGAGCACGGCCTGCTCGACCGGGCACGGGGCTACGGCAAGCACATCGTGCTCCCCGAGGGCGAGGACGACCGCATCCTCCGCGCGGCGTCGACGCTGCTCGCCCGCCAGGTCTGCGAGCTGACGATCCTCGGCGACCCCGCCGCGATCCGCACCCGCGCGACCGAGCTCGGACTCGACCTCGACGCCGCCCAGCTCGTGTCGCCGTTCGACCCCGAGCTCCGCGAACGCTTCGCCGAGGAGTACACCCGCCTCAGGGCGCACAAGGGCATGTCGATCGAGCTCGCGCGCGACACCGTCACCGACGTCTCGTACTTCGGCACGATGATGGTGCAGCTCGGACTCGCCGACGGCATGGTCTCCGGTGCGAAGCACACCACCGCGCACACCATCCGGCCGTCCTTCGAGATCATCAAGACCCGTCCGGACACCTCGATCGTGTCGAGCGTGTTCCTGATGGCGCTCGCCGACCGGGTCCTGGTCTACGGCGACTGCGCGGTGATCCCGGACCCGACGAGCGAGCAGCTCGCCGACATCGCGATCTCGTCGGCCGAGACGGCGACCCAGTTCGGCATCGACCCCCGCGTCGCGATGCTCAGTTACTCGACCGGCGACAGCGGCACCGGCGCCGACGTCGACAAGGTCCGCGCCGGTACCGCCTTCGTCCGCGAGCGTCGCCCAGATCTGCTCGTCGAGGGCCCGATCCAGTACGACGCCGCTGCCGACCCGACGGTCGCGAGCACGAAGATGCCGGACTCCCCGGTGGCCGGCAAGGCGACCGTCTTCATCTTCCCGGACCTCAACACGGGCAACAACACCTACAAGGCCGTGCAGCGCTCCGCCGGCGCGGTCGCCATCGGGCCCGTCCTGCAGGGACTGCGCAAGCCGATCAACGACCTCTCCCGCGGCGCCCTCGTCAGCGACATCGTGAACACCGTCGCGATCACCGCGATCCAGGCCGGCACCGCGTCCGACGCGGCCTGACCTGCGCGACGCACACCGCGCCTCCCGTCCGGCCGACCAGGCCATGAGCAGAAAGCGACACCACCCGTGACCGCAGCCCTCGTCGTGAACTCCGGATCGAGTTCGTTCAAGTACCAGCTCATCGAACTCGAGGGGGAGCGCACGCTCGCCTCCGGGCTCGTGGAGCGCATCGGCGAGTCGGCCGGCGCGTGGAAGCACACCAACGCGCTGACGGGGGAGTCGTCGTCGAACGACGCAGCGTCCGTGCCGGACCACGCCGCCGGGTTCCAGGCGATGATCGACGCGTTCTCCAAGGTCGGCCCGTCGTTCGACGAGCACCCGCCGGCCGTCGTCGGCCACCGCGTCGTGCACGGCGGCACCACCTTCGACCGCGCGACGGTGGTGACGGACGACGTCGAACGACAGATCGAGGCGCTCAACAGCCTCGCGCCGCTGCACAACCCGGCGAACCTCGAGGGGATCCGGGCCGCGAAGCAGGTGTTCTCCGACGTGCCGCACGTCGCCGTGTTCGACACCGCGTTCCACCAGACCATGCCGCCGCACGCCTACACCTACGCGATCCCGGCCGACCTGGCGGCGAAGTACTCCATCCGCCGCTACGGCATGCACGGCACGAGCCACAAGTACGTCTCCGAGCAGGCCGCGGTCTTCCTCGACCGCCCGCTGTCCGAGCTGAAGACCATCGTGCTGCACCTGGGCAACGGTGCCTCGGCCGCAGCGATCGACGGCGGGAAGTCGATCGAGACGTCGATGGGCCTCACACCGCTCGAGGGCCTCGTCATGGGCACCCGCTCCGGCGACCTCGACCCCGCCGTCCTGCTGCACCTGCACCGCGAGGCCGGGCTGTCCTTCGACGAGCTCGACACCATGCTCAACAAGCAGTCCGGGCTGCTCGGCCTGACCGGCAACGGCGACATGCGCGACGTCCAGGACGCCGCCTTGAACGGTGACGAGGTCGCCGAGGCGGCGCTCGCCGTGTACCGCCACCGCATCCGTCGCTACGTCGGCGCCTACACGGCGCAGCTCGGCGGGCTCGACGCGGTGGTCTTCACCGCCGGCGTCGGCGAGAACAACGCGCTGCTGCGCCGGCGCGTGCTCGCCGGGCTCGAGCACCTGGGCATCGAGATCGACGCGGACCGCAACGAGCTGGGATCCCGGGAGGCCCGGGTCATCTCCACGGACACCTCACGCGTCGCGGTGCTCGTGATCCCGACGAACGAGGAACTGGAGATCGCCCGACAGTCGGCTGCGGTCGCGCTCTGACGCGAGGCGCGGGGCGCGCTGCGCGGGGCGCGCTGCGCGGTGCGGTGCGTGGCCTGGTGCCAGCACGGTGCGGCCTGGGTGGGCTGGTGCGGGGTTGGTGGCTGGGTGCGCGCTTGCAGCGCGGCACGGAGCGTGCAAGCTCGCACGGGGTGACGAGGTGCGCACGGTGCGGACGGGAGGCGCGGGGCGGGCTGGCGCCGTGCCTCCCGTCCGGCGCTGGGTCGCGGTCACCGCACGGTGCGGCCTGGGTGGGCTGGTGCGGGGTTGGTGGCTGGGTGCGCGCTTGCAGCGCGGCACGGAGCGTGCAAGCTCGCACGGGGTGACGAGGTGCGCACGGTGCGGACGGCGCGCGCGCCTCAGGACAGGGCGTCGAGGGCCGCGGGGATCGGCGTGTTCCCGCTCGTGACCTCGAACTGGACCCCGACGGCCGAGTCGTCGAGCAGCGCGTGCAGCACGACCGTGGCGACGTCGGCACGGGGGATCGAGCCGCGCGGCACGGTGCGCCCGACGTCGACCGTTCCCTGCGGCGGCGTGTCGAGCAGGCCTCCCGGACGCACGATCGTCCACCGCAGCCGTCGGGCGCGCAGGTTCGCGTCGGCCTCGGCCTTCGCTCGGAGGTAGACCTGGAACACGGCGGCGTCGTCCTTCGCAGGGACCACCGCGGCCTCGGCGTCGTAGGTGTCCGCCGCCATCGCCGACACCATCACGTACCGGTCGATGCCCGCGCGCTCCGCGGCGTCCGCGAGCAGGATCGCGCCGTCCCGGTCGACGGTGAGCTTGCGCTCCGCACCGCTGTTCGGCCCGGCGCCGGCGGCGAACACCACGGCGTCGACCCCGCGGAGGCGCAGTGCCAGGTCGTCGTCGCCGAGCTGTTCGAGGTCCGCGACGATCGCCGTGGCACCCTGCTGCTCCACGTCGGCGACGTGTGCGGGGTTACGGACGATCGCGACGGCGTCGTGTCCGGCGTCGGTGATCTGGCGGGCGAGGAGCAGTGCGATCTGGCCGTGTCCTCCGGCGATGGCGATCTTCATGTGTCAATCCTGCCCGGTCGCATCCGGTAGAGTTGTCGGCGGCTCCTCACGTGACGCCATCCAGGTGAACTCCCCCAGGGCGGAAACGCAGCAAGGGTAGCCGGGCTCTGGCGGGTGCGTGGGGAGTCTTTTCTGTCTCCGCGCGGTCTCCGCGCCGTCTCCGCGCGTCTCCGCATGTCTGTTTCGTAACGGGCTGCGGACAGCAACCTGATCGTGTGTAAAGATCTGCCTCAGGAACTCCCAACCAGGGTTCCTGACTCCACCGCCTCACCAGCGGGGGAGATCCGAGGATCAGGTGGCGGGTGCGCCCGCCAGGATGAGAGACACGCATGCGCAGGCACGCGTCGCAGCGCGGTACCCGGGTACCGACCGCAGCGAACAACTGGACACGACGGATCATCGATGCTGGCGACCGAGCTCGACGACGAGCATCGGACGATCGGCGTCTCCTCCTGCGCGGCAGTGTCATCGCCACGGTGACGGCGCTCGTCGCCGCCACCGTGGCGATCCAACCGGCGGCGGCGGCACAGACCGACGTCGCCGAGGGCGAGGGCGTCCTGCTCAGCGGCTCCGGGATCGTCAACGTCGACGACATCGCCCAGCTCGGTGGTGCGTACTCCGCACGCGGGGTGACCACGGGCGGCGGCACGACGAACCAGCCGCTGAACCTCACCGCCCTGAACGCGGTGGGCGTGGACCTGGGCAACGACATCGACCTGCTCGGCACCAACGGCATCCTCACGCTCGGGGTGGACGGGCAGTACGCCACCACCTCGGCATCGGGGGCCACGGCCTCGTCCGGCCTGCTGACCAACGACGGCGGCATCGGGGTCGGCACGGGACTCGGCACCGGCGCCAGCACCCTGAACCTGAACCCGCTGTTCTCGCGGGTGGGGGCGGACACCACGGTGCTGTCGAACGCGCAGCTGCAGATCGGAGCCCTGGCGTCCCGCATCCAGTCCACGCGCGGCGCCACGGTCGGCACCACGACCGACTACCGCATCGCCGGCGCGAACCTGAACCTCACCAGCCCCGCGGTCGCGGGCCTGACGACGTCGCTGCGGACCGACCTGCGCACGCTGTCGAACTCCGTGAACACCACGGTCGGGGCGAACGGTGCCCTGTCCGGCACGACGACGGCGCTGACCGCCGAGCTCCAGCGGCTGCTCCGGTCCACGGCCCTCGGACTCGTCAACCTCAACGGCACGAACGTGACCGCCTCGGTGAACCTCAACCTCGACGGCACGCTCGAACAGGTGCTCGCACAGCCGCTGACGGACGGCGCGGTGACGATCACGCCGGCGACCGGCGCGATCACCGTCGACCTCGACAAGCTGACGACACTGAACAACCAGCCGGCGAACACCCCGGTGCTGACCGAAGCGGCCGTCAGCTCGATCAACCAGAGCATCACGACGATCCTCGGCACCCAGCTGCCGACCGCGCTGCAGACCGCCGTCGTGAACACGATCAACTCGACCGCGGTGGCCGTGGACGTCACCGCCAACGTGAACCTGGCCGGCGTCCCGCTCACCGCCCTCGCGCTCCGGGCGGACACCACGCTCGGCGCCCTGGCCGGCACCGCCCCGGCGAACGCCACCGTCACCGCGACCGGGGGCCCGCTCGGGCTGACCGTCCTCGGGAACCTGCTCGCCCCCGCCGTGAACTCCATCGTGGTCCCGGCACTGCAGACCATCGTGCGGCCGCTCGTCACCGGCACGGCCCTGACGACCCTCGGCACCACGCTCACCGCGACGACCACCGCGGTGTCCACGCTGCTGCGCCCCGTCGTGCTGCTGCTCCGCCAGGTGATCGACCTGACCGTGAACGCACAGGACACCACCACCGGCTTCCGCGACCAGCGCGGGTACGACCCGGGGTCGCGCAGCGTGCACGCCCTCCGGCTCTCGGTGCTGCCCGGCGCGAACGTCGCCACCGTTGACCTCGCCACCTCGACCGTCCGCGCGACGGCCATCGCTCCGCCGACCATCACCGCCCCGACGGCGAACCAGCAGTTCAGCGTCCCCTCGGCTTCGTCCACCCGGAGCATCACCGTCAGCGGCGCCGGTGAGCCGGGCGCGACCATCGCCGTGAGCCTCGGCGGCGGACGCACCGGCACGGCAACCGTGGCGGCGAACGGCACGTGGACGACCTCGATCCCGAACGTCCCGGTCGGCGACCACACGGCCACGGCGAACCAGACGGTCAACGGGACGGCGGCGGGCTCCGCGACCCAGACCTTCTCGGTCGTCGCACAGCAGGCACTGACCATCACAGCCCCGACGGCCGGTCAGACCTTCACGACCACCGGGACGACCACGCCGGTGACCCTGACGGGCACGGCGACCGCAAACGCGCGGATCGACGTCGACCTCGGCGGCGGCCGCACGGCGACCACCACGGCCAACGGCAGCGGCGCGTGGAGCGTCACCGTGCCCGGCGTCCCCGTGGGCGACCAAACCGCGAGCGTGACCCAGACGGTCGGCGACACGACCTCGAACCCCGTCACCCGGGCGTTCCGCGTCGTGGCCGCCGCGGGCCTGACGATCGACACCCCGACGGCGGACCAGGACTTCCCGCTCGCGGGCGACACCCGGTCCATCCCGTTCTCGGGCAGCGCGCAGCCAGGGGCCCGCGTGGACGTGGACCTCGGCGACGGCCTGACCGCGACCACCACGGCGAACGCCGGTGGCACGTGGTCGACGAGCGTCACCGGTGTCCCCGCGGGTGACCGCACGGCGCAGGTGACCCAGACGGTCGGTGGCACCACGAGCAGCCCGGTCGAGCGCGACTTCACGGCGACGGCGGCTCCGGGGCTGACCATCGACGAACCGGCCGACGGCAGCACGATCACCGTCGCGGACGCCACGTCGACGACCCCGGTCACGGTCTCCGGCTCCGCCGCCCCGAACGCGCGGGTCGCGGTCGGCATCGGCGGCTCGTTCACCACCACGGTGGACGCGGACGACGACGGCGACTGGACGGCGACCTTCGTGGGCGTCCCGACCGGCGACCGCACGGTCACGGCCCGGCAGACCGTCGACGGCACGACCTCGGCAGCGGTGACCTCGACCTTCACCGTCGCGGCCGGTGACCCCATCGCGATCACCTCGCCCGACGACGGTGACGTGGTCACGGTCCTCGACGCGGACACCACGGCCGACCTCGAGCTGACCGGCACGGCCGAGGGCGGAGCCGAGGTCCGGGTCTCGCTCGGTTCCGGGCGCACCGCGACGACCACGGCCGAGGACGACGGCTCGTGGACCGTCACCGTCCAGGACGTCCCGGTCGGTCGGTACACGATCGCGGCGACGCAGACGGTGAACGGCACGACCTCGCCCGCCGTCCGTCAGGTCGTCACCGTGCAGGCGGGCGCTCCGCTCGCCGTGACCGCCCCGGTGCAGGACGCGACCGTCACGGTCGCGACCGACGACTCGGTGGTGGACGTCACGGTGCGGGGGACCGCGCAGGCGAACGCCGACATCGAGGTCGTCCTGGACGGCGGCGACGCGGTCGCCACGACCGCGAACGCGCAGGGCGCCTGGTCGGTGACCCTGTCGGACGTCGGCACGGGCGACCACACCGCCTCGGTCACGCAGACCGTCGGCGGAGCGACCTCGGCGCCGATCGACCGCGACTTCACGGTCGAGGCCGGCGACGCCCTGGTCATCGAGGCACCGGGCGACGCGCAGGAGATCCCGGCGGGCACCGGCGGACAGGCGAACGTCGTCGTCCGGGGGACCGCCGAGCCGGGTGCGACCGTCGCAGTGACGATCGACGACGCGGACGCCGTCGAGGTGGTCGCGGACACGGCCGGCAACTGGGCGGTCCCGAGCACCCAGCTCGGCATCGGCGACCACACCGTCACCGCGGTCCAGACCGTGAACGGCACCGACGGTCCCGTCGTCACACGGGATTTCACCGTCGTGCCGGGCAACGCGATCGTGATCGACACCCCGGCGAGCGGCACCCGCTTCGTCGTGGTCGACGACGACGCCACCGCGACGGTCCGGATCACGGGCTCGGCCGAACCGCTGGCCGCCGTCTCCGTCTCGGTCGGACCGGGCACACAGTTCACCACGACCGCGGACGCCGACGGCGCGTGGGCCGTCGACGCCACCGGCCTCGCCCCCACGGGCGTGTACACGGTGACGGCGAGCCAGGAGATCGAGGACGTCGTCACGAGCGCCATCCCGACGACCTTCCAGGTCGTCACGGCGAACGCCCTGACCATCACGGCTCCGAGCACCGACCCGATCACAGTGGCCGGTCCGGACGTCGAGCGCGACGTCACCGTCTCCGGCACCGGTCAGCCCGGAGCCCGGGTCACCGCGTCGACCGCCGGCGCGGACGACCAGCTGGACACGATCGCGGCCGACGGGACCTGGTCGGTGACGTTCCCGGACCTCGGCGTCGGACCGCACCCCGTGTCGGTGACGCAGACGCTCCCGGGCACCGTGTCCGACCCGCGCACCTCGGCACCAGCCCAGCGCACGATCACGATCGAGGCCGCCGACGCGGTGTCGGTCACGTCGCCCGACGCCGACGACGTCCTGCTCGTGCCGGACGCGGACGCGACGCGTGACGTCGTCGTCTCGGGGACGGCGGAGCCGGACGCGCCGGTCACGGTGCGGCTCGGCGGCAGCACGCTGACCACCACCGCGAACGGCGACGGTGACTGGACGGTCACGTTCGGCGGGGTCGGTGTCGGTACCCCGACGCTCACCGCGACCCAGACCGTGGGCGGGACCACTGCCTCCAGTCCGACCCAGACCGTCACGGTACGGGCGGGGACGGCCCTGACCATCGCGACCCCCGAGGACGGCGACGTCCTGACGGTCGCGGACGCGGCGGGCACCGCCGACGTCGCGGCGAGCGGCCTCGCGCAGGCCGACGCCGAGGTCACGGTGCGGCTCTCCACGGGCGAGACCCAGACGGTCAGGGCCGACGACGACGGCGCCTGGCAGGCGACGTTCGCGGACGTGCCCGTGGGCGACCACCGCGTCACCGCGACCCAGGTCGTCGGCGGCCAGACGTCGTCGCCGGTCACGGCGGCGGTGTCGGTCCGCGCCGGTTCCCCGCTCGTCGTCTCGACGCCCGCCGGTGCCACCGCCGTCACGGTCGCCGACGGCGACGCCACCACCGACGTCGACTTCGCCGGCACCGGCCAGCCCGGCGCGACCGTCACGGTCGATCTGGGCGACGGCGGCAGCGCGACGGCACGGGTCGACCAGCAGGGACGGTGGTCGACCACGGTCGACGGCGTGCCGACCGGGTCGTTCACGGCCTCGGTCACGCAGTCGGTCAACGGCACCACGAGCGCCGCGGTCGAACGACCGGTGTCGGTCGTGGCCGCCGCCGCGCTCACGATCCGGCAGCCGGGCGACGACCCGATCACGGTCGCCGACGACGACGCCACGACGACCGTGACGGTCGCCGGCGACGCCGAGCCGGGCTCCACCGTGACGGTCACGGTCGACGACCGCGACCCCGTCGAGGTCACCGCGGGCGACGACGGCTCGTGGACGGTCGACGTCCCCGACCTCGGAGTCGGCGAGCACACCGTCGAGGTGACCCAGACCGTCGACGGCTCCACCTCGACCACACCGGCCTCGACCACCTTCGAGATCGTGCCGGCGGCCCCCGTCGTGATCGACGAACCGACCGTCGGCCAGGAGTACACGGTCGCCGGTGAGGACGCGACCACCGCGGTCGACGTCAGCGGCACCGCGCAACCCGGAGCGACCGTCGTGGTCGACCTCGGCAGCGGCCGCAGCGAGTCGACCACCGCGGACGACGACGGCGCCTGGAGCGTCACCGTTCCCGGTGTGCCGGCGGGCAACCGGACCGTGAGCGTCACCCAGCGCGTGGGCGACACGGAGTCGGCTCCGGTGACGGTCCGCATCCGCGTCCTCGTCGCCGCCCCGATCACGATCGCCACACCGGCGGACGGTTCGACGGTGCGGGTCGCCCAGCGGGACTCGGTCGTCACCCTCACCGCAGGCGGCGCGGCCGAGCCCGGTGCACGGGTCCGCGTCACGATCGACGGGGGCGACCCCACGACCGTGACCGCGACCGACGCGGGCACCTGGACCCTCGCGCTGCCCGGCCTGGACGTCGGGGAGCACACGATCCGCGCGACCCAGACGGTCGACGGCTCCACGTCCGAGCAGGTCCGGAGCACCTTCACGGTGGCCCCCGGTGCCGCCCTGACCGTGACCGCCCCCGCCGACGACGCGACCTTCACCGTGCCGGACTCCGACCCGTCCGCGACCGTCCCGGTCAGCGGCCAGGGCCAGCCCGGCGCCGACGTCCGGATCGTTCTGGACGACGACGACCCGGTGACCGTGCGGGTCGGGTCCGACGGCCGCTGGTCGACGAGCCTGATCGGCGTGCCGGCCGGTGACCACACCGTGTCGGTCACCCAGGTCGTGAACGGGACCACGTCGTCCCCGGTCGAGCGCGACGTCACCGTCGTGGTCGCCGAGGCGGACGCGATCGTCGTCACGGCCCCGGCCGACGGCACCTCGTACCGCTTGCTCGGCGGACGGACGGACGTCCGCGTGGTCGGCACCTCGGCGCCGAACGCCGCGGTCTCGGTGCGCATCGACGACCGCACCGCGGTCACGACGACCGCGGACGACGACGGCGACTGGGCGGTCACCGTCCCGGGCGTCGGCACCGGTCCGCACACGATCGCCGCCAGCCAGACGGTCGACGGCGCCACGACGGACGCACCGGAGGTCGGCTTCCGGGTGACCGCGGCGACCCCGGTCACCGTGACGAGCCCGACCGACGGACAAGTGGTCCCGACGACCGGCACGACCGCGTCGATCCCGGTGAGCGGCACGGCCGAGCCCGGGGCGACGATCACGGTCGACATCGACGGACGGACCGCGACGACGACCGCCGGCGACGACGGGTCGTGGACGGTCACGGTCGGTGGCGTGCCGGCAGGGGAGCACACGGTGTCGGTGACGCAGACGGTCGGCGGTCGGACCTCCGACCCGGTGACCAGCGCGGTCACCGTCGTGATCGCCCAGGTGACCGACATCACGATCACCAGCCCGACCCCGGGTCAGCTCATCCCCGCGAACGGTCCCGGCGACACCGGTTCCTTCACGGTGACCGGGCACGCGACCCCGGGGGCGACGGTGACGGTCACCCTGTCGAACGGCCAGGTGCGCGCCACGACCGCCGACGCGGACGGTGACTGGAGCGTCACGTTCGACCGCGTGCCCGAGGGCGAGTGGACGATCCGTGCGACCCAGTCCGTGAACGGCACGACGACCGCCGCACCCGAGGTGCCGATCGTCGTCGACGCCGTGGACCCGCTCGCGGTCACGTCGCCCACGCCGGGTGCGCACCAGACGGCCTCGGCCGCCGGGTACGTCGACTGGCTGGTCACCGGCACCGCCGAGCCGGGAGCGACCGTCACGGTCGTCGCCGACGACGGGACACCGGTCACCACGACGGCGGACGAGACCGGCGCCTGGTCGGTGACGGTGCGGCTCGCGGTCGGTCCGCACGCCCTCCGGATCACCCAGACGGTGGCGGGTGCGACCTCGGCCGTCCAGACGATCAGCGTGGTGGTGGACGCCGCCACGGTGACGCCGGGTGAGCCCGGGACCCCGGGTGACCCCGGAACGCCCGGCACCCCGGGGAACCCCGGTACGCCGGGAACGCCTGGAACCCCGGGGACGCCCGGCCTGCCGGGCACGCCCGGGACCCCGGGAACGCCCGGTGCGCCCGGCAACCCGGGCAACGGCACGGGTGCCGGCACCGGGTCGGGCACCGGCCCCGGCGGACTCGCCTGGACCGGCGCGGAGGTCGCCCCGATCGCCGGGACGGCAGCCGGACTCGTGGTCCTCGGCTTCCTGCTGCTGGGGCTCTCCCGCCTCGCCAGGGGTGCCCGCCGCCGCAGCCGCGGCTGAGCCCGAGCAGCGTCACGCACCGCGCCTCCTGTCCGACCCCGAGTCGGCCGGGAGGCGCGGTGCCGTCTGTGCGCTCGGCCCACTCTGGGCAGGCGGTCCGGTCCAGTGCCCGTGGACCTGTGGAGGGGCACGCGGGTGTCGGTCGTCCCGGCTACCCTGGTCGCGTGGTCACCGCCCTGTATCGCCGTTACCGGCCCGAGAACTTCGCCGAGCTGATCGGGCAGTCGCAGGTCACCGACCCGCTCCGCACGGCGCTCCGCACCAACCGCGTCAACCACGCCTACCTGTTCAGCGGTCCGCGCGGCTGCGGCAAGACGACCTCGGCCCGCATCCTGGCGCGGTGCCTCAACTGCGCCGAGGGGCCGACCGACACCCCGTGCGGCGTCTGCCCGAGCTGTGTCGAGCTCGCCCGTGACGGCAGCGGTTCGCTCGACGTCATCGAGATCGACGCCGCGAGCCACAACGGTGTCGACGACGCGCGCGACCTCCGCGACCGCGCCGTGTTCGCCCCCGCGCGCGACCGCTACAAGATCTTCATCCTCGACGAAGCGCACATGGTCACCCCGCAGGGGTTCAACGCGCTGCTCAAGCTGGTCGAAGAACCGCCGGAGCACGTCAAGTTCATCTTCGCGACGACCGAGCCGGAGAAGGTCATCGGCACCATCCGGTCGCGCACCCACCACTACCCGTTCCGGCTCGTGCCGCCCGCCGTCATGCTCGAGTACATCGAGCAGCTCTGCACGCAGGAATCGGTCACGGTCGCACCCGGCGTCCTGCCCCTGGTCGTGCGCGCCGGCGGCGGGTCCGTCCGCGACACCTTGTCCCTGCTCGACCAGCTCATCGCCGGCAGCGAAGACGGCGCGATCGCCTACGAGCGCGCGGTCGCCCTGCTCGGCTACACCGATGCCGCGCTGCTCGACGACGTCGTGGACGCCCTCGCCGTGGCCGACCCGGCCTCCGCCTTCGCTGCGATCGACCGGGTCGTGCAGACCGGTCAGGACCCGCGTCGGTTCGTCGAGGACCTGCTCGAGCGACTGCGCGACCTGATCGTCGTCGCGGCGACGAACGAGAGCGCCGCGGCGGTCCTGCGCGGTGTCTCGCCGGACGAGCTCGACACCATGACCCGGCAGGCCGGTGTCTTCGGTGCCACCGGGCTGTCCCGTGGCGCGGACATCGCGAACAAGGCGCTGACCGACATGACCGGAGCGACCTCGCCCCGGCTGCACCTCGAGCTCATGACGGCCCGCATGCTCGTGCCCGAGGCCGACGACACCCAGCGCGGTGCCCTCGCCCGGGTCGAGCGGCTCGAGCGCCGCGTCGGCGTCGGGGACGCCGGCGGCCACCAGGCACCGTCCGGCGCGGTCGCAGCGCAGGGGTCCGCACAGCCGGCCGCCACCAGCACGGCGCCCGCTCCGGCCCCGTCGTCGACTGCGGCACCGCGTCGGCAGGAGCCCGCCGTCCAGCAGGCGCCGGCGGCGCAGCAGGAGCCCGCCGCGCAGCAGGCTCCCGCCGCGGCGTCGGCGAACGCGGCTCCGGCGGCGCAGTCCGACGCCGGCAGTGCGGCACGTGACGCCGCAGCCTCCTGGGCTGCAGCCGTCCCGAGCGCTCCCGAGCCCGCTGCTCCGACCACCGAACAAGTCAGTGCTTCGTCCACGGGCCAGGGCACGACGATCGGTGACGAGCCGGCGGTCCGGACCGTCGGCGCCGTGGGCTTCCAGCAGATGCGCGACGCCTGGCCGCAGATCGTCGAGCACGTGCAGCACGCCAAGCGGTCGGCGTGGTCGGTGGTCGTCACCGCACAGGTGACCGCGCTGCGCGACGACGTGCTGACCCTGACCTTCCCGAGCCAGCAGGACGTCGCCTCGTTCAAGGAGATGTCCGACCCCTCGGCCAGCGTCAGCGAACTGCTCCGCGCCGCGATCATGGACGTCATCGGGCTCCGCGTGAAGTTCGTCGCCCGCGGTCCCGGAGGCCCTGGTCAGCAGCGCACCCCGGCTCCCACGCAGCAGCCGTCCGCGCCGGCCGGCCGTCCGGCGCGGGCGAGCCAGCCCGCCGCGCAGCCGCAGCCGCAGGCGTCGTCGGCGCCGCAGTCCGCCGCTCCGGCGTCGGCCCCGGCCTCCGAGGCTGCTGCAACCACCGGGGACGGTTCGGCCGCCCCTGCTGAGGCCGCCGCTTCCGCAGCGCCCGACACGACGGCGGCACCCGAACCCGCGGCGTCCACGCCGGAGTCCGGTCCCGCCGCCACCGAGCCGGAGCCCCGTCCGGCGCAGGCACCCACTCCGGCGTCGGCACCCACTCCCGAGCAGGCGCCGGCTGCCGAGCAGGCGCCGGCTCCCGTTGCTGGGTCGGCACCCGCTCCGACGCAGACACCCGCTCCCGCGCAGGCGCCCGCACCGTCCGGCGCACCCGTCACCGACTGGGCGGTCGCGACGATCCCCACGAGCGACCCCACCGCCGACGCCGTGCCCGAGTCCGTCGAACCCGGCTGGGCGGCACCCTTCGGCACCGCTCCGGCCGCCGCGCCCGTCGCCCCGGCGGAGTCCGTCGACCCGCAGCAGCCCCGGTCCGAGGCGCCAGCGCAACCCGCCGGTGCCACCGCGCCGCAGGGGGCGCAGCCGACCGACGTCGGACCGCAGGCGGCGTCGTCGACGGTCGCCGCGCCTCCCGGAGGACCCGTCGTACCGGGCGTGCCCGTCGACGACTACCCGCTGGACGACGAACCGTACGACGACGGCGCGCCGTTCCCGGACCCCGGTCACGGCCGATCCGCCGCAGCGCCCGCGCAGGCGCCGACCGCCCCGCGCGCACACACGGCTCCGCCGGCCGCGCCGCGGACCGCACCACCGGCACGTCGTGCGCCGGTCGCCGGTCGTTACGGCGAGGCCGTCGTGCGTGAGATCCTCAATGCCCAGTTCATCGAGGAGACCGCTCTCCACCAGGACGGTGCCTGATGTACGACGGGATCGTCCAGGACCTCATCGACGAGTTCGGTCGCCTGCCGGGAATCGGCCCGAAGTCGGCGCAGCGCATCGCGTTCCACATCCTGCAGACCGAGTCGTTCGACCCGTCGCGGCTGTCCGAGCTGCTGGCGGACGTCAAGGAGCGCGTGCGCTTCTGCGAGATCTGCGGCAACGTCACCGAGAACGTCCAGTGCAGCATCTGCCGTGACCCGCGCCGGTCGCCGGCCACGATCTGCGTGGTGGAAGAGGCGAAGGACGTCGCAGCGATCGAGCGCACCCGTGAGTTCCGCGGGCTCTACCACGTGCTCGGTGGCGCGATCAGCCCGATCGACGGCATCGGCCCGGACGACCTGCGGATCCAGCAGCTCATGACGCGCCTGGCCGACGGCACGGTCGAAGAGGTCATCATCGCGACCGACCCCAACCTCGAGGGCGAGGCGACGGCGACCTACCTGAGCCGGTTGCTCGTCCCGATGGGCATCCGGACGACCCGGCTGGCCTCGGGCCTGCCGGTCGGCGGCGACCTCGAGTACGCCGACGAGGTCACGCTCGGCCGCGCGTTCGAGGGCCGTCGCGTCGTCGGCGGCTGAGCTCCACGCAGGATCGTTGCGTGTGGGGCGGCTCGCACGCAACATCCTCGAAACACCTACTACCATTGTGAGACCGCGTGACCTCGCGGTGTCGCCGTCTCCGGGAGTACCAGCCAGTGGCCTTGATCGTGCAGAAGTTCGGTGGATCCTCCGTCGCGGACGCCGAGAGCATCAAGCGCGTGGCGAAACGGATCGTCGAGACGAAGAAGGCCGGCAACGACGTCGTCGTGGCGGTGTCGGCGATGGGCGACACCACCGACGAACTCGTCGACCTGGCGCACTCGGTCACCCCGATCCCCGCGGGCCGTGAACTCGACATGCTCCTGACCGCGGGGGAGCGCATCTCGATGGCGCTGCTCGCGATGGCGATCAAGAGCCTCGGGGTCGAAGCCTCGTCGTACACCGGCAGCCAGGCGGGCATGCTCACGGACGCGCAGCACGGCAAGGCGCGCATCGTCGACGTCACCCCGAAGCGCGTGCGCGAGGCGCTCGACTCCGGCCACGTCGCCATCGTCGCGGGGTTCCAGGGGTTCAACCGCACGACGGGCGAGATCACCACGCTCGGCCGTGGCGGCTCGGACACGACGGCCGTCGCGCTCGCCGCCGCGCTCGACGCCGACGTCTGCGAGATCTACACCGACGTCGACGGCATCTTCACCGCCGACCCTCGTGTCGTGCCGAAGGCCCGCAAGGTCGACCGCATCACGAGCGAGGAGATGCTCGAGCTCGCGGCGTCCGGCGCCAAGGTCCTCTACATCCGTGCCGTCGAGTACGCCCGCCGGCACGGCGTCACCCTGCACGTCCGGTCCTCGTTCAACAACACCGAGGGCACCATCGTCTACAACCCTGCCGAGGGGGAAATCGTGGAAGAACCGATCATCACCGGGATCGCCGGAGACCTCTCCGAGGGGAAGATCACCGTCGTGGGCGTCCCGGACCAGCCGGGCAAGGCCGCCGAGATCTTCACCAACGTCGCACGCGCCGGGGCGAACATCGACATGATCGTCCAGAACGTGTCGGCGGCGTCGACCGGGCGGACGGACATCTCGTTCACCCTGCCGAAGGACCAGGGCCAGACCGTGCTCACGGCGCTCGAGGTCGCGAAGTCCGACATCGGCTACGAGAGCATCCAGTACGACGACCAGATCGGCAAGCTCGCCCTGGTCGGTGCCGGCATGCGCACGAACGCCGGCGTCTCGGCGAAGCTCTTCCGCGCGCTGCACGACGCGTCGATCAACATCGAGATGATCTCCACCTCGGAGATCCGGATCTCGGTCGTCACCCGCGCCGACACCCTCAACGAGGCGATGCGGGTCGTGCACAACGCGTTCGACCTCGACGCCGAGGCCGAAGCCGTCGTCCACGCCGGCACCGGCCGCTGACCCACGCTGACCCGCTGAACCAGGAGCACCGCATGAGCACCCTCACCGTCGCCGTCGTCGGCGCCACCGGACAGGTCGGCGCCGTGATGCGTCGTCTGCTCGAAGAGCGCGCGTTCCCGGCCGACCAGGTCCGGTTCTTCGCGAGCGCCCGGTCCGCCGGCACGACCCTGCCGTTCCGCGGCGAGCAGATCGTGGTCGAGGACTCCGAGCTGGCCGACCCGTCGGGCATCGACATCGCCCTGTTCTCGGCCGGTGCCACCGCCTCGCGGGCCCTCGCGCCGAAGTTCGCCGCAGCCGGGGCGCTCGTCGTCGACAACTCGAGCGCCTGGCGCATGGACCCCGAGGTCCCGCTCGTCGTGAGCGAGGTCAACCCGCACGCGATCGACCAGGCCCCCAAGGGGATCATCGCGAACCCCAACTGCACCACCATGGCGATCATGCCGGTACTCAAGGTGTTGGACACCGAGGCCGGGCTCCGCCGTCTGGTCGCCACGACCTACCAGGCCGTCTCCGGCTCCGGGCTCGCCGGCGTCGAGGAACTCCTCGGCCAGGCGCGTGCCGCCCTCGAGCAGGACACCGCAGCGCTCACCCACGACGGTTCCGCCGTGACGTTCCCCGAGCCGGTCAAGTACGTCCGCCCGATCGCCTTCGACGTCGTGCCGCTCGCCGGCAGCATCGTCGAGGACGGCCTGGGGGAGACCGACGAAGAGAAGAAGCTCCGCAACGAGAGCCGCAAGATCCTCGAGCTCCCCGACCTGCTCGTCGCCGGCACGTGCGTGCGTGTGCCGGTCTTCACGGGCCACTCCATCTCGGTGCACGCCGAGTTCGAGCGTCCGCTGTCGCCCGAGCGTGCGACCGAGATCCTGTCGAGCGCACCGGGCGTGGAGCTGTCGGACGTTCCGACGCCGCTGCAGGCCGCCGGTCAGGACCCCGCGTTCGTCGGGCGCATCCGTGCCGACCAGTCCGCGCCCGAGGGGCGTGGGCTCGCACTGTTCGTCAGCAACGACAACCTGCGGAAGGGTGCAGCGCTCAACGCGGTGCAGATCGCCGAGGCGATCGTCGCGCGTCGTACCGTCGCCGCGTAGCCGTACCGTCGCCGCGGAGCGGCAGAGTCGCCGCGGAGCGGCGCGGCCGCGCGCAGCGACTCGGTCACCGCGCGCGGCTGACCGGCCTGTCGGTCGACGCCGGTAGGATCGACGGGTGGCAGTGAAGCAGGTGGACCCGATCGATGTCGTCCTCGTCGGGGGAGGCATCATGAGCGCCACCCTCGGCGCGATCATCCACCGGCTCGAGCCTTCGTGGAAGATCCGCGTGTACGAGCGTCTCGGCGCCGTCGCGCAGGAGTCCTCGAACCCGTGGAACAACGCCGGCACCGGGCACTCCGCGCTCTGCGAGCTGAACTACACGCCCGAGCTCGCCGACGGTCGCGTCGAGATCGCGAAGGCCGTCACGGTCAACGAGCAGTTCCAGGTCTCGCGGCAGTTCTGGTCGCACCTGGTCGAGATCGGTACGCTGCCCGACCCGTCCAACTTCATCAACCCGACCCCGCACATCTCCTTCGTCTGGGGCGCGGACAACGTCGAGTACATGCGCAAGCGGTACGAGGCGATGCGGGGGCACCCGCTGTTCGCCGGGATCGAGTTCTCCGACGACCCCGCTCAGATCCGCAAGTGGGCGCCCGCGCTCATCCCCGGTCGCAAGAAGGACCAGCCGATCGCGGCGACCTACTCGGCGGCGGGCTCCGACGTCGACTTCGGGTCGCTCACCCGGCAGTTGTTCGACCAGCTCGAACTCGACGGGCTCGAGTTCGAACCGAACCACCAGGTCAAGAACATCTCGCGGGGCAAGGACTTCGACGGCTGGGCGCTCGACGTCCTGAACGAGGTCGGTCGGTCGACGCAGAAGATCGCCGCGAAGTTCGTCTTCGTCGGTGCCGGTGGTGGGGCCCTGCAGCTGCTCCAGAAGTCCGGCATCCCGGAGATCCGCGGGTACGGCGGCTTCCCGGTCTCCGGCGAGTTCCTGCGCACCGACGATCCCGAGGTCGTGCAGAAGCACGCAGCCAAGGTCTACGGCAAGGCCAGCGTGGGGGCGCCGCCGATGTCGGTGCCGCACCTGGACACCCGCATCGTCGACGGCAACGCATCGCTGATGTTCGGGCCGTACGCCGGGTTCAGCCCGAAGTTCCTGAAGCAGGGGTCGATGCTCGACCTGTTCAAGTCGATCCGACCGCACAACCTGCGCCCGATGCTGAGCGTCGCGTTCTCGAACTTCGACCTGGTGCGCTACCTGATCGGCCAGCTGCTCGCCTCGAAGCAGACCAAGTTCGACGCGCTGCGCGACTTCATGCCGAGCGCCGAGCCCGAGAACTGGCACAAGATCATCGCGGGCCAGCGGGTGCAGGTCATCAAGCCGGACAAGGACAAGGGCGGGGTGCTGCAGTTCGGCACCGAGGTCATCACGGCCGCCGACGGTTCGATCGCCGGGCTCCTCGGGGCCTCGCCGGGGGCGTCGACCGCCGTGCCGATCATGCTCGGCCTGCTCCGGAAGTGCTTCCCTGACCGTTGGGACGGCTGGCAGGACGCGGTCCACGAGATGGTCCCGACCTACGGGCAGGACCTCGGTGACGACGCCGCCTTGGCCGACGCCACCCTCGAGCGCACGGCGAAGGTGCTCGGCCTGCACCACTGACCAGCTCCGGCTTGCGGCCCGTTCGAACATGTGTTCGAATGGCGTCATGCGGTGGAGTGGACAGGCGATCGATGCCGAGCAGAGCGACGCACTGCCGGGCATGGAGTCGAACAGCGGGTTCGTCCGGAGTGTGACGACGCCCGAGTTCGCGGGTGTCACGTTCCACGAGGTGCTGGCGAAGAGCGCGCTGAACCGAGTGCCGAGCACCGACGGTTCCGGCACCTACGGCTGGACCATCAACCCGTACCGGGGGTGCAGTCACGCGTGCGTGTACTGCTTCGCGCGGCCGACGCACACCTACCTCGAGTTCGACGGCGGAGCCGACTTCGACCAGCAGATCGTCGTGAAGACGAACGTGGCCGACGTCCTGCGGCGTGAGCTCGGCAAGCCCACGTGGGACCGCCACCCGATCGCGCTCGGCACGAACACCGACCCGTACCAGCGTGCCGAGGGCCGGTACCGACTGATGCCCGGGGTGATCCAGGCGTTGGCGGACAGCCGCACACCGTTCAGCATCCTGACGAAGGGCACGCTGCTCCGGCGCGACCTGCCGCTCCTGGCCGAGGCGGCGAAGGTGGTGCCGGTCGACCTCGCGATGTCGATCGCCGTGTACGACGACGACCTGCAGCAGTCGGTGGAGCCCGGCACGCCCACGACGGCTGCGCGGCTCGCCACCGTGCGGGCGATCCGCGACGCCGGGCTCGACTGCGCGGTGTTCCTCATGCCCGTGCTGCCGTACATCACCGACACCCGTGCACACCTCGACGACGCCGTCGGTCGGGCGGCGGCGGCCGGTGCCACGAGCGTCATGTACTCCGCGCTGCACCTGCGGCCGGGCGTGAAGCCGTGGTGGTTCGAGTGGCTCGGACGCGAACGGCCCGACCTGGTGGCGCGCTACCGGGCGATGTACCTCGACAACACCTTCGCGCCGAAGGACTACCGCCGGTGGCTGTCGGAGCGCATCCGACCGATCCTGGCGGCGCACGGCGTCGGCCTCGGGCGCGTGGACCCGGCGACGGGGTCGATGGGCTTCTCGGACCCCTCGACGGTGCCGCAGGAACAGTCGATCCCGACGACTTCGCCGCTCAAGCGCGCAGATCCGGGCTTCGACCGCCGCCTGCTCCGACCGGTCGCGACGCAGACGTTGTTCTGAGCACCGAGGTGTGCGCGTTCGGGGGACATCGGTGCGCCGTGGGGGCCGGTATCATCGACCGGGTCGCCGAACGGACGCTGTTTCGGGGTACACGGTCAGCACCGAGGTGTTTGATCGTGGGCGGCATTCCCGCCACCCGGAAGGACCCATCTCGTGCTCGGCATCCCCACGCACCTCGCTCCGCGAGTGAACGCGTGGTCGACGGTGCGGGCGTTCCACGCCGGTGCGATCGGATCGCTGGTGGCGGCGGCGATCGCGCTGCTGCTGTACCGGCTGTCCGAGCCCGACGTGCAGGTGATCAGTGCGGTCCTGGCGCTCGTCCCGATGCTCGGCATGATCGGCGTGCACGTGCAGTTCGGCACCTGGCGCTCCGCGGTCGCGTTCCTGGTCGTCGGCGGCGTCTGTGCGTGGTGGTTCGCGATGGTCGTGCAGCAGCAGGTCCCGTTGGGCTGGGTCACCTCGTACCTGCTGTCGCTGGCGGTCATCCCGCTCATCCTGGTCGGCGGTGCCGGCGCGGTGCCGAGCCGCGTCGTCCTGTGGTCCTTCCTCGGGTTCCTGACCGGACGGGCGGCGACGTGGATCGCGGTCGTCCAGGCCGACGGCCCACCGCGTCCGCTCGTGCTCGCCTGGGTGACGCTCGGGTTCGTGGTCGTGCTGGTGCTGTTCACGAATCGGAGCACCGGTCGGTCGGAGCGGGTGCAACCGGAGTTGCTGCGGTCGGCGCGTGAAGAGCACGTCTCCGCGTACCGTGCCGGGGTCGAGGCCGAGGCGGCTGCGATCCTGCACGACACCGTCCTGAACCACCTCAACGCGATCTCCCTGGCTCCCGACGGCCCGATGGACCCGCACCTGGCGCGGACCATCGAGGCCGACGTCGCCGTCCTGACCGGCAAGGGGTGGCTGGCACCGGCCGCTCCACAGCGACCCGGTGCAGCGGTCGACGCGTTCGCCGTCATGGTGGACCAGCACCGTGCGACCGGTCTCGACGTCACGGTGTCCGGCAACCCGTCCGCACTCGACCGGCTCGACCAGCGGGCCGTCACCGCGCTCGTCCGCGCCGTGGGCCAGTGTCTCGCCAACGTCCGCAAGCACGCCGGCGTCGACGCGGCCGAGGTCAGCGTCTTCGACGACGGCGCGTCGTGCACCGTGATGGTGGTCGACGACGGTCGTGGCTTCGACGAGGACTCCACTGGCTCCGACCGGATGGGCCTGCGTGGCTCGGTCCGCGACCGCATCGGTCGGGTGGGCGGCGACGTCCAGATCTGGTCGTCGCCCGGTTCGGGCACGAGCGTGATGATGACGGTGCCGTTCGGACCGGTCACCGCCACGACGGACGCCGTGGCCACCGACCACGCCGGCACCGTGGTCCCCGACGAGGTCGGCGGCGTGCAGGGAGCCGACCGGTGAGCGCCACGACCGAGGCCCGTCGGACCGCGCAGCAGTACGACCCGCTCGGCGCGATGGGGTCGCGTCCGCTCGCGATCGGGCTCGGCGCCGCCAGCATCGTCTGGGCGCTCCTGGTGTCCGTGTTCGACCGTGACGTCGTGGGCAGCCCCACCCTCAGCGCACTCACCGTCATCCTGGTCGCGGCGTCGGCAGCGGTCGTGTTCACCGCCTCGAGTCCATTCCGAGCACCGTTCCCGCGGTGGGCCTTCATTGCGCACGTCGGGCTGCTCGGCCTGGCGTCGGTGACGAGCGTCGCCGCGCAGTGGGGACCCGACCGCAGCGCGCTGAACGACTTCATGTCGCTCATCACGGCGACCGGCATCGTGATGGTCGCGCCGTACCGGCCCTGGACGGACCTGACCATCGGCGGCGCCCTGCTCGCCGTCGTCAACGCCGCGACCTGGGGCGTCGGTGCAGCGACGTTCCCGCACGAGATCCCCGTCGCCGTCGCGGCCTTCCTGGCGGCGGCACCGACCCTGGTGCTGACCGCTGCGTCGGCCGTCTTCGCGTGGACGTTCGCGGGTCTGGCCGAGCGGGTGCAGATCCGGGCTGGTTCCTACTCGGTGGAGCGTGCGGAGCGGGACGGCATCGCGGCGAGCGTGCAGCAGGACCGGTCGACGATCCTCGCCCGCGACGTCGCACCGTTCTTCGCCGAGCTGCGCACGCGCGAGGTCATCACCGATGCCGACCGCGAGCGGGCACGACTGATCGCCGACGGCATCCGCCGGGCGATGGTCGCCGACGCGGACCGCACCTGGTTCGAGCAGGCCGTGCGGGTCGAGGGCGGGGACGCCCCGGTCGTCGACGACCCGGACGGGCTCGCCGCGATGCTCGACGCCGACCAGCGCTCCGTGGTGCGGACGTTCCTGCGGGCCGCGTTCCGTGCCTCGACCGTCGACCCGGCCGGGTTCCGGGCAACGCTCCGACGCGAGGACGGGCAGGACGACGCGGCCACCCGCGGCGATGCAGCACGCACCGACCCGGCCCGCACCGACCCGGCCCGCACCGACCCGGCCCCCGCCGACCCGGCCCGCACCGACCCGGCCCGCGACGCCCGCGTGCTGCTCGCACTCGACCTCGCCGTGGCCGACTCCGACATCGGGATCCACCGCACCTTCGACCCCTACTTCGCCGTCCTCCGTGTGACGTTCCCCGACCTCGACGTCGCGGTTCGTCCGTCCGCCCTCGCACTAAGGTTCTCCTATGACCAGCACTGACCCGAACAGGCTCTCGGAGGGGTCCCCGTCCCTCCCGAACCCGGGGGCACGACGTGTGCGGTTGGCCATCCTCGACGACCACGAGGTGCTGCTCGACAGCCTGTCGAGCTGGATCGCGGTGAACGCGTTCGACTTCGACCTGGCCCTGACCGCGCACACCTGGCTCGAGATGGTCCACAGCGACAGCTTCCCGACCGACCTGGTGTTCCTCGACTTCCAGCTCAAGGAACCCGTCTCGATCGAGGCCCGTGTCCGCACCTGCCGTGCCGCCGGCGCGAAGGTCATCGTGCTCTCCAGCGTCGACAGCCGCGAGTCCCGCGACCGTGCCCTGGCAGCAGGCGCCGCGGCGTTCCTGTCGAAGTCCCTGCCGATGCGCGAGGTCATGGACGTCGCCCGCGAGATCATGGGCGTCGCCCGCGAGACCCCGCAGCCGCGCGAGTGGCGTCCGCTGCCCACCGGGGCGGCTGCGCACCAGCGTCCGAAGCTCAGTCACGGCGAGGAAGAAGCGCTCCGGCTGTACGTGTCCGGCTACTCGACCAACGAGGTCGCCGCGCAGATGAACGTGCAGTACGAGACCGCGAAGACCTACCTGCGCCGGGTCCGCGAGAAGTACAGCAAGGTCGGCCGTCCCGCCTCGAAGAAGTCCGACCTGATCCGGCGGGCCGCCGAGGACGGGTTCCTCGCGTAGTGGCGAAGCTCTACTTCCGCTACGGCGCGATGAACAGCGGCAAGAGCACGGGGCTCCTGCAGGCTGCCTACAACTACGAGGAGCGCGGGCACCGGGTCCTGCTCGCGAAGCCCGCGGTGGACACCAAGGGCGACCGTGAGATCGTGTCCCGCCTCGGCGTGACCCGCACCGTCGACCTGGTCTTCGCTCCCGACGCCGACGTCCGGTCCGCGGTCGCTGCGGCCGGCGCCGTCGACCCCGAGTCCGACCGCCTCGACGGCATGGTCCGCGCGGTCAGCTGCGTCCTGGTCGACGAGGCGCAGTTCCTCACTCCGCAGCAGGTCGACGACCTGCTGCGCATCGCGGTCCTCGACGAGATCCCGGTGATCACCTACGGCATCCGCACCGACTTCCGCACCGAGGCGTTCCCGGGCAGCGCCCGCCTGCTCGAGGTCGCGCACTCGCTCGAAGAGCTCAAGACGATCTGCCGCTGCGGTCGCAAGGCCGTCTTCAACGCCCGCACCGTCGACGGCCGGTTCGTGTTCGACGGCTCGCAGGTCGCCATCGACGGCGTCGACGTCGCCTACGAGTCGCTCTGCGCCAACTGCTACCTGACGGAGTCCGGCGGCCGGCTCGACGGCGCCTGACCCGCGCTGCCGGCAGATCGTCACACACCGCTCGCGTTCGCCGAGCGGACACGTCGCGTCGCCGATCCGCCCGTCGGGCGACCGGACGCGACCAGTCCGCGAGGTGCGCGCGTCAGGTCGTGACCGCTCGGCGCTCGAGACGCGACCGCAGACGGCCTGGAGGCGCGGTGCAGCCCCGCCACGGGCCTCCCGGCCGTCGCGCCTGACGTCCACGGCGCGCCGCATGCGTCCGCCGTTCGGTCGCGAACCGTCGCTTGTGCGACGTCCGGGCGACGCCTGGTGACCGGTCGGCCGGCGGACGACGGCGTGTCCTGACCGGTGGAGGAGGCGGTCTCGTCGTGGAATGCGTGCGCCGCGGCGTGCGTTGGTGACCACATGAGCGACGACACCCTGCACCTGTCCGTCCTGGACCTGGCGACGCGCGAGTACGGCCAGTCCAACACCGAAGCCCTGCAGGGCTCGATCGACATGGCGGTCCACGCCGAGAAGCTCGGCTACGAGCGGTTCTGGGTCGCCGAGCACCACGGCATGCCCGGCATCACCTCGTCGGCCCCCGCGGTGCTGCTGAGCGCCGTCGGCGCGGCCACCTCGACCATCCGCATCGGCTCCGGCGGCGTCATGCTGCCGAACCACGCACCCCTCGTCATCGCCGAGCAGTTCGGCACGCTCCGAGCGCTGTACGGCGACCGCGTCGACCTCGGGCTCGGCCGTGCGCCGGGCACCGACGGGGCGACCGCGATGGCGCTGCGCCGCACCGACCGGCTCGACGTCGACGACTTCCCGGACCGCCTCGCCGACCTGATCGGGTTCTTCACCGGGATGTCCTCGGACAACCCGCTGTCGGGTATCCGTGCGGTGCCGGGGTACGGCGACGTGCCGGAGTTCTGGTTGCTCGGTTCCTCCGGGTACAGCGCGCAGGTGGCCGGGGCGCTCGGCGTCTCGTTCGCCTTCGCCCACCACTTCGCGTCGGACAACACCGAGGCGGCGCTCGCGTTGTACCGCGACTCGTTCCGGCCCTCCCGGTTCCGCCAGACGCCGAACGCGCTCATCGGTGTGCAAGTCGTCACCGACGAGGACCCGGCCGTCGTCGACGAGCAGAGCGCTCCCGGGATGATCTCGTTCATCCGGATGCGGCAGGGCGCGAAGCCCGAGCCGGTCTCGATGGACGAGGCCCGCGCGTACGAGTTCAACGACCTCGAGCGTCGGTTCATCGCCGCGCGTACCGAGCGCCAGGCGTACGGCACCGCCGACCAGGTGGCGGACAAGATCAACGCGCTCGTGGCGTCCACCGGGGCGAACGGCGTGATCGTCGCTCCGGGTGCTGCGCAGGCGCGGTACCGGCACCAGGCGCTCGACGTGGTGGCCGGGCTGCACGCGTCCGGGCGGCTCGTGCGCGCTGGCGCGTCGGCGTCGGCGCCGGCGTCGGCGTCGGTCTAGCTCGCTCGTTCGTTCGCTCTTCCGTTCGTTCGCTTGGTGAGCAGAAATGGTCGGGTCGCCGTCAGGCACCCGACCATTTCTGCTCACCAAGTGGAGCGGAGCCTCAGGTGAGCAGGCCGAGGCGCGTCGCCGCAGCCACGGCGCCGACTCGCGAACCGACGTCGAGCTTGCGGAACACGTTGTAGACGTGCCGCTTGACCGTGCCGATCGCGAGCTGCAGGTCCGCCGCGATCTCGGCGTTGGTGCGCGCAGCCGCGAGGAGCCGCAGGACCTCGAGCTCGCGGTCGCTGAGCGGTGATCCCGCGCGGGCCTCGGTGACCAGGTCGACCGGGAACGTCACCGGCGCGGCATCGGCGTGCACGGCCCGGGCGATGCGGTCGACAAGCTCGCGGCTCGGGGTGTCCTTCGTCACGAAGTCGACCGCACCGGCGTCGAGCAGTGTCCGACGCAGGACGGCATCGCGGTGCATCGTGAGCACCACCACGCGGACGTCCGGACGGGTGCGGCGCACCGTGGCGATCGTGGTGCGTGCCGGCGGACCGTCGAGCTCGACGTCGAGGAGCAGGACGTCGATGGCGGCGGCTTCGGGGGAGTCGAGAACGTCGGACGGACGCTCGCCGTGTGCGACCACGCGGATCGTGGGCACGGCGGCGAGGATCGTCGCCAGTCCTTCGCGGAACAGCTGGTGGTCGTCGACGATGGCGACGTGCGTGACGGTCACAGCGTGCCCCTCGGGATCGTCAGGCGGACGGTGGTGCCGGTGCCTGGGGTGCTCTCGACGTCGAGTCGCGCGCCGATGACCGCGGCCCGCTCGCGCATGGTCTGCTGCCCGAGGCGTCCGTCGGCGTCGGCATCGGGGTCGAAGCCCGGACCGTCGTCGGAGACCGTCACGACGAGGCATGCCGAGGTCCACGCGAAGTGCACCCCGGCGCTGGAGTGCGGTGCGTGCTTCCGCCGGTTCGTGAGCGCCTCGAGGAGGATCGTCAGCGCTTCCTCCGCCTGCCAGTTCGGCAGGTGCTCGGGCGTACCCGTGGTGCTGAACGACAAGCGGTCGTCATCGGAGAACAGGTCCCTGGCGTGCCGGGCGAGCGCATCGTCGAGCAGGGCGTCGCCGACGCGGGCGTGCAGGCTCACCGCGAGGTCCTGCACGTCGCCGAGTGCTCCGCGCAGCAGCCGTGCGGCGTCGTCGAGCTGGTCGGCCCGTTCGCCGGCCGGGGGATCGGTCAGCAGCACGAGGTCGAGCCGCTGGAGCCCGGCGAGGATGCCGTGCGCCACGCGGTCGTGCAGGTCACGGGCGATCTGCGTGCGGGAGTCCAGGTGCGCCGTCGTGACGCGCTGGCGCAGCGCTTCCGTGTAGGCGACGGCCCCGGCGGGGAACCGGCTCCAGATGCCCGCGTGCAGGGCCCTGGTGGCACGCAGGACCTCGGCGGTGGACTCCGCGCCGACCTCGTCCACGAAGAGCGGCAGGTAGGCGTCGAAGAGCATCTCCGCGGCGAGCATCGCGCCGGCGGGGTGCTGGGACTGCTCGGCGTGCAGAGACCCGGTTGCCAGGTGGTCCGGATCGAGGTACGCGCCGCTCACCACACTGTCCTCGGCACCGGCGGCGTAGCGCGCGTGTGCCTCGGCGATCATCGACGTCACGTTGTCGACGAGGTTCTGCGTCAGGACCGGTTCGTCGGCGAGCTCGGGGAATCGTGCTTGGATCTGCTCGGCTATCGCTGCGAGGTGAGCGCTCGGATACTGCATGACGCGCTCAGGCTACCGCAGCGTCTGACTCGTCAGTGAGCAGCGTCCTGCTCGCTCATCAGGGCACCAGCAGCACCCTGGCGATTGCGAGGATGACCGGCACAGCGGAGACCACGACGAGACCACTGTAGCGCGCCCAACGCGGCATCCGCCGGCCGAAAGCTGTCGTGTACACGAGCACCGTCGCAGCCGCGATGGCGGGGCTGCTCGCGGACACGACCGAACCCGCCGGGTGCGGGTCCGTCGCCGTTCCGAGCACCGCGAGGAGCGTCAGGAAGCCGAACAGCGCGGCGATCGGGATGACCGCGCAGAGCGACCCGACCGTGGCCCATCGTCGCTGATCGGCCATCGTCCGCCTGGTCATCGCCAGTCCGTAAAACAGTGACAGGACCGCGCAGAGGACCACCGGCAGGAACAGGTGCGGCTGCAGTCCTGTCCGGGCCGAAGAATGCGCGATGAACTGCGCAGCGCTGTGCGCGCTCACCGCACTCAGCACGAGTGCGGTGAGGAACGCGAGGACGGCGGCCCGTGGTCCGGTCGTCACGACATCGGGTCGAAGAAGCCATACAACGTGATCATCAGCCCGGGCAGGACCGCGAGCGCGACGACGGTCAGCCAGCGGTGTCGCGGATCACGGACAGCGAACCCGACCGTGTAGGTCGTCATGGCGATGGCGTAGACGAGCGGGGTGCCGAGCAGGCTGATGAACGACCGGAACGACCTCCAGCTGACCCACGGTGGTGCTGCGGGAACGAATGACAGGACTACGAGCAGGAACAACGAGGCCCCGAGGATCAGCCATCCCACGATGAGCCCGAAGTGGACGGCGCTCGCGGACCGGGAGAGCGCCCTCCCGGTCGCACCGACGAGCCCGCAGATCACGACCGTGGCGGCTGCGAACCCGAGGTACCCGCCGAGGTCGAGAGTGCGGTCGGCCGATTCCGTCCGTGTCGTGAGTGCGGCGATCAGCAGGTACACGATGGCGAGGGTCACGACGGGAAGGAGGACTGCTGCAGCCGTCCGCGCGAGCACCTTCGAAATGCAGACCCATCGTCGGTCGTCAGCTCGGGACCGGTCGGCGCGTGACATCGCTGTCGAGGCTATCCGTGTCGTCGCGGCCGGGGGGAGCGGCGGCCACGTCGTGTGTCGGGAGGTGTAGTGCCGAGCGCCCGACCGTAAAGAAGCAGAAGGCCCCGGTTCCGGAGAACCAGGGCCTTCTTCGTACTGTCTCAACACAGTGTCGGGGTGACAGGATTTGAACCTGCGACCTCCTCGTCCCGAACGAGGCGCGCTACCAAGCTGCGCCACACCCCGCGGTGTGATCACTCCGTACCGGAGCAACCCGACAATACTATCCGATGATCGGGGGTGCTCACGACCATCCGGCGAACTCCCGGGCGAGTCGTCAGGAGGTGCGGGCAGTGAGGGTGACGACGACCGCTTCGGGGCGGCACGAGAACCGCACCGGCGCGTAGATCGAGGTGCCGAGACCGGCCGAGACCTCGAGCCAGGACCATTGGTTCCGGTGCTCCCACTTGTGCAGCCCGCTGACGTACCGGCGGGGCAGGTCGCTGTTCGTGACGAGCGCACCGACCCCGGGCACCTGGACCTGGCCGCCGTGGGTGTGCCCGGCGAAGATGATGTCCGCACCCTGGGTGACGAAGGCGTCGAGCACCCGGCGGTAGGGCGCGTGCGTGACACCGATCGCGACGGGAGCCGGGCCGTCCTCGTCCTCGGACCAGGGCACCTCGCCGCGCATCTCGTCGACGTTCGTGGGGAGCAGGTCGAGCCGGTCCCAGTCGCGGTGCGCGTCCGAGGTGCCGAACAGCTCGAACCGGGAGCCGCGGAGCTCGATGGCGCGGGCGTGGTCGTTCAGGTCGAGCCACCCGAGGGACTCGAAGAACGCCGTCTGCCGGTCGATGTCGAGCTCGACGGGCTTCGCCTCGCTGTGCATGCGGCTCGGGCCGGAGAAGTACTTCAGCGGGTTGCGCGGCGACGGTCCGAAGAAGTCGTTCGACCCGTACGCGAACGCGCCGGGAACACCCCGGAACGGCTCCAGTGCGTACTCCACGGCTGCGTTCGCCGTGGGGTGCCCGAGGTTGTCGCCGGTGTTGACGACGAAGTCCGGCTCGACCAGGGACAGGTCGCGCAGCCACTGCTGCTTGTCGGCCTGCCACGGGGCCATGTGGATGTCGGACAGGTGCAGAACGGTGACGTCACGGGACCCCGGCGGGAGGACCGGGACGGTCTCCCACCGGATGCCGAAGCGTCGACGCTCGACGAGCGAGCCCCAGGCGAACGAGGCAGCACCGACGGCCGCGCCGGCTGCGAGGACCCCGAGCGCGGCGCGACCGCGGGTCACTTGCAGTCCTTGGGCGCCTTGCCGTTCTTGTCGCCGTAGAGCTGGATCGTCACACCGGCGTTCTTGTCCGCTGCCGAACTGATCGCCGGGTCGACGGCCGCGACCTTGCAGGTCTTGTTGCCGCCGCCCTTGGCGAAGTCGTCCGACACGCTGACGTTGCCGAAGCCGGCGTCGTTCAGTGCCGAGCGGGCATCACCGAGCGAGTCTCCGCCGATCTCGGGCACGTTGGCCTGCGACCCGTCCGAGGTGTAGACCGTCACGCTCGAGCCGGAGGACAGGAGTGCACCGGCGGACGGCGAGGTCGACGACACCGAACCGGGGTTGCCGGTGCCGGGGCGGGTGCCACCGTCGACGTAGTTGAAGCCGGCGCCGGAGATCGCTGCGCGGGCTTCGTCAGCGGTCTTCCCCTGCAGGTTCGGCAGCGCCTTGGCGTTGCCACGGATCGCCGTCGGCTGCGGGTCCGTGAAGGCACCGGCGGGGTAGGTGGCGTTGACCGCGGTCATCGCCTGACGCCAGACGTCGGCACGCGAGCCGGCGTACGTCCCGCCCACGCCGTTGCTGTAGTGCCGGAGGTTGTTCTTCTTGCCGTCGGTGTTGCCCTGCCAGTAGGCGGTGGCGACGCGTGAGCTCGCCCCCACGAGCCAGATCTGGTCAGCCTCGTCGGTCGTGCCCGTCTTAGCGAACATCTGGGTGCCGTCCGGCGTCTGAGCACCGCGCGCGGTACCGCTGGTGATCGTGCCCTTCATGGCGTAGATCGCTGCCTGTGCGAAGGCGGGGTCGACAGCCTGCTGGCAGTCCTTCGTCTGGCCGCCGAGCTGCTTGCCAGACGGCGAGGTGATCTGGTCGATCGCGATCGGCTTGCAGTAGATGCCGTTGTTCGCGACCGCGGCGTAGGCGGCGGCCATCGTCATCGGGGCGATCTCGTTGGTGCCGAGGATCGCGGACGGGTTCTGGTACTGCAGCTCGCCGCCGTCAGCACGGTGCACGCCGAGCGACTGCGCGATGTCGCGGATGTCGCAGAGGTCGAGCTTCTGGGCCATCGATGCGAACGCGCCGTTGATCGAGCCAGCGGTGGCCCCGAGCACGCTCCAGTTACCGCCCTCGCCCGGAGCGTCGTTCGAGACGTCGAACTTCGTGTAGTCGGTCTGACCGCAGATGGTCCACGGCGTGACCACACGTTCAGCACCGCTGACGGTCTCATTGAGCCCGTGGCCCGTCTTGATCCAATCCAGCAGCGTGAAGAGCTTGTAGGTCGAGCCGGTCTGGAAGCCCCCGGAGTTGCCGTACTTGTAGTCGACGCTGTAGTTCAGAGACGTGGACGTGGGTGCCGACTTCAGCGACTCGTCGAAGTCCTTGTTCTGCGCCATCGTCACGATGCGGCCGGAGCCGGCCTCGATCGAGTTGAGCGTCGCGCCCAGGGCCAGGTTCGTCTCGGCCTTGTTGTCGTAGGTGTTGAGGAGCTGCTTCTGCTCGGCGTTCAGGTCGATGTTCAGCGTCGTCTGGATCTTGTAGCCGCCGTTCCGCCACGCGGTGTCGCGTGCCTTCTGCGACGAGCCGAGCTGCGACATCTCGAGCACGACCTTCTTGGCGTAGTCGCAGAAGAACTGCGAGCCGTCGCCGACCGAGGCCCGGCAGCCCTGCGACGGCTGCGTCAGGTGCACGTAGTCCGCCGGCTTCGACAGGCGGGCCGTGCGGTACTCGGCTTCGGTCAGGTTCTTCTGGTCGTACATCGAGCGCAGGATGACGTTGCGTCGAGCGACGTTGGCGTCGTACTTCTTCGGCGTCGACAGGTTGCGCGCCTCGGGGTACTGCACGATGGCCATCAGCGAGGCAGCCTCGGCCGGGGTCAGGTTCGTCGCGCTCTTGTTGTAGTAGTGCTGCGCGGCGGCCTGCACGCCGTAGGTCTGGTCACCGAAGTAGGCGATGTTCAGGTAGGCGGTGAGGATCTCCTTCTTGGAGTACTTCTTCGCCAGCCCGATCGCGAGCTTCATCTCCTCGAGCTTGCGGGGGATGGTCTGCTCGACGGCCTCGTTGTAGGCCTTCTGCTGCTCCTTCTTCGTGGGGAGGTTCAGCGCTTCGTTCATCTTGATGTTGCGGACGAGCTGCATGGTCAACGTCGACCCACCACCCGAGTCGCCGAGTCCACCGGCGATGCTGCCCACGCCGGCGCGGATGAGCGAGGTCATGTCGACGCCGCCGTGGCTGTAGAAGCGCTTGTCCTCGCCGTCGATGGCGGCGTTCTTCAGCTGGTCGCTGATCTGGTCGAACTTCAGTTCCTGCCGGTTCTGGTCGTACAGCGTCGCGAAGTGCACCGACTTGCCGCCCGAGTACGCGTACAGCTCGTTGCGCTGCGGCAGGTCACCGATCTCGATGTACTCCGGCAGCGACTCGAACACACCGATCGTCGACGTCGTCGTGACACCGGCGACCGCGATGGCCGGGGTGACCCCGATCGTGACGAGCAGGCCGGCGAGGGCACTGAACCCGACGAATCCGATGAAGGCGCCGACTGCTGAGACGGGCTTGGTCCGCGAGGCAGACGTCTTCTGGGCAGACATAGGATGCAGCCTAAACGACACCCACGACTGAAAGGCTGGCAAGGAACCGCATGACTCGCTGGGAGTACTTCACCACGCCCCTGATGATCCACAACACCACCGCCATCCTCAACAACTACGGGGACGAGGGCTGGGAGCTGGTCCAGATCGTCACCGGCCCCGAGGGTGGGCTCGTCGCGTACCTCAAGCGTCCGAAGGCCGACGCATGAGCGTCGCGGACCGCCTGACCGAGTTGGGGCTGACGCTCCCGCCGGTCGCAGCACCCGTCGCCGCCTACGTCCCTGCGGTCGTCACCGGCCAGTACGTCTACACGGCCGGCCAGCTGCCGTTCGTCGACGGCGCACTGCCCGTCACCGGCAAGGTCGGGGCGTCGGTCGACGCCGAGACCGCCACCGCGCAGGCCCGCGTGGCCGCGCTCAACGCCCTGGCCGCCGTCGAGTCGGTCGCCGGCTCGCTCGACCGCGTCGCCCGGGTCGTCAAGGTCACCGTGTTCGTCGCGTCGGAGCCGTCCTTCACAGGCCAGCCCGGGGTCGCGAACGGCGCCTCCACCCTGGTCGGCGAGGTCTTCGGTGACGCCGGCGTCCACGCGCGCAGCGCGGTGGGCGTGGCGGTGCTGCCGCTGGACGCTCCTGTGGAGGTCGAGCTGGTGGTGGAACTGACGTCCTGACGGACCGTCAGCAGTGAAGCGAACGCAGGTGGGGCCTCCCGTCCGACACGGACTGGAGGCCCCACCTGCGTGACACGGACTACATGAGTTCCGCGATGGTCGCCATGATCGTCGGGTCGGCCAGCGTCGTCGTGTCGCCGATGCGGCGGCCCTCGGCCGCGTCGCGGAGCAGGCGCCGCATGATCTTGCCGGAGCGCGTCTTGGGCAGTTCGGGGACGATGACCACCTGGCGGGGCTTCGCGATCGCACCGATGCGCTTGCCCACCCAGTTGCGGAGTTCGGTCGATGCTGATTCGCGGTCGACGTCGGCGGCGGCCTCGGCGGTCAGGATGACGTACGCGACGACCGCCTGTCCGGTGGTCTCGTCGGCGGCTCCGACGACGGCCGCCTCGGCGACGCCCTCGTGCCCGACCAGGGCTGACTCGATCTCGGCCGTCGACAAGCGGTGGCCCGACACGTTCATGACGTCGTCGACGCGGCCCTGGATCCAGATGTCGCCCTGACCGTCGAGCCGCGCCCCGTCGCCGGCGAAGTACCGGCCGGGGAACCGCGACCAGTAGGTCTCGACGAAGCGGTCCGGGTCGCCCCAGATGCCGCGCGCCATCG
Source organism: Curtobacterium sp. VKM Ac-2861 (assembly GCF_013204965.1). Taxonomy (NCBI): domain Bacteria; kingdom Bacillati; phylum Actinomycetota; class Actinomycetes; order Micrococcales; family Microbacteriaceae; genus Curtobacterium; species Curtobacterium sp. VKM Ac-2861. The sequence continues at coordinate 441,052 of NZ_JABMLA010000003.1, forward strand.
ACGGCCACGGTTCGGTGATGGTGAGGTAGCCGCTCTCGCCGGGGTCGGCGCGGTTGCCGTCGTCGTCGACGATCTCGGCGACGATGCCGGGCAGCGGCGTCTGCGCGGCGCCGGGCTTGAGCTTCGTCACACCGGGCAGCGCGGAGATCATGATCGCGCCGGTCTCGGTCTGCCACCACGTGTCGACGATGGGCGTGCGGTCGTGGCCGATGACCTGGCGGTACCAGTTCCACGCCTCGGGGTTGATCGGTTCGCCGACGCTGCCGAGCAGGCGCAGGGTCTCGAGACTGCGGGCCTCGGGGATCTCGCGGCCGGCCTTCATCGCCGCACGGACCGCCGTCGGCGCGGTGTACAGGACGGTGACGCCGTACGAGTCGACGATGTCCCACCAGCGGCCGGGCTTCGGCTCGTCGGGCGTGCCCTCGTAGAGCACCTGCGTCACGCCGTTCGCCAGGGGGCCGTAGACGACGTACGAGTGCCCGGTGATCCAGCCGATGTCGGCGGTGCACCAGTAGACGTCCTTCTCCGGGTGCATGTCGAACACGTTCTTGTGCGTGTACGCGGCCTGGGTCAGGTACCCGCCGGAGGTGTGCACGATGCCCTTCGGCTTCCCGGTCGTGCCCGAGGTGTACAGGATGAACAGCGGGGTCTCGGCGGGGAAGGCCTCTGGCGTGTGCGCCGGGGCGGCCTTCGCGACCTCGTCGTGCCACCACAGGTCGCGGTCGTTCCAGGCGATCTCGTTGCCGCCGCGCTTGACGACCAGGACGTGCTCGACGCTGTCGGTGCCCTCGCCCTCGAGTGCCTCGTCGACCGCGGGCTTGAGCGCTGACACCGCGCCACGGCGCCAGCCGCCGTCTGCCGTGACGACGAGCTTCGCGCCGGCGTCCTCGATGCGAGCACGGAGGCTCTCGGCGCTGAACCCGCCGAAGACCACGGAGTGCACGGCGCCGATGCGGGCGACGGCGAGCATCGTCACGACGGCCTCGGGGATGAGCGGTAGGTAGACGACGACGCGGTCGCCCTGCCCGACGCCGAGGTCGGTGAGCATGTTCGCGGCGCGCTGCACGTCGGCGGTGAGTTCGGCGTAGGTGATCCGGCGGGTGTCGCCGGGTGCGCCCTCGAAGTGGATGGCCACCCGATCGCCGTTGCCCGCGCGGACGTGCCGGTCGAGGCAGTTCTCGGCCACGTTGAGCGTGCCGTCGGCGAACCACTTCGCGAACGGGGCGCCGGACCAGTCGAGGGTCTGCGTGAACGGGGTCCGCCAGTCGAGCAGGCTGCGGGACTGCTCGGCCCAGAAGGCCTCGCGGTCGGCGGCGGCGGCCTCGTGCAGGTCTTCGTGCGCGACGGCGTCGGCGACGAACTCGGGTGTCGGCGGGAAGGTGGCGCCGTCGTCCTCGCGGTGGTCGGTCTGGGTCGGAGTGGACATCGATGTCCTTTCGCGTCGTTGCGTCCTCAGGGTGCGCCACGGAGACTACCCCTCGGCCCGTGCGCTGCGCGGTTGCGTGACGAGCGGCGGGCCCGGGTGCTGTGCGGTTCCGTGACGAGCGGCGGCCCGGGTGCGGGGGAGCGGGGCCGCGGCGGCGGGCGCGGGTCTGGGGCAGCGGGGCCGCGACGGCGCACACCGGTGTGTCCTGGTCGCGGCGGCACGCCCGGCGGTCGTGTCGGGGGTTGCCCCGAGGGGCGGATCGTGGGGTACAGTAGTTCCTGCTGGACTCGTTTCCGGCGGCATCGAATCGGATTCCCCCCAATCCTTCGATGTCCAGGCGGCACCAGTTCCCCCCAACCGGTGCCGCCTCTTCTTTTGTCCGGGGTCCGGCTCGAGCGATCAGCGCTCGCCGGCCGCCCAAGATTGACGGCGATCCGCACGGGGACGCCGGTCGAGTGGACAGACCGGTACATGCTCACGCATGGAACGTTCGACGGGCCCGTAGCAATTGCTACTCCGTCCCGGTGCCCGTGATCGAGGGGACCTGCTCGTGTGGTCTGTCGCCGCGCTGCGTCGGGCGCTCCTCGCCGAGTGGGGTACGGCTTTCCGTTTCGGGGGACAAATCGGTCCGTTGGTGCCATCGGCGCTTACCTCTCCACAGGCTGGTTGTGGCACCGGATGCCGAAAATGGCTCTCCTCTTACGCTCTGGCGTCATGCACCGTCACCGTGCCACGCCGTTCCTGCCCGGGTCCGGGCCTGTTCCGCCCGGGGCCGGACCGTTCCTGCCCGGGGCTGGGTCCGTTCTGCCCGGGGCCGGGCCTGTTCCGCCCGGGGCCGGGCCTGTTTCGCACGGGGCTGCCGCCGCCGCCCTTCGGCGCCGAACGCACGGTGTCGTCGAGTTCGAGGAACTCGCCGGCCTCGTGACGGACGCCGGGGTCACCGACGTCCTGGTCGTCGGCGGCGTCGGCACCTGGACCGACCGTGGCGGCGGACTCGAAGCCGCCGCGCCGCGTCTGAGCGAGGCGCGCACCCGGGAGCTCGCCACGCGGCTGGTGGCGCTCGGCGGACGCCACGTCGACGAGACCACTCCGTGCGCCGACGTCCGGCACGGCGACGGGATCCGGGTGCACGTCGTGCTCGCCCCGGTCTCGGTCGGTGGCACGGCGATCTCGATCCGGCTCCCACACCCCGCCCGGCCGACCCTCGCCGCGCTCGACCGCGCCGGCACCTTCGAGCACGTGCCGCGCTCCGTCGTCGAGGACGCCGTGCACCAGCGCCGCAACGTCCTGGTCACCGGTGCGACCGGCAGCGGCAAGACCACCCTGCTCGCCGCGATGCTCGGCGCCGTCCCGGCCGACGAGCGGATCGTCACGGTCGAGGACGTCGCCGAGCTGCGCATCGCCCACCCGCACGTGGTCGCACTCGAGGCGCGGCAGGCGAACGCCGAGGGCGTCGGCGCGCTCGGCCTCGACCGGCTTGTGCGTGAGGCCCTGCGGATGCGCCCGGACCGGATCGTCGTGGGGGAGTGCCGGGGCGCCGAGGTCCGCGAGCTCATGTCCGCGCTGAACACGGGCCACGACGGGGGTGCCGGCACCGTGCACGCGAACGGTGTCGCGGACGTCGCCGCTCGGCTCGAGGCGCTCGGCGCCCTCGCCGGACTCGGCGTCGAGGCGCTCGCCCGACAAGCGGTCAGCGCGTTCGATCTGGTACTCCACGTCGAGCGTCGGGCAGTCGGACGACGGCTCGCTGCGGTGGGCGCGTTCCACGTCGGCGCGGACGGGAGGCTCGGGGTGCGCCCGGTGGACGGGGCACCGTGAGCAGGGGGTCGCTCCTGGGACGTCGGGTCCGGCGTCCCGCGCCGTTCGACCCGGCGCGCGTGGCCGGCACCCTGGACCGCGTCGCGACGCTCGTCGCCGCCGGGGTCCCGCCGCCGCGGGCCTGGGAACTCGTCGGCAGGCTCCCCGCAGGGACCGCTCCCGCGTCCGCGGACATCGCCGTCGTCCTGCGGGTCGCGGACCGGACCGGCGCCCCCGTCGCGGAGACGCTCGGCACACTCGCCGGCGCGCTCCGCCGATCGGCCGCGTCGGACCGGGCGATCCGGGTCGCCCTCGCCGGCCCGCGTACCAGTGCCCGCGTCGTCCTGGCGCTGCCGCTGTTCGGCCTCGGACTCGGGGCCGCGTGGGGGTCCGGAGCCGTGCAGGTCCTCACGGGCTCGCCGCTCGGCTGGGTCTGCTCGGCGCTCGCCGCCGTGCTCGTCCTGTCCGGGCGCGCCTGGACCGCGCGGCTCGTCCGGTCGGCGACGCCGGACGGACGCGTGCCCGGGGTCGTCCTCGACGCCTGGGCGGTGGCCGTCTCGGGCGGTGGTTCGTGGATCGCCGCCGGCGAGGCGGTCCGTCGTGCCGCCGACGGGATCGTCCCGCCGGCTGCCGACGTGGCTCGCCTGCGCGAGGTCCTCGACCTGGCCGTGCGAGCGGGCGTGCCCGCGGCGGGACTGCTGCGCCGCGCCGCGGAGGACGTCCGTGACGACGCTGCTGCCGCCGGCCTCGCCGCGGCCGAGCGCCTGGCCGTCCGACTGGTGCTGCCGCTCGGTGTCTGCGTCCTGCCCGCGTTCGTGCTCGTCGGAGTGGTCCCCGTCGTGGTCGGCGTCCTCTCCTCCACCGTCGTCGATGCGCGATGACCTCTCCACAGATGCCGCTCGAGGCGCTGATCGTGCGGTGGCCACGCGCCACGCTGGGATCACCGCAACAGAAGGGACGAACCCATGAGCACCACCCCGAACCGAATCCGTCGCACCAGCCGCGTCGTCGACCGGCTCCGCGCCGTCGCGCAGGACGATCAGGGGTCCGCGACCGCCGAGTACGCGGTCGTCATCCTCGCCGCCGTGGCGTTCGCTGGCGTGCTCGTCGCCGTCATGCGCTCGGGCGAGGTGCAGACCATCCTCACCGAGCTCGTCCGCGGTGCCCTGTCGCTGTGATCAGGCGCGGCGCCCCGACCGGGACTCCGACCGGGACTCCGACCGGGGCTCGGTCACGGTCGAGTTCGCGGTCGTGCTGCCCGCCGTCGCACTCGTCCTCACCCTGCTCGTCGCGGCCGTGCTGGTCGTCGACGGACAAGGACGCCTGCAGTCCGCCGCCGCGGCGGCTGCGCGGGGCGTCGGGCGCGGGGACGACGCCGTCGGACTCGCCGCCGCCGAGCGGATCGCGCCGGGATCCTCCGTCACCGTCCGGCGCACCGACGACCTCGTGTGCGTCGACGCCACGCGCGGCGGCGCCGGTCCGTTCTCGGCGCTGCCGCTCCGGGCGACGGCGTGTGCTGCGGCCGGGGGACGCTGACCCCGAGCGCGGTTCGGTGACCGTGCTCGTCGCCGCCGTCCTCGGCGTCGGGGTGCTCGTCGCGTCGTCAGCGCTCGCCGCCGCCGGACACCGCACGCAGGCAGTCCGGGCCGGGGATGCCGCCGACGCCGCCGCGACCTCGGCCGCTGCGGCCTCCGTCGGACTCCTGACCGGCTCGCCGTGCGACGTTGCCGAGCGGGTCGCACGGGCGAACGGCTCGGCCCTCGTGGCCTGCGACCTCGCCGCCGCGACGGCCCGGGTGCGGGTGGTCGTCGGCTCCGGACCGTTCGCCGTCGGCGCATCCGCGGTCGCCGGTCCGGCGGACGACCACCCCGACCACGGTGTGTATGGTGTGCCTGTCGGCCACCGGTCACCGATGTCCCGGGCGACCCGGACACGTTCGTGTCCAGGGCCGACCAGCACCACGGATCAAGGAGACACGTGCCAGGCACGAAGAAGCTCGTGATCGTCGAGAGCCCTGCGAAGGCGAAGACGATCGCGCAATACCTCGGTGACGGATACGAAGTCCAGGCCTCGGTCGGACACATCCGCGACCTCGTCGAGCCCAAGAACCTGCCGGCCGAGCTCAAGAAGGGCTCCCTCGGCAAGTTCTCGGTGGACGTCGACAACGGCTTCGAGCCGTACTACGTCGTGTCCGACGCCAAGAAGAAGACGGTCGCCGAGCTCAAGCGTGCGCTCAAGGATGCCGACGAGCTCTACCTCGCAACAGATGAAGACCGTGAGGGTGAAGCGATCGCCTGGCACCTGCTCCAGGTCCTCAAGCCGAAGGTCCCCGTCAAGCGGATGGTCTTCCACGAGATCACGAAGGAGGCGATCCAGCGGGCGCAGGAGGCCACCCGTGAGCTCGACACCGCCCTCGTCGACGCGCAGGAGACCCGCCGCATCCTCGACCGTCTCTACGGGTACGAGGTCTCGCCGGTCCTGTGGCGCAAGGTCGCTCCCGGCCTCTCCGCCGGTCGTGTGCAGTCCGCCGCGACCCGGCTCGTGGTCGACCGCGAACGCGAGCGGCTCGCCTTCGTCTCGGCCAACTACTGGGACCTCTCCGCTCGGTTCGAGAAGAAGGGGGAGTCCTCCTTCTCGGCGCGACTCGCCCGGATCCAGGGCACCCGCGTCGCCTCGGGGCGCGACTTCGACGACCGCGGTGCGCTCAGTGGTGACGTCGTGCGTCTCGACGAGGCCGCAGCCGCCTCGCTGACCACCGTGCTCGAGCGCGCCGGGGACGCCACCGTCCGCAGCGTCGACTCGAAGCCGTACACCCGCCGTCCGGCGGCGCCGTTCACCACGTCGACGCTGCAGCAGGAGGCAGCGCGCAAGCTGCGCCTGTCGCCGCGGCAGACGGCGCGTGCGGCGCAGACGCTGTACGAGAACGGGTACATCACCTACATCCGTACCGACTCGGTCTCGCTCTCGAAGCAGGCGATCGACGCGGCCCGCAAGCAGGCGGCCGACCTGTACGGCGCCGCGACCGTGCCGGACAAGCCCCGTCTGTACGCGAGCAAGAGCAAGAACGCGCAAGAGGCGCACGAGGCGATCCGTCCCTCGGGCGACTCCTTCCGCACTCCGCAGGAGCTCCAGGGCACGCTCACCGGTGTCGAGTGGCGGCTCTACGACCTCATCTGGAAGCGCACCGTCGCCTCCCAGATGGCGGACGCCAAGGGGTCGACCGCATCGATCGTGCTCGGTATCTCGTCGACCGAGTCGGTCGAGGGCATCACGTCGACCGCGAACGGCACGGACGCCGAGTTCACCGCGTCCGGCACCGTCATCACCTTCCGCGGGTTCCTCAGCGCCTACGAAGAAGGCCGCGACGAGGACCGCCACGAGTCGAGTGAACGTGCCGGTCAGGACGTCGCACTGCCCGACGTCAAGCAGGGCGAGCACCTCGAGGTGCACGACGTGCTGGCGAAGGGGCACGACACCACGCCCCCGCCGCGCTTCACCGAGGCCAGCCTCATCAAGACGCTGGAAGAGCTCGGGATCGGGCGTCCGTCGACCTACCCGACGATCAGCCCGACGATCATCGACCGCGGCTACGTGTCCCTGCGCGGCACCCAGCTCGTGCCGAACTGGATCGCGTTCAGCGTGGTCCGGTTGCTCGAGGAGTACTTCGGCGAACTGGTGGAGTACGACTTCACCGCCGAGATGGAAGAGGACCTCGACCGGATCGCCCGCGGCGACGCGGACCGGGTCGACTGGCTCAAGGGCTTCTACTTCGGTGGCGGCGACGACGACCAGCGCGGCCTGCGGACCGTCATCGACAACCTCGGCGAGATCGACGCGCGTGAGATCAACTCGGTCGAGCTCGCACCGGGCCTCACCCTGCGGATCGGTCGCTACGGCCCGTACATCGAGGTGCCGAGCGACGACCCGGAGAAGCCGCGTCGCGTCAACGTCCCCGAGGACCTGGCGCCCGACGAGCTGACCGTCGAGAAGGCCAAGGAACTCGTCGATGCTCCCGTCATCGGCGACCGCGTCGTGGGCATCAACCCGGACACGGGCAAGGAGGTCCTGGCGAAGGACGGCCGCTTCGGCCCCTACGTGACGGAGCGCACCCCCGAGCCCACCGTCGACCCGAAGACCGGCGAGGTCGTCGACGCCACGGCCGCCGCCCCGGAGCCCGCAGCGGCCGAGGCCCCCGCCGAGACGACGACCGGCAAGAAGGCCCCGGCGAAGAAGGCCCCGGCGAAGAAGACGACGAAGAAGGCCGCGGCGCCCAAGGAACGGACCGCCTCGCTCTTCAAGTCGATGGACCCGGCGACCGTCGACCTCGAGACCGCGCTGAAGCTCCTCGACCTGCCCCGCGTCGTCGGACAGGACCCGGAGACCGGCAACGACATCACCGCGCAGAACGGTCGCTACGGCCCGTACCTGAAGAAGGGGACGGACACCCGGACGCTCCCGGGCGAGGACGCGATCTTCGACATCGACCTCCCCGGTGCGCTCGAGATCTTCTCGCAGCCGAAGTACGGCGGCAACCGTGCCGCGAGCTCCGCGCTGAAGGAGTTCGAGGCGGACCCCGTGTCCGGCAAGCCGATCAAGATGAAGGACGGCCGCTTCGGCCCCTACGTCACCGACGGCGAGACGAACGCGACGATCCCCAAGGGCGAGGACGTCGAGGCCGTCGACCACGCCCGTGCGGTCCAGCTCATCGCGGACAAGCGCGCCAAGGGTCCGGTCAAGAAGAAGACGCCGGCCCGACGGGCGCCGGCGAAGAAGAAGTGACCGGACGGTTCATCACGCTCGAGGGCGGCGACGGCGCGGGCAAGACGACCCAGGCCGAGCTGCTCTCGGCGTGGCTCGTCGAGCACGGCCGCACCGTCCTGCGCACCCGCGAGCCCGGCGGCACCGACCTGGGCCTCCGGATCCGCGAGATCGTGCTGCACGAGCGTGGGCACGTGTCGCCCCGGGCCGAGGCGCTGTTGTACGCGGCCGACCGCGCGCACCACGTCGAGACGGTCGTGCGTCCCGCGATCGCCCGCGACGAGGTCGTGCTGCAGGACCGGTACATCGACTCGTCGGTTGCCTACCAGGGCGTCGCGCGCGGCCTCGGCGCCGAACACATCCGCTCGGTGTCGGAGTGGGCGGCGGACGGCCTGGCGCCGGACCTGACGATCCTGCTCGACCTCGACGTGACGGTCGGACGCGCCCGGGTCGCCGCGGCCCGTGGCGACACGTTCGACCGCCTGGAGTCCGAGGCCGAGGCGTTCCACGAGTCCGTGCGACAGGCCTTCCTGGACATGGCGGCAGCCGAGCCCGACCGCTTCCTGGTGGTCGACGCCGGCGGATCCACCGAGGACGTGCAGCGTGCCATCCGTGCCGCGGTGGCCCCGCTCGTCGCGATCGACCCGGCATGACCGTGGTCGCCCGCAAGGTGGTGGTCGCCCGCATGACGGTGGTCGCTGACAGGATGGTCCCGTGAGCGTGTGGGACGGCCTGACCGGTCAGGAAGAAGCAGTCGCCTCCCTCCGGAACGCCGCGGAGTCGACCGACGGCACCGGCGGCATGACGCACTCGTGGTTGATCACGGGGCCGCCCGGGTCCGGCCGGTCGAACGTGGCGACGGCGTTCGCCGCGGCCCTCGTGGGCAACGGTCCCGACGACGACCACACCCTGCAGCAGATCACCGCGAAGACCCACCCCGACGTGTCGGTGCTCACGACGCAGCGCGTGATCATCACGATCGACGAGATCCGGCAGCTCGTGACCTCGTCGTACTACTCGCCCTCGGTCGGTCGGTACCGCATCGTCATCATCGAGGACGCCGACCGCATGACGGAACGCACCTCGAACCTGCTGCTCAAGGCGCTCGAAGAACCTCCGGAGCGCACCGTCTGGATCCTCTGCGCCCCGAGTGAAGCCGACCTGCTGCCCACCATCCGCTCGCGCGTGCGCTCCGTACGCCTCCGGGTCCCCGGCATCGAGTCCGTCGCCGACCTGCTGGTCGCCCGCACCGGCATCGACCGCGCCCTCGCGATGGACGCAGCACGGCAGGCGCAGAGCCACATCGGCATGGCGCAGCGCCTGGCGACGAGCGAGGACGCCCGCGATCGTCGCCGCCGCACCCTGACGACCGTGCTCGGCGTCCGGAGCGTCGGCGACGCCGTGATGGCCGCCGCCGACCTGCTCGCCGTCGCCGACGAAGACGCCAAGGCCATCACGCAGCAGCGCGACTCCGAAGAACGCGACGCCGCACTGCGATCGCTCGGCATCGAACCCGGCGGGACGATCCCGCCGGCCCTCCGCTCGCAGCTCCGGCTGCTCGAGGACGACCAGAAGCGCCGTGCGACCCGCAGCCTGCGCGACGGTCTCGACCGCATCCTGGTCGACGTGTCCTCGCTGTACCGCGACCTGCTCCTGCTCGGTCTCGGCGCCCCGGCGGAACCCGTCAACCTGGCGATGCGCGACCACCTCGACCAGGCCCTGCAGTCGGTCACGCCGGCCGCGGCGCTCGAGGTGCTCGACGCGATCGCCCTCGCCCGGCAGCGGATCGCCGCGAACGTGGCGGCGTTGCTCGCGCTCGAGGCGCTGCTCGTCACGATCGCCCGCGTCCGGCGCTGACCGCGACGGGCCTCTGCCCGCGACGAGCGGGGCATGGGACAATCACGGCATGCCCGACGCTGAACCCGGCCTGCGCGAACGGAAACGCCGCGCCACCCGCCGCGCCATCCAGGCGGCCGCGCTCCGCATCGCGATCGAGGACGGCCTCGGAGCGGTCACCGTGGACGAGATCTCGCGTCGAGCCGACGTCTCACCCCGCACGTTCTTCAACTACTTCCCGAGCAAGGAACAGGCGATCCTCGGGGACGACCCGGAGCTGCCCGACGACGCCGCGCTGCAGGAGTTCGTCGACGGGGGACCGGACGGCGACCTGCTGTCGGACCTCGGTGCACTGCTCGTGCACTCGACGCAGGAGCTCATCGAGGAACGCGGACTCATCGAGGAACGGCAGCAGGTGCTCCGGGCGAACCCCGAACTGTTCAGCCGACGCATGGAGTCGATGAAGGAGTTCCAGGCCGAGATCCAGGCGGCGGTCGCCCGGCGGCTCGAACGCGAGGACCCCGAGCTCGCCGCGGACCCCGACGCGCTCCGTCGTCGGGCGCGCCTGGCGTCGATCGTGGCGCTCGGTGCGCTCCGGCACGCGTGGTGGGAGTGGTCCGGGTCCGAAGCCGGTTCGCACCTGGTCGACGAGCTCCGCAGGTCCTTCGCCGAGCTCGGCGTGCTCGTTTCGCGTTCACTCGTCTGAGCCTGTATAGTCATTGATCGTGCCGCTCCGGGTTCGGAGCGAGCGCGCCGCCTTAGCTCAGTCGGTAGAGCGATTCACTCGTAATGAATAGGTCGTCGGTTCGATTCCGACAGGCGGCTCGGAACACATCCCCGGTCACGGATCTGCAACAGGTCCTGACCGGGGATTTCTGCGTCTGCGGGAAACCGCACCCCTTGGCTCCGGACCAGACAGCGGGGGAGGACGCGGGTTAGCCTCGTCAGGACGCGGGGCTCCCCGCGACCGACCACCTGCACCGCCCCGTACCCCCTCGGCGGACGACCGACGGAGGTACCGTGTTCAAGCGTGCGACGACCGTCGTCCTGGTGGCTGCTGCGGCTGCTGCGCTGGCCATCACGGCCGCCGCGGTGCCGGAGTCGCGGGCGACGTCATCGGCGGCCCCGGCCGGCGCATCGAGCAGCAGCGCGACCCCGACCCCGCACCCGACCGCGGTGGCCACCGATCCGACCATCGGGCGCACGCCGACCTTCTCGGTGGACTTCGACACGCCGGCTGCGGCGAACGGCCCGTTCGCGGCGACGTACGCGCAGTCGTGGCAGCCGTACCCGGACGGCACCGGCGGCAAGTACTACTCGAGCAAGATGGTCAGCGCGCACGACGGGTACATGGACATCGCCCTCGACGGCGAGCACGGATCGGCCGGCACGTTCGGCACGCCCGAGGACGCCTGGTCGCACGTCGGCGGGTCGTTCAGCATCCGCGCCCGTGCCACCGGCGGCGACAAGAACGGCGCAGCGATCATGCTCTGGCCGACGTCGAACGACTGGGCGGACGGCGAACTCAACTACCCCGAGGGCAACTTCGACGGCTCGCCGCGGGTGTTCCACCACTCGATGCTGCCCGGGGACGAGAAGGCGTCGGACAACTACAACACCCGGGTGTCCTGGCGGGACTGGCACACCTACACGACGGAGTGGATCCCCGGGCGGGCGATCCACTACTACCTCGACGGCAAGCTCGTCTTCACGGTCGCGCGGAACGTCCCGACGACCCCGCACCGCTACATGGTGCAGGTCGGCAACTGGGGCAAGGCCGGCAACCTGCAGATCGACTGGGTCCGCACCTACGACGCGCAGTGACGCCGGGCCGCGCCGGCCCGCTCCCCGTTCTGGGGCTGCGCCGGACCTCCATCGTGCGGGACGATCGGACAGAAGCCGTGTTCTCCGTTCGGAAGGTCGTCATGCTCCTGTCACTCGTCTACATGAGCGCCGCCGACGAACCCTTCGACCAGCCCCGCCTCGACGCGCTCCTCGAACACGCCAGGGCCCGGAACGCCGCATCGGGCCTGTCCGGCCTGCTCGTGTACAAGGACGGCCGCTTCATGCAGCTGCTCGAGGGGCCCGAGGCCGCGGTCCTCGAGACGTACCAGCGCATCACCGAGGACCCCCGGCACACCGACGTCGGGCTGCTCGTCGAGGAGCGGATCCACACGCCGCGGTTCGGCGAGTGGACGATGGCGTTCGACCGCGACCACGAGACCGCGCTCCCCGACGGCTTCGACACGTTCCTGTCCGACGGCGACCGGAGTGCGGACACCAGCAAGGCGCGAGCGTTGCTGCGCTGGTTCCGCACCCACCCGATGGCCGCGCCCGACGCCGCTCTGGGCAAGCACCGGCGCTGAGGGTCAGGGCAGGTAGTACGTCGGGTTCGGCAGCTTGACGCTGCGGTCCGCCGAGCCCCCGAGCAGGTCGCTGTACTGGTCGCCGAAGTTCGCGACCACGTCGTAGCGTCCGCCCGATCGTGACTCGATGTGCGCCCGGGTCTGCGACTTGTACTCGACGGTGGTGCACTTCGCCGTGGCGCAGGTGATGTACGACGGCTGCTGCGACGCCCCGACCCCGGTCCACTTCGTGTAGTACGTCTCGGTGCCGCGCTTCGTCGCCGAGAACTGCGGGTAGCCGACGCGCTGCAGGTTGTCGATGGTGGCGGTCTCCTGATCGGCATTCCGGCCGGTCAGCCCGATGATCGTGCAGCCGGAACGCTGTGCGATCGACACGAGCGAGGTCATCGACGGGGTCGCGGGGAACCGTTCGTCCTGCACCCACTCGTCCTGCCGTGCGGGGTCGAAGACGAAGTGCATGTCCGCGACCTCCATGTCGTACGTCCAGAGCGTGGTGTCGTCGGCGTCGAGCACGATCGCGGGGTTGCGGTGCAGCTTGCGGCCGACGGCGCACTGGGCGGCGACGACGGGGGCCTGCCGCCGGACGAGGGACCGCATCTCGCGGATGTAGGGGGAGTCGGTGCGGTTCGCGAGTCCGGTGCCGGGGTCGCCGTAGTAGGTGGCGATGGTCTTCTTGACGGAGTCGATGTTCGGGATGCCCTCACCGGACTGGGTCGCACCGGAGGAGCCGTCGGCGGCCATCGTGAACTGCGTGCGGGGCGCGAGCCGGGGCTCGGAGACGCCGGGCAGATCGGCCGAGGGCAGGTAGTAGGTGGGGTTCGGCAGCTTGAGGGACCGGTCGGCGTACCCGCCCTGCAGGTCGCTCCACTGGTCGCCGATGTTCAGCGTGATGTCGTAGCCGAGGTCCTGCTCGATGTGCTTGCGGGTCAGGGCCTTGTACTCGACGGTCGTGCAGCTCGCGGCGGCGCAGGTCACGTACGACGGCTGCTGCGAGGCGCCCTTGCCGGTCCACTTCGTGAAGAAGCGGTCCTCGGTGAAGGCGGTGTAGCCGACCTTCGACAGGTTCTGCACGGTCGCGGTCTTCTGGTCGTCGTTCCGGCCGGTCAGTCCGAACACGGTGAAGCCCATCGCGGCGGCGCGGTTGACGAAGCCGACCATGGACGGGGTGGCGGCGAAGCGCTCGTCCTGCACCCACTCGTCCTGCCGTGCGGGGTCGAAGACGAAGTGCATGTCCGCGACCTCCATGTCGTACGTCCACAGGGTGGTGTCGTCGGCGTCGAGGACGATCGCGGGCTTCTCGCCGTGGCGGACGGCGCGGTCGTGGATGCGCTGCAGCGACGCTCCCTGGCGGGCGACGATCGATCGCATCTCGCGGATGTAGGGGGAGTCGGTCCGGTTCGCCAGGCCCGTGCCGGGGTCGCCGTAGTAGGTGGCGATGGTCTTCTTGACGGAGTCGATGTTCGGGATGCCCTCGCCGCCCTGGGTCGCACCGGACGTGCCGTCGGCAGCCATCGTGAAGTGCGTCCGCGGGGTCAGGCCGGCGTCGGCGGAGTGCCCCGGCGAGTGTCCCGGTCCGTGTCCTGGGTCGCCCCACCCGTGTGCGCTGGCCGGACCGCCGACGAGGGTGGACGTGAGGACGATCGCCGCACTGGTGGCGACGACGGAGAGGACGGAACGGCGCATGGAGGACCTGCACACCTTCGACTCGGGGAGGAGTGACCCCCGGATGGGGGATCTCGCAGCACGTTAGCTGGCAATCACCAGTGGAGTCCATACCAAAGCGCTGCGGCCCGTCCTGGTAAACATGGCCGCATGACGGTTCGCTGGGGAGTCATCGGTACGGGCGGCATCGCCCGGTCCTTCGTGGGCGACTGCGTCGCCGCGGGCATCGAGTTCACGGCGGTCGGCAGCCGTACGAGCGACGGCGCCGAGGCCTTCGCGGCGGAGTTCGGCATCCCACGGGCGCACGGTTCCTACGAGGACCTCGTCGCCGACGACACGGTCGATGCCGTGTACGTCGCGACCCCGCACGTCCGGCACGCCGAGGACGCCCTGCTCGCGATCCGCGCCGGCAAGCACGTCCTCGTCGAGAAGGCCTTCACGATGACGGCAGCCGAGGCGCGGACCGTGGTCGATGCTGCCCGTCGAGCGGGCGTCGCGGTGACCGAGGCGATGTGGACCCGGTTCCTGCCGCAGATGGCGATGATCCGCGAGGTCCTGGCCGAGGGGCGCATCGGCCGGCCGGTGCTCGTCGAGGCGACGCACCACCAGGCCCTGCCCACCGACCCGTCGCACCGGCTGCGCGATCCCGCCCTCGGCGGTGGAGCCCTGCTGGACCTGGGCGTGTACCCGGTGTCCTTCGCCGTCGACGTGCTGGGCGTGCCCACCTCCCTCGTCGCGGCCGGCACGCTGAGCGCGCAGGGAGTCGACACGCAGATGGGCATCGTCCTGACGCACGACGGCGGTACGCAGTCGGTGATCCACTTCGGGATGGACGTGCGCAGCCCGAACACGGCCTCGGTCATCGGCGAAGCGGGGCGCATCGACGTCGACTCGACCTGGTACACCCCGACGACGTGGCGGATCCGGGACCGCGACGGCGTCGTGGTCGAGGAGTTCGACGCGCGCGAGGAGCTCGCCGGCTACGGCCACGAGGCGCGCGCGTTCGAGGCGATGGTCACGTCCGGCGTGCACGAGGGCGGTCCCATGGACGCCGAACAGTCGGTCGCGATCATGGCCGTCATGGACGAGGCCCGCCGCCAGGTCGGCGTGCGTTACCCCGCGGACGACGTCTCCACAGCGCCCTGATCCGGGTCGCGTCGTCCACATCGGGACGATCCGGCCTGGAGGCTCCTGCCGCAGTTCCGTAGGATCGGTCGCGATGTCCGAGCAGCAGCCCACCCCGCCTTCCGTACCGGAGCGTGTCCGCGCCGCCGTCGCAGCCGCGCGCGCCTCCGCCGTGCGCCGCCCGGTGCCCTGGATCGCCGGTGGGCTCGCAGCCCTGCTCGTGGTCGGTTCGGGCGGGGCCGTCGCGGTCGCCGCGGCGATGACACCGGACACGGGCACGACCGCGGCCCCGGCGACCACCTCGACCGCGACCTCGACGCCGAGCCGGTCGACCGCCACCACGAAGCGACCGACGAGTACGCCGACTCCGACCCCGGACGCCCGCGCCGTGCCGAAGGACCCGGCCGGCCCCTCCGCCCTGCGCACCTGCTCGATCGCCGGCGCGGCGTCGGCGAGTGGTCTCGGCGCGTTCGAGGGGTACGTCATGGACGCGAAGACCGGCGAGGTCCTGTTCTCGAAGGACGGCGACAAGGCCGCCCAGACCGGCAGCGTCATGAAGACCCTGACGACGGCGACGGCGCTCGCGGTGCTCGGCGGCGACCACCGCATCCCGACCACGGTCACGCAGGAGTCCGGCGGGACCATCGCGCTGGTCGGGCACGGCGACGCCACCCTGTCCGCCGGCAACGGCACGGTCTACCCGGGGGCCCCGACGCTCGCGCAGCTCGCCCAGCAGGTCAAGGCCAAGGTCGGCGACACCCCCGTCACCACGATCGTCACCGACGACACGTACTGGAGCGACGCCGACGCGTGGGACCCCACGTGGCCGGTGTCCGAGCGCACCATCGGGTACCAGCCGAAGGTGACGGCGCTCATGGTCGACGGTGACCGGGCGAACCCGGCCGCGGCGACCTCGCCCCGGTCCGAGGACCCGGTCGGCCGTGCGGGCACCGCGTTCCGGACGGCACTGGCGAACGCCGGGGTCGCCGGGGCGGGGTCGGCACAGATCGTCAAGCGCGCCACGACCAGCACGAACACCATCGCGACGGTGTCCTCGCAGCCGGTGTCGACACTGATCGGGCAGATGATCCCGAACTCGGACAACACCCTCGCCGAGATGCTCGCCCGGGTGTCGTCGAAGGAGTCCGGCTCGAACGGCTCGGCGGCGTCGCTGACCTCGGTGTACCAGTCGGCGCTCGGTTCCTACGGCGTCGACCCGGCCGGCATCGTCATCAAGGACGGCTCGGGCGAGAGCGCCGCGAACGCGGTGTCGCCGAACTTCGTCGCCCACCTCATGGTGCAGGTCGCCGCCGGCGCGAAGGGCCTCGGTACCCTCGCGAACGCCCTGCCCGTTTCGGGACAGTCCGGCACGCTGGCCAGCCGCTTCACCGGCGCGAACGCCGTGGCCCGCGGCAAGGTGCACGCGAAGACCGGGTGGATCGACAGCGCGAACACCCTCGGTGGGTACATCGACGCTGCGGACGGATCGCGCCTGACCTTCGCGTTCTACGCCATCGGGTCCTCGCGTGCGGCCGCGCTGCCGGCGCTCGACGCGGTGACCGCGGCGGCCTACTCGTGCGGGAGCAAGCTCACCGACTCCTGAGTCACCGGGTGTTGGATGGGCCCATGGCACGGGCTCTCCTCATCGTCGACGTCCAGAACGACTTCACCGAGGGCGGTGCGCTCGGGGTGACCGGGGGCGCGGCCCTCGCGGAGCGGATCAGCGCGTTCCTCGGCCGGCACGCCGAGGAGTACGACCTGATCGTCGGCTCCCGCGACTGGCACCACGGCGACGACGACAACGGCGGACACTTCGCCGGACCCGAGGGTCCCGACTTCGTCGACACGTGGCCCGTGCACTGCGTGGCCGGCACACCGGGCGCCGAGTACCACCCGGAGCTCGACACCGAGCCGATCGACGTCGACGTCTTCAAGGGCCAGGGCACGCCGGACTACTCGGCCTTCCAGGCGCGGACCGAGTCGGGCGTGCCGTTGCCGGAGATCCTGACCGAGCACCGGGTGCACTCCGTCGACATCGTCGGCATCGCCACCGACCACTGCGTCCGGGCCTCGGCACTCGACGCCCGTGCCGCCGGCATCGACGTCGCGGTCTACGAGGACCTGGTGGCCGGCGTCGACGTCGAGCGCAGCGCCCGCGCGCTCGACGACATCCGAGCGGCCGGCGGGCACGTCGACCGCAGCGACATGGACGAGGGGCTCGCGAACCCCGGAGGAGCACAGCTGTGACCGAGACCAGCACCAGCACCGACACGAGCGCCACGACCGGCGACCTCACCACGACCGTGGGCGACGACCACGTCACCGTGCACGGCGTCCCGACCGGCCTGTTCATCGGCGGGTCCTGGCGCCCGTCGGCGAGCGGCGCGACGTTCGCCGTCCGCGACCCCTCGACCGGCGACGTGCTGGCCGAGGTCGCCGACGCCACCCCCGAGGACGGCATCGCCGCGCTCGACGCCGCGGTCGCCGCGCAGCAGGAGTGGGCGGCGACCGCTCCGCGGCAGCGCTCCGACGTGCTGCGTCGCGCGTTCGACCTGGTCCGCGCGCACGAGGACGACCTGGCCGCCCTGATGACGCTCGAGATGGGCAAGCCCCTGGTCGAGGCCCGCGGCGAGGTGGTCTACGGCGGCGAGTTCCTCCGCTGGTTCTCGGAGGAGGCCGTCCGCATCGGCGGCGACTACCGCACCAACCCCGAGGGCACCGGACGCGCGATCGTCCTGAAGCGTCCGGTCGGCCCGGTGTACGCGATCACCCCGTGGAACTTCCCCCTCGCCATGGCGACCCGGAAGATCGGCCCCGCACTGGCGGCCGGCTGCACGGTCGTCGTGAAGCCGGCGGAGCTCACGCCGCTGACCACGCTGTTCCTGGTCGAGCTGTTCCGCCGTGCCGGGCTGCCGGACGGCGTGCTCAACGTGGTGCCGTCCCTCGACGCCAAGGGCCTGTCCGAGCCGATCATCGCCGACCGTCGCCTCCGCAAGCTCACCTTCACCGGATCGACGCCGGTCGGGTCCGCGCTCCTCAAGCAGGCGGCGGACAACGTGCTCAAGACGAGCATGGAGCTCGGCGGCAACGCCCCCTTGCTGGTGGTCGACGACGCCGACCTCGACGCCGCCGTCACCGCTGCGATGCTCGCGAAGTTCCGGAACGTCGGCGAGGCCTGCACTGCCGCCAACCGGTTCTTCGTGCAGGACGGCATCGCCGACGCGTTCGTGGCCGCCCTCACCGCGAAGGTCGACGCGCTCCGCATCGGCCGGGGTACCGAGGACGGCACGACGATGGGCCCGCTCATCGACGACCGTGCAGTGGACAAGGCTGCCGGACTCGTCGACGATGCGGTCACCCGAGGCGCGCGGCTCGTCACCGGCGGACACCGCGTCGAGCGGCCCGGTACCTACTACGCGCCCACAGTGCTGGACGACGTGCAGCCGGGGTCGGAGATCCTGACGACCGAGATCTTCGGACCGGTCGTGTCGATCACGCGCTTCGCGACCGAGGACGAGGGCATCCGGCTCGCCAACGACACCGAGTTCGGGCTCATCGCCTACGCGTTCACGACGGACTTCCCGCGCGGGCAGCGGCTCGCCGAACGCCTGGAGACCGGGATGCTCGGGCTGAACACCGGCCTCGTGTCGAACGCAGCGTTCCCGTTCGGCGGGGTGAAGTCGTCCGGGCTCGGCCGCGAGGGCTCGCACGAGGGCATCGAGGAGTACCTCGAGACCGTGTACGTGCTCACCCCGGACCCGTTCGCCGCCTGAACGGGCCCGGCGGCGGGGCTCAGACCAGCAGCTGGTGCTTCGCCAGGTCGCGGTAGAGCGGCGTCGACTCGACGAGCTCGGAGTGCGTGCCGGCGCCGACGACCCGGCCGTGCTCGAGCACGACGATGACGTCGGAGTCGACCACGGTGGACAGCCGGTGCGCGATGACGAGCAGGGTGCGGTCCTCGGCGACGGCGTCGATCGCCAGCCGCATCTTCTGCTCGTTCACGCCGTCGAGCGACGACGTCGACTCGTCGAGCAGCAGGATCGGGGGAGCGGCGAGCAGCGCGCGGGCGATGGCCAGCCGTTGACGCTCGCCACCGGAGAGCATCACGCCGTCCTCGCCGACCTGGGCGTCGAGTCCACGCGGGTCGCGGTGCAGGACCTCGCCGAGGTTGACCGCCTCGAGCACGCGGACGCAGTCGTCCTCGGTCGCGTCCGGCGAACCGAGCAGCAGGTTCGCGCGGA
The DNA here is from genome assembly GCF_013204965.1 of Curtobacterium sp. VKM Ac-2861. Classification (NCBI taxonomy): domain Bacteria; kingdom Bacillati; phylum Actinomycetota; class Actinomycetes; order Micrococcales; family Microbacteriaceae; genus Curtobacterium; species Curtobacterium sp. VKM Ac-2861. The sequence goes on from NZ_JABMLA010000003.1 coordinate 460,263, forward strand.
TGGTGCCGGCGAGTACCGGGGCGTCCTGCTCGACGTAGCCGATCTGGGCGCGGAGCTCCTGGCGGTCCATGCCCCGGACGTCGATGCCACCGAGCCGGATGACGCCCTCGGTCGGGTCGTAGAACCGCTCGATCAGGGCGAGGGTCGTCGACTTGCCAGCACCCGACGGACCCACGAGTGCGACCCGCGAGCCGCGGGGAACGCGGAACGACACATCGTGGAGCACCACGTCGTCGACCGGAAGCTCGTCGGCGAGGCGATCCGGGCCTCCCGGTCGGTCCACCGCGCCGGAGGCGACGGCGCCGTCCGGACCGGACGCATCCGCTGCAGCTGCGTACCGGAACGTGACGTGCTCGAACGTGATGGCGTCGTCCGAGGCGACCGCGGCGGCGGGGCGCGCAGCGGCGTCGTCCTGCGCCTCGGTCGGCAGGTGCAGGATCTCCTCGATCCGGCCGAGCGCACCGAGCGCCTGGGCGACCGCGACGGCGGCGCCCATCGCCTGGCCGAGCGGCATGATCATCATGAAGAGCAGCAGGATGAACGTGATGAGCGTGGCGATGGTGATGGTGCCTGCGGCGACCTGGGCCCCGCCGACGCCGAGCACGGCGATGAACGCGACCTGCATGACGATGCTCGCCACCGGCACGACGAACGCGGACATCTTCGCGATGTCGAGGCCGCGCTGGTAGGCCTCGGTCGCGTGTCCGTCGACCTCGTGCACCTCGCGCTCGGTGGCGCCGGCCGCGCGGATGGTGCGGACGGCGCCGATGCCGCGCTCGACCGCCGCGGTCAGGTCGCCGACCTTCTCCTGCGCACGCTTCGACGCGATCCGGATGCGCCGACTCAGTCCGCCGACGACCACGATCGCGACCAGGACGATGACGACCACGATCACGAGCAGCAGCGGGTCGATGATCGCCATCGCGATGATCGCGCCGATGAACGTGAGGGCGCCGCCGATCGACTCGATCAGGCCCTGGGTCAGGACCGCGCGCAGGAGCGTGGTGTCGCTGCCGACGCGGGACACCAGGTCACCGGTGCGACGGGTGTCGAACTCCGAGATCGGCAGGTTGAGGATGCGGGCGATGAGCTTGCGGCGCGTGGAGAGCACGACGCCCTCGCCCGCACGCTGGAGCAGGAAGTGCTGCACACCGTTCAGGACGCCGGCGACCAGGACGAGCCCGACGAGCAGCCAGACGAGCGTGCTGAGCGTGTTGCCCTGCTGCACCGCCGTGACGACCTGGTTGACGAGCAGCGGCTGCGCGAGCGACGCCCCGGCGCCGAGGATGCTCAGCACGATGATGACGACCATCGCCGGCTTGTTCTCGAACAGGTAGGACAACAGGCGGCCGAAGGTGGCGCGGGGGCCGTCGGTCTTCTTGGGGCGCGCGAAGGGGAGACTCATCGTGTTCCTAGTTTCTGCCGTACTTCTTGTGCACTGCCTGTCGGCTGACACCGAGCAGGGTCGCGATCTCCTGCCACGACGCCCCGGCGTTGCGGGCGGCACGGGCAGCGAGTTCTTCGGTCCGGTCGAGTTCACGGCGGAGCTCGCGCACGTTCGCGAGGGCGGAGAACGGGTCGTCCCCGGAGGCTCCGGCCGCGAGGCTCGTGATGGTCGGTCGGTCCATGGCTGTCAACCTACATTGACGCGCCGACATCTGTCAACCTGAGTTGACGGACAGGGTCGCGCCGTGCGGGTGGACGCGACGATGGATGGACGGGAGGCCCGGTGCCAGCTGGCACCGGGCCTCCCGTCCGTCCGTGGTGACGCCTCAGGCGTCGGTGAAGTCCTTGCTCTTCGTCTCGCGGACGAAGAGCAGGGCGACGAGCGTCACGACGGCGGCGATCGTCAGGTACAGCCCGACCAGGAAGATGTTGCCGTCGGCCTGCCACAGCGCCAGGGCGATCGTCGGCGCGAGCGAGGCACCGAGGATCGACGCGACGTTGTACGCGATCGCCGAACCGGTGTACCGGACGTTCGTCGGGAACAGCTCCGGCAGCAGCGCACCCATCGGCCCGAAGGTCAGCCCCATCAGGGACAGTCCGACGATCAGGAACGTCACCACCGTGATCGGGCCCTGCGACGCCGCGAACCAGAACTGGAACGTCAGACCGAACAGCGCGATGCCGATCGTGGTCGGGATGAGTGTCTTCCGGCGCCCGAACTTGTCGGCCAGGATGCCGGCGATCGGGGTGAAGATGCCGAAGAACACGACGCCGATCATGAGCAGCGTCAGGAACTCACCGCGGCTGTAGCCGAGGCCGACCTTCGGGACGAGCGGACCGGCCTCGGCACCGGTGGTGCCGTACGACAGCGTGAACGTGGTCATGAAGTAGAAGAGGACGTACGTCGCGACCATGCCGAACGTGCCGACGATGAGCGCCTTCCACGAGGTGCGGAACACCCGGCCCAGCGGGATCTTCGCGACCGTGCCGGACTCCTGGACGCCGCGGAACACCGGCGACTCGACGAGCTTGAAGCGCACGTAGAGCCCGACGACGACCAGGACCGAGGAGAGCAGGAACGGGATGCGCCAGCCCCACGCCTGGAAGTCGGCGTTCGGGGTGCCGTCGGCACCGGCGGGCATCGCGGCGTTGATCGCGATGAACAGGCCGTTCGCGAGCAGGAAGCCGATCGGTGCGCCGAGCTGCGGCATCGAACCGAAGACGCCGCGCTTGCCCTTGGGGGCGTTCTCGGTGGCGAGCAGTGCCGCACCGGACCACTCGCCGCCGAGGCCGACGCCCTGGGCGAAGCGCATCACGGCGAGCAGGACCGGCGCCCACACGCCGATGGTGCTGAACGTCGGCAGGCAGCCGATCAGGAACGTCGCGGTGCCCATGACGAGCAGCGACGCGACGAGGGTGGTCTTGCGGCCCACCCGGTCACCGAAGTGCCCGAAGATGATCGACCCGATCGGCCGCGCGAAGAAGGCGAGGGCGAACGTCACGAACGACGACAGCTGCGATGCCGTGGGGTCCTCGTTCGGGAAGAACAGCGTCGGGAAGACGAGGACCGCGGCCGTCGCGTAGACGTAGAAGTCGTAGAACTCGATCGAGGTGCCGACGAGGCTGGCGATGACGACGCGCGAGCGCGGGTTGCCTGCTGGTGCCGGAGCTGAAGTCGGGGTTGCTGGTGCCGGTGCGGCGGTCATGGGTGTCGTGTGGTCTTCCGTGGTGCGCACTCCTGGCAGGGAGCACGGATACCCGAAACGGCGGACACCGATCGGTTCGCGCAGGGTGGCGCGGGCACCGATCGGGTGCGTTCGGTTGGTGGGGGACCGCTTGTGACGGAAGACAACATCGTACGACAGATGTCGCCCACCTGCGAATCAGCCCAGAGTCAGCTGGCGGCTCCTGCGCCGGCGCCCGCCCCGGCGCTGGCACCGGCCTCGAGGTGCGCGGGCAGCTGGTGCCCCATCCGGTCGCGCTTGGTGTCGAGGTAGCCGGCGTTCTGCGCCGAGACACCGACGACCAGCGGCACGAGCGACTCGACGGTGATGCCGTGCTCCTCGAGCTGGCGACGCTTCTCGGGGTTGTTTGAGAGCAGTCGCACGCGGGTGATCCCGAGTTCGGCGAGGATGCCCGCGGCGCCGCCGTACGCACGGGAGTCGGCCGGCAGCCCGAGCGCCAGGTTGGCGTCGAGCGTGTCGAGGCCGTCTTCCTGCAGGCGGTAGGCCTTGAGCTTGTTGATGAGCCCGATGCCGCGTCCTTCCTGCCCGCGCAGGTAGACCACCACGCCGCCCTCGGCAGCGATGGTGTCGAGCGCGGCGTCGAGCTGGGGCCCGCACTCGCACTTCAGCGAGCCGAACGCCTCGCCGGTCAGGCACTCGGAGTGCACACGGACCAGGGCGCCGTCGGACGGGGCGGACCCGTCGGGCAGCGCGCCGATGATCGCGACGTGCTCCGCGCCGGTCACGAGGTCGCGGTAGGCGCGCATCTGGAACGTGCCGTGGGTGGTGGGGACGTTCGTCGACACCTCGAACTGGACGGGGCTGCCCGGGGTGGAGGAGGTCAGCGCGTCGGTCATGGGGTGCTCCGGTCGTTCGTGGGCCCGTCGTCTCCGAACCCGGGTGCTGCGTCGTGCTGCTGCGGTGTCGCGCTGCGTTGCGGTCGGGCTCGGACCAGCAGGTCAGGGCCCAGGCTGGTGGTCGATAGTACGTCCAACCGCCGACGCCCGGACATGCTTCCCACCCCGAGGTCGTCGAGGGCGACCCGGGGTCCGCCGAGCAGGATCGGGGCGACGTACACGAGGTACTCGTCGACGAGCCCGGCGGCGATGAGCGCGGACGCGACGGTGGGGCCGCCCTCGACGAACACGGAGTGCACGCCGTGCCCACGCAGGGCGGCGAGCGACGCGGCGAGGTCGTGCCCCGGCAGCGTCACGAGCCCGCGGGGGTGTCGCCGGACCGCGGCGTCGTCGGGGACGGCGCGGTCACCGAGCACGACCGCGAGCGGCTGGTCGGCGAGGAGTTCGCCCGCGTCACCCCGAGCGGTCAGGCTCGGGTCGTCGGCGAGGACGGTGCCGGTGCCGACCAGGATCGCGTCGTGCGCGGCACGCTGCTCGTGGACGTGCTGTCGGGCTGCGGCGCCGGTGATCCACTTGCTCGTCCCGTCGGCAGCCGCGGCCCGGCCGTCCAGGCTCGAGGCCCACTTCACGGTCACCCAGGGGCGTCCGAGTCGGACCGACAGAAGCCACCGTTCGAGGAACGCCTCGGCCTCGTCTGCGAGTACTCCGGACACGACGTCGACCCCGGCGGCGCGGAGACGGTCGGCGCCGCCGTGCACGTCCGTACCCGGGTCGTCGATCGCGTACACGACACGGGCGACCCCGGCCTCGATCAGGGCGACGGCGCAGGGGCCGGTGCGGCCGGTGTGGTTGCAGGGCTCGAGGGTGACGACGGCCGTCGCGCCGCGGAGCTGTGCCGGATCGACCTTCGCCATCGCGTCGACCTCAGCGTGCGGGGTTCCGGCACCCTTGTGCCACCCCTCGGCGAGGACGTCGCCGGCGGGGGAGAGGATCACCGCGCCGACCCGAGCGTGGTCGCCCACGACGGGCCCGAGGGCCGCGAGTTCGAGCCCGCGGCGCATCGCCCGGACCTCGGTGGGTCGTGCCGTGTCGCTCACGGCTCGAGCCTACCGGCGGTGAATCGGTGACGCGTCATCGTCGGGAACGCGGCGTCATGCGGGACCTGGTCGCGGAGCGCTGCGTCATGAAGGGCCGAGTCACGGAGCGCTGCGTCACGGAGCGTCGGGCCACGGGAGGTCCGATGCGGGCGCACCGTCGGCCCGGCGCAGGGCGGTCCAGGCGGTCGTCGGTCCGCCGTCGCGTCCGGGGATCCGGGCGGGCCCGACGCCGGTGAACGAGAACCCGGCGCTGCGGGCGACCGCGGCCGACGCCGTGTTGCCCTCGTAGCACTCCCAGTAGACGTCCGGAGCCCCGTCGGCGAAGGCCCACTCGACGACGAGCTCGACCGCATCGTGCATCAGGCCGGCGCCGCGGGCCGAGGGAGCCAGCCAGAACCCCAGGTCGCGGCCGGCCGTGCGGTACCCGATGATCCCCTCGAGCCAGGAGGACCCACTGCGACGGACCGCCCACGTGTACTCGCGGTCCGACGCCCAGCCGGGGCCGACCAGGGCGTCGACGAAGGTCCGTGCGTCCTGTTCGCGGTACGGCGTGGGGATGGTGGTCCAGCGGACGATGTCCGGGTCCTGACAGGCGTCGGTGATCGCCGCGGTGTCCGCCCGGGTCGGGACGTCGAGTCGGACCCGGGCGGACTCCAGCGTGACCGGCAGCACGGTCAGCCGCGCGAGCGCGGGACGAACCCGATCCGGTCGTACACACGCGCCAGGGTCTCCTGCGCGATGGACTCGGCACGGTCCGCGCCGACGGCGAGCAGCCGGTCGAGCTCCGCCGGGTCGTCGAGCAGCTCGAGCGTGCGGGTGCGCACCGGCTCGAGCTCGGCGACGACGGCGTCGGCGACCGCGCCCTTGAGGTCCCCGTAGCCCTTGCCCGAGAACGATGCCTCGAGCTCGGCGACGGGGGTCCGGCTGAAGGCGGACAGGATCGCGAGCAGGTTCGTCACGCCCGGCTTCGCCTGCCGGTCGGAGCGGATCTCGCGCTCGTCGTCGGTGACGGCCGACTTGATCTTCTTCGCGGTGCGCTTCGGGTCGTCGAGCAGCCGGACCAGGCCGCTGTCGGACGCCGCCGACTTGCTCATCTTGCTCGTCGGGTCCTGCAGGTCGTAGATGCGCGCCGTCTCGGTGCCGATCCGGGCCTCGGGCACGACGAACGTGTCGCCGAACCGCGAGTTGAAGCGTCCGGCGAGGTCGCGGGTGAGCTCGACGTGCTGGCGCTGGTCGTCGCCGACCGGCACGACCTTGGTGTCGTACAGCAGGATGTCGGCGGCCATCAGGACCGGGTACGTGAAGAGCCCGACCGACGCGGCCTCGGACCCCTGCCGCGCCGACTTGTCCTTGAACTGGGTCATCCGGCTCGCCTCACCGAACCCGGTGAGGGTGTTGAGCACCCAGGCGAGCTCGGCGTGGGCCGGCACGTGCGACTGCACGAACAGCGTCGACTTCGTCGGGTCGATGCCCGACGCGATGTACTGCGCGGCCGTCGCCCGGGTGCTCGCGCGGAGCTCGGCCGGGTCCTGCGGTGAGGTGATGGCGTGCATGTCGACGACGCAGTAGATGGCGTCGAAGTCGTCCTGCAGGTCGCGCCACTGCATGAGCGCCCCGACGTAGTTGCCGAGGTGCAGCGAGCCGGCGGACGGCTGGATGCCCGAGAAGATGCGGGTCTTGGTCATGGTGGTGTTCCTGTGGGTCAGGTGGAGCGCAACGAGTGGGGATCAGAGTTCGTAGTCGACGACCACGGGGGCGTGGTCGGACCATCGCTGGTCGTACGCCGCGGCGCGGTCGACCGTGTACTCCGTGACCTTCGCCGCGAGGTCGGGCGTGGCCATCTGGTAGTCGATGCGCCAGCCGGTGTCGTTGTCGAACGCCTGGCCGCGCCAGGACCACCACGTGTACGGTCCCTCGACGTCGCCGGCCTGCGCACGCCCGACGTCCACCCAGCCGAGCCCCGGGCCCGTCGAGCCGTCGGCGCCTTCGACCGGTTCGCCGTCGGCACCGAAGAAGCGCGAGAAGTAGGCACGCTCGCGCGGCAGGAAGCCCGCTCGCTTGACGTTGCCCTTCCAGTTCTTGATGTCGCGCTGGTCGTGCCCGACGTTGAGGTCACCGACGACGACGGCGAGCGGGTTGTGCGCGCGGAGGGCGGGCAGCCGCTCGGTCATGGCGTCGAGGAACTTCCACTTCTCGTCCTGCTTGGGGGTGTCGACCTCGCCCGAGTGGACGTAGGTGGACACGACCGTGACCGTGGTGCCGCCGATCTCGTAGTCTGCCTCGAGCCAGCGGCCGGCGGAGTCGAACTCGTCCGGTCCGAGGGCGACGCGGTGGATCTGGGCCGAGTGCCTGGACGCGATCGCGACACCCGCCCGGCCCTTGGCGGTCGCGGGGTCGTGCACGATGTCCCACTCGTCACCGAGCAGACCGGCCAGGTCCTCGCTCGACGCACGGACTTCCTGCAGGGCGAGCACGTCGACGTCACGGGTGGCGAGCCAGTCGCCCATGCCCTTGCGGAAGGCGGCGCGGACGCCGTTCACGTTGACGGATGCGAGGCGCAGGCGTGTCATGCCGACCACCTTATCGGCGGGCGCCGACAGCCCCGGACCGCACCGGTTCGAGGTTCCACGACTCGCCGCGTGCCGTCCGCCGAGGTTCCACGGACCGGCCCGTGGCGCGTCGAGATGCCGAGATTTCGGAACCTCGGGGGTGCGGGCCGGCCGGGGCAGGCCGGACGGACGGGGCGGGCGCGGGCCCGGCAGTGCGGGGGACCGCAGGACGGACGGGAGGCACGGTGCCAGCTGGCACCGTGCCTCCCGTCCGTCGGATCCGCGCGATCAGGCCGCGTCGTGGTCCGTCTGCAGGAACTCGACCAGGCTGTCGGCGGTGGTCTCGGCGTCGTCGCCGGTCACGGTGAGGCTGACCTCGTCACCGTTCTCGATGCCCAGGCCGAGCAGGGCGAGGATGCTGCCGGCGTTGCCGGACTTGTCGCCCTTGGCGATCGTGACCTGGTGGCCGGAGGCCGTCACGGTCTGGACGAAGAGGGACGCGGGGCGCGCGTGCAGGCCGGACGCGCTGGCGACGGTCACGGTGCGGGTGGCTTCGGACATCGATGTACTCCTGTCGATGGGTGGTGCGCTCATGCTAGCGAGCGCCGGATGGGCGGGTCGGGCGAGCGGTCAGGGTCGACCGGGCCAGAACACCTCGGTGCCGGCGGCCTCGACCTCGCGGACCAGGTCGAGGTTGACGGCGGGGTCGGTGATGATCGTGTCGATGGCGGCGAGGGGTGCGACGCGGCCGAACTCCTCACGGCCGAACTTGGTGTGGTCGGCGAGCAGGATGCTGCGGCGGGCGGACTTGATCATCGCCGACTTCACCGCGGCCTCGGCCATGTTGTGGGTCGTCAGGCCGCGCTCCGGGGTGATCCCGTTGATGCTCACGAAGGCGACGTCGACGCTCACCATGCCGATGAGCTGGTGCGTCCACGTGCCGACGCCGGCCAGGGAGTCGCTGCGGATGTTGCCGCCGAGCAGGTGCAGGTCGATGCCCGGCCGGTTCGCGACGGCCATCGCGACGGGGAGCGAGTGGGTGACGACGGTGAGTCCGCGGTCGGTCGGCAGCATCTCGGCGAGGCAGATGGTGGAGGTGCCGGCGTCGATCATGATCGAGCCGTTCTCCGGCAGCTCCTCGAGTGCGGCCTCGGCGATGACCATCTTCTCGGCCTGGTTGATGCCGCCGCGGTCGCCGACACCGGGGTGGATCGTGATGCGTTCGACCGGGATGGCCCCGCCGTGGGCACGTCGGACCAGCCCCCGTCGCTCCAGCGAGGTGAGGTCGCGGCGGATGGTCTCGGGCGTGACCTCGAGCAGCTCGGCGAGGTCCTTGACGTCGACCCGCCCCTGCGCGCGCGCCTGCTCGACGATGCGCTGGTGGCGTTCTGGTGCGTACATCGGACCTCGTCGTCTCCTGGTCGGAACGGAACGGACATGACCGGGCACGAACCTGACGGAACCGAGCCGGAGCGGCTGGACGCCAGACGTAAACGGGCATCTGTTTCTGCATTTTTATCCCCGGATGTGTTTGTTTGTCAACGCGGATCGGGGTAGTGTGCTGCTCAGCCGCACCGGCGAGGTCCCGTCTCAGCCGTGCGCGCACCGAACGAACACCCCACCGCAAGCGCGTGTGAGATGAAGGAGTCTCGAATGTCCGAACTGCTCGGCACCGGCGTCGGCCGCGGCGTCGCCCACGGCCCCGTGCTCCGCATGGCGGACCCGCTCGGCGAACCGTCGAAGGACGCCCTGACCGGTTCGGCGGACGACGCGAAGCAGGCCGTGCACGACGCACTGGCCGCGGTGGCCGAGGACCTCAACAAGCGCGGACAGCTCGCCGGCGGCGACGCCCAGGCCGTGCTCGAGGCGCAGGCGCTCATGGCGCAGGACCCGACCCTCCTCGACGACGTGCACACGCGCATCGACGGCGGCACCAACGCCGAGCGTGCCGTGTACGAGGCGTTCGCGCAGTTCCGCGACCTGCTCGTCGGCATGGGCGGCTACATGGGGGAGCGCGCAGCCGACCTCGACGACGTCGCCCAGCGCATCATCGCGAAGCTCCGCGGCGTACACGCCCCCGGTGTGCCCGAGTCGGACACCCCGTTCGTCCTCGTCGCCCGTGACCTCGCTCCGGCCGACACCGCGCTGCTGGACCTCGACAAGGTCCTCGCGCTGGTCACCCGAGACGGCGGCCCGACCTCGCACACCGCGATCCTCGCCCGCGCCAAGGGCATCACCGCGATCGTCGGCGTCACCGGTGCCGACGACCTGGTCGACGGCCAGTCGATCGTCGTCGATGCCGTCGCCGGCACCGTCGTCACCGAGCCGTCCGAGGCCCTGGTGGCCGACGTCGAGCAGCGCATCGCCGACCGGCTCGCCGCGGCCGCCGCACCGCTCACCGCCGGTGCCCTGGCCGACGGTCACGTGGTGCCCCTGCTCGCGAACCTCGGCAGCCCCGCCGACGCCGCGGGCGCCGTTGCTCTCGGTGCGGAGGGCGTGGGGCTCTTCCGCACCGAGTTCCTCTTCCTCGACTCGCCGAAGGCGCCGACCGTCGACGAGCAGACCGAGTCCTACCGTCAGCTCCTCGCCGCGTTCCCGGGCAAGAAGGTCGTCGTCCGTGCGCTCGACGCCGGTGCCGACAAGCCGCTGCCGTTCCTCACCGACAAGGACGAGGAGAACCCGGCGCTCGGCCGTCGCGGGCTCCGTGCGCTGCGCAACCACCCCGAGGTGCTGCGCGACCAGCTCGTCGCACTCGCCCAGGCGGACGCTGCGACCGAGGCCGACCTCTGGGTCATGGCCCCGATGGTCGCCGACGCCGAGGAGACCGAGTACTTCGTCACCCTGGCCCGTGAGCTCGGCATCCGCACCGCCGGCGTGATGGCCGAGGTGCCGTCGCTCGCCCTGATGGCCGAACAGGTGTTCCAGAACGCGGACTTCGTGTCGATCGGCACGAACGACCTGACCCAGTACACGATGGCCGCCGACCGCATGCTCGGCACCGTCGCGTCCTACCAGGACCCGTGGCACCCCGCCGTCCTGCGCCTCGTCGCGCAGCTCGGTGCGGCCGGTGCCGACGCGGGCAAGCCCGTCGGCATCTGCGGTGAGGCCGCAGCCGACCCGCTGCTCGCCGTCGTGCTCGTCGGCCTCGGCGCCACCACCCTCTCCATGACCCCCGCGGCCCTGGCCGACGTGCGCGCCGAACTCGGTCAGCACACGCTCGAGCAGGCCCGCGAGATGGCCCAGGCGGCACTCGCCGCGTCCACGGCGGCGGCCGCGAAGTCCGCCGCAGCGGCCGCGCACGCCGTCTGAGCCGCACCATCCCCAACACCCCGTCCGCACCAGCAGCAGCTCCACCACACAGAAAGTCACCGCACATGACAACGTCGTCCGTTGCAGCGCCCGACGCACCCGCGAAGTCGCGGGGCGGCGCACGCGTCGCCGTTCAGAAGTTCGGCACGTTCCTCTCCGGCATGGTCATGCCCAACATCGCGATCTTCATCGCGTGGGGCCTGATCACCGCCTTCTTCATCGAGACCGGATGGACCCCCGTCGGGATCCTCGGCGGGTTCGGTGAGACGGACGGTGTGGCCAACATCGGTCTCGTCGGCCCGATCCTGACGTACCTGATCCCGCTCGCGATCGCCTTCCAGGGCGGCCGGATGATCTACGAGACCCGTGGCGCCGTCGTCGGCTCGATCATGGCGATGGGCGTCATCCTCGGCGCCAACGGCACGATCATGATCCTCGGCGCGATGATCTGCGGGCCGCTCGGCGCGTACCTCATCAAGCAGATCGACAAGATCTGGGACGGCAAGATCAAGCCGGGCTTCGAGATGCTCGTCAACAACTACGCGGCCGGCATCCTCGGCTTCGGGCTGGCGATGGTCGGGTTCTTCTGGCTCGCCCCGCTGTTCAAGCTCATCGCCGAGGGCCTCGGCGACGCGGTGAACTTCCTCGTCCAGCACTCGCTGCTGCCGCTCGCCAGCGTCATCATCGAGCCGGCCAAGGTGTTCTTCCTGAACAACGCCATCAACCACGGTGTGCTCGACCAGCTCGGCGCCCAGCAGGTGCAGGACTCCGGCAAGTCGATCCTGTTCCTGCTCGAGGCGAACCCCGGCCCCGGTCTGGGCATCCTGCTCGCCTTCACCTTCTTCGGTGTCGGCATCGCCCGCTCGACCGCTCCCGGTGCGATCCTCATCCAGTTCTTCGGTGGCATCCACGAGATCTACTTCCCGTACGTGCTGCAGAAGCCGGTCCTGTTCATCGCCGTCATCCTCGGTGGTGCGACGGGCGTCGGCACGAACGTCCTGTTCGGCTCCGGCCTGGTCGCCCCGGCTTCGCCCGGATCGATCTTCGCCGTGCTGACGGCGACGGCGAAGGACAGCTACGTCGGCGTCATCCTGTCGGTCATCCTGTCCGCAGCGGTCACCTTCGCAGTCGCGTCGTTCTTCCTGCTGGCCAGCCGCAAGCGCGACCTCGCCAACGGCGGCGGCGACATGACCGCCGCGTTCGACAAGATGCAGGCCACCAAGGGCCGCGACGCGAACGCCGCGACCGCAGGGCTCTTCGGCGGCACCGCCCCGGCCAACTCGGAAGAGGCAGCCGCCGCCGGCACCACCGCCACCGCGACGAAGGTCCAGAACCTCGTGTTCGCCTGCGACGCCGGCATGGGGTCGAGCGCCATGGGCGCCAGCGTCCTGCGCAACAAGATCAAGAAGGCGGGCATCGAAGGGGTCACGGTCACCAACAAGGCGATCGCGAACCTGTCCGGTGACGAGGACCTGATCATCACGCAGGAAGAACTGACGGACCGCGCCAAGCAGAAGAACCCGAACGCGCAGCACGTGTCGGTCGGCAACTTCATGAACGCGCCGCAGTACGACCAGGTCGTCGACCAGCTCAAGAACCAGTAACGCCACCACCAGTAACGAAGTGCAGTATCGGAGGGGACGGGGACAGCCCCGTCCCCTCCGTCACGTCCTCGAACACCAAGGAGAACCACGATGCCCGTCCTGCAGGAGAGCCAGATCCGGATCCACACCGAGGACACCGCGCCGACCAAGTCGGAGGCGATGAAGGAGGCAGCCGAGATCCTCGAAGCTGCGGGCGCGGTCACCGCTGACTACTACCCGGCGATGCTCGAGCGTGAGAAGAGCGTGTCCACGTACATGGGCAACTTCCTCGCCATCCCGCACGGCACGAACGACGCGAAGGACGCCATCAAGTCGTCCGCGCTGTCGTTCATCCGGTACGCCAGCCCGATCGACTGGGACGGCAACCCCGTGCGCTTCGTCGTCGGCATCGCCGGCGTGAACAACGAGCACCTCGACATCCTGTCCAAGATCGCGATCGTGTTCTCCGACGAGGACGAGGTCCAGAAGCTCACCGACGCGGCCGACACCAGCGCGATCCTGTCGATCCTCGGCGAGGTCAACGAGTGAGCACCACCGACCGGGGCACCGCCGTCCACTTCGGTGCCGGCAACATCGGCCGCGGCTTCGTCGGCCTGCTCCTGCACGAAGCGGGCTACGAGGTCGTCTTCGCCGACGTCGCCGCGCCGCTCATCGACGCCCTCGCCGCCGCCGACTCGTACACCGTGCACGAGGTCGGTACCGGCGCCGAGGACCACGAGGTCACGAACTTCCGCGCCCTGAACAGCGCGCAGGACGAGGACGGCGTCGTCGCCGAGATCGCCACTGCCGCGATCGTCACCTGCGCGGTGGGCCCGAACGTCCTGAAGTTCATCGCCCCGGTGATCGCGCGGGCGCTGCAGCAGCGCGACGCGGACGCTGCGCCCATCGCCGTGATGGCGTGCGAGAACGCCCTGAACGCCACGGACCGTCTGCGCGAGTTCATCGTCGACGCGCTCCCGGCCGAGGGCCGTGACGCGGCACTCGCGAAGGCCGTCTTCGCGAACACCGCCGTCGACCGCATCGTGCCGGCCCAGCCCGAGGGCGCCGGCCTCGACGTCACCGTCGAGACCTACTTCGAGTGGGCCATCGACCGCACGCCGTTCGGCGGCAACGAGCCGGAGATCCCCGGCGCGCACTACGTCGACGGCCTCGCCGCCTCGATCGAGCGCAAGCTCTTCACGGTGAACACCGGGCACGCCACCGTCGCGTACCACGGCTTCGTCGCCGGGGCCGACAAGATCTCCGACGCCATCGCGATCCCCGCGGTGCGTTCCGAGCTCGAGTCCGTCCTCGCCGAGACGAGCGACCTGCTCGTCCGCCGCCACGAACTCGACCCCGAGGTGCACCGCGCCTACGTCCAGGCGATCATCGCCCGGTTCGAGAACCCGCACCTGCCCGACACGGTGACACGCGTCGGCCGGCAGCCGCTCCGCAAGCTGTCGCGTGACGAGCGCTTCGTCTCGCCCGCCGCGGCGCTGGCCGAGGACGGCACCGAGCCGACCGCACTGCTCGACGCGATGGGCGCGGCGCTCCGCTTCGACGTCGCCGACGACGAGCAGAGCGTCGAGCTGCAGGCGCTCCTGGCCTCGGACGCGTCCGATGCCGACGTGGTGACGCAGATCACCGGCCTCGCCGCGGAGCACCCGCTGCACGCAGCGTTCGCGGACCGGGTGCGTGTCGCGCGCGGCTGACGCCCTCGACGTGGCCCGGTGATGACGGGAGGCCCGGTGCCAGCTGGCGCCGGGCCTCCCGTCTTCACGTGGTCACCGCGACGGCCCCACCCGGATGGTGAGCCCGCCGTGGTCCACCGTCAGCCGCACCGCCACCACGGTGCCGAACGGGTCGCCGTCGAGCTGGACCTGTTCGGGCTGGTCCAGCTCGAGGTCGAGGACCCGTGCGCTCGTGTACCGCAGCGTCCGGGTGGCCGGGATGAGCCACGACAGGAAGCGACCGAAGCCGGTCCGGTGGAAGAAGCGGTTCAGCGACAGGCCGTAGCCGACGCCGGCCCAGCCGACCGTCCGACCGGGGCGGAACGCGACCGCGTCGAGCACCCCGTCGTCCGGCTTCGCGGCGGGCAGCAGCAGGACGCCGGCGGTCAGGGTGCCGCAGTTGCCGACGATGACGGTGTGCGCCCGCATCGTCCGGGTGTCACCGTCGTCGAGGCGGTACCGCAGGTCGATCTGCCGGTTGCCGATGACGGACCGCATGATCGGGTCGGAGTACGCGAGCCACCCGAACCGCTTCTTGAGGCGTGCGTTGGTGTTGGCCGCCATGTTCGCGTCGAGGCCGATGCCCGCCATCACCAGGAAGGCGTGGCGCGTCGTCGTGCCCTGCGGGTCGGTGAGCTCGGCGAACGCGAGGTCGACCCGTCGATCCGTCCCGGTGAAGGCGGTACGGACCGAGCCGGCGACGTCGTTCAGCGGGATGCGCAGGTTCCGGGCGTACAGGTTCCCGGTGCCGACGGGGAGCACAGCAAGGGGCACGCCGGAACCCTGCAGCACCTCGGCTGCGACGCGCAGCGTGCCGTCGCCGCCGACGACCAGGACGACGTCCGGCGCGCTGGCGAGTGCGTCGGTCGCGGCGGCGCGGCCGTCGTCGGGCGCCGCGGTCTCGAACCAGGTCGTGGGAGCCCAGCCGCTCCGGTCCTCCTCAGCCGCGACGGTGTTGCGGAGCACCCGCAGGTCGACCTTGGACGGGTTGACGACGATCGCGGCGCGCGGCATGTGAGGACGATACCGAACAGCCGTCGTCGGCCGGAACGGACGGGTCCTGTCCGGTATCGGCTGATCCGGGCGAACCTGGGAGTCAGGACCTCGGAACACATGCGATCCGGACACACTCCGGACACGGTGAACGCCGGGTGTCTCCGATGCCCGATCGGCTCTTCGCCATCTCAGGCAGGGGCCTCCGTGGCCAGAACGCCCATCCTCCGTCCGCTCATCGTGGTCAGCACCGGGATCGGGTTGGCCGCAGCGCTCGCCCTCGGCGCCTCCTCGGCCGCGTCCGCCGCCACCATCATCGACGGCCCCGTCGGTCTCGGGACCGCAGCGAGCTACGGCGTCCTCGGCGCGCAGACCGTGACGAACACCGGGCCGACCGTGGTCAACGGTGACCTCGGCGTCTCGCCCGGTACCTCGATCACCGGCTTCGGCGGCACCGGCAACGGGACCGTGAACGGCACCGTGCACCAGACCGACGCGGCGGCCGCGCAGGCCCAGTCGGACACCACGACCGCGTACAACGTGGCCGCTTCGCTGACGCCGACGCAGACCGGTCTCCAGGAGCTCAACGGGCTCAGCCTCAGCCCGGGCGTCTACAACGGCGACACGCTGCAGCTCGCGAACACCGGCCAGCTCACCCTGGCCGGCAGCGCGGACTCCGTCTGGGTGTTCCAGGCCGCGTCGACCCTGACCATCGGGTCCGGCACGAGGATCGTCATCACCGGTGGCGCGAGTTCGTGCAACGTGTTCTGGCAGGTCGGCAGCTCCGCGACCATCGGCAGCGCCGCCCAGTTCCAGGGCACCGTCCTCGCCGACCAGTCCGTGACCGCCACGACGGGTGCGACGGTCGTGGGCCGACTGCTCGCCCGGAACGCAGCGGTGACGCTCGACGACAACACGATCACCCGGCCGACGAACTGCCCGGCTGCGGGGACGCCGTCCGAGAGCGTCGCACCGACGATCACCTCGGGCACCCCGACCGACGCGACCGCCGGCACGCCGTACTCGTTCCCCGTCACCGCGACGGGCAACCCGGCGCCCACGTACTCCGACGGCGGAAGCCTCCCGCCCGGACTCACGATCAACCCGGACACGGGCGTCATCTCCGGCACGCCCACCACGCCGGGCACCACGACGGTGACGATCACAGTGGACAACGGCACGGCACCGCCGGACACCGAGACCTACGTCGTGACCGTCCGTGCGCCGGCACCGACGCCCACGGCGACGCCGACCGCTTCGGCTCCCGTGCCCACCGCTCCCACGTCGACAGCGCCCGCGGTCCCGGTCATCGGTGGAGGCGACACCGGCGGCGGCACGACGGAACTGGCCTTCACCGGCAGCGACCCGACGATCCCGCTCACCGCGGCAGGCGCGATGCTGCTCGGCGGCATCGCCGTGATGGTGCTCCGTGCACGGACCCTCCGCGCACGCCGTCGGCGGATCGGGGCGTAGCGTCGGCCGCATGACGAAGCACTGGGTGGCACCGCGGTTCGGCGGCAGCGAGGTCCTCGAGTACGTGGACACCGAGGTCGCCGCACCCGGACCCGGTGAGGTCACCATCGCGGTCCGCGCCGCTGGCATGAACCCCGCCGACACGAAGCACACGCGGCAGGGCGACCCGGCCGACCTGCCGGTGCCCGTCGGCTACGAGGTCGCCGGCGTGCTCACCGCGGTCGGACCGGACACCACGATCGCGTCCGGCGGGGGAGCGGTCGGCGACGAGGTCCTGGCGTTCCGGATCGCCGGCGGTTGGACGTCGTCCCTCACCGTCCCGGCTGCGGACGTCTTCGCGAAGCCCGTCGGGCTCGGCTTCCCCGAGGCGGCGAACCTGTTGCTCGCAGGCACCACCGCAGCCGACATGCTGCGCGTCACCCGTGCCGCGGGGCGCGACACCGTGCTGGTGCACGGTGCCTCCGGCGCAGTCGGCGTCAGCCTGCTGCAGCAGCTCCGCCTGCTCGGCGCGCGCGTCATCGGCACCGCCTCCGAGCGGGGTGCGGACGTCGTGCGACGCTTCGGCGGCGAGTGGGTCGCGTACGGCGACGGCCTGGAGGCACGGGTCCGGTCGCTCGCACCCTCCGGCATCGACGTGGCACTGGACTGCGTGGGCACCGACGAGGCCGTCGACGTCTCGCTCGCGGTGGTCGCGGACCGCGACCGGATCGTCACGATCGCCGCGCAGGCGCGCGCCGCCGAGGCGGGGTTCGCCGCGGTCGGTGGGGCGCAGCCAGCGAGCAAGGCGTTCCGCGACTCGGTGCGACAGCGACTGATCGACCTGGCCGGGGCCGGACAGCTCGAGGTCCCGGTGGCGCGGACGTTCCCGCTCGCCGAGGCGAAGACGGCCGCGGAGCTGCTGGAGTCCGGGCACCCCGGCGGCAAGCTCGCGCTGCTGCCCTGAGTCGGTCGGAGCGCCGGTCGGAGCCCTGTCGGAGCGCAGTCGCTGCGCTGTCCTCCGCTGGGGGGACGCGTCCGGTCGCCGCCGCTGCCAGACTCGACGGTGATCGCAGTCGGCCTCGGAAGGAACGAACCAGTGAGTGACCAGTACCCGCCGCAGAACCCGTACGGCCAGCAGCCCGGACCGTACGGCCAGCAGCCCGGACCGTACGGCCAGCAGCCCGGACCGTACGGCCAGCAGCCGACCAGCCCGCGCCAGCCCCCGCTGTGGGCGCCCTGGTACGGGATCCCGTTCGTGCAGGCGTTCCCGCGGTTCTGGAAGAAGTACGTCCGGTTCGACGGCCGCGCGAGCCAGTCGGAGTTCTGGTTCTGGGCCCTCTGGTACGTCATCGGCTCGGCGGCCACCGGCATCGTCGGCGGGTTCTTCAACGTGCTGCCGTTCTTCGACGACGCGTCGAACGGGTTGAGCGGGCTCTGGGCCCTGGCCTGCGCCCTCGGCTTCATCGCCCTGACGGTGCGACGACTGCACGACGTGAACCTGAGCGGGTACTTCGCCTTCCTCTTCATCATCCCGCCGCTCGGTGTCCTGTTCTCGCTGATCGTCGGTCTGATGGGCTCGAACCCGCAGGGGCAGCGGTACGACGAACCGCACCGCGGGTAGCGAGCGACGGCCGCGCGACGGTTCTGGTTGACTCGGACCCGACTACCAGCCAACGATCGAGGGGGACACCGTGAGTGACCAGTACCCGCAGAACCCGTCCGGCCAGCAGCCGGGCGGCCAGCCGAACCCGTACAACGGAACGCCGCAGTACGGCCAGCAGCCGGCGACCGGCCCGAACGGCGAGCCGCCGATCTGGGCCCCCTGGTACGGGATCTCCTTCGGCAAGGCCGTCGGACGCTTCTTCAAGAAGTACGCGACCTTCAGTGGCCGCGCGAGCCGCAGTGAGTTCTGGTGGTGGTACCTGGCGAACGCGATCGTCGGCATCGTCCTCGGCATCCTGTACGGCATCGGCTTCGCCACGTCGGAGCGCTCGACGGTGTCGATGTCGACCGCGACCTCGGCGAGCGTGCAGTCGACGGTGACCAGCCCGTCAGCGCTCTTCGTGATCGCCGGCATCCTGCTCGGACTCTGGGGTCTCGCGATCATCATCCCGACGCTCGCCCTCGGCTGGCGACGCCTGCACGACGCGAACCTGCCCGGTGCCCTGTGGATCATCGCGATCTTCGTCGGCATCGTCGGCATCGTGTTCGGCCTGCTGCCCTCGAACCCGCAGGGCGAGCGCTACGACCGACCGACCGGCGCTCGATGAGCAACGACACACCGCAGTGGGGCCAGCCCGGTGGCGACCGGCCGTCGGGGCAGCCTGACCCTGGGCAGCAGCCGGGGTACGGGCAGCAGCCGGGGTACGGGCAGCAGCCCGGTCCGTACGGCCAGCAGCCTGGTGCCAACGGGCAGCAGCCCGGTCCGTACGGCCAGCAGCCTGGTGCCTACGGGCAGCAGCCCGGGTACGGCCAGCAGCCCGGCCAGTACGGCCAGCAGCCCGGCTACGGCCAGCAGTACGCCGACCCGTACCCGCAGGCCGGTCCGCCGATCCCGGTCGGGCCCGACGGAGCTCCGCCGCTGTGGGCACCCTTCTACGGTGCAGGGTTCCTCGACGCCTTCACGCGCTTCTTCAAGAAGTACGCCCGGTTCGACGGACGCGCCAGCCGCAGTGAGTACTGGTACTGGGTCCTGGCGAACGCGATCGTGACCCTCGTTCTGTACGGCGGGTTCATCGCCGGCATCATCTCGTGGAGCGTCTCGGCCTCGACCACCGACGAGTACGGCTACACCCAGACCGAGGGTGCACCCCCGGCGTGGATCTTCATCCTGCTCGTCCTGTACGGCATCTGGTGGCTCGGGACCCTCATCCCGAACATCGCACTGGGGTGGCGCCGCGTGCACGACGCGAACCTCGCCGGTCCGCTCTGGCTCATCGGGATGTTCGTCGGCATCGCCGCGATCGTGTTCGGTTGCCTGCCGCCGAACCCGGCTGGTGCGCAGTACGACCGCCCCGACCAGGCGTAGCAACACTGAACGGCAATCGGCCCGCACTGCGCGAAAGCGCGGTGCGGGCCGACTTTCGTCGTGCGGGGTGTCAGACCACGCGGAGTCGAGCCAGTGCACCGTCGACGACGAGGTCGCGCACGGTGACCGTGGGATCGGCGATCTGGAAGCGGAGCGCGCCGCCCGGCTGCTCGAACCACGGCTGCACGAAGCGGACATTCACCATGAACGGGCGCTCGACCAGGTAGCGATGGGTCTCCGGGACGCCGGCGACGTGCGGCGGCAGCGACCGGCTCGGCAGCGGGGTGTCGAGCGGGTGCAGCAGGTAGCCGTCCGGACCACCGATGCGGTCGACGGGGACGCCCGCGGGGATCTGGATGGTCAACCCCTGTTCTCCGGCCTGCGACACCTGCTGCGCCAGCTGCGGGTACGTCGACGCCGCACGGTCACGGAGCCCGTCGAGCTCGTGCCGGGCGATGTCGCGCGGAGCCGGGAACGGCCGGTTCAGGAACCGACGGAGCATCTCGACCGCGTCCTCCTCACCGCGCGCGGTGGCGAGGCGACGAGCCGTGCCGTAGTCGACGACCTCGAGCGCGAACTCGTCGGACGCCTCGGCCGGGACCACGCGGAGCGCACCCTCGACCGGCGGCTCGTGCAGGGTCTCTCCGGGGAGCTGCACGTAGCGGATCGTGTAGCCGAGCTGGTCGAGGATGGGGCGGGTGGCCGCGAACGTCATGGAGCGGAGCCTATCGGTGGAGTCGATGTCGAGTCTTGGACGACCCCGAGTGTCAGGCGCGGCCCCGCATGACGGCCTGCTTGACCTCGGAGATCGCCTTCGTCACCTGGATGCCACGGGGGCAGGCGTCGGTGCAGTTGAAGGTGGTCCGGCAGCGCCAGACCCCTTCCTTGTCGTTGAGGATGTCGAGGCGGACCTCGGCGGCGTCGTCACGCGAGTCGAAGATGAAGCGGTGCGCGTTCACGATCGCGGCCGGGCCGAAGTACTGCCCGTCGGTCCAGAACACCGGGCACGACGAGGTGCACGCAGCGCAGAGGATGCACTTCGTGGTGTCGTCGAAGCGTGCGCGGTCGGCCACCGACTGGATGCGCTCCTTGCCCGGGGTGGGCGCCGTCTTCGGCTGCAGGAACGGCTGGACCTCGCGGAAGGACTTGAAGAAGGGCTCCATGTCGACGACGAGGTCCTTCTCGAGCGGCAGGCCCTTGATCGCCTCGACGTAGATCGGCTTCGAGACGTCGAGGTCCTTGATCAGGGTCTTGCACGCCAGCCGGTTCCGGCCGTTGATGCGCATCGCGTCCGAGCCGCAGACCCCGTGGGCGCAGGAACGTCGGAACGTCAGGGAGCCGTCCTGGTCCCACTTGATCTTGTGCAGGGCGTCGAGGATGCGGTCGGTCGGCAGCATCATGACGTCGAAGTCCTGCCAGCGCGGCTCGTCGTCGACGTCCGGGTCGAAGCGCCGGATGATGAGCGTGACGGAGAAGGACCCGGGAGGCGCGTCGGTGGTGTCGGTCCGGGGTGCGTCGGAGACCAGGGTGTCGGTCATCTCAGTACTTCCTCTCCATCGGCTGGTACCGGGTCACGACGACCGGCTTCCAGTCCAGCGTGATGTGGTCGTCGGCGAGTGACGAGTGCGGGTCGCCCGTCAGGTACGCCATCGTGTGCTGCATGTAGTTCTCGTCGTCGCGCTTCGGGTAGTCGTCGCGCATGTGGCCGCCGCGGCTCTCCTTGCGGTTGCGGGCCGAGTAGACGACCACCTCGGCCAGGTCGAGCAGGAACCCGAGCTCGACGGCCTCGAGCAGGTCGGTGTTGAACCGCTTGCCCTTGTCCTGCACCGAGACCTGCATGAAGCGGTTCCGGAGCGTGTGGATGGTCTCGGTGACGCGGGCGAGGGACTCGTCGGTGCGGAACACCTGGGCGTTCTTGTCCATCTCGTCCTGCAGCTCCTTGCGCAGGACGGCGATGCGCTCGGTGCCGGTCGAGGCGCGCAGCTGGTCGAGCATCGCCCGGACGCCGGCAGCGGGGTCCTCGGGCAGCGGGAGGAACTCGGCGGTCTTGACCCACTCGGCGGCGTTGTTCCCCGAGCGCTTGCCGAAGACGTTGATGTCGAGGAGCGAGTTCGTGCCGAGACGGTTCGAGCCGTGCACCGAGACGCAGGCGCACTCGCCGGCGGCGTAGAGGCCGGGGACGACGGTGGTGTTGTCGTAGAGCACCTGCGCGTCGGTGTTCGTCGGGATGCCACCCATCGCGTAGTGCGCGGTCGGCATCACCGGCACCGGCTCGACGACGGGGTCGACGCCGAGGTAGGTGCGGGCGAACTCCGTGATGTCCGGGAGCTTGGTCTCGAGGACCTCCGCACCGAGGTGCGTGCAGTCGAGCAGGACGTAGTCCTTGTTCGGGCCGGCACCGCGGCCTTCGGCAACCTCTTGCACCATGCACCGGGCGACGATGTCGCGTGGGGCGAGGTCCTTGATGGTGGGGGCGTAGCGCTCCATGAAGCGTTCACCGGAGGCATTGCGCAGGATCGCACCCTCGCCACGAGCACCCTCGGTCAACAGGATGCCGAGGCCCGCGAGGCCCGTCGGGTGGAACTGGAAGAACTCCATGTCCTCGAGCGGCAGGCCGGTGCGCCACACGATGCCGACGCCGTCGCCGGTCAGGGTGTGCGCGTTCGAGGTGGTCTTGTACATCTTGCCGAAGCCGCCGGTCGCGAAGATCATCGCCTTGGCGTGGAACACGTGCAGCTCACCCGTGGCGAGCTCGAACGCGACGACGCCGGCCGGCTGCTTGCGCGTGACGCCGTCCTCGCCCACGACGTCGACCATGATGAGGTCGAGCGCGTAGAACTCGTTGTAGAACTCGACGCCGAGCTTGACGCAGTTCTGGAACAGCGTCTGCAGGATCATGTGGCCGGTGCGGTCGGCCGCGTAGCAGGCGCGACGGACCGGTGCCTTGCCGTGGTCGCGGGTGTGGCCGCCGAAACGACGCTGGTCGATCTTGCCCTCGGGCGTGCGGTTGAACGGCAGGCCCATGTTCTCGAGGTCGATGACGGCGTCGATGGCTTCCTTCGCCAGGATCTCGGCGGCGTCCTGGTCGACCAGGTAGTCGCCGCCCTTGATCGTGTCGAAGGTGTGCCACTCCCACGAGTCCTCTTCGACGTTCGCGAGGGCCGCGGCCATCCCGCCCTGCGCCGCACCGGTGTGCGAGCGGGTCGGGTAGAGCTTCGAGATGACGGCCGTCTTCGCCTTCGGGCCGGCCTCGATCGCGGCACGCATGCCCGCGCCTCCTGCGCCGATGATGACGATGTCGAACTGGTGGTGGTGCACGGTGGTCTCGGTCACAGGGGTCTTTCCGTAGACGGTGGGAAGGCGGTCGGCAGCGGGAATGGTGCTACTGCGCCGGGCAGAAGGAGGGCAGGTCCGCGGCGGCTGCGCCGGCGGGGCACGGGTCGAACGTCCAGCAGACGAGCAGGCCGAGGACGATCAGCACGACGCACGCGATGAGGATCGCGGCGAGGAGCGTCTTCCGGATGCCCGGCTTCGACACGTAGTCGTTGACGATCGTGCGCATGCCGTTCGAGCCGTGGATCAGCGCCAGGACGAGCATGAGGGAGTCCCACACCTGCCAGAACGGGTTGGCCCACTTGCCGGCGACGAAGGCGAAGTCGATCTGCTTGACACCCTCGCCCGCCACCATGTTGACGAAGAGGTGGCCGAAGATCAGCACGACGAGCAGGACGCCCGAGCCGCGCATGTAGATCCAGCCCCACTTCTCCCAGTTGGTGGAGCGGCGGGCGGCCGAGGCGGAACGGGGAGGTTCGACGATCTGCGTGGTCATCAGGTGCCCCTCTAGTTGAAGTCCGCGAAGAGGTTCATGAGCTGGCGGGGCAGGAAGCCCGCGATCGCGATCGCCCACAGGACGATGACGACCCAGAACATGGCCCGCTGGTACTTCGGCCCCTTGGACCAGAAGTCGACGAGGATGATCCGGAGCCCGTTGAACGCGTGGAACACGATGGCCATGACCAGGGCGATCTCGCCGATGTTCATGATCGGGGTCTTGTACGTGCCGATGACCGCGTTGTACGCCTCGGGTGAGAGGCGCACGAGAGCCGTGTCGAGGATGTGCACGAGCAGGAAGAAGTAGATCGCGACACCGGTGACCCGGTGCAGGACCCACGACCACATGCCGGTCGATCCGCGGTACAGCGTGCCCTCGAGTTTCCGAGAGGCGCGGGGCGCCTCGATCGTGACTTCGGGGACGGCGGTCGCCGTACCGCCGCCGGTGGGCTCAGCCATGAGCTCGTCCTTCCATAGGACGGGCTCGCCCGATCGGCGAGCCCTTGCCGTTCGTGTTCGTGTGGAACACGTCCCATCCTATGCGCGGGTGCTGACCTTCTCGTCCCGACCGGCCCGCAGGCCCCGACCGACGGGCGGCGCGCCGATGGTCCTGGCCGTGTCGTGGTGGCCCAGGAGCTGGTCGCCGACGGCCTCCCACGTGGTGCCCTCGACCCGGAGACGGCCCGCCGATCCCATCCGTTCCGCGAGTGCGCGGTCGTGGTGGAGCCGCAGGACCGCCTGTCGCAGGGCCTGTGGTGCGTCGGTGTCGTAGAGCTCGCCGTCGAGTCCGGGGGCGACGAGGTCGAGCGGACCACCCGACGCCGGCGCGATCACCGGCAGCCCCGAGGCGTGCGCTTCCTGGAGGGTCTGCCCGAAGGTCTCGGCCGGACCGGTGTGCACGAAGAGGTCGAGCGAGGCGTACGCGTCGGCGAGGGCGTCGCCGCGCAACGGTCCGGTGAAGGTGACGTCGAGGTGCCGCAGTCGCCGTTCGAGCAGCGCGCGGGACGGTCCACCGCCGGCCACGACGACGCGGATGCCGGGGATCCCGCCGAGCTCGGCGAGCCGTTCGACCTCCTTCTCCGGGGCCAGCCGTCCGACGTAGCCGACGATCGTCTCGCCGTGCGGCGCGATCCGGCGTCGGAGCGCTCGGACGTGGGCGGACTCCCGTCGGGCCGGGTGGAAGAGCTCGGTGTCGACCCCGCGCCCCCAGCGGGCGACGCGGGGTACCCCGTCCTCGGCGAGCATCGCGGCGGTCGCGCTCGACGGCGCGAGCGTCAGCGAGGCGCCGGCGTGGATGCGGCCGAGGATCCTGCGGACCAACGGGACGGTCGCCGTCAAGCCGTTGCGGCGGGCGAAACCGGCCACGTCGGTCTGGAAGACGGCGACGGAGGGGATGCCGAGCCTCCCGGCTGCCGTGATCGCGCGCCCGCCCAACAGGAACGGACTCGCGGCGTGGAGCACGTCGGCGCCGGAGGCGGCGAGGATCGTGTCGAGGACGGGGTGGGGGAGTGCGACGGGGAACTGCCGGTACGCGACGGCGGGGATCCGGTGCACGTCGAAGGAGCGGTAGCGCTCGACACTGCTGCGGGACCGGAACTGCGCGAGCCCCGGGGTGTCCGGTGCGATCACGACCGCGCGGTGGCCTCGGCGTTCCAGGTGGTCGAGGACCGCCAGGACGCTGGTGGTCACGCCGTTGAGGGTGGGCAGGAAGCTCTCGGTCACGACGGCGACGGTCCGGGGGGACGTGCCGCGCTCCACGCTGCGTGCGCTCATGGTGTTTCCCATGCTCCGGGCGTGACGTGACCCCGCGGGGCCGACGACGTGAACGGGGCGGAGGCGACGGGTGAACAACGCAACGTCGTCGCCGCGCGCACGCGCGTCACTGCCCTGCGGGAGCCCGCATGCGGGAATCGTGCGGAGACCACCCAGGATCCGCGCGGCAGGACCGGTACGGTGAGCGCGTGGCTGACGCTCTCGAAGACTTCTACGCGATCATCCCCGCAGGGGGCATCGGATCGCGCCTGTGGCCGCTGTCGCGCGCGGACGCACCCAAGTTCCTGCACGACCTGACCGGCTCCGGCACCTCGCTGCTCCGGCAGACCTGGGACCGGCTCGCCCCGCTCGCGGGCGAGCAGCGGATCATGGTCGTGACCGGACGGGCGCACCGCGTCGCCGTCGAGTCGCAACTGCCGGGGGTCGAGGACCACAACGTGGTGCTCGAGAGCGAGCCGAAGGACTCCACGGCGGCCATCGGCCTCGCCGCGGCGATCCTGGTGCGCCGCGAACCCGACGTCGTCATCGGCTCCTTCGCCGCCGACCACGTCATCGGTGACGCCCGCGGCTTCCGCCGTTCGGTGCGCGAGGCCGTCGCCGTCGCCCGCGCCGGGTACATCACCACCATCGGCATCACGCCGACCGAGCCCGCGATCGGCTTCGGGTACATCCACGCGCACGGCGACACCCTCGACATCGAGGGCGCACCGACCGCGCACGCCGTCCGGTCGTTCGTCGAGAAGCCCGACCTGGACACCGCACGCTCGTACGTCGAACAGGGCACCTACCTTTGGAACGCGGGCATGTTCATCGCCCGCGCTGACGTGCTGCTCGAGGAGATCGGCCGGAACAACCCGACGCTGCTGGCCGGCATCAACGAGCTCGCGGACGCCTGGGACACCTCGGCCCGCGGTGCGGTCGTCGACGCGGTGTGGCCCACGCTCGAGAAGATCGCGATCGACTACACCGTCGCCGAGCCGGCCGCCGCGGCCGGACGCATGGCGGTCGTCCCCGGTGACTTCGACTGGGACGACGTCGGCGACTTCGCCTCGCTCGCCAAGCTGCAGTCCGGTGGTCGTCCGAACAACCTCGCCGTGCTCGGTGACGGCGCCCGGATCCTCGCCGACTCGTCGAGTGGCATCGTGATCTCGCACAGCCAGCGGCTCATCTCGCTCATCGGGGTCGAGGACATCGTCGTCGTGGACACCCCCGACGCGTTGCTCGTGACGACCAGCGCGAACGCGCAGCGGGTCAAGGGCGTCGTGGATGCGCTCAAGATCAGCGGCCGCGGCGACGTCCTGTAGCGCTCCACCGACAAACCCCTCGAACTGGGGGTCCGAGCGCGACCCCGCGTTACGGGCGCGTTTCGGCGCGGTCGCGATCCCGTAACTGATCCGTCCGGTGCTCAGAACGGGTCCTGTACCGGCCGGGCGGTCGTGTACTGTCGCCACGATCGCCCGGAACGCACGTGGTCCGGGCACGCTCCCCGGAGGAACCCACCCGTGACATCTCGTACCCGACGCGTCGTCCTCAGCGGCTTCGCGCTCCTCGGCACCGCCGCCGTCCTCGCAGGCTGCGCCTCGGCGCCGTCCGACACGACGACCGCCAAGAAGACCGACTTCCGCCCCTGCATGGTCTCCGACGCCGGTGGCTTCGACGACAAGTCGTTCAACCAGCTCGGCTACGAGGGCATGAAGGACGCCGCCAAGGACCTCGGTGCCACCTACAAGGAAGCCGAGTCGAAGGACGCCACCGTCTACGACTCGAACATCCAGCAGCTCATCGGCCAGAACTGCAACCTCGTCGTGACCGTCGGCTTCAACCTCGCCGACGCCACGAAGAAGCAGGCCGCGGCGAACCCCGACACCGACTTCGCGATCATCGACGACAGCTCGATCGACGCGAAGAACGTCAAGCCGATCACGTTCGACACCTCGCAGGCCGCGTTCCTCGCCGGCTACGCAGCGGCGTCCTACTCGAAGACCGGCGTCGTCGGCACCTTCGGCGGCATGCAGATCCCGACCGTCACCATCTTCATGGACGGCTTCGCGGACGGCGTGAAGTACTACAACGAGCAGAAGGACAAGGACGTCCAGGTCAAGGGCTGGAACGTCGACACCGGCAAGGGCTCCTTCACCGGTGGCTTCGAGGCCGGCACGCAGGCCAAGTCGGTCGCGCAGACGCTCCTCGACCAGGACGCCGACGTGATCCTGCCCGTCGGCGGTCCGATCTACCAGTCGGCTGCCGAGGCCATCAAGGACGCCGACAACGGCTCCGTCCTGATCGGTGCGGACAGCGACCTCTACGAGGCCGACCCGCGCTACAAGGACATCGCCTTCACCTCGGTCGAGAAGGGCATGCGCCCGGCCGTGAAGGACGTCGTCGAGCAGGCGGCCGACAAGAAGTTCTCGAAGACCCCGTACGTGGGCACGCTCGAGAACGAGGGCGTCGGCATCGCGCCGTTCCACGACTACGAGTCCAAGGTCGACAAGGGCCTCCAGGGCGAACTGGACGACATCAAGGCCGGCATCATCGACGGCTCGATCAAGGTCAAGACCCAGTCCTGACCCGACGAACGCGGGCGAGGGGCTTCCCTCGCCCGCGTTCTCGTGCGCCCGAGCGGTGCACGCGAGACCGTGCGCCCGCGTGGCGCACTCGAGGTCGTGCGCCCGCGTGGCGCACTCGAGACAGAAATAGACTCCCGAACATGAAGCTCGAACTCCGCGGCATCACCAAGCGGTTCGGCGCCCTGGTCGCCAACGACCACATCTCGCTCACCGTCGAGCCGGGTGAGGTCCACTGCCTCCTGGGTGAGAACGGCGCCGGCAAGTCCACCCTGATGAACGTCCTCTACGGCCTGTACGACGCCGACGAGGGCGAGATCCTGCTCGACGACGTGGTCCAGGACTTCGACGGCCCCGGTGACGCCATGCGCGCCGGCATCGGCATGGTGCACCAGCACTTCATGCTCGTCCCCGTCTTCACCGTCGCCGAGAACGTCATGCTCGGTCAGGAGCAGACCACCTTCGGCGGCCGGCTCGACCTGGCCGGCGCCCGCAAGCGGGTCAAGGAGATCTCCGACCGCTTCGGGTTCGACGTCGACCCCGACGCCAAGATCGAGGACCTGCCCGTCGGCGTCCAGCAGCGTGTGGAGATCATCAAGGCGCTGTCCCGCGACGCCTCCGTGCTGGTATTCGACGAGCCGACGGCCGTCCTCACCCCGCAGGAGACCGACGAGCTGATGGGCATCATGCGGCAGCTCCGCGAAGCCGGCACCGCGATCGTCTTCATCACCCACAAGCTCCGCGAGGTCCGCGAGGTCGCCGACCGCATCACGGTGATCCGGCTCGGCAAGGTCGTCGGCGAGGCCTCGCCCGCGGCGACCAACAACGAGCTCGCCGCGATGATGGTCGGCCGTGCCGTCTCCCTCGTCGTCGACAAGACGCCGTCGACCGGCGGCGAGGACGCCCTGGTCGTCGAGGGCCTCACCGTCACCGACCCGTCCGGCATCGTGCTCGTCGACGACGTGTCGTTCTCGGTCCGTCGCGGCGAGGTCCTGGCGATCGCCGGGGTGCAGGGCAACGGACAGACCGAGCTCACCGAGGCGATCCTCGGTCTCGAGCCCGTCCACGCCGGCCGCATCACGCTGGACGGCAAGGAGCTCACCGGCCGCAGCGTCAAGCAGGTGCTCGACGCCGGCGTCGGCTTCGTGCCCGAGGACCGCAAGGAGGACGGCCTGGTCGGCGAGTTCACGATCGCGGAGAACCTCATGCTCGACCGGTCCGACCACGACGCGTTCGTCCGCGCTGGCACCATCCGCGCCGCCGAGCGCGACGCCTTCGCCGACGAGAAGATCGCCGAGTTCGACATCCGCACGCCGGGCCGCGCGACCGCTGCCGGTCGGCTGTCCGGCGGCAACCAGCAGAAGATCGTCCTCGCCCGGGAGCTCAGCCGCGAGCTCCGGCTCTTCGTCGCCGCGCAGCCCACGCGCGGCATCGACGTCGGGTCGATCGAGTTCGTGCACAAGCGCATCGTCGCCACCCGCGACACCGGTGTGCCCGTCATCGTCGTCTCCACCGAGCTCGACGAGGTCGTGGCACTGGCCGACCGCATCGCCGTCATGTACCGCGGCGGCATCGTCGGGATCGTGCCGGCGACCACCCCGCGAGACGTCCTCGGCCTCATGATGGCCGGCGAGATCCCAGAAGGAACGGAGCTGGCCGCATGACCGGTTCGGCCGGCGAGATCCAAGCCACATCCACGACCGGAACGGAGCTGGCAGCGTGACCGCGCAGGACCCAGACAACACGCAGCCCACTGCCGGCACCGAGGCAGACGCCCCGCTCACCGACGACCGCCTGCAGGAGGCCCCGGAGACCCCGCACCTGATGACGGACTCGGCGGACGACACCGAGCGCCGCAACGGCGCCCCCGGCACCGACCGCTGGCACGCCGCGATGCAGAGCATCCTGAACGGCTCCGTGCTCGTCACGGTCCTCGCGGTCGTGCTCGCCCTCGTCGCCTGCGGCATCCTCATCGCCCTGACCGACGAGAACGTCCGTGCCACGGCCGGCTACTTCTTCGCCCGTCCCGCCGACATGCTCCAGGCCATCGGCACCGCGGTCGGCGGCGCCTACGCCTCGCTGTTCCAGGGCTCGGTGGTCAACTTCGGCGCCACCAGCTTCCAGCAGGCGATCGCCCCGCTCACCCGGTCGATCGACTACGCGGTGCCGCTCGTCGTCGCCGGCCTCGGGATCGCGCTGTCCTTCCGCGCCGGGCTGTTCAACATCGGCGGCCAGGGCCAGATCCTGATGGGGGCCGCGGCCGCCGGCTGGGTCGGGTTCTCGTTCGACGGCCCTGCCGCGATCCACATCCCGCTCACGATCGTCGCCGGCATCGTCGGCGGTGCGGTCTGGGGAGGAATCGTCGGTGTCCTCAAGGCGCGCACGGGTGCGAACGAGGTGGTCGTCACGATCATGCTCAACTACGTCGCGCTCTACCTGGTCAGCTACCTGCTCCGGACTCCCGGTCTGCTCCAGGCTCCGGGCAGCAGCAACCCGATCTCCCCGGCAACGAAGGACAGCGCCCTGCTGCCGCAGCTGTTCGGCGTGCGGTACGGCGTGGACCTCGGCTTCATCGTCGCGATCATCGCCGTCGTCGTGGTCTGGTGGCTCGTCAAC
Organism: Curtobacterium sp. VKM Ac-2861; assembly: GCF_013204965.1. Classification (NCBI taxonomy): domain Bacteria; kingdom Bacillati; phylum Actinomycetota; class Actinomycetes; order Micrococcales; family Microbacteriaceae; genus Curtobacterium; species Curtobacterium sp. VKM Ac-2861. The sequence continues at coordinate 490,815 of NZ_JABMLA010000003.1, forward strand.
AAGTCGTCGCTCGGCTTCCGGTTCCGCACCATCGGTGAGAACCCCCGCGCCGCCCGCGTCGCCGGCATGAGCGTGCCGGCACTGACGATCTGGGTGATGGTCATCTCCGGTGCCCTCGTCGGCATCGCCGGTGCCTACCAGGTGCAGGGTGCGGTCACGACGGGCTTCACCTCGGGCATCGACGCCGGCATCGGCTTCGACGCGATCACCGTCGCGCTGCTCGGCCGCTCGAAGCCGTGGGGCGTGTTCTGGGCCGCGATCCTGTTCGGTGTGCTGAAGAACGGCGGCTACGCCATGCAGGCCGCCAACGGCATCCCGATCGACATCGTCGGTGTCATCCAGGCCCTCATCGTCCTGTTCATCGCGGCGCCGCCGCTCGTCCGCGCGATCTTCCGGATCCCGCAGCCGGGAGCCCGCCAGCGCACGAAGACGAGCAAGAACAGCAAGAAGGCGGTCGCCGCGTGAGCACCCTCAGCCCCACCGCGGCGCCCGCGTCGCCCCTGTCCGACCGTCCGGTCGAGACGACCCGCAGCTGGAAGCTCCCGATCGGGTACGCGGTGTTCACGCTGCTCGCGGTCGTGTTCTTCGTCCTGCTCAGCCGTGCCGGCACGACCACCTTCCGGCTCGCGAACGCCGGCGACTTCGTCGCCCTGCCGAACGTCCCGCTGTCGGCGGCACCGACCGGCTACGTCGTGGTCGTGCTCCTGGCGATCGCCACGGTCTACGCCTTCGTCGAGGTCCGCGCCTACCGGCACGTCCCGCTCTGGGTCACGTCGGTCTTCGCCATCGTCTTCGTCGTCGGCTTCCTGACGTGGGCAGCGGCCGGCGCCACGATCCCGCTGCCCGGCCTGCTGGTCGGCGCACTCGGGCTGAGCGTCCCGCTCGTGTTCGGTGCCCTCGGCGGCGTCATCTCCGAGCGGGTCGGCGTGGTCAACATCGCCATCGAGGGCCAGTTCCTCGCGGGCGCGTTCACCTCGGCGCTCATCGCGTCGCTCACCGGCTCCGCGTGGGTCGGACTCGTCGGCGCGCTCGTCGCCGGTGTGCTCGTCTCGTTCATCCTGGCCGCGTTCAGCATCAAGTACCTCGTCGACCAGGTCATCGTCGGTGTCGTCATCAACGCCCTCATCTCGGGGCTGACCGGCTTCCTGTACTCGCAGGTGCTGTCCCCGAACGAGACCACGCTCAACGTCGGCGTCCGGTTCCCGAAGTTCGAGATCCCGCTGCTCCACCAGATCCCGGTCATCGGTCCGGTGTTCTTCGAGCAGAGCGTCATCGTCTACCTGGCGTACGTGGCCGTCGCGGTCGTCACCTTCGGCCTGTTCAAGACCCGCTGGGGCCTGCGCCTCCGCGCGGTCGGCGAGCACCCGCAGGCGGCCGACACGGTGGGCATCAACGTCACGAGCACCCGGTTCTGGAACGTGTCGCTCGCCGGCGCGATCGCCGGCCTCGGTGGCGCGTACTTCACGCTCGACGCGGTCGGACCGTTCACGAAGGACATGACCGCGGGCGCCGGCTACATCGCCCTGGCCGCCGTCATCTTCGGCCGCTGGGACCCGATCAAGGCCACGCTGGCGGCGCTGCTGTTCGGCTTCGCGTCGAACCTGCAGAACACGCTCGGGGCGATCGACTCGCCCGTGCCGAGCGAGTTCCTGCTGATGCTGCCGTACGTGGTGACGATCTTCGCGGTGGCCGGCCTGGTCGGCCAGTCGCGCGGTCCCGCCGCGTCCGGCAAGCCGTACATCAAGAGCTGACGGCCAGGAGGCACGGCACATGACCGACACGCACGCTGCGGACGACGGCACGGCCGCGTCCACCGACGCGATCGCCTGGACGGACCCGGCCACGGCCCTGCGCGCGGGAGGCGGCGACACCGCCGCCGACGGGGCGGACGCAGCCACGGGCCTCCCGGTCGACGACGTGGACTGGGGCGCTCTCCGGGACGCCGCCACGGCCGCGATGCGGCGCGCCTACGCGCCGTACTCGTCGTTCCCGGTGGGCGCCGCGGCGCTCACCGACGACGGTCGGATCGTCTCCGGCTGCAACGTCGAGAACGCGAGCTACGGGGTGACGCTCTGCGCGGAGTGCTCGCTCGTGTCGCAGCTGCACATGACCGGCGGCGGCAAGCTCGTCGCGTTCACGTGCGTCGACGGCGACGGGGCGACCCTCATGCCGTGCGGCCGCTGCCGCCAGCTGCTGTTCGAGCACTCGACCGAGGGCATGCTCCTCGAGACGGTCTCGGGCATCCGCACCATCGACGAGGTCCTGCCCGACGCGTTCGGGCCACGCACCCTCGCCACCTACCAACAGGAGCACTGATCCCCATGGCCGTCGAGCCGTTCGACACCGTCGACCTCATCCGCACGAAGCGCTCCGGCGGCGCCCTGAGCACCGCCGAGGTCGACTGGCTCGTCGACGCGTACACCCGCGGTTACGTCGAGGACCCGCAGATGGCCGCGATGGCGATGGCGATCTTCCTGAACGGGATGGAGCGGCGCGAGGTCAAGGACCTCACGCTCGCGATGATCGCGTCGGGGGAGCGGATGTCGTTCGGGTCGCTCGGCAAGACGACCGTCGACAAGCACTCCACGGGCGGGGTCGGCGACAAGATCACGCTGCCGCTCGCACCGCTGGTGGCGTCGTTCGGCGTCGCGGTGCCGCAGCTGTCCGGCCGCGGCCTCGGTCACACCGGCGGGACGCTCGACAAGCTCGAGTCGATCCCCGGGTGGCAGGCTGCGCTGTCGAACGACCGGATGATGGAGATCCTGTCCGACGTCGGCGCGGTCATCTGCGCCGCTGGCTCGGGTCTCGCACCCGCCGACAAGAAGCTGTACGCCCTGCGCGACATCACCGGCACCGTCGAGTGCATCCCGCTCATCGCGTCGAGCATCATGTCGAAGAAGATCGCCGAGGGCACCGGTGCGCTCGTGCTCGACGTGAAGTTCGGTTCCGGTGCGTTCATGCCGACGTACGAGGCGTCGCGCGAGCTCGCGCAGACGATGGTCGACCTCGGGAACGACGCCGGGGTGAAGACCTCGGCGCTGCTGACCGACATGGAGGTCCCGCTCGGGCTGACGATCGGCAACGCGCTCGAGGTGCGGGAGTCGGTCGAGGTGCTGGAGGGCGGCGGTCCGGCCGACGTCGTGGAGCTGACCGTCGCGCTGGCCTCCGAGATGCTCACGCTGGCTGGACTGCCGGACGCCGATCCCGCCGCGGCGCTGGCCGACGGTCGCGCGATGGACACCTGGCGCCGGATGATCTCCGCGCAGGGTGGGGACCCCTCCGCCGCGTTGCCGGTCGCTCGCGAGCAGCACGTCGTCACCGCGCCGTCGTCCGGTGTGCTGGCGCAGCAGGACGCCCTGCCGTTCGGCGTCTCGGCCTGGCGCCTCGGCGCCGGTCGTGCCCGCGCGCAGGACCCGGTGCAGGCCGGGGCGGGCATCGAGCTGCACGTCAAGCCCGGTGACACCGTGACCGAGGGGCAGCCGCTCTGGACGCTGCACACCGACGACGCCTCGCGGATCCCGCGCGCGCTCGAGTCGCTCGAGGGTGCGTGGTCGATCGGCTCGTCCGACGCTGCCGTGGCGGCCCGCGGGCCGATCGTGCGGGAGCGCATCGCGGGCTGAACGCGACCGTCCGACCGACTGGAGGCTCTCCGCACACGTGTGGACCGGGCTCGCAGGCTCGCCCGCGCATCCCACGGATCGCTTCGCGATCCCGTTTAGTGGGATGCGCCAGACTGTGCACGGGTCTGTTGTGCACAGGTGCCTGCGCGCGGTCGCTGACCACCGATAGCCTGGTCGCATGAGCGCCGACGCCCCGACCTACCGCCTGCCCGACGCCGGAGCGGTCATCAACGACCTGCCGAAGGTCTCGCTGCACGACCACCTCGACGGCGGCCTGCGCCCCGCGACGATCGTCGAGCTTGCCGGTGCCGCGGGCGTCACGCTGCCGACCACCGACCCGTCCGAGCTCGGGCAGTGGTTCGCCGACCAGTCGAACTCGGGCTCGCTCGTCGAGTACCTGAAGACGTTCGACGTCACCATCTCGGTCATGCAGACGGCTCCGCAGCTGCACCGCGTCGCGAAGGAGTTCGTCGAGGACCTGGTCGCCGACGGCGTCGTGTACGGCGAGGTCCGCTGGGCGCCGGAGCAGCACCTGCAGGGCGGCCTGACCCTCGACGAGACGGTCGAGGCCGTCCAGGCCGGCATCGAGGAAGCGGTCGACGCCGCTGGCGGCAGCATCCGGGTCGGCCAGCTCGTCACCGCGATGCGCCACGCCGACCGCTCGCTCGAGATCGCCGAGCTCGCCGTCCGGCACCGTGACAACGGGGTCGTCGGCTTCGACATCGCCGGTGCCGAAGCCGGGTTCCCGGCGTCGAACCACCGTGCCGCGTTCGACCACCTCGCATCCGAGCTGTTCCCCGTCACCGTCCACGCGGGCGAAGCCGACGGACTCGCCTCGATCCGGTCCGCGCTCGTCGACGGCCGCGCGCTGCGCCTCGGGCACGGCGTCCGGATCTTCGAGGACGTCACCCTCTCCGACGCCGGTGACGGCTCGACGCTGGCCTCCCTCGGCGAGGTCGCATCGTGGGTCCGCGACCGCGAGATCCCGCTCGAGGTCTCGCCGTCCTCCAACCTGCAGACCGGTGCGATCGCGGCCTGGGGGGACGACCTCGCCGACCACCCCTTCGACGTGCTCTACCAGCTCGGCTTCCGGGTCACGGTGAACACCGACAACCGCCTGATGAGCGGGACGTCGCTGTCGAAGGAGCTCGCACTGCTCGCCGGCACGTTCGGCTACGACCTCGACGACCTGGCGGCGTTCCAGATCAACGCGGCGCTCGGTTCCTTCCTGCCGCTCGAGGACCGCGAGGAGATCATCGCGACCATCACCTCCGGGTACTCGGAGGCCTGACGCATGGGACTGCCGCCGCTGCCGGACGCCGCCGTCCTCCTCGGGGCCACCGCGCCCACCTGGCGTGACGCGATGCGCCTGGCCGGCGGCGCGCTCGTCGCGTCCGGAGCCGCGACCGACGAGTACACGGACGCCATGATCGGCATGGTCGAGGAACACGGGCCGTACATCGTGATCTCCCCGGGTCTGGCGTTCGCGCACGCCCGACCAGGTGGCGCAGTCCTGCGCGACGGGCTCGCCGTGGTGACCCTCGAGACACCGGTCGCGTTCGGCCACCCGCACAACGACCCGGTCCGCGTGGTCCTGGGGCTCGCGGTCGCCGGGGTCGGCACGCACCTCGAGTCCATCGGCGAGATCGCGAACCTGTTCAACGACCAGGCCGTCACGGGGCGGATCGCCGACGCGACGACGGCGGACGAGGTCCGCACGATCATGGGGGTGTCCGCGTGAAGATCGTGACCATCTGCGGCGCGGGCATCGGCTCGAGCGGCATCCTGAAGGTGAACGCCGAGAAGGCGTTGTCCGCCCTCGGCCTGCAGGCATCGGTCGTCGCAGCCGACGTGGCCTCGGTGCGCGACGTGTCCGACGACGCCAACGTGATCCTCACCAGCCAGGAGTTCGTCGAGGCGATCGGCGACACCTACGCCGAGGTCATCGTGATCCGGAACCACTTCGACCAGGGCGAGATCACGGCGGCGGTGGACCGGGCGCTCGGCGAGCACTGAGGCGGGTGCGGCGGCGGCCGCTGTGGCGGGTGCGGCGGCGGCCGCTGCGGCGGGCGTCGGCCCTTTAGAGTTGGGGCATGAGCACCGAGAACCCGCTGAACGACCCCGCTGCCGACCCGTTCGAGGTCGCGCGGGATGCCGCCGCCGTCATCGCCGCGAAGTCCGGCATCGAGCGGCACGACATCGCCCTGACCCTCGGCTCGGGCTGGGGCAAGGCCGCCGACATCATCGGTGAGACCGTGTCCGAGATCCCGGCGGACCAGGTCGCCGGGTTCAGCGCCTCGGCCGTGCCCGGACACTCCGGCACCATCCGGTCGATCCGCCTCGCCGACGGCCGCCACGCGCTCGTCATCGGCGCACGCACGCACTACTACGAGGGCCACGGCATCCGCCGGGTCGTGCACAGCGTCCGCACCGCCGCGGCCACGGGCGCCACGGTCATGGTGTTGACGAACGGTGCCGGTGGCATCAAGGAGCACTGGACGCCCGGCACGCCCGTGCTCATCAGCGACCACATCAACCTGACCGCCGACAGCCCGCTCGAGGGGGCGACGTTCATCGACCTCACCGACCTGTACTCGTCCCGGCTGCGGGACGTGGCGCGGTCGGTCGACCCGTCCCTGGACGAGGGCGTCTACACGCAGTTCCGCGGCCCGCACTACGAGACCCCGGCAGAGGTCCAGATGGCCAAGGCCATCGGTGGACACATCGTCGGCATGTCAACTGCACTCGAGGCCATCGCCGCCCGACAGGCCGGCATGGAGGTCCTCGGGTTCTCGCTCATCACGAACCTCGCCGCCGGCATCCAGAAGACGCCGCTGTCGCACACCGAGGTGCTCGAGGCCGGCAAGCAGGCCGAGCCCGTGATCGCGGACCTGCTCGCCCGCGTGGTGACCGCCCTCGGGCAGCCGGCGTCGTGAAGATCGACCTCGACCACGTGCTCGGGACCGCTCGGTCCTGGCTCGCGCAGGACCCGGATCCGCAGACCCGCGACGAGCTGACCGCCGCGATCGACGCCGCCTCCGACGGCTCCGGTCCGGCTGTGCAGGCCCTGGCCGCGCGGTTCGGCGGCCGGCTGCAGTTCGGTACTGCCGGACTCCGCGCCGAGCTCGGCTACGGCCCGCTCCGCATGAACCGGGTCGTCGTGTCGCAGGCCGCTGCCGGTCTCGCACGCTTCCTGATCGACACGGGCCGGTCGCGCAGCGTCGTGATCGGCTACGACGGCCGGGTGAACTCCGACGTCTTCGCGCGCGACTCAGCCGAGGTCATGCGCGGCCTCGGGCTCGAGGTCACGCTGCTGCCGGTCGCCCTGCCCACGCCGGTGCTCGCGTTCGCCGTGCGGCACCTCGACGTCGGCGCCGGGGTGATGGTCACCGCGAGCCACAACCCGCCCCGCGACAACGGGTACAAGGTCTACCTCGGACAGGACGACGACGGGTCGCAGATCGTGCCGCCGGTCGACGGCCGAATCGCGGACGCCATCGACGCCGTCGCGGCGGGGTCGATCACGGACCTGCCCCGGGGCACCGACTACACCGTCGCGTCGTCCGCGCTGCTCGATGCCTACGTGGCCGCGACGGCCGCCATCGTGCCAGCCCCGACCCTGGCGCCGCAGGAGCAGCCGGCGGTCGTGTACACGGCGATGCACGGTGTCGGGTGGGAGACCGCACGCGCGGTGTTCGCCGCCGCCGGGTTCGCGTCGCCCGCGGTCGTGCCGGAGCAGATCGAGCCGGACGGTGCGTTCCCGACCGTGTCGTTCCCGAACCCCGAGGAACCCGGCGCGATGGACCTGGCGATCGCCCGCGGGCTCGCCGTCGGCGCTGACCTCGTCATCGCGAACGACCCCGACGCCGACCGGCTCGCGCTCGCGATCCCGGCGGTCTCCGACTCCGGGGACCCGACCTACCGCCGCCTGTCCGGCAACGAGGTCGGGTGGCTGCTCGGGTGGCAGGCTGCCGTCCGTGCGTCGGAGACCGGCGCCACGGGCACCCTCGCAGCGTCGATCGTCTCGTCGCCGGCGCTGGCCCGCGTCGCCGCCCGCCACGGCCTGGAGTACCGCGACACCCTGACCGGCTTCAAGTGGGTCTCTCGGGTCCCCGGGCTCCTCTTCGGGTACGAAGAAGCGCTCGGCTACCTGGTGGACCCGTCGGTCGTGCGCGACAAGGACGGCATCTCGGCGGCACTGTCGCTGCTGTCGTTGGCGTCGGACCTGGCCGCTGCCGGATCGTCGATCGCCGGGCAGCTCGACGCCTTCGCTGCCGAGTTCGGGGCGTTTGCGTCGGGGCAGGTCGCGACCCGCGTTGACGACCTGTCCCGCATCGGCGAGATCATGGCCTCGCTGCGGTCTGCGCCGCCGTCGTCGCTCGGCGGCCTGGACGTCCGCACAGTGACGGACTACGTCGACGGGGTGGAGGGCTTCCCGCCGTCGGACATCCTCCGCTACGACCTGACCGGTGACGCGCGGGTGATCGTCCGCCCGAGCGGCACCGAGCCCAAGGTCAAGGTCTACATCGACACCGTCGCCGAGACCCCCGCCGAGGCCCAGCGCCTCGTCGACGCCCTCGCGGCGTCCGTCCGCCCCTTGGTCTCGTAGCGCCGCCGCCCGCCGCCCCGGGGCCTGCGCACAACCAAAGTGCCCTCGAACCGCTTGAAAGCGCGGCTCGAGAGCACTTTGGTCGTGCGAGGCTGAACGATGCCGCCCTCCTCCCGAGCGCCTCCGGGCCGTCCGCTCTCCACAGGCAGACCGCGCGACCGAATGCGCCGCGCACAGACGCGGGATCCTGCCGGGATGACACGACTCACGATCATCCGCGGTGGCTCGGCCGACACGAGCGGCCGAACGGGACGGGCTCAGCGCTCGGCGGCAGACGCCGGTCAGTTGGTCCGCCTGGTCCCCGGCCGGTTCGTCGATGCGGACGACTGGCGTCGGGCGACTCCAGGCGAGCGCAACATCGCCCGCATCAAGGCGGTGCACGACGGGATCGCCGACCGGCTCGTCGTCTCGCACGCTTCGGCAGCCGCGCTGCACGGATTGCCGTGGAAGGGCGAGTTCCCGGACGTGGTCGAGGTGATCGATCCACTCCGCGCGACCTCGCAGGCGCTGACCCACGTGCGGAAGCGCCCTGGCAGGGGACGACGACTGCGCACGCAGACCATGGTCGCGAACGGCCGGCGACTCACCGACCTGGTCAGCACCGTCGTCGACGTGGCGATCTCGCACGAGCTCCGGATCGCGGTGCCCGCTCTCGACGTGGCGCTGCAGTGCGGTGTGTCGAAGCGTGCGATCCGTGACGAACTGGCGAGTCGGAGCGCGGTGCACGGTCGACACCGGGCGGGTGTTGCGATCGACCTCGCGGACGCCGACAGTGGTTCGGCTGGTGAATCCGTCGCCAGGGTCGCGCTCGACGAGGTCGCGACCGGTGCTCCAGCAGGAGTTCCGCGACGGCGCCGGTCTGATCGGACGTGTGGACTTCTGGTTCCCGGAGCACGGCGTGGTCCTCGAGTTCGACGGTCGATCGAAGTACGTGGATCCGGCGCTCCGGGCAGCGGGCCGGTCGTCGGCCGACGTCGTCGTGGCGGAGAAGCGTCGGGAGGACCGTCTCCGACGACATCCGGATGTCCGCGCGGTCGGCAGGTTCGGGGCGCGTGAGACGAACGACGCCGAGTCCCTGCGTGCAGTGTTGCGCGCGACAGGGCTCCCGATGGTGTCCCGCTCGTACCACCACGTCCGATGAACAGCCGCGCCAGAACTGTCTGCACAACCAAAGTCACCTCGAACCGTGCGATTACCCGGTTCGAGGTGACTTTGGTTGTGCGCAGCGGACGTGCGCCGGACGAACGGCCCGGGGAGGGAACCCCGCCGCGCGCCTACGCCAGCTCGAGCAGCACGTGACCGGACGAGACCGTCTGGCCGACCGGGGCGTTCAGCCCGGTGACGACGCCGTCCTTGTGGGCCTGCACGGGCTGCTCCATCTTCATGGCCTCGAGCACGACGAGCAGGTCGCCCTTCACCACGGTGTCACCCTCGGCGACCGCGAGCTTCACGACGGTCGCCTGCATCGGCGACGCGACGGACCCGCCGGACTTCGCGATGCCGCCCTTGACCGCCGACGAGCGGCGCTTCGGGGGAGCGGAGGGACCGGCCGGACGACGACCGGCGACACCGGCGGCGGCACCGCCACCGACGATCGACGGCATGGTGACCTCGATGCGCTTGCCCTGCACCTCGACGACGACCGAGTCGCGCGAAGCCGGCGCCGGCAGTTCTTCCGGAGAACCGCTCCACGCCGGGATCTCGTTGACGAAGTCGGTCTCGATCCACTGCGTGTACACGGAGAACGGCGAGGAGTCGTCCGTCGCGAACGCCGGGTCCGACACGACCGCACGGTGGAAGGGGAGCACGGTCGGCAGGCCGGTGACCTCGAACTCGGCCAGTGCACGACGCGAGCGCTCCAACGCCTCGGCGCGGGTGGCACCGGTGACGATGAGCTTCGCGAGCATGGAGTCGAACGAACCGGACACGACGTCGCCGCTCACGACGCCGGAGTCGACGCGGACGCCGGGGCCGGACGGCGCGTTGAACGCGTGCACGGGGCCGGGCGCGGGGAAGAAGTTGCGGCCCGGGTCCTCGCCGTTGATGCGGAACTCGAACGAGTGCCCGCGGGGGGTCGGGTCGGAGTAGTCGAGCACGCCGCCCTCGGCGATGCGGAACTGCTCGCGCACCAGGTCGATGCCGGTGACCTCTTCGGACACGCAGTGCTCGACCTGCAGTCGGGTGTTGACCTCGAGGAACGACACCGTGCCGTCGGCGCCGATCAGGAACTCGCACGTGCCGGCACCGACGTAGCCGACCTCGCGCAGGATCGCCTTCGACGACTCGTACAGTCGCTCCTGCTGCGCGTCCGTCAGGTACGGCGCGGGTGCTTCCTCGACGAGCTTCTGGTGCCGGCGCTGCAGCGAGCAGTCACGCGTCGACACGACGACGACGTTGCCGTGCTCGTCCGCCAGGCACTGGGTCTCGACGTGGCGCGGCTTGTCGAGGTACTTCTCGACGAAGCACTCGCCCCGACCGAACGCCGCGATGGCTTCACGCGTCGCCGACTCGAACTGCGAGGCGACCTCGTCGCGCGTCCGTGCGACCTTCAGGCCACGGCCACCGCCGCCGAAGGCCGCCTTGATGGCGACCGGCAGGCCGACCTCGTCGGCGAACGCGATGACCTCGGAGGCGTCCTTGACGGGCTCGATGGTGCCGGGCGCGAGCGGCGCGCCGACCTTCTCGGCCACGTGGCGCGCGGAGACCTTGTCACCGAGGCGCTCGATCGAGTCCGGCGACGGGCCGATCCAGGTCAGTCCGGCGTCGATGACGGCACGGGCGAAGTCGGCGTTCTCGGCAAGGAACCCGTAGCCCGGGTGCACGGCGTCTGCGCCGGACCGTCGGGCGACCGAGATGATCTTGTCGATGACGAGGTAGGTGTCGGCGCTCGTGGTGCCGTTCAGCGCGTAGGCCTCGTCGGCGAGGCGGGCGTGCAGGGCGTCACGGTCCTGGTCGGCGTAGACGGCGACCGATGCCTTGCCTGCGTCGCGGGCCGCGCGGATGATGCGGACGGCGATCTCGCCGCGGTTCGCGATGAGGACCTTGCTGATACGGGGCATGAGACATCAGCGTATTCGTGCAACGGGAGCACGAATTGACTGGCACCCACAAAGAACCGTGCCGAACAAGTGGGGATGTCTACAGTGACCAGAACTCGTGCCAGCGGACGCCGAAGCCGCGGAGCAGCATCGACCGCAGCACCGGCAGGGACAGCCCGACCACGGCCGACGGTGCCCCGTCGATGCGCGAGATGTACGCCGCCGCCCGCCCGTCGATGGTGAACGCCCCCGCGACCTCGAGCGGCTCGCCCGTCGCCACGTACGCGTCGATCTCCTCGGCGGACAGGTCGTCGGCGAACGTCAGCACGGCGCTGTCCACGGCGACCACGCGGTCGCCACCGGCGGCCAGGGCCGACCCGCCGGGCGCGACGTCCCCCAGCTCCGGCACGCCGGCAGGAGACGTCACCAGGCTGCGGACGGGAGGCGCGGGGCGGGCCGCATCCGGGCCTCCCGTCCGTCCCGTGGCCGGGTCCAGGTCGCGGCGCCGGTCGTCGCGTCGTCGATTGATCACGCAGTGTCCACTCCACAGCGTCCCGCCGCCGGCGGCGAGCATCTGCCGCCAGCGCTCCCGGGCCACCGACGGGTCGTGCGGCTTGCCGTACAGGCGCCCGTCGACCTCGAACGCGGAGTCGCCGCCGAACACGAAGCCGTCGACCGGCGACCCGGCGACGTCGGCGTCCGCGACGGCCGACGCCTTGGCGACGGCCAGCAGCGACACGAGCTCCGGGCCGGTCAGGTCACGGCCGAGCGCGGCGGCGGCAGCGGACGCCGCGGCGTCCTCGTCGACCCCGGGCGACACGAGCACGGGCTCGATCCCGGACTGGGCGAGGAGTGCTCGGCGGGCGGGGGATGTACTCGCGAGGTACAGACGCATGGGACCATCGAACCATGGGTGAATCCGTCGGAACGCTGCTCGAACTCGACGTCACCGGGATCGCCCACGGCGGCATCTCGGTGGCACGGCACGAAGGCCGGGTGGTCTTCGTCACGGACGCGATCCCCGGGGAGCGCGTCGTCGCCCGGGTGACCGAGGACCGGAAGAAGTCGTTCTGGCGCGCCGACACCGTCAGTGTCGTCGCCCCGAGCGAGCACCGCGTCGACCACGTCTGGGCCGAGGCCGCGCTCGACCGCGACCCCGAGACGCGCCCGGGCGGTGCCGAGTTCGGCCACATCGCCCTCGCACACCAGCGCACGCTGAAGCACGACGTGCTCGTCGACTCGTTCTCGCGGTTCGCGCACACGGACCTGGCATCGGTGCTCGGCTCGGACGTCGTCGTCGAGGCCGCACCCGGTGACGACGCCGCGAACGGCCTCGGCTGGCGCACCCGGGTCCGGCTGCACGTCGACGAGCACGGCACCGCCGGCCCGTTCGCCGCGCGCTCGCACTCCGTCATCCCCGTCACCAGCCTGCCGCTCGCGAACGACGCCGTGCAGGAGAGCGCGCCGCTCGGCCGTGGCGTGATGCCCGGCTCGTCGGTCATCGACGTGCTGGCACCGAGCGGCTCCGAGGGGGCGCGCCTCGTCATCGACGAGCAGAAGCCCACCGTGGTGACCGAGGTCGTGGGGGAGCGCACCTTCGCGGTGGACGACAACGGCTTCTGGCAGGTGCACCGTGCCGCGGCGTCGGTGCTCACCGAGGCCGTGCAGGACCTGGTCGACCGCGACCGACTCGACCCCGAGGGCACCCACCTGGACCTGTACGGCGGCGTCGGCCTGCTCGCCGCCGCACTCGGCGACCTCGTCGGGCCGAAGGCGCGCCTCACGAGCGTCGAGAGCGCCGCACGCGCGACCGAGCACGCGCAGGAGAACCTCGCCGAGTGGCTCGGCGCGCGCGCCGAGACCGGCCGGGTCGACCGCTGGCTCGCGAACACGGTGGCGAACGCCTCGCGCGCCGAGCAGGACCGGTTCCGCGCCGGCACGATCGTCCTCGACCCGCCGCGCGCCGGTGCCGGTCGTCAGGTCGTCGAGCAGATCGCGGCCCTGCACCCGTCGCAGGTCGTCTACGTCGCCTGTGACCCGGTCGCGCTCGCCCGCGACGTCGCGACGTTCGCCGACCTGGGGTACAAGCTCGAGGCGCTGCGGGCGTTCGACCTGTTCCCGCACACCCACCACATGGAGGCCGTGGCGCGCCTGACGCCCGCGCGCTGACGGGCAACCGGGCGGTTTCGTCCGCGTGGCGCGTCCGGTTTCCCCGGACCTGAGTCCAGCCTGGGTATCCTGGGCGCTGATGGCGATCCGGTTTCAGGGGCCGGGGACGCACATCGGAACGAGAGGCCACAGTGGGAGCAGGAACGACAACCGCAGCCGAGACGTCGGGCACGGCCACCAGGCCGGTCCGGGTCGCGATCGTGGACGACCACGAGTCCGTGCGACTCGGGATCCAGGCGGCGTGCCAGAACGAGGGCTTCGAGGTGGTGCTCACCGCCGCGAGCGTGCCCGAGTACGTCCAGAACCTCGACGGGCGTGAGGTCGACGTCGTCGTCCTCGACCTGTCCCTCGGTGACGGCTCGACCGTGACCGAGAACGTCAAGGGTGTGCAAGGGACCGGCTCCGCCGTGCTCGTGCACTCCATCGCGGACCGCGTCGCCAACGTCCGTGAGGCACTCGCAGCAGGGGCTGCCGGTGTCATCCCGAAGTCGTCCGCCACGAAGACCGTGATGGCAGCGGTCGCCACCGTCGCGCGTGGTGACGTGCTGAACAACCTCGAGTGGGCGAGCGCCATCGACGCCGACCGCGACTTCGCGAAGGCCCAGCTCGGCCGGCGCGAGCGCGAGATCCTGCACCTGTACGCCTCGGGCCTGCCGCTCAAGCTGGCGGCGCAGCAGCTCGGCATCGGGTACTCGACGGCTCGTGAGTACCTCGACCGCATCCGCGTGAAGTACGTCGAGGTCGGTCGCCCGGCCCCGACGAAGGTCGACCTCCTGCGGCGGGCGGTCGAGGACGGCATCCTCCCCGGTCTCGACTCGGGCATCGACCCCGACGGTGACGGTCGCTGAACACGATGGCGAGCGCGGCTGAGCCGGCGTCGCGCCGGGGGAGCGGCCCGGGGACCGGTCGGGGGACCGGTCGGTGGTTCGGCCGCGGGTCGGGCGGCGCTGGTGCGGCGTCTGGCCATGCCGGCCGCGTCCCAGCAGGCTCGGGTCGTGCTCCCGGTGGCGACCCGGTCAGCTTCGGGGACGGCGCGCCGTTCGGTGCCGACCCGTCGCGCAGCGTCCGCGCGTCGATCACGCAGGCGTCGGTGGAGCGTGCCTTCGCGATCCTGCTGGCGATGACCGCGGTCGGCCTCGGCATCGTCGACACCCCGGCGGTCCTCGCCCAGTTGCCGTACCTCGACCCGTTCTGGGGCCCGGTCGTCGCGATCGCGCTCGGGGCGTCGTTCGTCCTGGTCGGGGTCTCGGCGTTCGTGCCGCGGGTGGCGCAGTTCGCGCAGATCCTCTGCGCCCTGCTCTTCCTGGTCGCGTTGACCACGTGGCCGCTCACGGTGCAGGACTCGATCCCGTCCACGCAGCAGCCGTGGCCGTGGTGGTTCTGCACCGTCGGCTCGACCGCGGCGGCCATGGGCTTCGCCACCTGGCGGGCCACGATCTACACCGCACTGGTGCCGGCGATCTACGTCGTCCTCCGGCTCACCCCGGTCGGCGGCGACGCCGGGCTCGTCCGTGCGCTGCTCGACGGCGTCTACACGGCGCTGCTCAGCGGTGCGGTGCTCGTCATCGCCGTGGTCCTGCGCCGTGCTGCTTCGTCGGTCGACACGGCGCAGTCGACCGCGGTCCGCCGGTACTCGCTCGCCATCCGCGAGCACGCGGTCGAGGTGGAGCGCGTGCAGGTCGACGCGATCGTGCACGACAGTGTGCTGACGACGCTGCTCTCTGCCGCACGGGCCGACACGCTCGAGGCGAAGACCCTCGCCGCCCGCATGGCACGGAACGCCATCGACCACCTCGAGGCCGCAGCGGCCGACGGCCCGGACGACGACACCCCGGTCACGCTCGCCGACCTCCGCACCCGCATCGGCGAGGCGATCGGTGCCCTCGCGGCGCCCGTCCGGCTGGTCCCTGCCCCGTCCGGGTCGGTCCGGCTGCCGGCGTCGGTCGCCGACGCCCTCGCGTCAGCAGCGCTGCAGGCGGCCGTCAACAGCGTCCAGCACGCCGGTGGGCCCGACGTCGCCCGGTGGGTCCGCGTCGAGCAGCACGACGACGGCGTGCACATCGAGGTCGGTGACGACGGTCGCGGGTTCGACGTCGCGACGATCCCGTCCGAACGACTCGGGGTGCGGCGGTCGATCATCGAGCGCGTCGCCTCCGTCGACGGCCGTGCCGAGGTGCACACTGCCCCGGGCGAGGGCACGCGCATCGAACTGACCTGGTCGCCCGTGACGCCCACGATGACGGGAGCCGCAGCGTGAAGGTCTCCCTGCCCGCGAGCATCGCGCTCGGCCTGGCGTCGCTGTTCTCCGTCTACCACCTGGTCCTCGCCGTCGCGTCGCTGCAGCGCGTGCACGACGTCGGCCCGGTGATCGCCTGCATGGTCCTCTACGCCGCGGCCACCGGCACCGCGCTGTTCGTGCCCGGCAAGGTCCTGCCGGTCTGGACGGCGTGCTTCTCACTCGCCACCGCGATCATGATGCCGCTCGTCGCGGCGCCGGTCGTCGACCTGGCGAAGGGCCCGGGGTCCGCCACGTGGTGGATCGCCGCCGTCGGCACCCTGATGGTCGTGCTCGTCGTGCGGGGACGCGGCCCGTTCGCCTGGGCCGGGGTCCTGTTCCTCGCCGTGTACACGGTCGCCTGGGCCGGTCTCGATGCGCTCGGCACACTCGGGGTGCTCGGCAGCGTGGCCTGGGTCGCGATCGCCACGGTGTTCGCCATCGCCATGAACCGCGCCATCCGGAACACCCGCGAGCTCATGCGCGCTGAACAGGAGACCGCCGACTGGCAGGCTGCGCAGGACGCCCACGTCTTCGAGCGGCAGTTCCGCCTGAGCCAGACCACGCGGATGGCCCTGCCGATGCTGCAGCGGATCATCGACTTGTGCGGTGACCTCGACGACGCGGACCGGGCCGAGTGCCTGCACCTCGAGCAGGCCATCCGCGACGAGATCCGCGGCCGCTCCCTGCTGTCCGAGGACGTCCGCGACGAGGTCATGCGCCTGCGCCGCCGGGGTGCGACGGTGCAGCTGCACGACGACGGCGGTCTCGACGAGCTCGAGGTCGACGACGTCCGCCGCATCCACGCCCGCATCGCCGAGGCGCTCCGCCAGGCCCGCGAGGCCGACAACGTCATCGTCCGCACCGTCAGCGAGGGGTCCGACTCCGCGGTGACGGTCGTCGGGCTCAAGCTCGACACGGCCGCGAGCGAGTCCGCCGCCCTCGGAGCGGGCATGGAGGACGACGACGGCGACGAGGACGACTCCGTGGCCCTCTGGCTCGAGATCCCGCGGCACGAGCCCGCCTGAGGCGCGCTGCGCCTGCCCGCGCGTGGTCGTGTGCTGCGTCGCGCGCGGCGAGACGGAAGCGACACCCTCGATGTCGTACGACATCGAGGGTGTCGCTCGTGCGCGCGCGCGACTGTTGTGTCCGCGTGCGGACGACTACGTCGACGTCGTACGACGTCGACGACGTCGTTCCGGGTCCGCGGGACGCGCGCGCGGCGGTGGACAGGACACGTGCCGGCCGGGAGGCCCGTGGCGGCGCCGCCACGGGCCTCCCGGCCGCACCGTGGTCGCGCCGGGCTGGCGCCGACGGCTGACGCGACAACACGGACGTCGTACGACGGCGGGGGTGTCGCTCGTGCGCGCGTGCAACTGTTGCAGGCGCCGGGGGACGACACTGTGGACGCCGCACGACGTCGAGGATGTCGTTCCGCATCGACGACGGCCGGCGCGAACGCCCCCGGAAACGGGGAACGGGCCGGTCGTATCCGACCGGCCCGTTCACGACCCGAGGCTGAGCGACAACCCGAATGTCGCCCTGCCTCGCAGCGGGCGGTGGCGTCGTACCCTAGTCGGCCACCGACCTGCGATGTTCTTCGTTGAAGGACACCGAACACCAGTAACTATGCCAACCCACAACCCCGGTGTCAGTCGTCATTATGGGGGACAAATTCGGCATTTCCGGTCCTCTTCGGCGTTTCGTGTCCCCCGTGCGAGGGGATACCGACCGGGAAGTGCAGCCTGCAACGTCCGCCGGCTCGGGGACACCAGGGGTACAGGGAAGCCAAGGTCCGTCAGCGGAGCGAGCGGCCCCAGGCGCCGGGGCCGTGGTCGAGCGGGCGGCGCAGGCCGCGGGCCGAGGCCTGCCACCCGGTGCGCGGCTCGTCGACGACCTCGGCGCGACCGGCGGCTGCGGCCTCGTCGGCCTGGCGCTGCAGCACGGCGACGACCGCTGCGAGCTCCTCGGGGGTGGGCTCACCGGAGACCACCCGGACGTCGGCCACCGAGGCGGGCTCGTCCGAGGGGACCGGTGCTGCGTGACGACCCATCAGTGCGCACCCATCAGAGGGGGATGTTCCCGTGCTTCTTGGGCGGCAGCGTCGCACGCTTGCCGCGCAGGGCACGCAGGGCCTTGATGACCGAGACGCGGGTGGCGTGCGGCTGGATGATGCCGTCGAGCTCACCGCGCTCGGCCGCCAGGTACGGCGACGCGACGTTGTAGGTGTACTCGTTCGCGAGCTTCGTACGGACCGCAGCGACGTCCTCGCCGGACTCCTCGGCGCGCTTGATCTCGGCGCGGTACAGGATGTTGACGGCGCCCTGACCACCCATGACGGCGATCTCGGCGGTCGGCCAGGCCAGGTTGATGTCCGCGCCGAGCTGCTTCGACCCCATCACGATGTACGCGCCGCCGTAGGCCTTGCGCGTGATGACGGTGACGAGCGGGACGGTGGCCTCGGCGTAGGCGTACAGGAGCTTCGCGCCGCGGCGGATGACGCCGGTCCACTCCTGGTCGGTGCCGGGCAGGTAGCCGGGCACGTCGACCAGGGTCAGGATCGGGATGCCGAACGCGTCGCAGAACCGCACGAAGCGGGCTGCCTTCTCACCGGCGTCGATGTTCAGCGTGCCGGCCATGGCCTGCGGCTGGTTCGCGATGATGCCGACGGTGCGGCCCTCGACCCGGCCGAAGCCGATCAGGATGTTCGGCGCGAAGAGCGGCTGGACCTCGAGGAACTCGCCGTCGTCGACGACGTGCTCGATGATCGTCGTGACGTCGTACGGCTGGTTCGTCGAGTCCGGGATCACGAGGTCGAGCTCGTGGTCGGCGTCGGTGGTCTCGAGCTCCGGGGCGACGTCGTAGGCGGGGGCGTCGGACAGGTTGTTGTCCGGCAGGAACCCGATGAGCGAGCGGGCGTAGTCGAGCGCGTCGGTCTCGTCCTCGGCCAGGTAGTGGGCCACGCCGGAGACCGCGTTGTGGGTCTGCGCGCCGCCGAGCTCCTCGAAGCCGACGTCCTCGCCGGTGACGGTCTTGATGACGTCGGGGCCGGTGACGAACATGTGGCTGGTCTTGTCGACCATGATCACGAAGTCGGTGAGGGCGGGGGAGTACACCGCGCCGCCGGCCGCCGGGCCCATGATGATCGACAGCTGCGGGATGACGCCGGACGCCTGGGTGTTGAGGCGGAAGATCTCGCCGTACTTGCCGAGCGCGACCACGCCCTCCTGGATCCGGGCCCCGCCGGAGTCGAGGATGCCGATGATCGGCACGCCCGTCTTCAGCGCGTGCTGCATCACCTTGATGATCTTCTCGCCGGCGACCTCGCCGAGCGAACCGCCGAAGACGGTGAAGTCCTGCGCGTACACGGCGACGTTGCGGCCGTGGATCGTGCCGACGCCGGTGACGACCGCGTCGCCGTAGGGGCGCTTGGCGTCCATGCCGAACGAGGTGGTGCGGTGGCGGACGAACTCGTCGAACTCCACGAAGGAGTTCTCGTCGAGCAGCTGCTCGATGCGTTCGCGCGCGGTGCCCTTGCCCTTGGCGTGCTGCTTGGCGATCGCGGACTCGCCCGCAGCGGTCACGGCCTCGTGGTACCGCTCGCGGAGGTCGGCCAGCCGGCCTGCCGTCGTCGAGAGATCGGGGGTGTCTCCTGAAGTCACCCGCTCACCCTACCGGCGGCGACGTCGGGGCCGGTTGGAGGACCCCCACGGTTCCTGCCCGTACATTTGCGTGCATGTCCACATCCCCGTCGTCGTCGTTCCCCGCCACCAGCGAAGCGGTCCGGTCGACGGGCGCGACCCTCACCGTCCCCGACGAGACCGGCTCGACCAACGCCGACCTGCTCACCGTGGCAGCCGAGCAGCAGCACGGCAGCGTGGTCGCGACGCTCCACCAGACCGCGGGCCGAGGACGCCTCGACCGCACGTGGAGCGCACCGGCGGGCGAGGCGCTGGCCGCGAGCCTGCTCGTGCGCGCCGACCTCGCCGACCACGACCGCGGCTGGCTGCCCCTGGTCGCCGGCGCCGCCATGCGTGACGCGATCGCACGGGTGCTGCCCGCCGGCGCCGACGTCGCCGTCAAGTGGCCGAACGACGTCCAGGTCGCGGGCGACAAGGTGTGCGGCATCCTCTGCCAGGTCGCCTCCGACGGCAGCATCGTGGTCGGCGCCGGCGTGAACCTCACGATCCCCGCCGACCGCCTGCCGACCCCGACGTCGACGTCGCTGCTCGTGGCGGGCGCGGTCGACGACGCCCCCGCGTTGGCCGACGCGGTCCTGTCCGCGTTCCGGGCAGCCGTCCTGGAGGCCGTGGCCGGCCTGGTCGCCGGTGGTCCCGCCGCTGAGTCGGTCCGGTCCCACGTCCGCGCCGCGTGCGGCACGATCGGTCGCCGCATCCGCCTCGAGCTGCCCGACGGCACCGTGGAGGAGGCCGACGCCACCGGCATCGACGACGAGGGCCGCATCACGATCCGGGATCGAGCGGGTGACTCCAGGGGCGTCGCCGTGGGGGACGTCACCCACCTGCGGTATGCATGACGGCATGACCGCCGAGCCGCCGCCCGAACGCGTCGTCGCTCGCCTGCGACCGCACGCTCGTCGGCTCGTGCGCCCGGCGGTGTTCGTCGTGCTGGTCGTGGTCGCCGGCGGGTTCGGGTTCGGGGTGTTCCAGGCGCAGCTGGCGTGGCTGAACGCCGTCGTCGCAGGACTCGTCGTGGTGCTCGTGGTGTTCGGCGGCGCCGTGCCGCTGTTCCGCTGGATGTCCGAGCGGTACGTCGTCACGACCCGGCGGCTCGTCGTCGTGCACGGGCTCGGCACCCGGACCCGGCAGGAACTCCTGCACTCCCGCGGGTACGACGTGACGGTGCGCCGGCGCGGGCTCCAGGGAGTGTTCCGCTCCGGTGACGTCCTGGTGTTCCCGGGCGACGACCCCGCCGTGGTGCTCGCGGACGTCCCGCACGCCGACCTCGTGGTGGCGGTCCTGCACGACCTGGTCGAGGCGTACGAGGCCCGGCGGCGGCACCGCGAGCCGGACTGGGACGAGATCGTCGGCGGCCCGGACCGACCGCCGTGGGGCGACGTCCGCGCCTGACGCCGCCGCGACACCCTGGGTACCGTGGTGCTGGAACTCCCACGAGAAACCGGTACCTTCTTCGTCGTGCGTATCTCTGTCATCGGCTGCGGGTACCTCGGTGCCGTGCACGCCGCCTCCATGGCCAAGCTCGGACACGAGGTCGTCGCCGTCGACGTCGACCCGGCGAAGATCGAGCGGCTCGCTGCCGGCGAAGCCCCCTTCTTCGAACCCGGGCTCCCGGAGATCCTGACCGAGGCGCTCGCCTCCGGCCGGATCCGCTTCACCACCGACATGGCCGAGGTCGCCGGTGCCCGCGTGCACTTCCTCGCCGTCGGGACCCCGCAGAGCCCGACCGGTGCCGCGGACATGACCTACGTGAACGCCGCGGTCGCCGCGCTCACCCCGTACCTGTCGGCCGGTGAGTTCGTCGTCGGCAAGTCGACCGTCCCGGTCGGCACCGCCGCTCGCCTCGCCG
Source organism: Curtobacterium sp. VKM Ac-2861 (assembly GCF_013204965.1). Taxonomy (NCBI): domain Bacteria; kingdom Bacillati; phylum Actinomycetota; class Actinomycetes; order Micrococcales; family Microbacteriaceae; genus Curtobacterium; species Curtobacterium sp. VKM Ac-2861. The sequence goes on from NZ_JABMLA010000003.1 coordinate 512,073, forward strand.
CCGAGGTGTCCGAGGCGGTGCCCGGGGCGACGCTCGTCTGGAACCCCGAGTTCCTGCGTGAGGGCTTCGCCGTGCAGGACACCATCAGCCCGGACCGCTTCGTCTACGGTGTGCCGGACGGTGACGCCGGGCAGGCCGCCGTCGACGCCCTCGACGAGGTCTACGCCGAGGCGCTCGCGTCCGGCACCCCCCGGCTCGTCGTCAACCTGCCCACCGCCGAGCTCGTCAAGATCAGCGCGAACGCGTTCCTCGCCACGAAGATCTCGTTCATCAACTCGATGGCCGAGATCGCCGAGGTCGCCGGCGCCGACGTCACCGCGCTCGCCGACGCCATCGGCCACGACGCCCGCATCGGCCGCAAGTTCCTGAACGCCGGCCTCGGCTTCGGCGGCGGCTGCCTGCCCAAGGACATCCGGGCGTTCCAGGCGCGGGCGAACGAGCTCGGCGTCGGGGAGTCCCTGGCGTTCCTGGCCGACGTCGACGCCACGAACCTGCGTCGTCGTGCGCACGTCGTCGAGCTGGCGCAGGAGCTGCTCGGCGGGGTCGTCAGCGGCAAGCGCGTCGCGGTCCTCGGTCTGGCCTTCAAGCCGAACTCGGACGACGTCCGTGACTCGCCCGCCCTCGACATCGCTGCCCGCCTGCACGAGCTCGGTGCCACGGTGTCCGCCTACGACCCCGAGGCCGTCGTCACCGCGCGTCGCGTGCACCCGGAGCTCGACTTCGTCGAGACGGCGGCCGACGCGCTGTCCGGCGCCGACCTGGTCCTGGTGCTGACCGAGTGGACCGAGTTCCGCGAGCTCGACGCGACCACGGTGGCGTCCCTGGTGTCGAGCCCGGTCGTCATCGACGGCCGCAACTGCCTCGACCGCGACGCCTGGACCGCCGCCGGCTTCACGTACCGCGGCATGGGGCGCTGACGCCGATCGTCGCGGACCGGCTCCGGCGGCTGTCCTCCGGCGTGCTGCGTCCCGCCGGGAGACTCCGCGGGCGCGACTGGGCGACGCCGGTCGTGCTCGCCGCCACCCTGCTCGTCCTGACGGCGTCGGTGGCGCGGACGTTCTCGTCGATGCCGCTCGCGAGCGTCGACGAGTCGGCCCACGTCGACTACGTCCTGCGCGTCTGGCACGGCCAGCTGCCGGTCCTGTCCGACGGCATCCGGTTCCGTCCGGGCTTCGGCGGGACACCGCCCGTCCAGTGGGTCGCACAGCACCCGCCGCTCTACTACCTGCTGCTCGCCCCGGTGATGGGCCCGCTCGTCGACGCCGGGCACCCGGTGCAGGCCGTGGTGCTCGGCCGTCTGGCGAACGCCGTGTTCGTCGCCGCGATCGTGCCGGTCGCCGCGTGGGCTGCGGCCAGGTGCTTCCCCGGGGTCGTGCGGCTCCCGGGCAACGTGGCCGTCGTGACCGCGTCGACGAGCGTCCTCGTGGTGCAGGGCGGTGTCGTGTACAACGACTCGCTCGCAGCGTTGACCTGTGCGCTGGCGTGCGGCGTCGCCGGAGCAGCGCTGCGGTCCGGCGTGGGACCGGGGCTCGCCGTCGGGGGAGCGCTCGTGGCGGCGGCCGGCACGACCACCCGCCTGTCGTTCGCCCTGTGGCTCGTGGCGATCGTCGTCGCGTTCGCACTGGCCCGCACGGTCCGGTTCGGCCGGCTCCGCGGTGTCTGGGCCCGCGTCGTCGTCGCGGCGGTCCCGGTGCTCGCCGCCGCAGCCGCCTCCGGGTGGTTCTGGCTGCGGAACCAGGCCCTGACCGGCTCGTTCAGCGGTCGGCCGACCGCCTGGCCCGGGTACACCCCGCGGCCGCACTACTCCGAGGCCGAGGTCGTCTCGATGCTCGGCTTCTGGCGGCAGCTCTTCGCCCTGTACCGCGGCTCGTTGCCGATCGCGAGCCCGCTGCCGTGGGTGCTCCTGCTCGTCCCGGTGCTGCTGTTCGTCGCGGCCCTCGTGCTGCGGCGCCTGCGCCCCTGGGCACCTGCCGACGACGACCGGTGGCCGCGCCGCCTCGTCGTCGCGATGCTCGTCGTGGTCACGCTGCTGTTCGTCGTCGTCGAGATCCGCTACACCGCCGGGGGCGGCGCACCGCTCAACCGGTACACGCTCACGGTGCTGCTGCCGATCGCGTTCGCGATGGCCGCGGGCTTCCTCGCCTGGCGTCGTGCGGCGACGTGGCTCGTGCTGGTGTGGGGTGCCGCGGCCGTCGTGCCGACGTGGTCGCTCGTCCGGTTCGAGGGCTCCGAGCTCGTCGGGCACTCCGGCGCCGTCGTCGTGGTCGCGTTCGCGGCGGCGGTCGTGTGCGCCGCCGGGATGCTGGTGGCCTACGCGATGGCCGCGCGCAGCACCGCCCGGTAGCGCTCGCCGATCCGCTCGGTGGAGAACTCCGCCGCCGACACCACGGCCTGCTCCTGGTAGCGCGCCCGTGCGGCGTCGTCGGTGAGCACACGTTGCAGCGCTGTCCGGAGCGCGGGGACGTCACCGGGGGGCACGAGGACCCCGGACACGTCGTCCTGCACGACGTCGCGGATGCCGGGCAGGTCGCTCGCGACGATCGCGGCACCGACGGCAGCGGCCTCGAGCAGGGTGACGGGCAGTCCCTCTTGGTCGCCGTTCGCCGCGGGGATCGACGGCACCGCCACGACGGTGGCCGCAGCCAGGGTCTCGAGCACCTCGGTGCGCCCGCGCTGGCCCAGGAACGTCACGGGCAGTCCGGCGGCCTGCTGCTCGAGCTGTGCCCGGTAGGGGCCGTCGCCGACGACGGTGAGTCGCCACGGCACGTCCTCGCCGAGTCCTCGCAGCGCCTCGATCAGGTTGCCGAAGCCCTTCTTCTCGACGAGCCGGCCGACCGCCACGACGTGGTGCTCCTGGGCGGGGACGCGGGCGCGGGTGTCACGGGCCGGGCCCAGGTCGACGCCCATCGGGATCACGGTCGACCGGGCCTCGGGCACGCCCCACTCGGTCAGCCGCTCGCGCATCTCGGAGTTCACGGTGGTGACGTGCGCCGAGCGGCCGAACACCCAGCGCTTCAGGCGGACCAGGGGAGCGGCGCGGAGGGCGTAGATGTCCCCGCCGTGCGTCGTGACGACGATGGGGACGCCCGGGGCCGCGAGCGTCGCGACGAGCGCCTGCGGGATCGCCCAGTGCGCGTGGATGACGTCGGGCTTCGCGGAGCGGACCACGCGGCGGATCGCGAACCACTGCGCGAGCACCAGGGCCGGCACCTGCACGATGCGCGACCGGCGTTCCTTGAGGTTGTCGAGGATCGCGCCGTCGGCCAGGTCCTCGAACGCCTTCGGGAAGTACGGGAACCGCCGGACGCCGACGTCGCCGATGCGTTCGGTGGTGGCACCGCCCGGGACCCGCGGCGTGAGCACCATCGTGTCGAACTCGAGGGCCTCTTGGTGCGCGAGGTCGAGCACGAACGCCGGCACGCCGTCGTCCGGACGGGCCGGGAACGTCGAGCCGAGGACGAGCAGGCGGGGGCGGGCGGAGGGGGTGGGGCGGGACATCGTGCCTTTCCGGGGGTCGCGGGGGACGGTCCGGTAGGCTCTCCACCCGTGCGCGTTCTGATCCACAATAGCGATTCGCCCCACAACCGCGGGGACCGGGCGATCCTCGCCGGCAACGTCGAGCTGGTCCGCAGGCGGTGGCCGGACGCCGAGATCGTCTCCCTGTCGCAGTACCCCGAGCGGGACGCCGCCTGGTTCGGGATCCGGTTCCTGCCGGTCTCGCCGTACAGCACCGGCATCGGCGACCTGTTCGCCCTGCTGCGTGCCGCGCGCAGCGCCGACGTCGTCCTGTGGGGCGGCGGCGAGATCCTCAAGGACTACACGAACAAGCTCGGCCTCGTGTACTGGTTCGGCAAGATGCTGCTCGTCCGCGCGGTGAACAAGAACCTGATCGGAGCCTTCCAGGGCATCGGTCCGACCACCGCCGGCGTCAGCAAGCGCCTGATCCGCGCCACCGTCGACCTGTGCCGCTCGTTCGCCGTCCGCGACGACGAGTCCCGCGAGAAGCTCCTGGCGTGGGGCGTCCGCACGCCGATCGTGTCGTCGTTCGACCCGGCCGTCGTCGGGACCGTCACCACGCCCGACGCCGACGTGCTCGAACGGCTCGAGCGCACCACCGGACTGACCGCCGAGCGCCTCGAGGGCTCGATCGGTTTCGGCGTCCGCCGCTGGTTCCACTACAAGCGCAGCGGCTGGATCCCGTTCCGCTTCCTGCCGAAGCGCTTCCGGCAGACCGGCGTCGACAGCGACAAGCTCGTCACCTACCGCCAGGCCGTCGCCGACCTGGCCGACCGCGTCATCGACCGCTGGGACGCCGACGTCGTGTTCTACCCGATGCACATGGAGGCGTCGGAGGGCGACGCCGCCTTCGCCCGCGAGGTCATCGCCCTCATGCGGCACGCTGACCGCACGCACGTGGTCGAGGCCGACGAGTTCTCGCCGTCCGAGTACGCGGGCCTGATGTCCCGCAGCCGCCTGTTCCTGGCGAGCCGTCTGCACTCCGCCATCGTCGCGACCATCGCCGGCGTCCCCGCCGCGGTGCTCTACTACGTCGACAAGGGCCGGCTGTTCTTCGAGCAGATGGGCCAGCAGGAGTTCTCGAAGCCGATCGAAGCAGCACTCGAGCCGACGTTCGTCGACGACGTGACGGCGCAGCTGGAGCGGCTCGACGCCGACCGCGACGCGGTCCGCGCGCAGCTCGCCGAGGGCGTGGCCCGGATGGCGACCGCGCTCGACGCCGACTTCGCCGAGGCGACCCGCGACGTCCGCTGACATGCGCGGCTCGCGATCGTGAGCCGATGACGGACGGGAGGCCCGTGGCGACACCGCCACGGGCCTCCCGTCCGTCCGGGCGAAGCTCGCCGGCGCGTGGTGCGTGGGCTGCGCACCGTGCGTGCGTCGTCGTCCGGTGCTGGCTTGCCCGCTTGGTGCGCGGTTGTGTGTCGGCACCGGGCGTGCAACGGCGCACCGGGTGTCGGAGTCCGCACCGTGCGGCGGACGGGACGCCCGTGGCGACACCGCCACGGGCCTCCCGTCCGTCATCCGCACCCGCTCAGGGCGTGACGCGCGTCACTCGGTCTTGGCCGCGAAGCGCTTCAGGTACGTGATGTCGTTCCGGTAGACGTCCTGGTCACCCGGGAGCACCCCGCTGGACGCCCACTGCCAGAAGGTCCACTTCGACCAGCTGCGCCCGAGCGTGCCCGGCGTGGTGAAGTTCTTCACGGGGTAGATCGCGACGAACAGCGGGTTCTTCGAGAACTGGTTGCTGTTGTTCGTGCAGCGCTTCCACCAGTCGGTGGTCGTGTAGATCGCGGGGTAGCGGTGGATCTTCTTGTACACGGTGTTCGAGAAGTCCTTGATCCAGCTGCGCATCTGGCCCCAGGTCTTGCCGTAGCAGGTGCCCTGGGCCGCGCTGCCGTACTCGATGTCGAGCAGGGGCGGCAGGGTCTTGCCGTCCTTGCTCCACTGCCCGCCGTGCGCGAAGAAGTAGTTCGCCGTCGCGGCGCCGCTCGCCTGGCTCGGCTGCGCGTACACGTAGCCGCCGCGGTACAGGTTCCGCTGCTTGGCGGTGGCGTACTGCTGCTTGTAGGTCGAACTGACGTACGAGGTGCCCTCGGTCGCCTTGACGTAGGCGAACCGGGCGCCGTTGCGGTACGCCTGCAGGAAGTTGACGCTCGGCTGCCACGCGCTGATGTCGAACCCCTGGACGCGTCCCGGTGGTGGGCCGGACGCGGTGGCGGCGGAGGAGGTGCTCAGCGACTGGGCACTCACGCCACCGGCGGCGCTGTCCGGCGCGGAGACCGTGACGTGTGACTCTCCGGCGTGGGCGGCGATGCCGGCCCCCATGGTGTGGTTCCCGGTGCGGTCCATCTCGGCGATGGAGAGCTGCTCGGCAGCGGGTGCAGCGGCAGCCGCGGGTGCATCGGATGCAGTGGGGGCTGGGGTCGCCGCCGCTGTCGTCGTCGCAGTCGGTGCCGGCGTGGCCGGGGCGGTCTCGGCGACCGCCGTCCCGCTGCCGAAGGTGATGGCCCCGGCGACGGCGGCAGCGGTGCCGAGTCCGAGGATCTTGGTGATCGGTGCGCGCATGTGGTCTCGTCTTCCCTGTCGAGATGCCGTGGGCCCCTGATCACCCACGCCGCGGTCCGAGCGATGCTACCTGGCGAGCGACCGTGCTGTCCGCCACGCGCAGGACGTGCTGCGGCACGCCGCGGGTGCGTCAGCGCGCGGTGCGGCTGCTCGCGTCGGTGGCCGCGCCGTCGCTCTCGACCTCGGGCAGGCGGCCGCGGTGCGAGACCTCGGCCGTGGCGTGCTTCTGCCGGCGGTTCATGAAGTTGCGCTCGACGAGCCACCAGAAGCCGATGCAGATGCCGATCACGACCGGGATCACGACGAACACCATCATCAGGAACTGGTACTTCGGGTACAGGCCGAGGGGCAGGAGCAGCAGGTTGCCGAGGCCCAGCAGCGGGCTGTGGAACAGGTAGATCGAGTACGACACGAGACCGGCGAGCACGAACGGCTTCCACGCGAAGAAGCGCGCGAGCCAGGTGTGGTTGCCGGTGACCGCCTGGCGTCCCATCCAGGTGAGCAGGATGCCCGCGAGGATGCCGGTGACGACCTCGGACGGCCAGGTCTGGTGCTGCCAGTAGTCGCGGTTGCGGAAGAACACGAGCAGGGTCCCGAGGGCCATGGCACCGACGAACGCGCCGCTCGCCCACCGCGGGCCGCCGAGCTTCGAGCGCTCGCGGACCATGCCGGACAGGTGCTCGTCGCGGGCCTTCACGGTCAGTTCGGCGGCGAGCATCCCCACCACGAACAGGCCGACGAACCACGGGTGCATGAACGAGTAACGGCTCTCGGCACCCATCCACATGCCGATCAGGACCAGGCTCGACGCCGTCGCCCACCCGCCGAAGACCCGCCACAGCGGCAGGATCAGGAGCGGCATCAGGAAGTAGATCTGCCACTCGACCGCGACCGTCCACATCGGGCCGTTGATCTTGCCGATGTACTGCGGGAAGAAGTCGTGCACCAGGAAGAAGTGCGTCAGGAACGTGCCCCAGCCCATCGGCAGCTTCGTGTCCCACTGCGTCCCGCCGGGCTGACCGAGCACGGGGACGAACAGGATCAGCAGGGCGAACAGCACGAGCGACGCCCAGTACGGCGGGATGATGCGTCGGGCGCGACGCCAGACGAACTTCCAGAACCCGCCGGGCAGACGGTAGCGGTCGAACCGGGTCAGCACCGGCAGCATGAGCACGTAGCCGGACAGCACGATGAAGAGCGGGACGCCGAGGTAGCCCCAGCCGATGATCGGGCGCAGCCAGGGCAGCTCGGTCGGGCCGGTGCCGGTCGTCCCGGTGAAGAGGTACGCGTGGTAGAAGACCACCGCGAGTGCGGCCAACCCCCGGAGTCCGTCCAGGTAGGGGAACTCGAGTCGGCCGCCGGCGCGGGGCGCGGGGGCAGCGGAGTCGGCTGCGGGTACTGCGGCGCGGGTTTCGGTGGCCAACGATCGTCCTCGTGGTGGTCGGAGCGGGGTCGCAGGCAGTCTCCCACACGCCGACCCGGCGCCGCGATCAGGCACCCTGTGCCTGGTGTTTCGGTTCGGATGTCATGATGAAGCACGTGACCTCGACGAGCGCAGCCGCAACGCAGATCACCCACGAGCCCGTCCACCGGCGTTCGGGGGCGGTTCCGAGGCGGTACAAGCACGTCGTCGCGCCGGTCATCCTGGCGGTGCTCGTCGTCGTGGGCGTCGCGCTCAGCGCCGCCGTGGCGTACCACAACCGCCTCGGCGTGACGAACGTCGACGGCATCTCCTACATGGGCATCGCCCGCGAGTACGCGAACGGCTGGCTGCCCGACGCGATCAACGCCTACTGGTCGCCGATGGTGTCCTGGATGATGGCGCCGTTCATCGCGGCCGGCCTCGGCATGCAGACGGCCTTCGCGGTCGTGAACTGCTTCGCGGTCGCCGTCGTGCTCGGCGTCGGTGGCTGGCTGGTGTGGTCGCAGAACCACCGCATCGTGCCGGCTGTCCTCTTCATGGTCACCGCGATCCCGGCACTGATGAGCGCGGTGTCGGTGCAGACCCCCGACCTGCTCGTCGTCGCGTGGGTCGTCGGCTACCTGTGGGCACTCCGGTGGGCCGACCAGGCGTTGCACGGGTCGACGCGGGCCCGGTTGGTCTCCGGCGGGGTGCTCGGCGCGGTCGCGGCCATCGGGTACTTCGTGAAGCTCTTCCTGCTGCCGGTGGCGGTCGGCGCGGTGATCCTGTGGCTGCTGCTCCGGGTCTGGTCCGCACGACGCCGTCGTGAGCCGGTGCTGCACTGGTGGACGTCGCCCGTGGCCACGATCGTGGTCTTCGCCGTCGTCATCGCACCGTGGGTCGGTGCCCTGACCATGAAGTACGGGTCGCCGACCCTGGGCTCGTCGCTCTCGGTGAACATCGGCTCGAAGTTCGACGACGGCGGGCGTGCGACCGACTGGCCGTTCCTGCCCGTGCCGCCGAACTCGCACGCGTTCTCCCCGAACGAGGACTTCACCCCGTCGGTCTACAAGCAGGGCCCGATGGAGAACCCGGACCCGTCCGTGGTGCCGCCGACGACCGAGTCGACCACCGAGGACACCGCGCCGAAGGTCACCAAGGACTCCGGCATCGCTGCCCGCGCCGGCTACTACCTGCACGAGCGCATGCTCGCGCTGCCGTACTACCTGCAGAAGATCAGCACGTTCGCGCCGTTCGCGGCACCGATCGCCCTGCTCTTCGCCGCCGCCCTGGTGATCGGCGTGGTCCGGTTCCGCCGGTACGCGTTCACCTGCATCGTCGCGGCGACGACCCTGGTCTACTTCGTCGGCTACGGCATGATCACGTCGTCGTCGAGCGGTGGCGGGAACGCGCGCTACTACTGGCCGCTGTTCTACCTGACGGCGATGATCGGCGCGCTCATGCTGCCGGCCGTCTGGCGGTTGGTCCGACGACGCGGCGTGGTCCGGACGATCGTGGCGTGCGTCGCGATCGCCGTCGTCCCCGTGGCGTCGTTCACGCAGAACTGGATCGGGTCGCCGGCACCCTTCTACCCGTCGGTGAACCGCACCGAGGCGCTCCGTGTCACCGGCCCGACCGACGTCCCCGAGATCGTGCGGCTCGCCGACCAGATCCGGGCGAGCGGAGCCCTGCCCGAGGACGCCACCGTCATCGGCTCGAACTACCGGTCGCTGTCCTCGTTGGCCTTCCTGACCGACACGCGTGTGTACGGTCGTTCAGGTCAGGGCTACACGTACCACTCGGACGCGATGCGCAAGCTGTTCATCGACGAGGGCGTGCAGTACTTCGTGCAGTTCGACCCCGCCAACGCGCCGGTACGCGACTACTCGATGGCCGGGAAGCTCGTCGGCACGTACAACGCGACGATCTCGTGCAGCGCCGACCGGTCCACCGATCCCGAGATCCCCTGCCGCGTCCAGATCGTGAAGTTCGCCAAGTAGCCGCCGCTCCAGGGAGCGCGCCACACCAGCGTCTACGATGACCTGGTCCCGAAGCCCGGCAGGAGACCACGTTTGTCAGGAACCACCAGCGACACCCCCGCGCCCGAGGGGAAGCGTCCGCCGACCTGGCGACGGTTCCTCGGCAAGGCGATCCCCATCGTCTTCTACGTGCTGCTCGCGGTCTTCCTCGTGCTGTACGTGCGGAGCGTCGACTGGGGACAGCTCGCCGGGCTGGACTGGCAGTGGGGCTGGGTGATCCTGGCGACCGTGATCAGCCTGGGCTTCCGCTACTGGGGCGTCGGCATCTGGTTCTACCTGCTGCGGCGGCTCGGTGCGACCGGCCTGAAGGGCAGCGGCGTCACGCTGACCTACGTGTACGCGAAGTCCTGGATGGGCCGCTACATCCCGGGGGCCGCGACCTGGATCATCGGCAAGGTCTACTTCGCCTCGAAGCACGGCGTCTCGAAGGCCCGGCTCGGCGTCAGCGGCCTGCTCGAGGGCGCGCTGCAGATCGCCGCCACCCTCGCCCTGGCGCTCGTCCTGCTGCTCATCGACCCCCGCACGCACGCGCTCAGCCCGTGGCTCATCGCGCTGATGATCGCGGCGTTCGTCGCCTGCGTCGTCTGCCTGATCCCGCGGGTCTTCGTGTTCCTGATCGGCATCGCGCTGAAGATCCTGCGTCGCAAGCCGCTCGAGGCCGACGTCCGCCCGAACCTCGGCACCGTCCTCGGCGGCGCCGGTCTGTACGTCGCCGGTGCGATCCTGTCGGGCACCGCGTACTACTTCATCACCCTCGGCGTGTACCCGTCGCTCAAGCTCAGCGACGCGGCGTTCGTCATCGGTGCCGCGAGCATGGCCTCGGCGATCAGCATGCTGGCCGTGTTCGCCCCCGGCGGCCTCGGCGTCCGCGAGGGCGTGCAGGCCCTGCTCCTCACCCTCGTCATGCCGCCGGGGATCGCCCTGGTCGTGGTCGTCGTCACCCGCGTGTGGAGCCTGGCGGTCGACGGCCTGTTCCTGCTCTGCGCCGCAGCGCCGACCTGGTTCCGCCGTGGTCGTCCGACCGACGACCCGTCGGCCGTCGAGGGCAGCGCCCCCGCCGCCTGACGCGCACTTCGTGAGCAGGAATGGTCGGGTCCGCGGTGCGCGACCCGACCATTCCTGCTCACCATCCGGGGGCACGCGACGCGCGTGACGACGGACGGGAGGCCCGGTGCCAGCTGGCACCGGGCCTCCCGTCCGTCTGGTGGGGCGTCCACCCCGTCAGCCGCACGCCCGACGTGTGGTCAGGACGCGGGGGCGTCCACCCGACGGTCGGCGCGGGCGACCTGGACGACCGACGCGACCAGGCCGACGGCCACCAGCGCGACCACGGCCACGAGCACTGCGGGCGGCACCGGCCCGATCTCCGTGTAGCGGAGCAGCCCGCGCCCCGTCACCGGGAACAGGGCGGCGTTCCAGAACCACGCCGACGCCACCGCGAACCCGTACACGCCCACGGCGGGCAGCAGGACGGCCAGCGCCACCGCGACCCACGAGCGTGCGCGTCCGGCGGGCACCAGGCGACGCCAGGCCAGGGCGCTCAGCACGATCAGGCAGACGATCGCGGGGAAGTAGTAGCGCCCCTGGGTCGCAGCGACCTCGGTGGTGGTGAGGTACGAGTGCGCGCTCGTCCGGTTCTGGATGCCGATGAGCAGCGCGGGGAACACCGCCAGGCACAGGGCCACCCGCAGGTCGGGGCCGCGCCGGAACGCCCAGCCGACGAGCACGACGAGCGCGATGACCGTCAGGACGGCCGTGAGCAGGTCGCCCATGCTGACCTGTGCGCGACCGCCGAAGCTGCCCCAGAACGTGCGCGCGAGCGTGCCCCAGCTGACGTCGAGGAAGTGCCCGAGCGTCGGGTGCTCGCCGGGCGGGAAGTCCTTCGGCGGACGCATCGCCGTGTAGCCGTTCGGCTGGATCCGGCCGTAGGCGAACCAGTTGTGCACCCACCACCACGCCCCGATGCCACCGGACACGGCCATCGTCACCACGGTGCGGACCACCCGTTGCCGCAGCGACAGCACCCCGGCGCCGGCGAAGAGCACGACCACCGCCACGAACGGCACGGCGGGCAGCCCGGTGCCCTTGATCCAGACCAGGGCGCCGAGCACCACCGCGAGCGCGATGGTGGTGCGCCACCGGGTGTCACCGGTGAGCAGCCGTGTGGCGAGCCACACGACGATCCCGGCGACGAGCAGGACGGGGGCGTCGTTCGAGAACGAGGAACCGATGGACGCGAGCTCGGGCGTCGCGAACACGGCGAGCCCACCGACGAGCGCGGCCCGCGGCGACCGGGTCACCCGGCGGACGGACGCCCACGCCAGCAGCGGCAGTGCGGTGACGGCGAGGACGTCGGCGAGCCGCAGCGCGGTGAACGCCCGGTCCCACCGCAGGTCACCGAAGTCCACGGCACGGAGCACGGCGGCACCGGCGAGGTAGGCGGTCGGCGGGTGCTGGGTCATCTGGTTGACGGTCGACGACGGCCCGGGGGCGTTCTGCAGCAGCTCGCTGACGGTCGACCACTCGCTGGACGGCTTCGTCGCCTGCTCGACCTTCGCGGCCTGCACCGCGTTGGTGACGTACAGGTCGCCCGGGGCGGCCCAGGCGTCACCGAGCGCGACGTGCACGGCGGCGTCGATGTGCGCCGTCTCGTCCGGGGCCTCGAAGACCGGGACGATCAGCGCCCAGGCGACGAGCCACAGACCGAAGGTCGCCGTGACGACGGCGATCGCCACACGCTCCCAGCGGGCGGTGCGGGGTGGTGCGGTGGTGCTGGTGGTGGTCTCGTGGGCCGTCACCCGGTCGAGTCTAGGGCGCGCCCCTCGGGTGAGACGTCCGCGGCCGCGGGCTCGGAGCCGGTCCGCTCGGGGTGGTACACCCACACCTTGTAGAGCCAGAAGCGGAACACCGTGCCGAGCACCAGGCCGACGATGTTCGCGACGTTGTCGGCGAATACCGACGTCAGTCCCATCACGTAGTGGGACACCCCGAGGCACGCGAGCGCGATGACCATGCCGCCGAGCGAGACGACGACGAACTCGATGCCCTCGCGGGTGGCGACGGCACGGCGCTGCTCGCGGAACGTCCAGTACCGGTTGCCCATCCAGTTGACGAAGATGGCGATGACGGTCGAGATGACCTTCGCCCAGAACGGCCCGGAGTGCACCTCGTCGGGGTTCAGGACGGTGATGCGCAGCACGTTGAACACCGTGGTGTCCACGACGAAGCCGACGGCACCGACCACGCCGAAGCGTGCCAGTTGGGCAATGAGGCGCCGCACGTGCCCTCCAGGATCCGTAGAGTTGTCGCGGGCCGTGCTCAACGCGACCCGAACAGCGATTGTAGACAACGCGTTCACCCCGGATGGTGCGAACGCCGGAAGGATCACACAGCATGGCGTTGCGCGTCGGGGTCATCGGTGGGGGACAGCTGGCACGGATGATGGTGCCGGCGGCCGTCGAGCTGGGGATCGACATCCGGGTCCTCGCCGAGGGGCCGGGCATGTCGGCCGCCATCGCCGCCACGGCCGAGGGTGACTACCACGACGTCTCGACGGTGCTGGCGTTCGCCCGCGACGTCGACGTGGTGACGTTCGACCACGAGCACGTGCCCCAGGACGTCCTGCGTGCCCTGGTCGACGCCGGCGTGGCCGTCCGCCCCGGACCCGGACCGCTGGCCGTCGCCCAGGACAAGATCACGATGCGCACGAAGCTCTCCGAGCTCGGCCTGCCGGTGCCGGACTGGGCCGCGGTGCACGACCCCGACGAGCTCCGGGCCTTCCTCGACGAGCACGGCGGCCGCGCGGTCGTGAAGACGCCCCGCGGTGGCTACGACGGCAAGGGCGTGCGGGTCGTGTCCGACCCGTCGGACGTCGACGACTGGTTCATCGCCGTCGCCGAGGCCGGCGGTGGGCAGGCGCTGCTCGCCGAAGAGCTCGTCCCGTTCACCCGCGAGCTCGCGCAGTCCGTGGCCCGCCGCCCCTCCGGCCAGGTGGTCGCGTGGCCGCTGGTCGAGACCGTGCAGCGCGACGGTGTCTGCGCCGAGGTCATCGCCCCCGCGCCCGACAGCGCCGGACGCATCGCCGACGTGACGGAGTCGATCGCGGTCCGGATCGCCGAGGAGCTCGGGGTCACCGGGGTCCTGGCCGTCGAACTGTTCCAGACCGCCGACGAGCGCATCCTCATCAACGAACTCGCGATGCGACCGCACAACACCGGTCACTGGACCATCGACGGTGCGACGACGAGCCAGTTCGAGCAGCACCTGCGTGCCGTCCTCGACCTGCCGCTCGGTGCCACCGGGTCGTTCGCCCCCGCCGCCGTGATGATCAACGTGCTCGGCGGACCGGCCGACGGCGACCTCGCCGCCCGGTACCCGGCCGCGCTCGAGGCGTTCCCCGAGGCGAAGTACCACTTCTACGGCAAGGCCCCCCGGCCGGGTCGGAAGATCGGGCACGTCACCGTGATCGGTGAGGACGTCGACGACGTCGTCTACCGGGCACGCGCGGCCGCGGCGCACTTCGACGACTGACGATCGGGTGTCGGCACTGTTGCCGACACCCGCTCGGGTGCCACCCGCACTGGCGGCTGGCCGCCACTGCGGGCGCATGGTGCCATGGACGGGTCAGGGGTCCGATCGTCCAGGGGAGTGTCCATGCGCCGCCGTCCGCGCCGTGTCGCCGTCTGCGGCGCCGCCGTCGCACTCACCGCCCTCGTCGGCGGGCTGCTGCCCGTCGCGTTCGGGTCGAGCGCCACCGCCGCGACGTCCGCCACGACCATCCGCTCCACATCGGCTGCGTCGCTGTACGGTGCCGGTCCGTACCGGTCGCCCACGAGCGAAGCAGCGAAGGCGGCCACCGCGCTCGCCGCCTCGGACCCCGCTGGTGCCGCCGCGGCGTCGACCATCGCCCGGTACCCCGTCGCGACGTGGCTCGGCGAGTGGACGCAGGGGACCCAGCTGACCAAGACGATCAGCACGGCGGTCTCGGGGGCCGAGCAGTCCGGCACCACCCCGGTGTTCGTGCTGTACGCGATCCCGGACCGGGACTGCGGCGGGTACTCCGCCGGCGGGTTCTCCGAGGCCTCCTACGACGCCTGGGTCGACCAGGTCACCGCGGCACTCGCCGGACACCGCGCCGCCGTGATCGTCGAGCCGGACTCCCTCGCGATGCTCAGCAACGCGAAGTGCAGCACCACGCTCGACGAGCAGCGCTACCGGATCCTGTCCCGCACCGTCGCCGGGCTCACCGCCGCCGGGGTGCCCGCCTACCTCGACGCCGGCAACTCGAACTGGGTGCCGCCCGCGACGATGGCCGGACGGCTGAACAGCGCCGGCGTGCAGCGGGCCCGCGGGTTCTTCACGAACGTCGCGAACTACTACCCGACCGCGCAGGAACAGGCCTACGCGCAGAAGGTCTCCGGTGCTACCGGGGGATCGCACTACGTGATCGACACCTCGCGGAACGGGCAGGGCTGGCGGGGGACCTGGTGCAACGGTCCTGGCGCCGGACTCGGCACCTCGCCCCGGGTCGCCACCGACGGCACCGCGCTCGACGCCCTGCTGTGGGTGAAGACCCCGGGCGCGAGCGACGGCACCTGCAACGGCGCCCCCGCCGCGGGCAAGTGGTGGTCCTCCTACGCCCAGGCCCTCGTCGCGAACGCCCGGCTCGGGGTCCCCGCGGCCGACCTCGCGCCGCAGGGTTCGCTCGAGGTCGTCGCCGGCACCGGTGGCGGCGTCCGGGTCCGGGGCTGGGCCTTCGACGAGGACGACCCCACGCAGCCCGTCCGGGTCCGTGCCACCGTCGACGGCGTCGCCGCTGGAGCCATGACCGCCGGACTCCGCCGCGCCGACGTCGACGCCGCCGCGGGCGTCGGGGCGACCCACGGCTTCGAGGCCGTCGTCCCGACTGCCGCCGGCGCTCGCCGGGTCTGCGTGACCGCGCTGAACATCGGTGCCGGGTCGGACACCACGCTCGGGTGCGCCACCGTCCGCGCCTTCCGGCACGACCCCTACGTCGCGCTCGAGTCGGTGACGGGGAAGAAGGGCGGCGTCAGCGTCCGTGGCTGGGCCTTCGACGGTGACGCCGTGTCCTCCGCCAGCACGGTCGCGATCACGGTCGACGGCAGACGGGTGACGTCGTTGTCGGCGGGACGCGTGCGCGCCGACGTCGACCGGACGTGGGGCTCGGGCACGAAGCACGGGTTCGCCGGCACCGTCGCGCTCAAGGCCGGCAAGCGGACCGTCTGCGCGGTCGCTCGGAACACCGGCACCGGGAAGGACCGGAAGTCGAGCCCCTGCCGGACGGTGACGGTGGCGCGGCGCTGACCGCTCGGGCCCGTTCCGCTGGCAACCCCGCACCGTGCGAGGTGCGGCGCTGCGTGCGAGCCAGGTCGCCCGGTGCGAGAGGATGGGCACATGCCGCGTGATCTCGTCCGCCGGGCCGCTCGTCGACTCCGCCGGGTCGTCGCCGGGACGCCCCCCGTGCCCGCTCCGCTGCCGGTCCTCGGCTACGTCGTCGCGGGCGGTGACGGTGCCCACCCCGCATCCGCCCACGTGCGCGTCGTCCGGCGCACCGAGCACCTGGCGGCCAGCGGCACGGCCGAGGTCCGCCAGGTCGACCCCGTCGCGTTCGTCGACGGGACCGACACGACGTCGTACACCGCCGTCCTGGTGCAGCGCGACATCCTGCCGCGCGACGCCGTGCAGCCCTTCCTCGCGGCGGCTGCGGCCCGCGGCGTCCGCGTCGTCGGCGAGGTCGACGACGACTTCTTCACCGAGTCCGGCCGCCAGCGCCTCGCCCGCGCCGAGTACGACCCGGACCGCCTCGCCTCGATCGACGCACTGGTCCGCGGTGCCGACACCGTCGTCGTGAGCACACCGGAGCTGGCCGAGGTCGTGCACCCGGTCGCCCGCGACGTCACGGTCGTGCCGAACGCCCTCGACCCGGGGCTGTGGACCGCCGGCGCGACCGCGGACGACGACGATCGTCCCGGAGCAGAGCACCGGGTGCTGTACATGGGCACGCTCACCCACGCCGCCGACCTCGAACTCCTGCGCGACGTCTTCACCGACCTGACGACCACCGACGGCACGCCGATCCGGCTCGAGGTCATCGGTGTGACCGACGAGGGCGGCGCCGACTGGTTCCGCCGCGTCGAGGTGCCGGACGGCCACTACCCGGCGTTCTCCCGCTGGCTCGTGGCGCACCGGGAGCGCTGGCGTGCCGGTGTCGCGCCCCTGCGTGACGAGGAGTTCAACCGCGCGAAGAGCGACCTGAAGTTCCTCGAGTACACCGCACTCGGACTGCCCGCAGTGGTCTCGGACCGGCCCTCCTACGCCGTGGCACGGGCCCACGGGGCCGTCGCGGTGCCGGACGACGTCGGGGCCTGGCGTGGTGCGGTGCGCGCCGCCGTCGAGCGCGGGACGGCCGACGAACGGGCGGTCCGGTGGGTCACGGGGGAGCGCACGATCGGCCGCGACGACGACGCCTGGCGCCGCGTGCTGCTCGGCTAGGCTCGTCGCGTGACCGACACCGACGCACCCGTCCAGCCGCTCGTCTCGATCATCATGGGGTCGGACTCCGACTGGCCGACGATGCGCGCTGCGGCCGACATCCTGGCCGAGCTCGGCATCCCGTTCGAGGCGGACGTCGTGTCGGCGCACCGCACGCCCGACAAGATGACCCGGTTCGCCCGCGGCGCCGCCGAGCGCGGCATCCGCGTCGTGATCGCCGGTGCCGGTGGCGCCGCGCACCTGCCGGGCATGGTGGCCTCGATGACGACGCTGCCCGTCATCGGTGTCCCGGTGCAGCTCGCACGCCTCGACGGCCTCGACTCGCTGCTGTCGATCGTGCAGATGCCGGCCGGCATCCCGGTGGCGACGATGGCGATCAACGGTGCCGCGAACGCCGGACTCCTCGCTGCGCGGATCATCGGCACCTCGGAGCCCGCGGTCGCGGCTCGTCTGACCGAGTACGCCGACGGCCTCGAGCGACTGGTCGAGGAGAAGGCCGCGCGCCTGCGCGACTCCCTCTAGCGTTCCGCGCGCCTGCGCGACTCCCTCGAGCGTTCCGCGCGGGTGGCCCCGGGACCGTCGAACGGGTTCCCGCCGTTCAGGACGCCGTACGCGATCGCGTTCGTCCGGTCGGCGCAGGCACGGTCGAGCGTCCGCGTCGCTGTCCGGACGACCTCGCCGGTGATCGGTCGGCCGCATTCCTCGGATCGGGTCATGCGCGCTACGGTACCGCCATGCCCGCTCGTCTCCGTCGCCACACCGCCGCCCTCGTCCTGGTCGGTGTCGCGGTCGTCGCAGCCGTGGTGTGCGCCGTCGCCGCACGCGGTGCGGGCCCGATGAACCCGGTGTCCTGGTGGATCCGAGGCACGGACGAGCACGTCGTCGCGACGAAGTCACAGTTCGACTCGTGGCTCCTGGCGTTGCACGTGGCCGAGGTCGCAGCGGTGGTCGCGGTCGTCGCTGTCCTCGCCGCGGTCGTCACCGCCGTCGTGTCGTCACGCCGCCGTCGCACGCGGGTCTGAACACCACCGCCTGCCGGAGCCCACGAGTCGCTGGCAGCCCCAGAACGGGGGACGCAACAGGGCGCTGATCAGCACTTCTTCGACGTAGACGGAACGTTCTGCAACCCCCGCGTACTGGGGATAAAGCGGTTCTGTCAACCCCGCGCGCGGGCTGCATTTCGCAACTACGGTGAACGGCGGGTGGTCGAGATCCGGCCGCCCGGCACCCACGGGAACGGGTGCGAACCGTCACGTCAGGGAGTGACAGCTCATGCAGAAACGTGCAACCAAGCGGGCCGCACTCACCGTCGTGCTCCTCAGTGCCGCACTCGTCGCAGGACCGCTCGGCACGGGAACCGCAGCGTCCGCCAGCTCGGCACCGATCGGCAACGTCGGGAACTTCAAGCAGACCTTCCGCGAGAACTTCAGCACGGCGGCGGCGGCCAAGGGGAAGTTCGCCAAGACCTACGCGAAGTCGTGGCAGCCCTACCCGGACGGCACCGGGGGCATGTACTACTCGGGCGCCCAGATCAGCTCGCACAACGGGTACATGGACGTCAAGCTGGACGGCAAGCACGGCGCTGCCGGCACCTTCGGCACCCCGTCGGGTGCATGGGGGCACAAGGGCGGCAAGTTCATCGTCCGTGCCAAGGCGACCGGCGGCAACGGGAACGGCGCCGCGTTCATGCTCTGGCCGTCGTCCGACAAGTGGTCGGACGGCGAGATCGACTACCCCGAGGCGAACTTCGAGCAGCAGCCGATGCTGCACCACCACTCGATGACCCCCGGCCAGGAGGTCAACGCGACGAGCCTGAGCACCGGCGTCTCGTGGCGCTCGTGGCACACGTACTCGATCGAGTGGATCCCGGGGAAGTCCGTGCGCTACCGCCTCGACGGCAAGGTGATCAAGACGATCACGAAGCACGTGCCGAAGACCGCGCACCGGTACATGTTCCAGGTCGGCAACTGGGGCGCCACCGGCCACCTGTACATCGACTGGGTCAGCACGTACACGTACAAGAAGTGACGTACACCTCCGACAAGTGACGTGACGCCCGCGCCGGCTCAGAGGTCGGCGTGCAGCTGCCAGGTCTCGGCGGCGGAGTCGCTCCAGTCGTACATCCGGGCACGGTCCGGCCCGGCGACGGCGAGCTGCCCCGCGAGCAACGGGTCGTTGACGACCTGGTAGACCGCCTGCGCGATCCGCTCCGGGTAGGAGTCCCGCGGGTTCCGGGCGACGGTCACCCCGGCGTCGGACGCGACCTCGGCCACCGCGGGGTCGTCGGAGTGGATGACCGGGGTGCCGAAGCTCATCGCCTCGATCACGGGCAGGCCGAAGCCCTCGGCGAAGCTCGGGAACACGAACACGGTCGCCCGGTCGTAGACCACGGCGAGGTCGGCGTCGTCGATCCGCCCGAGCACCTTCACCCGGTCGCGGGCGAGCCCGGCGCGCTCGGCGGTGCCGTACACGTCGACGTCGCCCCAGCCGTCCGGGCCGGAGATCACGAGCGGGATGTCGGCGGGAGCGTCGGGGTGCGCGAGCGCCTCGATCAGGGACCCGAGCGCCTTGCGTGGTTCGAGCGTGCCGACGGCCAGCACGTAGCGGTCCGGCAGTCCGAGACGCTCGGCGCGCAGGTCGGCGTCGACGGGCAGCCGCAGCCGACCGCTCGGAGCTCCGCCGATGACGCGCAGTCGGTCGTCGAACCGGTGGATCTCGTTCAGTGCGCTCGCGACCGCGTGGGTGGGGACGACGACGGCGTCGGCGTGCTTCCACGCGCGCTTCACCATCGCCTTGTGGAAGTGGACGCCGCGGGGCGTCAGGGTCTCGGGGTTCGTCCACGGCACGGTGTCGTGCACGGTGACGACGGTCTGCCGGCCCGGGTCCTGGAACCGGTCGTGCTTGACCAGGGGAGCGAGGACGCTCGGCGCGTGCACCATGCCCTTCGCGATGCCACCGACGAAGCCGCCCTGCCACGCGAGCGAGAGTTCACGACGGGCCAGCGGCAGACGCTGCAGGTCGGACAGACCGGGCAGCAGTGTGCGCAGGTGGGCCATCTCGTCGGAGCTGACCGCGGACACGACCCCGGCGACGTCGCAGCCGCTCGGCGCGTTCGCCACGAGGTGCCGGGCGAGCTCTTCGGCGTACCGCCCGATGCCACCCGGAACGGGTGCGACGACCTGGTCGACGAGGACGTGGAGGGTGGTCATGGTGCTGCTCTCCTCGTCGTGGTGATGGGGCCGAGGACCGGCCCGGCGCCCGGCTGCCCGACCCTACCAGGGCAGGTGGGCCGCCCCCTGGAAGCCGCGGCAGGAGACCGGGACGGGAGGCCCGGATCACGTTCGCGACGCGGCGGACGTGATCCGGGCCTCCCGGTCGACTGCCGTGCCTACTTCGTCAACGCTCCTGCGGCCACCGCGGCGCGCAGCGCCTCGCGCCAGTCGCGCATCGGCGCCAGGCCGGCGCGCGACCAGCCGTCGTGGCCGAGCACGCTGTACGCCGGGCGCGGCGCCGGCCGGACGAACGCGGCGCTGTCGGTCGGCAGGACGCGCTCGGGGTCGAGCCCGAGCTCGGTGTAGATGGCGCGGGTGAAGTCGAACCACGACCCCTGCCCGGCGTTGGTGCCGTGGTAGACGCCCGCGGGGGCGTCGCCGTCGACGAGCTCGACGATCCGCGCGGCGAGGTCGCCGGTCCACGTCGGCTGACCGACCTGGTCGGTGACGACGCTCACGGTGTCGTGCGAGCCGGCCAGCCGGAGCATCGTCGCGGCGAAGTTCGGTCCGTGCGCGCCGTAGATCCAGGCGGTCCGGACGACGTACGACGTGTCCGGGGCGATCTCGCGCACGAACGCCTCGCCCGCGGCCTTGGTGCGGCCGTAGGCGTTGATCGGGTCGGTCGGGGCGTCCTCGGCGTACGGGGCGGTGCCGTTGCCGTCGAAGACGTAGTCCGTCGACACCGTGACGAGCTTCGCGCCGTGGCGGACCGCGGCCTCGGCCAGGAGCTTCGGACCGGTCGCGTTGACGGCGAAGGCGTCGTCCTCGTGGTCTTCTGCGTCGTCGACCTTCGTGTACGCGGCGGAGTTGATCACGACGTCGTGTCCGGCGACGGCGGCGTCCACCGCGGCCGGGTCGGTGATGTCGAGCTCGGCGCGCGAGAGTGCCGTGACGTCGCGGCCGGCGAGCGCGGCCTGGAGGTCACGGCCGAGCATGCCGGCGGCGCCGGTGATGAGGTACCTGGTCATGCGATCGCTGCGCGCTCCTTGAGCGGCTCCCACCACGAACGGTTGTCGCGGTACCACTGCACGACGTCGGCCAGGCCCTGCTCGAAGGGGACCTGCGGCTCGTAGCCGAGCTCGGCCTGGATCTTCGAGATGTCGACCGAGTAGCGCAGGTCGTGGCCGAGACGGTCGGCGACGCGGTCGACGTACGACCAGTCCTTGCCGGTGGCGTCGAGGAGCAGCTGCGTGAGGTCCTTGTTGGTGAGCTCGGTGCCGCCACCGATGTTGTAGATCTCGCCGGCGCGGCCACGGGTCAGGACCATCGCGATGCCGCGGGTGTGGTCGTCGACGTGCAGCCAGTCGCGGATGTTGTTGCCCTCGCCGTACAGCGGGACGTGCACGTCGTCGATGAGGTTCGTGACGAAGAGCGGGATGACCTTCTCGGGGAAGTGGTACGGCCCGTAGTTGTTCGAGCAGCGCGTGATCGAGAGGTTCAGCCCGTGGGTGCGGTGGTAGCTGCGGGCGAGCAGGTCGCTGCCGGCCTTCGACGCCGAGTACGGGGAGTTCGGCTCGAGCGGTCGTTCCTCGTCCCACGAGCCCTCGCTGATGGAGCCGTAGACCTCGTCGGTGGAGACGTGCACGAAGCGCTCGGTGCCGTGGCGGAGCGCTGCGTCGAGCAGGCGCTGGGTGCCGACGACGTTCGTCTCGACGAAGATGCCGGAGTCGCGGACCGAGCGGTCGACGTGGGACTCGGCGGCGAAGTGCACGATCGCGTCGACCGTCGGGACGACCTCGTCGAGCTTCGCGGCGTCACGGATGTCGCCGTGCACGAAGGTGTAGCGGGGGGAGTCGGCGACCGGTGCGAGGTTCGCTTCGTTGCCGGAGTAGGTCAGCGCGTCGTAGACGACGACCTCGGCGCCCTCGAGGCCGGGGTACGCGTCCTCCAGGGTGCGGCGGACGAAGTTCGAGCCGATGAAGCCGGCTCCTCCGGTGACGAGGATCTTCACGAGTTCTCTTTCCTGA
Source organism: Curtobacterium sp. VKM Ac-2861 (assembly GCF_013204965.1). Taxonomy (NCBI): domain Bacteria; kingdom Bacillati; phylum Actinomycetota; class Actinomycetes; order Micrococcales; family Microbacteriaceae; genus Curtobacterium; species Curtobacterium sp. VKM Ac-2861. Next base: position 534,349 of record NZ_JABMLA010000003.1, read on the forward strand.
CGGTCGGTTCGTGGGTCGGCGGCGATTCTAGCGGGAGCCCGGTGACGGGGGTGGTCGTGGTGCTCGGCACGGCGGCCGTGGTGCTCGGCACGGCGGGCGTGGCGCTCGGCACGGCGGCCGCGCGCCAGACGAACACGGCGGCTGCGACGGCGGCGGCGAGGAACAGTGCGCCGGCCAGCGCGATCGGGACCGGCCCGGCGAGCGAGCCACCGGCCATCGCCGACAGGCCGCCGGGGGTGACCCGGAACTGGACGTTCTCCCACGCGCCGCGGTACGCGATACCGATGCCGTACAGGGCGATGGCGAACGAGCCGACGGCGGCGATCCGGGCGAGCCGGCGGCGCAGTTCCGGACGGACGACCAGGGCACGCCACGCCACGGCCTGCGACAGCACGAGGGCGACGACGGCCATGAACAGGAACCGGCCCTGCAGCCCGTTGCCCTGGTGCGTGCCGAGGTAGTTCCGCCAGTTGTAGGCCAGGGTCGCGACGACGACGAGCACCGGCCAGACCAGGGCGATGGTCATCACCCGGCGTCCGGCGCCGCGACGCGCGTACGACCAGCCGAGGGCGACGAGACCGACGATCGCCAGGGCGTCGACGACCATGGGCGGCAGCGGCCACTGGTTCGCGCCGAAGTCCCCGAAGAACGAGGCGGTCAGGCCGTCCCACTGCCGACCGGCGAACGCGCCGGGGTTCGCGCCGCCCGACGGGTACGGCTGCACCGCGGTCACGCCGCGCAGGGCGTCCGGCAGCAGGGTCCCGCTGACGAGCAGCGTGCGGACCCACCACCAGCCGGACACGGCGGCGGCAGCGACGACGACCACGCCGGCGCGCAGGGCCGACCGGCGCCACGGACGTGCGGTGCGCTGGTCGCGGTCGCGGTCGCGCTCGCCGCGCTCGTCGCGCTCGTCGCGGGCCAGCGCGAACACGAGCACGACGAACGGCACCGCCAGCAGACCGAGCGCGCTGATCGCCGCCAGCCCGGTCACCGCCACGGCCAACCCGGCCGTGGTCCACCACGACCGGTCACCGGTGAGCACCCGCACGCTCAGCCACACGAGCACGGCGCCGAGCAGGATCATCGGTGCCCACGACGTCACGCCGGCGCCGACCTGCGCGAGCTGCGGCACCGCGAAGAGCAGCAGCGGTGCGACCAGGGCGGTCCGCGGCGACCGCGTCACCCGGCGGACGGTCGCCCACACGAGCACCGGCAGCGCGGTCACGAGCACGACGTCGAACAGGCGCAGGACGAGCACCGAGGTGGCCCAGTCGTGCGCCCCGAAGCGGATCAGGCGCAGGATGCCCGCGGCGACGAGCCAGTACGTCGGCGGGTTCTGCGACATCGGGTCGATCGCGGGGGAGTCGCCGGGGACAGCTGCCAGGAGCGCGTCGACCGTGGGGCGGTCGACGGCGGGCACCGGGTGCTCCACGATCTGCCGGATGGCGGCGAGGTAGTGCATCTCGCCGCCGTGCGGCCACCCGAGGCCGAGCGCCAGCCGGAACGCGGCGTCGACGTGCGCGGGCTCGTCGGGGGCGCCGAACGCCGGGGTGAGCAGGGCGAAGCCGAGCAGCAGGCCCAGCCACGCGACGGTGATCGTGCCGAGCACGACCCACTCGCGGCGGGCGGTCACGCCGTCACCGCCGTCCGGCGCACGAAACGCACCAGCAGGACCGCCGTGGCGATCAGCGCGACCGCTGCCACGGTGGCCAGCGTGAAGTTCCCGCCGGCAGCGAGCATGCCGTACTGGTCGAACTTGACGATCGAGAACTCGTCGATCCAGAACGCGGCGTCACGGCCGAACGCCCGGAGCGCGTAGACGACGCCGTAGAGGGCGATGGCCGTCGCCGCGACGGACATGCCGACGGCCAGTCGTGTGGCGCCGGCCGCGGTGACGGTCACGCGCCGCCAGGCCAGGGCGCTCAGGGCGATGAGGGCGATGAGGGTGGGGTAGTAGTAGCGGCCCTGGGTGCCGGCGACGATCGTGTTCCGCACGTAGCCGCCCCACCCGCTCTGCATGTGCAGGGCGATCAGGATGACGGGGTACGACGCCAGGACGATCGCGGGTCGCAGCGACGGGCCGCGGCGGAACGCCCAGATGACGATGCCGGCGATCGACACGATGGTCAGGCCGTCGATCAGGAACTGGGCGAACTGGAACTGCGTCAGGCCGCCGACGCTGCCCCAGAACGTGCGGGTCACGCCGTTCCAGTAGTCGCGCAGGAAGACCTCCGGGCTGGCGGCGGTGTCGTCCGGGAACGGCATCGACGGACGGGCGTAGGCCATGCCGTCGGGCTGGATCGCGTGGTACACGAGGATGTTCCGAAGCCACCACCACCCACCGACGACGCCGGCGATCCCCAGCGTCCAGGTGGTGCGCAGGACGTTCCGCCAGACGGTCGCGCGGGTGCAGCCCGCCGCCATCACCGCGATCCCGACGAAGGGGACGGCGGGCAGGGCAGTTCCCTTGGTCAGCAGCATCGCGCCGAGCAGCAGGCCGATCCACACCGTGGTCCGCACCCGCTGGTCGCCCGTGAGCAGCCGGACGACGAAGTACACCAGCGCACCCGCGAGGGGCAGCATCAGGGCGTCGTTCGTCACCGAGGTACCGATCGACGCGACCTCGGGGACGGCCAGGATCGCCGCCCCGCCGACCACGGCAGCCCGGGGCGAGCGGGTCAGCCGACGCACCGTGGCCCACGCCAGGAACGGCAGGGGCAGCACGAGCAGGGCGTCGAACAGCCGCAGGGCCATCACGGCGTGGTCCCACCGCAGGTCCTCGAAGTGCACCAGGTGGAGCACCCCGGCGGCCAGCGCGTAGTACGTGGGCGGGTGCTGCGACATCTGGTCGATGCTCGTCGGGTGCACGCCGGGGAACTCCCGCAGCAGCTCGCCCCACGTCGCGTTGTCGGACGCCGGCTGTCGCAGGTTGCTGATCTGCGTGTCGTGCGTGGCGTTGAGGTAGTGCATCGCGCCCGGCTCCGGCCAGGCGTCACCGATCGCCAGGTGCAGGACGGCGTCGACGTGCGTCGGCTCGTCCGGCGCCTTGTACGTGGTCGTCACGATCGCCCAGACCGCCAGGACGGCGGCGAACGCGACCGTCAGGGCGATGACGACGACGCGCTCGGCACGGCCGACCCGTGGGCGGGCGACGGTGCCCGACACGGCCGGGGCCGTGTCAGTCGCCATACCGCTGCAGTTTCTGCAGGTCGAGCTGCTCCTCGGCCAGCGTGCGGTTGAGGCGGGTGAGGTCAGCGACGACGCCGATCACGATGGAGAGCAGCGCCGTGATGAGCAGCACCACACCCAGGATGATCGACTGCAGGTGGTTGCCGGGGGTCTGCATCGCGAGCAGCACCAGGTAGCGGACGAGCGGCCAGAGCCCGAGGCCGCCCAGGATCACGCTGACCCAGGCGAAGAGCGCCATCGGCCGGTACATCAGGTAGACCCGGGCGATCGCGGAGCCGGACTCGAACATGTGCTGGAAGATGTTGCTGAACAGCCGGGACTCGCGGGTCTTCGGGTTCGTCGTGATCGGCACGGACGCGATCGCCAGGCGCTTGTAGCCGGCCTGCACGATGGTCTCCATGCAGTAGCTGAAGCGCGTGACGATGTTCAGGCGGATCAGCGAGTACTTCGAGTACGCGCGGAACCCGCTCGCGGCGTCGGGCAGGTCGAGCCCGGCGGCGCGGCTGGCGACCCACGACCCGAAGCGCTGCATGAGCTTCTTGAAGCCGGAGAAGTGCTCGATCGTGCGGGTCTGCCGGTCGCCGATGACGATCTCGGCTTCCTTGCGCAGGATCGGCTGGACGAGCTCGGCGATCTGCGCCTGCGGGTACTGGTTGTCGCCGTCGGTGTTGACGACGATGTCGGCACCGTGCAGCAGGGCGTAGTCGACGCCGTCGCGGAACGACCGGGCGAGCCCCATGTTGGTCGTGTGGTGCACGAAGTGCTTGACGCCGTGTTCCTTGGCGACCTCGACGGTGCGGTCGGTGCTGCCGTCGTTGATGACCAGGATCTCGATCTCGTCGATGCCGTCGATCTCACGCGGGATCGAGTCGATGACGCTGGCGAGGGTGTTCTCCTCGTTGAGGCAGGGGATCTGGACGAATAGCTTCACGGGCTCGCTTGGTCTCGTTTCGGGAGTCGCAGCGCGCGGGGCGCGGGGCACAGAACCAGGACAGCCTATGCGATGCGCCACCTTGCTAGGCTTCCCCGGTGCAGATCCGCGAACTGAAGATCCCCGGCGCGTGGGAGTTCACGCCCGTCCAGCACGGCGACGCACGAGGAGCATTCCTCGAGGCGTACCGGGCCGACGTCCTCGAAGAGACGGTCGGTCATCCGCTGGACCTCCGCCAGGTGAACATGTCGATCTCGTCGGCCGGCGTCGCGCGGGGCATCCACTACGCCCTCGTCGCACCGAGCCAGGCGAAGTACGTCACCGCCGTCCGAGGCGCCTTCATCGACTACATCGTCGACATCCGCGTCGGTTCGCCGACGTTCGGGCAGTGGGACTCGGTCCGCATCGACGACGTCGACCGCAAGGCCGTGTACCTGTCCGAGGGCCTCGGCCACGCGATCGTCGCGCTCGAGGACCACTCCACGGTGAACTACCTGGTCAGCGCGCACTACGACCCCGAGCGCGAGAAGGGGATCACGATCCTCGACCCGACCGTCGGGCTCGAACTGCCGGACGGCATCGGTGAGCCGGTGCTCTCCGAGAAGGACACGAGCGCCCCGACGCTCGAGCAGGCGGCCGCCGCGGGTCTGCTGCCGACGTACGAGGAGTGCGTGGCCTACACCGAGTCCCTCCGCACGACGAAGTAACGAAGTAAGGAAGCGATCCCGATGAAGGGCATCATCCTCGCCGGTGGATCCGGCACGCGCCTCTGGCCGATCACCAAGGGCATCAGCAAGCAGCTCATGCCGATCTACGACAAGCCGATGGTCTACTACCCCCTGTCGACCCTGATGATGGCCGGCATCCGCGAAGTGCTCGTCATCACGACGCCGGAGTACAACGAGCAGTTCAAGGCCCTGCTCGGCGACGGCTCCGCCTTCGGCATGGAGATCCAGTACGCCGTGCAGCCGTCCCCGGACGGGCTCGCTCAGGCCTTCGTCATCGGCGAGGACTTCATCGGCGACGACAGCGTCGCACTCGTCCTCGGCGACAACATCTTCCACGGCACCGGCCTCGGCACGAACCTGCGGAAGAACACCGAGGTCGACGGCGCGACGATCTTCGCGTACCACGTGGCCGACCCGAAGGCGTACGGCGTCGTGGAGTTCGACGACGACTTCACCGCCGTCTCCATCGAGGAGAAGCCGGCCGAGCCGAAGTCGAACTACGCCGTCCCCGGCCTGTACTTCTACGACAACAAGGTCATCGAGATCGCGAAGACGATCGAGCCGAGCGCCCGTGGCGAGCTCGAGATCTCGACGGTCAACGAGCGCTACCTCGAGGCCGGTGAACTCGGCGTCCAGGTCCTCGACCGTGGCACCGCGTGGCTCGACACCGGCACGTTCGAGTCGATGATGCAGGCGTCCGAGTACGTCAAGGTCATCGAGGACCGCCAGGGCTTCAAGATCGGGTGCATCGAGGAGATCGCCTGGCGCAACGGCTGGATCGACGACGCGCAGCTCGCCGAGCTCGCCGCGCCGCTCGTCAAGGGTGGCTATGGCGTCTACCTCCAGCGGCTCCTCGGCGCCTAGCACCGCCCGTGGCGTCCGGTTCTGGGTGGTTCGGTCGCCGTCGTCGCGACACGACGGCTGCCGACCACCCCGACCGGGAGGCCCGTCCCACGCCCGCAGCGACGACTGACGTCGTCCGCGTGGCCGGCTTCGACGACCCCCTGCCGCACCTGGACCAGGACGTCACGGTCCTCGTCACGACCCGGTCGGACCGGCACGCCGAGGTCACGCGCCTCGTCGCCGTCGCCCGCGAGGCCTTCGGCCGCGGCACTGACGTCCGCGCCGTGAGCTACGTCGCCGACGCCTCGCCGCGCGGTCCGTTCGGTCGTCGCCTGCCGTGGGTGCGCACCGTGCCGGTCGACGGCCTGGGGTCCGCGATCAACGCCGGCCTCGCCGCCGGGGTCGGACGGGTCCTCGTGCTCGTCGACACCTCGGTGACGATCGACGCTGCCGGCCTCCGGGCACTCGCCGCGGCCGACGCGGTGGCACAGGCACGGGTCCGCCTGCCGGACGGCGCACTCCGCTCCGGCGCCCGGCTCCTCCGTCCCGGGGCGCTGCCCTGGTCCGACGACGCCGTTCCCGGAGGCGCCGCCGAGGACGCCGACGCCGTGTTCGCGGCGGACCAACCAGTGCTCTCGATGCCGGGGGCGGCGCTGGTGCCGGCACCGTGCCTCCCGGACGAACGCATGACCCTGACTGCCTGGACCCGCGCCGTCGCCGATGTCCACGGCGGACCGGTGCGCGTCGTCGGTGCGGCGACCCGCTCGGTCGAGGCCGGCCGCACGGTCGACGCCGCGACCGTCGACGCGTTCAGCGCATGGCGGGACCGTGGGCCAGCGACACGTGACGTCGTGGCCGGGCCGCCGCTGCCGCCGTGGGGAGCGCGACCGGTGACACCGGTCCGCCGGACGACCAGCAGCGCCACCGACCCGCTCACCTGGTCGCTGAAGATCGCCGCTCCCGCCGGGCCCGAGGGTGACGGCTGGGGCGACGTGCACTTCGCCGCCGAGCTGGCCGGGGCACTCGAGCGGCTCGGGCAGCGCGTCCGGATCGACCGCCGTGACGCCCACGTGCGGGACGACGATGCCTCGGACGACGTGACGCTCGTGATCCGCGGCCTCGACCGGGTGCCGCCGAACCCCGCGTCGGTGAACCTCCTCTGGGTGATCAGTCATCCCGACGACGTCTCCGACACCGAGCTCCGGTCGTTCGACGCGGCCTTCGCCGCCGGGCCGGTCTGGGCTGCTGCGGCAGCAGCGCGGTCGGGGATCCCGGTCCGCACGCTGCTGCAGGCGACCGACCCCGCGGTGTTCCACCCGGGCGCGCGGGCGACGACGAGCCCCGATGCCGACCGGGTGGTGTTCGTCGGCTCGACCCGCGGCGCCGCGCGCCCGGTGGTCGCCGATGCCGTGGCGCTCGGAGCCGACCTGCGCGTGCACGGCCCGGGGTGGCAGGGCGTGGTCCCCGACGCAGCGCTCGGCGAACCGTCGCTGAGCCGGGCTGAGGTCGCCACGGCCTACGCCTCGGCGCGCGTGGTGCTCAACGACCACTGGGCGGACATGGCGGCCGGTGGCTTCGTGTCGAACCGGGTGTTCGACGTGTTGGCGTCCGGGGGAGTCGTCGTCACCGACGAGGTCGCCGGGCTGACCGAGGTGCTCGACGTCCCGACGCTCGCGGTGGCGCGTTCCCGTGACGAGCTCGCCGCGCTCCTGGACCCGGCACGAGTGTGGCCGTCCGCTGCCGAGCGGGCGGCGGCCGCGTCGCGCATCGCCGCGGAGCACTCCTTCGACGCCCGAGCCGCCGTGCTGCTGGCCGCCGCCCGAACCGAACGCGCCCGCCTCCGCGCCTGATCCCCGCTCCGCCTCCGCTTGCCGGTCCCGCCGCCCGCACTGCCCGGCGCACAACCAAAGTGCATCCGAACCGCGGCATGCCACGGCGCGAACGCGCTTTGGTTGTGCGGAGAGGCTCTGAACCGGGTCAGGCGGCGCGGTGGGCGACGGGGAGTTCGGCGCCGGACGGCTCCGGGTCCTGGCCCGACGGGAGCGTCGGGCGCCAACTGCGGCGCAGGGCACCGAGCAGCAGGAACAGGTCCAGGATCGGGAAGCCGCCGAACAGCGCGATCCACGCCGGCGACCCGATGTCGCGGAGTCGTCGCGCGCCGAGTGCCAGGTTCGGGATGACGGTCAGCACGCACCACACGAACAGCACCCACTGCGACGGCGGCCCCTGGGCGACGACGTGCCAGCCGTCGGGGCTGCCGTTGAGGCTCAAGACGGACTGCCCGATCCCGAGGAACCCGGGGGTGTTCTGGAAGGTCGACATCGAGTCGTCGGCGTCCGGGATCCCGGTGGCCATCGGCACGAACGTCACGACGAGCCAGACCACGAGCACGTCGACGGCGCGTGCCCACCAGAACTCGGCCCGGCTCGCACGGGCACGGCGGAACGTGAACGCCCCCGTCCAGTAGCGGCGGGCGGCGTCGATCGGGCCGCAGCCGAGCCAGGGTTCCGGGTCGCGGTGCACGACGCTGAGCCTAGTGGGGTCGCGCACGGCCCTGCAGGCCCCCGACCGGGCTATTTGCGTGTGACCCAGCGGGCGCGGGCGGAGAGGCCCGCGTGCAGGGCGACCCGCAGCGGCCAGAGCCACCACGCCCGGTACTTCCGCGACAGGAACCGGTACGCGCTGCGGTGGTGCTCGATCTCCATCCGGCGCCGGTTGGACGACGTCGAGTGCGCCCCGGTGTGGGTGACCACGGCCGTCGGCACGTACACGTTCGCGCGACCGGAGCGACCGACGCGCTGGCCCAGGTCGACGTCCTCGAAGTACATGAAGTACGACTCGTCGAACCCGCCGAGTTCGCGGAACACCGACGTCCGGATGAGGAAGCACGCGCCGGACAGCCAGCCGGCCTCGCGCTCGACGACCTGCGTGGTGGACCAGTACCGCTGGCTCCACGGGTTGGCGGGCCAGAACCGCGAGAACGCCGCGTGGCCGAGCCCGGTCCGGAGCGACGGCAGCTGGCGCGCGGACGGGTACGTCTCGCCCTGCTCGTCGAGGATCCGCGGCCCGAACGACCCGCCGGACGGCAGCCGGTCGGCGGCGCGGACGAGTTCGTCGATCGAGCCGGGTGCGAGCACGACGTCGGGGTTCGTGACGAGCAGGAACTCGGGGCGGACGTCGGGCAGGACGTCGTCGAGGGCGCTCAGTGCGGCGTCGATGCCTCCGCCGTAGCCGCGGTTGCCCCCGGAGGACACCACGACGGCACCGTAGGACTCACCGATCGCCCGCAGTGCGTCGATGTCGGCGGAGCCGTTGTCGGCGATCACGACGGCGACCGGCTCCGAGGACGCCGCCGCGACGCTCGCCAGGAACGGCCGGATGGTCTCGCCGGTGTTGTAGGTGACCGTCAGCACGGCGACGCGGATCACCGGGTACCCCCGGCCCGAGCGTCCCGGGCCACGGCCGAGTAGGCCTCGACGTGCACGGCTGCCGTGGCCTCCCACGTGAACGAGGCGGCCCGGGCCAGCGCGGCCGCCCGGTGCGACGCGACGAGCGACGGGTCGTCGAGCAGCCGCGTCATCGCGGACGCCAGTGCGGAGGCGGACGGCTCGGTGTACACCGCTGCGTCACCGCCGACCTCGGGCAGTGACAGCCGCCGGGTGGTCAGGACGCAGGCGCCGGAGGCCATCGCCTCGACCACCGGCAGCCCGAAGCCCTCGCCGAGCGACGGGTAGACGACGAACTCCGCGCCGCCGAGGTAGCCCGCCAGGTCCTCGAGGGGCAGGTAGCCGGCCTCGATCACGTGGTCGTCCGGCTGCAGCGCGTCGAGCCGGGCGATCGCGGACTCGTCCCAGCCGCGGGCCCCGGAGAGCACCAGCCACGGGACGTCGGAGCCACCAGCCGAGCCACCGTCCGAGCCGGCGTCCGCGCGCGCGGAACGCACCGCGGCGTAGGCGTCGAGCAGCGCGGTGACGTTCTTCCGCGGTTCGATCGTGCCGAGGAACGCGATCCACGGCGCACCCTCGGGCAGCGTCGCGGCGATCCGGGCGTCCTCGACCTCGGCGGTGGACGGCTCGTGGAACACGGCACGGTCGACGCCGAGCGGTGCGACCCGGACGTCGGCGCGGATGCCGGTCACGACCCGTGCGGCCTCGGTCGCGGTGGCCGCGCTCGGCACGATGACGACCGGGCGGGAGCGCAGGGACCGGCGGCTCCACCAGGTGAAGAACGTCCGCTTCAGGCGGGAGTGCCACTCGGGGTTCGAGAAGAACGTGGCGTCGTGCAGGGTGACGACGGATCCGCCGCGCCACGCGAACGGGAACGTGTAGTGCGGGGAGTGCAGCACCTGCGCGCCGAGCCGACGGCCGAGCGCCGGCAGCCCGGTCTGCTCCCAGAGGAACCGGAGCGGCACCGAGTCGGTCCAGCCCGGCGCGGTGTGCACGGTCGCGCGCGGCGCGACGGCGGCGAAGTGCGGAGCGTGCACGGGTCGGACCACCAGGTGGACGTCGAGCGCCGGGTCGGTCAGGTGCGACACGACCCCCTCGACGTAGCGGCCCACACCGCCGAGTGCACGCGGTACCGCGGTCCCGTCGACGAGGACGGTGAGCTGCGGCACGCGAGGGTCCTTCCGAACGGGGGCGCCACGGTCGGGACCGTCGGCGGGGGAGCGAGCAGGGGAGTGACCAGGATAGCCCTCCGCGCTCATGCGCCCGGGTCCACGCTGCGGCGCGGGACGGACGCGCGCCGCGACTCGCGGAGCCGCCGCGCGAGGTGCGACGGGAGCGCCCCGACGACGTCCGCGAACGCTGCCAGGACGAGCCGGGCCTCCCGTCGGGTGGGAGCAGTGAGCAGTCCGCGCAGGCCGCGGAAGAGGGTCCGGGCGCTCGCCCGCAGGACGGTGCCCCACGGCGCGTGCCAGAGCGCGACGACCATCCGGTTGCGCGCGTTGCGGAAGAGGAACAGGTCGCTCTGCACCCCGGACGACGCCGAGTGGTCGTGCTCGACGACGGCGTCGGCCGCGTGTTCCACGCGCCAGCCGCGTCGGCGGAGTCGCCACGCGAGTTCGGTGTCCTCGTAGTACATGAAGAGCGACTCGTCGAGCAGGCCGACGTCGTCGAGCGCGCTCCGCCGCAGGGCGGAGGCCCCACCGGAGAACCCGAAGACGTCGACGTCCGCGACCCGGTCGACGGGCGCGAACCAGTCGCGGTCCATGCCGTTGCCGTCGCGGTCGACGCGCACGCCGGTCGAGTTGAGGCGCACGTCGCCGTCGGGCGACGGCGTCCACAGACGGCCGTCGTGGCCCTGCAGCACGCGCTGGCCGGGTGCGGGCGTCGCGCCGACCGGGAGGCCCGTCCAGCGTCCGGCGAGCACGATGCGGCCCGTCACGGCCGCGACCTCGGGCCGCGCCTGCGCCAGGTGGTCGCGGAGCGCCGCGACGAAGCCCGGCGCGGGGACCGCGTCGTTGTTGAGCAGCACGACGACGTCGGCGTCCGCGTGCCGGATGCCGGTGTTCGCGCCGGCCGCGAACCCGCCGTTGCGCTCCCGCGAGACCACGTCGACGTCGGGCAGTTCGCGGCGGAGGACGGCGACGGAGTCGTCCGACGAGCCGTTGTCGACGACGACCACCTGGTCGGCCGCGCCCTCGGCGAGCACGGCGCGGACGGCCGCGGTCGTCAGGTCGGCGCGTTCCCAGTTGACGACGACGACCGCGGTGCGCGGGACGCCCGGGGTCCGGACGTCGGTGCCGTCGTCGGTCGGGCTCAGTCCAGCTCCTCGATCGAGGGCTGCGCGTAGACCGTGCCCACGGCGTTCTCGAACCCGGGCACCTCGAACGAGTCGCACTCCGGCATGTCGTGCAGGTGGCGGCCGGCGGAGTCCATCATCGACACGTTGATGAAGTACTTGCCGGTGCCGAACGCGGTGTCGGCGATCCGCAGGCGGAGCTTCCGGCGTCCGTGCAGCGGCTGCAGTTCGAGGCCCATGATGCCGGTGGTGGTGCCGTACACGACCTGGCCGCCGGCGTTGTTGATCTGTACCGCGGCCTCCCAGTCGGCGATGCCGTCCAGGTGCTCGAACTCCATGTCCACGACGAGGTCGTCGCCGGGCATGACCTCGGCGCGGGGCTCCTTGCCGTCGACGTGCACGCTCGCGCCGAGGACCTTGCCGCGGCCGACGGCGACGTCGGTGCTGAGCTCGCCCTGGCGGCGTTCCTCGAGGACCTCGCGGAACATGCTCACGGCCTGGACGGGATCGCCGTCGTGCAGCACCTTGCCCTTGTTGAGCAGCACCACCCGGTCGCACATCTCCTGCACCTGGCTGAGCGAGTGCGTGACGATGATGATCGTCTTGCCCGCCTCTTGGAAGGTGCGGATGCGGTCGAGGCACTTGCGCTGGAACGCCTCGTCGCCGACGGCCAGCACCTCGTCGACGAGCAGGACGTCGGGGTCGGTGTGCACGGCGACGGCGAAGGCGAGTCGCACGTACATGCCGGATGAGTAGAACTTCACCTGGGTGTCGATGAAGTCGCCGATCCCCGAGAACGCCAGGATGTCGTCGAACTTCTCGTCGGTCTGCTTGCGGCTCAGCCCGAGCAGCGACGCGTTGAGGTAGACGTTCTCGCGCCCGGACAGGTCGGGGTGGAAGCCGGCACCGAGCTCGAGCAGCGCGGCGAGGCGACCGCGGCGGGACACCGTGCCGGACGTCGGCTGGATGATGCCGCCGATGGCCTTGAGCAGGGTCGACTTGCCGGAGCCGTTCTGGCCGATGAGGCCGACCGTGGAGCCGGCCTGGATCGACACGGTGACGTCGTCGAGGGCCCAGAAGTCCTGTCGGTGCTTCCGGCCGGCACGACCGAGCGTGACGATGCGCTCGCGCAGCGTGTTGTCCTTGCGGACCGTGAAGCGCTTGCGGACGTGGTCGATGACGATCACGTCCGGGCGCTCGGTGGTGCCCTCGGTGGGCGTCGGGGCGACGGGGGTGCTGATGGCCATGGTCTACAGCTCCTGCGCGAAGTTGCCCTGCAGACGGGAGAACACCCGCTGCGCGCCGAGGAGGCAGAGGACACCGATGACGAACGCGATGCCGAGGCGCAGCATCAGGTGGTCCGGGTACGTGACGTCGGCCGGGTCGTGCAGCCAGATGGCGTTCTGCATGCCGAGCACGGCCAGCGTCAGGGGGTTGTTCGTGTAGGCGGTGATGAGCCAGTCGGTGTTCACGGTGGCGACCACCCGCGAGTACGAGTACACGATCGGCGAGGCCCAGAGGAGGACCATCAGGCCGACGTCGATGACGAACTGCACGTCGCGCAGGTACACGTTGAGCGCGGACAGCACCAGGCCGATGGCCGCGCCGTAGACGAGGATCACCGCGAGCGACGGGATCAGGTAGACGAGCCCCTCGTGGAACGGGAAGACGCCGATGACCACGGTCGCGGCGAGCAGGATCGCGAACTGGATGGTGAAGTTCACCAGGGCCGCGCCGACGCTGGCGAGCGGGAAGACCTCGCGCGGGACGTAGACCTTCTTGATCAGCCCGGAGTTGCCGACGATCGAGCCGGTCGAGCCGGCGACGATCTCGCTGAAGAGCGTGTAGGCGGTCAGGCCGGTGAAGACGTAGATCGCGAAGTTGTCGATGCCGTTGGCGGCGCCGAGGACCTTGCCGATGACGAAGTAGTAGATGAGCAGCTGGGTCAGGGGGCGCACCAGCGTCCACACGAACCCGAGCGCCGAGTCCTTGTACCGCGCCTTCAGGTCGCGTCGGATGAGCATCCCGAGCATCTCGCGCTGCCGGAAGACGTCGCGCAGCTCTCGCCAGGTTCCGCGGAAGGCGCTCGTCGGAGCGCCGATCACGACGAGGGGTTCCTTCGCGAGCGCCGCCATGCGGGCTTGATCGACCATACGTCTCTTCGTTCGTGGGGGCAGGACCGGAACAGCATACTCACCGGGCCCGCGCGGCAGGGATGGGCGACGGCCGTCGTGCACCCCGAGCGGGGGTGATTCCGGACCGATCCAACCCTCAACCTTCACTTTGGGGTTACCGTTGTCGCAACCCGGACCCTTGTCAACATCCACAGGACGGCCCGTCAGCATGCTCCTCGCATCCAGGCCGATCGCTGCGTTCGCGGTGGTCGGTGCCCTCAGTGTTCTCTTGGCCGGTTGTTCCGGTGGTGGCGACGACGCCACCCCGTCGCCGTCCGCGTCAGCGACCCGTACCGCGAGTCCGACCCCGACCGCCGACGACCCGGCGACCACGGAGCCCACCGGCACCGCGTCGTCGCCCGCGTCCGAGGCCACCGACGACCCCACCGCCTCGGACGACGACACCCCCGGTGCCTTCCCGGGGAGCGGCTCGACCAACGAGCCGGACACCGACCCGTCGGACTTCCCGGCGACCGCCGTCGTCACCTACAGCGGCTGGGACACGGCTTCGAAGTCGCTGCAGGCCGGCGGACTCGTCTCCGGCACCACCGACACCAGCGGGACCTGCACGTTCACCGCGAAGAAGGGGAGCGTCACGCGCACCGCCACGAGCGCGGCGCAGGCGAGCGCTTCCTCGGTCAACTGCGCGCAGGTCGCGTTCCCCGCGGCCCAGGTCCCCAGCGGCACCTGGTCCGTCACCCTGACCTACGCCGTCGGCTCCGCGTCGACGACGTCCGACCCGATGCCGGCGGAGGTGCCGTGATGCGTTCCATCCAGACCGAGTCGGACGGGCGCCGTCGCCGACCCTTCCGGACCTCCCTCGCGATCGTCGCGGCACTCGCCGTCGCCGTCAGCGGGCTGACCTTCGGCACGATCCTGTCCGAGCAGACCACGACCGAGTCCGCCTCGGCCGCCGTCGCCGGCGACTTCGACCCGGGCAACATCATCAGCGACGCCAACTTCTACAACGGCTCGGCGATGAACGCCGCGTCCGTGCAGTCGTTCCTGACGAGCGTCGCCCCGAACTGCCGGAAGTCGTCGAGCGGACCCGCTTGCCTGAAGGACTTCTCGCAGAAGATGAGCGCGATCGGCGCCGTCTCCGGCCGGTGCAGCGCCATCGCCGGCGGCACCAAGTCCGCCGCGACGATGATCGCCCAGGTCGGCGCCGCGTGCGGCATCAGCCAGAAGGTGCTCCTCGTGCTCCTGCAGAAGGAGCAGGGCATCGTCACGACGTCCTCGCCGACGTCCTACATGTACCTGCACGCCACCGGCTTCGCGTGCCCCGACACCGCCCCGTGCGACCCGGCGTACTTCGGCTTCGGTCAGCAGGTCTACGCCGCCGCGCTCCAGTTCAAGCGCTACCAGTCGTCGCCGACCTCGTGGGCGTACCAGGCGGGTCGGACCAACTCGATCCTCCTCAACCCGAACGCGGCCTGCGGCCGCAAGTCCGTCTACATCCAGAACCAGGCGACCGCAGGGCTGTACATCTACACCCCGTACACCCCGAACACCGCCGCGATGTCGAACCTCTACGGCACCGGCGACGGCTGCTCGGCGTACGGCAACCGCAACTTCTGGCGCATGTACACCGACTGGTTCGGCTCGGCGACCGGCGGCGGCAACCCGTACGGCAACGTCGACGCGGTCACGCCGAGCTCGACGTCGTCGATCACGGTCAGCGGCTGGGCCGTCGACCCGGACACCACGAGCGCGCTCCGCGTCGCGTTCTACGTCGACGGCGCCGGGGCGAAGACCGTCACCGCGAACGTGAACCGGCCCGACCTGTCCGCCACCCTCGGCGCGAACAACCTCAAGCACGGGTTCTCGACCGAGCTGACCGGGCTGAGCGTCGGCAAGCACTCGGTGTGCACCTACGCCATCAACCAGGGCAAGGGCAGCAACACGCTGCTCGGCTGCTACACCCGCACGGTCGTGAGCGCAGCCCCGAAGGGTGCACTCGACACCGTCACCGGCAGCGCCGGCACGATCACCGCGACCGGCTGGGCGCTCGACCCCGACTCGGCGAAGCCCGCCCCGTGGAAGATCCTGGTCGACGGCGTCAGCAAGGCGACCGGCACCACCGACCGCACCCGCACCGACGTCGCCAAGGTCTACAAGGGCGTCGGCAGCACCCTCGGGTTCTCGAAGACGATCGGCGGCATCACGCCGGGGACCCGCACCGTGGCGCTGTACACGCAGGACAAGCCCGGCACCGACTACGTCAAGGTCGCGTCGAAGTCCGTCACCGTCAGCGCCCCCACCACCGGCAAGACCGGCAAGACCGGAGCGCTCCGCGGGACGTACGAGTCCGTCACCGGCGGCGCCGGCACGGCCACGGTGCGCGCGTGGGCGATCGACCCGGACGTCTGGGACCCCGTCAAGTACAAGGTCCACGTCGACGGCGTCAGCACGAACAGCGGCACCGCGAACGCCACCCGCACCGACGTCGAGGCGAAGCACCCGTCCTGGGGTTCCGACGTCGGCCTGGCACTCCGCCTGACCGGGCTGAGCGCCGGCAACCACACCGTGCGGGTCTACTTCCAGGACCTGCCGAGCGGCACCTACAAGAGCTTCGGCACGAAGACCGTGAAGGTGACGTCGGCCACGGCCCCGTCGTCCGGCACCACCGGCAAGACCGGCAAGACCGGCGCGGTGACGGGCTCGTACGAGTCGGTCACCGGCGGCGTCTACAGCGCGACGGTCAAGGGCTGGGCGATCGACCCCGACGTGTGGGACCCGGTCAAGTACAAGATGCACCTGGACGGCGTCGCGATCGACCCGGGCGTGGTGAACGCCAAGCGCACCGACGTCGAGGCGGTCCACCCGGGCTGGGGCTCCGACGTCGGCCTGTCCGTGCAGCTCACCGGTCTGAGCGCGGGCACGCACACCGTCCGCGTGTACTTCCAGGACCTGCCGAGCGGCACGTACAAGAGCTTCGGCACGAAGTCCTTCACGGTCATCGACCCGCCCGCGACGGGCAAGACCGGCAACACCGGCGCGGTGAAGGGGTCGTTCGACTCCGTCACCGGCGGCAAGGGGACCATCACCGTCAAGGGCTGGGCGATCGACCCCGACGTGTGGGACCCGGTCAAGTACAAGATGCACCTGGACGGCGTCGCGATCACCCCCGGCACGGTGAACGCGACCCGCACCGACGTGCAGAAGAACTACCCGAACTGGGGTTCGGACGTCGGGCTGTCGCGGGTGCTCACCGGGCTGCAGCCCGGCACGCACACCGTGCGGGTCTACTACCAGGACCTGCCGAGCGGGACGTACAAGAGCTTCGGGACGAAGACGGTGACCGTGCAGTAGACGGTCGCCGAGACGGACGGGAGGCCCGTGGCGGATCCGCCACGGGCCTCCCGTCTGTCCTGTGGTCGCGCCCACGGCGGCGGATCGTGAGCAGGAATGGTCGGGTCCGGTGGACGGACCCGACCATTCCTGCTCACGAAGTGAGCGCGCTCGACGTCGGAGCTGGCCCGACGTCGGAGCTGGCCCGACGTCAGCGGCGCACGCGCCGGGCCATCAGGCCCACGCCGTGCAGCAGCCGGTACTCGGGGGAGCGGGTGAGGCCCGCGAACCGCGCCGCGATCTGGTCGCGCTCCGCCTCGGCCTGGCGACGGGCGGTGTCGTACGCGCCGACCTGCTGCTCCGACGCGACGAGCCGCCGGTTGATGTCCTGCACCCCGGACAGGTGGACGTCACGGTCGTGCTCGGCCTGCCGCAGGACCTCGCGCTGCGCGGTCGCCCAGCGCAGGAACGCGTTCCGCTCGCCGGACCGACCCGAGGCGATCGCCACGGCCGCGTCCAGGACCGGGCCGACCTGCTCGGCGCGCGCACGGAACGAGTGCCGCTCGACGACCACGGCACGGAGTCGGGCCGTCAGGGCCGTGCGCTCGGCGCGGGGCATCGCGAGCACCCGCTCGAGCGACGCGGCGTCGTCGAAGACCGGCACGTCGGACAGGCCGAGCTCGTCCAGGCCGAGCGCGCAGTCCGTCACCGGCAGCGCCCCGGACGCGAGTGCCTCGTACAGGCGCGAGTTCAGGGTGCCGTACTCGGCAGCCGGAGCGATCACGTCGTCGACGACGAAGCCGGCGGCGCGGTACACCTCGGGCAGCGCGAAGTAGGACACCGCGGGCCGGAGCTCGACGCCGGCCGTGGCCTCGACGTGGTCGACGTTCGCGGCGAACCACACGACCGGCTCGGCCGGGGCGACCTCGGCGAGCACGTCCTGCACGCGGCGGCGCACGCCCCAGAAGTTGACGGTCGTGACGGCACGGTCCGTGCGTTCGGACGCCGTGGCGGGCGTGGTCGTGCCGGCCCCGCGCGGGCGTTCGTCGGTGAAGAGGTCCAGGTCGACACCGATCGGGACGACCTCGACCGGACCGTCGTACTGCGCGGCGACGGCGTCGCGGGCGATGCCGGACGACGTCCACACCGCGTCGAACTCACCGAGGTAGGGCAGGGCCGCCCACTTCGCGGTCCAGTTCCGCACCCACGCGACCAGGGCGGTGCCGGCGGGGACGTACCCGGGGACGAACGACTCGATCATGCTGACCACGACGGCGGTGTCGGCGGGGACCGCTTCCCCCCAGCGCTCGAGCGGCCACATCGCGACGCCCCAGCCCTCGGCACGGAGCGCCCGTGCGAGCCCGAGTGCGACGAACAGGTCGCCCTTGCCCTCGGTCGGGTCGGCGGTCGAGACGGCGAACCGGACGGTGCCGCGCGGGCCCTCGGCGTGCGCACCGGCCGCGATGGCCGCGTACTCCGGTGCGAGGGGCGAGGACAGGGGAGTGTTCGGGATCACTGCGGCAGTCACGCGGCCCATTCTGCACGAATCGGCGACGGCCACAGGGGAGTGGCGGGGCGCGCCTTGTAGGGTGTCATCGGCTCGCGGCACCCCGTGGGCCGAGCCACCGATCCGCGCCGTGCGCGGCAGCTGCTGGAGGAACTCGCGTGACAGAGCGCAAGCCGGGAGTCGTGTCCGTCATCCTCGTGAACTACAAGGGCACGGACGACACCCTGACGAGCATCGCGGAACTCCGCAAGCAGGACTGGCCGCAGGACAAGCTCGAGGTGATCGTCGTCGAGAACGGCTCCGGTCCGGAGCACCTCGGCCGGCTGCAGGCCTCCGACCTCGACTTCACCCTGATCGACGCGGGCGCCAACCTCGGCTTCACCGGCGGGTGCAACCTCGGCGTCGAGAAGTCCTCCGGCGAGGTCGTCGCGTTCCTCAACAACGACGCCCGTCCCGACACCGGGTGGGTGCGCGAGGCGATGGCCACGTTCGCGTCCGGCGCCGACATCGGTGCCGTGGCGTCGAAGGTCCTCGACTGGGAGGGCGTCAACATCGACTTCACCGAGGCCGCGATGACCTGGTACGGCATGGGCTACAAGCCCTTCGCCGGGTCGCCGGACACCGGCCGCTGGGAGAGCGAGACCGACGTCCTGTTCGGCACCGGCGCCGCGATGTTCATCCGCGCCGAGCTCTTCGAGCAGCTCGACGGCTTCGACGACCGCTACTTCATGTTCTACGAGGACGTCGACCTCGGCTGGCGGCTCAACCTGCTCGGCTGGCGCTTCCGGTACCAGCCGAAGTCGGTCGCGTTCCACAAGCACCACGCGTCGATGAACAAGTTCGGCGACTTCCGCGAGACCTACCTGCTCGAGCGGAACGCCCTCTTCACGCTGTACAAGAACCTCGGCGACGAGCAGCTCGCCGCCGCCCTGCCCGGCTCGCTGGCGCTCGCCGTCCGCCGAGCCGTGGGCCGCGGGGAGCTCGACTCCACGGAGCTCGATCTGCGGAACCCCGGCGACGACAGCGTCCCCACCATCCCGGTGCCGAAGACGAGCATGGCCGGCATCTACGGCGTCGACCAGTTCGTCGAGCAGCTGCCGTCGATGACCGAGTCGCGCCGCGCGATCCAGGCCACGCGTGTCCGCAGCGACCGCGAGCTCCTGCGCCTGTTCGGCAACCGCGACGAGCCCGCGTACCCGATCGAGAACTACCTGGCCGGCTACGACAAGATCGTGCACTCCCTCGGTGTGCTCGAAGTCGGCACCCGTCGTCGCATCCTCATCATCACGGGCGACTCGATCGGCGCGAAGATGGCCGGTCCCGCGATCCGCGCCACCCAGATGGCCAAGCAGCTCGCGTCCGAGCACGACGTGCGCGTGGTCAGCCTGACCCGCTCGTCGCAGATCGACCCGTCGTACGAGGTCGTCACCGTGCCGCACCGCCACCCCCGCCAGATGGTCGAGCACGAGGGCTGGGCCGACGTCATCATCGTGCAGGGCCACGCGCTCCGGCTGTTCCCGGTGCTCGAGTCGACGAGCAAGATCCTGGTCGTCGACGTGTACGACCCGCTGCACCTCGAACAGCTCGAGCAGGGCCGCAGCGACGACGTCGACCAGTGGAACCGTCAGATCCTCGACGCCTCAGACACGCTCAACCACCAGCTCGAGCTCGGCGACTACTTCATCTGCGCCTCGGAGCGCCAGCGCATGTTCTGGCTCGGCCAGCTCGCCGGTTCCGGCCGGGTGAACGCCCGCACGTACTCGCGCGACGCCGACCTCCGCTCGCTCATCGGTGTCGTGCCGTTCGGGCTGTCCTCGACCCCGCCGGTGCACGACCAGCCGCGGGTCAAGGGCGTGGTGCCGGGCATCGGCAAGAACGACAAGCTCGTCGTCTGGGGCGGTGGCATCTACGACTGGTTCGACCCGATCACCCTGGTCCGCTCGATCGCCCAGCTCGCCGCCCGTCGCCCGTCGGTGAAGCTCTTCTTCATGGGCGTGCAGCACCCGAACCCCGACGTGCCCGAGATGGACATCGTCGCGAAGGTCCGCGCCGAGGCCGACGCCCTCGGTCTGACCGGGAAGCACGTGTTCTTCAACGACTCGTGGATCCCGTACGAGGAGCGCGGCGCCTACCTGCTCGAGGCCGACGCCGGCGTCTCGACGCACTACGAGCACCTCGAGACCACGTTCTCGTTCCGTACCCGCATCCTCGACTACCTGTGGGCGCGCCTGCCGATCGTCACGACGGCCGGCGACTCCTTCGGTGACCTGGTCGCCGAGCAGCAGCTCGGCGTCGCAGTGCACGAACAGGACGTCGACGGCCTGGCCACGGCGCTCGAGACCGCGCTCTTCGACAAGAAGGCCCGCGCCCAGTTCATCGCCAACGTCGACCGCGTGCGCGAGCAGTTCACGTGGGAGAACGTCCTGGCGCCGCTCGTCGAGTTCTGCCGGAACCCGATCCGCGCGGCGGACAAGTCGGTGCGCGACACCAGCACGAAGCTCGCGCCCCACACGATGCGCGTGCGCGTGCCGGACCGCAAGAAGCTCTCAGGCGTCCGCTACGACGTCGGGCGCGCGGTGCACTACTTCCGCACCGAGGGCCCGCGCAGCGTCGCGGGGAAGATCAAGCGACGCCTCGGCAACCGGTGAACCCAGCCGAGACCACGGCCCTCGTCATCGTCCCGACGTACGACGAGGCCGAGAACATCCGAGCCATCGCCGACGCGATCCTGACGGCGTCGCCCGGTGCCCACCTGCTCGTCGTCGACGACGGCAGCCCGGACCACACCGGCGACATCGTGCGGTCCATCGCGGCCGACGACGACCGGGTGCACCTGCTGCAGCGGTCGGGCAAGCTCGGGCTCGGCACGGCCTACGTCGCCGGGTTCCGGTGGGGCCTGGAGCGCGGGTACCCGCTGCTGGTCGAGATGGACGCCGACGGCTCGCACCCGGCCGATCGGCTGCCGGCCCTCATCGACGCGGTCACCGCGTCGGACGACGTGCTGCTCGCGATCGGGTCGCGCTGGGTGCCCGGTGGGTCGGTCGTCGACTGGCCGCTCCGTCGTCAGGCCCTGAGCCGCGGCGCGAACACGTACGCGCGGTTCGTGCTCGGGATCCACGTGCGGGACATCACGGCCGGGTACCGCGTCTACCGTTCCGACGCGATCGCGCGGATGGACCTCGGCTCGATCGACTCGAAGGGGTACTGCTTCCAGGTCGACATGACGCTGCGCGTGGACGCCCTGGGCGGCCGCATCGTCGAGGTGCCGATCCGGTTCCGTGACCGCGTGCACGGGGTCTCGAAGATGAGCCGGTCCATCGTCGTCGAGGCGATGCTCCGCGTCACGCAGTGGGGCCTGCAGCGCCGCCTGGGTCGTCCGACGCGCCCCTAGCGCTCGCGCCCGCGCTGCCCCCCCCCCCCCCCGCCCGCGCCCGCCCGCACGCCCGCGCCCCCGCGTGCGCCCCCGAGGTTCCGAGATCTCGGAACCTCGGCGCTCCCACCGCCGCTCCGTGGAACCTCGGCGACACACGGGCGGCGTGTCGTGGAACCTCGGCGGTCTGCGCACGAGCAGGCATGACGACGGCGGTGGCCGGCGCTTCGTGAGCAGAAATGGTCGGGTCGCCGCGGCGGACTCGACCATTCCTGCTCACGAAGTGCGTCACACGCCGTGCCTGCGCGCCCCCGCGGCACCTACGCCCGCGGCAGGTGCCGGCGCCACGAGCGCCGCCGCGCCGCGATCACGAGCACCGTCACGAAGAACATCAGACCCGCACCGTGCAGCAGGTAGCTCTCCGCCGTGCTCGTCACCGCGAGCAGCACCAGCACCGCGGCCGGCCACACGTAGGCCACCCCGGGGAACGTCGTCGCCGTCACCCATGCCCGAGCGAACGCCAGCAGCGCGGCGATCCCCAGGATGATCGTCCCGGCCACCCCGAGCTGCAGCCACGCGTCGACGAACGCGTTGAGGCCGGACGTGAACCGCGCGCCGGACGGGTCGATGAGCGTGACGTACGGCACGACGGGCTCGGTCGGCCACGTCCCGACCCACCCCCAGCCCTGGATCGGGTAGCGCTCGGTCAGGACGCGGATCTGCGACCACAGGTCGATGCGCGTCGCCGTGCCCCCGGCCGCACCGATCTCGGCGAGCAGCCGGTGCCGGGCGAACACGGCCACCACCAGGGTGAGCAGGACCGCGCCGCCGAGGACGCCGTTGACCACCGGTCTGGTGGCGGGTCGTGCGTGCCGGAGCGACCAGAGGGCCAGCGCGGTGACGGCGAGGGCGATCATCGCGAGGCCGGTGATGGGGGACTGCACGAGCATCAGCGCGATGACGGCGAGGGCAGTGGAGCCGATCGCCCGCCACATGGTGACCGAGCGGGTGAGGAACTCGACGACGAAGGTGACCAGGGCCATCGCGGCGATGAACCCCATGAAGTTGCGAGTGCCGCCGATGCCCTGGATCGGGCCGCCGTAGGCGATGTCGCCGCGGATCCCGAAGGCCGGCAGCGGGACGTCTAGCACCAGTCCGGACAGGACCTCGAGGCCGAGGGCGACGACGAGCAGGATCCGGAACGCGTCACCCGACGCCCGGATCACCTGCACCAGGTCCCGCCCGAGCGCCAGGTAGAGGCCGAGTCCGATGAAGCACACCGTCTGCACCAGCCCGCGCAGAGCGACCCACGAGTACTCGCTCCAGAGCACGCTCAACGCGCAGTACCCGACGAACGCCAGCAGCGACAGGGGCAGCACGCCGTGCCACTCGATCCGGTACCGCTGCCCGAGCAGACTGAGCCCGGCGAGGACGAACAGCGTCACGAGCACGGCCCACGTGCCCGACCGGCCGACGAGGGCCTGGACGGTCGGCTGCCCGAACCCGAACAGCACGATGACCGTCGCGAGCGCCTGGCTGAACCGTCCACCGGCCGAGAAGCCGATCCAGGCGGAGAGGTACCGGCGCCCGAGCACCTGTCTGCTCACCCGGCCGTCCGTCACGCGTCCATCTTGGCGTACGACCTTGTGACGAGTCGCCCGCATCGCGGAACGGCTGTATCGACGATCCGCGGTGTGGCGTCATCGACGATGCGCGATGCTGACCTAGCTTCACTGCAATGGACCCCCTGCGGAGGGCCGCCGGCCTGCCGCTGGTCGCGGTCGTCATCGGCTTCGCCGCCGCCGCGCTCGCCTGGTACCGGCTCGGCCCCGTGCCCCGGAACACCGTCTGGGCCGAGGACGGCGGGGTCTTCCTGCGGGAGCGCATCGCCCTCGGTCCGGTGGACACCCTGCTGCACCCGTACGCCGGGTACGTGCACCTGCTGCCCCGGATGGTGGTCGACCTCGGGTACGCACTGCCGACCGCGCGGTACGCCCAGGTCGTCTCGCTGTCGTCCTGCCTGGTGGTCGGAGCCGTGTGCGCGCTGGTCTTCGTCCTGTCCCGCGACGTGGTCCGACCGTGGCCGTTCCGCCTCGTGCTCGCCGCGGTGCCCGTCGTGCTGCCGCTCGCGCCGTACGAGATCAGCGGGAACGCCGCCAACCTGCACTGGTACCTGCTCGTGCTGGTGCCGTGGGTCTTCGCGCACCGCAGCCGGACCTGGTGGGGAGCCGTCGGGCTCGCCGTCGTCGCCGGACTCGCGGTCCTCACGGAACCGCAGACGATCCTGTTCACGCCGCTGCTCCTGCTCGCGTGGCCGCTGCGTCGTCCTGGGCACGGTGGGTCTCGCCGCGCGCGCCTGCTCCCGCTGCCCGTCACGGTCGTGGCGCTCGCCGGGGCCGTGGTGCAGGTCGTCACGACGCTCACGCATCCGCGCGACCTGACGCCCGGCGCTCCCGCGTTCGGCGACGTGCTCGCCGGGTTCCTGCTCCGGCCCGTCGCCGGCGCGTGGGACCCGCACCTCGGCGTCGTGGTCACCACGATCGTCGAGCACGGCTGGGCGCCGGTCCTGGTGCCCGTCAGCGCACTGGTCCTGGTCCTGGTCGCCGGTGTCGTCGTCGGTCCGGCCCGCTCCCGGTGGATGGTCGTCGCGCTGACGGTCGCGTCCGGTGCCGTGTGGTGGGCGGCGCTGCTGGCGAACGACGGTGCCGGGCAGCCGTGGGCGAACCCCACGGCCGCCATGGCGGCGATCCCGCCGCAGCGCTACGCAGCCGCGTCCGGCCTGCTGCTCGTCAGCGCCGCGGTGGTCGCCGCCGCCGCGCTGGTGGACACCGACCGGTGGTCGCGTGTCGCGCAGCGGACGGGAGGCACGGGTCGCCTCGTCGGGGCGCTGGCCGCCTGGTGCGTCGTCGCCGCCGTCGTCGCGTCGGCCGTCCTGCACGTCGCGCCGGCGGACACCCGGCGCAGCGACGGGCCGGTGTGGGCGGAGCAGCTGCCCGCGGCCGCCGAGGCGTGTCGCGCCGACCCGACGCTCGAGGTCGTGCGGGTGCGGTCGAACCCGTGGTCGTCACCGGTCGCGTGCGCGTGGCTGTTCCGCTGACGCGGGACGCTGACGCGGGACCGCGGACTGCGGGCCGCTGACGATCAGCGCGTGGTGGCCCAGCGGAACTCGCGCTTCGCGGGCGGGGTGCGCGGGCCGTCGCCGGTCGACGTCGGTTCCTCGCCGGTCAGGACGATCCGGGTCTTGATGGCGATGAGCGCGAAGAGCACCCAGTTCCCCTGGTAGAGCAGCCGCGACTCCGCGACGGACTGCACGAGCAGCGCGACGACGACGAGCAGCGGCAGGAGCGACACCGGGTCGAACGTGCGCGGACGGAGTGCGGCGTCGTAGCCGATCCGGGTCGCGCACGCCCACGAGCGCGACAGCGTCGTGACGACGTACAGCAGGAACAGGACGAGGCCGATGATGCCGGTCTGCATCCACACGTCGAGGTAGGCGTCGTGTGCCTGCAGGTACGTGACGCCCTTGCGGTGCGCCAGGTCGGCCAGGGTGGGGATGCCGGGCCACCAGTAGCCGATCCAGCCCCAGCCGACGACGGCGTGCTGGTCGATCAGACCGAGCACCTTCGCCCAGATCTCGCCGCGGCCGGTCGCGTCCGACCCCTTGCCGAGCAGCTCCGAGACCGGACCGCGCAGCACGAACGCCGCGCCGGCGACGACGACCGCGCCGACCGCGAGCAGCAGGTAGCGCGGGGTGCGTCGCTCGGTCGGGACCCGGCGCATCCACACGGCGACCAGGGCGACGACGGCGACGACCAGCGCGGCTGCGATGACCGTGGAGGAGCGGGTCAGGACGAACCCGAGGACGGCGACCACGAGCCAGCCGGTGGCCCGCTGCCGACGCATCCGGCCCTCGGTGAGCTGCAGCACGACGACGATCGCGACGAGCAGCGCGACCATCGCGAGCAGGTTCGCGTTGCCCGGCAGGCCCTGGATGCGGCCACCGGTGAAGAGCTCGGCGCGTGAGAAGTAGAAGGCGTCCGGGATGTCGGCGTCGCCGTAGTCGGTCCAGATCGGCGCGATGGGGTGCCGCACGAACACCGCGACGACGGCCTCGAACAGGATCGAGAGCAGCAGCACCCAGCGGAGCGCGAGGCTGAGGGCGTCGAGGATCCGGCGCCAGGTCAGGGTGGACGCGATCGTGAAGGCCACGGCGGCGCAGATCACCTGCACGGTCAGGCTCGAGATCGTGGCGAACCGCCAGTGCGACCAGACGACGGACAGCAGGCACCACCCCAGGAAGGCCCAGAGCGGCCAGGGGGAGCGCACGAGCGGCGGCTTCGCCCGGACCAGGATCGTGATGCCCCAGGCGGCGACGAGCGCCCACAGGACGCCCGCCCCGACCCAGGTGAGGGTGTTCGGGACGGCGTCCCCGGCGAACAGCACGAAGATCGTGGTCGCACCGAAGGCGAACGCCTCGCGCTCGGGTACGGTCCCGCGTGCCAGCGGCCAGGTGTTCGTCACGACGTCAGGCTACCGGCGGCAGCGGGCCACCGGAGTCCCCGGGTCCCGCCGGTAGGCTCTCGCCCATGTTCCTCGGCATCACGAACACCCCCCGCGACTACGCCTGGGGCTCGGTCACCGCGATCCCGGAGCTCCTCGGTCGCACCGTCACCGGCGCCCCGCAGGCAGAGCTCTGGCTCGGCGCCCACCCGGGCAGCCCGAGCGTGGTCGTCAACCCGGCGATGGTCGGCGGTGCCGACACACTGCTCGACTGGATCGCCACCGAGCCGCAGGACGCCCTGGGCGGCGACCGCACCGGCCTGCCGTTCCTGCTGAAGGTGCTCGCAGCGGCGGCGCCCCTGTCGCTGCAGGCGCACCCGACGCCGGAGCAGGCCGAGGCCGGCTTCGCGCGCGAGGAGCGCGAGGGCATCGCGATCGACGACCCGGCGCGCAACTACAAGGACCCGTTCCCGAAGCCCGAGCTGGTCGTCGCGCTGAGCGAGCGGTTCGAGGCCCTGAGCGGCTTCCGGCCGGTCGAGGAGACCCTGGCCGAGGTCCGCGTGCTCGACGCCGGCAGCGGTCGGCTCGGCCCGCTCGAGGTGCACTTGCAGCACGGCCTCGAGGACACCGTGCGGTGGCTCGAGACGGCCGACGACTCCGCGCTCGCCGTCGTGCAGGCCGCGAGCGACCTCGCCGTCGCCCTCGACGACGACCTGCTCACCCCGAACACGGCGACGGTGCGCGACCTGGCGACGAGCTGGCCGGGCGACCCCGGCATCGTCGTCTCCCTGCTCATGCACCGGGTGACGCTCACCGCGGGACAGGCGATGTACCTGCCCGCCGGCAACATCCACGCCTACCTGGACGGCCTCGGCATCGAGCTCATGGCACCGTCCGACAACGTGCTGCGCGGGGGACTGACGCCGAAGCACGTCGACGTCCCCGAACTCCTGCACGTGCTCGACTTCACGGCCTACCCGGCACCGGTCCTCGAGCCCGAACGCCTGGCCCCCGGCGTGGACCGCTTCGCACCAGAGGGCGTCGGGTTCGCGCTGCTGCGGGTCGACGGCGACGGGCGACCGGTCGGCCTGAGCACCGGCGGGGTGGCTCCGCTGGCCGGCCCGTCGATCGCGATCTGCACCGAGGGCGTCGTGACGCTCGTCGGCGCGACGTCCGCCACGTTGCTCCGCAAGGGCGAGTCCTGCTTCATCACACCGGACGAGGGCGACGTCACGGTCGAGGCCGACTCGTCGAACGGCGTGACGTCCACGGTCTTCATCGCGACCGGCCGGTAGCGCGGAGCCGCACCGGCTGGCGCGGTCCCGCACACCGCGACCGGGGTGCACCGTCCGTCCGCTAGCGTGGCGACCATGAGTTGGCTGGTCACCGGCGGTGCCGGGTACATCGGGTCCCACGTCGTCCGAGCACTGCGCTCGGCCGGCATCGACACGGTCGCGTTCGACGACCTCTCGAGCGGCTTCCGAGCCTTCGTGCCGGACGACGTGCCGTTCGTCGAGGGAACGATCCTGGACGGCGAGCTGGTCGCCCGCACCCTGCGCGAGCACGACGTCACCGGCGTGGTGCACGTCGCGGGCTTCAAGTACGCCGGCGTCTCGGTCGAGCGTCCGCTGCACACCTACGAGCAGAACGTCACCGGCATGGCGACGCTGCTCCGAGCGATGGCCGAGAACGGCGTCACGAAGGCCGTCTTCTCGTCGAGCGCCGCGGTGTACGGCACCCCGGACGTCGACGTCGTCGTGGAGTCGACCCCGAAGGCACCAGAGTCCCCGTACGGCGAGTCGAAGCTCATCGGCGAGTGGCTGCTGCGGGACATGGAGGTCGCCGCGGGCTTCACGACGACCTCGCTCCGCTACTTCAACGTCGTCGGCTCCGGCGAACCCGACCTGTACGACGCCAGCCCGCACAACCTGTTCCCGCTCGTGTTCGACGCCCTGCTGGCCGGCCGCACGCCGCGCATCAACGGCGACGACTACGCCACCGAGGACGGCACCTGCGTCCGTGACTACATCCACGTCGCCGACCTCGCGCACTCGCACGCCGTCGCGGCGCAGAAGCTCGAGGCGGGGGAGTCGCTCGAACAGGCGTACAACCTCGGCAGCGGCGACGGTGTGAGCGTCCGGCAGATCATGGACGCCATGGCGAAGGGCACCGGGATCGCCTTCGACCCGGAGATCGCGCCCCGCCGCCCCGGCGACCCGGCGCGCATCGTGGCCACCGGCGAGGCCGCCACGCGCGACCTCGACTGGGCGATGCGCCACACCCTGGACGAGATGGTCACGAGTGCGTGGGAGGCCCGCCGCAGCGCCTCGTAGCGGCTGAGGACGTGTCAGTTGTCCCCCGAAACCCCGACAGACCGGGCGCGACACGCCCAGACGGGGGACATGACACGCCGAAGCGGTCAGTGCCTTCTATGATCCGCGACTTGACTCAGGCGAATGACACCGCTGTAATTACAGGCAACGACTTCAATCGTTGTGGTCCCGTTATCGAGACGTCAGGGGTGATCAGGGTGAACGGTTCCGACTTCCACGCCGGAGTTCCGGAGGACTGGCACGTCGACCCCGTGGCGCTCGGCGTCCCGGGTGTTCGACGGCCGGAGACGGACGACGAGGAGAACCCGCTCGCGTGGCAGGTCGACTCGTTGTGCGCACAGACCGACCCGGAGGCGTTCTTCCCCGAGAAGGGCGGCTCCACGCGCGAAGCGAAGAAGATCTGCACGTCGTGCGAGGTCCGGGCGCAGTGCCTCGAGTACGCGCTGGAGAACGACGAACGCTTCGGTATCTGGGGCGGCCTGTCCGAGCGCGAGCGTCGCAAGTTGCGCAAACGCGCGTAGCCGTCCAGGAGGCACGGTGCGCGCCCGGCGCACACCGTGCGGTCCCGAATCCTCGTCGCAGGCTCCTCGGCGCGACCTCGCACGGCGCTGGCGCGCCGTGACCGCTCGGCCGCGCAGGTTCACGGCGCGCCGCCGTCCGCAGCGGACGCCGTGCCTCCAGACCGTAGAGTGACGCCCGTCATGCAGCCCAGAGTCACCGCGATCCTCGTCGCCGCCAACGGAGCGGCCCACCTCGACCGGACCCTGGACGCACTCGCGGCCCAGACCCGCCACCCCGAGAACCTGGTGGTCGTCGACGTCGGATCGACCGACGGTTCCACCGCGGGCCTGTCCTTCGGCGGCTCCGCTGAACTCCTGCGCCTGCCGGCCGGACGCCCCTTCGGCGAGGCCGTCGCCCGCGGAGAGCGCGAGGCCCCGCCCGCCGTCGTCGACGAGCCCGTCGACGAGTGGCTGTGGCTGCTCGGGCACGACAACGCGCCGTCGCCGACCGCGCTCGCCGACCTGCTCTCCGCCGTCGAGATCGCGCCGTCCGTGGTCGTGGCCGGCCCGAAGCTCGTCGCCGACGACGACCCCTCGCTCATCCGCGCGTTCGGCGAGAGCATGACGCGCTTCGGCCGCTCGATCGGTCTCGTGCAGGACGAGCTCGACCAGGGCCAGCACGACCGGCACACCGACGTGCTCGGCGTCGCTGCCGGTGGCATGCTCGTGCGCCGCTCGGTGTGGACCGAGCTCGCCGGCTTCGACCCGGCGCTGCCCGACGTCGACGCCGCCCTCGACTTCTGCGTCCGGGTGCGCCTGGCCGGGCACCGCGTCGCCGTGGTCCCCGAGGCGAAGGTCACCACCGCGGGTCCGGTCGAGGAGTTCGGCCGCAAGCGCGTCTCCGAGGCCCGCCGTGTCCGCATGCACCGGCAGGCGCAGCTGCACCGCCGGATGACCTACGCGCCGGGCGGACTGCTCTGGCTGCACTGGCTCACCCTCGTCCCCTTCGCACTCGGCCGGGCGATCGGCCACCTCGTCGCCAAGCACCCCGCGGCCGTCGTCCCCGAGCTCGCCGCGGCGTTCGCGGTGGCCTTCGCCGGAGGCACCGGTCGGGCGCGCAGGAACCTCGCCCGCACGAAGAAGCTCGGTTGGGCCGCCGTCGAACCGCTCCGGGTCAGCTGGCGTCGGGTGCACGAGCACCGCACCACCTCGCGCGACGTCGAACTCGCCCGGGTCGAGGACGCCCCGATCGCGCGGGCGTCGTTCCTCGGCGACGGCGGGATCTGGGTCGTGCTGGCCGCGGCCGTCCTGAGCGTCGTCACGCTCTACCCCCTGCTCGGCTCACCGGCGCTGACCGGCGGTGGCCTGCTGCCCCTCAGCACGAGCGTCGGGCAGCTCTGGCAGAACGTCGGGTACGGCTGGCACTCGCTCGGCACCGGGTTCACCGGTCCGTCCGACCCGTTCGCCGCCGTGCTGGCGGTCCTCGGGTCGATCGTGTTCTGGTCGCCCTCGACGTCCGTCGTGCTCGTGATGCTCGTCGCGTTCCCGGTCTCCGCCCTCGGCGCCTGGTTCGCGGTCCGCAAGGTCACCACGCGCAAGTGGGTGCCGGTGATCGGTGCCGCGCTGTACGCCATCGCGCCCTCGCTCGTCGGCGCGGTCACGACGGGCCACCTCGGCGCCGTCATCGCGCACCTGGTGCTGCCGTGGCTGTTCGTCGCCGTGCTCGAGGCGCACCGCTCGTGGGCCTGGGCCTCTGGTGCCTCGCTGCTGTTCGCGGTCGTGGCGGCCTCGGCGCCGTCGTTGCTGCCGGTCCTGCTGATCGGGTGGCTCGTCGCGCTCGTCGTCGGGTGGCGCCGTGCACACCGTCGGGCCTTCATCCCGGTGCCGACCGCCGTGCTCTTCCTGCCGCTCGTCCTCGCCCAGGTCGCGCGCGGCAACGTCCTCGCCGTCTTCGCGGACCCCGGCGTCCCGTCCGCCACGCGCGCACCGTCCGCGCTGCAGCTGGCCATCGGTCAGCCGCTGCCGGACTGGAGCGGGTGGCTGCCCGCCACGTCCGGACTCGCAGCCGTCGGCACGTGGCTGCCGATCGTGATGGCCGTCCTGGCCGTCCCGATCGCCGCCGCGGCGATCGGCGCGATGCTCGGACACCGCTGGGCCGTCGCCGGCTCGGCGCTCGTCGTCGCACTGCTCGGGTTCGGCACCGCGTTCGCCGCCACCCACGTGACCGTCACCGGCGTCGGGTCGACCACCACCATCGTGTGGCCGGGCAGCGGGCTGTCGGTGTACTGGCTCGCGATCGTGGTCGCTGCCTGCATCGGGATCGACGTGCTGCCCAAGGCCGCCCCGGTCACGGGACTCGTCGCGACGGTGCTCGCCGGTGTCGCGGTGGCCCCCGCCTTCGCCGCGTTCTACCTCGGCAACGCCGCCATCCAGCCGACCACCGGCCGGGTGCTCAGCGCGTACGTGAACGCCGAGGCGCAGGCGAACCCCGACGTCGGCACGCTCGTCGTGGTGCCGCAGGACGACGGGTCGCTCGCGGTCGCGCTCGAACGCGGCCAGGGTGCCACCCTCGACGACCAGTCGACCCTCGACGCCACCGCCCTGCGGTTGAGCGAGTCCGGCGCCCGGCTCACGACACTCGCCGGCAACCTGGCGAGCCGCAGCGGCTACGACCCCCGGCCGGCACTGCAGGAACTCGGCATCAGCTTCGTCCTGCTCGACGACGCCGGTGACGACCCCGAGGCGCAGACCGTGCACGACCGTGCCGCGGGCGCGATCGGGCAGAACGCGCTCTTCACGAGCATCGGTGAGACCACGAACGGCCAGCTGTTCCACTACGAGGGCGACGTCGACCGGACCACCACCGGGTCCGCCGCCGCCCGTGCCACGCACGTCCTGTACCTGGTCGTGCTCGGCGTGGTGTTCGGGGCGGCCGCCCTGCTCGCCGTGCCGACGGCCCCGCGCCGTCGCCGCGCCACCTCGAACGTCATCGAGGCCGAGGAACCCGCGACCACCTTCGACGAGGAGCGCGACGAATGAGCACCACCACCCGCTCCGTCCGACGCTGGGTCGTCCGCGGCACCGCGACCGCGGTCGCCGTCGTCGTCGCTGCCGGCGCCGTCACGGCCGCGCACGCCTACGGCACCGCGGCCGAACCGGGTCGCCCGGCCGGCCGGACCGTCACCCCGGTGCCCGCCGACGCCGAGCGCGTCTGCGCCGGAAGTGCCCTGCGGCTGTCCGACGACTCCGGCAACGACGCCACCCAGGCGAGCACCGTCGGGTCGGCGACCGTGGCCACGGCGACGACCGGTTCGACCGTCGAGCGGACCTCGCTCGACCCGTCGTCC
Organism: Curtobacterium sp. VKM Ac-2861; assembly: GCF_013204965.1. NCBI lineage: Bacteria > Bacillati > Actinomycetota > Actinomycetes > Micrococcales > Microbacteriaceae > Curtobacterium > Curtobacterium sp. VKM Ac-2861. The sequence goes on from NZ_JABMLA010000003.1 coordinate 566,804, forward strand.
ACCGGCGGCAGCGACCCCCGCCTGCTGACCGCCCCCGCGGGCGACACGACACCGCAGGTCGCGGGCAGCAGCTACCAGAGCGTCTCCAGCGGCGACCTGGTCGGTGCCGGCGCGGCGTCGTGCGACGACCCCTCGCAGTCGACCTGGCTCGTCGGCGGCTCGACCGAGACCGGGCGCACCAGCCTCGTCACCCTGTCGAACCCGACCGACGTGAACGCGACCGTCGACCTGGCGATCTACGACGGCACCGGCACGGTCAGCGCCCCCGGCACGACCGGCATCGTCGTCGCCCCGAACACCCAGAAGGTCGTCCCGCTGTCCGGCTTCGTGTCCGACCAGGGATCCACCGTCGTGCACGTGTCGTCCTCGGGCGGGCAGATCGTCGCCCACATGCAGGAGACCGTCGTCCGCACGCTGACCCCCGGTGGCTACGACATCGTCTCCGGCGGCGCCGCTCCCTCGCGGTCGCAGGTCATCCCCGGCGTCGTGCTCGCCGGCGCGCAGGAGGCACAGCGCGGTGACGACACGGCGGACGCAGCGCCCGTCGTCCGGCTGTTCGTCCCCGGTACCGAGTCGGCACGCGTCACGCTCGGCATCAGCACGGCGGACGGCGGCGGCACGACCGTGAACGCCACCGCCGAGCCCGGGGTCGTGACCGACGTCGCGCTCGACGACTTCCCGGACGGCCGCTACTCGTTCACCGTCACGTCGACGCAACCCGTCGTCGCCGGTGCCCGCACGACCTCACCGACGGCCGACGGCAACAGTGACCTCGGCTGGTTCGCCTCGGCCGAGCCGCTGGGTGACCAGATCATCACTGCGGTGGCACCGGGGGAGGGCGTCCGCATGAACTTCGTGAACCCGACGCGTGAGGACCGTGCGATCACGATCCGCTCCGGCGACGAGAAGCGCACCATCACGGTGCTGTCGGGTGCCACCGCCACGATGCCCGTGCAGACCGCGAAGCAGCTCTCGATCTCCGGCGCCGAAGGGGTCGTGGTGGGCGTGACCTACCGCGGGGACGACGGCATCGCCGGCTTCCCGGTCCGACCGTCCACCCAGGTGTCCACGCCGGTCCGCGTCTACCCCTGACCGTGACGTCGGTGTGGCGCCCCCGGGTGCCGCGTCGTCACCAGTGGCGGTAGCGGTCCGGCGCCAGGTCCCACGGGTCCTTGCCGATCAGCTCGCCGACGGCGCGGAACACGGCCGTCTCGATGATGATCCGCCGGTCCGCGTCGTCCTTCTCGGGGCTGCGGTTCACCCGCTCGACGGGGATCCGGAACACGGTGACCCTGCGGGCGTCGCGGTCGATGCGCCAGCGGGGCATCGCGTCGGGCAGGGTGGCGTCGGTCGGCATGTCGGCCACCTGGAACACCACGCCCGACAGCTCGTCGGGCCAGAGCCCGATCAGGTAGTGGGCACTGTCGCCGACGATGCGGTCGAAGGCCTCGGCGCGGGTGGTGATCGGTGCGAGCTCGGGACCGGTCACGCTCGACCGCCCGCCGCGTCCGTGCCGGGAGCGGCCTCGACCGCGGTCGACCGGAGTGACGAGGCGGGGCTTGCGACGCATCCCCACATCGTACGCGTGCCGTCGTCACTCCCGGTCGCTCCGGTCGCTCGTGCGCGCTCCGCTAGGCTCCCTGACGACATGGACGTGAGGATCTGCAGCAAGGTCGCGTGCGCCGCGAGCGCTTCGGCGACCCTGACCTACGACTACGGGGACTCCATGGTCGTCGTCGGGCCGCTCTCCACGCGGGTCGAACCGCACGGCTACGACCTCTGCGCCCGGCACGCGGCCGGCCTGCGCGTCCCGCGCGGCTGGCAGGTGGTGCGGCGCGAGCCGCTGCAGCGCGAGACCGACTGACGGCTCGCGTCCGCGACGCACCAGCGGTGTTGGACGGGAGGCCCGTGGAACGTGACCGACGTCGGCTGGGGACCCGCGCCTCCCGGCATGGAAGACTGATGGGCATGCCCACCGAAGCCCAGACCGCAGCACCGTACCGCGTCGCCGACCTCTCGCTCGCCGAGGCGGGCCGTCACCAGATCCGCCTCGCCGAGAACGAGATGCCGGGCCTGATGGCCCTGCGCGAGGAGTTCGGTGCGTCGCAGCCGCTGGCCGGCGCGCGCATCGCCGGGTCGCTGCACATGACGGTGCAGACGGCCGTCCTGATCGAGACGCTCGTCGCCTTGGGTGCGCAGGTGCGGTGGGCGAGCTGCAACATCTTCTCCACGCAGGACGAAGCCGCCGCGGCGATCGCGGTCGGGCCGACCGGCACGCCGGACGCACCAGCCGGCGTCCCCGTGTTCGCGTGGAAGGGCGAGACGCTCGAGGAGTACTGGTGGTGCACCAGCCGCATCTTCGACTGGACCGCCGAATCCGCTGCCGTCGGAGCCGACTGGGCCGGTCCGAACCTGATCCTGGACGACGGCGGTGACGCCACCATGCTCGTGCACACCGGAGCCGACGCCGAAGCCGCTGGTGCTGCGCCGGTCGCCGGTGCCGATGCGAGTGCCGAGTGGAAGATCGTGCTCGACACCGTCGCGGCGTCGCTCGAGACGTCCTCCGACCGCTGGACCCGCATCGCCGCGGAGATCGAGGGCGTCACCGAGGAGACCACCACGGGCGTGCACCGCCTGTACGAGCTGTCGCGCAACGGACAGCTGCGGTTCCCCGCGATCAACGTGAACGACTCCGTGACGAAGTCGAAGTTCGACAACAAGTACGGCATCCGCCACTCCCTGCCCGACGGCCTGAACCGTGCGACCGACGTCCTGATGGGCGGCAAGGTCGCGTTCGTGGTCGGCTACGGCGACGTCGGCAAGGGTGCGGCGGAGGCACTGCGCGGCCAGGGCGCCCGCGTCATCGTCAGCGAGGTCGACCCGATCTGCGCGCTGCAGGCCGCGATGGACGGCTACCAGGTGGCCCGTCTGGCCGATGTCATCGAGACCGTCGACATGGTCATCACGTGCACGGGCAACCTCGGCGTCGTGGGCGTCGACGAGATGCTCGGGCTGAAGCACCTGGCGATCGTCGCCAACGTCGGCCACTTCGACAACGAGATCGACATGGCCGGGCTCGAGTCCCTGCCGGGTGTGGAGAAGGTCGAGATCAAGCCGCAGGTGCACGAGTGGCGCCTGCCGACCGGCCGCTCGATCCTGGTGCTTTCCGAGGGGCGGCTGATGAACCTCGGCAACGCCACCGGGCACCCGTCGTTCGTGATGAGCAACTCGTTCACGAACCAGGTCCTGGCGCAGATCGAGCTGCACACCCGTCGTGACGAGTACCCGACCGGGGTCTACGTGCTGCCGAAGCACCTGGACGAGAAGGTCGCGCGACTGCACCTCGGCGCCCTCGGGGTGGAGTTGACGACGCTGCGCCCGGAGCAGGCGGCGTACATCGGCGTGCCGGTCGAGGGTCCCTTCAAGCCCGAGCACTACCGGTACTGAGGCGGGGCGCAGCGCGCTAGCGCGGGAAGCCCGGGGGCCGCGCCGACGCCGACGCGCCCGCCTCGGTGAGCAACCCGACGCGGGAGCGCAGCGCCTGCACGTCCCGCCCACGGCGCAGCACGACGACCCCGGCGAGGAACACCTCGGCGGGCACCGGCGGCACCGGGTGGGCGAAGGGTGCGACGTCCGCGGCCAGCGCGCGGGCGGCGGACTCCCGGAGTTCGGGGCGCATCACGGCGGCCCCGCGGAAGAACGCGCCGAGCCGGTTCTCGAGTCGCTGCGGCAGCGCCGAGACGTCCGCGACCGTGGCCCAGGCCGTCAGCTCGGGTGGCAGCACCACCTGGGGGTCGCGCTGCTTCGGCAGCCGCTCGTGCTGCACGACGGTGCCGGCGAGCAGGTCCCCGAGGCGCCGCGGACGACTGCCGAACAACGCCACGAGCAGCGCCACCGACCCGAACGTCATCCACAGCTCGAACAGCCCGACGAGCGCGCGGGTGAACGCGTGCCGGAACCCGATCGCACCGCCGTCGACCCGGACGACCCGCGTGCCGACGGCGTACCGGCCGACGCTGCGGCCCCGGGTCACCGTCTCGACGGCGGCCGGCACCAGCACGAGCACGGCGACGAACAGGGCGATGCTCAGCGCGGCGCCCCACGCCTCGTCGAGGCCGCTCGGCCACAGCCGGGACACCCCGAACATGAGCAGCAGGTACAGGACGAGCAGGCACACCCCGTCGAGGAGCGCTGACGCCAACCGCAGGACGAGTCCGGCCGGCTGCACGTCGAGCGCGACCGCCTCGCCGACCACGAGCTCGTCGGCGGTCTCGTCCAGGGCGAGCGAGAACCGGGCGTCGGCGAGGTCGCGCGGCGTGCGGGGCTTCGACATGGGATCATTCTGTCGGAAGTCGGCCGACACGAGGGGGAACACGTGGACCTGGACGCCTACGCCGAGGTGCACCGCGACCGGTGGCAGGAGCTCGACCGCCTCGCGCGCGCCCGGCACACCACCGGTGCCGACGTCGACCAGCTCGTCTCCGGCTACCAGGCCGCCGCGACGGACCTCGCCCGCATCCGCGGCGCCGCACCCCGCACCGCGACCGGCGACCGGCTGTCCCTCACCCTGTACCGCGCCCGCCTGCGCTTCACCGGCACCCCGGTCGACCCGCTCACCGCGGTCGCCCTGTTCTTCACCCGGCAGCTGCCCGCGGCGCTGTACCGGATCCGCTGGGTGACGATCTGGGTGGCGCTGGCCACCGTCGCGATCGGCGCGATCGTGGCCGTCTGGATCACGACGACACCGGGGGCGACGGCGACCTTCGGCACGCCGGAGGCGCTCCGCCAGTACGCCACGCAGGACTTCGTCGACTACTACTCCGACCACGGTCTCGGCGCGTTCACGGCGCAGGTCTGGACGAACAACGCCTACATCGCGGCCACCATGGTCGCGTTCGGCATCACGGGCGTCTTCGTGCCGTTCTCGATCATGCAGAACGCCGTCGGGCTCGGGGTCTCCGCGGCGATCATGCACTCGCAGGGCCGTCTCGCCGACTTCTTCCTCTACATCGCCCCGCACGGCCAGCTCGAGCTGTACTCGGTCTTCCTCGCCGGCGGGGCGGGCCTGATGATCTTCTGGTCGTGGGTCGCTCCGGGGCCGCACCGGACCCGCGCGCAGGCCCTCGCCGAGGACGGCCGTGCCCTCATCACGATCGCGGTCGGCCTGACCCTGACGTTGCTGCTGTCCGGCCTGGTCGAGGGCATCGTCACCCGCCAGGACTGGCCGTGGCCGGTCAAGATCGGCATCGGGACGATCGCCCTCGCTGCGGTCCTGGCGTACCAGTGGGTGCTCGGCGGTCGCGCGTACCGGGCCGGGGAGCGCGGCGACCTCGACGAGTTCGAGCGCGGCACCTCCGCGCTGGTCGCCGGGTAGCGTCCGCCCGGTCTCAGAGCCGGCCGGTCGCCTTCGCGCGCAGGTAGGCGTCGGCCACGAGCGGTGGGACCTCCTCCGGTGCGCCACGGACGACCTCGGCGCCGCTCCGGCGTGCGACGTCGGCGACGCCGTCGGCATCGAGCAGGGTGCGTTCGGCGGCTGCCCGCCGGTACACGTCGCGCTCCGCGCCGGTGGGGAGGCCCGGCACGCGTCCGCCCCGCGCGGTGCGGATCGTCGTGGCCGGGTCCACCCCGCCGCGCGCGGTCCGCTGCACCGCCGGGTCCTCGATGCTCGTCACCACGACGGCGTGCCGCCGGGTGAGCCGGGGCAGCACCGCCAGCAGGTCGCCGGAGGCACCGACCGAGTCGAGGCTCGACGCCAGCACGACGAGCGCCCGTGAGGTCGTGATCGAGTCGACGAGCGCCGGCACGGCGGACCAGTCGGTCGCGGCGAGTCCGGGTTCCGCCATCGCGAGGGCCTCGCCGAAGCGCTGGACCACGTCGGTGCGGGTCGCCCCGTGCACACGGTCGTGGACGGTGTCGTCGAGGACCGCCAGGTCGACCCGGTCGCCGGCGGCCGCGGCCAGGGCGCCGAGGAGCAGTGCGGACTCGATGAAGGTGTCGAGGCGCGGTTCGTCCGCGACCCTGCCGGCCCCGGCGCGTCCGGCGTCGACGACGACCACGACCCGCCGGTCGCGCTCCGGGCGCCAGGTGCGGACCACGAGGTCCTGTCGTCGGGCGGTCGCTCGCCAGTCGATCGAGCGGACGTCGTCGCCCCGGACGTAGTCGCGCAGCGAGTCGAACTCGGTGCCGTGGCCGCGGAGTTGCAGGGTGGTCTCGCCGTCGAGTTCGCGCAACCGGGCCAGCCGTGACGGCAGGTGCCGTCGCGAGCGGAACGGCGGCGTGACGACGAGTTCGCCCGGTGCCGTGACGACCCGCTGGCGGGCGGCGAGACCGAGCGGACCGAACGCCCGGACCGCGACGCCGGCCGTGCGGCGTCGACCGCGGCGGAACGGGGTGAACCGCATGCGGGCGGTCCGTCGTTCGCCCGCGGGCACCGTCATCCGGACCCGGCGCGGCCGGTGTCCGGCCGAGGGCTCCCACATGTCGCGGACGATGCCCCGGAGCACCCGCCCGCCGTCGTTCGCGAGCACGAGCGTGCCGTCGGCGGTGCTGTCCCGGCGGGCCAGTCGTGGCATCCGCCGTTCGACTCGCACGCGTGCCAGGTCGGCGGCGAGCAGGACGTCGAGGGCCGCGGCGAGCAGCACGACGACGACCCACGCCAGGCCGGCCCACCCGCTGGCGAGCAGCACGGTGGGCACGACGGCGACGGCGAGCAGCGCGACGAACCGGCCGGAGACCGCCACTAGATCGGCACCCGCACCTGCTCGAGCACCTGCTGGAGCACCCCGTCGGCGCCGACGCCCTCGAGCTCGGCGTCGGCGGCGACCCGGAGCCGGTGGCGCCAGACCGGCAGGGCCATCGCCTGCACGTGGTCGGGCGTGATGGCGTCGTAGCCGGTGAGCCACGCCCAGGCCTTCGCGGCGGCGAGCAGGGCCGTCGCACCGCGCGGGCTGACCCCGACGCGGACGGACGGAGCCTGACGGGTGGCACGGGCGAGGTCGACGATGTACGCCAGCACGTCGTCACGGGCACCGACGGCCCGGACGGCGCGCTGCGCGGCGAGGACCTCGTCGACGCCGACCACCGGGGTGATGCCCGCCGACCGGACGTCCCGCGGCACGAAGCCGTCGGCGTGCCGACGGAGGACCTGCCACTCGACGTCGCGCGGCGGGATGTCGAGCGTCAGCTTCACCAGGAAGCGGTCGAGCTGCGCCTCGGGGAGCGTGTACGTGCCCTCGAACTCGATCGGGTTCATGGTCGCGGCGACGAAGAACGGGTCGGGCAGCAGCCGGGCGTCGCCGTCGACACTGACCTGGCGTTCCTCCATCGCCTCGAGCAGGGCGGACTGGGTCTTCGGGGGTGTGCGGTTCACCTCGTCGGCGAGCAGCACGTTCGTGAAGACGGGGCCCTCGCGGAACGGGAACGTGCCGGTGGAGGCGTCGTACACGAGCGAACCGGTCACGTCGCCGGGCATCAGGTCCGGCGTGAACTGGATCCGCTTCGTGTCGAGGGACATCGCGGCGGCCAGGCTGCGGACGAGCAGGGTCTTGGCGACGCCGGGCACGCCCTCGAGCAGCACGTGCCCCTGCGCCAGGAGTCCGACGATCATGCCGGACACCGCGCCCTCCTGCCCGACGACGGCCTTGGCGACCTCGGCCCGGACCCGCCCGAAGGCGTCGCGGAGCCCGGGGTCGTGCTGGTTCCGGTCGTGCGGGGCGCGGTCGCCCGGTGCGGGGACGTGCTGGTCGGGGGCAGCTGGCAGGTCGGTCACGGTCGTGCTCCTGGTCGGTCGTGGTCGGTGCTGGGACGGTCGCCCGAGGTGGATCGTCGGACGGCCCGTTCGAGGTCGTCGAGTGCCCTCGTGCCGTCGACGAGGGCGCGGTCGTCGGAGGTCGGACCGCCGACGAGGACGGCGCCGACGCGGTCGTGCGGGATGCCGATGGCGCGGGCCGCTGCGCGGACGACGTCGTCGACGTGCGCGGACCGGGGGAGTCCGAGCAGCCGACCGATCCGGCGCACCGCGGCGACGCGGAGGGTGTCCAGGGCGTGCGTGCGGTCGTGGGTGCGGGCGTACATCCGGGCCCGGCCCTCGGTGGTCTCGGCGGCGCGGACCACGACGGGCATCCGCTCGACGACGAGCGGCCCGAGACGTCGGCCCCGCCACACCGCGGCGGCGACGGCCACCAGGGCGAGCAGCGCGAGGCCGCTCGGCACCCACGGCGGCGCGAGCTCGCCGAGGGTCGGGGCGGCGTCGGGCGCGCCGACGGTCGGCGTGTACCAGGTGAGGCGGTCGTCCGAGCCGAGCAGCCCGAGGGCGAGCGCGGCGTTCCCGGCGGTCGTGATCGTGTCGTTGCGGAACGCCGAGGTGGTGCCGACGAGGGTGACGTCGCCGCCGGGCGTCACCGTGCGGACGAGTTCCCAGGCTCGGTCGTCGCCGCTGCCGGACGGCGCGCAGCGGTCCGCGTCGGGGTCGTCGACCGTGTAGCCGTACCCGGCGGTGGACACCCGCGCAGCCGACGCCGCGGCCGGGATCGAACAGGACGCGGTGGACACGGTGTCGTCGCCCTCGGGCGCGGTGGCCGTGGTGACGTCGAGGCCGAACGACGCGAACGGCGTCGAGTCGACGCCCACCAGCACCACGTGGTCGGCGGTCCGGGCGATGCGCTCGGCGACGCCTGGGTCGAGGACGCCGTCGGAGTCGTCGACGAACACCGTGCCACCGTCGATCCCGTCGGCACGGTCGGTCACCCGGACGGATGTGCCACGCTGCTCCAGGACACGGACCAGCGCCGCAGATCCGCTCGCGGTGGTCGAGGTGGGGTCGAGCGGCCGGCGGTCCGGTCCCTCGGCGCCCTGCACCACGGCGGTGAGCACGGCGAGCACGAGCCCGACGAGCACGATCGCGACCCAGAAGCCGACCCGGAGTCGGCGGCCCTCTGGCTGGTCCGGCGACGGCGCACCCGTGCGCGGCGCGGCGGCGGTGGCAGCGCTGGCGGTCATGCCGGTACCACCGGCCCCGAGGACCTGGCCGGACGAGCCTGGCGCACGGCACGCTCGGTGTCGAGGACCCGGCGAGCGGTGGCCTCGTCGGCGTCGAGCCCGAGGTAGCGGACGGCGTCGAAGGCCGTCGCGGCGTCGTCGAGCGCCGGGGCCTCGGCGGGGAAGGGCACGGCTGCGCGGGCGGCGATGGTGCGTGCGGTGGCCCCGGGGACGTCCGGGACCAGGTCGCGCTCGCCGAGGCCGCGGGCGGTCGCCCGGAAGCCGTCGAGGACCGCGGCCGACCAGTCGCCCCGGCGGATCGCGGACTGTGCGGCGTCGAGCAGTTCGCGGGCGGAGCGCAGGTCGTCGTCGTCGAACACCCCGCCGGCGTCGTCTGCGCCGCTGCGTGCACGACGTCGGGGGAGCCCGCGGGCCACGACGACGAGCACGACGACGGCGACGAGCACCACGATCGCGATCACCAGGGCCGTGCGGGCCGCGACGGGGGAGTCGAGTCCGTCGGCGCGGAGCGACCCGAGCCAGTCGAGGAACGTCCGTGACGCCCGGTCCCACCACGTCACGTGCGCGCCGTCGTACGCGGGCCGGTCGAGTTCGCGTTCGAGCAGACGGCGGGCCTCGTCGGGGTCGACCGCGGTCATGCGGTCCCGTCCGGCGGGCGGTGCTGCCCCTGCTGCGGCGGGTGTTGCGGCCACGGTTGCTGCTGTCCGGTCCAGGGCTGCTGCGCCTGCTGCTGTCCGGGCCACGCCTGCGGGGGCTGCCCGGGCCACTGCTGCGGCTGCTGCTGCGCCCACGGCTGCTGCTGCCCGGCCCACTGCTGCGGCGGCCACGGCGGTCGGGCGACCGGTGCGGACGGTGCGAACGGGTCGGCCGGCTGCCCGGTGTCGAGGTGCGAGGCGATGCGCTGGTCGAGGGCCTCGGTCCGGATCCGCCGGTCGATGGTCAGGAAGGTGACGACCGCCGCGCTCAGCACGTCGGTGACGCACTGCACCGCGATCGCGAGCAGGCTGCCGATGACGATCAGGACGAGGGCGCCCGCACCGATGCCCGAGGACGCGTCGGTCTGCCCGAGCGGGTCGAACACCCCGCCGACGAGCACGGCCCCGATGGTGAGCGGCGCCGTGGCGATCGAGGCCGCGACGCCGAACATCACCTGCACGAGCAGCAGGATGCCGAAGGTCCGCCAGAACGCCCCGCGGGTCAGCCGCCACGACTGCGCGGCGGCGGCGAAGACCGGTCGGCCCTCGAGCGCGATGGTCGGCACGGTGAAGGCGAAGCGGATGCCGAGCCAGGTCAGGACCACGCCGAGGCCGAGGACCATCACGAAGACCGCCAGCACGAACCACCCGGCGCTGGCGTCCCCAGCCCCGAGCGCCGCGAAGAACGCGACGAAGACCACCACGACGATGATCCCGACGACGAGTCCCGCGCCGATCTGCACGAACATCCACCCGACGACCGGCCACCGCCGCCCGGCGAGCAACGCCCAGAGACCCCGGAAGGTCGCGCGACGGCCGAGCACCCGCTGGCCGGTGTCCGCGGCGACCGGTGCCACCAGGAAGCCGCGACCGAGGTACGCCAGGAACGGCAGGCCGATCGTCAGCAGGATCCACAGCGTCACCGAGCCCGCGACGATCGTGTCGCCACCACCGCTGCCGTCGAACGCCGTCATCATCCGCGACTGCAGCGCCTGCTGGCCGAACGTGCTGACGAGCGTGGAGAGCAGCCCGAGCACGCCGCTGAGCAGCACGCTCCAGAGCAGCAGGACGCGGGCGTTCCGGCGGAAGACCGTGAAGGCGCCGCCGAGCACGTCACCGAACCCGAGCGGGCGCAGGGGGATCACCGGACGCGAGCCGGACGGCGGACGACCGCCAGGGGGTCGACCCGGCCCCGGGGCGGGCGGCGGCGGCGCGGAGAAGCGGGGCGGGCCTCCCGGCTGTCCCTGCCACGCGCCCTGCTGCCCGGCACCCTGCTGCCCGGCACCCTGCTGCCCGGCCCCCTGCTGACCACCGCCAGGCGTCTGCCAATCGGACATGACCTCGGCCCCCTTCGTCGTGTCGGTCCGCGCTGCGACGCGCGGTCCACCTCCATCCTGGCGGAAAACGCCGCGTGACGGGGCCTCGGCTATCGTGTGGGGACACGTGCCGACCCGGCACCACCCGCACGCCACACGGAGTCCACATCACATGACACCGCGCATCCTCGTCGTCGACGACGACCAGGCCCTCGCCGAGATGATCGGCATCGTCCTCCGCTCGGAGGGCTACGAACCCGAGTTCAGCGCCGACGGCAACGACGCCGTCGACGCGTTCCACAGCACGAAGCCGGACCTCGTCCTGCTCGACGTGATGCTCCCGGGCATCGACGGCATCGAGGTCTGCAAGCGCATCCGTGCCGAGAGCGGCACGCCGATCATCATGCTCACCGCCAAGAGCGACACCGCCGACGTCGTCCTCGGCCTCGAGAACGGTGCCGACGACTACGTCGTCAAGCCGTTCAACCCGAAGGAGCTCGTCGCCCGCATCCGCACGCGGCTGCGGCCGAGCGCCACCGACGCTACGGTGCTGCACGTCGGTGACGTGACGGTCGACGTCGCCGGGCACGAGGTCCGCCGCGGTGACACCGTCATCGCGCTCACCCCGCTCGAGTTCGACCTGCTCCGCGCGCTCGCCGAGAAGCCGAACCAGGTCTTCACCCGCGAGATGCTGCTCGAGCAGGTCTGGGGCTACCACTACAAGGCCGACACCCGCCTGGTGAACGTGCACGTCCAGCGCCTGCGCGCGAAGATCGAGCACGACCCGGACAACCCGAAGACCGTCACCACGGTCCGCGGCGTCGGGTACCGGGCCGGAGGAGCCTGACCACCGTGCCGCCCGCCCCGCCCGCCGGCACCGCTCCCGGCACGGCAGCCGGTGTCGCCCCCGGCACGGCCACCGTGTCGATCGGGGTGGTCGGCCGTGGCCGACGACGGATGCGCCGCTGGGTCCGCCGTGGCTGGCGGCCCGTCGCGTACGTGTGGCGTCGGTCCCTGATGTTCCGCTCGGTCGCCATCACCGTGATGACGACCGGACTGGCGGTCGGGATCATCGGCACCGCCGTCATGGTGAGCATCTCGACGAACGTCTACTCGCAGCGCCGCGACCAGATCGAGTCCGAGTCGGCCCGCGCGACCATCGTCGCGCAGGGGATCTTCGACGCCGCCACCGCGGCCGAGGACAACAACCAGTCCGAGCTCGAGACGCTGCAGAACGAGGCGCAGCAGGCGATCCTGTCGAACACGACGAGCCCCGGCGGCACGAGCATCGCGATCGAGCGGAGCCCGGACCAGTCCACCCCGCAGACGCTGCAGACCATCGCGAGCCAGGACTTCCCGGACGCCGTCATCACGGACGCCCTGCGCAAGGAGGTCGGCGCGAACACCGGCAAGCTCAGCCTGCAGCCGGTGCAGCTCGACGACGACGGCCGCCGCGTGCCCGGGCTGGCCGTCGGCTCGACGCTGCAGATCCCGAGCGCCGGCCAGTACGAGCTGTACCTGGTCTACGACCTGTCCGATGCGCAGCAGACCCTGGACTTCGTGTCGCAGACGCTCTCGATCGGCGGCGTCGCGCTCATGGTGCTCATCGCCCTGGTGACGTCGCTCGTCGTCCGGCTGGTCGTCGTCCCGATCCGCGAGGCAGCGGAGACGAGCCGCAAGATCGCCGCCGGACGCCTCGACGAACGCATCCCGGTGCGCGGCCAGGACGACCTGGCGACCCTCGCGCGGAGCTTCAACGGCATGGCCGAGGCCGTCAGCCGGCAGATCACCCAGCTCGCCGAGCTCTCCCGCGTGCAGCAGCGCTTCGTGTCGGACGTGTCCCACGAGCTGCGCACGCCGCTCACCACCATCCGGCTCGCCGGCGACATGCTCTTCGACTCCCGGCACGCGTTCGAGCCCTCGGTCGGGCGATCGGCCGAGCTCCTGCACGCCCAGGTGGAGCGGTTCGAGCTGCTGCTCGCCGACCTGCTCGAGATCTCCCGCTACGACGCCCAGGCCGTGCAGCTCGACACCGAGCCGTCGGTGCCGGCGGCGCTCGCCGCGGACATCGTCGAGGAGTTCCGCCCCCTGGCCGAACGCGCCGGCATCGACCTGCAGCTCGCGACCCCCGGCGGCCACACCACGATGCGGCTCGACGCCAAGCGCGTCCGCCGCATCCTGCGCAACCTGGTCGGCAACGCGATCGAGCACGGTGACGCCAAGCCCGTCCAGGTCGTCGTCGACAGCGATGCCCGCACGGTCGCCATCGCGGTGCGCGACCAGGGCGTCGGCATGCCGCCGGAGGACGCAGCACGGGTGTTCGACCGGTTCTGGCGCGCCGACCCGAGCCGCAAGCGCACCATCGGCGGCACCGGCCTGGGTCTCGCGATCAGCCTGGGCGACGCGAAGCTGCACGGCGGTCGGATCGACGTGTGGTCCCGCCCCGGTCAGGGGTCGACCTTCGTGCTGACGCTGCCCCGCAACGAACAGGTCACCGCCGCGACGTCGGCGATCCCGCTGCCCGAGCTCGACGAGTCGTACGACGGCCCCCGCGCCGTGCGAGAGGAGTCCTGATGCGCCCCCGTCTCCGTCCCCGCTTCCGGCACGTCGTCGCCGCGGCGATGGCGGCCGTCAGCGTGCTGGCGCTCACCGCCTGCGCCGCCATCCCCGTCGACGGCGCCGTCCGCACCGGTCAGACGATCAAGGACGAGTCGCTGTCCGGCGTCGACTTCCGGCCGGACAAGCCGATCACCGGCTCCGACCAGACGGCGATCCTGCGCGGGTTCATCGCGGCGGCCACCGGTGCACAGGACAACTACGCCATCGCCCGGCAGTTCCTCGCCTCGGACTTCTCGCAGCAGTGGAACCCGCGGCAGGGCGTCACGATCCGCGACGGCAGCGGCACCGTCGAGCGCGCCGACGACCGCGAGCTGACGTACACGCTCACCGCGAGCGCGACGGTGGACTCCGAGGGGGAGTACACCCAGGCGGTCCGCCCGACCTCGTCCACCCTGACGTTCCAGTTCACCCGCGAGGACGGCGAGTGGCGCATCGCCTACGCCCCGGACGGCATCATCCTGTCCCCGGTGAGCTTCGACTCCGTCTTCCAGCAGCACGCCCTGTACTTCTACGACCCGACGTTCCGGTTCCTCGTGCCCGACGAGCGCTGGTTCCTCGCCCGCTCGTCCACCAGCACCCGCATCGCCAGCGCCCTGATGGCCGGTCCCGCCGACTGGCTGAAGGGCGCCGTCGTCTCGTCGTTCCCCGAGGGCACCCAGCTCTCCCTGAACGCGGTCACCATCGACAGCGGCACGGCACTCGTCGACCTGTCCAGCGACGCCCTGCGGGCCAGCACCGTCGACCGCGTCCGGATGCGCGAGCAGCTGAGCAAGTCGCTCGCCTCGGTCGCCACGATCTCGTCGGTGTCGATGACCATCGAGGGCGCGAGCCTGTCCGTCCCGGACTCGAGCGGGGCGAACGCGCAGCAGAACCCGGACGTCGACCCCCGCCCCCTCGTCGACGAGGACGGTGTGGTCGGCTACGCGGCCACGGGCACCGGCAAGGTCTCGAAGCTCGGCGGCGGCGTCGGCGACACCGTGGCCGGCCTCGACCCGACCTCGATCTCGCTGTCCGCCTCCGGCACCACGGCCGCCGTCGGCAACCGCGACGGTGCCGTCGTCGTCCGCGGCGACGACCACCTGCGCGTCGACGCCCGCGAGGACCTCGTCGCCCCCGCGATCGACGACCTCGGGTTCGTGTGGGTCGGCCAGTCGTCGGACACCCGCCGGATCACCGCCTACGGCCTCGGCGGCGACCCGCACCAGGTCGCGACGTCGTTGCCGCGCGGCGACCTCGTGTCGTTCCAGGTGTCCCGCGACTCGACCCGGGCACTCGCCCTGATCCAGACCGCCGACGGCCCCGGCCTGTACGTGATGGCGATCATCCGCGGGTCCGACCGGTCCCCGACGTCGTTCGGCGCAGCCGTCCGGGTGCAGGCGGCCACCGGCGACGCCGTCGGGGCGACGTGGGTGAACGACACCGACGTGGCCTCGGTCGGGCAGACCACGGCCGGGCCGAACGTCGTCCGGACCACCATCGGCGGGCAGTCGAGCACCCTGCCGAAGCCGGACGGGCGCGCGACCTCGATCAGCGGTGGGAGCGGTGGTGCGCTGCTGCTCCGGATGTCGAGCGGGTCGGTGCTGCAGTCCACCGGCGGCGGTTGGGACACCACCGGCGTGACCGCGGACGTGCTCGGCGTCCAGCGCTGACGTCGCGGTCACCCCTGCACACCCACCCCGGCCGGGAGGCCCGTCCACCGTCCGCCCCGTCGGTCCACGACCGCCGTCCGGTCGCCACCACACTCGTCGCATGCGCACCGAGGACCCGCCCACCGAGGACCGGTCCACCGCGGACCCGCTCACCCCGTGGCGCGACGCGGCGCTCGCGGTGCTCGGCCTGTTCCTGCCGGTGGACTGCCTGGGCTGCGGACGCCCCGACCGTGCGCTCTGCCGGGCCTGCCGCGCCGCCCTGGCCGCGCGCCCGCGCCGGGTCCGACTCGTCGCGGGCGTGCGGCTCGACGCCGCCTTCGAGTACGAGGGACTCGTCCGGACCCTGCTGCTCGAGCTGAAGCTCCGCGGTCGGGTGGACGTCGCACGACCGCTCGGCGCTCGCTTCGGCTCGCTCGTGCGTGCCGCGCTCGCCGAGGCACCCGTCGGCACCGTCGTGCTGCGGGTCCCGCCGTCGCGGGCGGGGGCACGGCGTCGGGGGTTCGACCCCGTGGTGCTGCTGCTCGCCCGCGGCGGCGTCCGTGGCACCGGGCGGCTCCGACGGGTGCGGGGCCGGGGTGGACCGGCGAGCGGGGGGCCGGGCCAGAAGGAACGGACGGCGATCGAGCGGGTCGCCGCGACCGTCGGGACGCTGCGGGCGTGCGGGGTCGACGGGCGGGACGTGGTGCTCGTGGACGACGTCGTGACGACCGGCGTCACGATGGCCGAGGGGGTGCGGGCGGTCCGCGCCGCGGGCGGCCGGGTCGTCCGGTGCGTGGCCGTCGCGAGCGTCGAGGACTGACGGCTCGGTGAACACCGGGTGACCGCTGTGCGTCCGGTGGGTGTCCGGCAGACTCGCCGACGCACCGTGACGCGGGACCTGCGGCGGGTCTAGCCTCGCGGCAAGGCGTTCGGGTTCGCCGGATGGAGGCGACGCGCCGAAGCTCGATGGGAGCCGCGACATGGACGTGACGATCACAGGCCGGAACGTCGGGGTCACCGACCGATTCCGCACCTACGTCGAACAGAAGTCCGAGAAGATCGACGTGCTCGCTGACCGTGCGCTCGCCTTCGAGGTGCGCATCAGCCGCCACCACGAGAAGTCGGGCGGCAGCCAGGGCGAGGACCGCATCGAGCTGACGCTCATCGGTCCCGGGCCCCTCGTGCGGGCGGAGTCCGCGGCGTCCGACAAGTACGCCGCCTTCGACCTCGCCTTCGCCCGCATCATGGAACGGCTGCGTCGTGCTCGTGACCGGCGCAAGGTGCACCGCGGTCGTCACCGCCCGACCTCGGTGGCCGAGGCCGCAGGCAGTGGCTTCGACGGCATGGGGGTGGTCCCCGCTGACGGCCGCCTCATCGAGGACGTCGCCACCGGCGCGGTCACGGTCGTCGACGCCGACGCACCGGAGGACGAGGACGACGAGGTCTACAGCCCCGTGGTCATCCGGCACAAGGTCTTCGAGGCCGCCCCGATGACCGTCGACGACGCCCTGTACTTCATGGAGCTCGTCGGACACGACTTCTACCTGTTCGTGGACGCCGAGACCCACCGCCCGAGCGTCGTCTACCGACGCAAGGGCTGGGACTACGGCGTGATCGGCATCGACGACCAGACCGGTGCCGCGGCATCGGTGGACGCCGAGCCGGCCGCCGCGCTCGCCTGACGCGATCGCTGCGGACACCGTCCGACCCGTGTGTGCGCGGTCCGTTCGCGGGCCGCGCACACCGCTGCCCCCACACCGACGCCCCTCACAGCGCACGGCACCGGGGGGTTGCTAGCATGACTGGTCGATCGGGCGCGCAGGTCGCGCACGACGACCCCGTAAGGAGCTCACGTGGCAAACGTGCTGGAGAAGGTCCTCCGCATCGGCGAAGGACGCACCGTCCGCCGGCTGAAGGCGTACGCCTCGGCGATCAACGACCTCGAGGACGACTTCTCGAGCCTCACCGACGAGGAACTCCAGGACGAGACGAAGGAGCTGCGCGAGCGGTACGCCAACGGCGAGACCCTCGACGACCTGCTCCCCGAGGCGTTCGCGGCCGTGCGGGAAGCAGCGAAGCGCACCCTCGGCATGCGGCACTTCGACGTACAGCTCATGGGCGGGGCGGCCCTGCACCTCGGCAACATCGCCGAGATGAAGACCGGTGAGGGCAAGACCCTCGTCGCGACGACGGCGGCCTACCTCAACGCGATTCCGTCGCGCGGCGTCCACGTCATCACGGTCAACGACTACCTGGCGTCGTACCAGTCCGAGATCATGGGTCGCGTCTTCCGCGCCCTCGGCATGACGACCGGCTGCATCATCGCCAACCAGACGCCGGCCGAGCGCCGCGAGCAGTACGCCGCGGACATCACCTACGGCACGAACAACGAGTTCGGCTTCGACTACCTGCGCGACAACATGGCGTGGCAGGCCTCCGACATGGTGCAGCGCGGCCACTTCTTCGCCGTCGTCGACGAGGTCGACTCGATCCTCATCGACGAGGCCCGCACGCCGCTCATCATCTCCGGCCCGTCCTCGGGCGAGGCCAACCGGTGGTTCACGGAGTTCGCCTCGATCGCCAAGCGCCTGACCCCGGGCGAGGACTACGAGGTCGACGAGAAGAAGCGCACCGTCGGCGTGCTCGAGCCCGGCATCGAGAAGGTCGAGGACTACCTCGGCATCGACAACCTG
Source organism: Curtobacterium sp. VKM Ac-2861 (assembly GCF_013204965.1). NCBI lineage: Bacteria > Bacillati > Actinomycetota > Actinomycetes > Micrococcales > Microbacteriaceae > Curtobacterium > Curtobacterium sp. VKM Ac-2861. The sequence goes on from NZ_JABMLA010000003.1 coordinate 584,752, forward strand.
TACGAGTCGGCGAACACCCCGCTCATCTCGTTCCTCAACAACTCCATCAAGGCCGTCGCCCTGTTCAAGCGCGACAAGGACTACGTCGTGATGAACGGCGAGGTGCTCATCGTCGACGAGCACACCGGCCGCATCCTGATGGGCCGTCGCTACAACGAGGGCATCCACCAGGCGATCGAGGCGAAGGAGAACGTCGAGGTCAAGGCGGAGAACCAGACCCTCGCCACGGTCACGCTGCAGAACTACTTCCGGCTGTACCAGAAGCTCTCCGGCATGACCGGTACCGCCGAGACCGAAGCGGCCGAGTTCATGTCGACCTACAAGCTCGGCGTGGTCCCGATCCCGACGAACAAGCCGATGCAGCGCATCGACCAGACCGACCTGGTCTACAAGAACGAGAAGTCCAAGTTCGAGCAGGTCGCCGAGGACATCGCCGAGCGCCACGAGCAGGGCCAGCCCGTCCTCGTCGGCACCACGAGCGTCGAGAAGTCCGAGTACCTGTCGAAGCTCCTCGCCAAGAAGGGCGTGAAGCACGAGGTCCTCAACGCGAAGAACCACGCGCGTGAAGCCGCGATCGTCGCCCAGGCCGGTCGCCTCGGCGCCGTCACCGTCGCGACGAACATGGCCGGCCGAGGCACCGACATCATGCTCGGCGGCAACTCCGAGTTCCTGGCGGTGCAGGAGATGCACGCCAAGGGCCTGTCGCCGACCGAGACCCCCGACGAGTACGAAGCCGAGTGGGACGAGGTCTTCGCCCGCGTCAAGGCCGAGGTCGAGGTCGAGGGCGACAAGGTCCGCGAGGCCGGTGGGCTCTACGTCCTCGGCACCGAGCGCCACGAGTCGCGCCGCATCGACAACCAGCTGCGCGGTCGTTCCGGTCGTCAGGGTGACCCGGGCGAGAGCCGCTTCTACCTGTCGCTCACCGACGACCTCATGCGCCTGTTCAACTCCGGTGCCGCCGAGAGCCTCATGGGCCGCTCGAACGTGCCGGACGACCTGGCGATCGAGAACAAGCTCGTCGGCCGCGCGATCCGTTCCGCCCAGGCGCAGGTCGAGGGCCGGAACGCCGAGATCCGCAAGAACGTCCTGAAGTACGACGACGTCCTGAACCGGCAGCGCGAGGCGATCTACAGCGACCGCCGCCACATCCTCGAGGGCGACGACCTGCACGACCGCGCGCAGTCGTTCCTCAAGGCCGTCATCGACGACGTGATCGACACCCACACCGGCGAGGGCTCGCCGGACGACTGGGACCTCGACGCCATGTGGACCGAGCTCGGCACGCTCTACCCGATCTCGATCTCGATCGACGAGGTCATCACCGAGGCCGGCTCGAAGGGCAAGGCATCGCGTGACTTCCTCGGCCGCGAGATCCTCTCCGACGCCAAGCTGGCGTACTCCACGCGTGAGGAGCTCCTCGGCGACGAGGCGATGCGCGAGCTCGAGCGTCGTGTCGTCCTGTCGGTGATCGACCGCCGCTGGCGCGACCACCTGTACGAGATGGACTACCTCAAGGACGGCATCGGCCTCCGCGCGATGGCGCAGCGTGACCCGCTCGTCGAGTACCAGCGTGAGGGCTACGCGCTGTTCCAGACGATGATGGGCCAGATCCGCGAAGAGTCGGTCGGCTACCTGTTCAACCTCGAGGTCCAGGTGCAGTCCGACGGCGAGAACGCCGTCATCGAGGCCAAGGGTCTCGGCGAGGACGAGGTCTCCGGCCTCGAGTACTCGGCACCGTCGATCGACGGCGAGGTCGAGGTGCGCGACGAGAAGGGCCGCCTCGAGCAGGCCGCCACGGCGCGTGCGCAGCAGGCCCAGGCCGAGGCCGAGGCAGCTGCCGAGCCCGAGCAGGGCTCCGCGTTCGGCAACGCAGCCACGGCCTCCGGCCAGGCTGCCGCGGCCGGCAACCGTGCCGAGCGTCGTCAGGCGTCGAAGAAGTAGTCCGCGTGCGCGCGAGCGCATCGTGAGCAGCAATGGTCGGGTCCCGCGTCGGGACCCGACCATTGCTGCTCACCAAGCGCACCGACCGGCGGACGGGAGGCCCGTGGCGACACCGCCACGGGCCTCCCGTCCGCGTCAGGCACCTACAGGACGCCGATCGCGGTCGCCCGCCACCTCCCGTCCCGCGTCTCCAACCGCATCGCCACGGCGCGTGCATGACTGCGCGTGTGCACGACGACGGTCGCCTCGGCGACGCCGTCCGCCGGTCGGCAGACGAGCACGCTGCCGACCCGCAGCACCGCTCGGCTCCGAGACCGTCGGCGCACCGAGCGGGCGTGCGCGGCCACGGCTGCACGTTGCTGCAGGTGTCGGTGCACGTCGTCGGTGATCCAGCGGGCGATGCTGTCGACCTCGCGGGCCCCGGTCAGGACTTCGGCGACGCACAGTCCCAGGGCGCGTGCGGTGTCCGCCGGGTCCGGTGGGCCGCTCGCCGGCTCCTCGACCGGTTGCGGTACGACGATCGTCAGTGGCGGCGAGTGTGCCGTCGTCGTCGTGTGGTCGATCCGGCGTGCCTGCTCCGCCACCCCTGCCCCTTCCGTTGCTGGAGCGAGCGTATGGGGCGTGCAACATGAGAAATACAAAGCTGCTGGGCCTGTGGAGAGCACGACGTTGTCCACATGTCGGCGCACCTAGACTGGCTGGGTGTCGACCCTCAGTGACCTCGTCCTCGCGCAAGGCCGTTCCTCCGAAGCCGACGTGGAGTGGCTCCACCTGCTCGTGGGGGACTGGCAGCTCCTCGCCGACCTGTCCTTCGCCGACATGGTGCTGTGGGTGCCGACTGCCGAGGACGGCTCGTTCGTCGCCGTGGCACACGCCCGACCGAGCTCCGCCGCCACATTGTTCTACCGCGACATCGTCGGGCAGGAGATCCGCGAGGAGTGGCGCGGTCAGGTGACCGAGAGCTTCGCCGGCGCCCGCGTCGTCGACTCCGCCGAGCCCGACTGGTACGAGGACACCCCCACCCGGGTCCGTGCGATCCCGGTGCTGCGACGCCTCAGCGCCAAGAGTGCAGAGACCACCGAGCGTCCGATCGCCGTCGTCACGCGGCACTCCAACCAGGACGAGATGCGGACGCCGAGCCGTCAGGAACTGAACTTCACCGCGAGTGCGAACGACCTGTTCGGCATGATCGCGACGGGCGACTTCCCGGACCTCGGCGCACCGGCCGGTCCGCGCCGCGGCGCCCCGCGCGCCAGTGACGGTCTGCTGCGCCTCGACACCGCCGGCATCGTGACGTTCGCCAGCCCGAACGGCCTGAGCGCCTTCAACCGGATGGGCTTCGAGGGGGAGCTCGAACGGAAGTCCCTCGCCGAGGTCACCACCGAGCTCATCGGCGCGCAGCTCGACGTCGACGAGTCACTGCCCCTCGTGGTCACCGGTCGCGCCCCGTGGCGGGCCGACATCGAGTCGAAGGGCGTGACGGTGTCGCTGCGGTCGATCCCGCTCCGCGACCACGGCGACCGCATCGGAGCGATCGTGCTCTGCCGCGACGTGTCCGAGCTCCGGCACCAGGAGCGCGAGCTCATCACCAAGGACGCGACGATCCGCGAGATCCACCACCGCGTCAAGAACAACCTGCAGACGGTGGCGTCGTTGCTCCGCATCCAGGCTCGTCGGACGCACTCCGACGAGGCACGCACGTCGCTGCAGAACGCGATGCGCCGCGTTGCAGCCATCGCAGTCGTGCACGACACGCTGTCGAGCGGCCTGAGCCAGACGGTCGACTTCGACGACGTCTTCGACTCGGTGCTCAAGCTCGTCACCGAGGTCGCCGCGTCGCACAACACGACCGTGCACCCGAAGAAGACCGGCGAGTTCGGGGTGCTGCCGTCCGAGGCTGCCACGCCGCTCGCACTCGGACTCACCGAGCTCGTCACGAACGCCGTCGAGCACGGGCTGGACGGCCGCGACGGTGAGGTCGAGATCGTCGCCCGCCGGTTCGACGACCACCTGGAGATCGAGGTCCGTGACAACGGCGTGGGTCTGCCCGAGGGGAAGGTCGGGTCGGGCCTCGGCACCCAGATCGTCCGCACGCTCATCCAGGGTGAACTTGGCGGCACGATCGACTGGCACACCCTGACCGGCAGCGGCACCGAGGTGACGATCACCATCCCGTTCCGCTGGCTGACCGCTCCCGCCTAGCCCGCGCGCTGCGCCGCGCCGCGCCCGCGGGAGTCGCGCGTCGGGTCCGCGCCCGCTCGCGAGGTTCCGAGATCTGCGCATCTCGGCGCGCGATCGCGCGTGTTGCGGAACCGCCGTGATCAACGCGCGGCGTGTTGTGGAACCCGGGCGGCTGCCGGACGGGAGGCCCGTGGGCGCGTTGCCACGGGCCTCCCGTCCGTCGTTCGGTCGCGTCTCGGGCCGCGCCGAGGTTCCGAGATCTGCGCATCTCGGCGTGCGATCGCGCGTGTTGTGGAACCTCGACGGTCGGTGCGCGGCATGTTGTGGAACCCCGAGGACCAGCGCACGGCGTGCCGCCCCGCCCCCGCCCCCCGCCCCGCGCCCCGCGCCCCGCGCGCACGACGACGCCCGCCGCCCCTGAAGGGACGACGGGCGTCGGTGTGTCCTGCGGGAACCGACCCGGGTCAGGAAGCGCGGCGGGCGCGAGCGGCGCGGCGCTTCAGCGCACGACGCTCGTCCTCGCTGAGGCCACCCCAGACACCGGAGTCCTGGTTGTTCTCGAGTGCGTACTGCAGGCACATCTCGGTGACCGTGCAGCGCGCACAGACCGACTTGGCCTTCTCGATCTGATCGACGGCGGGCCCGGTGTTCCCGACGGGGAAGAAGAGCTCGGGGTCCGCGGTGAGGCAAGCTGCCTTGTCACGCCAGTCCATGTGTGGTGCTCCTTGATGTCGATGCTCGAACGGCAGGCCGGGGCCGGGGTTCGGGGGATCGGAACGCTGACCATGCATGAGGCATGAGGGGACAACTGTGGGGAGGAGTCCGCTGGAAGCGAGTCTGACGCCCGCGTGACGCTCGGGGGAGGAGCGACGAACCACGGGAGACGCACACCACATCGTGCCGTCCAAACGACCTCGAATATCGTTCCATACTGGTAGGGGCAAATCAAGGGTTCCGATGCTGGAGGATCACTGTGCACGATGACGACCCGACCGCGGTCGACCGTCCTGAGCGACGCTCACGCGCGCTGATCGGCCTGCTGGTGGTGGTCGGCCTCGAGTTCGCGGCGCTCGTCGTGGTCACGGTCGTCCTGGTCGTCGAGCTGATCGTCGCGCCGGCGTCGAGCCTGGCGTCCGGGATCGCCCTGACGATCCTGTCGGCCGTCGCGGCGCTCTGGCTCGGTGCGCTCCTGAACGGCCTGTGGAAGCGTCGTGCCTGGGTGCGGTCGGGGATCATCGTCTGGCAGGTCCTGCAGGGTGCGATCGCGATCGGCGCGTTCCAGGGCGTCTTCCGTGAGCCGGCGGTCGGCTGGGTCCTGCTGATCCCCGCCCTGCTCGGCATCACGTTCGTGCTGTCGCGGTCGGTGACGGCCGCGCTCGCGCGTCCCGTGGAGTAGACGAGACCGACAGACGGACGGGAGGCGCGGTGCCAGCTGGCACCGCGCCTCCCGTCTCGCTGTGGTCCGGTCCTCAGACCAGGCCGAGCTTCTTCCGCAGGCTCGCCACGTGTCCGGTCGCCTTGACGTTGTAGAGCGGCAGCTGCACGCTGCCGTCCTCGTCGACCACGATCGTGGAGCGGATCGTGCCGGTCACGATCTTGCCGTAGTTGTTCTTCTCGCCCCACGCGGCGTAGGCCTTGTGCACCGCCAGGTCGGGGTCGCTCAGCAGCGGGAACGTGAGTGCCTGCTCGTGCTGGAAGGTCTTGAGCTTCGCCTGCTCGTCCTTCGAGACGCCGAGGACCTCGTAGCCGGCTGCCTGCAGCGACGACATGTTGTCGCGGAAGTCGCAGGCCTCGGTGGTGCACCCCGGGGTGGACGCGGCCGGGTAGAAGTACACGATGACCTTCTTGCCCCGCAGTGCGGCGAGCGAGTGTTCGACGCCGTCCTGGTCCGGCAGCGTGAAGTCGGGGGCGGTGTCGCCGGCGGCGAGACGGTCGGTCATGGTGCTCCTGTTCGCTTGGTGCCCACGAGTGGTCGTGAGCGCGCAGAACCCATGCTATTGTTGATTCCCGTTGCGGCACGGAAGCCGGAACATGCACCTCTAGCTCAATTGGCAGAGCAACTGACTCTTAATCAGTGGGTTCTCGGTTCAAGTCCGAGGGGGTGCACCACAACCACGAAGGCCCCGACTCATCGAGTCGGGGCCTTCGTGCGTTCCGGGGGTGTGCACGCGTTCCGAGCGGGACACGCCCGAGGTGCTTCCGGCGGTCGGATTCAGTCGGCGGCGACGTCGACGATCCGTTCCGGGCCGACGACGAGGTCGACGGCGCCGGCGGAGGCCGCTGCGAGGTCGGCGGTCAGGGTCCCGAGCGCGTCGGCGGGCACCCAGACCTCGAACGTCGCCGCACGTCCGTAGGCCGTCGCACCGAGGGTCGCGTGGTGGTGCCGGACCCAGTCGCGCAGGACGTTGTCGAGCCGGCCGGCCTCGGCGTGCGGGGCGTCGAAGTGCACCTGCGTGAGCGCCTCGCGTCGGACGAGCGCGGCGGTGTCGAGGGCCTCCGAGACCGAGGTCGAGTAGGCGCGGACGAGTCCGCCGGCGCCGAGCTTCACGCCGCCGAAGTAGCGCGTCACGACGGCGACCAGGTCGGTGAGTTCGCGGCGGCGGAGCACCTCGAGCATCGGCACGCCCGCCGTACCCGACGGTTCTCCGTCGTCCGACGACCGGGCCTGGTCGCCGAGCGTGCCGGTGACCATCGCGGTGCAGTTGTGCCGGGCGTCCCAGCGGCGGCGTTTCACCTCGGCGATGACCCGCTCGGCGTCTGCCACGTCCGATACGGGGGCGACCGTGGTGATGAACCGCGACTTCGTGATGACGATCTCGTGCTCGACCAGGTCGGCGATCGTCGCGGGGAAGCTGCGGGCCATGCCCACGAGGCTAACGGCGTGCACGGTGTCCGCCGCGCTACGATGTCGTGCACGCACGGCTGGGGAGGAGTCCGACATGGAGACCGGTGATCCGAGGGGCGGGGTCCTGGACGCCGCCGAACTCGCACGGCGCATCAACCTGCTGCTCGACTTCGAGGAGTCCCAGCGTGGTGCCCCGGTGCCGTTCGCCTCGATCGAGGAGTACGTCGCCGCCCACGGCGGTTCGCTCTCGCGGGCGAAGTGGACCTACATGCTCTCCGGCGACGGCCGACGCAACCGCGACACCGAGCTCCTCCGGCTCCTCGCCGGGTACTTCGAGGTCGACGAGCGCTTCCTGCTCGAGGACAGCGACGTCCCCGAGCGCATCGGCGCCCAGCTCGCCCTCGTCCGCTCCCTGCGTTCCGCCCGCGTGAGCGGGTTCGCTGCACGCACCTTCCCCGGCGAGCTCTCACCCGAGGCGCTGCGGCGCATCGCCGAGGTGCTCGAGGAGGAATCACAGCGCGGGAGCGTGGCGTGACCGACCCGCTGCTCGAGTCCTTCTGGGCACGCGGTGCGGTCGAGGGGTGGTCCGACGTCGACCAGGCCGTCGCAGCCGCAGCCGTCGTCGTGGACAAGCCCATCGTCGTCCGCGAAGAGGCGTTCCTGGCGACGGAACCCGTGTGCGGCTTCGTCGCGACGCTCGAGCACGCCCACCTGATCATGATCTCGCCGACCGCGTCGCCGACCTTCCGGGCGTTCGTCATCGGCCACGAGCTCGGCCACGTCCTGCACCGGCACCAGGAGCACGCGCCCCAGTCGGCCTACATCCGCGACGTCATCCCGGACCTGCCCGAGTACAAGGTCGAGCGGGCGCTGGCGCGGGGGATGTTCTCGAACGCGTACGAACACGAGGCCGAGGTCTTCGCCGACGCACTCGCGACGCTCATCCGGCGACACCGCGGCCGCCCGAGCGCCTTCCGCGGGGTCTTCGGGTGATCGTCGCCGTCGTCCAGGCGGTGCTGCTCATCGCCGGGACGATCGCGCTCTTCGTCCTGCAACGCGGGCAGGACCGCACCCTGGCGGTGACCTTCCTGCTGTTCGCCGGCACCATCGTCACGAACGTCGACCCGCTGTACCGGTGGCTCGACCCACTGCTCGGTGGCTTCAACGTGGTCACCGTGGTCAGCGACTGCCTGATGGTCGCCGGCACGAGCACGCTGCTCTGGGGCGTGGCGAAGGCGGTCGGGGCAGCCCGGCCGTGGCTCCGGAACGCGATCGTGGCGTCGTGCGCCGCGGTGGTGGTCGTGGTGGTCGTCGCCTTCTCGGTGCTGGACAAGCCCGCCACCACGACGACGTTCATGCTCGACGCCGGGTCGCACCCGGCCGCGACCGTCTACTCGATCGCGCAGACGGTGTACCTCGGGGTGGCGCTCGGCGCGACGGGCCTCATCTGCGTCCTCCGCCTGCGCGAGGCCCGGACGACGACGGACCTGGTCGGGCTGTGGGTCCTGGTGCTCGGCGGCGTGCTGGGGGTCGTCCGGATGGTCGTCGTCGTGGTCATGGACCTGGCGCACGTCACGGGGGACCTCGACCGGATGCGCTCCCTCGCGCTGCCGTACGACGTCACGACGCCCGGCGCCGTGATCTGCGTCTCGACGGGGATGCTGCTGCTCGTCGTCGGACACCGGGTCTCGCGACGTCGACACACCCGGCGGGTCGACGCGGCGCTGCGGCGTCTCGCGCCGCTGCACGAGCGGATCGGTGCCGACAACGCCTACCCGTCGACCGAGGACCCCGCGACGCGGTTGAGCCGCGCGATCGTCGAGGTCAACGACGGGCTCCGGCGGACGCGTACGCCGTTGACCGATGCCGAGCGAGCCGTCCTCGCCGAGGCCGAGTCGGCGCTCGACTCCGCGTAGCCCGAAGGGGTGACTCGACGGTCTCCCGACGCCCGTGTAGGGTTTGTAGCAAGTGCTACAGATCCTGTGGCTCGTCGGTGGGACTCGGCCGCGTTAGGGGCGGCCGAGCACCACCGACACTCGTTGTCTAGACTCGGACGGTGCTCGTCTTCGCCGCAGTCGTCCTGTTCATCGGTGCCGTCTTCAACGTCGTCACCTGGCCGCGCTTCTTCCAGCGCGTCGCGAAGGACACCCGCGCGCGGGACGCCGCGGGCAAGCCGACGACGTTCTACACGGTGCACCTCGTGCTGCTGCTCATCGCGCTCGCGATCGCCGTGGCCGCGGTCGTCGCCGGGGTCCTGCTGCTGGTCTGAGCCATTCGCCGATCGCCGATCGCCGTCGGGCGTCGCTTCAGCGCTGCTTCAGGGCGGCACGGCAGGATCGTCGCCATGCGTGTCCTGGTGGTCGATGACGAGGTGCGGCTCGCCGACGGCGTCCGTCGCGGCCTCGAGGCCGAGGGGTGGGCGGTCGACGTCGCCCACGACGGCGTCGACGGCCTGTGGCACGCCCGCGAGTTCCGCTACGACGCGATCGTCCTCGACCTGATGATGCCGGGGATGAGCGGATGGGCGGTCTGCGCCCAGCTCCGGGCCGACCAGGACTGGACGCCGGTGCTCATGCTCACCGCCAAGGACGGCGAGTGGGACCAGGTCGAGGCCCTCGACGCCGGCGCCGACGACTACGTCACGAAGCCCTTCTCGCACCCGGTCCTCGTCGCCCGGCTGCGCGCGCTCGTCCGCCGCGGTGCTCGGGAACGCCCGGCGGTGCTGACCCTCGGCGACCTGGTCGTCGACCCGGCCGCACGGACGGTGACGCGTGCCGGGACCCCGGTCGACCTGACGAGCCGGGAGTTCGCGGTGCTCGAGTACCTCGCGCGGCGCTCCGGGCAGGTGTGCTCGAAGCGCGAGGTGATCGAGAACGTCTGGGACGTCGACTTCGAGGGCGACCCGAACATCGTCGAGGTGTACGTCGGGCACCTCCGGCGCAAGCTCGACCGGCCGTTCGGACGGACGTCACTCGAGACCGTCCGCGGTGCGGGCTACCGACTGGCGGCCGACGGTGGCTGACCGGGGGACGGGGCGCACGCGCCGCTTCCGGTCCGTGCGCGCGCGGACCACGCTCGGCGCCGGCGTGGTCGTGCTCGCCGCCCTGGTCGTCGGTGCCGTGGGGTTCGTCGTGGTGCTCCGCCTGGTGCTGCTCGACGGGGTGCGGACGTCCGCCGAGGCCGGACTCGAACAGGTGTCGTCACGGGTCGAGTCCGACGGTGCCGGTGCGGTGACCGACTACGAGGACGTCCTGGTACAGGTGGTCGGTGCCGGCGGCTCGGTCCTCGCACACGGTGAGGACGCCGACGCTCCGGCCCTGTCGACCGCCGACGAGTCCCGGTGGTCGCACGACGGCGAACGCTGGCTGCTCGTCGCCGACGACGTCGACCTGCCCGGTGGGGGTGAGGCGACCCTGGTGTACGGCGTCTCCCTCGAGCAGACCGACACCGCCATCCGGACCGCCGTGGTGCTCCTCGCCGTCGGGGTGCCGGTGCTCGTCCTCGTGCTCGGGATCGTGACCTGGTCCGTGACCGGGCGGTCGTTGCGGCCGGTGGAACGGATGCGCACCGAGGTCGAGACGATCCGTGCCGCGCAGCCCGATGCCCGCGTGGTCGTGCCGGACACCGGCGACGAGATCGCACGGCTCGCGACCACCATGAACGCCATGCTCGACCGGCTCGACCGATCCGCGGCGGGGCAGCGGCAGTTCGTGTCCGACGCCTCGCACGAGCTGCGGTCGCCGATCGCGTCCCTCCGCCAGCACGCCGAGGTCGCCGTCGCGTACCCGGACCGGACGGACGTGGCCGAGTTCTCCGACGTCGTGCGGTCCGAGGCCGTGCGCCTGCAGGACCTCGTCACCGGGCTGCTCGAGCTGTCACGGCTCGACGAGGGCGGCACGGGTGTCCGTCGTCCCGTGGACCTCGACGACCTCGCACTCGACGCCGTCGCGCGGGCGCGGGCGCGGGCGCGGGCCCGGGTGCCGGGTGGTGCGACCGGCGACCGTGCGATCCGGGTCGACGGTTCCGGGATCTCCGCCGCACGCGTGCTCGGCGACGAACGGCTGCTCACCGGCGTGGTCCGGAACCTCGTCGACAACGCCGTCCGGCACGCCACGTCGCGCGTCGCGGTGGCCCTGGTCGAGCAGGACGGCGCCGCGGTGCTGACCGTGTACGACGACGGCTCCGGGATCCCGGAGGTCGAGCGCGACCGGGTGTTCGAGCGGTTCGTCCGGCTCGACGAGGCCCGCAGCCGCGACGCCGGTGGTGCCGGCCTCGGTCTGGCGATCGTGCGGGACGCCGTCCGGGCACACGGCGGCGAGGCGACGGTGGCGGACTCGCCGCTCGGCGGGGCGCGGTTCGTCGTGCGCATCGCACTCGGCGGCTGAACAGGCGGCTTCAGGTCTGCTTCAGCACCCCGCCGACATGCTCGTCCCATGACCTTCCGCACCCAGCTCCAGAAGCCCTCCGCCCGCCGTGTCGCCGCCCTCGCCGCCCTGCCCGTCGTGGCCGGGCTCGCCCTCACCGGCTGCTCCACCGACGGGTCGTCCGACTCGGCGGCGTCGTCCTCGAACGGATCGGCCGCGACGGGCGCCACCACCGGCACGTCGGGTGGCGCGTCCGCGACCGCCGCCTCGGCCACGTCGAACGACGCCCTGCTCGCCGCCGTCGCGACCGCACGCGGGAGCGTCGGCTCCGGCACCGTCATCTCGGTCGAGCAGGAGCAGCGTGGCAGCGCGTACGAGGTCCTCGTCGTGACGAAGGACGGCACCGAGCACGAGGTGCACACCGACGCCGCCGGCACCGGGGTGACCGGTACCCCGCAGACCGAGACCGCGGACGCCGACGACCGTGCCGAGCACGACCGGTTCGTCGCAGCGGCCGACGTCGACGTCAGCAAGGCCGTCAGCGCCTTCGAGGACCTGCACGCCGGTGCGATCACCGAGCTCGGCCTCGACGACCACCTCGGCAAGGTGGTCTGGGAGGGTGACGTCGTCGACGGGTCCGGCACCAAGCACAGCGTCCGGATCGACGCCGGTTCGGGCGACGTCGTCACCGACCAGGTCGACACCGACGACTGACCCGACGAACGACCCGACGACCGACCCGGCCGACGTCGGCGGTCAGCGGTAGACCTGGGGCATCCGACCTGGGCGTCGGCGACCCCGGGAGACACCATGACGGACCAGACCCCTCGCACCTACCCGCAGGGCGTGCCGAGCTGGATCGACGGACGACACCCGGACCCCGACGCCGCGCAGGCGTTCTACGGCGGTCTGTTCGGCTGGGACTTCGAGGAGCGCCTGCCGCCCGGAGCCCCCGGCTCGTACCGGATCGTGAGCATCGACGGGCGCGAGGTCGGCGCGATCGCCTCGGGTGACGAGCCCGCGTCGTGGACGACGTACATCGCCGTGGACGACGCCGACGTGGGGGCCGCTCGGGTCGTCGAGCTCGGTGGCACCGCCGCTCCGGCGGAGGACGCCGGGCCGGGTGGCGCCGCGGGCCGCAGCGTCGACTGCGTCGATCCGCGCGGTGCGGCGTTCGGACTCTGGCAGGCGCGCGAGCGGCTCGGGTCGCAGCACATCAACGCCCCCGGCGGCTGGGTCTTCAGCGACCTCCGCTCGACCGAGCCGGAGCAGGCGATCTCGTTCTACGAGCAGCTGTTCGGCTGGCGGGTCTCCGGCATCGAGGAGGGCCCGAGCGCCATGGTCCGGCTCCCCGGCTACGGGGACCACCTCGCGGCCACCTCCGACCCCGACATCCGCGAACGGCAGGTCGGCGCACCGGAGGGCTTCGCGGACGTCATCGGCGCCCTCGCCCGACTCGACGACGGGCCGGACGACTGGCACGTGTCGTTCAGCGTGGCGGACCGTGACGCCGCCGCCGCACGGGCCGAGGAGCTCGGCGGCGCCGTACTCGGCACCTGGCAGGGTCCGTGGACGCGTGCGGCCGAGCTGCGGGACCCGCAGGGCGCGACGTTCCGCGTCACGCAGTTCGCCCCGGAGGGCGACGCCTGAGCGCAGCGCCCGTGGATCGTCAGCCGGTGGTGAGCGGCGGTCCGAGCACCTTCTGGATCGCCAGCGCGGCGAGCTGCTCGTCCGAGGTGTCGAGCAGCACGCGGAATGTCTCCGGCTCCGTGACGAACTCGACGCAGACGGCGTCCTCGTCGCACGGGCCGAGGCGCCATCCCGACACCGCGTCCATCGGCACGGAGACCCGCGCCTCGCGCTCGTAGTCGGTCTCGGCCTCGAGGCGGTCGGGGAACACCCGGAGGTGTCCGTACGCGCCTCGCCAGCTGAGCCGGAGATCGAGGGTGGGTGGGACTGACGCAGGGGAGACAGAGCGGTCCGGCACCCGCCGATCGTACCGACGGGAGCCGGACCCACTGCACTCGGCGCGCGATGTGCTGCGCTCCGGGGACAGATCAGACGGTGTCGTCGGACCCCTTCTGCTCGTCGCCGTCCTCGCCGTCGCGACGGACCTGGTTCGCCGGGTCGCGGACACCGATCGGGTACGGACCGGTGACGCCCTGTCGGAGCGACGCGATGCGCAGGATGCGGTCGCGCTGCAGGAACCAGCCGACGATGAGCAGCGGGATGACGATCACGAGGGACGCGATCGTGTAGGTGCCGACCGGGTAGTCGATCGCCATCAGCACGATGACCGACGCCAGGAACGCCAGGGTGAGCCAGGCGGTCACCGGGGCACCCGGCAGCTTGAACGACGGCTCCTTCGCCAGTCCCTGCTTCGCCCAGGACCGGAGCCGCATCTGGCAGAGGATGATCGTGCCCCACGCGGTGATGATGCCGAGGCTCGCGATGTTCAGCGCGATCTCGAACGCCTGGCTCGGGACGAAGTAGTTGAGGACGACCCCGGCGACCGTGAAGCCGGCGGTGAGCAGGATGCCGGCGTACGGCACACCGCCCTTCGACATCTTGGTGGTCCACTTCGGCGCCGAGCCGTTCATGCCCATCGAGTGCAGGGCGCGACCGGTCGAGTACAGGCCGGCGTTGAGCGACGACAGTGCCGCCGTGAGCACGACGAAGTTCATGATGCCGCCGACGATCGACCCCACCTGCGGGTTGCCGAGCGACGAGAAGAACGTCACGAACGGGCTCTCGCCCTCCTTGTACGCGGTGTACGGCAGGAGGAGCGAGAGCAGGATGATCGACCCGACGTAGAAGACCGCGATGCGGAACACGACGGAGTTGATGGCGCGGGGGATGACCTTCTCGGTGTTCTGCGTCTCACCGGACGCGGTGCCGACGAGCTCGATGGCCGCGTACGCGAACACGACACCCTGGATCACGATGACCGCGGGGAGCAGCCCGTTCGGGAACAGCCCGCCGTTGTCCCCCCAGATCGAGAAGCCCGTGCGGACGGCTTCGCCGCCGGCCTCGACCGGGAACGCGAAGACGAGCCAGATGATCGCGACGACGAGGAACGCGACGAGTGCCGCGACCTTGATGAGCGCGAACCAGAACTCGAGTTCGCCGAACACCTTGACCGCGACCATGTTGGCGGCGAGCACGACGATCAGGGCGATCAACGCGAGGAGCCACTGCGGTGCGGCGGTGAACGCGGACCAGTACTGCAGGTAGATGGCGACGGCGGTGGTGTCGACGATCGAGGTCATCGCCCAGTTCAGGAAGTACATCCAGCCGGCGGCGTAGGCGAACTTCTCGCCGTAGAACTCACGCGCGTAGGAGATGAACGACCCCGACGACGGACGGTGCAGCACGAGCTCGCCGAGGGCGCGCAGGATGAAGAGCGCGAAGATGCCGCAGATCAGGTAGGTCAGCGCGAGCGCGGGGCCCGCGGTGTGGAGTCGTCCACCCGCACCGAGGAAGAGTCCGGTACCGATGGCCCCACCGATCGCGATCATCTGCAGCTGCCGGGGCTTCAGACCGTGCTGGTAGCCCTCTTGCTCGTGCGAGAAGTCGTTCGCCGGAGCACGGTTCACGCCCGTGTCGTTCTGCGCTGTCATGCGCGCCAACCTACATGCGCACGGAACCGGGGCGGCACACAAACCTCCGAACGAGCTGATCTGTAACGAGACGGTCACGATCGTGATCCCCATGTGCGTGGGCGACACGCCGACGACGGGGTACGGCGATGCCGGGATTCCGGCGGACGTCGATTGTGATCGGGGGACAGGAAGCCGTTAGGTTTGAACGTCCCCACAGGCCCGACGGCCGGGGGCACGACGACCAGAACGCGTCCGCGGCCAGCAGCGCCGTGACCGTACGGTCGGCCGGACCGGGACCGCCCCGAGCGTGGTCCCTGCGTGCGTGTTCGCTCGCCCTGCGCCGTTGCGCGGGCTGACGTGGGCCGTGCGCGCCGTCCCGGGCGACCCGTTCGCAACCACACCGTCACCGCACGTGCGCTCCGGCGCCGCGGCGACGCGAGGAGTCCAGTTGTCCATTGCCCCATCCGAGATCCGGCACGACACGTCGCCGGACGGCACGGGCGCCGCGCTCAGTGTGCGCGGTGTCTACAAGGTGTTCGGCCGCCGACCCGGCGACGCCGTCCGCCGCCTCGCCGCCGGCGCCACCCGCGACGAGGTCCGCGAGCAGGGATCCGCCGCGGTCATCGACGCGTCCTTCGACGTCCGCCCCGGCGAGATCTTCGTCGTCATGGGACTGTCCGGCTCCGGCAAGTCGACCCTCATCCGGATGCTCAACGGCCTGCTCGAGCCCAGCGCCGGCAGCGTCGAGATCGGCGGGCGCACGGTCACCAAGGCGAGCGCCAAGGAGATCCGCGAGATCCGTCGGTCGAGCGTGTCGATGGTGTTCCAGCACTTCGCCCTGCTGCCGCACCGCACCGTGCTCGAGAACGTCGCGTACGGCCTCGAGGTGAACGGTGTCGACAAGACCACTCGGCTCGCGAAGGCCCGTGAGGTCATCGACCTGGTCGGCCTGGACGTCTGGGCCGATGCGAAGCCCGACGAGCTGTCCGGCGGCATGCAGCAGCGCGTCGGCATCGCCCGCGCCCTCGCCGCCGAGACCGACGTCCTGCTGATGGACGAGGCGTTCAGCGCGCTCGACCCGCTCATCCGCCGTGAGATGCAGGAGCAGCTCGTCGACCTGCAGCAGCGGCTCGGCAAGACCATCGTCTTCATCACGCACGACCTCAACGAGGCGATGTTCCTCGGTGACCGGATCGCCGTGATGCGCGACGGCCGGATCGTGCAGATCGGGTCGCCGGAGGACATCCTCACCGACCCGGCGAACGACTACGTCGCCCAGTTCGTGCAGGACGTCGACCGCGCCCGTGTGCTCACCGCCGCGAGCGTCATGGAACCGGCGCGCGCGGTCGTCCCGTCGACGGCGGGCCCACGTGGCGCGCTCCGGGTGATGCGCGACCTGCAGACCGCAGCGGTGTTCGTCACCGGGCGTGGTCGCACGCTCGACGGATGGGTCCGCGATCGCCACGTGATGCGACAGGTCAAGGCCGGCGACACGAACCTCGACGCCATCGTGAACACCGAGTACGCCCGGGTCTCACCCGACACCGCGCTCACCGATCTGTTCGAGCTCGCCGTGGAGTCGCCCCTGCCGATCGCCGTGGTCGACGACGAGGACCGCCTGCTCGGCGTCGTGCCGCGGGTCACACTGCTCGCAGCGCTCGGCAACGTGCCGACCGCGACCATGCCGATCCCGGTGCTCGAGCCGGTCACGCGCATCTCGGATTCGGATCTCGACGCGACCCTGGCCACCGGGGAACAGCCCGTCGTGAGCGATCCGACCATCATCTCGACCGACCGCACAGGAGCCGACGCATGACCACTCTCTTCGGATTCCGACTGCCGCTCGGCGACGCGGTCGACGCGATCGTCGAGTGGATCACGACCTACCTCGGTGGCGTCTTCGACGTCATCGCCGCGATCTTCACGTTCTTCTACGAGTGGATCGAGTACTTCCTCACGACGCCGCCGTTCTGGGCCGTGATCGTCGTGCTCGTCGCCGTGGCCTTCTGGGCGAAGGGCTGGAAGCTCGCGCTCGGCACCCTGGTCGGCCTGGCTGTCATCGTGAGCATCGGCGAGTGGAGCTACGCGATGGAGTCGCTCGCCCTCGTCGTCGTCGCCGCCGGTATCGCCGTGGTGCTCAGTCTGCCGCTGGGCGTCTGGGCGGCGCGCTCCGACGCAGCGAGCCGGACGATCAAGCCGGTCCTCGACTTCATGCAGACGACCCCGGCGTTCGTGTACCTGATCCCCGCGCTCATCCTGTTCGGCATCGGGCCGGTGCCGGGCATCGTCGCGACGATCGTCTTCGCGATGGCGCCGGGCGTCCGCCTCACCGAGCTCGGTATCCGCGGCGTCAGCTCCGAGGTCGTCGAAGCCGGTGCTGCGTTCGGCTCGAGCCCGTGGCGGATCCTCCGTCAGATCCAGCTGCCGCTCGCTCGTCCGAGCATCATGGCCGGCGTCAACCAGGTCATCATGCTCTCGCTGTCCATGGTCGTCATCGCGGGCATGGTCGGCGCCGGGGGACTCGGCGGCCAGATCGTCGCCGCCCTGAACCGCATCGACGTCGGTCTGGGCTCCGAGGCAGGCATCTCGGTCGTGATCCTCGCGATCGTGCTGGACCGGATGACCGCAGCGTTCGGTGGCGACCGCAAGAAGCGCGCTCCGAGCCGGACGACGGCGGCCACCGCGCCCACCGGCGACGACGACCAGGAGTCGGCGACCCAGCAGGCGGAGCAGCCCGTGCCGGTCGGCGCCTGACGGCTGGAGCGCCGTCGCGCACCCGGTCGACCAGATCATCCAGACCCCACAGACCGCACGGTGACAGCACGCCGTGTCGACGACGCCGAACCCGGTCCGCCGGTGCCGAGCGTCGAACCAGGAAGGAAACCATGAACACCCGAACCAAGATCCTGTCGGCCATCGGACTCGGTGCCGCCGCGGCCCTCGCGCTCAGCGCCTGCTCGCCGCCCGGCTCGAGCAACGCGTCCGACACGGTGGACAACGGCGACAAGCAGGCGATGAAGATGGTCGTCTTCAACGGCTGGGACGAGGACACCGCAGCAAGCGAGCTCTGGAAGTACGTCCTCGAGAAGAAGGGGTACGACGTCGAGCTCGACTACGCGGACCCCGCGCCGGCGTACCAGGGGCTGGCTCAGGGCGACTACGACGCCGTGCTCGACACCTGGCTGCCGAACACGCACAAGGCGTACATGGACAAGTACGGCGACGACCTCGAGGACCTCGGGTCGTGGAACGACCAGGCGTCGCTCGAACTCACCGTGAACGCGGACGCTCCGATCGACTCGCTCGCCGACCTCGCCGCGCACAAGGACGACTTCGGCGGACGGATCGTGGGCATCGAGCCCGGCGCGGGCGAGACGAAGATCGTCAAGGAGAAGGTCATGAAGGCCTACGGGCTCGACGACTGGGAGCTCGTCACGAGCTCGACGCCGGCGATGCTGTCCGAGCTGAAGAAGTCCGAGAAGGACGGCAAGGACATCGTCGTCACCCTCTGGCGTCCGCACTGGGCCTACAACGCCTTCGACGTGAAGGACCTCGAGGACCCGAAGAACGCCCTCGGCGACAACGAGAGCATCCACACGATCGTGAACGAGGACTTCGGCGACGACTTCCCGCAAGCGCAGAAGTGGCTGCAGGCGTTCAAGATGGACTCCGACACGCTCTACTCGCTCGAGGACGCGCTCGTGAACAGCGGCGCGGACCAGTCCGAGTACCAGTCGATCGTCGAGAAGTGGGTTGCCGACAACGAGGACTACGTGGACTCGCTCACCGCGAGCAAGTAGCGGTTCCGTTCGGACAGGAGGCCCGCTGCGCGTCGTGCGCACCGGGCCTCCTCGAGTGCGTGGCCGGGTCCTGCGAACAACGCCTGTCGTCCGTTGCTTGCATGGAGGGATGGACATCCTCCTCCGACTCCTGGTCGCGATCGGGTTCGCCCTCCTCATCACCGCCGTCGCCGCGGTCGTCCTGCACCTGGTGCTGCGGACGGTCGCGCGACGGGAGCGGTGGGCCGGCGTGCTCTCGCGCCGGGCGAAGCACCCGTTCCGCACCACCCTGCTCGTGGTCCTGCTCTGGATCGCGTTCACCTCGAGCGTCCCGCGCGACGCCGACTCGTACCCGTGGCGCGACGAGGTCGTGCACGGGTTCCTCATCGTCACGATCGCGGTGGGCTGCTGGCTGGCGTGCCAGATCGCGATCTTCCTCGAGGACCTCGGCCTGCACCGGTTCCGCATCGACGTCCCCGACAACCGGCAGGCCCGCCGCATCCGCACGCAGGTCCTCATCATCCGGCGGCTGACCGTCGCCGTGCTCGTCATCATCGCCGTCGGCGCGATCCTGCTCACCTTCGACGGGGTCGAGGCGGCGGGCGCGAGCGTCCTCGCGAGCGCCGGACTCATCTCGGTCGTCGCGGGTCTGGCGGCGCAGTCGACGCTCGGCAACGTCTTCGCGGGCATGCAGCTCGCGTTCTCCGGGTCGATCCGCGTCGACGACGTCGTCGTGGTCGAGCAGCAGTGGGGGCGGATCGAGGAGATCACCCTGACCTACGTGGTCGTGCACCTGTGGGACGACCGGCGCTTCGTGCTGCCGTCGACGTACTTCACGAGCACCCCGTTCGAGAACTGGACGCGCACCAACAGCGAACTGCTCGGCGCCGTCGAGATGGACCTGGACTGGCGGGTCCGACCGGGGGAGATGCGCGAGGAACTCGACCGGATCCTCGACCGCACCGAGCTGTGGGACCGCCGTGTCAAGGTGCTGCAGGTGACCGACGCCGTGCAGGGCTCCGTGCGGGTCCGGGTGCTCGCGACGTCGCACGACGCCCCGTCGCTGTTCGACCTGCGCTGCTACATCCGCGAGGAACTCGTCGAGTGGATCCAGCGCACCCACCCCGACGCCCTGCCGGTCCAGCGCGTGCTCATGGTCGACGAGACCGCACCGCGGCGGCGCACGGCGTCGACCGCTGCCGACTCGGCGCTGTTCGCGCCGGGGCAGGAGGACCGCGCGGCACTCTTCACCGGCCCGATCCAGACGTCCGACATCCCGCCTGCGGAGCGCTGACGGGCTCCGGACCCGACACGGGACGGACGGGAGGCCCGGTGCCAGCTGGCACCGGGCCTCCCGTCCGTCAGATGGTCGCGACCTACGGCTGGCGCGCCTTGACGGCGCGGTCGTCCTCGACCACCGTGCCGATCGCCACGATCGTGGTCGCGATCCACGCGACCCACGTCAGGGCGAGCCGCCAGTCGCGGGGTCCCTGGCGGGTGGTCTGGAGCACGCTGTAGCCGCTGATGAGCGAACTCCACACCGCACCGTTGAACATGAACTTGCGCACAGAGGCCTCCTGTCGTCGTGCTGCCAACGCTACCGGTCAGTACATTGGAGCGCCGCCGGACACCCTGCCCGGCGCACTCGTGGAGGAACGCCCGTGCGTCAGGCCGTCATCGGAGCAGTGCTGCTCGTCATCGGCGCGGTGTGCGTCGCGCTCGGCCTGCTGCCGCTCGACGACCTCGGGGTCCTGGCCGAGCGGGTCCTGCCCGTCCTCGGGTTCGTCCTCGGGCTGACGATCGTCGCCGAGCTCGCCGCGGACGCCGGGGTGTTCGACCGGCTCGCCGACGTCGCGGCACGTGTCGGCGGCGGACGCACGATCGGGCTCTGGGGCGCGGTCGTCGTCCTCGCCGTGCTCTGCACCGTCTTCCTGTCGATCGACACGACCGCGGTGCTGCTCACCCCGATCGTGATCTCACTGGCGCGCCGGGTCGGGCTGCCGCCGATGCCGTTCGCGCTCACCACCGTCTGGCTCGCGAACACCGCGTCCCTGCTGCTGCCGGTGTCGAACCTGACGAACCTGCTCGCCGTCGACCGGATGGGCCTCGGCGGCCCGCTGCCCTTCGCCGGGCTGATGGCCTGGCCGGCCGTCGCCGGGGTCGTCGTGCCGTGCGCCGTCCTGCTCGTGGTGTTCCGCGGCAAGCTCTTCGGGCGCTACACGCCGGTGTCGGTGCGCCGTCCGTCCGACCCGGTGTCGTTCTGGGCGGCGTCCGCTGTGCTCGTCGCGCTCGTGGTGGCGCTGACCGCCGGGGTGACGGTCTGGATCGCGGCCGTCGCCGGTGCCCTCGTGCTCGTCGTCGTCGCGGCGTTCCGGTCGCCCGCCGAGCTCCGGCCGTCGCGGGTGCCGTGGTCGACGCTGCTGTTCGCCGCCGGGCTCTTCGTCGTGGTCGAGACCCTGCACAGCACCGGACTCACCGACCCGATCGTGCGGGCGCTCGGCGACGGCACCGGGACCGGACCGCTCCTGCTGCTCGGCGCCGGGGGAGCGGTGGCGGCGAACGCGATCGACAACCTGCCCGCGTACCTGGTGCTCGAGCCCGCTGCCGGTCACGAGGCCGTGCGGTACGCGGCGCTCCTCATCGGCGTGAACGCCGGGTGCCTGGTGACGCCGTGGGCCTCGCTCGCCACCCTGCTGTGGCACGCACGGCTGTCGGCCGAGGGCGTGCACCTGTCGTGGGGCAAGTACATGCTGCTCGGGTGCGTCGCGGCTCCGCTCACCGTGGTCGCCGGGGTGCTCGCGCTGGCGCTCTGACGCGGGGCCGCTGGGGTGCTCGCGCTCCGACGCGCGGTCGCGGTCAGAGCCAGTCGCGGGCCTTGAAGACGCGGTAGAGCACGAGCGACGACGCGACGATGAGCGCGAGCGAGACGTACAACCCGCTCCACGCACCCTCGCCCGGGAACGTCACGTTCTGCCCGAAGAAGCCGGTGATGGCGGTGGGGATCGCGATGATCGCGGCCCAGCTCGTCACCTTCTTCATCACGGTGTTCTGCCGGTTCGACGCCAGGTTGAGGTTCGTGTCGAGGACACTCGAGACGGCGTCGCGCAGTTGCTCGACGGAGTCCGAGATCGACACCAGGTGGTCCTCGACGTCGCGGAAGTACGGCCGGATGCCGTCCGAGATCGTCTCCGCGTCGCCGTGCAGCAGCGACGCGACGCTGTCGCGGGTCGGGACGACGAGCCGCCGCAGCACGCCGAGGGCCTTGCGGAGGCGGAACGACCGGCGTTGGATCTGCTGTTCGCGGGCGTTGCCCCGCTCGAACAGGTCGTCCTCGAGGTCGTCGATCCGTCGCTCGATGTCCTCCACGGTCTCGGTGGCGTGGTCGACGACGGCGTCGAGCAACGCCCAGACGAGCCACGGCACACCGTGCTCGGCCACGTCGGCGTTCGCATCGAGCCGGTGCTCCATCGCGGCGGTGTCGACGTCGTCCCCGTGGATGGTGACGAGGGCGTGCTCGGTGACGAACGCCTTCACCTCGTGGGTGACGAGCTCACCGTCCTCGCCGAGACCGCCGACGTCGTAGACCACGAGGAACAGGCTGTCGCGGTACCGGTCGAGCTTCGGGCGCTGGCCCTGCTCGACGGCGTCCTCGACGGCGAGGGCGTGGATGCCGAGCTCCTGTTCGACCTGCACGAGGTCGTCGTGCACGGGGTCGGTGTAGTCGACCCAGACGAAGGTGTCCGCGTCGGCGACGAGGTCCGAGACCCGGTCGACCGGGAAGTCCCGTTCCGCCGCGTCGCCGTTCCGCCACGCCCGTGTCCTGACCATGCGCGTCAGCCTAGTGAGACGGCCGGCCCGGGGATCCCAGGCCGGCCGCCGTCGTCGCGTGCGGTGGTGCGTCAGTAGGCGGAGACGAGCTTCCCGTCCTCGACCTTCAGGTACTGGTACACATCGAAGCTGTCCTCGCCGTGCTCCTCGTCCCCGAAGTACGAGGTGTAGTCGTACTCGACGACACCGTCCTTCGTGCTCTGCACCATGACCGTGCCCGAACCGGAGGCCTCGACCTCGACCTCGGGCATCGTCGTGACGTCGTAGCGCACGGCACCATCAGCGTCGTACGGGCCGTACCAGGGGCACCCGCTCAGCGCGCTGAGGTCGGTCTTCGTGGCGCAGTCGTCGATCAGGTCGGTCACGTACTGCTCGGCGTCCTGCTGCAGCGCCTTCGTGGCGGTGGGGGTGAAGTCGACGTACCCGGACGACGTCGCGCCGACCGACACCTGCTCGGTGCCGCCGGTGAAGTACTTCGTCCCGCCGACCTGCACCTCGTAGGTGCCGGGGTAGGCGAGCGAGGTGAACCGGCCGTCGCTGATCTCACCGATCTCCTTGCCGCCGACCGTGACCGGGGCGCCCTCGAGCACCTCGGACGCGGTCAGGGTGACGGTCTGGGCGAGCGGCTCGGTGACGCGCCACTCGTCCTTCACCAGGAACGAGGTGCCGGTGCGCCGGAGGCTGACCTGGCCGGAGCGGTTCTTGCCGTCCTGGGTGTAGCTGATGGTGGCGAGGGCGCTGTCTCCGCTCGTCGAGACGCGGCCGACGCGGATGTCCGACGGGCGGTCCTTCGCGCTCTTCAGCACCGCGGTGTCGAGCATGGCGGCGTCGGACGGCACCTCGCTGAGTCGGGCGGCGGTGTCGGCGTCGCCGCTCGCGATGGCCTGCACGTAGGACTTCACGGTCGGAGCCGGCCCCCACACGTTGGCACGGAGCACACCGGTGGTGACGGCTCCCGCGATGACGACGACGACCACGGCGCCGCCGGCGATGAGCGAGCGGACCAGGACCTTCTTGGCGCGCGGCGACATCGGAGCGGGCGTGGGAGCGCCGCCGCCGACGAAGGGCTGTTCCGGCTGACCGGGGTGGCCGACGCCGGGCGTCGCCGCCCACGCTGCTGCTGCCGGGTCGCCCGCGGGCGCCGCCGACGGGAACGCGTGGTCGGCCGGCGGGAACGCCGGGCCGGCCGGCGGGAACGCCGGAGTCGCTGCCGGGGAGGTCGGTGCGGCCGCCGGGCGCGGGTCCGCTCCGACGAGGCGCGAGGTCCGCAGCACGACGCCACCGCCGAGGCGGGGGAGCAGTGAGGGCGCGAGGTACCGTGCCACGGCCTCGATCGCGCCGCCCCACAGCGCGAACACGAGCGGCGTCCACGGTGCGATCCCGATCGAACCGGTCCCGCTGACGGCGCTGATGCCCGTCGCCTGGTAGGACACCAGCCCGGTGCCGAGCACGAAGAGCAGGAGCCCGAGGGCGAACCAGACGACCGGGGTCACGACCCAGTCCAGCGTGGTGCGGAACCGGTCGTTGCGGCGGACGGCGAGTGCGAGGCCCGCGACGACCGAGGTCACGACGACGAGCAGGACGACGAGCCAGGTCCAGCCGCCGGCGCCGCCGAAGACCGACGCCGTGCTGCCCGCCGAGCCGAAGCCGGACAGCCCGACGCCGCCGAGGAACCCGAGGGCGGTGAGGCCGACCGCGACGTTGCCGACGAGCACCGGCAGCGCTGCGCCCCATGAGGGCTGTGCGACCAGGGCGACGACGATGACGACGACCGTCACCAGCACGACGAGCACCGTGAGCTGCGACGCCGCGACGCGCAGCGTGCCGAGGACGCGACCGGCGAACACGTTCCGGCCGAGCAGGGCCGACGGGCGTGCGAGCACCGCGGCGAGTGCGCCGATCACGAAGGCCCCGAGGATGCTGCCGAGGCCGACCGCGTGCACGGGGTCGATGGAGGCGCCGGAGACGGCGGGGAACCGGATGGCGAGGATGCCCGCGGCGGCGTTGGTCAGCACCGTGGTCACCAGCCCGGACAGGACGGCGGTCAGCAGGATCGGGGTGCGCCCGAGGCCGCGGGTGCGGATGCGACGGGTGAGCACGACGGCCAGCACGACCTGCGCGGCGAGCACGAGCGCCGGGACGACCGCGAGTGCGCCCGACCCCGACCCGAGGAAGCCGATCGAGCCGGACAGGTGCAGACGGCCGAGGTCGGCGAGGGCGACGAGCTGGGCGGGGGTGCCGAGCAGGACGCTGACCCCGGACAGCAGCGACTGGACGTCGGGGCTGCTCCCGGCGCCGAGGTCGGTCCCGGTGCCGGTCGACCCCGACCCGACGGAACCGGATCCCGATCCGCCCGCTGCCAGCACGGCGACGGTGAGGAGCAGTGAGATCGCAGCGACCACGTAGGCGGCGACCCAGCCGCCGACGGCGGCGAGCACGGCCGCCAGCCAGTCACGGCCGGGCACGGACCGCAGCAGGCGACCGAACGCATCCGACGACTGCGGGCCGGGCTGCCCCGGCGGGACGGGCGGGACGGGCGGGTTCGGCGGGTTCTCGCTCATGGCTGGTGGGTCCTCTCCGACCGGGAGGCCGATGCCGCACGCCAGCACCCGTGTCCCCCCGACACGCACCCGCAGCGTACCGGAACCCGCCGATCCGCCGTGAATCCGCTGTCCGGGCGCTGGTAGGTTCCCACCGTGTCTGCGCCTTCTCGTTCCTCCACCAAGTACGCCTTCGTCGTCGCCTCGAACCGCCTGCCGGTGGACCGGGTCGTCGACCAGGACGGCAACGAGGGGTGGCGGCACTCGCCCGGTGGCCTCGTCACCGCCCTCGAGCCCGTGATGCGCGCGAACGACGGGGCCTGGGTCGGCTGGGTCGGCCAGCCCGAGGTCGAGGTCGAGCCGTTCGACAACGAGGGCATCCACATCGTGCCGGTCCCGTTGTCCGACGACGACGTCGAGGAGTACTACGAGGGCTTCAGCAACGACACCCTCTGGCCGCTCTACCACGACGTCATCGAGCACCCGAGCTACCACCGCGACTGGTGGAACGCCTACAAGCGCGTCAACGAGCGCTTCGCCGCCCAGATCGCCGAGATCACCGAGCAGGACGGCATCGTCTGGGTGCAGGACTACCAGCTGCAGCTCGTGCCGGCACTGCTCCGGGCCAAGCGTCCCGACCTGACGATCGGCTTCTTCAACCACATCCCGTTCCCGCCGGTCGGCATCTACGCCCAGCTGCCCTGGCGCGCGCAGATCCTGGACGGCCTGCTCGGCGCCGACGTCATCGGCTTCCAGCGCCACGACGACGCGAGCGACTTCCTCCGCGCGGTCCGTCACATCAAGGGCTACACGACGAAGGGCCAGACGATCGACGTCCCGGTCGACGACCCGGACGCACCGCGCAGCCGCAAGGGCATCACGGTCCGCCACGTCGAGGCCCGGCACTTCCCGATCTCGATCGACGCCGAGGCCTTCGAGGACATCGCGCGCCGTCCCGAGGTGCAGGAGCGTGCCCGCGAGATCCGCGAGAGCCTCGGCAACCCGAAGACGGTGCTGCTCGGCGTCGACCGCCTCGACTACACCAAGGGCATCCGACACCGCATCAAGGCCTTCGGCGAGCTCGTCGAGGACGGCCGCATCAAGGTCGAGGACGCCGCCCTCATCCAGGTCGCGAGTCCGAGCCGCGAGCGCGTCGACACCTACGCCACGCTCCGCGACGAGATCGAGCTGAGCGTCGGCCGCATCAACGGCGACCTCGGGGTCATCGGCCACCAGCCGATCTCGTACCTGCACCACGGCTACCCGCGCGAGGAGATGGTGGCGCTCTACCTGGCCGCCGACATCATGCTCGTCACCGCGCTGCGCGACGGCATGAACCTCGTCGCGAAGGAGTACGTCGCGGCCCGCTTCGACAGCGACGGAGTGCTCATCCTGTCCGAGTTCGCCGGTGCCGCCGACGAGCTGAAGCAGGCCGTCATCGTCAACCCGCACGACATCGGCGCGCTGAAGGACAGCATCGAGCGCGCGATCGAGATGCCGCGCCGCGAGCGCTCGACACGCATGCGTGCGCTCCGGAAGCGCGTGCGCGACAACGACGTGGCGCGCTGGTCGCGCTCGTTCCTCGAGGCGCTCGACCGGCACGCGCCGCGGAACGCCCAGCTCGACCCGTCCGCCACCGAGCCGGCGGACCGACACCGTGAGGCGCAGACCGACAACATGTCGATCTTCGACCAGGACGCCCAGTCCGCCAGGGCTGCCGAGGACACCCGGGAGGCACGTGATGACTGAGACCACCACCGACCAGACCGCCATCGACACGGCTCTCGAGACGCTCGCGGCTGCGCCGCGACTCATCGTCGCCCTCGACTTCGACGGCACGCTCGCGCCCTTCGCCGACGAGCCGTCGCAGGTCGGCGCCCTGCCGGGCTCGTGGGCAGCGGTCCTGACCCTGCACCGCGCGAAGGACACCGAGGTCGTGCTCGTCTCCGGTCGCCCGCTCGGCAGCCTCGCGGCCGTGTCGCACGCGCCGCAGGACATGGCGCTGGTCGGGTCGCACGGTGTCGAGTGGCGCGTGGACGGCCACGACGAGGCCGCCCTGACCGACGACGAGGTCGCCCGCGTCGCACGCATCGGTGCGGCGCTCGACGAGGTCGGCGCGCGGTACCCGGGCGTCGTCATCGAGCACAAGCCGGCCGGCCACGGCGTGCACACCCGTCGCGTGAGCGCCGAGGTCGCCGCGCAGGCGAACGCCGACGCGAGCCGTGCGGCGCACGATGCCGACGCCGACGTGCTCGAGCGCGGTGGCAAGGACATCGTCGAGTTCGCCGTCCGGCACGTCACGAAGGGCGACGCGATCGCCCGGCTGCGCGAGCTCCACGGTGCCGACGCGGTGTTCTTCGCCGGTGACGACGTCACCGACGAGGACGGCTTCCGCGTGCTCGGGGACGGCGACGTCGGCGTGAAGGTGGGCCCGGGGGAGACCCGTGCCGGGTACCGCATCGCGGACCCGGCGGCCCTGACCGGCGTCCTGAAGCAGCTCGCGCGCGCGCGGTTTGCACAGTGAACCGCGCCAGCGGTTCGCGACGCGCGCCGAGGGAGCCTGCGACCGAGGTTGCGTGATGCGACGCGCTGACCAGGGTGATCCGGGCCTCCCGGTCGGGCTCCAGAACATGCGAACGCATGTTGTTGTCCAACTGGTATCCCAAAGCGTCCTAGACTCGCTCCATGCCTGATATCGACGTCAAGCCGCGCAGCCGGGTCGTCACCGACGGGATCGAAGCAACCACCTCGCGTGGCATGCTGCGGGCCGTCGGTATGGGAGACGAGGACTGGAGCAAGCCGCAGATCGGCATCGCGTCCTCGTGGAACGAGATCACGCCCTGCAACCTCTCGCTCGACCGCCTCGCACAGGGCGCCAAGGAAGGCGTCCACTCCGGCGGCGGCTACCCGCTGCAGTTCGGCACCATCTCCGTCTCGGACGGCATCTCGATGGGCCACGAGGGCATGCACTTCTCGCTCGTCTCGCGCGAGGTCATCGCCGACAGCGTCGAGACCGTCGTCAACGCCGAGCGCCTGGACGGCACCGTCCTGCTCGCTGGCTGCGACAAGTCCCTGCCGGGCATGCTCATGGCCGCCGCGCGCCTCGACCTGGCGAGCGTGTTCCTGTACGCGGGTTCGGTCATGCCTGGCTACGTGAAGCAGGCCGACGGCACGATGAAGGAAGTCACGATCATCGACTCCTTCGAGGGCGTCGGCGCCTGCAAGGCCGGCACCATGTCCGAGGAAGAGCTGAAGAAGATCGAGTGCGCCATCGTCCCGGGCGAGGGCGCCTGCGGTGGCATGTACACGGCCAACACCATGGCGAGCGTGGCCGAGGCCCTCGGCATGTCGCTGCCGGGCTCCGCCGCCCCGCCGAGCGCCGACCGCCGCCGTGACTACTACGCGCACCGCTCCGGCGAGGCCGTGGTGAACATGCTCGAGCACGGGATCACCGCCCGCCAGATTCTGACGAAGGAAGCCTTCGAGAACGCGATCGCCGTGGCGATGGCCCTCGGCGGCTCCACCAACGTCATCCTGCACCTGCTCGCCATCGCCTACGAGGCCGAGGTCGAGCTGTCGCTGGACGACTTCAACCGCATCGGTTCGAAGGTCCCGCACCTGGCCGACATGAAGCCCTTCGGCAAGTACGTCATGGTCGACGTCGACCGCAACGGCGGCATCCCGGTGATCATGAAGGCGCTGCTCGACGCCGGCCTGCTGCACGGTGACTGCCTCACCGTCACGGGCAAGACCGTCGCCGAGAACCTGGCCGAGATCGACCCGCCGGCGCTCGACGGCGAGGTCTTCCGCACGCTCGACAACCCGATCCACGAGACCGGCGGCCTGACCGTCCTGCAGGGGACCTTCGCCCCCGAGGGTGCCGTGGTGAAGACCGCGGGCTTCGACGCCGAGGTGTTCGAGGGCCCCGCGCGGGTGTTCGACCGCGAGCGTGCCGCGATGGACGCCCTCACCGAGGGGAAGATCCAGAAGGGCGACGTCGTCGTCATCCGCTACGAGGGCCCCAAGGGCGGCCCGGGCATGCGCGAGATGCTCGCCATCACCGCAGCCATCAAGGGCGCGGGCCTCGGCAAGGATGTACTACTCTTGACCGACGGACGATTCTCAGGCGGCACAACCGGCCTGTGCATCGGCCACATCGCACCCGAGGCAGTGGACGCAGGTCCAGTTGCCTTCGTGCGCGATGGCGACCGCATCCGTGTCGACATCGCGGCTCGCTCGCTCGACCTACTGGTCGACCCGACCGAGCTGGAGGCCCGCCGTGACGGCTGGGCCCCGCTGCCCCCGCGCTACACCCGCGGAGTCCTCGCGAAGTACGCCAAGCTCGTGAAGTCCGCCGCCCAGGGCGCGGTCACGGGCTAGCGTTCGACACACGCACCATCGCCACCTCTCCAGGCAAGGACCACCTCATGCCCACGGAAGCAACTCCGCTGTCCGCGGCCGCCGGTGCACGCCGGTCGCCGGAGATCCTGACCGGCTCGGGAGCCGTCCTCCGGACGCTCGAGCACCTCGGGATCACCGACGTCTTCGGCCTGCCGGGCGGTGCCATCATCCCGTTCTACGACGAGCTCATGGCGTCGAAGACGATCCGCCACATCCTCGTCCGCCACGAGCAGGGCGCCGGCCACGCCGCCGAGGGCTACGCCTCGGCGTCCGGCAAGGTCGGTGTCGCCATCGCGACGTCCGGCCCCGGTGCGACGAACCTCGTCACGGCCATCGCCGACGCCTACATGGACTCGGTGCCCTTCATCGCGATCACCGGCCAGGTGTTCTCGACGCTTATGGGGACCGACGCGTTCCAGGAAGCCGACATCGTCGGCATCACGATGCCGATCACGAAGCACTCGTTCCTGGTCACGGACCCGGCCGACGTGCCGGCGACCCTGGCCGCGGCGCACCTCATCGCGACGACCGGTCGGCCCGGCCCCGTGCTGGTGGACATCACGAAGGACGCCCAGCAGAAGTCGGCGCCCTACGTCTGGCCGCCCAAGATCGACCTGCCCGGCTACCGACCGGTCACCAAGGCGCACGGCAAGCAGATCACCGCGGCCGCGCAGCTCCTGGCCGAGGCCGAGCGTCCGGTGCTCTACGTCGGCGGCGGCGTGATCCGCTCCCGTGCGACCGCCGAGCTGCTCCGCTTCGCCGAGGCGACGGGTGCGCCCGTCGTGACGACGCTGATGGCACGCGGCGCCTTCCCGGACTCGCACCCGCAGCACCTCGGCATGCCCGGTATGCACGGCACCGTCCCGGCGGTGCTCGGTCTGCAGGACAGCGACCTGATCATCGCGCTCGGTGCCCGCTTCGACGACCGCGTGACGGGCAAGGCCGACGAGTTCGCGCCGAACGCCAAGGTCGTGCACGTCGACATCGACCCGGCCGAGATCTCGAAGATCCGCTTCGCCGACGTCCCGATCGTGGGCGACGCCCGTGAGGTCCTGGTCGACCTGCTCGACGCGTGGGGCGGCATCGCCGTCGACGACCGCGCCTCGACGGCCGACTGGTGGACGAAGCTCCGCCAGCTCAAGGTCGACTTCCCGCTCGGGTACGCCGAGCCGACCGACGGGCTGCTCGCCCCGCAGGCCATCATCAAGCGCATCGGCGAGCTCTCCGGACCCGAGGCCGTCTACGCCTCGGGTGTCGGACAGCACCAGATGTGGTCGGCGCAGTTCATCAAGTACGAGCGCCCGAACGCCTGGCTGAACTCCGGCGGCGCGGGCACGATGGGCTACTCCGTCCCCGCCGCGATGGGCGCGAAGGTCGCCCAGCCGGACCGCGTGGTCTGGGCGATCGACGGCGACGGCTGCTTCCAGATGACGAACCAGGAACTCGCGACCTGCGTCATCAACGACATCCCGATCAAGGTCGCGATCATCAACAACTCGTCGCTCGGCATGGTGCGGCAGTGGCAGACGCTGTTCTACGACGGTCGTCACTCGTTCACCGACCTCGAGACCGGCCACGACTCGCGCCGAGTGCCCGACTTCGTGAAGCTGGCGGACGCGTACGGTGCCCTCGGCATCCGCGTCGAGAAGGCCGACGAGGTCGACGCCGCCAT
Organism: Curtobacterium sp. VKM Ac-2861; assembly: GCF_013204965.1. Taxonomy (NCBI): domain Bacteria; kingdom Bacillati; phylum Actinomycetota; class Actinomycetes; order Micrococcales; family Microbacteriaceae; genus Curtobacterium; species Curtobacterium sp. VKM Ac-2861. The sequence continues at coordinate 615,905 of NZ_JABMLA010000003.1, forward strand.
CCAGCTCGCACTCGAGACGAACGACCGCCCCGTGGTGATCGACTTCGTCGTGAGCCGTGACTCGATGGTCTGGCCGATGGTCCCGCAGGGAGTCAGCAACTCGTCCATCGAGTACGCCCAGGCCCTCGCACCCACCTGGGACGATGAGGACGCCGACATGACGGGGGAAACCGCATGAGCCACGTCCTGTCCCTCCTCGTCGAGGACAAGCCCGGTCTGCTGACCCGCGTCGCGGGCCTGTTCGCCCGCCGCGGGTTCAACATCGAGTCGCTCGCCGTCGGCAACACCGAGGTCGACGGCCTCAGCCGGATCACCGTCGTCGTCGACGTCGAGGACCTCCCGCTCGAGCAGGTGACGAAGCAGCTCAACAAGCTCGTCAACGTCATCAAGATCGTCGAACTGGACTTCTCGCAGTCCGTCCAGCGCGAGCACATGCTCGTGAAGGTCCGCGTCGACAACCAGACACGGTCGGCCGTGCTCGAGGCAGTGAACCTGTTCCGCGCACAGGTCGTCGACGTCGCGAACGACTCGCTCATCGTCGAGGTGACCGGAGACCCCGGCAAGATCCAGGCGATCCTCCGCGTCCTCGAGCCCTACGGCATCAAGGAGCTCGCCCGTGCGGGACTCCTCGGCATGGGTCGCGGACCGAAGAGCATCACCGACCGGGTGCGCTGACCAGCGGTCCGCCACCCCCACAATCCACCAGAACCAAGGAGACACACCCTCGTGACTGACATCGTGTACGACGCCGACGCCGACCTGACGCTCATCCAGGGCAAGAAGGTCGCCGTCATCGGGTACGGCTCGCAGGGCCACGCCCACGCCCTCAACCTCCGTGACTCGGGTGTCGAGGTCAAGATCGGCCTCAAGGAGGGCTCGAAGAGCCGCCAGAAGGCCGAAGAGGCCGGCTTCGAGGTCCTCACCCCGGCCGACGTCACCGCCTGGGCCGACGTCGTCGTCATCCTCGCGCCGGACCAGGTCCAGCGCATCGTCTACGCCGACGACATCCGTCCGAACCTCAAGCCGGGCGCCACGCTCGTCTTCGGCCACGGCTTCAACATCCGCTTCGGCTACATCGAGGCGCCCGAGGGCGTCGACGTGTCGCTCGTCGCCCCGAAGGGCCCGGGTCACACCGTCCGTCGCGAGTACGAGGCCGGCCGCGGCGTCCCCGTCATCGTCGCCGTCGAGGTCGACGCGTCGGGTTCCGCCTGGGACCTCGCCTGGTCGTACTCGAAGGCCATCGGTGGTCTGCGCTCCGGCGGCATCAAGACGACCTTCACCGAGGAGACCGAGACCGACCTGTTCGGCGAGCAGGCCGTCCTGTGCGGTGGCACCTCGCAGCTCATCCAGTACGGCTTCGAGACCCTGGTCGAGGCGGGCTACCAGCCGCAGATCGCGTACTTCGAGGTCCTGCACGAGCTCAAGCTGATCGTCGACCTGATCTGGGAGGGCGGCCTCACCAAGCAGCGCTGGTCGATCTCCGACACCGCCGAGTTCGGCGACTACGTCTCCGGCCCGCGCGTGATCTCGCCCGACGTCAAGGAGAACATGAAGGCGGTGCTCGCGGACATCCAGAACGGTGCCTTCGCGAAGCGCTTCATCGACGACCAGGACGCCGGCGCACCCGAGTTCAAGGCGCTGCGCGCCAAGGGCGAGGGCCACCCGATCGAGGCGACCGGCCGCGAGCTCCGCGCGCTCTTCGCGTGGAAGCAGAACGACGGCGACTACGTGGACGGCTCGGCAGCGCGGTAGTCTTCCGAGGAACACTCGATGACGAGGCGGCGGTGCAGCCCTTGCACCGCCGCCTCGCGACGTGACCCGAACGTTATGCAGCAGCTCTTCTCCAGCCCCGACGCCGTGGACCGGCGTCCCCTCGGCGTGCGCCCGGACGATGTGCGACAGCCGTCGTCCGCGGTCCGCACGAGCGGTCAGGGGCGGACCGACCAGCATGGGATGATCATCGGATGGCGGTGACGAAACGAGCGGTCCACATCGGCGCCGGCAAGATCGGGCGTGGGTTCGTGGGCCAGTTCCTCGTGGCGAGCGGCTACGAGCTCACCTTCGTCGACGTCGACGACCGTGTGGTGTCCGCGTTGAACGAAGCCGGACGCTTCGTGGTGCACGAGGTCGGCGAGATGCCGGTCGAGCACCTCGTCTACGGCTTCCGGGCGCTCAGCAGCAAGACCGACCGCGACCGCGTGATCCAGGCGATCGCCGAGGCGGACGTCGTGACGACCGCCGTCGGCGCCCGGACGCTCCCGCTCGTCGCACCGCTCATCGCCGAGGGACTCGCGGCACGTCCGCTCGAGCGCGGCGACGTCACGATCGTGGCGTGCGAGAACGCGTTCAACGCCACCGATTCGCTGCACGCGAGCATCCGGCGTGCGCCGGTGCTCGAGGACCGCGACATCGCCGCGGTCTTCGCGAACTGCGCCATCGACCGCATCGTCCCCGACCAGTCCGGCGTGCTCGGGCAGTCCGGCGGCCTCGACGTCGTGCTCGAGCCCTTCTACGAGTGGGTCATCGAGCGCACGCCGTTCCTCGGCTCCGACGCCGAACCCCCGACGATCGAGGGCGTCACCTGGGTCGACGACCTGCAGCCCTTCGTCGAGCGCAAGCTCTACACGGTGAACACCGCGCACGCGACGGCCGCCTACCACGGCTACGTCCGGGGCATCCGGCTCATCCGCGAAGCCCTCGAGGACGACGCCGTCCGTGCCGAGGTCGACGGCGTGCTCGCCGAGACCACCGCGCTGCTCGTCGCGAAGCACGGCTTCGACCCGGAGGACCACGCTCGGTACGTCGCGGCGAACCTGTCGCGCATCGCGAACCCGCACCTCCCCGACACCACCGTGCGCGTCGGACGCAACCCGCTCCGCAAGCTCGGCCGACGCGAGCGCTTCGTCGGTCCCGCCGCGCAGCTCGCCGAACGCGGGTTGCCGGTCGAGCACCTGCTCGGGGCCGTCCGCGTCGCGCTCGCGTTCGACGACGAGAACGACCCGGAGTCGATCGAGCTGCACGCGCTGCTCCGCTCCGGCGCGACGGCGCACGCGCTCACCGAGATCCTCACCGGCCTGATGGAGAGCCACCCGCTCTTCCCCGCCGTGCGGGACGTCGTCGCCGAGGTGCTCGCGACGCAGCCCGCCGATGCCTGAGCGCACGTCCCACCGGGAACCCGTGGTCTCCCCGTGCGCCGGTCCCTCGTAGGATCGAGGCATGAACACGGCAGCATCCCCACCCGACGGGTCGGTCGACCCGGACGTGACGAACGCCGTCGACCACGACGACGAGGCGCTCAGCTGGGGTGACGCCGACGACGCCACCCACGTCGACGCCGCGCACAACCCGGTCGCCGTCAAGGACCGTGGCGACCGCGACCCCGAGGCACCGGAGACCTCCGGCGCCCTCGTCGGGTTCGGCGTGTTCGGTGGGCTCTACCTGCTCTACACGGTCGCCTGGCTGCTGACGGCGTCGACCTCGTACGTCTCGGGTGTCGACACCGTCCTGACGGTCTTCGTCGAGGTGCTCCGGTTCCTCGCCATCCTCGCGCCGGCGCTGTGGTTCACGGTGGTGCTGTGGGCCGCCCGCGGCAGCCGGACCCGGACACGACTGCTCTGGATGCTGCTCGGCGCCGTGGTGCTGTTCCCGTGGCCGTTCCTGCTGACGCGGAGCTTCGGGTGACCGCCGCGACGCCGGTCGACCGCCGGTCGCGCGGACCGGTCGTCGGCCGCATCGCGGTCTGGCTCGTGTTCGCCGTGCTCTTCGCCTACATGACGGTGCAGGCGGTGGGGAACCTCACGCAGATCTCGCAGCGGGTGGACGAGTTCAACGCGTTCCTCGCGACCACCTCCGGTGGCGAGTCGCTGCAAGCGAGCACGCCCTGGGTGTGGCTGGTCCTGGACATCCTGATCGCCCCGGTCGCCTTCGTGGTCGCCCTGGTGATCACGCGCCGTGCGCGGCTCGCGGTCACCCTCGCCGTGTTCGTCCTCGCCTTCGCGGCGGCGGGCGCCCTCTGGCTCGACCTGCAGCTGTTCGTGCCGAGCCTGCTGCAGTTCTAGGCGCCCGCGGTCGTAACGGGCCGCGCACGTCGATAGCATGGTGGGATACCAACCGTCTCTCGTGAGGAAACAGCAGCTGTGTCGAAGCCGGTCGTCCTGATCGCCGAAGAACTCTCGCCCGCCACGGTCGACGCCCTCGGGCCCGACTTCGAGATCCGGAACGTGGACGGCACCGACCGCCCCGCGCTCCTGTCGGCCCTCGCCGACGCGGATGCCGTGCTGGTGCGTTCCGCCACCAAGGTCGATGCCGAGGCGATCGCCGCGGCCCCGAACCTCAAGGTCGTCGCCCGTGCCGGTGTCGGCCTGGACAACGTCGACATCAAGGCGGCGACCACCGCCGGTGTCATGGTGGTGAACGCGCCGACGTCGAACATCATCTCCGCCGCCGAGCTCACCGTCGGGCACATCCTGTCGCTCGCCCGCCACATCCCGGCCGCGCACGCGTCGCTGGCCGCGGGTGCGTGGAAGCGCTCGTCGTACACCGGCGTCGAACTCTACGAGAAGACCGTCGGCATCATCGGTCTCGGCCGCATCGGCGCGCTCATCACGCAGCGCCTGCAGGCCTTCGGCGTCCAGGTGATCGCGTACGACCCCTACGTCACGACGGCTCGCGCCCAGCAGCTCGGGGTCGAGCTCGTCTCCCTCGACGACCTGCTGCGGCGTGCCGACTTCGTCACGATCCACATGCCGCGCACGCCCGAGACCCTCGGCATGATCTCGGACGACCAGTTCGCGCTCATGAAGCCGACGGCGTTCGTCGTGAACGTCGCCCGCGGCGGCCTGATCGACGAGGACGCCCTGCACCGTGCACTGACCGCGAACACCATCGCGGGTGCCGGTCTCGACGTCTTCGTGTCGGAGCCCCCGAGGGACTCCCCGCTCGTCGCGCTGCCCAACGTCGTCGTCACGCCGCACCTGGGTGCCTCGACGGACGAAGCGCAGGAGAAGGCCGGCGTCTCGGTCGCCAAGTCGGTGCGTCTCGCGCTCGGCGGCGAGCTCGTGCCGGACGCGGTCAACGTCGCCGGCGGCGTCATCGACCCGTACGTCCGCCCCGGCATCCCGCTCGTCGAGAAGCTCGGCCAGGTCTTCACGGCCCTCGCCACGTCGCCCGTCACGAGCATCGACGTCGAGGTCCACGGCGAGCTCGCCGAGTACGACGTCAGCGTGCTCAAGCTCGCGGCGCTCAAGGGCGTCTTCACCGACGTCGTCAGCGACCAGGTCTCCTACGTCAACGCCCCGCTCATCGCGGAGCAGCGCGGTGTCACCGTACGGCTCATCACCGAGACCGACAGCCCCGAGTACCGCAACGTGCTCACGATCCGCGGCGCCCAGTCCGACGGCCCCGCGATCAGCGTCTCCGGCACGCTCACCGGCCCCAAGCAGGTCGAGAAGCTCGTCGAGATCAACGGGCACGACGTCGAGGTCCCGCTCGACCGGCACCACGTCGTCATGGAGTACGTCGACCGCCCGGGCATCGTCGCGGTCTACGGCAAGGAGTTCGGCGAGGCCGGCATCAACATCGCGGCGATGCAGATCTCGCGCGAAGCCGCCGGCGGCCAGGCGCTCAGCGTCCTCACCGTCGACTCGCCGGTGCCCGCCGAGATCCTCGAGCACGTCGGCCGGGCGATCGACGCCTCCTCGCTCCGCGAGATCGACATCACGCTCTGATGGCCGTCCGGACGCTCCAGCTCGCGGTGATCCGCGGGGACGGCATCGGACCAGAGGTGGTCGACGAGGCCCTCAAGGTCCTGCACGCCGTGACCCCGGACGACCTCGTCATCGAGGAGACCCCGTTCTCCCTCGGTGCGACGCGCTACCTCGAGACCGGTGACATCCTCACCGAGGACGACATGTCCGCCATCGCGTCGCACGACGCGATCCTGCTCGGCGCCGTCGGCGGGGACCCCCGCGACCCCCGGCTCGCCGGCGGGATCATCGAGCGTGGGCTCCTGCTGAAGCTGCGCTTCGCGTTCGACCACTACGTCAACCTGCGACCGACCAAGGTCCACGACGCCGTCGCGACGCCGCTCGCCGACCCGGGCGCGGTGGACTTCGTCGTCGTCCGCGAGGGCACCGAGGGGCCGTACGTCGGCAACGGCGGCGCCATCCGCACGGGCACGCCGCAGGAGATCGCGACCGAGGTCTCGCTGAACACCGCGTTCGGTGTCGAGCGCGTCGTCCGCTACGCCTTCGACCTGGCGAACCGTCGGGCACGGAAGCACCTCACGCTCGTGCACAAGAGCAACGTCCTGGTGCACGCCGGGGCCCTGTGGCAGCGCACGGTCGCGGCCGTCGGGGCGGAGTTCCCGGACGTCACGGTGGACTACCAGCACGTCGATGCGGTCACCATCCACATGGTGCGGGATCCTGCTAGGTTCGACGTCATCGTCACCGACAACCTCTTCGGCGACATCATCACCGACCTGGCCGGCGCGATCAGCGGCGGCATCGGTCTGGCGGCCTCGGGCAACATCAACCCGGACGGCACCTTCCCCAGCATGTTCGAGCCGGTCCACGGCTCCGCGCCGGACATCGCGGGTCAGCAGAAGGCCGATCCCACGGCCGCCATCCTCTCCGTCGCCCTGCTGCTCGACCACATCGGTCGCAGCGACCTGGCGACGGCGGTGACGCGGGCCGTCGAGGCAGACCTGGCAGACCGGGGCACCACGCAGCGTCGCACGGCCGAGATCGGCGACGCCATCGCCGCCGCGGCCACGGCACGCACCACCACCGCCTGAGAAGGAGCCCTCCCCATGAGCACCGACACCGCCTTCGGACTCGAGTTCGCCACCACCCCGTCGGCGGACCGCCGCGCCGCCGCCGAGCGCGAGGAGATCCTCGCCGACCCGGGCTTCGGCAAGCACTTCACGGACCACATGGCCACCGTCGAGTGGACGCTCGACGGTGGTTGGCACGGTGCCTCGATCCACCCCTACGGCCCGCTCTCGCTCGACCCGAGCGCCAGCGTGCTGCACTACGCGCAGGAGATCTTCGAGGGGCTCAAGGCGTACCGGCACGCGGACGGGTCGGTGTGGTCCTTCCGCCCGGACGCCAACGCTCGTCGGTTCCAGCGGTCGGCCCGTCGGCTGGCGCTGCCGGAACTGCCGGTCGAGGCCTTCGTCGAGTCGATCCGGCAGCTCGTGCAGACCGACGTCGACTGGGTGCCGTCCGCGCCCGAGACGAGCCTGTACCTCCGGCCGTTCATGATCGCGACCGAGTCGTTCCTGGGGGTGCGTGCCGCGCAGGCGGTGGCGTACCACTGCATCGCGAGCCCGGCCGGGGCGTACTTCACCTCGGGCCCGAAGCCGGTCTCGATCTGGCTGTCGACCCAGTACGCCCGCGCCGGCAAGGGCGGGACCGGTGCCGCCAAGACCGGTGGCAACTACGCGTCGTCGCTGCTGCCCCAGCAGGAGGCCTACGAGCACGGGTGCCAGCAGGTCATGTTCCTCGACTCGGTCGAGGGCAAGTACCTCGAAGAACTCGGCGGCATGAACGTCGTGCTCGTGAAGTCCGACGGCACGCTCGTCACGCCCGACTCCGACTCCATCCTCGAGGGCATCACGCGCGACTCGATCCTGCAGTTGGCAGAGGACCGCGGGCTCACGGTCGAGAAGCGCCGGGTGACCCTCGACGAGTGGCGTGACGGTGTGGCCGACGGCTCCATCACCGAGGCGTTCGCCTGCGGGACGGCCGCCGTCGTGACGCCGATCGCGGAGCTCCGCGGCGAGGGCTTCACGATCGGTTCGCCGACCGAGGGCGCCGGGGAACTCACGATGTCCCTGCGCGACGAGCTCACCGACATCCAGTACGGCCGTCGTCCCGACCCGCACGGGTGGATGACGAAGCTGACCGACGCGTCCTGATCGAGGCTCGGGCGTGGGTAGGGTCGAACGGTGAAGATCGCACGGTTCAGCAGCAAGGGTGAAGACCCCCGGTACGGCATCCTCGACGAGCGGCACCTGGTGGTGCTCGCCGGGGACCCGATGTACCAGGGGTTCGAGACCACGGGGGAGCGCGTCGCACTCGCCGACGCCAAGCTCCTCGCCCCAGTCATTCCGCGGTCGAAGGTCGTCGGGGTGGGGCTCAACTACCTCGAGCACGCCTCGGAGATGGACGAGCGTGCCGGCGACGACCCGGTGGTGTTCCTCAAGCCGAACACCTCGGTGATCGGACCCGACGAACCCATCCGTCTGCCGGCGGACATCGGCCGCGTCGACCACGAGGGCGAACTCGCCATCGTGATCGGATCGCTCGCCAAGAACGTCCGGCGCGAGGACTTCGCGAGCGTCGTGCTCGGGTACACGATCGCCAACGACGTGACCGCCCGCGACCTGCAGGCCCGCGACGGCCAGTGGACCCGTTCGAAGGGGTTCGACACCTTCTGCCCGCTCGGCCCCGTGATCGAGACCGAGATCGACCCGTCGGACATCCGCATCGAGACCCGCGTGGACGGCGACCTGCGCCAGGCGGGCTCGACGAACGAGATGGTCCACGACATCCCCTCGCTGGTCGAGTTCGTGTCGTCGATCTGGACCCTGCTGCCCGGTGACGTCATCCTGACCGGTACCCCCGCCGGGGTCGGCCAGATCCGCGACGGCGAGGTCGTCGAGGTCACGATCTCGGGCATCGGCACGCTCAAGAACCCGGTGATCGCGCGCCACTGACCCGGCTCGTCACCTTGCGGCCCGTTCCCCCTCGGGGGAGCGGGCCGTTCCGCGTTCGGCGCCGATCCGGGCGACACGCCCGGGATGCAGCCTGGCTTGGCGCAGCCGTTCGTCCCTGCGTAAAGTAATCACTCGTTGCCACGGCGGCGGAGAACGGAACGGCTGAGACGGTCACTGGGTTTACCCGGGGATCTTGTCCGCCACGGTTCTTCCCCGGGCAGCGGATTCACCAGCCTCTCTGGCGGAGCATCTTCGGGTGTCGAGCGGGGGAGTGCGTCTGGTCCTTGAGAACTCAACAGCGTGCACATTGTCAATGCCAATTTATTGATTGACCTCGTGCCTGGGC
>NZ_JABMLA010000004.1:0-458314 GCF_013204965.1 Curtobacterium sp. VKM Ac-2861
ACTCGCTCGTGCTGCGGTCGCGCTCGAACACCATCCGCCGCATCCAGGCGGACCACCGTGCGGAGAAGTGGTTCTAGGCCGGACGATCGTCCGCCGCTTCGGGGCGTCGCCGGTCTTCCGGCGGCGCCCCGTTGTACGAGCCCTTGCGTAGGCTCGACGCATGACTGCGACAACGGCACGGATCGTCGGACTGGACACCGCGGGCATCCGCACGCTGCACGCGGAGGCGGACGGCACGGCCGACCGGCTGCCGCACGTCGTGCCGGTGGCGCCCGACCTCGGCGTGATCCTGGCGGACGAGGACGGTGCGATCCTCACCGCGCCGGCGCTCGCCGAGATGGGCTGGACGGACGACGACGTCCTGCGTGCAGCCGTCGCCGCCGCGCAGGAGCAGGCCGGAGGCGACGTCGCGGTGATCCAGCCCGGAACGATCGTCATCCAGGACCCCGACCTCGCCGTGGTGCTCGTACTCGCACCGCAGGCGTTCCAGGGCATCGAGTTCCGCGGCAGCGCAGTGGTCTTCCCGGTCGCGCCGACGACGTTCATCGTCACCGGCGACCAGGACGAGGACGGGCTCCAGGTCGCGGCCGGTGTCGCCCAGCAGATCCTGGCCGACGACGAGGGCGAGGTCCTGAGCGGACCGCCCATGGTGCTGCGCGGTGACGGGTGGGTGCGGTTCGAGCACCCGTCGCTCGACGGGGAACTGCGGACGATCCGAGCGCTGTGGACGTCGACGGTCGCGAACCTGCAGCAGGACGACCTCCAGGCGTCGTTCGATCGCCGGGGCGAGGAAGTGCACGTCGCTGCGGTGTCGGTTGCGCGGCTCGCCGAGGACTCCCCGGCCTTCTCGTACTCGTCGTGGACCCAGGACGTCGAGACGATCGTCGCCGCGGTCGACACCGTGGTGCTCGTCACACTCGACGGCCAGACGCAGCCCGTGCCCTTCGGTCGGCTCCGGGAGTTGGCGACCGACCTGATCGACGAGCTCGACGTCCGCCCCGCCCGGTACCGGCTCCGAGGGTTCCCCGACCTCGATGCCATCCGCGCAGCCCTCTGACGCGGCCGCGTCGGTGGCACTCGTCCCCGTCGCTGCCCCCTGATATGGTCACACTCGCGCGCTTGTGGACAACGGCGCGAGAGATCGGACCTGGGGAGGAATGATGGGGCGACCGTCGGGGTGGGACGTTGTCGATCAGGGTGATGATCCGGTCAAGGGTGATCCGTCGACGTTGCGGATAATGTCGCGGGAGTACCAGCGCATCTCCGACGCGGCCGATGACGCCTCGACCCGGCTGCAGTCCGTCAAGGGGTCCGGGTGGCTGACCGACTGGGAGGGTGAAGCGGCCGACGTGTTCGTCGACGCGATCGAGGACACCCCGTCGGACTTGACCAAGCTCGTCGATTCGTACGAGCTCGCCGCGACGGCGTTGTCGGGGTGGGCTGACACGGTCGATGACACCCAGTACCGGGCCGATGGTGCGTTGGCGGATGCGAAGGACGCCACCGGGGACCTCGCCGCGGCGCAGGACCGGTTGGCGGATGCGCAGTCGACGTTGTCGCACTACGAGTCGACGTCGAAGGACCTGTCGAAGGTCGCGGACGAGTACCCGGCAGGTTCCGACGTGCCGGACGGGGTGAATGTTCCCTCGCTGGCGCAGTTGCGGGCAGCGTCCGACAACGCGTCCGTCGCGCAGGGGTCGGTGTCGTCGGCGCAGGGGGACATCTCGGCGGCGCAGTCGCGGATCGATGCGGCGAAGCGGCTCGTGGCGGATGCGAAGGGTGACTGGCAGGACGCGGAGCAGCGGACCGCGACGAAGATCGGCGAAGCTGCGGACGCGGGGCTCGGGAAGCAGTCCACGTGGGACAAGATCTTCGGGTCCGAGGCATGGGAGACCATCGTCTCGGTGGCGAAGGTCGTCGTGGCGGTGGGTGGGATCATCGCGATGATCATCCCGGGGCCGTGGACGTTGATCATCGCGGCGATCGCGCTCGTGGTGTTGGCGGACACGTTGTACAAGATGAGCAAGGGCGAAGCCGACGGGTGGGACCTCGCGTTCTCCCTGCTCGACTGCGTCCCCGCAGCCGGCGCACTGGGGCGGTTGGCGAGTTTGGGCAAGTACGCGAGAGGCATGGGTGGGATCTCTCGCGCAGGCGGCCGGGTCCTCGCCGCGGGAAGATCGGTCATCGGGAAGGCCAAGTCTGCCGTTCCGTTCGGGCGTCGGGTCGAACTGCCCCTCGGCGTCAGGGTCAACCCGAACGGGCGGACCCTGGCACGGACCGCGACCAAGGACGAGAAGGCTGCCTTCGGAGAGCAGCAGATGCACGACCTCTACGCTCGCTCCGGCTTCGACCGGATCGACACGAAGGGCAGCACCAGTGCCAACGGGCTCGACGGTGTCTACTTCAACAAGAAGACCGGCGAGTACGAGATCGGCGAGGCGAAGTTCTCGAAGCACGATGATGCTGCTCCGAACAGCCTGTTGAAGAACACGAAACTGAGCGGGCGTCAGCTGAGTGATCAGTGGATCGACTCTCCAGCAGGGCGGGATGCCTTGACTCGTTTGGAACGAGCCGTGGACGAGCGCCACTTCGACGCGGTCCAGAAGCTGCTCGACGAGGGGAAGCTCCCCCGAAGTGTCGTCGTCGTCGGACATGATGGAGGTTCAACACGATTCATGGTCGATACGGGTGGAAAGGTGATCCCCTGATGCCGCTTTTCCGGCGCAAGACTGCCCTCCGGCAGCGGGCCGCCGAGTTCGATGCGCGATACTGGCAGAGCGCCATCGAGGTGACCTCGACCAATTGGGAAGGACGCAAGGCTGCCGCGCAGCGAGCAACCGATCCCACGAAGCGCTTGAGCGCCGTTCGTGGCGAGTGGCACATGGGCCTCCGCTACCTGGCCGCGCAGTACTCCGCGGGCGTCGGCCTGGACGTCATCGGAGATGTCGCTGAATCGGTGGCGGATGCGTACTGCACGTGGGTCGACCTAGCGTCCTCCGACCAGAAGCCGTCGCCCAGCCTCGGCGACGGAAACGAGTACTACATCAGTGTGCTGCGGCTTCTCGGCATCACGATGGGCTGTGGCCGGACGACTCATGCGCGGACGGTCCTCGAGACGGTGGTTCGGCAGGGGGCGGACCCGCTGTTCTCGGCGCTTGCGTCTGCGACCGGACTTCAGCACTCCTGGGATCAGAACAAGCATTCGACGCCGAGGTTCGCGCGGCCCCTGCTCACGGCGCTCGAGCAGCCAGTCGAAGCCAGCCATGCCATCGAGACGTATCTCGCAGACTGGCCATCACGGATGAAACCGATGGATTGGATGGGGTCGCTGGAAGCAGTCGCCCCGGGCGACAGCTACGGTGCGGGATTCGTCGGGTATTGGGCGCTGGAACTGCCGGCGATCGCGAAAGCGACCGACATGCACCTCGTTGAGATGAAATCGCCCTTCCTGCCGCTCGATCTCCTGTAAGAGGAGGGACCCTCCGGACCACATCTGAAATGGCCTACCAGACGGCTCGACGCCGGTGGCGTCATCGCTAGATGCCGCCGTTCACCGACGCGTCACTGACCGTGTGCTGCGCTTTGCTCTGGCGTGCGGTGGGTTGCTCGAGGCCGGACAGTGCGACAGCGCAGAATGACGTGCCTGCCCCAGCTACACGAGTGGAAGTGGAACTCCTCTGGTGAGGGGGCTCGTGGCGTTGTCTTTGGGACCAGGGCGGGTACCGATCCAGTCGGCCAGCATGATCGGAATGGCGTTGCGTTTCTCGACGGACAGTCAGGAACGTTTGCCAAGTTGGAGAACTTCGATCAACTCTTCCTACTCAAGACACGGTGATTTTGCATGCGAACTCTGAAGGATGCTCAGGACGAATTTGCGAAGGGAGTGCGCGCTGACGAAGACCTTATTTGGGATAGGGGATGGATCGAGACCGACGATTGGTGGATCGTTCTGTACAACAGCCGAGAGTATTACGAGACACAAAACCCATTGGTCAGCCTAGCTGGGAATGCCCCCTTTGTTGTACCAAAAGACGGCATTGCCTGTTTTGCTCTTCAAACGAACACATCGGTTGAATCACAAATAGAGGAACGGGGTCAGCGGGTCATCAGTCGGTCTCGATGAAGCCAGTTCGGCTCGAGTGTAGAAGAACGAGGTGACGGTCGAGGGTCGTACCCGTAGCCTTTCTAGCTGGAACTCTTTGCGATTGCTCCGGATTCCGTTGACCGCTGGTCGGGTAGCAGGGCAAGGCGGGAACTGATCAAGCGCCAATCTGAATTGATCCGACGATCTGCCAAGTCTCACACTGATTTTCCGGTGCAGGGGCCGAGTACACGAACCGCATCAATCGTTGACGGCAAAAGAGGTTGAATGCTTCACGAGGCGTGGCCACGCCGAGCCCAGAACGCTGGGGGCGCTGAGGGTCGGATAAAGTCGCAAGGCGCGAATTGGTTGAAAGCGAATCCAGATGGGTCTCACGACCCCCGAAGCTCACCGGAGGACCACAGTGAGGGAACATCGACTAACAACCGTCGAGGAACGGCAAGTCGAGGCGCGCTTGATTGCGCCCGAGGGATTTCAGTACCCCGAGCGCTTCCAACGCGCCCTTGCACAAGACCCGCTTCCCGACATTGATCCCTTCATGTGGACGTCTGAGTACGAGAACCAGACAAAGAACTGGGTTGACATCGTTGGCGAGCAGTATCCGGCCCGTTCCCTCGTACCCTTCGCAAAGCACCAGGACACTGACGATGTGTTCTGCTTTGACGGTGGCGACCATTCGGGCGACCCTCCCGTGCTGATCATCCATACGTTTGCTTCGCCTGGGACGGAGTACCGGGGGCAGTGGACGTCCTTCGACGTCTGGTGGGAGGAGATGGAGGAGTATCGAGCAGCGTGGCTCGCGGAGCAGGAAGAGGACTGAGACATGCCTCGTAGGGACACGTCGATCAGCAAGGCGATGTCGCACGCGTTGCGGCACGAACCGGGTGCGTACGGGCTGGAACTCGGTGCCGACGGGAGCGTCCCGCTCGCAGATCTTGCCGACGCTTTGGAGCGGTCGGGCATTCAGGCATCGTTGGAAGATCTGCGCCGAGTGGTCGCCGAGTCCGATAAGCAGCGCTTCGCCGTCGAAGGCGACCGGATCCGTGCTCAGTACGGGCACTCGACGGACGAGCGCATCGTGAAGCCGTCGATCGTTCCGCAGCCGGTGCTCTGGCACGCAACTTCCACCGCTGCGGCTGAGTCGATCCTGCGCGACGGGCTCTTGCCGATGGGGCGCCAGTACGCGCATCTGACGACCGATCGCGAGCTGGCGATACAGGCGGGGCGGCGCAAGTCCACCGCTCCCGTCCTGTTGCGAATCGATGCAGCTCGAGCGCACCTGGAGGGCGTGGAGTTCTCGGAGGGCCACGACCGGGTGACCCTCGCCTTGCTCGTTCCCGCGCGGTACATCTCGGCGGAATGACGCGCCTGACTCAGCCGCGCGAGTAGCGGGGCTCCTGCATTGCTGGGGCGATGCGCTCGAGACGGTCACCCGTCGAACGGATCGATCTCTCAGTCTCCCCCGAGTGCGAGGGGGGCGACAGCAGTCTCGTCTCATCAGACGTGAGACTGCTCGGAAGAAGCGCAGATCCGACCAGCTGGGCTTGCAGTCGGCTGGCGTGGACGTCCTGGATAGCATCATCCGATGAGCACGGCGATGGACAGTTCTGCGTTCTGGGATGCGATCGTCGCGGACGATCCGCAGGCGATCACGAGGATCGCGTCGGAAGGCTTCGAAGTGTCCTCAGCATCACGCGCCAATGCCGACGCCCTCACGCCCCTCCACTTCGCGGCTCAGACCGGTGCGGTGCATGCGATGCGAGCACTCCTGGACCTCGGGGTGGAGGTGGACTCGCCGGACCATTGGGGGACGACGCCGCTGCAGCTCGCAGTGACGAACTCAGGCGACGGCGGACTTGATCCGGTCGCCGTCTTGCTCGACGTCGGCGCTGATCCGTGCCATGTCAACGACCTTGGTGCGACCCCACTGAGCTATGCCCGAATCTTGGGGGACGCACCCGCCGGGCTCATCACCATGCTGCAGCAGGATCGGGTGTTCGAGGATGATGAGGCGGGCGTATCGGTCGTGTTCGAGGCCGCTACGCATGGGTCCCTCATCGACATCCAGTCAGCAATTCGTGCCGATGCGGCTCTGCTCAACTCTGCCGTGGCTGGAGAGACTCCGCTCCGACTGCTCGTACGACGTTCTCTCCCCGTGCGACCGAATCGATCGAACCCACATCCGGTCTCCGTGGACGACGCGGTGGCTGGCGCCAGTGCAATGCTGAGTGCTGGAGCGAAGGCCAGATTGGTCGGTGCAGACGGCTTCACCGCTCAAGGGCTGGCACGAGCGTTCCTGGCGCCGAAGCCGTTGATCAAGGTGCTCGATCGTGCGGCTAAGCTCGAGCGGAGGCAGACGGCGTGAATGATCTAGAGGCATTCAATTGACTGAAGTACGGCTCGACGAGAGCGTGGATCGCGTCGGCGCTCGATATGTGCCCAGAAACTTTCCCCCCGCACTGGCTGACGCACGTTGGCGCGGTGCTTCTTTCAATGCCGGGGGTGATTGATGTTCAGATTCGGTAGAGCCGAGAACTCGAGGACGATCGAAGAACCCGTGATCGAGCACGGATACCTCTACATGCAGAAGTGGAATCACTTCACCCGAACACCGGATCCGAGAGGATTCCTGAGCGAGCAAGACTGTCGCGGGCGTTGGCGCCAGCATCAGGATGACCAGATGGACTGGTTCACTGTGGTCCCCGCCGAACCGAGCGTCGGCACCTTCGTCAGGCGGGACGATGGCGGCTTTGCAATCGATCCCTCATCTGCTGTGCCGTCCTGGACCATGGAGGTCACGCCTCGGGGCGGTATTGCCGTTGACGGGCCAGCTTTCCAAGTGTTCGTTTGGGACGCAAACAATCGCAACGTGACCCTTGGCACGTATTCGAACCGGTGGGGCGGACAGCTGTTCCTCAGCGAAGTGATCTACAAGATCTTCCCCGAACCTGATGACTTCAGGCCGAAGGAGCGTGCACTGGCCAACAAGCCCCTGTTCTCCAATCAATTGCACCTGTCTCCGAACGGTGAGGGGCAGCGCACGCGGATCGACCACTCCAAACAGACAAAAGACTTGGAGCAGTTCCACGGAGTCGACGTCGAGCCGAACTGGGCGAACACGCCGGATTTTGGTGATTGGGAAGCGTTGTCGAAGAAGGTCCTCGAGGGTAACCCCCTCATCTGATTGATCAGCTGACCAGGCAGAATGACCGATGGCCTTCTCGTCGCGAAAGAACACGTGTGGGACCGCAACGCCGAGGCCGTCCGCGCGCTCCCCGGGTCCTCCGACTCATGAGCCGCCGCCCCGACGGTGATCCTGTCGCGTTCAGGAGACCGACGCGTCGTCCTCGTCCGCCCACAGCGGGTCGCTGGCCGTCCGGGGCAGTGGCGCTCCCGGCGACGCAGGCCACGGCAACCGCGTGACCGGCCAGTTCGAGGCGAAGAGCTCGCGCCGCCCGGCATCGAACTCCTGCACCGTCTTGAGCTCGTCGTAGACCAGGGCGTACGCGGCCCGCAGGTTGTCGAAGTAGTCTTCCCACGAGTCGAACAGGGTGAAGGCGGCATCGGAGACCAGGTCGATCGACGACCAGGCATCGTCCTCGCTCAGGAGCCCGGCGGCGTACGCACCTCTGACGGCGGTGACCGCGTTCTTGACGTCCATCGACCAGAGCAGTTTCGGCGGGCGGTCCGCTCGGCGTTCGAGCAGGCTCGACCCTGCCCACGGGTCGGTGCCGAGCAGTGAGGACAGCCGGGTGAGCCGGGTCTCACCCTCGGCGGATCGGCTCAACGCGAGGAACTGCCACGACACGCTCTTCGGGCCGAGCAGGTCGACGGCGAAGGCCTGTGCGTCCCGCCCGCTTGCGATCTTGTAGGTCTCGTCGAGTTCGCGGCGCAGGAACGTCAGCGGGGGCAGGGGTATGGTCACGAAGGGCGACGGCGTGGTGTCCTGCAGGTACTCGCCGCCGAGCTCCACCCGCGAACCGTACGGGGCGAGCGACGCCGGCCACCATCCGTCGTGGAAGTCGCCGAACGAGGCGAGGGCCAGCTGCTGCAGTCGGCGGACGGGCAGCTCGCGGGCACCGGTGCGCTCCCGGTACCGCCGCTGTTCCCGCACCGGCAGCCCGATGTCACGGAGCGAGGTGATGAAGGTCAGCACGAACCACACGACGACGGCGATCAGGAAGCAGCGCCACACCGCCTGGATGCCGTACCCGAAGTGCGCCCGGACGTCGTACGGACCGGCTGTGGCGGCGACGAGGGCGACGAAGAACGCGACGATCGCGATCGCCATGATGATCCACGCTGCGGCGCGGTCCCGTCGTCGCCCGGTCTGCTTCCGCGCCTTGGCGACCATCGCCCGGTGCCGCCAGCGTGGACGGACCGGGAACTCGCGGTCGCCGGGATGGTTCTGCAGTGCTTCCCCCATGACGATCGATCGTAGCGAGCGGCTCAGTCCTCGTCGACGGCGCCGACGAGCTCCGGCGCCGTGAGCAGCCGTGGCTCGTCCTCGATCGACGACGGGTCGGCGATGACCTTCGACTCGTCGAGCAGCGACAGCCGACGGGCGCTCGGCAGCACCTGGCGCTCGAGGGACCCGACGAACCGGTTGTAGTCGACGACGGAGCCCCGGATCGAGCGGCCGAGCTTGTCGACGTGCCCGGCCATCGTGGACAGCCGGCCGTAGAGCTCGCGGGAGACCTTGAAGAGCTCGTGGGCCTCTTGCGAGACGACGTCCTGCTGCCACGAGAACGCCACGGTCTTGAGCACGGACCACAGGGTCACGGGTGAAGCGAGCGCGATGCGCTTGCGGAAGGCGTGGTCGAGCAGGCCGGGGTCGGCGGCGAGGGCGCTCGAGATGAGCGACTCGGACGGGATGAAGGCGACGGTGAGCTCGGGGGAGGCGTCGTACCCGGTCCAGTATTCCCGTGCGGCGAGGGCGTCGACGTGCGCTCGGAGCGCCTTGACGTGCTGTCCGATGAGGGCGTCGCGCCGAGCCCCCTCGGTGCCGGTGGCGGTCGCCGGGATCTCGGCGGCCTGCAGGTAGGCGCTGAACGGCACCTTGGCGTCGACGGCGATGGTCTTGCCGCCGGGCAGGTGCACGACCATGTCGGGCCGGGCGGTGCCGGCCGAGGTGGTGACCGAGGACTGCACGTCGAAGTCGACCCGTTCGAGCAACCCGGCGGCCTCGACCACGTTGCGCAGCTGCGTCTCGCCCCACACGCCGCGGGTGCTGTTCGACGACAGGGCGCTGGCCAGGGTGTCGGCCGTGGCGCGCAGGCGTTCCTCTGACTCTGCGGCCGACCGGAGCTGCGCCGAGAGCGCGCCGTACTGCTCGCTCCGCGACTGCTCGAGCTCGGCGATCTTCGTGCGCATCACGTCGAGCGTCTGCGCCACGGGGCTGAGCGCGGAGAGCACCTTGGACTCGTTCTGGTTCCGTGCCGCGTCGACGCCGTGCATGCGCTGCACCAGGTGCTCGAGCTCGGCGGAGCGCCGTTCGAGCGAGTCGACCTGGCGGCGGTACTGCGTGTCCTGGGCGTCGAGGCGTTCCTCGGCGTCGCGGCGGGCACCCTCGAGCTGGCCGCGGAGCGCCTCAGCCGTCGCACGGGACGACGCGGCGTCGATGCCCGCGCGCGACCGCGCGAGCGACCAGGCGACGACCGCACCGACGGCGATTCCGATCACGAGACCGATGACCAGGGCGAGGATCTGCATGTCGTGACCTTGGCAGGACCCACCGACACCGGGCCTCCCGGCACACCGACCCGGCCACGCGCCCGGCGGGACCAGCCCCGAAAACCATGTCATGACATTAGGGCAAACACGGTGTACAGTCGTGAACGTCCGCCGATGAAGCCGCACGGAAGGTCCACCACGTCGCATGACGAACCCCGCTCCCCACGCCTACGACGTGATCACGATGGGACGCGTCAGCGTCGACATCTACCCGCAGCAGACCGGCCCGCTCGAAGACGTCACGACGTTCTCGAAGTCCGTCGGCGGCAGCGCGACCAACGTCGCCATCGCCGCAGCGCGCCACGGTGCCGACGCCGCGGTCATCACCCGCACCGGCAACGACCCCTTCGGCCGGTACATCGCCCGCACCCTGCCGGAGTTCGGAGTCGCGAACGCGTTCGTCGAGACGGTCGACGGGCTGAACACCCCTGTCGCGTTCTGCGAGATCTTCCCGCCGGACGACTTCCCGCTGTACTTCTACCGGGCCCCGAAGGCGCCGGACCTGATGATCACGGCGAAGTCCCTGCCGCTGCACGAGATCGAGCGGGCGAAGATCTTCTGGACCACGGTGACCGGCCTGAGCGAAGAGCCGAGTCGGCAGGCACACCACGTCGCGTACGAAGCGCGCACAGCCGCGCAGAACAGCACGAAGAACCACACCGTCTTGGACCTGGACTACCGCTCGATGTTCTGGTCGAGCCCCGAGGCCGCGACGCGCGAGGTCGCCGTCGCCCTCGAACACGCCACGGTCGCCGTCGGCAACCGCGAGGAGTGCGAGGTCGCCGTCGGTGAGACCGATCCGATCCGTGCCGCCGACGCCCTGCTCGAGCGCGGCGTCGAGATCGCCATCGTCAAGCAGGGACCCAAGGGGGTGCTGGCGAAGACCCGCGACGAGTTCGTCGAGTTCCGCCCGCACCACATCGACGTCGTCAACGGGCTCGGCTCGGGCGACGGCTTCGGTGGCGCGCTGACCCACGGCCTGCTGCAGGGCTGGGGTCTCGAACGGATCCTCGCCTTCTGCAACGCCGCCGGCGCCATCGTCGCGACCCGGTTCGAGTGCTCGACGGCGATGCCCACGAGCGACGAGATCGAGTCGTTCATCGCCAGCAACCCCGCCGACGGCACGAACCACACGAGCACGGGTGCGACCAACACCGAGGAGAAGACCCATGCCTGAGATCAGCCCCGCTGACTTCCAGCGCCTCCGGGACATCCGCGCCGGACAGCCCGAACTGGTGCGGTCCGTGCTCGACGCTCGGCACAAGCGCTCCCTGCTCGCCGACGACGGCAAGCTCTTCATCGTCGCCGCCGACCACCCGGCACGCGGTGCCCTGGCGGTCCGGAACGACGAGTCCGCCATGGCCGACCGCTACGACCTGCTCGAGCGGCTCGTCACGGCGCTCGGTCGCCCCGGGGTCGACGGTGTGCTCGGGACGCCCGACATCCTCGAGGACCTGGCACTGCTCGGTGCCCTCGACGGCAAGGTCGTCGTCGGGTCGATGAACCGGGGCGGACTGCGCGGCGCGACGTTCGAGATGGACGACCGCTACACGGCGTACTCGGCACAGGCCATCAAGGACTCCGGACTCGACTTCGCCAAGCTCCTGGTGCGCATCGCGCTCGAGGACGCGGGCACGGCCCCGACGCTCGAGGCCACGGCGCGCGCCGTCAGCGAGGCCGCCGCACTCCAGCTGCCGATCATGCTCGAGCCGTTCATGTCCGCGTGGCAGGACGGCCGGGTCGTGAACGACCTGACCGCCGACGCCGTCATCACCTCGATGGCGATCGCCGCGGGCCTGGGGGAGTCCAGCGCCTACAGCTGGCTCAAGATCCCGGTCGTCGACGACATGGAGCGGGTGATGGCGGCGACGACGCTGCCGACGCTCCTGCTCGGTGGCGACCCGTCGAGCAAGCCGCTCGAGACGTACGCCAAGTGGGCCGACGCCCTCGCACTCCCCGGCGTGCGCGGCCTGGTCGTCGGCCGGACCCTGCTCTACCCGCCGGACGGCGACGTCGCCACCGCGGTCGACGTGGCCGCCGGCCTCGTCCACACCGGGAGCGCCGGCACCGCGAACGCCGGCACCACGCACGAACAAGCCACCACACTCGAAGGAAGCAACGCATGACCACCACGGAGACCGCCACCACCACCGTCGGCCACTGGATCGGCGGCAAGCACGTCGAGTCCGCGTCGGGCAACAGCGCCCCCGTGTACGACCCGGCCCTGGGCGTCGCGACGAAGCAGGTCGCCCTGGCGAACGAGGACGAGATCCAGGCCGCCATCGCGAGCGCCAAGGCGGCGTTCCCGGCGTGGAGCAACCTGTCGCTCACCAAGCGCCAGCAGATCCTGTTCTCGTTCCGCGAGATCCTGAACCGCGACAAGGGCGAGCTCGCCGAGATCATCACGAGCGAGCACGGCAAGGTCATCGACGACGCCCTGGGCGAGATCGCCCGTGGGCAGGAGGTCGTGGAGCTCGCGACGAACATCCCGAGCCTGCTCAAGGGCGAGTTCTCCGACCAGGTCTCGACCGGCATCGACGTGTACTCGATCCGGCAGCCGCTCGGCGTCGTGGGCATCATCAGCCCCTTCAACTTCCCGGCAATGGTGCCGCTGTGGTTCCTGCCGATCGCGATCGCGGCGGGCAACACGGTCGTGCTGAAGCCGTCCGAGAAGGACCCGAGCGCCGCCATCTGGCTCGCCGAGAAGTTCTCCGAGGCCGGTCTCCCCGACGGTGTCTTCAACGTCCTCAACGGCGACAAGCTGAGCGTCGACGGCCTGCTCACGAGCCCCGACGTCGAGTCGATCTCGTTCGTCGGTTCGACGCCGATCGCGCAGTACGTCTACGAGACCGGCACGAAGCACGGCAAGCGCGTGCAGGCCCTGGGCGGCGCGAAGAACCACATGCTGGTGCTGCCGGACGCCGACCTCGACCTGGTCGCGGACAACGCCATCAACGCGGGCTTCGGCTCCGCCGGTGAGCGCTGCATGGCGATCTCGGTCGTCGTCGCCGTCGAGCCGGTGGCCGACGAGCTCATCCAGAAGATCAAGGACCGCGCGGCCACCCTGCGCATCGGCGACGGTCGTCGCGGATGCGACATGGGCCCGCTCGTCACGAAGCAGCACCGTGACAAGGTCGCCTCGTACATCGAGGTCGCAGAGCAGGACGGTGCGGTGGTTGTGGTGGACGGCCGCACCGTCCGACCCGACGGCGACGAGAACGGCTTCTGGCTGGGCCCGACGCTGATCGACCAGGTCCCCACCACGAGCCGCGTCTACACCGAGGAGATCTTCGGCCCGGTGTTGAGCGTCGTCCGCGTCGCCACGTACGAAGAGGGCCTCGAGCTCATCAACTCGGGTGCGTACGGCAACGGGACCGCCATCTTCACGAACGACGGCGGCGCTGCCCGTCGCTTCCAGCGCGACGTGCAGGTCGGCATGATCGGCATCAACGTCCCGATCCCCGTGCCGGTCGCGTACTTCTCGTTCGGCGGCTGGAAGAACTCGCTGTTCGGTGACCACAAGGCGTACGGCGCCGACGGCGTGAGCTTCTTCACCCGCCAGAAGGCGATCACGAGCCGCTGGCTCGACCCGTCGCACGGCGGCATCAACCTCGGCTTCCCGTCGAACAACTGAGCCGCAGCATGGCGAACGAACAGCACGAGCACGACCAGTGGTTCATCCCGAAGGGGAGCCGGCCGGAGGCCGGCTGGACCGACGTCGTCGACGGCCGCATCGCAGGATGGGCGCACACCGGGCTCCGGACCGGCACCCTGACGGACGGTGACCCGACCGGCACGCGCGAGTTGCGCCTCCCGGCCGACGCCGTGGAGCGCATCGTCGTGCCGCTCGCCGGGTCGTTCCACGTGACCTACGTGGGCGCCGCCGGTGACGGCGAGCAGGCCCTGCAGGGGCGCGCGAACGTCTTCGAGGGCCCCACCGACGTCCTGTACCTCGGGTCCGGCACCGCGGCGACGATCACCGGCGCAGGCCGGTTCGCGGTCGCCGAGGCGCCCACCGACACCGTCAAGCCGACCACGTACGTGGCCCGGCAGGACGTGCCGGTGGAGCTCCGCGGTGCCGGGCAGTCCAGCCGCCAGGTGCACAACTTCGGCACCCCGGCGGCCCTCGACGCCGACAAGTTCATCGTGTGCGAGGTGATCACGCCGGCCGGCAACTGGTCGTCGTACCCGCCGCACAAGCACGACACCAACGTGCCGGGCGAGGAGTCGAACCTCGAGGAGATCTACTACTACGAGTCCGCGGTCGCACGCGGCCTCTCCGCTCCGGCCACCGCCGACCCGTTCGCGCTGCACCGCACGTACGCCTCGGACGACCGTCCGATCGACGAGTTCCGCGAAGTGCGCACTGGCGACGTCGCGCTGGTGCCGCACGGCTGGCACGGTCCCGCCGTCGCCGCCCCCGGCTACGACATGTACTACCTCAACGTGATGGCCGGGCCCGACCCGGAGCGCGTCTGGAACATCACCGACGACCCGGCCCACGCCTGGGTCCGCCAGGCCTGGGCGAGCGAGCAGCTCGACCCGCGCCTGCCCTACGAGAAGGAGTCCGCGTGACCACCACCACGCGCGAAACCGGCGCGACGCGCCGGATGACCGTCGGCCAGGCACTCGTCGAGTTCCTGGCGAACCAGTGGACCGTCGACGGCGACGTCCGCGAACGCACCATCCCGGGGATCTTCGGCATCTTCGGGCACGGCAACGTCGCCGGCGTCGGACAGGCCATCAAGCAGCTCCACGTCGAACAGCCCGGCCTGCTGCCGTACCACCAGGCGCGCAACGAGCAGGCGATGGTGCACGAGGCCGTCGGCTTCGCCCGCATGCACCGCCGCCGTGCGACCTTCGCCGCGACGGCGTCGGTCGGCCCGGGCGCCGCGAACATGCTCACCGCCGCTGCGCTCGCGACGACGAACCGCCTGCCCGCTCTGCTGCTGCCGTCGGACACGTTCGCGACACGGACCACCGACCCGGTGCTCCAGCAGATCGAGCTGCCGCACGACACCTCGATCCAGGTGACGGACGCGTTCCGTCCGCTGTCGCGCTACTTCGACCGCGTCGAGCGCCCCGAACAGCTGTTCTCGATCGCCCTCGCCGCGATGCGCGTGCTCACCGACCCGGCCGAGACCGGTGCCGTGACGATCGCCCTGCCCGAGGACGTGCAGGCCGAGGAGTTCGACGTCCCCGTCGCGTTCCTGCAGCCGCGCGAGTGGCACATCCGTCGGCCGCTGCCCGAGCACGGGCCGCTGGCGCGTGCGGTCGCCGCGATCCGGGGCGCGCAGCGTCCGGTGATCGTCGCGGGCGGTGGCGTGCTGTACTCCGGCGCGGAGCACGAGCTCGCCGCCTTCGTCGAGGCCACCGGCATCCCGGTCGGTACCTCGCAGGCCGGCGGCGGCTCGCTCGTCTGGGACCACCCGCAGTACCTCGGTGGCATCGGCGCGACCGGCACGGCCGCCGCGAACGCGGTCGCCGCGCAGGCGGACGTCGTGATCGGGATCGGCACGCGGTACAGCGACTTCACGACCGCGTCGCGGACCGCGTTCCAGAACCCGGACGTCACGTTCGTGAACGTCAACGTGGCCGCGTTCGACGCGTACAAGCACGGTTCGCAGCTGCCGCTGATCGCGGATGCCCGGGAGGCCCTGGTCGCGTTGACCGCGGCGCTCGCGTCGTCCGGGGCGTCACCCGCAGAGCCCGCGTTCGTCGTCGACGCCGCCTACGCTGCGGAGATCGCGTCGCTGAAGGCGGCGTGGGACGCGGCCGTCGACGGCGCGTTCGCGCCGTCCGGCGCCGACCTGCCCGGTCAGCCGGAGATCATCGGCGCCGTGCAGTCGGTGTCCGACCCGCGCGACGTCGTCATCCAGGCGGCCGGCTCGCTGCCCGGCGACCTGCACAAGCTCTGGCGTGTGCAGGACGCCCTCGGCTACCACGTCGAGTACGCGTTCTCGTGCATGGGCTACGAGATCGCCGGCGGCATCGGCGTCCGTCGTGGAGCCCCGGACCGCGACGCGATCGTCATGGTCGGCGACGGCAGCTACCTCATGCTGCACACCGAGCTCGTCACCGCCGTGGCCGAGGGCATCAAGATCATCGTCGTGCTCATCCAGAACCACGGGTACGCGTCGATCGGGCACCTGTCCGAGACCGTCGGGTCCGAGCGCTACGGCACGAAGTACCGCTACCTGGACGAGACGCAGTCGTTCGACAACGGCGACCCGCTGCCGGTCGACCTCGCGGCGAACGCGCGGTCGTACGGCGTCGACGTGATCGAGGTCCAGCCCGGCCCGGACAGCATCGAGGACCTCAAGGCCGCGGTGCGCCAGGCGAAGGCGAACGACCACACCACCCTCGTGCACGTCAACTCGGACCCGCTGGTCTACGCCCCCGAGGGCGACGGCTGGTGGGACGTGCCGGTGGCACAGACCTCGACGCTGTCGAGCACGCAGACCGCCCGCGCCGAGTACGAGCAGCAGGTCGCCGCACAGCGCCCGCTGCTCGGCTGAGCACCACCGTCCACCACACGCACCACACCCAGAAAGCAGACGACGACGTCATGACCGACACCGCCACCGCCACCGACGCCATCCGGATCGGCACCGCCCCCGACTCGTGGGGCGTCTGGTTCCCCGACGACCCGAACCAGGTGCCGTGGAAGCGCTTCCTCGACGAAGCGGCCGCAGCCGGGTACGAGTGGATCGAGCTCGGACCGTACGGCTACCTGCCGACCGACCCGTCGCAGCTGTCGGACGAGCTCGAGTCGCGCGGGCTGAAGCTGTCCGCCGGAACGGTGTTCACCGGGTTCCACAAGGGCGAGGACCAGTTCCAGCGTGCCTGGGACCAGGCCGTGGCGGTCGCGGGTCTGGCAGCGAAGCTCGGCGCCCAGCACCTCGTGACGATCCCGGACCTGTGGCGCTCGGACGCCACGGAGGAGGTCCTCGAGTCACGCACCCTGACCGACGAGCAGTGGGACCGCCTCGGCAAGGGCCACGACCAGCTCGGCAAGGCGCTGCTCGAGGAGTACGGCGTCCACCAGCAGTTCCACACCCACGCGGACAGCCACGTCGGCACCTACAAGGAGACCGTGCGGTTCCTCGAGGTGACGAACCCCGAGTACACGAACCTCTGCCTCGACACCGGCCACTTCGCGTACTACGGCGGCGACAACCTCAAGCTCATCGCCGCGCACCCAGAGCGCATCGGCTACCTGCACCTCAAGCAGGTCGACACCGACCTGCTCTTCGACGTGCTGAAGAACGACGTCCCGTTCGCCACCGCCGTGTCGCAGGGGATCATGACCGAGCCGCCGCACGGCACCCCGGAGCTCGCCCCGATCATCGAGGCCGTCGCGAAGATCAACCCGGACGTCTTCGGCATCGTCGAGCAGGACATGTACGGCTGCTCGGTCGACGCCCCCGGCCCGATCGCCGAGCGCACCTTCCAGCACATCTTCGGTTCCACGTCCGCCGCCCGCGTGTCCTGACCGGCCCCAGCAGCCGTCCACGCAGCGTCATCTACCCCAGGAGCACCGCCATGAGCACCACTGACAACCTCCGCGTCGCCGTCGTCGGCGCGGGCGCCATGGGCAGCGACCACATCCGTCGCATCACCTCGACCATCGCCGGCGCCGACGTCGTCGCGATCGTCGACCCGGACACCGGCCGTGCGACCGCCGCCGCCGCGAAGGCGCCCGGCGCGATCACCGCGGCATCGTTCGAGGAGGCGCTCGACGCCACCCCGATCGACGCCGTCATCGTCGCGACGCCCGGCTTCCTGCACGAGCCGGTCCTGGTGCCGGCGATCGAGCGCGGTCTCGCCGTCCTGTGCGAGAAGCCGCTCACGACCTCGGCCGAGGACTCGTTGCGGATCGTCGAACTCGAGCAGGCGACGTCCGACCGTCCGAAGATCCAGGTCGGTTTCATGCGCCGCTTCGACAAGGGCTACCAGGAGCTGCGCGCGCTGCGCGAGTCCGGGGCCAACGGGGCCCTGCTCGCGCTGCACCACGCGCACCGCAACCCGACCACGCCGCCGAACTTCAGCGAGTCGATGCTCATCCACGACTCGGTGATCCACGAGATCGACATCATCCCGTTCATCACGGGCGAGGCGATCACGAGCGTCGAGGTCAAGAAGCCCCGCAAGAACTCGCTCGCCCCGGCCGACCTGCCCGAGCCGCAGTTCGTGCTGTTCACCACCGAGTCCGGCACCATGGCGATCGTCGAGATCAACGTGAACGCCCAGTTCGGCTACCAGGTCACGACCGATGCGGTGTTCGAGTCCGGTGTCGCGTACATCGGTCGCGAGACCTCGCTCAACCTCGTGTCGCAGGGCGTCTCCGGCCAGGGCGTCACCCCGTCGTTCGTCGAGCGCTTCGGTGCCGCGTACGACGAAGAGGTGCAGCGATGGGTCGACGCCGCGCGCACCGGTGGCATCGACGGCCCGAGCGCCTGGGACGGCTACACGGCGTCGGTGGTCGCCGAGGTCGCCGTGCGCGCGCAGCAGTCCGGTGCGCTCGAGCCGATCACGTACGCCACCGCGAAGCCCGCGTTCTACGAGACGGCCTGATCGATGCCGAAGATCGCGCTCGACCCCACGCCGTACCACCACGACCTGTCGCTGCTGGAGTTCCCGCAGAAGGTGGCCGACCTGGGCTACGAGTACCTGCAGCTCACCCCGCACAAGGACTTCATCCCGTTCTACCGGCACCCCACGGCCGACGACGACCTCGTCGACGCGTTCGCCGCGGCGTGCACGACGGCCGGGGTCCAGGTCGCGTCGGTCCTGCCCGTCCTGCGCTGGGCCGGCCCGGACAAGGAGGCCCGCGAGGCCGCCGTCAAGAAGTGGAAGCGGGTCATCGAGATCACGAAGCGCCTGGGCGTGGACACGATCAACACGGAGTTCTCCGGCCGACCCGAACGCGCTGAGGAGTCCGAGGACCAGTTCCACTGGGCGATGGAGGAGCTCCTGCCGATCATCGAGGACTCCGGCATCCGGGTCCTCATCGACCCGCACCCCGACGACTTCGTCGAGGACGGACTCGAGGCGCTCCGGGTGATCCGCGGGCTGAACTCGAAGAGCATCGGCTTCGTCTACGTCGCCTGCCACACGTTCCACTACGGCGGCAACATGGACGAGATCATCGACGCCGCGGGCGACTCGCTGCAGCTCGTGCACGTCGCCGACGCCTACGACCACCACCGGTCGCACGGCCTGCGCTACATCACCAACCCGCCCGGCAACCCGGTCCGCGTGCACCAGCACCTGCCGGTCGGCCAGGCGGACGTCGACTTCGACGCCTTCTGGGCCGCCCTCGACCGGGTCGGCTTCACGGCGCGCGAGGACACCGTCGCGGTGTCGAGCGTCTTCGCCGAGGACGAGAACGCCGACGAGGTCTCGCGCTTCCAGCTCGACACGATCAAGAAGGGACTCACACGATGACCGACACCCTCTCGTCACCGGCGACCACCGACGCCGACGTCCGACCCGTCACACTGCAGGCCGCGTCGCAGACCGTGACCGCCCTGTGGAACGACTCCGCCGACCCGCGCGAACTGTCCACCGCTATCCACGAGTACGGCGCCGTCGGGGCGACCTGCAACCCGGTGATCGCGTACACCTGCATCAAGCAGGACCCCGAGACCTGGGTGCCGCGCATCCGTGAGATCGCCGCGGAGCACCCGACCGCGGGGGAGTCCTGGATCGGCTGGAAGGCCGTCGAGGAGCTCTCCATCGCGGCGGCCGAGCAGCTGCTGCCCGCGTTCGAGGCGTCCGGCGGCCGCAACGGTCGCCTGTCGATGCAGACCGACCCGCGGTTCCACCGCGACGCCGACGCCCTGGTCGAGCAGGCCGTGCGGTTCTCGCAGCTCGCCCCGAACATCATCGTGAAGATCCCCGCCACCAAGGTCGGCATCGCCGCGATCGAGGAGGCCGCCTACCGCGGGGTCTCGATCAACGCGACGGTGTCGTTCACGGTGCCGCAGGTCGTCGCCGTCGGTGAGGCCATCGAGCGTGCGCTCGACCGTCGTGCCGCCGACGGGCTGCCCGACCAGGAGTTCGGCCACGTCGTCACGCTGATGGCCGGCCGGTTCGACGACTGGCTGAAGACCGTCGTCAAGCGGGACCACGTCATGGTCGACCCCGGCATCCTCGAGTGGGCCGGCGTCGCCGCGGTGAAGAACGCCTACCGGGTGTTCCAGGAGCGTGGCTTTCGGTCGCGCGTGCTCGTCGCCGCCTTCCGGAACGCCTTGCAGTGGTCGGAGTTCCAGGGCGGGGACCTCGTCGTCTCGCCGCCGTTCCAGTGGACGAAGGACATCAACGCGAACGCGTTCCCGTTCCGTCCGGACGCCATCCACGACGAGGTGCCGGCCGACGTCATCGCGGCTCTGCGCGCTGCGACGCCCGAGTTCGCGCGCGGGTACGACGTCGACGGCATGACGATCGACGAGTTCGACCGGTTCGGCGCCACGGTGACGACGCTGCGCCAGTTCCTCGACGCCGACGCGCAGCTCGACGCCCTGGTGCGGGACATCATCTTCCCGCCGAACTGAGCCGAGCCACTTCGTGAGCAGAAGACGTCGGGTCGCCCCAGGTGACCCGACGTCTTCTGCTCACGGTCTTTGTACTGACAAACCACGAGCGATCCCGTACGATGGTTGGCGCGCTCCAATCGGCGCCCACGAACGAAGGAGTTCCCATGGACAGCATCGGTGTCGGCCTCATCTCGGTCGGCTGGATGGGGCGGCTGCACTCCCGCGCCTACCGCGCCCTGCCGGACCACTTCCCGGAGCTCGGCGTGCAGCCCCGCCTCGTCGTTGCCGCGGACCCGATCGAGGCCGCACGTGACCAGGCCGTCACCCGCCTGGGCTACGAGCGGGCGGTCGCCGATTACCACGAGGTCCTCGCGGACCCGGCCGTCGACGTCGTCTCGATCTGCTCGCCGAACTTCCTGCACCGCGAGATGGCGGTCGCCGCTGCCGAGGCAGGCAAGCCGTTCTGGATCGAGAAGCCGATGGGCCGCTACGCCAGCGACTCGCGGCAGATCCACGAGGCCGTCCAGCGCGCGGGCGTCATCACGAGCGTCGGGTTCAACTACCGGCACGCCCCCGCGATCGAGCGGGCGCGCGAACTCGTCCGCAGCGGCCGCCTCGGTCGGATCACGAACGTGCGCGGGTCGCTGCTCGCCGACTACTCGTCCGACCCTGCTGCGCCGCTCACCTGGCGCTTCGAGCGTGAGCGTGCCGGCTCGGGCGTGCTCGGCGACCTGCTGTCGCACGGCCTCGACCTGGCGCAGTACGTCGTCGGTCGGATCGCCAGTGTGAGCGCGCTCGCCGAGACCTTCATCCAGGAGCGCCCGAAGCCAGCCGCGGGCATCGTCGACCGGAGCGCCGCCGCCACCGGCGAGCTCGGCCGCGTCGAGAACGAGGACTACGCCGCCCTGCTCTTCCGCTTCGAGGACGGCGCCGTCGGCACCATGGACTCGAGCCGTGTCATGCGGGGGCCGCACGCCGAGTACACGCTCGAGGTCTACGGCACCAGGGGTTCGGTGCGGTGGGACTTCCAGCGGCTCAACGAGCTCGAGGTGTACCTCGACGGCCAGGAGGTCGACGGCTACGCCACGCACTACGTCGCCTCGGGTGACGGCGAGTTCGCGCGCTTCCAGCCCGGCGCCGGCACGGCCATGGGCTACGACGACCTGAAGACGATCGAGGCCGCCCAGTTCATCGCGAGCGTCCGTCGCGGGGAGCAGCTCGCCCCGTCGGTCGCCGACGGGCTGGCCGCCGCGTCCATCGTCGAGGCGGCGGAGGCGTCCCTCGCCGACGGCGCGTGGCACGACGTCGCGCGCGTCGACGGACCGCTCACCTACGCGGCGGCGACCCCCGTGCTCTAGACGGTCGCGGACGACGGACGGGAGGCGCGGTGCCAGCTGGCACCGCGCCTCCCGTCGCTCTGTTGTTGACTGTCAATCGATGTTAGTTTGTCAGGACAAAGTCCCGAACTGCAGGAGGCATCATGCCGCTCGTCCGTATCGACCTCGCCACCGGCCGCACGCCGCAGGCGGTGCGCGCCATCGCCGACGCCATCCACCAGGCCATCGTCGACGTGTACGCGATCCCCGTGCGCGACCGGTTCCAGGTGATCACCGAGCACCCGGCGCAGCAGATCATCGCCGAGGACGCCGGCCTGGGGTTCGAGCGCACCGAGGGCGTCGTCGTGATCCAGGTCTTCACGCAGCGCGGGCGCACCGACGAGGCGAAGACGACGCTGTACGCGGCCATCCACGACGCCCTGGCGGCGATCGGTGTCGCGTCCGAGGACGTCTTCATCGGCTACGTCGAGAACGGGCCGCAAGACTGGTCGTTCGGCTTCGGGCGTGCCCAGTACGTGACTGGCGAGCTCGGCGTGCCCGCGCCGGCCTGAGTGGGGGTCCGTCTGTCTGCCGGTCCTGCGCCCGCTCGCTCGCCCAGTCCGTCCGGCCCCGTCCCGAGGTTCCGAAATCTCGGCATCTCGGGGCGTCCAGCGGCCATCCGTGGAACCTCGGCGTCACGCGTACGGCAGTTCGTGGAACCTCGACGTCACGCGGTCAGCACGAACTGGCTACTTGTCGACGAGGGTGACCTCGAACGAGTAGCGGTCGGGGCGGTAGCAGTGCACGCCGTACTCGACCGCGCGCCCCGAGGCGTCGTACGCGGTGCGGCTCATGGTGAGCACGGGGTCGCCGTCCTCGATCTCGAGCAGACCGGCCTCTTCGTCGGTGACCGCGCGGGCACCGATCCGCTGCTTGGCCACCCGCATGGTCACACCGCGACCGCGGAGCAGCTGGTAGAGCCCGTGGTCCTGCAGGTCCTGGTCGGTGATCTCGAGGAACTCCGGCGGCAGGTAGTTCTCGAGGATCGCCATCGGGACGTCCTCGGCGAACCGGACGCGGCGGATGTGCGCGACGATCGTGCCGGGCTCGATGCTGAGGGCTGCGGCGACCTCGTCCGAGGCAGGGACGTCGTTGCGCTCGAGGAGCTTCGTCGCCGGTGCCTGTGACCCCTGGGCCAGGTCGTCGTACAGGCTCGTGAGCTCGACCTTGCGGGTCACCGGGCCGTGCACGACCTGTGTTCCGATGCCGCGGCGGCGGACGAGCAGACCCTTGTCGACGAGGTCCTGGATCGCCCGGCGGATCGTCGGGCGGGACAGCCCGAGGCGTTCGCCGAGCGCGATCTCGTTCTCGAGACGGGCGCCGGGAGGCATCACACCGGAGCGGATCGACTCCTCGATGCGCGAGGCCACCTGGAAGTAGAGGGGCATGGGACCCGACCGGTCCAGGTCCATGAACAGGTCGGACGGCAGCTGGCCTTCGTTGGTCATCGCGGTCCTTCGGGGAATTGCGGGTTCGGCATCGATGCCGAGGGATTGTCGTGACAATACCACCGGGTGCCCTGCTCCCCGGTGTGCCACTCCCGTCAGCGCTCGACCGCAGCCTTCAGCTTGGCGAGGCCCTTCTCGAAGTCGCCGCCGAGGAACTTGTCCATGTTGACGAACACCCCCATCACGCGCGACATCACGTTCTGCGGGCTCGTCATCGACCAGACGACCCGCGTGCCGTCGGTCGCTTCGTGCAACCGGAACGCGACCGCGCTCGACGACTTGAACGGTGCGGTGAACTGCAGGTCGACGTCGACCTCGGTGGCATCGACCCGTGTGATCGCCATCGACCCAGCGCCGGCCTTGCGGTTGCCCTTCCAGGCGTACGTCGAGCCGACCGTCCCCGGTTCACCGGTGTACGTCCGGTGCAGCGCGGGATCCTGCCCCTCCCACGGCGACCACTCGACCCAGCGGTGCAGGTCTGCCAGGTACGGGGTGATGTCCGCGGCGCGAGCCGTGATGACGGTCTCGCGTTCGATCGTGGTGGGCGCTGCCATGCGCTGAGCGTAGTGCTGCTGTCGAGGCCGCGACAGCGACCTTCGGTTCGGCCGGCTCGGCCGGCTCGGTCAGCTCAGTCGGCGAAGACCATCGGGCGGTTCGACAGCCGTGGCTGCGGCGTCGAGGCCTTGGGCTTCTCGGCTCGGGCCCGGACCGGGGCGATCGTCACGCGGGTCGCTGCACCCAGGGCCTCGACCGTGTCGGTGCCGTGGTGGCCGGCCGCGTGGATGACGATCGCGGCGCACGCCTCGGCATCGGCGGCGGCGTCGTGGTGCTGGAAGCCCTCGAACCCGGCGGCCATCGCGGCGACCGGCAGTCGGTAGGAGTCGAGCGTGTAGGTCTTGCGGGCCACCGCGAGCGAGCACATCGAGTGGTGCTCGGCGAGGTCGATGCCGGTTGCCGAACACCCACCGGCGATGACGCCCATGTCGAACCGAGCGTTGTGCGCGACCAGGACGTCACCCTCGGCGAAAGCCACGAGGTCCGGGTACTGCTGCTCCCACGTCTTCGCGCGCACGACGTCCTCGGCGACGATCCCGTGGATCCGGGTGTTCCACTCGAGGAACGCGTCGTGTCCGAACGGTGGGCGGATGAACCACGACGCCCGGTCGACGACCCGGCCCGCGCGGACCTTGACCAGTCCGACGGAGCACGCACTGGCGGGCGAGCTGTTCGCGGTCTCGAAGTCGATCGCGGTGAAGTTCAACGGCACGGTTCCGATCGTCGCACGGGGCGCCGACATCGCCGGAAGCCGCCTCGGCGTTGCGGCCGGACGCTCAGCGGCGTCGCACCCGACGCGAAGCCCGCCGGCGACGTGCCGTCAGCTGCCAGGTGGCGGCGAGGCGCTTGCGTTCCGCCTGCCACCAGGGATCGAGCAGCGTGCCGACGAGCTCGAACGGCAGGTACGCCGTGTCGACCTGCCAGCGTGGCGGCACGCTCCGGACGTGCGCGGTGAACGCCGATTCGAAGTCCGAGGTGATCGCGGGGAACGCGAACTCGACCGGCAGCACCACGTCGCGGTACCGGTCCTCTTCCTCGTGGTCGATCGCCGGGTCGTCGGGGTCGTAGTCGACGAGCACCTCGGCCGCGAGGTCACCGAAGGCATCGTGGAGCGCGTCGAGCTCCTCCGGCGGCAGCGCCTGGAGCGCCCCGACCGTCGCGCTGGTGAAGTAACGCCGCTGCGTTCGACGGTCGTGCCCCATCGAGTGCACACCGAGCCGGTCGCGTTCGAACCACATCGACGTCCTCCTGTTCCGTCGTCCGGACCGGGCGACGGGGACCACGCTGCCAGAACCCGTCGCGGCGCGTTCTGGGCGGTAGCGTGCCCGCATGGGGAACGACGAAGACGGTCGGCCGCTCGTGCTGGTGCTCGCCGGAGCGGGCTACGGTCAGCAGGCACCGGTGCTGTGGTGGTCACGAGCCATTGCCTCGGCGGCCGGGTGCGAGGTCGTGGCTCCGACCTGGACCATCGACGATGCCGCCGGGGCCGACCCGTTGGCGTTCGTCGAGGCCGCGATCGGGGCTGCGCTGGGCGATCGCCTACCCGAACTGGTCATCGCGAAGTCGTTCGGGTGCTTCGCCCTGCCGTGGGCGATCCGGAACGACGTGCCCGGGGTCTGGCTCACGCCGGTCCTCACGCACGACGACGTGGCCACGGCGCTCGCCGCCGCCACCGACGCGCACGACGCGATCGGGGGTGGAGACGACACCATGTGGCGGCCCGAGCGGGTCTCGGGGACTGCTGCGCGCCTCCAGACCGTCGACCGTGCCGACCACTCGCTGCAGGTGGCCGGTGACTGGCGGCGCTCGCAGCGGCTGCAGGCCGACGTCTTCGACGTCGTCGAGCGCCGCGTCGCGGCCCTGGCCGCACACCAGACGGGCGGATAGCCTCCGCCGTTCTGACGGACGGACTGGAGGCCCGGGTCGGCTCCGGCGGGCCGCCGCCGGTAGGCTCTTCTTCCGTGGCTCTCACCATCGGAATCGTCGGTCTCCCGAACGTCGGCAAGTCGACCCTGTTCAACGCCCTGACCAAGAACCAGGTCCTCGCCGCGAACTACCCGTTCGCGACGATCGAGCCGAACGTCGGGGTGGTGAACCTGCCCGACTCCCGGCTCGACCAGCTCGCCGAACTCTTCCACTCGGAGAAGACCGTGCCCGCGCCGGTGTCCTTCGTCGACATCGCCGGCATCGTCAAGGGTGCGAGCGAGGGTGAAGGGCTCGGCAACAAGTTCCTCGCCAACATCCGCGAGGCCGACGCCATCGCGCAGGTCGTCCGCGGCTTCACCGACGACGACGTCGTGCACGTCGCGAACAAGGTCTCCCCGAAGGACGACCTCGAGGTCATCAACACCGAGCTGATCCTCGCCGACATGGAGACGATCGACAAGGCGCTCCCGCGGTACGAGAAGACCGTGAAGCTCAAGCAGGCCGAGCCCATCGTGCTCGAGACCGCTCGCGAGGCCCGTGCCGCGCTCGAGCAGGGCACCCTGCTGTCCGCCACCAAGATCGACCTCGCGCCGATCGCCGAGCTCGGACTGCTGTCCGCCAAGCCCTTCATCTTCGTGTTCAACGTCGACGAGGCGATCCTGACCGACGACGCTCGCAAGGCCGAGCTCGCAGCACTCGTCGCGCCCGCCCAGGCCGTGTTCCTCGACGCCCAGGTCGAGTCGGAACTCATCGACCTCGACCCGGCCGACGCTGCCGAACTGCTCGAGTCGACCGGCCAGACCGAATCCGGCCTCGACCAGCTCGCCCGGATCGGCTTCGACACCCTCGGGCTGCAGACCTACCTGACGGCCGGTCCGAAGGAAGCCCGCGCGTGGACGATCGGCAAGGGGTGGAAGGCACCCCAGGCTGCCGGTGTCATCCACACCGACTTCGAGAAGGGCTTCATCAAGGCCGAGGTCATCTCGTTCGGTGACCTGGTCGAGACCGGCTCCATCGCCGAGGCCCGCGCTGCCGGCAAGGCCCGCATCGAGGGCAAGGAGTACGTCATGCAGGACGGCGACGTGGTGGAGTTCCGCTTCAACAACTAGCCTGGAGTATGTGCTCGCTGATCAGATCCTAGCCAAGGTTGAGAAAGCGGAAGAGTTCCTTCAAATGGCCGAATTCGCGATCGACCTGTCTGCGTGGGACGCGGCTTGTAGCCTTCTTTGTACTGCGGCTATTCATGCGAGTGATGCTCTAATCATGTCTGCGGGCGCAGTAATGCAGGGGAGGGCGGAGCATAACGCCGCGGTCGCCGTTCTCGGCCGAACGGTCGGCAAAGATGCGGGCTCACAGCTCGCTTTCGCTCTCAAATATAAAGCGAAGAGTCAGTACGAGGCACGGCGTTGCAGTAGAGTCGAGGCCGCGGAATGTCTGAAGCGTGTCACTCGGCTCGTCGAAAGGGCAAGATAAATGGATGAACCCCGTACTTGTTTCGTAATCGGACCCATCGGAAGCAAGTTTGCCCCCATTGGTTCTTCAGCTCGAGCGACCTACGAGGATGCCTTAGAGGTATTCGAAAAGGTGATTCAACCGGCGTGTGCTACAGAGGGTTT
This sequence comes from Curtobacterium sp. VKM Ac-2861, assembly GCF_013204965.1. Classification (NCBI taxonomy): domain Bacteria; kingdom Bacillati; phylum Actinomycetota; class Actinomycetes; order Micrococcales; family Microbacteriaceae; genus Curtobacterium; species Curtobacterium sp. VKM Ac-2861. Next base: position 27,298 of record NZ_JABMLA010000004.1, read on the forward strand.
AGAGCCGATCCGAGCAGATCAAATTGCCTCCGCTGGTGAAATAAGTGCTCAAATCTTTCGCCACCTGCGCGACGATGATGTAGTTATTGCAGATCTCAGTGGTGCCAATGCTAACGTAATGTACGAACTTGGATTACGGCATACGCGGTCGCTACTCACGGTGCAGATCGGCGAGTATGGGCAGCTGCCGTTTGACATTGCGGCAATACGTACAATCCAATTTTCGAGGTCAGAGCGCGGTTTGATCGATGCTCGGAACGATCTGATTGCAGCCCTAAGCGCTGGAGCGGTGGATGACTTTGAGGAGGTCACGGCAACTCGACTGTGGTCCGAGCTGATCGATGTTCGTGTAGCCCCTCGCGAAACGACTGCTGACGAGGCTTCTTCTGATCTCGAGGAGGAGAGCTTCGAAGATGTGGGCTTCTTGGAGCGGATTGTTGATATCGAGGGCCGTTTTCCGATCTTGAACGACATCACAGAAGAGATCTCGGCCACCATCGTGAGCATGGGTGCACTGGCGGAATCGGCCACCGCCGATCTGACCAATGCGAACAGCTTGAACATGCCCACTAGTGCGAGGTTGGGCATGGTTGCTCAATTCGGGCGCAAACTGGAACCAGGCGCGAAGGCGTTGTTAGAGCAGACCGCGCGTTTTAGCGTCGAAATGACGGCCATTGATGCGAACGTCAATGGAATCCTGACCTTCATTCAGCACACAGAGTCGCTGGAAGCAGATTCGTACCGACCCTTTCTTGAGTCCCTCCAAGGTACGGCAAAGGCGGCACGGGAGGCGACTGAGGGAATTACTCAGTTTGGCGGATCCGTCGATGTACTTAAGGGTATGAGCATGACGCTTCGACGTCCGGTAGATACAATCTCCTCTGCTGTTCGTACCATGGTGCAGGCGATGGCTCTGGCAGATACATGGGAAACGCGAACGGCCCAAATCCTCAAGTCAAAATATTCGGGAGCGTAGTAGTTAGGGTTCACTTGGGTCGTGCGGAGTACATTCCTCCGCGATTTTCTCTTGCGCCATCTTTTCTCGATGCCGGCGTTCTCAGCAACGCTTTTAGTCAGTGGGCTTCAACAACGCGTCCGGGTGCCAAGTGAATGCGCGTCGTCACCAACTTTCCGGGTCTAGAGATGCTTCAGTGGCGTTGAGCGGGAGGGTCCTTAGGGCAGATATGACCTCGTCAGCGGTACGTGTTCCGGTCTGCCACCGCGTCAGCATCAGTACAATTCTTCCGCAGGATTGGTAGCCTGTTGGTGCTTTTCCGCTTGCCCATATTGCTGCTTCGGCAGCGACGATGACTGGCCGATCTTTCTCGTCGGCACGAAGCCGAGCGCGACGGAGGGCCGTTAACTGCTCAAGTGGTTCAATGATTGTGCCCACTCGAAGGTCTTTCATATACTGTGTGATACTCAAAAACGAATCAGCTAAAGCTTCTGTGAGTCGATCTGAATAACGATCGTTCCGCTCGAATCTGAAAACGAAGAAGGCGACCGCTCCTGCCAATATTGCACCGAAGAATGTTGCGGCTAGGTTGGACCAGAACGTCGTCGCGTCGAAGGCGGTGAGGGTGTTTCGAAGTTCGTTTAGTGATTTCACGAGGTCATCCATGTCGTTCATGATTCAACGTTAGCTTGAAATTCCGTACCTCGGTTCTTGTCTGTACGAACAACGTGTTCGCTGCCGTGAATTAGGTCGGGTCGCTGGGTGCACCCCTGGTGTCAGTTTTCCGCGGGTTCGACGACGGGGAAGGGGGGGGGGGGGGGCAACGCCTCGAGACGGGCCGTGTCCGGTCGCGGCGGCTCTCGCGGCGTCCGAGGAGAAGTTGTCTGCGCACGGCCTAAGTCAACGCTCACTCGTCGATGGCGTAGCGGCTCGCGTCGACCCCTACAGGTTGTCCGAAAGTTCCGCGAGAAGACGCTTCTTCCGCGCCTTCTCGATGTTTGGGTCTATCTGCTGGATGAACTCAAGCTCGGCAAAGCCGTCTCCTTGGCGACGGTTCTGAGGCGGTTCGAGCGCTTCGATGAGGAGTGCTTCGAGGGTTGAGATCACAAGATCGGCGTCGAGATCGGTGTCGGGTACGTCTTCCAGCTCGCCGTTGGCGCCCACGGGACGAACCCCGAACCAAGAGAATCGGTCCCAGCGTCCGCTCAACCGATCGCGGGTGTGCTCACGCAGACGCTTGCCCATTCGAGGCTCGGTCACACGACCCACGTACACCAAGCGACTGCCGTCGTACAAGATGTAGACGCCCTCCTGGGTACTGAAATCGACCGCGGCGCTGCCCGTTAGCTGAACTCCCAGCATGGTTGGCGCGGAAGGCGCCCAGTCAATCTCGGCTCGACGCCAGAAGAGGCCGAACGCGTTCAATAGCCCACGCTCATCCTCGGAGACGTCCGCTGTTCCGGTGTCCTCAAGCGCGACGACTGGCGTTTGCGCTGCAGAGGAGGGAACCGGCTTGTCCTCCTTAGCGGCCGGCGGGTAACGGAACACCCCTCGATCCAACTTCTCAACCTCGGACCGAAGCGGTTCCTGGGACAAGTACGATGCAACCGCCGTGTGTGGGGTTGCACCAACCTTCGAACGGAGATTGCGGTCGAGAATCGCCTGCGCGATCTCAGAGGTTCTCATCGGTTCGCCCTGCTCAGCGAGCACCTTTTTGATCGCTTCGCTCCAGCCCAGATTCTGCACGCGCCCACAGTATCGTCCCTGTGCTCGAGGGGCGAGGCCCGGCAGAGTGACCTGACCGACGTAGGTCCGTGCGTGCGGCTAAGCCTGAAAGGCGAACTCACGCACGCGTTCGATACGCGGGTTTCGCGATTGTCCGAGGTCGGCCCTGTCCGGTGAGGCCGTAGCATTCAACACCGTGAGTGAAACTGAGTCGGAGCCGTCGGCGCGCGACGCGCCCTCGGAGTCCAAGGATCACCGTCGCTGGCTGTACGTGATGGCTGGCGCAGTTGTGCTGGTAGGCATTGTTGTCCTGGGCGGAAGTCTTCCCGCTCCGGCCGGTTTTCCGGCTTTCACGACCTGGCCACCAACTCTCGCGCCAGCGGGCGCAACACTGATGGTCGGCGGTCTGGCCGGAGTAGTGGCGCTGGCGGCATCCGTCAGCTGGCGCAAGCAGCGGGCACGCGATGAGGTTGTGGAGCAACGGAGGCGCGAGAACGACCGCGCGTACGAGACTTGGAAGACTCAAGCTTCTCACTATGACCCGTTGGCGGTCTCGGTGATTCAGCAGTTCGTGGGTTCGATCGACCTGCAAGCTATGGCGGCGGACCGGGGGAGAGCGGTCCTGTGGGGCTCGGCAGCAGTCGTCCGGGCTCTAGAGCAATGGGACGTTGCAGCGATCAGCGCACGCGAGAAGCAGGCGGAGAGGGGTCACGGGGATCTCGATGATTTGAAGAAGGGAGAGCTGTGGACTGCCCTGGCACACCTCATCCGAACGATGAGGGGGGAGCTTCCTGGTGACCTACGAGAGGTCCTTCCCAATCGGACGGTCCTCCGCGCCGTCTTCGGCGACTTCCGGTACCTCGATGACCACGATTTGCTCCCGAGCACGGTCCTGGACGCTGTGGACGAGTAGGCATTTCGCGCCTCGTGTTTGGGCTGGCAGGTGGCAACGGCCGCCCGTCTGCCAGCCAGATCCGAAACCAGCGAACCGGGGTGGAGTTCCGCTTCAACGACTGACCTCCCGCTGGGCCCGTCGTACGCCAGGATGAGCGCATGACGACCGCGCAGGCAGCGTGGTACGACGACAGCTCCGGCACTATGCGGTTGTGGGACGGGTCCGCTTGGACGGAGGAAGTGCAGCCTCAGGCTCCGGCGGCGTCGGGCGTCGGCAGGGTGATCGGCCGAGTCCAGGCCGAGGCCGCTTCGGGTGGTCAGCCGCGTCCGGCACAGAACGGGATGAGCTACGTCGTGTTGCAGGTGGTGCTGCGGGAGAAGTTCTTCGGGACGGGGTCCGGCAACTTCACCGAGCTGGAGAAGGCGATCAATGCGCAGGCGGCGCTCGGGTACCGGCTGCACACGATCACGACGGCTTCGTCCGGCAGTACGGGGTTCGGTGGCGGAGACCGACTGCAGGCCACCATGGTGTTCGAGCGGATCAACTGAGTCGATCCACGTCCGGAGCAATGAGCTCGGCTCAGTCGACTAGCGCGATGATGACCGCTGGGACGCGGTGCTCGATCGCCTCCCAGATGATCTCCTTCCGCGCCTGCCGGTAGTCGTGCGAGAGGATGTTTCGCGTCTTCCTGACAGCGGCGAGCGACAGGTCGGACGGAAGTCGGGCTTCCCTGTCGGCGGGAAGACGTCCAAGCAGGTCGTCGAAGTGGATGATGACGGCCTCAGCCGCTCGATACGTCAGGCTCCGAGTTGCGTCGAACTCGACGCGGCCGTGTTCGACGATCTGCGAACATTCGGCGAGCAAGTCGAGGAAGCTCGCCTGCAGCGACGGCCAGCGGTCTGCTGAGTCGGCTGAATCGCGATCAACGCGTTGCCGTGGGGTGAACCGGGGCGATGGGGTCACAGCGGCACTGCTTCGTCGAGCACGTGCGCGAAGTGCTCGTCGTCCTCGAGGTCGTCGGTGAGGACGTCGACGTCGAAGCCCGTGATGGTCTCGACCTCGTGGGCGAAGCCGCCGAGGTCGAACAGTGATGCGGCTGGGGTCAGGTGTACGAGCAGGTCGATGTCGCTGTGCTCGGTGTCCTGCCCGCGGAGCGTGGAACCGAAGACGCGAACGTTCTCGAGGTGGAACCGCTTCGCCTCGTCGAGGATCGCGTCGGCGTAGACGGCAAGAGGGATGCTCGGGCGCGTGTGCGCAGCAGTGAGGATCCGCTGGAGCGACTCGAGCCGCGGCTGCTTGCGTCCGCTCTCGTACGCGGAGATGGTCGGCTGCTGCATGCCGGCGGCGGCGGCGAGGCTGGTCTGTGAGAGGCCCAGGTCCTCGCGGGCAGCGCGGATGAGTTCTGCTGCACGTTCGACTCGCATGGGCACCTCCATCTATAGCTCTCGACTATAGATGTGTCGCGCTCGCTCGGGAAGGTGTGCGGTGGACTAGATTCGGCACGTCCGAGCGCCCGAGGAGGCCCCCATGTCGTACGTCGTCGACTTCGTGAACGTGTCCACGGTGGGTCTCGAGTCCTCGCCGGTCGCCGACGCACTCGCCGGGCTCCGGTCCAACGAGGCGCGGTACTTCGCGAACAAGTACGACCACGTGTTCACCACGCACGCCGCAGCTGACGTGCCGGACCTCGTCGCCTACGTGCGGCGGGTCCTCGAAGAGGAACGCGGGCTGGTCATCGCGTCACCACCGCTCGAAGCCACGGAAGCGCTCGTCGACGGCGTGCGCTGGACGTACGTGTTCTACGAGTCCGGCCTGGCGATCAACGTGCTCTACACGCTCGAACCAGGCGGCAAGCGTGCGGTCGGCTTCAAGCTCTCCGACGGCATGGACGTGCCCGAGGAACTCGCCGACAAGTTCAAGTTCGCGCGGCAGAAGTCGAAGCTCGCCGGCACGATCCGTGGCTCGTTCTTCGTCGTGAAGGGTGAGTACTGACGTCGCGAAGCAGCCGTGCATGCAAAATGTTTGGTACGGCAGGCCACGCTGATCGACCCTGGTCACCACGAACCGGTGATGAAGGGCAGGCATGGGCTATGACGGCGACTCTGGTGAAGACTGCGGTGATGCACGGCCTGTACGTCGGGTTCACGGGGGACAGCTCCAGCGCGCGGGCGATGCGGGAGCTGTTGAACGAGAAGCGGGCGTCAGCGGCACGGCGAACGGCAGCCGAGGAGAGGCGGACGCCAACGTCCTCAACATCGCTGCAACGGAGATGTTCAGTGGACCGGTAGCGTCTCCGCGTGTCCTGGCCGAGTACGAGCGGCTCGTTCCGGGAGCGGCCGAGCGGATGCTCGGCTGCCACCTCCGCTCCGAAGCGGTCGCTGCAGACGCCGTCGAGCGTCTGAGCAGAGCGGAGGCAGTCGCCGTCCTGACGGGTGTCATCGGTGCGCAGGTGCTCACCGTCGGCGCGCTCATCGCGGGAGCGATCCTCATCTCGGCCGGTCACACGGTCGGGGCTTTCGCTGCGATCGTGCCGGGGTACTCGGGGCGGCGTCACAGGTCGTGGCTGCGGCCCGTCGAGGTACGTGACCGTCGCACGGACGGCCCCGCGGACGACGAAGCGCCGCCGGGGAGCCCGGCGGCGCTTCGCGTTCGTCCTGGTGGAGCCTAGGCCGCGAGGGCCATGTCGCCCGCGTGCACGGACTGTGCCTGCAGCAGGGTTCGGCTGGCCTCGCCGGCCCAGGAGCGGCCCGGGACGGTCCAGCCGGCCTCGCCGACGGCGTCCAGACGGGTGCCGCGGGTGACGAAGGTCTGCAGGTCGTCGGCCGCGATGCGGACGAGGTACTCGCGCTGCGAGCGGTCGTCACGCACGGGGAACTCGGCGATGCGGTCGGGGGTGATCGTCGGGGCCGCGAGTGCGGTCCCGAACACGGTGATTCGTTCGTTGCTGGTCATGGTGCTGTACTTCCTGGTCATTCGGCGCCAGGGCGACTCGGTGTCGGCGGACGTCTCAGTCCGGCGCGACGCATCGAGTGCGGGGCGCGCACGTCGAGTTTCAACGTGCTGCTGATCCGTTCGGATCGAGCGGTGGTCTCGGTTGGAATGCGACTCGGGTGAGTCGGTGTCGAGACGTTGGTGTGCGCGAGTCAGATAGGTTCGCTGCAGTGCACCAAAGAAACACTATACGGGCCCGATGTCGAGAAGTCCAGCGGAACGGCAGATCCACTCAGGAGGCCAGGAACGCGTCCCATCGCGAGCCACCCGCAGTCACGTTGCCCGAGCCGTCGAGCCGAGCGGCGGCCGAGGACGGCTTGCGCGAGGCCTGCGCGTGGATGAGTTCGTCGAACGTGCCGGAGAACCCGAGGCGGGGCAGTGCGGTGGCGACGGCGTGCAGGTCGTCGGTGGACCACCGCGAGAACCCGGCCCCGGAGACGTCGAGCGAGGTGGCGACCTCGAGCAGGTGCCCCTCCACGTCGACCGCGGGGTCGACGGAGGTCCACATGTGCCGCTCGATGACCTCGCCGACGCGTCGAGCGCGCGCTGCGTCCCACCCGGCGCCGAGGGCGAAGACGGAGCCCACGGCACCACCAGCGTCTTCGAACGGCACGTCGTGGGCATCGAACGACGGTGTGACGCCGAGGTCGTGCAGCATCGTCGCGACGAACAGCAGCTCGGGGTCGGGCTCGAGGTCGACGGTCGGGGCGAGCAGGACCGCCCACGCCCACGAGCGCAGGCAGTGGTTCACCAGGGCGGGGGAGGACCAGGTGCGGACGACGTCCAACGCCCGTGCGGTGACGGGGGAGGGCGGGGTGAGCAGGGCTTCGACGTCGAGCGACATGGCACGACAGTAGCGGTGCGACGGAGCCGTAACGGCGCGGAAACGTGCCGGGCCCGAGCCGGAAACAGCGCACCGTTAGCTTTCGGATCACTGAGTACCCGCTCAGCACCCGACCTCCTCCCGAAGGACCTGCACCCATGCAGCACCGCCTCCGGCTGCGCCCCCGCGCGACGATCGTGTCCTCGACACTCGTCGCCGCCGGGGCGATCGGCCTCGCCGCCCTGACCGCTTCGCCGGCCCAGGCAGCACCGACCGCGACGACCGCCACCATCGACGCCCCCACCACCGCGACCGTCGGCACCGCCTTCGACGTCGACCTGACGATCCCGGCGACGACCGACGTCTACGCCTACGAGATCACCCTCGACGCCGACGCGGACTCCGTGTCGTACGTGGAGGACAGCGTCACCGGTCCCGACGGCGGCTTCGACAGCGTCGAGCAGGACGGCGACGCCCTGACGATCGTGCACACCCGGCTCGGGACGTCCCCGGCGCTCAGCGGCGACCTCGCTGCCTCGATCGGCCTGACGCCGACCGCAGCGGGCAGCGTCGACCTGGCGGTCACGAGCATCACCCTCGTCGGCTCCGACGGCACGTCGACGACCCTGACCGACCCGGCGAGCACCTCGATCTCGATCGCTGCAGCGGCGACGGCCACGCCGACGCCCACCCCGACGGCCACGCCCACCCCGGGCGCCACCGCCACGGCCGACCCGGGCACCGGCGCGGGCGACCCCGACCCGACGGCCACGGCCGGCCCGAGCGACCCCTCCGACCCGACCAACGGCGCCACCGCCGTGGCCGCAGCGGGTGGCGACCGTCCGACCGGCGGCGAACTCGCCTGGACCGGCGCCGACGTCGCCCCGTGGATCGCCGCATCGCTGGCCCTCCTCGCCGCCGGCGGGACCCTGATCACCATGCGTGCGCGCCGCGCCCGCCGCGAGCGCACCGGAGCAGCCGAATGACCGCCAAGAAGCCGGCCGCCAGCAAGCAGGTCGCGACAACGCCCACGACCAGCCGGAAGCGCACCGCCGTCGCGGGCGCCTCGCTCATCGCCCTCGTCGGCACAGTCCTCGCCGCGACCCCGGCGATCACGGCAGCAGCGGCTCCGGCAGCCGTCGACGCCAGCCCCGCCGCGATGCTCGCGCCGTACTACACGGACCTCGACCTGACCGGCGACGACCAGGTCACGAAGGCCGACCTCGCGGTGCTCACCGAGCACCTCGGGGCCACGAGTGCCAGCGGTGACTGGGCGACGGTCAGCGCCGCGGACACCGACGCCGACGGCACGATCACCGTCGCGGACCTCGCGGCGCTGTCCCAGCGGATGATCTACGACGACGGCCCGTTCACGCTCGTCGAGGCGTCCACCATCGACATGCAGGCTGCGATGAACGCCGGGGTCACCACCTCGGTCGCCATCACCCAGGACTACCTCGACCGCATCGCCGCGTACGACCGCACCAAGGTCGACTCCGCGTCGACCGGCCGCGCGCTCAACTCGATCGTCACGACGAACGCCGAGGCCCTCGCCGCGGCGAAGACGGCGGACACCGAGCGTGCCGAGCACGGCATGACGAGCATGCTGCTGGGCGTGCCGATCGCGGTGAAGGACAACTACGACACCAAGGACATGCCGACCACGGGCGGCTGCGGCTGCTGGGACGACAACCAGACCGACACCGACGCCACCATGGTCGCCGGACTGCGAGGGGCCGGTGCGGTGATCCTCGCCAAGGCCAGCCTCGATGAGTTCGCCTACGGCTTCGTCTCGGAGTTCTCGTCGAACCAGCCCGCCGGTTCGTCCCTGCTGGTCGCCAGCCCGTACAACACGGCGCAGACCGCCGGTGGCTCCAGCGGCGGCACCGGTGCGGCGATCGCAGCGAACCTCGCCGGCATCGGGTTCGGCACCGACACCGGTGGCTCGATCCGCATCCCGTCGACGTACAACCAGCTCGTCGGCATCCGCCCGACGGTCGGCCTGGCCAGCCGCGACGGCATCATCCCGCTCGCGCTGTCGCAGGACACCGGCGGGCCCATCGCCCGCTCGGTGACCGACGCGGCCGTCGCGCTCGACGCCGTGACCGGCGTGGACGCGGCCGACCCCGTCACGAGCGCGCAGTCCGGCAAGGTGCCGACCTCGTACACGTCGTCGCTCGATGCGGACTCGCTCGACGGCGCCCGCATCGGCTACGTCACGAGCATGGTCGGCACGAACGCCACAGCCAAGCGACTGTTCGACGCGTCCGTCGCGAAGCTCGAGGCCGCTGGGGCGACCGTCGTCCCGATCACCGCGACGACGGCCTTCAACCGGGTCCTGTCCGAGGGCAGCGGCAGCACGAACGAGTTCAAGCACGACCTGGACGAGTACGTCGCGAAGCACCTCGACCCCGACGTGACCGCCCGGTCGCTGCAGGGCATCCTGGCCTCGGGCGAGTACGTGCCGAGCCGCAAGTCGACCTACGAGTCCCGCGACCTGATCACCGACGCGCAGTACCAGGCGTGGGCCGGGCCGACGGGGTCGCACACGACGCAGCTCGCCACCGGCAAGCAGCTCGTCACGCAGATGCTCGACGACCAGGACCTCGACTCGCTCATCTACCCGTCGGGCACGCCCTACGGCACGCAGTCGACGAACATGCGTCTGAGCCCGAACACCGGGATGCCGGCGATCACCGTCCCGATGGGGCAGGCGACCGCGGCCGACGGCACGGTCACCGGCGCCGGCGTGAACCTCGAGTTCCTCGGTCGCTCGTTCGACGAGAGCACGCTGATCGGCCTCGGCTACGCCTTCGAGCAGGAGACGAAGGCGCGCACCACGCCCGCGCTGTACCCGGCGCTCGGCTGAGCTGAGCGGGTCGCGATCGCGACCACATGCAGACGGGAGGCCCGGTGCCAGCTGACACCGGGCCTCCCGTCCGTCCGCTCCGTCAGTTCAGGGTCGGGGTGTCCTCCGGCACGACGCCGTCGGCGTACAGGTCGGTCGCCAGGTCGCGGAGCGCGCGCAGCGCGACGCGCTGGGTGAGCGGACCGTAGGAGATGCGGGCCACGCCGAGCGCCTCGTACTCGGCGGCGGGCAGGGCTCCCGGCAGGCCGATGACCGACAGCTTGCCGCGGCCGAGGCCCGCGACGAGCTGCTCCACGACGTCGCGCTGGATCGCGCCGGGCACGAAGACGAGCGCGGCGCCGTTGTCGAGGAACGCCTTGCCGCGTGCGATGGCGTCCGCGATGCTCTCGTCGATCGGACGGTCGCCGCCGCGGGCGATCGCGTCGGTGCGGGCGTTCAACTGGAAGTCGACGCCCTCGGCCTGGGCAGCGGCCGTGATCGCGGCGACCCGGGCGACGGCCTCGTCGAAGGGACGCAGGCGGTCCTCGACGTTGGCGCCGACGATGCCCGAGCCGATCGCGCGGCGGATGGTCTCGGCCGGGTCCTCGTAGCCGTCGTCCAGGTCTGCGGTGACCGGCAGGTCGGTCGCGGCGGCCACGATCGCGGCGCCCGACAGCGCGAGGTCGAGGGGCATCCCGCCGTCCTCGTACCCGTACGACGCGGCGATCGAGTGCCCGGCGGTGGCGATCGCCTTCGTGCCGGGCAGGTCGCTGACGACCTTCGCGGTGATCGCGTCCCACACGTTCACGACGCGGAGGATTTCCGGGGCTTCGTGCAGCTGCTTGAGGGTGGTGGCCTTGTCGGCGGTGCTCGTGCTCATGGGACCGACAGTAGGCGGGGCGACGCCCCGCGTCCCAGGGCGCGCGGAAGACGACGCTGGATGACAGGCGGGCTCGCGCCGGGCCTCCCGGTCGGTGCATGCTGGGACGCATGGCGAGCGACGAGCAGGACCCGGTCGGCACGCTCCGCGGGGTCCGTACGAGCATCAAGTGGACGCGGTACGCGCCCGACGTGCTGCCGCTTTTCGTCGCCGAGATGGACCACGACGTCGCGCCGGAGATCCGCCAGGCCCTGATCGAGCGCGTGTCGCAGTCCGACCTCGGCTACCTCGACGGGCCCGGGCCACTCGCGCCCGCGTTCGCGCAGTTCGCGCTCGACCGCTGGGGCTGGGAGATCGACCCGCCCCGCATCCACCTGGCCACCGACGTCAGCGTCGGCATCGTCGAGTCGCTGCGGCTCGCGCTGCCCGACGGCGGTCGCGTCGCGATCACGCCGCCGGTGTACCCGCCGTTCTTCGAGCTCGTCGACGAGGCCCGATGTCAGGTGGAAGAGGTCCCGCTGCTCGAGCAGTGGGGCCAGTACCGACTCGACCTCGAGGGACTCGAGCGGGCGTTCGTCAGCGGGGTCGGCGTCTTCCTGCTCTGCAACCCGCACAACCCCGTCGGACTCGTGCACGACCGGGCCGACCTGCTCGCGATCGCCGAACTCGCGGCGAAGTACGACGTGCTCGTCATCAGTGACGAGATCCACGCACCGTTGACACACCCGGGCGTGCAGTTCACCCCGTTCGCGGCCGTCGCCGAGCCGGTCGGCGCCCGCAGCGTCTGCGTGACCTCGGCGAGCAAGGGCTGGAACCTCGCGGGCGTGAAGTGCTCGATCATCGTCGCCGGTGACGACCGGACCGCCGCACTCCTCGACACCCTGTGGGAAGAGGTCGCCTGCCGCACGAGCATCCTCGGGCTGCACGCGAACCTCGCCGCGTTCACCGTCGGGACCACCTGGCTCGACGACGTGGTGTCCCGGATCGTGGCCAACGACCGGCTGCTCGCGAAGCTCCTCGCCGAGCACCTGCCCGGTGTCGTCTACACACGGCCGCGCGCGGGATACCTGGCGTGGCTCGACTTTCGCGGTATCGGGCTCGGCGACGACCCGGCCGTGCCGCTGCGCGAGAACGCCTACGTCGCGCTGAACTCCGGGCTCGGGTTCGGGAGCGAGGGGCGTGGGTTCGTCCGCCTCAACCTGGCGTGCTCACCGGAGACGCTTCGCGAAGCCGTGTTCCGGATCGCCTCGGCGTACCCGTCGAGTGCGCAGGAGGGGCTGGTCTGGCACGTCGCGTGAGCGCGCGGCGGTGATGCGTCCGGGAGGCCCGGGTCGGCTCAGGCGGGTCGGCGCGCTTCGATGAGGTGGCGCGTCGAGTGCGCCACGAACGGTCCGTCTCGCTGGATCAGCTCGTGCAGGTCTAGCAGGCGGTCGCGGTACCGCTCGACGGTGAAGTCCGGCACCCACCAGATCACCTTCCGGAGCAGGTAGACGACCGCGGCGACGTCGTGGATCTCGATCCGGGTCCGCGCCGTCCGCAGCTCGACGACCTCGAGTCCGGCGGCGCGTGCTGCGTCGGCCTCGTCGTCGTGGTGCCGTCCGCGCCGCTCGACGGGCTTCGGGCCGAGGAAGAACTCGATCAGCTCGAAGACGCTCGCCGGGCCGACGTGCTGGGCGAAGTACGTGCCGCCGGGAGCAAGGACCCGGGCGATCTCGTCCCAGTGGATCGCAGCGGGGTGCCGGCTCGTCACGAGGTCGAAGGCGCCGTCGGCGAAAGGCAGCGGCGGCTCGTCCGGATCGGCGACGACGACCACGCCGCGTGGGTGCAGGAGTCGTGTGGCGGTGGCGATGTTCGGTGCCCAGGACTCCGTCGCCACCGCGGTGGCCGGGAACGCCGGCGCCTCGGCGAGGACCTCGCCACCGCCGGTCTGCACGTCGAGGCTCGCGGTGCCGGAGACCCCGGCGAGGCGACCGAGTCGCTCGCCGAGCATCTTCGCGTAGCCCCACGGCGGGCGTTCCTCGGTGGCACGGCCGTCGAGCCACGAGAAGTCCCAGCCGGTGACGTCGGCGGCTTCGCCGATCGCGATCAGGTCGTCGAACGTGGTGCGCATGCCGTCCATGGTGGCGTCTCGCCGGTGCGAGTGCCAACCGCTGTTCCTCCACAGCATGCCCCGGCTGCAGCCTGTCCACAGATCACCACGGCGCTCCCGGATCGCACTCCGCGGGCCGCCACGGTCGGTGGATGCAGACATACGAGCCGTCCTTGTCCAGCCGCGATAGGCAGACTTGCCTAGTCCTGGTTGGCGAACTACGGTGAAGCGCACGGAGTTGCTTCGCCGGCTCGCTCGGAAGGCTGACGAGAACGATGTCGCGTTCGTGTTCCACCGTCACGGCGGGAGTCACGACCTGTTCCGCTTCGGTCGGAACACGATCGTCGTCCCGAGGCACCGAGAGGTGGAGGAGATGACGGCGCGCGGCATCCTCCGTGACTGCGACCGAGAAGGAGATGGGCGACGATGAGCCGACACACGGTGCGAGCTGAGCGCGGCAAGAAGTACTGGGTGATCTGGATCGACGGGGTCATCCGGACCCAGGCGAAGCGCGAGCGTGAGATCGAGCTCATGGCCCGTGACTGGCTCTCGTTGATGAACGACGACCGCGATCCGGAGTCCTTCGAGCTCGTCGTCGAGGTGTCGATGCCCGAAGCGGCACAGGCGCACCTGGACCGCGCGGTGGCGCTCCGCGAGGAATCCGAGCGAGCGCGCATCGAAGCGGCGAAGGAGACGGCCGCCGCGGCGCTGGTGCTGCACGAGTCCGGGCTCACGGTGCGTGAGATCGGACCGCTGCTCCACGTGTCGCACCAGCGAGCACAGCAGTTGGTCGCCGCCGCTCGCTGACCGGGTCAGTCGATGTACTGGTTGCGTCCGACGACGCGGATCTGCAGGTCGTCGGTGCGGTCCATCGCCAGGATCTCGCGGGCGACGAAGCCGACGGCCGGCCAGCGGTCCACCTCGGTCACCATGAAGCCGTCGATGAACACCTGCCACGCGCCGCGCTCACGGACCGCCTGCACCTCGTACGTCGCCATGCCGCGAGCGTACCGAAACGGCGCTGTCTTCAGCGAAGTTCGAGTGTCATGTGGACGTCGGCGCGGACGTAGGGGCTCGGCACGAGCTCGTCCTCCCGAAGGTGCCGGAAGCCGAACGCCTCGTACAGGTGCACGGCGCTGGCCAGCTGTGCGTTGCTCTCGAGGTCGATCCGCTGCGCGCCGAGCTCCCGGGCGCGGTCGAGTGCAGCGGCGATGAGCTTCCGACCGGTGCCGTGCCCCTGGTGACCGGGCGCGACGGCCATCTTCACGAGCTCGAACACCCCCGGGGCCGTCGGCACGATGCCGATGCACCCGATCACCTGGTCGTCGAGTCGCGCGACGAACACGGCGCCGCCGGGCTCGACGACGTGGCCGACGGGGTCGCCGAGGAACTTACGGTCCTCGTCCTCGAGTGCGAAGAACTGCGTGATCCAGGCCTCGTTGAGGACACGGAACGCCTCGGCGTCAGCGGGGGTGGCGAGGTCGGCGATGGTGACGGTGGAGGTCGCTTCGGGCATGGCTCCATCCTCCGAGTCGGATGAGGTCATGTCCAATACTCGTTCGCTTCGATCGATAAGCTCTGAGCATGGATCGGGACCCGGACGTCGACCTCCGCCAGCTCCGCGCGTTCCTGGCCGTGGCCGACGAACTGCACTTCGGGCGCGCTGCCGAACGCCTCCGCATCGCGCAGCCGGCGCTGTCCCAGCAGATCCGCCGCACCGAGCGCGAACTCGGCGTCGACCTGTTCGTCCGGACGAGCCGCAGCGTCGCCCTCACCGCCGCTGGCCAGGTGCTGCAGGGGCGCGCGCGGTCGTTGCTCGGGCAGGTGCGCCGCGATCTCGACGAGACGGTCCGGGTCGGGCGGGGCGAGGCCGGCCGGCTCGACGTCGGGTTCGTCGTCTCCGCGCTGCCCCTCGGGCCGATCGAGCGCGTGCAGGCGTTCCGTGCGCGGTACCCGCTGGTCCGTGTGGACCTGACCGAGGGCTACTCGTCGACGCTCCTCGCCCGGATCGTGCGGGGCGAGCTGGACCTGGCCGTCGTGCGCGACCCGGATCCGGACCCCGCCGTGTGGCTGCTGCCGTTCCGGACCGAGGCGTTCGTCGCGGCGGTCCCACGCGGACACCGGCTCGCGGGCCGTGCGTCCATCCGCGGCACTGAGCTCGTGGACGAGCCGTTCGTGTTCTTCCCCGCCGTGGCCGGTTCGCTCGCGACCGAGCGGAACCTCGCACCGGTCACCGCCGGTGGCCGACGGCCCGTGGTCGTGCAGGAGGCCACGACCTGGGCCACCGTCCTGCACCTGGTGGGCGCGGGACTCGGCGTGACCGTCGCTCCGGAGAGTGCCGCGCTCGCCGCACCGGACACCGTCGTGCTGCTGCCGCTGACCGACAGCGATCACCGCAGCGAGCTGTCGTGGGCGATGCGCGCCGACGACGACCGCGAGATCCTGCGGAACTTCGTCGAAGCCGACTGAGCGACGCCGACTGAGCGACGCCCGGCTGGAAGCGCTTCGCTCAGCCGAGCGCGAGCACGGGCGCCCGGTGGTCGCCGAGCTCGTCGACGTGCCACGGCCGTGCACCGCGCAGGGTCAGCCCGAGCTGCACGAGCACGAATCCGACGTGGGGTTCGACGTCCGGGTCCCACGGCCCCTCGACCCCGAGGCCGAACGCACCGAGTTCGTCGTCGGCCTCGTCGCGCAGGGTGAGGCGCCAACGGCCGTCGCCGAGTTCCTCGACCACTGCCCAGCGGGCGGTGCCGAAGCGGCTCACGCCGACTTCATGATGTCCGCGGTGAAGTTCTGCACGCGCTGCAGCAGCGAGGCACCGCGCATCGCGATCGTCGCCGGCGGGTTGAGGTGCGGAGGAGCGGTACGGATGAGCATGGAGCACCCGAGGTCCTCGCAGATGTAGGTGCCGATCGTGTTGCCGTTGCGCCCGGCCTCGCCCGCGCGAGGTGCCGAGAACAGCCGCACCTGCGTCGCCGGCTGGGGGGAGTGGCAGAACGAGCACATCGCGGCGATGCCGGCGCGCAGGGACCCGCCCGCGGACCGGACGATGATGCCCACGGGGCGGTCGTCGATCCAGGACACGATGTACCCGCGGCGGGCGGCCTGCGGGTCGCGCCAGCCCAGGAACTCGCGCTCGTCCCAGAGCATCTCGTGCAGGCCCGGGATCGGCAGCTGCTCGAGCTCGTCGGGGGTGGCGTTGACGAACGAGGATCGGATGTCGGCTTCGGTCAGTGGCTTCACGGTCCGATCACCATATGCCTCGCCTCCGACACGTGCTCGCTCAGGAAAGCCTGGAGGCCCGGATCGCGCCGAGCGCGCTGCTCTCGTCCGCCACCAGGACGGCCCGGCGCAGGGCGTCGCGTCCGACACGTCGGGCTGCGGCGTCGTCGGCGGCGAACTCCACGAGGACGCGCGTCGAGCGCGCCATGGCGCGCGCACCGGGAACCCACGGGACCGCACGTTCGATCGATTCGGCGACCGCGACCGCAGCCGCGTGGTGCTGGGTCAGGTGGGCGCGCTCGTGGGCGACCACGGCCTCCAGTTCGTCCGTCCGCAACCGGTCTGCCAAACCGGTGCTGACCAGCACACCGCCGCTCCGCCCGGGCACGGCGCAGGCCAGGGCGTGGTCCGCATCGACGACGGCCACCGGGGTGCCGTCGATCTCGCGGTGCGGCGCGACGCCGGAGCGCATGGCCTGGCGGACGGCCTCGTGCTCGGGCCCGGGGCGGACGCGGACGGCGACGACGAACGCGATGACCGCGAGCAGTGCGACGCCGACGTTGAAGCCGTGCGTGAGGGAGCCGTCACCGCCGAGGAGTTCGGTGAGCGGGCGGTCGGCGAGCACGACGAGCGCGATGCCGGCGACGAACCCGACGACGCCGAGCAGCACCGCGAGCGACCAGCAGACCAGGGCGGTGCGCGGGCGGTCGATGGTCCAGGCGGACCGGGTCAGCACCCTCGGTGCGAACACGACCACCAGCAGGGCGAGGACGATGAGCGCGATGCCGGCGACGACCACGGAGCGACCCCGGTCAGGAACGTGCGCGGGCGTCGAGGGCGCGGCGCAGGGCCTCGAGGTCGTCGGAGGCGAGCGAGCCGGTGAACTGCAGCAACGCTGCTTCACGGTCGGCCGAGGCGGCGAGCGCACTCGACATGAGGGACGCGGTCTGTTCGTCGCGGCTGTGCACGGCACGGAAGCTCAGCGGGGCGTCGTCGTGCTCCTGCCGCTCCACCTGGCCCTTGCGGCCGAGCCGGTCGAGGACGGTGAGCACGGTGGTCAGCGCCGGCCGGGGCTCCGGGAAGGCATCGAGCACCTGTCGTGCGGTGAGGCCGTCGGTCACGGAGCGGAGCGCGTCGAGCACCGCTTGCTCGAGCTGCCCCCTGGGGCGTGATCGCTGTCCGGCCATCCCCGCATTCTACGAGATGTCGAAGGCCGGCACGCGACACACGTTCGTAACGCGGTCTCGGTATGCTCGGCGCGGACAACTGAACACACCGGCCGCTCATCCGTCGCGGGAGACGCCGTGCAGTGCCAACGGGCACATCGTGCCCTCGGGTGCACGCACGGCACCGAAGGAGCAATCCCCCCGTCAATCTCTCAGGTCCCACACCGCAGCGGACAGGCCACTCTGAAAAGCAGACGCTCAGTCGTCTCGCCCACGGTGAAAGCCGCCGGACCTCACGGGCCGCGGTGAAACTCTCAGGCCCATGACAGAGGGGGAGTTCCACCCGGCGATCGTCGCCGGGCCCTGCTGATGCCAGGAGAACTCCGCCATGAGTCCGACGCCACTGCGTTCGTCCCCGCTCGAACCCGCGCACGAAGCCGCCGGTGCGACCTTCACCGACTTCGCCGGGTACCGCATGCCCGTGCGCTACTCGTCGGACCTCGCCGAGCACCACGCCGTGCGCCAGTCGGCCGGGGTCTTCGACCTGTCGCACATGGCCGAGATCGGCGTCACCGGTCCGGACGCCGTCGTGTTCCTCGACCACGCGCTCGCCGGCTCCTTCGGCGCGATGCCGCTCGGCCGCGCGAAGTACTCGCTGCTGCTCGCTGAGGACGGCGGGATCCTCGACGACCTCGTCGTGTACCGCACCGACGACGACGTGTTCCTCGTCGTCGCGAACGCCTCGAACCGCGAGGTCGCCGTCGCCGCACTGTCCGCGCGCACCGACGGCTTCGACGTCGCGGTGTCGGACGACTCGGACAGCACCGCACTCGTCGCGATCCAGGGCCCCGCGGCCGCCGGCACGCTCGACGCCCTCGTCGTCGCCGACCGCCTGCAGCCGGAGAGCCCCCTCGACGACCTCGGCTACTACCGCGCCCTGCACGCCGTGTTCGACGGCTCCGAGGTGCTCGTCGCCCGCACCGGGTACACCGGCGAGGACGGCTTCGAGCTCTACAGCGCACCGGAGGTCGCCCCGGCGATCTGGGACGCGCTGCTCGAGGCCGGCGCTGACCGCGGTGTCGTCCCCGCCGGACTGGCGGCACGCGACACCCTGCGGCTCGAGGCCGGCATGCCCCTGTACGGGCACGAGCTCGGCACCGACGTGCGTCCCGCCCAGGCAGGACTCGGCCGCGTGGTCGCCAAGAGCGGTGACTTCGTCGGCGCTGCCGGTGTCGCGCCGTCGGACGACGCCCGCGTGCTCGTCGGGCTCGTCACCGAGGGCCGCCGCGCCCCGCGTGCCGGCTACGACGTGGTGCACGACGGCACGGTCGTCGGCACCGTCACCTCGGGTGCCCTCTCGCCAACGCTCGGCCACCCGGTCGCGATGGCCTTCGTGGACCCGGCGCTCGCCACCGAGGGACAAGTCCTGCACATCGACGTCCGCGGAACGGCCATCCCCAGCACCGTCACCGCGTTCCCCTTCTACCGCCGTCCTCAGAAAGGCTGATCCCGTGAGCGACCAGACCGCACTCCAGTACACCGCCGACCACGAGTGGCTCCTCGTCGAGGGCGACACCGTCACCGTCGGCATCACCGACCACGCCGCCGAGCAGCTCGGCGACGTCGTCTACGTCGAGCTCCCCGCCGTCGGCACCGCCACCACCGCGGGCGAGCAGATCGGCGAGATCGAGTCCACCAAGAGCGTCGGTGAGCTCTTCGCGCCGATCGAGGGCGAGGTCGTCGCGGTCAACGACGCCGTGGTCGACGCCCCCGACACGGTCAACCAAGACCCGTTCGGCACCGGCTGGCTCGTCAAGATCAAGGTCGACGGCACCTCGTTCCCCGAGGACCTGATGGACCACGACGCGTACCGGGCGTCCATCGCATGACCGGCCCCGACGACCAGCAGGTGTTCCAGAACCTGCAGACCTCGTTCGCCGACCGCCACATCGGCACCACCCCGGCCGACCAGCAGACGATGCTCGACACCGTCGGCCGGCCGTCGCTCGACGCCCTGGTCCGCGCGGCGATCCCGGAGTCGATCCACGCAGCACCCGTCACCGAATCGGTGATCCCCGCCGCCGTCGGCGAGACCGAGGCGCTCGCCGAACTCCGCGCCAAGGCCGGACGCAACACCGTCCGCCGGGCCATGATCGGCCTCGGCTACCACGGCACCCACACCCCCGCCGTGATCCAGCGGAACGTGCTCGAGAACCCGAGCTGGTACACGGCCTACACGCCGTACCAGCCGGAGATCTCGCAGGGCCGGCTCGAAGCGCTCATCAACTTCCAGACGATGGTCTCCGACCTGACGGGCATGGCCACCGCCGGCGCCTCGATGCTCGACGAGGGCACCGCCGTGGTCGAGGGCATGCTCCTCGCCCGCCGCGCCTCCAAGGTGAAGGGCGACGCGTTCCTGGTCGACGACAACCTGCTGCCGCAGACCCGCGCGCTGCTCGACCACCGCGCCGACGCCGTCGGCATCACACTGCGTGCGTTCGACCCCGTCGTCGGGCCGACCGACGCGCAGCTCGACGGCGCCTTCGGCGTGATCGTGCAGTACCCCGGTGCCTCCGGCCGGATCGTCGACCCGTCGTCGATCATCGAGCGTGTCCACGCCGGCGGCGGCATCGCCGTCGTCGCGGCCGACCTGCTCGCCATGACCCTCCTCGCCAGCCCCGGTGACCTGGGTGCCGACGTCGCCGTGGGGACGAGCCAGCGCTTCGGCGTCCCGCTCGGCTTCGGCGGCCCGCACGCCGGGTACCTCGCCGTCCGTGCCGGCCTCGAACGCCAACTGCCCGGTCGCCTGGTCGGCGTGTCCTTCGACGCCGACGGTGCGATGGCCTACCGCCTCAGCCTGCAGACCCGCGAGCAGCACATCCGCCGCGAGAAGGCGACGAGCAACATCTGCACCGCGCAGGTCCTGCTCGCCGTGATGGCCTCGATGTACGCCGTCTACCACGGGCCCGAGGGGCTGCGCTTCATCGCGAACCGGGTCGCCCGGACGACGTCGGCGCTCGCCGCGGTCGCCCGTGACGCCGGGCTCGAGGTCGTGCACGACGCGTTCTTCGACACGCTCACCCTGCGGGCCACCGGTCGCGCCGGGGCGGTCGTCGCCGCAGCGCAGGACGCCGACTTCCTGCTGCACCAGGTGGACGAGGACGTGTTCCAGCTCTCCGTCGACGAGACGACCACGCCCGACGACGTCGCCCGACTGGCGGGCGTGTTCGGGGCGGTGGACGTGACCGTCCCCGCGATCGAGGCGGCCGTGCGGGACGCGGCCACGGGCCTCCCGGCCGGTCTGCTGCGCGAGAGCGAGTACCTGACGCACCCCGTCTTCAGCGCACACCGCAGCGAGACCCGCATGATGCGGTACCTGAAGCACCTGGCGGACAAGGACTACGCGCTCGACCGGGGCATGATCCCGCTCGGCAGCTGCACGATGAAGCTCAACGCGGCGACCGAGATGGCCGCGGTGACGTGGCCGGAGTTCGCGAACATCCACCCGTTCGCGCCGCGCGGCGACGTCGAGGGCTACCTCGACATGATCGGTGACCTGGAGTCCTGGCTGGCCGAGGTCACCGGGTACGACACCGTGTCCCTGCAGCCGAACGCCGGCAGCCAGGGTGAGCTCGCCGGACTCCTCGCGATCCGCGGGTACCACCTGGCGAACGGCGACACCGAGCGCACCGTCTGCCTCATCCCGTCGAGCGCGCACGGTACGAACGCCGCGTCCGCGGTGCTCGCCGGCATGAAGGTCGTCGTGGTCGCCTGCGACGAGAACGGCAACGTCGACCTCGCCGACCTCCGCGCGAAGACGGAACAGCACGCCGACACCCTCGCGGCGCTGATGATCACGTACCCGTCGACCCACGGCGTGTACGAGCACGACATCCGCGAGATCTGCGACGCCGTGCACGACGCCGGCGGCCAGGTCTACGTCGACGGCGCGAACCTCAACGCCCTGCTCGGCCACGCCCGCTTCGGCGACTTCGGCGGCGACGTCTCGCACCTCAACCTGCACAAGACCTTCTGCATCCCGCACGGCGGTGGCGGACCCGGTGTCGGTCCGGTCGCAGCGAAGGCGCACCTGGCGCCGTACCTGCCGGGGCACCCGTTCGCCCAGCAGGCCGACCGACGGCCCGGTTCGACCGAGGCCGAGGCCGAGGACCGCCTGGCGCACGCCGGCGGCCCGGTCAGCGCGGCCCCGTACGGCAGCCCGAGCATCCTGCCCATCACGTGGACCTACGTCCGGATGATGGGGCTCGAGGGCCTCACCCGTGCGACCGAGGCAGCCGTGCTCGGGGCGAACTACATCGCGGCCCGACTGCGCGACGCGTTCCCGGTGCTCTACACGGGCGAGGACGGCCTCGTCGCGCACGAGTGCATCCTCGACCTGCGGCCGTTGCGCGACACCACCGGCATCACCGTCGACGACGTCGCGAAGCGCCTGGTCGACTACGGCTTCCACGCCCCGACCATGTCGTTCCCGGTCGCCGGCACCCTGATGGTGGAGCCGACCGAGAGCGAGGACCTGGCCGAGCTCGACCGGTTCGTCGACGCGATGCTCGCCATCCGTGCCGAGGCCTCGGCGGTGGAGCGCGGGGAGTGGCCGGCGGACGACAACCCGCTCGTGCACGCCCCGCACACGGCCTCGTCGGTGATCTCGGGGGAGTGGGCGCACGCCTACACCCGCGAGCAGGCCGTCTACCCGCTGCCGGGCATCAGCGGCCGCAAGTACTGGCCGCCGGTGCGCCGGATCGACCAGGCGTACGGCGACCGCAACCTGGTGTGCGCGTGCCCGCCGGTGGAGGCGTTCGCCTAGCGACCCGAGTCCACCGGCGTGACGGGCAGGTGCTCCGCCCACCAGGCGAGGACGTGCTCGAACCGCTGCACGCGGTGCCACGGCGTGCCGGAGCGGGAGAGCTCGTGGCCCTCGCCGGGGAACACGAGGAACGACGCGTCGACCCCTGCGCGCCGGAGGGCCACGAACTGGCGCTGCCCCTGCTCGATCGGGCAGCGCCAGTCCGCTTCCGAGTGCGCGACCATGAACGGGATGGTGACCTGCGCGGCGTACGTCAGCGGGCTCCGGCGACGCTGCTCTTCCGGGTCGGCACCGACGTACGCGTCGGCGAAGTACCAACCGATGTCGGAACTGCCCGCGAACGAGTCCCACGCGTTCACGGCGCGCTCGCTCCACGCGGCGACGAACCGCTCGCCGTGGTGGGCGGCGACCCAGCTCGTCATGAACCCGCCGTACGAGCCGCCCATGATGCCGACGCGTGCCGCGTCGAGATCGGGGCGCTCGAGCGCTGCGTCGAGCAGGGCGAGCACGTCGTCGACGTCGACGGTGCCCATCGCCCCGATGACCGCGCGGCCGTGGTCGAGGCCGTACCCGCCGGAACCGCGCGGGTTGCCGATGACCACGGCGTACCCGGCGCTGGCGTAGACCTGCGCCTCGTCGAAGAACGCCCAGGTGTCCTGGCCGAACGGTCCGCCGTGCACCACCCGGAGGACGGGGTGCGGCCCCTCGCCCTCGGGCAGGACGACCCAGCCGTGCACCGGGGTGCCGTCGGCAGCGGTGCCGGTGAGCTCCTCGATGCGGCGGACACCGGGGGCCGATGCCTCGGACCGGAGTGGGGCCGCGTAGTCGGTGAGCACCGTCGGGAGGGCATCGTCGGACGCGGTCAGGTCGACCACGTGGACCTCGCCGGGCGAGTCCGTCGTGGCAGCCGTGGCGACCAGGACGTCCCCGTCGACGTCGAAGCCCGAGACGACCAGGCGGCCGCCGAGGACGACCCCCAGCTGGTCCAGCCGGAGCGGAGCCGTCGTGCCGGCCGGGACACGACGGACGGTGACGGTGCCGCGGTCGAGCACCTGCACGAGGACGTCGTCGCGGTGGAACACCGGCGTCCCGGTGACGTCGACCGTCTCGCGGGCGGTCAGTCGGACCGGTTCGGAGTCGTGGGCCGCGACCCACAGCCCTTCGGGTTCGCCGACCAGTCGCCCGTCGCGGTGCGACGCCCCGACGTAGTGGACGGTACGGTCCGGGGCGATCGCGATCGAGCTGACCGAACCCTCGGTCCGGATCGCCAGCGCCATCGTGCCGTCGGACGCGTCGACGCGGTACAGGTCGTCGTCGTGGCTCTCACGCACACCGAGGTCTCGCGGGGCGACGACGAGGAGCGCGCCGCCGTCCGGGTACCAGGCCGGTGCGGAGACCGAGCAGGGCGCACTCGTGAGCGGGGAGTCC
Organism: Curtobacterium sp. VKM Ac-2861; assembly: GCF_013204965.1. NCBI lineage: Bacteria > Bacillati > Actinomycetota > Actinomycetes > Micrococcales > Microbacteriaceae > Curtobacterium > Curtobacterium sp. VKM Ac-2861. The sequence goes on from NZ_JABMLA010000004.1 coordinate 51,145, forward strand.
ACCGGTGCCGCTGCCGGGTCGGTGACGTCGACGACCACGATCTGCTGCGGCTTGTCGAGCAGGTACCCCGTGCCGTCGACGTGGAAGTCGAGCCGGGACACGAGCCGCGGCGCCTCGGCGGCCGCTGCCGGGCGACGGTCGCCGCCGGGGACTGCGGAGCCGTAGCGTCCGGGTTCGGGGAAGCGTGCGGTCACGGCGACGCGTGTCGAGTCGGGGGACCAAACGGGGTCGCCGGCACCGAGGGGGAGCGCGGTGACGACGCGGGCCTCGCCGCCGTGCACCGGTGCGACGGCGAGCTGCGGGTGTGCGACGCCGTGGTCGTCCTGGACGGACCGGAGGAAGGCGAGCGAGCGACCGTCGGGGGACAGGGCCGGCGAGGAGTCGCGGTCACCGGACGTCCAGCGGACCACGCCCTCGGCGGTCACGCGCTCGATGGTGCTGCGGTACGCGTCCTGTTCGAGGTCCGGACGCGAGACGGCGACGAAGGCCGCTCCGCCGTCCCCGGGATCACCGCTGACGGTGGGGGAGGAGAGGACGTGGAGATGGGGGATGTCGTTCGCGAGCACGTGTTCACGGTACGGCTGGTGCGGCGCGGATGCCCGGGTCCTGAGGGGGACTCGGAACAGATCTTCCTTGCACAGAACTGTGTCGCAGTGCAACAAGTTTCATGCAGATGCAACAAAAGCGCGAGGGCGTTCAGCAAGCGCGCGAATCTTGCATCTTCTCGCAAGGATCGTGCAAGTTGGTTACCGGCTTGTAACCGTTCGCTCCAGGGTTTGGAGGCTGCTGTCCACCTTGCCTACAGTGCAGATGTCAAACGCGCCCGGGTGACACCGCTGTGCCCTTGCGCGTCCCATGCACCAGGAGGAACCTTGATCAAGAAGCGCGCCGGGCTCACAGCCCTCGCCGTGCTCGGGGCCACAGCACTCGCCCTGACCGCCTGCTCCAGCAACAGCAACAGTGGGGGTGGCTCGGGCTCGTCCAACGCCTCCGGCATCGTCACGACCAACGGCAGCGAGCCGCAGAACCCGCTGATCCCGTCGAACACCACCGAGACCGGTGGCGGCAAGATCATCGACTCGCTCTTCGAGGGCCTCGTGTCCTACGACGCCGACGGCAAGTCCGTCAACGAGGTCGCGAAGAGCATCGACACCGATGACTCGAAGACCTTCGACATCAAGCTGAACACGAACTACACGTTCACGAACGGCGAGAAGGTCACCGCGGAGTCCTTCACCAAGGCCTGGAACTGGGCCGCGCAGAAGTCGAACGCCCAGGGCGCCAGCTACTTCTTCGAGAACATCGAGGGCTACAACGCCGACAAGGACTCGGAGCTCACGGGCCTCAAGGTCGTCGACGACGACGAGTTCACCGTCACGCTGAAGTCGGCCCAGTCGGACTTCCCGCTGTCGCTCGGCTACTCGGCGTTCGTGCCGCTGCCGTCCTCGTTCTACGACGACACCAAGGCGTTCGGTGAGAACCCGATCGGCAACGGTCCGTACAAGCTCGACGGCAAGAAGGCCTGGACGCACAACCAGTCCATCAAGCTCGTCACCAACAAGGACTACGAGGGCAAGCGCAAGCCGAAGAACGGTGGTCTGACGATCACGTTCTACGCTTCGCAGGACACCGCGTACTCCGACGCGCAGGGCGGCAACCTCGACGTCCTCGACGCCGTGCCGGACAGCGCCTTCAAGACGTACAAGTCGGACTTCCCGGACTCGAACGTCAACCAGCCGGCCGCCATCTTCCAGGCGATCTACCTGCCGTACTACCTCGACCACTGGAAGGGCGAGGAAGGCACGCTCCGTCGTGAGGCCGTCTCGATGGCCATCAACCGCAAGCAGATCACCGACAAGATCTTCGACGGCACGCGCACCCCGGCGAAGGACTTCACGTCGCCGGTCATCGCGGGCTGGAACGACGACCTCGACGGCTCCGACGTCCTGGACTACAACGAGTCCGAGGCCAAGAAGCTGTGGGCCGAGGCCGACAAGATCTCGAAGTACGACGACACCCTCACCATCACGTACAACGCCGACGGTGGGCACGAGGCGTGGGTGACCGCGGTCACGAACTCGATCTCGAACACGCTCGGCATCAAGGCCGAGGGCAACGCGATCCCGACGTTCCAGGAGGCCCTCGACCTCCAGACGAACGACAAGCTCACGGGCGGCAGCCGCACCGGTTGGCAGGCCGACTACCCGTCGCTGTACAACTTCCTCGGCCCGACCATGGGTGAGGGCTCGTCGAACAACTACTCGCGGTACGACTCCAAGGAGTACAACGAGCTGCTCGCCGAGGGCCGTTCGGCCGCCACGGTCGAAGAGGGCAACAAGGCCTTCGACCAGGCCCAGGAGCTCCTGTTCAAGGACCTCCCGGAGATCCCGCTCTGGTACTCGAACGTCACCGGTGTCTGGAACGCAGACAACGTGTCCAACGTGAAGTTCGGTTGGAACTCGGTGCCGCTGTACTACGACATCGAGGTCAAGAACTGATCTAGGTCTCCCAGAGACCAAAGCGCGAGCAGGTATCCTGCCTCGCGACCACCGGACGGGGGTTCGGGGACCACAACGGTCCTCGAACCCCCGTACCTCGGCGGCAACACCTCCCCACCACATCGGGCGCCGCCGCCCGAACCGGACATCCGTGCCGACCCTCGGAACGTCCACCCCTCACCACAATGAACCTGATCGACATCGCTCCGGACCGGGCAGGGATCTGATGCTCTGGTACCTCGGCAAGCGCCTCCTGCAACTCATCCCCGTGTTCTTCGGGGCCACGTTCCTCATCTACTTCATGGTGTTCTCGCTGCCCGGCGACCCCATCGCAGCGCTGTTCGGCGACCGCCAGCCGTCGCCGCAGGTCATCGAGACCCTGCGCCAGCAGTACAACCTGGACAAGCCGTTCATCGTCCAGTACCTGCTCTGGATCGGCGGGGTGTTCCGCGGCGACCTCGGCGTGACCTACTCGGGTCTGCCGGTCAGCCAGCAGCTCGCCTCGGCGTTCCCGATCACCGCTCGCCTCGCGATCCTCGCGCTCGTGTTCGAGGCCGTCGCCGGCATCGTCGTCGGCGTCATCGCGGGTCTGCGTAAGGGCAAGCTCTTCGACGCCACCGCCCTGGTCGTGTCGCTCCTGCTCATCTCGGTGCCGACCTTCGTCGTCGGGTTCGTGCTGCAGTACGTGTTCGGCATCAAGCTCGGGTTGTTCCGGGTCACGGTGTCCGGGCAGGCGCCGTGGGACGAACTGATCCTGCCGGCGATCGTGCTGGCGTCCGTGTCGTTCGCCTACATCGTGCGGCTCACCCGCGCGAGCGTGGCGGAGAACACCACGGCGGACTTCGTGCGTACCGCGACCGCGAAGGGCCTGCCCCGTCGTCGAGTGGTGGGCGTGCACATCTTCCGGAACTCGCTCATCCCCGTGGTGACCTACCTGGGTGTCGACATCGGCAACCTGATGGTCGGTGCGATCGTCACCGAGGGCATCTTCAACATCAACGGTGTCGGCGGCACGGTGTTCCGCGCCGTCAAGCTCGGCGAGGGCCCGACGGTGGTCTCCTTCGTCGCCGTGATGGTCATCATCTTCATGCTCGCCAACCTCCTGGTGGACCTGCTCTACGCCGTCCTGGACCCGAGGATCCGCTATGCCAAGTAACGCCGCACCCCGCTCGGCGACGCACTTCGTCGCCCCGCTGGAGGAAACGCCCCTGCAGGCGATCGACCAGGTCAACGAGGACGAGAAGACCCGTTCGCTGTGGACCGACGCCTGGGAGTCCATGCGGACCCGCCCGACGTTCTGGATCTCCTCGATCCTGATCCTGCTGATCATCGTCGTCGCGGTCTTCCCCGGGCTCTTCGCCCACGTCGACCCGCGTGCGTCGAACCTCGACAACAGTGACGGCGGACCCGAGGCCGGGCACATCCTCGGCTTCACGCGTCAGGGCTCCGACGTCTACGCCCGCGTGATCTGGGGCGCCCAGAACTCGCTCATCGTGGGCATCGTCGCGACGGTCCTGGTGTCCATCGTGGGCATCGTGATCGGTGCCCTGGCCGGGTTCTACGGCGGCTGGCTCGACACGATCGTGTCCCGCATCGGTGACATCTTCTTCTCGATCCCCACCGTCCTCGGTGCGATCGTGATCATGTCCGTCATCCCCGCGCGGAACGCGATCACCGTCGCGCTCGTGCTCTCGGCCTTCGCGTGGCCGCAGATCGCCCGCATCATGCGCGGTGCCGTCCTGAGCGCCAAGCAGGCCGACTACGTCATGGCGTCGGCGGCCCTCGGCGTCAGCCGGTTCCGGACGCTCGTGCGCCACGTCATCCCGAACTCGTTGGCTCCGGTCATCGTGGTCGCGACCGTGTCGCTCGGCACGTTCATCGTGGCCGAGGCGACCCTGTCGTTCCTCGGCATCGGACTGCCGCCGTCGGCCCTCAGCTGGGGTCTCGACATCGGCACGGCGCAGACGTCGATCCGCACCAACCCGTCGACGATCTTCTGGCCGTCGGCCGCGCTGTCCATCACCGTGCTCGCGTTCCTGCTCCTCGGTGACGTGGTGCGCGACGCGCTCGACCCGAAGGCGAGGGCCCGCCGATGAGCGAGACGCTGACCAACCCCACCGGCCGACGCACCAACGCCGACGGCGCCCCGCTGCTCGAGATCCGCAACCTGCAGGTCGGCTTCAAGACGCAGTCCGGTCTCGTGCAGGCCGTGCGCAGTGTCGACCTCACCCTCGAGCAGGGCGAGCGTCTGGCCATCGTCGGCGAGTCCGGTTCCGGCAAGTCGACGAGCGCCCAGGCGATCATCAAGCTGCTGCCCGGCACCGGTCAGGTCACCGGCGGGTCGATCAAGTTCAACGGGCGCGAGCTCGTCGGGCTGAGCGACAAGGAGATGTCCGAGATCCGCGGGAAGGAGATCGGCTACGTCCCACAGGACCCGATGTCGAACCTCAACCCGCTGTGGTCGATCGGTTTCCAGGTCGAGGAGGCGATCCGTGCGAACGGCATGGCCACCGGCAAGAAGGCCGTCCGCGACCGTGCGATCGAGGTCCTGAAGGAGGCCGGCCTCGGCGACGCCTCGACCCGCCTCAAGCAGTACCCGCACGAGTTCTCCGGCGGTATGCGACAGCGTGTGCTCATCGGCATCGGTCTGTCGAGCCGCCCGCAGCTGCTCATCGCCGACGAGCCGACGAGCGCGCTCGACGTCACGGTCCAGCGCGTCATCCTCGACCACCTCGAGAGCCTGACCCGCGACTTCGGCACCTCGGTGCTGTTCATCACGCACGACCTCGGCCTCGCCGCCGAGCGCGCCGAGAAGCTCGTCGTGATGTACAAGGGCCAGGTCGTCGAGGCCGGTCCCTCGAAGGAGATCCTGGCCAACCCGCAGCACCCGTACACGCAGCGCCTGGTCGCCGCGGCGCCCTCGCTCGCGAGCCGCCGCATCCAGTCGAAGGTGCAGCACGAGCGCATCGAGATCGCCGACGCCGGCAACGACGACGCCGAGCTCATCGCCCGGGCGCAGGAGCGGGAGCACCGTCCCGCCGAGGACCTCATCGTGGTGAAGAACCTCGAGAAGATCTACAAGCTGCGCGGCAAGAGCCTCGCCACCCGCGAGCTCAAGGCCGTCGACGACGTGTCGTTCGCGATCCCGAAGGGCACCACCACGGCGCTCGTCGGCGAGTCCGGTTCGGGCAAGTCGACCGTCGCCAAGCTGGTGCTGCAGCTCGAGAGCATCTCGAGCGGCACCGTGCAGTTCGACGGCATCGACATCGGCGCGCTGAAGGGCAAGGACCTCTTCGACTTCCGCCGCCGCGTGCAGCCGGTGTTCCAGGACCCGTACGGCTCGCTGGACCCGATGTACAACGTCGGGAACACGATCGCCGAGCCGCTCGCCACTCACAAGGTGGGCGACAAGGCGTCGCGTCGAGCCCGCGTGCTCGAGCTGCTCGACCAGGTCGCGCTGCCGAAGTCGATGGTCAACCGCTACCCGAACGAGCTCTCGGGCGGGCAGCGGCAGCGCATCGCCGTCGCGCGCGCGCTCGCACTCAAGCCGGAGGTCATCGTCCTCGACGAGGCCGTCTCCGCGCTCGACGTGCTCGTGCAGGGGCAGATCCTCGACCTGCTGACGGAGTTGCAGACCGAACTCGGCCTGACCTACCTGTTCATCACGCACGACCTGGCGGTCGTCCGCCTGGTCGCGGACAACGTGTGCGTCATGCGCCAGGGCAAGATCGTCGAGAAGGCGACGACCGACGAGGTCTTCGCCGCCCCGAAGGAGCAGTACACGAAGGACCTCCTGGCTGCCATCCCCGGCGCCGGGTTCGAGTTCGGACGCTGATCCTGCTGGACACGAACGAGGCCGGACGTCCCGTCGTCCTCCGCGCTGGTCGCGGAGGCGCCGTGGCGGCCGGCCTCGTCGCCGTCCTGGGCCTCTTCCTGCTGGTCGACGCGGCGGTGCGCGGCAGCTGGATCGTGGTGCTCGACGCCGTCGGACCGATCGCCGTGCTGGTCTGGGTCCTGTGGGTGCTCACGTACCGCCCGTGCATCCGCATCGACGACACGGCCGTCACCGTCGTCAACCCGCTCCGCCGCACCGTGGTGCCGTGGCACGCGGTCGCCGACGTCAAGCTCCGCTGGCAGATCGTCATCGAGACGGTCGCAGGCCGTCGCGTGCAGTGCTGGGGCGGCCCATCGCTGCCCCGGCCGAAGCCGGCCCGGCGCGGCGAGCGTGCCGTGCTGCGCCAGCCGGACGAGATGACCGTGCTGCTCGACCGGTGGGCTGAGCAGCGTGCCGTCGCCGGTGACGGCGACGCCGAGCGCGGCTGGGACGTGCCGGCCCTGGCGGTCGGCGCAGCGGCGCTGGCGCTGCTCGCCGCCTCGCTGCTCAGCCTGTGGCTGGGAGCCTGACGCGGCTCGCGATCGCGACCACGAGACGGACGGGAGGCCCGGCGCACGACGTGCGCCGGGCCTCCCGTCCGTCCTCTGGTCACGTCCACTGCCGCGCTTGGTGAGCAGAAATGGTCGGGTCCGCCAACGGGACCCGACCATTCCTGCTCACGATGTGGAACGGTGAACGTGACCCGCGTCGTCAGACGACCGCGCCGACGCGCTCGGTGAGCAGGTGCTCCTGGTCGGTCTGGATGCACGCGACACCACGGCCGTGCACGTCCTGCAGGCGCGGGTCGACGGTGCGGCACTGTTCCTGCCGGCCCTCGTCGAGGAGCTGGTAGAGCGGGCAGCGGGTGCGGAACCGGCAGCCGTCGATGCGCTCCGTGGGGGAGGGCAGGTCGCCGTCGAGCAAGATCCGCCCGCGGGCGGCCTCGGCGGACGGGTCCGGCACCGGAACGGCCGACAGCAGCGCCCGCGTGTACGGGTGCTGCGGGTCGGAGAACACCTTGTCGCCGTCGCCGTACTCGACAATCCGCCCGAGGTACATGACCGCGACGTCGTCGGCGATGTGCCGGACGACGGACAGGTCGTGGGCGACGAACAGGTACGACAGGCCGAGGCGGTGCTTCAGGTCCTCGAGCAGGTTGATCACGCCGGCCTGCACCGAGACGTCGAGCGCCGAGACTGGCTCGTCGAGCACGAGGATCTTCGGTTCGACGATGAGCGCCCGGGCGATGCCGATGCGCTGCCGCTGGCCGCCGGAGAACTCGTGCGGGTACCGGTCGATGTAGCTCGGCTCGAGCCCGACGAGCTCGAGGACCTCGCGGACCCGGCGGCGGATCTCGTCCTTCGCGACCCCGTGCACCGTCAGCGGTTCACCGATCACCGAACCGATGTCGAGCCGGGGGTCGATCGACGCCATCGGGTCCTGGAACACGACCTGGATGTCGCGGCGGATCGCCAGGCGGTCCTTCTTCGACAGCGACGCGGTGTCGACGCCGTTCACCCGGATGGTGCCCTGCTGGGCGCCGGCGAGCTCGAGGATCTCCATGATCGTGGTGGTCTTGCCGCAGCCGGACTCACCGACCAGGCCGAGCACCTGCCCGCGCTTGAGCGTCAGGGAGATGCCGTCGACTGCGTGCACCTCGCCGATCTGCCGGCGGAAGAGCGCGCCCTTGGTGAGCGGGAACGTCTTGACGACGTCGGTGAGCTCGAGGACGACGTCGTCGCCGTGGTCGACCGCCGCTTCGGGGATGTCCTCGGGGCGGGGGAAGATCTCCGACCGCTCGAGGGTGCCCGCCGCGATCTCGTCGCGACGGATGCACGCGGCGGTGTGGTCGTCGAGCAGCGTGCCGTTGCCGATCGTCGGGACGGTCCCGGTCAGGACCGGGTTGTCGCCGCTCTGCGGGACGGTCGGCTCGACCAGCGCGGGCTCACCGTCGCGGCAGGCGTCGATGACCGCGGGGCAGCGATCGGCGAACGGGCAGCCGGTCGGCTTCTGCGTGAGCAGGGGCGGGCGGCCCTCGAGCGGCACGAGCCGTTCGGTGCGGGCCGCGGTCATGTTCGGCATCGAGCGGAGGAGCCCGATCGTGTACGGCATGACGGGCTCGCGGAAGAGCGGCTCGACCGGAGCCGTCTCGACGATGCGGCCCGCGTACATGACGGCGACGCGGTCCGCGTTGCCGGCCACGACTCCGAGGTCGTGCGTGATCAGGACCACGGCGGCGCCGGTCATGTCCTTCGCCGTCTGCAGCACGTCGAGGATCTGCGCCTGGATCGTGACGTCGAGCGCGGTGGTCGGCTCGTCGGCGATGATCAGCTTCGGGTCGTTCGCGATGGCGATGGCGATCATCGCGCGCTGCCGCATGCCGCCGGAGAACTCGTGCGGGAACGCGTCGAGGCGCCGAGCGGGGTTCGGGATGCCGACGACGCGCAGGAGCTCCTCGGCGCGGGTGCGGGCAGCGTGCTGGGTGAGGGAGCGGTCGTGCAGTCGCAGCCCCTCGATGATCTGCTGGCCGATCGTGTACACGGGTGTCAGGGCGGACAGCGGGTCCTGGAACACCATCGCGATGTCGCCGCCGCGCAGGCGGGACATCTCGCGGTCGTTCTTGCCGAGGAGCTCTTGGCCGTCGAAGCGGATGCTGCCCTCGACGTGGGCGGACGACGGGAGCAGACCCATCACGGCCATCGAGGACACCGACTTGCCGGAGCCGGACTCGCCGACGATCCCGAGGAACTCGCCGGGGGCCACCGTGTAGTCGACCCCGCGGACGGCGTAGACGGGCTTGGTCTTCGGGTTGAACGTGACCGACAGGTCGGACACGGTCAGCAGCGGCTCAGTCACGGTTGGCTCCGGAGGTGGGGTCGATGGCGTCGCGCAGGGCGTCGCCGAGCAGGCTGGTCGAGAGCACGGTCGCGACGAGGGTCGCGGCGGGCAGGACGAACAGCCACGGGCGGGTGACGGCGGACTGGCTGCCGGCGGCGAGCAGGGTGCCGAGCGAGACGTCGGGGATCTGGATGCCGAAACCGAAGAAGCTCAGCGAGCTCTCCGCCAGGATCGCGGCCCCGACGCCGAGCGTCGCGTCGATGATGAGCAGGGACGCCACGTTCGGCAGGATGTGCCGTCGGATGATCGTGAACGAGGGGACGCCCATGAAGCGGGCGGCCTTGACGTAGTCGCGTTCGCGCAGGGACATCGTCTGGCCGCGGATGACGCGGGCCATCACCATCCAGCTGAACACCGCGAGGCCGACGATGAGCGCCACCCACGTCAGGTTCTTGAACACCGGGCTGAGGAGCACGAGCGCGTAGAACGAGGGGATCACGAGCAGCAGGTCGATGACCCACACGAGCACGCGGTCCACGGTGCCGCCGAAGTAGCCGGCGATCGCACCGACGATGCCGGCGATCAGCGTGGCGGCCGGACCAGCGATGAGGCCGATGAGCAGCGACTTCTGCAGGCCGACGAGCGTCTGCGCGTAGATGTCCTGGCCGATGTCGTTCGTGCCGAACCAGTGCGCGGCGCTCGGCGGCATGCCGAACGCCAGACCGTCGGAGTCAACGGCGTTCCAGTGGTACAGGTGCGGGCCGACGAAGGCCCACAGCAGGATGAGCAGCAGGGCGCCGCCACCGATGCGGGCACGCCAGGTGCCGAACACCTTGCGCCAGAGCGGCGTGCGGCCGCCCTTGACCTCGATGACGTGCGCCGGGGTGCCGGCGTTGCCGTCACCGGGGTCACCGGCAGTGGTCGTGGTCGTGGGGTCGAGAACAGACACGGGTCACACCCTCACTCGCGGGTCGAGCGCGGCGTAGAGCAGGTCCGCGAGGGTTCCTGCGATGAGCACGAGGATCGCCGTGAAGAGGATCGTGCCCGAGGCCGCGTTGATGTCGTTGTTGGTGATGCCCTGGACGAAGTACTCGCCCATGCCGTGCCAGCTGAAGACCAGCTCGGTGATGCTCGCACCGGTCAGGATCAGCCCGAACGAGTACGCGAAGAACGTCGACATCGGGATGAGGGCGACGCGGACGCCGTGGCGCATGATGGCCGATCCGCGCGTCCGGCCCTTCGACCGCGCGGTGCGGATGAAGTCGTTCGACAACACGTCGAGCATCGCGGAGCGCTGGTACCGCGAGTACGTGGCGACGGCGCCGACCGTCAGCGAGATCGTGGGTAACAACAGGTGGATCAGTCGGTCGCCGAGCACGGGGAAGAACCCGTTCACCCCCGGCGTGTACTCACCCGTGAACCGGATCACCTGGGTGCCGAGCCCCTGGTTCATCGCCGTCGCCAGGATCATCAGGACGACCGCGATGACGAAGGTCGGGGTGGCGAGCACCGCGAACGACAGGTACGTCGAGACCTGGTCCGACGTGCGGTACTGGCGGACGGCGTTCCACACGCCGAGCAGCACCCCGAGGATCGCGCCGAGCAGGGTGCCGATGACCAGCAAGCGCAGACTCGTGCCGGAGCGGGCGACGATGTCGGCCGTCACCTCGGTGCCGCGCGTGCTCATGCCGAGCGATCCGTGCGTGATCAGGTTCGACCACCAGGTCCAGGTCCGGACGATGAGCGGGGTGCCCGGATCGGCACCGAGCTTCCGCAGGGACTCGTCGATCGTGCCCTGCGGCACGGCCGGGTTGCGGCCCAGGAACCGGGCAGCCGGGTTCAGGGTGCTGCTGGCGAGGATGTAACCGAGGGTCGTCGCGACGATCGTCAGGACGATGTAGTTGACGATCCGCTTTGCGATGAAGGCAAGCATGTACTGGGACCTCGTGGGGTGCGGCCGTCCGTCCGGACGGCGTTGTCGGTGGCGACAGGTTAGCCGTTCGCGACGGAGGGGTGGGACTTCTGTTGTGACGCTATGCAACATTCGTTACGAGCATGTTTCGATTCCGCGCATCACCCCTTGTGGAGCCTTCGGATGTGACTAGGGTTCTCAACCAACAGGCGTGGCGGCGGGGGTCGTCGCGTTCCAGCGCGAACTGCGCGAACCACAACGAAAGGGAATCCTCGCCATGCGAAAGAGGATCAAGGGCATCGCCGTGCTGGCCACCGCTGCGGCTGCGGCCGTCGTGCTGGCCGGCTGCTCCGGCGGTGGACAGGCGGGCAACAGCAGCTCCGCAGTCGCCGAGTCGACGCTGAAGTCGACCGGCTGGACCGTCGCGGACCGCGCGGACGTCAAGGACGGCGGGTCGATCACCCTGCCGATCGACACCGCACCGGCGAACTGGCAGCTGCTCAACCTGGACTCGGGGACCGTCGACGACACGACGATCTCGCAGACCTACCTGCCGAGCTTCATCCAGTTCAAGGAGAACGGCGACTGGGAGGCGAACAAGGACTACGCGACGTCCGTCGAGCTGACCAAGGACTCGCCCCAGACCGTCGAGATCAAGATCAACCCGAAGGCCGTGTGGTCCGACGGCACCCCGATCAGCGCGAAGGACGTCATCGCGAACTGGAAGGCGCTGAACGGCTCCGACAAGGCCTTCGCACCGCTGTCCACCAACGTCTGGGAGGACGTGGACTCGGTCAAGCAGGGCTCGGACGAGCGGGACGTCATCATGACGTTCTCGAAGACGAACGCCGACTGGGCGAGCGTCCTGACCGCGATCTACCCGTACTGGGCCGTCGACACCCCGGACCATTTCAACAAGGCCTGGGCCAAGGGCCCGTACGCCGCCGACGGCAAGACCTACGTCTCAGGTGGTCCGTACATCCTGAAGTCCTTCGACGCCAACGGCGGCGTCGTGACCTTCGAGAAGAACCCGAAGTGGTGGGGCGACGAGGGCAAGCTCGACACGATCGTCTTCAAGACGGTCTCGCGTGACGGTGTCGCGCAGGCGTACGGCAACAAGGAACTCGACGCGTTCAACCTGAACGGCAGCGCCGACAACCTCAAGACGGCGAACTCGCGCTCCGACTCGAAGATCGAGCGCTCGCTCGGCACCACGCAGCGGCAGATCACGCTCAACGGCACCTCGGACGTCTTCAAGGACCAGGACGTGCGCCAGGCGTTCGCCCAGGCCATCAACCGCAAGGTCCTCGCCCAGGCGATCCTGTCGCCGGTGAAGAGCCCGGGTGACGTGCTCAACAACCTCGTCTACCTGCCGGGTCAGCAGGGGTACGAGGACGACGTCTCGAGCGTCTACGGCTACAGCACGGACAAGGCGAAGTCGAAGCTCGAGGACGCCGGCTGGAAGGTCGGCTCGGACGGCTACGCGACCAAGGGCGGCAAGGAACTCGACGTCCGCTTCGTGATCCCGTCGGACAACCCGAACTCGGCGAACGTCGCACAGCTCGTGCAGCAGCAGACGAAGCTCGCCGGCTTCAAGGTCACGATCGACACCGTCCCCTCGGACGACTTCTTCACGAAGTACATCACCACGACGACGCGTGACTTCGACGCCACGTACTTCGCGTGGCAGGGCACGCCGTTCCCGATCTCGTCGCTCAAGTCGATCTACTACCCCGCCGACGCCGGTCAGAACTACACCGGTGTGACGGACGACTCGCTCGGCGCGGCATGGGACAAGGCGAACGGCGAGCTCGACCCGGATGCCCGCATCAAGGACGCGCAGGCGATCGACAAGAAGATCGTCGCCGTCGCCGGCACGATCCCGCTGTTCGCCGAGCCGTACGCCTGGGGCGTCCGCAAGGACCTCGTGAACTACGGGCCCGCGCAGTTCCAGCAGTCCTCGGTCAAGTGGCAGGACGTGGGCTACACCAAGTAGTCCCGCGGTCGCACGACCCGCAACGACACCCTCGACGTCGCACGACGTCGGGGGTGTCGTTCTGCGTCGACGGGAGAGGACTCCGGGCGCTACAGCCGGGCCGCCGCGAGCGACGCCGCGATCCCGAGCACGACGAACGCCAGGACCGTCCAGCCGTGCACCCGGTGGGTGATCGGCGCCGCCGTCACGGTCGCGGGTGGTGGGCCGTCCTGCGGAGCCGGGGCGGGTACGAGGGCCAGCATCCGCGCGGCCGCAGCGTCGACGTCGAGGTGATCCGGGCCTCCCGGTCGGCCCTGGACCTGCGCGGTGAGCCGCGCCGTCGGGCGCGTCGCGGTCCAGACGCGGCGGACGCCCTCGCTCGTGACGACCTCGATGCCGTACTTGGTGCGCACCTCGGTGACGCGCGACCACGTGTAGGTACTGGTGCGGCGGACATCCACGATCCGCAGGTGCTCGGGCGTCAGCTCGACCCGCGGACGCCAGAGCGCGGCCCACGCCACGAACGCGATGCAGATGCTCGGGACCGGGACGAGCCACGGGTTGCTGCCACCGAGCAGTGCCAGGAGGACGAGCGCCACCGCGACGACCCAGAGGACGATGGCGAGACGACGGAGACCCGGGGCGACGATGGTGGTGTGCACCGGACGAGGTTACGAGATGCCTCCCCGGAGACGCCCGGGGAGCGGGTGTGACACACCAGCGCGTATCTCCGGACGACCCGATTCCCCGGGGAGGCAGATCCTTCATGGACCTCTCGTGCCGACAATGGTCGTCGCCCCCAGTTCGGGTGTCAATACCCCATGGCGACGGATTCGGGAAACCCCCACGCCGGGAACGGCGTCAGTCGCAGGATCCGGTCACGAGACGAGCAGTTCGATCTGTTCTCGGATGGTCTCGGCCGTCGGGAACCGCAGACCGACCAGGCCGACGTGCCGCCACCGCACGACCCCGTCGGGGCCGATCACGAACACCGACCGACGGAGTCCGATCCCCGGCGCGCGCACGCCGTAGTCGCGGATCACCGAGCCGGCGGTGTCGCTCAGCAGGGGGAACGTCAGCGAGGAGCCGCGTGCGAACGTCTCGTGCGAGTCGAGGGCCTGCGGGCTGATGCCCCACACCACTGCACCCAGCTCGTCGAACTCGTCGAGTTCCGCCTGGTAGCTGCACAGCTGCGCGGTGCAGACGGCCGTCGCGTCGCCGGGGTAGAAGGCGAGCACCACGGTCCGGCCGATCTCCGACGACAGGTCGTACTCGTCGTCGGTGCGGACCCCGTCGCGGACGATCATGCCCGGCAGGGTGAACGTCGGCGCGGACTCGCCGACCTCGGGGATGCTCATGTGCTCACGCTACGAGAACAACCGGGGGAACGCGCTCGCGACCCAGGGGTACCCGACGAACACCGCGGCGTCGAGCAGGCAGTGCGTGATGATCAGGGGCATCAGGCGGCCCCACTTCGTGTAGATCCAGCCGAACACGATGCCCATCACGGCGTTGCCGACGAACGCGCCGAAGCCCTGGTACAGGTGGTAGCTCCCGCGCAGCAGTGCCGTCGACAGGATCACCTGCCACCGCCCCCAACCCAGGTCGCCGAGCCGGGCGTAGAGGTACCCGATCACGATGACCTCTTCCTGCAAGCCCGAGCGGATCGCGGACAGCAGCAGGACCGGCACCGTCCACCAGTACGAGTTCAGGGCAGCGGGGTCCACGTTCACCGTGATGCCGAGCGCACGCCCGGCGAAGTACAGGGCGAGCCCCGGGATCCCGATGCACAGCGCGATGAGCGCCGGACCGCCCAGGTCGGGCTTCACCCGGAACCGGTCGATGCCGAGCCGGGACAGGTGCGGGCGCGACGTGCTCCACAACAGGAAGCACACGAGCGCGACCGGTGCCAGGTCCACTGCGATGCCGAGCAGCTGCCGGGCCAGGTCGACGTACTGCACCGTCGTCGACGAGGTGTTGAGCGCCGTGGACTGCTCGCCGAGCGGGGTCGTCTGCGACAGGTCGTCGATGATCTGGAGGATCGAGTACAGCGCGCTGGCACCCAGTGAGAGCAGCAGCACGATGGTGATCTCGACCCACGTTCGCCGTCGGCTCATCTGCTGTACTCCTGACGGTTGCGAACTACCGGTAGACTGGCGTGTCGGGCGTTCTGCCCGCGGGTGCGGTGCCGACAAATCACTGGCCCGACACTCTCCCAGAAATTGAAGGATGTCCTGTATGGCGCTCGCCACCCGGTCCGACCTGCGCAACGTCGCCATCGTGGCACACGTCGACCACGGCAAGACCACCCTCGTCGACGCGATGCTCACGCAGACCAACTCGTTCGACGCCCACTTCGAGGGCGAAGACCGCATGATGGACTCGAACGACCTCGAGCGCGAGAAGGGCATCACGATCCTCGCGAAGAACACGTCGGTGCTCTACAACGGCAAGCACGCGACCGAGTTCGGCGCGGACGGCCCCATCACCATCAACGTGATCGACACCCCGGGTCACGCCGACTTCGGTGGTGAGGTCGAGCGAGGCCTCTCCATGGTCGACGGTGTCGTCCTGCTCGTCGACGCGTCCGAGGGCCCGCTGCCCCAGACCCGCTTCGTGCTCCGCAAGGCGCTCGCCGCCAAGCTCCCGGTGATCCTGCTCGTCAACAAGACGGACCGCCCCGACTCCCGCATCGACGAGGTCGTCTCCGAGTCGCAGGACCTGCTCCTCGGCCTGGCGTCCGACCTGTCGGACGAGGTCGACGACCTCGACCTCGACGCGATCCTCGACGTCCCCGTGGTCTACGCCTCGGGTCGTGCCGGTGCCGCGTCGCGCAACAAGCCGGCCGACGGCTCGCTGCCCGACAACGACGACCTCGAGCCGCTGTTCGAAGCGATCCTGCAGCACGTCCCCGCGCCGAAGTACGACGACCAGCACCCGCTGCAGGCCCACGTCACCAACCTCGACGCGTCGCCGTTCCTCGGTCGCCTCGCGCTGCTGCGCATCTTCCACGGCACGATGAAGAAGGGCCAGACGGTCGCGTGGGTCAAGCACGACGGCACCGTCGTGAACGCTCGCATCACCGAGCTCCTCATCACCAAGGCCCTCGAGCGCTACCCGGCCGAGTCGGCGGGCCCCGGTGACATCGTCGCCGTCGCCGGCTTCGACACGATCACCATCGGTGAGACGCTGACCGACCCCGAGGACGTCCGCCCGCTGCCGACCATCACGGTCGACGACCCGGCGATCTCGATGACGATCGGCACGAACACCAGCCCGCTCGTCGGCAAGGTCAAGGGGCACAAGCTGACCGCCCGCATGGTCAAGGAGCGCCTCGACCGCGAGCTCATCGGCAACGTCTCGCTCAAGGTCCTCGACATCGGTCGCCCCGATGCGTGGGAGGTCCAGGGCCGTGGTGAGCTCGCGCTCGCCATCCTGGTCGAGCAGATGCGTCGCGAGGGCTTCGAGCTCACCGTCGGCAAGCCGCAGGTCGTCACGAAGCGTGACGAGAACGGCAAGCTGCAGGAGCCGTACGAGCACATGACGATCGACACGCCGGAGGAATACCTCGGCGCGATCACCCAGCTCATGGCCGCTCGCAAGGGCCGCATGGAGAACATGACGAACCACGGCACCGGCTGGGTGCGCATGGAGTTCATCGTCCCGTCGCGCGGCCTGATCGGCTTCCGCACGTCGTTCCTGACCGAGACCCGCGGCACCGGCATCGCCAACGCGATCTCGCACGGCTACGACGAGTGGGCCGGCCCGATCCAGACCCGCATCAACGGCTCGATCGTGTCCGACCGCTCGGGTGTCGTCACGCCGTTCGCCATCACGAACCTGCAGGAGCGGATGACGTTCTTCGTCAACCCCACCGAAGAGGTCTACGAGGGCATGGTCATCGGCGAGAACTCGCGCGCCGACGACATGGACGTCAACATCACGAAGGAGAAGAAGCTCACGAACATGCGTTCGGCGAACGCCGACTCCTTCGAGTCGATGACGCCGTCGCGCCAGCTCTCCCTCGAGGAGTGCCTGGAGTTCGCGCGCGAGGACGAGTGCGTCGAGGTCACCCCGGCCGTCGTCCGCATCCGCAAGGTCGAGCTCGACGCGCAGGCCCGCCAGCGCTCGTACGCCCGCCTGAAGCGTCAGGACGCGTAAGCAGCAAGCGACGCGTCGCGTCAGCAAGAGCACGACCTGAGGAGGTCGGGGGTTACGGTGGATGCCGTGACCCTCGACCTCCTCTCGCTGTACCAGGACCTGCACGCCCACCCCGAGCTCGGTTTCCAGGAGCACCGCACTGCGGGCATCGTGGCCGACCGCCTCGCCGAGCTCGGTGGCATCGAGGTGACCACCGGCGTCGGTGGTACCGGTGTCGTCGGCGTCCTGTCGAACGGCGAGGGCCCGGTCGTGTGGCTCCGCGCCGACATGGACGGCCTGCCGGTCCAGGAGCGCACGGGACTGTCCTACGCCAGCCAGCACCGCGGCACCGACGAGGACGGCAACGACGTCCCGACGATGCACGCGTGCGGCCACGACATCCACGTCACCTGGCTGCTCGGCACGCTCGAGCGCCTCGTCGCCACCCGGGACCAGTGGAGCGGCACGGTCGTCGGCGTCTTCCAGCCGGCGGAGGAGGTCATCTCCGGCGCCCGCGCCATGGTCGAGGACGGCCTGGTCGACCGGTTCCCGAAACCCGACGTCGTGCTCGGCCAGCACTCGGCTCCGGCCCCGGTCGGCATCGTCGCGATCGGCTCCGGCCCGGTGATGGCCTCGAGCGACCGGCTCACGGTGACCTTCAACGGTCGCGGGGCGCACGGGTCCGCGCCGCAGGCGTCCCTCGACCCGGTCGTCACCGCCGCGTCCGCCGTCGTCCGGCTGCAGACCGTCGTCTCGCGCGAGGTCTCGCCGAGCGACGCCGGTGTCGTCACCGTCGGCAGCTTCCACGCCGGCACCCGCGCGAACATCATCCCCGACCAGGCCGTCATCGAGATCTCGACGCGTGCGCGCAACGAGGAGACCCGTGCGCGCATCATCGCGTCGATCGAGCGGATCGTCCGTGCCGAGAGCGACGCCGGCGGGCTGCCGGAGCCGACGATCGTGCGGTCGCCCGGTGCCGAGGTGACCGTGAACGACGCGGAGTCCGCTGCCCGGGTGCTCGCGGCCGTCAGCGCCGCCGTGCCGGGTGCGCGTGAGCTGGAGATCGGGCTGGCGATGGCGTCGGAGGACGTCGGGCAGCTCGCGACGGCGGCGGGCGTCCCGCTCGTGTACTGGTTCACGGGGATCACCGACCCGGAGCTGTTCCGCCGTGGCGAGGACATCCCGAGCAACCACTCGCCGTTCTACGCGCCGCAGGCCGAGACCGCGATCCCGGTCGGCGTCGACGCCCTGGTGGCCGCGACGCGCGCCTACGTCGCCTGACGGGCGGACGGGAGGCGCGGGGCGGCCCCGCCGCGCGGGTGACCGTCCCGGGGACAGGACGTTCACAGCCAACTCGCGCCGTGCCTCCCGGCTCACCCGTTACCGTCGGCGCATGCGTTCCCTCCGTACCCCGCTGATCGCCGCCGTCGCCGCCGGCATCGCCCTGGCCGGACTCACCGGCTGCTCGTCCGACTCCGTGAAGCAGGCGACGGACCTCGGGTCCTCGGTGGCCTCGACGGTCGCGGACGGCGTCGCGGGCATCGACGGCAAGGCGATCCAGGACGGCATGTCCTCGGTCGCGGGCGGCATCGACGGGGCGCTCGACACGGCGCTCAAGGGCGCGAACGTCACCTCTGACGGCAAGGTGCCCGACGGGTTCCCGTCGTCCGACGTGCCGCTCGTCGACGGCACGGTGCTCGGCGGGGGAGCGGGACCGAACGGCTCCGGGTGGGTCGTGCAGGTGCGCGCCGGGTCGGTCGACGACTTCGCCTCCGCCGCGCAGCAGCTCGCCGACGCTGGCTACACCGAGTCGGCGAAGCGCGCCGACTCGTCGAGTGCGTTCGGGATGTTCCGCAGCGACGGGTACCGCGTCGTGCTCACGTTCTCGGACGGCGACGACGGCGTCACCGCGACCTACATCGTCACGGCCCGCTAGTCCCGTACCCTTGGGGGCGATGTCGAAGGCCTCCGTCACGCGCCCCGAGCGCGTCCTGTTCGTGCACGCCCACCCCGACGACGAGACCCTGTCGTCCGGTGGGACGATCGCGACCCTGCTCGAACTCGGCGCCGAGGTCACCGTGTTGACGGCGACCCGCGGTGAGCGCGGCGAGATGCTCACCGAGCGGCTCGCGCCCCTGGCCGGCGACGCCCAGCGAGTCGCCGCGCACCGCGAGACCGAGATCGACGCGGCACTCGCAGCCCTCGGCGGGCCGGCGCACCTGTGGCTCGGCGGGCGCGGTGCCCGGCCCACCGACCTGCCGGAACGCCGGTACGTCGACTCCGGCATGCAGTGGGGGCCCGACGGCCGGGCGACCGCCGCGGACGACGCCCCCGCCGACTCGCTGACCGCCGCCGACCTGGGCGAGGTCGTCGACGACGTCCGTGCCGCGATCCGCTCCACCGGGGCGGACGCGGTCGTGAGCTACGCCGACGACGGCGGGTACGGCCACCCCGACCACGTGCGTGTGCACCACGCTGCTCGGTACGCGGCCCGGGCGGAGGAGGTGGCGTTCTCGATGATCGTCGCCCCGGACACCGGGGACGCCGACGTCACCGTCGACGTCCTGCCGGTGCGGGCGAAGGTGCGTGCCGCCGTCGAGCAGTACCGCTCGCAGGTCACCGTCGACCCGGTCGACCCGGTCGACCCCGCCGACCCGACCGCGCTGTCGTGGGTGATGCCGCACGGCGTCCGCGAGCACGCCCCCGCGGTCGAGGCCTTCCGGCACGACGCCGACCCGCAGCCCCCGGCACCGCAGACCTACGCCGAGATGTCCGGCCAGGGCAAGGTCGCCGCGGTCGCCGTCGCGCTCGTGCTCGGGCTCGTCACCGGCGGACTGGGCACCGTGACGCACCAGCAGACCGTCGGCGCCGCCGCGTTCCCGATCGGCATGGTGATCACCACGCTGCTCGTGATCGGGCTGACCGTGGGCATCCGGCTGCTGTACCGGTCGCGGGCGATGGTCGCCGCGATCGGCATCGGCATCCTCGTCGCCACGCAGGTGCTCGTCTCCGTCGGCGGCCAGGGCTCGCCGCTCGTGCTGGCGAACGCGGCCGGGTACGTGTGGACGTTCGCCCCCGCCGTCATCGCCGCCCTGGTGCTCGCGTGGCCGGACCTGTCGGGGCTGCGGTCCCGGACGGCCCCGGGCCGCGAGTAGACTCGAACCCGCTCGTCGAAGGGAGCACCCGAACCGTGACCTACGTGATCGCCCAGCCCTGTGTCGACGTCAAGGACCGTGCCTGCATCGACGAATGCCCCGTCGACTGCATCTACGAGGGCGACCGCTCGCTGTACATCCACCCCGACGAGTGCGTCGACTGCGGTGCGTGCGAGCCGGTGTGCCCGGTCGAGGCCATCTACTACGAGGACGACCTGCCCGACGAGTGGGCCGACTACTACAAGGCCAACGTCGAGTTCTTCCAGGAAGTCGGCTCGCCCGGTGGCGCCGCGAAGGTCGGTGTGATCCACAAGGACCACCCCGTCGTCATGGCCGAACCGCCCCGCGGCTGAGCCGGACACGCACGTGGCGCTCGACCTGCCCGACTTCCCCTGGGACCAGCTCGTCCCGTTCAAGCAGCGCGCGGCCGGGTACGAGGGCGGCATCGTCGACCTCAGCGTCGGTTCGCCCGTCGACCCGACCCCCGAGGTCGTCCGACGTGCTCTCGCCGACGCCACCGACGCGCACGCCTACCCGCAGGTCGCGGGCACCCCGGCGCTGCGGCAGGCCATCGCCGACTGGTACGGCCGCCGGCACGGGGTGCAGCTGACCGAGGCGCACACGCTGCCGACTATCGGGTCGAAGGAGTTCATCGCCGGCCTGGCGCTCTGGCTCGGCATCGGCGCCGGCGACACCGTGGTGTTCCCCGCCGCTGCGTACCCCACCTACGAGCTCGGCGCGGCCCTGGTCGGTGCGGACGCCCTCGCCTCGGACGACCCGGCGGCGTGGCCGGCGACGACGAAGCTGGTGTGGCTGAACTCGCCCGGCAACCCCGACGGCCGCGTGCTCTCGATCGACGACCTGCGCGTCGCGGTCGACCGCGCCCGCGAACTCGGTGCCGTCATCGTCGGTGACGAGTGCTACGCCGAGCTCGGCTGGGACCCGCAGTACGCGACCACCCCGACCCCCACGATCCTCGACCCCCGCGTCGTCGGCGACTCGGTCGACGGCGTGCTCAGCGTGTACTCGCTGTCGAAGCAGTCGAACCTCGCTGGGTACCGCGCGGCGTTCGTCGCCGGTGACGCCCGGATCCTCGCCGACGTGCTCGCGGTCCGGAAGCACGCGGGGCTCATGCCGCCGCTGCCGGTGCAGGAAGCGATGATCGTCGCACTCGCGGACCAGACCCACGTGCAGCAGCAGAAGGCCCGCTACCGGGCGCGCCGGAACATGCTCCGACGGGCACTCGAGGACGCCGGCTTCCGCATCGACCACAGCGAGGCCGGCCTGTACCTCTGGGCGACCCGCGGTGAGCCGGCGCTCGACACGGTGTCGTGGTTGGCCGACCGCGGGATCCTCGTCGCACCGGGCACGTTCTACGGCACAGCGGGCGGGGAGCACGTCCGGGTGGCCCTCACCGCGACCGACGAGCGCATCGCCGCGGCGGCCCAGCGGCTGGCCAGCAGCCGTCGGCTCGGCGCCGCGTAGCGCGGGGACGGACCCCGCCGCCGGGCAGATCGTGCATTCCGCCCGGAGCGCAACCGGGGGTTCCCACCAAGTCGTGACCATCGATGTGTGCACGAGCGACAGACGCCGCGATTAGGCTGTCAACGTGACTGACACTGCCAACGACGCTCAGAAGACGGCCACACCGCCCACGACGCCCGTGCCCGTGAGTCCCGCCGCCGAACAGACGGGCGAGACCGCGACGCTGACGTACCCGGGCGGTAGCGCGGAGTTCCCGATCCTGCCGAGCGTCGACGGCGCGTCCACGATGGACATCTCGACGTTCAAGAAGCAGACCGGGATGAACACGCTCGACTACGGGTTCGTGAACACCGGGTCGACCAAGAGCGCGATCACCTACATCGACGGCGACGAGGGCATCCTGCGGTACCGCGGGTACCCGATCGACCAGGTCGCCTCGAACTGCACCTTCCTCGAGGTCGCGTGGCTCCTGATCTACGGCGAGCTGCCCGACGAGTCCGAACTCGCCGACTTCGACGCCCGCATCCGTCGGCACACCCTGCTGCACGAGGACCTCCGGCGCCTGTTCGACGCGCTCCCGCACTCCGCGCACCCGATGTCCGTGCTGTCCAGCGCCGTCAGCGCCCTGTCGACGTACTACGAGGACGACATGGACGTCGACGACCCGGAGAAGGTCGAGCTGCAGACCGTGCGGTTGCTCGCCAAGCTGCCGGTCATCGCCGCGTACGCGCACAAGAAGTCCATCGGGCAGGCGTTCCTGTACCCGGACAACGGGCTGTCGTTCGTCGACAACTTCCTGCGCTTGAACTTCGGCACCATGGCCGAGACCTACCAGCCGAACCCGGTGCTGTCGAAGGCCCTCGACCGGCTCCTCATCCTGCACGAGGACCACGAGCAGAACGCCTCCACCGCGACGGTCCGCCTGGTCGGCTCGACGAAGGCGAACATGTTCGCGTCGATCTCGGCCGGCATCAACGCCCTGTACGGGCCACTGCACGGCGGCGCGAACGAGGCCGTGCTCGAGATGCTGCAGCAGATCAAGGACTCCGGAGAGCCCGTGCAGCGCTTCGTCGAGCGGGTGAAGAACAAGGAGCGCGGCGTGAAGCTCATGGGCTTCGGACACCGCGTTTACAAGAACTACGACCCCCGCGCGAAGCTCGTCAAGGAGTCGGCCGACGAGGTCCTCGAGTCCCTCGGCGTGCAGGACGACCTGCTCGACATCGCGAAGGAGCTCGAGCAGATCGCGCTGAGCGACCAGTACTTCATCGACCGCAAGCTCTACCCGAACGTCGACTTCTACACCGGCATCATCTACAAGGCGATGGGCTTCCCGCCGCGCATGTTCACGGTGCTGTTCGCGATCGGCCGCCTGCCCGGCTGGATCGCGCAGTGGCGCGAGCTGAACAACGACCCGCTCAACAAGATCGGTCGCCCGCAGCAGCTCTACGTGGGTGCGCCGAAGCGGGACCTCCCCGCGCGGTAGCCGCTTGGTGAGCAGAAATGGTCGGGTCCCGAGATGGGACCCGACCATTTCTGCTCACGAAGTGACGGACGGGAGGCCCGTGGCGGCGTGGCCACGGGCCTCCCGTCCGACGCGTCCTACGCGTGGAGCGCGGTGTTGAGCTGGATGCCCTCGCCCGTGCGCTGCAGGGCCTCGACCGCGCCGCTGACGCTGTTGCGGCGGAACAGGACGTTCGGGGTGCCGGACAGCTCGGCGGCCTTGACGGTCTTCGGCGTGCCGTCCGGGTTCGGTGCGGCGCCGACCAGGACGACCTTCGTGCCGGCCGTGACGTACAGGCCGGCCTCGATGACGGAGTCGTCGCCGAGGGAGATGCCGAGCCCCGCGTTCGCACCGAGCAGCGCGCGCTCGCCCAGGGAGACCCGGTGCGTGCCGCCGCCGGAGAGCGTGCCCATGATGGACGCCCCGCCGCCGATGTCGGTGCCGTTGCCGACGACGACGCCCTGCGAGACGCGGCCCTCGATCATGGCGTCGCCGAGGGTGCCGGCGTTGAAGTTCACGAAGCCCTCGTGCATGACGGTCGTGCCCGGCGCCAGGTGCGCCCCGAGACGGACGCGGTTGGCGTCACCGATGCGGACGCGGTCCGGCACGACGTAGTCGACCAGACGGGGGAACTTGTCGATGGCGTGCACGGCGATGCCGGCGCGCTGCAGCGACGGGCGCAGGCGGGTCAGGGACTCCGGGTGGACCGGCCCGGCGTTCGTCCACGCGACGATCGGGAGGTACCCGAAGACACCGTCGAGGTTGATGGTGTTCGGACGCACGTGCAGGTGGCTCAGCAGGTGCAGGCGCAGGTACGCGTCCTCGGTGCTGGTCGGGGCGGCGTCGATGGTGACCTCGGTGGTGACGGCCTCGATCCGGACCTCGCGGCGGGGGTCGTCGCCGACGTGCGCCTGCAGTGCTGCCGGGAACACCGCGTCAGCGGGCAGCGGGCCGAGGTGGGTCTCCGGGTACCAGGTGTCGAGCGTCGTGCCGTCGGCGGCGATCGTCGCGAGGCCGTGGCCCCAGGCGTGCGTCGGGCGGTCGGCGGTGGCGGTCGGGTCGGTGGCAGCGGTCGTGTCGGTCACCGCACCAGGGTACCGACGCACTGGACGGGAGCACCGGACCGACCGGACGGACGCTGCGGAACCGCATCGTGCCTCCCGGCCGCCGTGCCGTGGGCCAGCGCGACGGGAGCGACGGCAGATAAGGTGACCGCATGCCGGAGCAGCTCGACCTCACCGCCTCGTCCATCGACATCACCCGTGCCATCTGCGACATCGAATCGGTGTCGGGGAACGAGCAGGCCCTCGCTGACGCGATCGAGGCGGTGCTCGCACCGCTGCCGCACCTCGAGGTGATCCGGGACGGCGACGCGATCGTCGCCCGCACGAACCTCGGCCGCGACCGCCGCGTCGTGATCGCCGGGCACATCGACACCGTGCCGCTCAACGACAACCTGCCGACCGAGTTCCGCACCGCCGAGGACGGCACCGAGATCCTGTGGGGTCGCGGCACCGTCGACATGAAGGCCGGCTGTGCAGTGCAGCTCAAGCTCGCGTACGACCTGGCCGAGCCCTCGGTCGACGTCACGTGGGTCTGGTACGACCACGAAGAGGTCAGCGACCTGCTGAACGGCCTCGGTCGTCTCGCCCGGACCCGTCCGGAACTGCTGGCCGCCGACTTCGCCATCCTGGGGGAGCCGTCCGGCGCGCAGATCGAGGGTGGCTGCAACGGCAACCTCCGCGCCGAGATCCGCACGTTCGGCAAGCGTTCGCACAGCGCCCGCAGCTGGATCGGCGACAACGCGATCCACAAGACGGCACCGATCCTCGCCACGCTGGCCGCCTACGAGCCCCGCACCGTCACGGTCGACGGGCTCGAGTACCGCGAGGGCCTCAACGCCGTCGGGATCAGCGGCGGCATCGCGGGCAACATCATCCCGGACGAGGCGATGGTGCACGTGAACTACCGCTTCGCGCCGTCGCGTTCGGCCGACGAGGCCGTGGCGCACATCCGCGAACTCTTCGACGGCTACGACGTGACCATCGTCGACCTCGCCGCCGGTGCCCGCCCCGGCCTCGACGCCCCGCTCGCGCAGGACTTCGTGTCGGCGGTCGGTGGCCCGGAGCCCCGCCCGAAGTACGGCTGGACCGACGTCGCCCGCTTCTCGGCGCTCGGGGTGCCCGCGGTCAACTACGGACCCGGCGAACCCGTCTTCGCCCACCACGACGACGAGCAGGTCCCGGTCGCGCAGATCACCGCGGTCGAGGCCGGCCTCCGTCGGTGGCTGACGGCCTGACGACGGCCGGGGCCACCCGGCCGACCCCTGCACGCACCCGTTGGCGCGCCCGCTACCGGGTGGTGCCGTGGTGGGTCCGCATCACGGTCGTCTACGTGCTCGCCCGGTTCGTCACCGGACTGATGATGCAGGCCTTCGCGAGCGTGCAGGCAGCGAACTCGTTCACCGTCCAGCACCCGGCGTACCTGTCGTTCGCGTCCATCTGGGACGGCGCCTGGTACCGCGTGATCGCGACCGGCGGCTACCCGTCGACCCTGCCCGTGGATGCGGCGGGGCACGTGACCGAGAACGCGTGGGCGTTCATGCCCGCGTACCCGTTCCTGGTGCGCGGCCTGATGCTGCTCACCGGCGCGTCGTTCGAGTTCGTCGCGGTGGCGGTCTCGCTGCTCGCCGGACTCGGCGCCGCGCTCGTGTTCCGTCGCCTGATGGGGCGCTTCGTCGACCCGGCGCGGGCGACCTTCGCCACGGTGCTGTTCTGCGTCGCGCCCGTGTCGGCGATGTTCCAGGTGGCGTACGCCGAGTCGATGGGGCTGTTCCTGCTGCTCGTCGCGCTGCTGCTCATGGTCGACCGGCGGTGGTGGACGATGCTGCCCGTCGTGCTGCTGCTCGGTATGACCCGGCCGACCGGGCTCGCGTTCGCGCTGCTCGTCGTGCTGTTCGTCGGCGCCTGGGCGATCCGGCCAGCGTGGGTGCGGTCGTCGGAGCCGCTCACCCTGCGCCGCCTCGCGCCGCCCGCCGTGGTCGCGGTCGTGTCCGGACTGGTCGGCCTGGCGTGGCCGGCGATCGCCTGGGCCGTCACCGGGGTGCCCAAGGCGTACACCGACACCGAGCTCGCCTGGCGGTCGTCCTACGTCGGGTGGCAGGAGCTCGTGCCGTTCGCGCCGTGGATCCAGGGCTTCGGGTGGTGGTTCCACCAGCCCGCCGGCGGGATCCTGCTGGCCGTCGTGGTCGTCGGCTTCGTGGCGTTCGTCTGCATGCCCGCAGCCCGGGTGATCGGGATCGAGCTGCGCCTCTGGGGCATCGCCTACGTCGTGTACCTGCTCGCCGTGTTCTTCCCGCAGTCGAGCACCTGGCGGATCCTGGTGCCGATCGCGCCGCTGCTCGGCATCGTGGCGCTGCCGCGGTCCCGCGTGTACCGGGTGGCCGCCGTGGTGGCGTTCGTCGGGCTGCAGTGGGTCTGGCTGTACTACTGCTGGTGGATCAACGGCTACGACTGGACCCCGCCGTGATCGGCACGGCGCTCACGGGCCTGGGCACGGGCCAGGAGCCGTGCGGCGGGACCGCTCCGCTCGCGCTTCGGCACCGTCGCTGACATCGGCTCCGGGTCACCGGGCCGCCAGTTCGCCGCCGCCACGACCATCGCGTTGACGGTGGCGATGAACGGCACCGCGAAGAACGCGCCGACGACACCCGCGATCGTCGTGCCCGCGGTCACCCCGAGGACGACTCCGAGCGGGTGGACCTTGACGGCCGTGCCGGTCAGGAACGGGTGCAGGACGTGGCTCTCGAGCTGCTGCACGACCACCACGATGCCGAGCATCACGAGCGCCGGCACCCAGCCGTTGAAGACCAGGGCGATGAGCACCGCGACCGCACCGGCGACGATCGCCCCGACGACGGGGACGAACGCGCCGAAGAAGACGATGACGCCGATCGGGATCGCCAGCGGGATCTGCAGGGCGAGCGCGCCGATGGTCACGCCGAGGGCATCGGTGACGGCGACGACCAGCTGGACGCGGATGAAGCTCGTCAGGGTCTTCCAGCCGGCGTGCCCGGCGACGTCGATGCGAGCACGTGCCCGGCGCGGGAAGAGCCGGACGACCCACCCCCAGATGCGCGGGCCGTCGATGAGCACGAAGAGCGTCGTGAACACGATGATGAACAGCCCCTCGAGCACGTGCACGGCGCCGGTGCCGGCGGCCTGGAACCCGGACAGGATCGTCGAGGCGTGCGCCTGCAGGTAGTCGAAGCCGTTCGACACCCACGAGTCGACGTCCTTCGCCGTGATCCCGAACGGCTCGCTGTCGAGCAGGGTCCGCAGGGACTGCACGCTGTGGTGGAGCCGGCGTTCGAGCGACGGCAGGTCGGACCGCACCTGCTCGGTGACGAGCAGCGCCAGCCCGCCGAGCGCCAGCACCAGCGCGACGAGGCTCGACAGCACCGCCGTCCACTTCGGCCACCGGTGCCGCTGCAGGAACGACGACATCGGCATGAGGAGCGCGCAGACCAGCAGCGCGATGAGGAACGGCACCACGATGTCCTGCAGCAGCACGACCAGCGCCACCAGGACGGCGAGGCCGGCACCCACGACGAGGATGCGCCAGGTGAACGCCGCGCCGATCCGCAGGCCAGCGGGCACTGCGTCGTCGGACCGCGCGGATCGTCCGGCCG
This sequence comes from Curtobacterium sp. VKM Ac-2861, assembly GCF_013204965.1. Classification (NCBI taxonomy): domain Bacteria; kingdom Bacillati; phylum Actinomycetota; class Actinomycetes; order Micrococcales; family Microbacteriaceae; genus Curtobacterium; species Curtobacterium sp. VKM Ac-2861. The sequence goes on from NZ_JABMLA010000004.1 coordinate 79,213, forward strand.
GACCGGTCCGCTCGGCCGGTCCGGTCCGCCCGGCCCGCTCGGGACGTCCGTTGGGGGACTGACGGCGCATGGAGCGGATGTTCGGCATCCGCCAAGGTTACGAACGGAACCCGCGAAGAACCGCCGATCCGACACCCCCAACCTGGGCGGTTTCGCAGTTGCCCCATCAATACGAGATAATGAACGGGCATGTACTGCACGAAAGGGGACATCTGATGGCAGCCATGAAGCCGAGGACCGGTGACGGGCCGATGGAGGCTGTTAAGGAGGGTCGACTCATCATCGTGCGGGTTCCGCTCGAAGGAGGAGGCCGCCTGGTCGTCTCGGTCAACGATGCCGAGGCCAAGGAACTCCATGACGCACTCGCTGAGGTCGTCTCGGCCTAGCAGTCGAAAGCACCAGAACGACGGGTCCGGAGCGTGTACGCGCCGGGCCCGTCGTCTGCGTCCGGGGCGCCGCGCCGTCGGCGTGCGCGCCCGTCGCGCTGTCGGTCGCGTCCGGCAGGATGGCCTCGTGCCGAGGACCCACATGCCGATCCGCCGCGTCGAGGAGTACCGCGACCCGGACCCGATGCCGCGCGACGTGTGGCCGGCGACGCTGCCCCCGGTGCGACAGCTGCTCGACGAGGGGCTCGACCTCGACCCGGTGACGGTGTTCGTCGGTGACAACGGTGTGGGCAAGTCCACCCTGATCGAGGCGATCGCGCTCCGGTTCGGCATGTCGCCCGAGGGCGGCTCCACCCTGGCGAACCACTCGACGCGTCCGTCCGAGTCGTCGCTGTGGCAGCACATCGTCCTCCGCCGTGACTTCGGTGCGCCCCGCGGTGGGTTCTTCCTGCGTGCCGAGACCATGCACGGCTTCTTCACCTACCTCGAGGACCACCCCAACCACTCCCGCCCCGAGCCGGTGTTCCACGAGCGCAGCCACGGTGAGTCGTTCCTCGACTTCGTCATCGACCGCGCGCAGTGGCCGGGGCTCTGGATCCTCGACGAACCGGAGTCGGCGCTGTCCTTCTCCGGCTGTCTGACGCTCATCGCGCTGCTGCGGTCGATCGTCGACAGCGGGGTCGGGCAGGTCGTGCTCTCGACGCACTCACCGGTCCTGGCGGCGTTCCCCGGCGCGACGATCCACGAGGTCGGCGAGTGGGGGTTCCGGCGCACCGAGTGGGAGGACCTCGATCTGGTGCGCAACCAGCGGTCGTTCCTCGAGTCACCGGAGCGGTACCTGCGGCACCTCGAGTGACCGGTGGGGACGGCTGCTACGCGGTGACCTTCGTCAATTGCAGCAGCCCGTCACCAGCCGGAGAGAGCGCACTGCGCACCGCCCCCGACGTCGACACCTCGGTGAGCAACAGCCGGAAGTCGGTCGTCGCCCGGTCCCGCTTGACCGGGTCCGCGACGCGTCCGCGCCACAGGGCGTGCGGCACCAGGACGGTCCCGCCGAGGCGTGCGAGCCGCAGCCCGTGCTCGACGTACTCGATGACGTGCTCGGGGTCGGCGTCGACCAGGACGACGTCGTACGACGCCTCGTTCATCCGGGGGAGCACCTGGTTCGCGCGGCCCGGGATGAGCCGGATCCGAGCGGGGGCGGTGCCGGCGCTGATGTAGGCGTCGCGGGCGAACTGCTGGTGGTCGACCTCGACGTCGATCGTGGTCAGGGTCGCGTCCGGCGCGCCGCCGAGCAGGTACAGCCCGGAGACTCCCAGGCCCGTCCCGATCTCGATGATGCTCGTGGCTCGGGAGGCTGCGGCGATGACGCCGATCTGCGCGCCGATCGCGGGCGAGATCGCCTCGACACCGAGCTCCAGGGAGTGCTCACGAGCGCGGGCGATCGCCTCGGACTCCGAGACGATGTCCTCGGCGAACTTCCAGTTCGACTCTTTCTCTGACACGCACACTCCGTTCGGTTGACAACTCTAGGGGTGCATCGGAGCCGTACGGGTTAGGCTCGCTCACGTGAACATCCCGCTCGACAAGATCCTGATCATCGGGATCATTGCCGTGCTCTTGCTCGGGCCGCAGCGCCTGCCGATGTACGCCCAGAAGTTGGCCGAGTTCGTGAAGGCCGTCCGCCGGTTCGCCGACACCGCGAAGGAGCGGATGCGCGACGAGATGGGCCCGGAGTTCGACGACATCGAGTGGCAGAAGCTCGACCCGCGACAGTACGACCCCCGCCGGATCATCCGCGATGCGCTCCTCGACTCCGGCAGCGCCAGCAGCGCCGCCGCGGTCCAGACCGCGCAGGTGACCGCCTCCAAGGTGCGCGCGACGGCTCCCGTCGTGCCGCTGGCCGCGGGAGAAGCGCCACCGTTCGACGCGGAAGCGACCTGACGCCCGTCACGTGACCACGAGACGGACGGGAGGCCCGGTGCCAGCTGGCACCGGGCCTCCCGTCTTCGGTGTGGTGACGACTACTTCAGGTCGGCGAGGAAGCGATCCGTCCAGGCGAGTGCCGGTGCGCTCGGGACGGAGCTGCAGGTGGACGACGCCGTCGTCGAGGCGCAGGGCGTGTCCCGGTCGAGCGACCAGTAGTGGATCCCGGCGAGGCCGTTCGCCTTCGCGTAGGCGGACAGGGTGTCGACGTCGGCGAGGGTGAAGACCTCGTCGGTGGTGTCGTTGACGCCGATCATCGGGGTGACCTCGATCTTCGACGACGCGATGCCGTACGTGTGCTGCAGGTTCGTGACGGCCTGGATCGAGGACTTGCCCATCTGGCAGGTGGAGCCGGAGAGCACGCAGTTCGCCGTGGTCGCGCGGCCGAAGTCCATCGTCATGAGGTTGATCGTGTAGTTCGTCAGGGTCGACGCCTTGATCGCCTTCACGGTGGCGTCGCCGGTGCTGTTCAGCCCGCCGTACGAGCCGTCGCTGGCGGCCAGGGTCGCGAGCGTGAACGAGAAGCGCATGCCCGGGTACTTCGCCTGGGCGAGGGCTGCGGCGCTCACGAGGTTCTGCACGTCGGCGGCCGACTGACCGCTCTCGATGTCGAAGTCGACGCCGATCATGTGCGGGGTCGCGTACCGGGCGATGAACGACTGCAGTGCGGTGCCCGAGCACTTGAACGAACCGGCGGCTCCACCGGTGCTGACGATGTAGTCCACCCCGGCGGCGTCGAGCTTCGGGATGTTGGCGTTCGCGAAGGCATCCGCCGCGACGCCACCCCAGTTCTCGCTGCCACACGTGCCGGTCGCGAAGGCGAGGGTGATCGCCTTGAGGCCGGGCTCCCGGGTCGACACCAGGCTGTTGCTCGAGCCGACCACCGGGATCCGCGTCCCGGTGACCGCGGTGTTCATGACGTTCGTGTTCCAGTCGAGGTTCACGGTGATGTCCTTGTACGGGCTGAACACCAGTCCGCTGGCCGTGCCGCCGCTCCCGCCCGTGCCGGGGGTCGTCGTCCCCCCGCCGGGAGGAGTGGTCCCGCCGCCCGTGCCCGTGCCCGTGCCCGTGCCGGAGCAGGCGCCGGTCGACGTCCACGGCTGGCCGCTGCCCGTCGCCCCGGCGTGCGTCGCGGGGTCGTCGCCCTGCGTCCACCAGTTCGCGGTGTAGTTCGATCCGTTCTCGCTGACGGTGGCACCGCCGGAGTACGCGGTGCCGGCGGTCCACGCGGTCGCGCACGACGGTGTCGCGGCGATGGCCGGTGCTGCGGCGAGGGATCCGCCGGCGATCACTGCGGCGACGGTGGCCACGAGGCCGATCCGTACTCGGGTGTTCTGGTTCACACGGTTCTCCTGTCCTCGGCCGGACGTCGTCGTCCGGCGGGTGGAGCCCAGGCGGTCACATTCCGCAAGGGCATTGTGCAATGCCCTTGCATAATGCTCCGGGGTGGAACGACCTGTCCATGAACGAACGTACAGGCGTGCGCCGAGCGGACGGCAGGAGGCCCGTCGTCAGTCGCGGGTGGCGACGATCGTGTACGTCAGGGGGACCCGGTCGCGATCGGCGTCGGGCCACGCCCACGAGCCGTCACCGGTGTCCTCCATGCGGGGACTGAAGCGCCAGGGCAGGGTGCGCCCCTCGTCCAGGCGGCGGAGTCGGAGTCCGGCGCCGAGCAGGGCGTTCACGATCTCGGACAGCGGGTGCGGCCACTCGAACGTACGGGTGTTCGCCACGGTGCCGTCGCCGGCGTAGGTGCCGGCGTCGTCCCACTGCTGCGCGGTGCCGTCCGGGAAGTACCGGTACCGGGTGACGAGCTCGTCGGCGGTCTCGTCGAGGCCGTAGAGCGCGGGGTGGCCGTCGCGGATGAAGAACACCCCGCCCGGGCGCAGCAGGCCGGCGACCTGCGCTGCCCAGCGGTCGAGGTCGGGGAGCCAGCAGATCGTGCCGATGCTCGTGTAGACGACGTCGAAGTCGCCGGAGACGGCAGCGCGGGCGTCGAGCACGTCGGTCTCCACCCAGGTGACGTCGAGGCCGAGCCGCGTCGCGAGGCCGGCGGCGGAGGCGAGCGCCGCGGGGGAGAAGTCGACGCCGGTGAGCCGGGCTCCCTCGCGGGCGAGCGACACGGTGTCGGTGCCGATGTGGCACTGCAGGTGGCAGACGTCGAGGCCGGCGAGCGAGCCGTTCGGCAGCCACGGCGTCAGCGCCGGCAGGTCGTCGCGCACGACGTCGGAGCGGTGTGCCGGGTCGGACAGCTCGTCGACGGCGTAGGCGCCCTCGTGGATCGGCACCCGGTCGTCCCAGTTCGCCCGGTTCGTGTCGCGGGCGCGGTCCCAGTCGACGCTGACGTGATCCATGCTCATGCTGACGAGCCTAGGACAGCGACAGCCCCAGCTTCCGTCCGGCCAGTCCGCGCCCCATCGTCGTGATGCCGTCGGCGATCGCGGCGAGGGCGACGGCTGCGGGGTCCTCCGGCGCGCCGAGCACGACCGGCAGGCCGGTGTCCCCGCCCTCGCGGAGCGGCACGGACAGCGGCACGCTGCCGAGCACCGGCACGGGGGCGTCCTGGCCGCGGGAGAGCCGTGCGGCGGTCTCGGCGCCACCGCCCTCGCCGAACAGGTGCAGGACCGAGCCGTCGGGCTGCACGAGCCCGGCCATGTTCTCGATGACCCCGATCACCCGTTGGCCCGTCTGGCGTGCGACGATCCCGCTGCGCTCGGCGACGTCGGCCGCAGCCGCCTGGGGTGTGGTGACGACCAGGACCTCGGCGTGGGGGAGGAGCTGGCCGACCGAGATCGCGACGTCGCCGGTACCGGGCGGCAGGTCGAGCAGGAGCACGTCCAGGTCGCCGAAGAACACGTCGGTCAGGAACTGGTTCACGGTGCGGTGCAGCATCGGGCCACGCCAGGAGACCGCGGTGGAGGCGTCGTCGACGAACATCCCGATCGACACGACCTTCACGTCGTGGGCGACGGGCGGCAGGATCATGCTGTCCACCCGGGTCGGACGCGGCGCGACGCCGTGCTCGTCGGTCAGTCCCATCAGCCCGGGGATGCTGAAGCCGTGCACGTCGACGTCGACGATCCCGACCCGCAGGCCCCGGCGGGCGAGCGCGACGGCGAGGTTGGCGGTGACCGTCGACTTGCCGACGCCGCCCTTGCCGCTCGTGACGGCGATCACCCGGGTGAGCGAGTCCGCCGTGAACTGGATGCCGTTCGGCCGGCCGGCCCGCAGGCGTTCGGTCAGCGCGGCGCGCGTCGCGGGGGCCATCACCGACACGTCGACGTCGACCGACGACACCCCGTCGACGGAACCGGCGGCGACGCGCACGTCGCGCTCGATGGTGTCGGCGGCGGGGCACCCCACGATCGTGAGCTGCAGGTCGACGCGCACCGCGCCTCCTGGCTGCACGTCGACCCCACGGATCATGTCGAGCTCCGTGACGGGTCGACGGATCTCGGGGTCGATCACACGGCCGAGCGCAGCGAGGACTGCCGTGCCCAGCTGCTCGTCGGCGGGAGCCGCGTCAGCCACGGGTGGAGCTGCCGGGCTCGTTCGCGTAGCCGGCGTCGTCGGCGTCGCGCCGGTCGAGTTCCTCGAGCAGGGAGCGGAGCTCGGCGCGGATGAAGTCCTTCGACGCCATGTCGCGCATCGCCAGCCGGAGCGCGACGACCTCGCGCGCCAGGTACTCGGTGTCCGCCAGGTTGCGCTCCGCACGCTGCCGGTCCTGCTCGAACTGCACGCGGTCGCGGTCGTCCTGCCGGTTCTGCGCGAGCAGGATGAGCGGGGCGGCGTACGAGGCCTGCAGCGACAGCACCAGGGTCAGTGCGGTGAAGCCGATCGCGGCGGAGTCGAACTGCCACGGCTTCGGCGCGAGGGTGTTGTAGCCCATCCAGACCACACAGAACAGGGTGAGGCCGATGAGGAACCACGGCGTGCCCATGCCCCGTGCGATGCCCTCGGTCGCGCGACCGAACGTGTCACCGCGTCCGCCGCGACGGCGGGTCGGGAGCACGCGTGTGCGCATGCCCTTGGGGGAGTCGAGTCGGACGTCGGAGCGCTCGCGATCACGACGGTTCTCATCCGTTCGGGCCACGGGTGGTCCTCCTTCCCGTCGTCACGGGTGTCTTGCGCGGGCGTTGGCGTGGAAGCGGTGAGGGTTCCCCCTCGCCCTGACTTCGCCAGTCGTCCGGCAGGACGTGGTCGAGGACATCGTCGATCGTCACCACCCCGACGAGGCGGTGGGCGTCGTCGACCACGGGGACGGACAGCAGGTTGTAGGTCGCCATCACGCGGGTGACCTCGGCGGCGCTCGCGTCGACCCGGACCGGCTCGGTCTGCTGGTCGATGAGCGTGCCGAGCCGTTCGTTCGGCGGGTAGCGGAGCATGCGCTGGAAGTGCACCAGCCCGAGGAACCGACCGGTCGGCGGCTCGTACGGCGGCAGCGTGACGCACACCGCGGCGCCGAGCACCGGGGCGAGGTCGTGTCGGCGGACGAGTGCGAGCCCCTCGGCGACGGTCGCGTCGGCGGAGACGATGACGGGCTCGGTGGTCATCAGACCACCGGCGGTGTCCGGCTCGTACTCCAGGAGCATGCGGACGTCCTGCGCCTCCTCCGGCTCCATGAGCTGCAGGAGCGCCTCGCTCCGTTCGTCGGAGAACTGCGCGAGTACGTCGGCGGCGTCGTCCGGCTGCATCTGGTCGAGGACGTCGGCCGCGCGGGAGTCCTCGAGCCGCGACAGGATCTCGACGCGCTCCTGGTCGGGCATCTCCTCGAGCACGTCGGCCAGCCGGTCGTCGGGGAGCTCCTCGGCGACCTCGAACCGGCGTTCCTCCGGCAGGTCGAGCAGCGTGCTCGCCAGGTCGGCGGGCACCAGGTCGGAGTACGCGGCGATGACGTGCTCGGCGGACTGGGCCTCGCCGGGGAGCTCGTCCTCAGTGACCTCGTTCCACGTCGCGAACGTCGTCGGGCCCTTGCCGAACGGCGACGGGGTGGTCTTCGGCTTACGGAGGAAGAGCTGTGCGACCTCCCAGTCGCCCTGCCCGCGGTCCTCAATCGCGACGTCCTCGATGGTGGCGCGGATGCGCTGGTTCTTGATGAGCACCTTGCGACCGAGCATCTCGGCGATCACCCGGACCTCGCCGCCGCGCTGCTCGAAGCGGCGCATGTTGACGAGCCCGGTGGTGATGACCTGGCCGGCACCGATCGAGGTGATGCGGCCGACGCTGACGAAGATGCGGCGCTTGCCCGGCACCTCGACGATCAACCCCACGACGTGCGGGGGATCGGCCCGGCGGTAGACCACCAGGACGTCCCGGACCTTGCCCACGCGGTCGCCCGCGGGGTCGAAGACGGAGCACCCGGCGAGGCGGGCGACGAAGACCTTCGTGGCGCTCACCCGACCCAGCGTAGTCGGTTGCGTGCTGGCGCTTCCCCGGCGGTGCACGTGCGATTGCAAGGTGCGCGGTGAATGATGGCTGTGTGAGCAATCAGAGTCCCTTCGCCGGCAGGACCGCCCAGGCCTTCCCGACGCTGCCCAAGGGCGACGTCCTCGGCACGTACGACAGCTACCCCGATGCGCAGCGCGTCGTGGCGAAGCTCGCCGACGCCGACTTCCCGGTCAACCAGCTCTCGATCGTGGGCAACGACCTGAAGACCGTCGAGCGCGTCACCGGCAAGATGACCTACGGCCGTGCGGCGATCGCCGGAGCCCTGTCCGGTCTCTGGCTCGGCATCTTCTTCGGCATCGTGCTCACCCTGTTCTCGCCGAGCTCCGGCGGCCTGATCCTCGCCGCCGCGATCATCGGCGCCGCGTTCGGCATGCTCTACGGCATCGTCTCGTTCGCGATCACCAAGCGACAGCGCGACTTCACGAGCGTCCACCAGGTGCTCGCCACGAACTACCAGATCGTCGTCAACCCGCAGCTGACCGGTCAGGCGCAGCGCATCCTCGGTGAGCACGGCGCGACGCCGTCCACGCACTGGAACGAGCAGTCCCAGCAGGGCGCTCCCGGCGCACCGGTGCAGGGACAGCAGCCGTGGCGTCCCGCCCCGCCGCAGCAGCCGTCGCCGTACGGCGGACACGCCACACCCCACCAGCAGCCAGGAGGCCCGCAGCAGCCCGGCACGTCGGCTCCCGACGGTCAGACGGATGCGCCCACGGCGTCGGGTGCGTCGAGCGCGCCGCGGTACGGCACGAACGACGGGCCCCGGTACGGCGAGAACGCCGACCCGTCGGCCGCCGCCCCCGCCGACCGACCCACCTCGGGAGGGCCGGCGATCCCCGAGCGTCGTCCGCAGGACCCGCCGCAGTACGGCGAGCGGGTGCCCGGTGCGACGCCGCCGGCACCGTCGTCTTCGTCGACCCCGTCGTCCCCGAAGGGCGACGAGCGCGCCTGACGCCTGCGTGCTCGGGGCCGGTGTGTTCGGGTTACAGCACCTTCGAGTAGCAGATCGACAGCGGGGCGCCGATGTAGGGGCCGAAGTTGGCGATGCGCGTGAAGCCCTCGCGCTCGTAGAACCCGACGGCGCGCTTCTGCTCGTTCCCCGTCTCGAGCACGAGCGCCGGTGACCCGAGGTCCAGCGCGGCCTCTTCGAGCCGACGCAGCAGCGCGGCCGCCACACCCGAGCCGCGGGACTCCGGCCGGACGTACATGCGCTTGATCTCGGTGATGCCGTCGTCGACGACCCGCAGTCCGCCGCACGCCAGCGGAGTGCCGGCCTCGTCGCGCGCCAGGAAGAACACCGCGATGGAGTCCGCCGTCGGCTTCTCGCCGGGTTCGGTGTCGCCGCCGTAAGCACGGTCGATCTCCAGGCGCTGCGCGGCTCGGAGTCGCTGCGCGTCGGGGGAGTCGAAGTGCTCGACCTCGATCGAGAACTGCGGCGTGCGGGAGTCGGTGGAGGCGTCGGGCGTCGTCACCCGCTCAGGCTAGCGGCCGGAGCGGGCGATCCACCCCTCCACTTCCGAGGGGGTCCGGGGGATGCCGATCGACAGGTTCTCGGCCCCGTCCTCGGTGACCAGGATGTCGTCCTCGATCCGGACGCCGATGCCGCGGAACTCCTCGGGCACGGTCAGGTCGTCCTGCTGGAAGTACAGACCGGGCTCGATCGTGAACACCATGCCGGGCTGCACGACGCCGTCGATGTACATCTCGCGACGGGCCTTCGCGCAGTCGTGCACGTCGAGGCCGAGGTGGTGGCTCGTGCCGTGCACCATGTAGCGGCGGTGGAACTGGTTGTCCGGCTCGAGCGACTCTTCCGCCGAGACGGGCAGGAAGCCCCACTCGGCGGTCTTGCGGGCGATGACCTCCATCGCCGTGGCGTGCACCTGGCGGAACGTGATGCCCGGCTTGACGATGGCGAACGCGGCGTCTGCTGCCTCGAGCACGGCGTCGTAGACCATGCGCTGCACGGGGGAGAACGTGCCGCTGACCGGCAGCGTGCGGGTGATGTCGGCCGTGTAGAACGAGTCGACCTCGACCCCGGCGTCGATGAGGATCAGGTCACCCGGCTGCACGGCGCCGTCGTTCCGGGTCCAGTGCAGGATGCAGGCGTGGTGGCCCGAGGCGGCGATCGTGTCGTAGCCGACCGTGTTGCCGTCTGCACGAGCCCGGCGGTTGAAGGTGCCCTCGACGATGCGCTCGCCCCGCTGGTGTGCCAGGACGGCGTCGAAGTCGGCGATCACGTCGTCGAAGCCGTGCTTCGTCGCGTCGACGGCCTTGCGGAGCTCGCCCACCTCGTACGCGTCCTTCACCAGGCGCTGCTCGGACAGGTCGCGGGCGAGGACGTCGTCGGTCGCCGGTGCGTCGTCGGTCTCCGGCGCGCCGCCGACGGCGCTGCCGAGTCGTGCGTCGAGGGTGCGGGTCAGGTCGTCGTCGGCCTCGCGCACGAGCAGCGCCGAGGCGTCGAGCCCGTCGGCGACGTCCGAGAAGGAGCCGAGGTCGGCCGTGGCCAGCCCGAGGTCGGCGGCGACGGCGTCGAGCGAGGGACGCGGGCCGACCCAGAACTCGCCGATCTCGGGGTTCGCGTAGAACTCCTCCGAATCACGACCGGCCGTGGCGCGGAAGTAGAGCGTGGCGTCGTGCCCGGAGCCGTTCGGCGCCATCACGAGGACGGAGCCGACGACGGTGTCGGTGCCCCACCCGGTCAAGTGCGCGAACGTGGAGTGCGGGCGGAAGGGGTAGTCGCAGTCGTTCGAGCGGACCTTGGCCTGCCCGGCGGGGACGACGATCGTGCGGCCCGGGTGCAGCTCGGAGATGCGGTCCCGACGCTCGGCAGCGAAGGCGGCCTGCTCGCGGGGCTCGGGGATCGTCTGCTCGCGGTCGGCCCACTGCGACCCGATGAAGTCCTTGAAGGTCGAGGACCCGGGGGTCGTGGATCGGTTGCTCGTCGCGCGGGGAGTCGTGTCGGCCATGCCCCCATCATCGCACCGCGCTGCACCGGCGTCCTGTGCGGCCCCTCACCTGTGGATAGCATTGTCGACGTGCCCGACCCGTTCATCGACCTGCACGCGCACTCGAGTGTCTCCGACGGCACCGAGCGACCCGCGGAGCTCGTCCGAGCGGCCGCGGCCGCCGGCCTGGACGCCGTCGCGCTGACCGACCACGACACGACCGCCGGCTGGGCCGACGCGTCCCAGTCTGCACGCGAGCTGCCGCTGACGCTCCTGCCGGGCCTCGAGCTCAGCACGCGCATCGGCTTCCGCAGCGTGCACGTCCTCGGCTACCTGGTCGATCCACACGACCCGGGCCTGGTCGAGGAGACGGACCGCATCCGCTCCGGCCGCCTCTCCCGCGCGCACCGCATGGTCGACCGCATCGGTGAGGACCACCCGATCACCTGGGCGGACGTCCTGGCGCAGGCGAGCCCCGGGGCCACCATCGGCCGCCCGCACATCGCCGACGCGCTCGTCGCGCGGGGCCTCGAGTCCGACCGGAGCGCGGCGTTCCGCGGCATCCTGCACCCGGCGTCCGGCTACTACGAACCGCACGAGGCACCGTCGCCCCTGCGCGGCGTCGAACTCATCCGACAGGCGGGCGGTGTGCCGGTCATCGCGCACCCGGCAGCCTCGTCGCGGGGGATCGTCATCGACGAGCCGATGCTCCGCGACCTCGTCGACGCCGGGCTCGGCGGGCTCGAGGTCGACCACCGCGAGAACCTGGCGCACGGCAAGCGCACCCTGCTCGACTGGGCGTCGCGCTACGGCCTGTTCGTCACCGGTTCGAGCGACTACCACGGCACGGGCAAGCCGAACCGGCTCGGCGAGCACCGGACGGCGCGGGTCGCGTTCGACGCCATCCTGTCCGAGGCCACCGGCAGTGCCCCCGTGGTCGGCCCCGGTTCGCGCCTGTCCTGACGCAGTCCTGACCCGTCGCGCTGTCTCACCGAAGCGACAGTTCTCGCTCGGCGCGGCCTGACCCCTTCGCGAAAGCGACAGATTCCCGCCGACAGTTCGCGGCGATCTGTCGCTTTCGCGGGGGCAGTCGGCAGGTGGGGACGACGAAGGGCCCGTCGCGTCAGCGACGGACCCTTCGGTCTGGAGGCGCTACTCGCCGTCCGACGAACCCTGCGGTGCCGAGGCGGTCGCCGAGGCATCGCCGGTGCCGGCTCCGCGACGGCGGCGACGGCGGCGACGCTTCGCGGCGCCGTCGGTGGTCCCGCCCTCGGTGGCCGACGTGTCGTCGGTGGGCGCGGAGGTCGGAGCCGCGGACTCGGTGGCGGGAGCCTGCGAGGCGGGCTGCACCGAGCCTCCTGACCGGGTGCGGCTGCGCGACCGCGAACGCGACGCGTCACGCGGACCGGACGCCGGACGGTCACTGCTGCGCTTCTCGGCGGGGGCACCGTCCGACGCGGCGTGCGACGAGGCACCGGGCAGACGGCCCTTGGTGCCCTTCGGGATGTCGAGTTCCTCGAACAGGTGCGGCGACGACGAGTAGGTCTCGACGGGCTCGGGGATGCCGAACTCGAGGGCCTTGTCGATCAGCGTCCACTTGTGCAGGTCGTCCCAGTCGACGAACGTGACCGCGATGCCGGTCTTGCCGGCACGGCCGGTACGACCGGCGCGGTGCAGGTAGGTGTCCGGGTCGTCCGGGATCGTGTGGTTGATGACGTGCGTGACGTCGTCCACGTCGATGCCGCGGGCGGCGACGTCGGTGGCGATGAGCACGTCGCGCTTGCCGGCCTTGAAGGCGGCCATCGCGCGCTCGCGCTGCTCCTGGTTGAGGTCACCGTGCACCGCTGCGGCGTTGAACCCGCGGTCCTTGAGCTCCTCGACCAGCTTCGCCGCCGCACGCTTGGTGCGGGTGAAGATCACGGTCTTGCCGCGGCCCTCGGCCTGGAGGATGCGGGCGATGACCTCGTCCTTGTCCAGGGAGTGCGCGCGGTAGATGAGGTGCTTGATGTTGGCCTGCATGAGGCCTTCGTCCGGGTCGGTCGCCCGGATGTGCACCGGACGGCTCATGAACCGGCGGGCGAGGGCGACGATCGGCGCGGGCATCGTGGCCGAGAACAGCATCGTGTGCCGCACCTCGGGGATGGCCTGGAAGATGCGCTCGATGTCCGACAGGAAGCCCAGGTCGAGCATGCGGTCGGCCTCGTCGAGGACGACTTCCTGCACGTGGGACAGGTCGAGGAGTCGCTGGCGCTGCAGGTCGATGAGCCGCCCGGGCGTGCCGACGACGATCTGGGCGCCGGCCTTGAGCTGCTCGATCTGGCCCTCGTACGCCTTGCCGCCGTAGATCGCCGCGACGGTGGTCGGGCGGTTCGAGGTGGCGACCTCGAGGTCCTCGGTCACCTGGACCGCGAGTTCGCGGGTCGGGACGACGACGAGGGCCTTGACGCCGGGCGCCGGGTCGGCACCGAGGCGCTGGATGAGGGGGAGGCCGAACCCGAAGGTCTTGCCGGTACCGGTCTTGGCCTGGCCGATGATGTCCTGGCCGGTGAGGGCGAGCGGGATCGTCTGCTGCTGGATCGGGAAGGGCTCGAGGATGCCCTTGCCCGCGAGCGCGTCGACGATGTCCTGCTCGATGGAGAGGTCTGCGAAAGTCAAAGAATCACCTTAGTTCTGGTGGAAGTCCGGGCCAGTCTACCGATGGGCGGGTGGAGCGGGGCGCGAGGCGGTTCCCGCTATGCTCTCCGGGTGGTGTCGTGGTGGAACCGGAAGCGCGCGGCGCAGCTCGCAGCAGCGTGGCTCGCGTCGCGGAACCCGCGCAACGCAAGCCAGGTCAAGCGTCTGGCGCTCGACGACGTCACCCCTGAGCTCGACGTCTACCTGGGCCAGGCCGCCTACCTGCAGCTCTCCGTCTACGAGACGATGGGTCGTGCCGGTGCCTCGGCGCCGACGCTGTCCGGTCGCCTGGTGACCGGCGTGCTCGCGACGACGGCGCTCGACCGGCACCGCACGATCGTCGCCGAGATCGAACGGAACGGCTCGGACCCGGCGGAACTGATGGCGCCGCACCGCGAGGCGATCGACCGGTTCCTCGAGCGCACGAGCGGCGCCGACTGGTACGAGTCGATGCTGACCGGCTACGTCACGGCCGGCATCCTGAACGACCTGTTCGGCAACCTGCTGCGGTCGCTGCCGAACGACGTGCGGCAGCGGTTGCGCTCCGTGTTCGACGCGCGTGAGGAACCCGCGGTCGTCGAGGAACTGACCGCCCGCATCGAGGACGACCCCGAGGTCGGTTCGCGCTTGGCGATGTGGGGCCGGCGTCTGGTCGGCGACACCCTGCTCGTGGCGCGGTCGGCACTGGCGTCGCACGCGCGCGAGGACCAGGAGCGGCTCGAGCCGGTCTGGACCGAACTGATCGCGGCGCACACCCGTCGGATGGACGCGCTCGGCCTGACGGCCTAGGCCCCGCGGGCCTTGAGTCGTTCGTAGTACTCGACGTCGCTCTTGTCGCGGCGCCTCCCGAGCAGCCACTCGACGACGAGGGCGACGACGCCCGCACCGACCAGGGCCACGACCCAGATCCAGGTGGCGTCGTACCGCCATCCGGCCCAGGTCAGCGCCTCCCACAGCACGGCAGCGGCGATGCCGCCCACGGCGGGCCCGATCAGGACGCCACGACTGGCACGCCACGGCAGGACCACGTGCGCGATCCCGCCGATGATCAGGCCGCCGAGGACGGCGAAGAGCAGTTCCACGTCGTCAGGCGACGAAGCCGATGCGGCGTGCCTCTTCCGCGCCGACCTCGACGTACGCCAGGGCGGCGACCGGAACGATGAAGCGACGGCCCTTCTCGTCCTGGAGCGACAGGTGCGTCGCCTTCGACGCGAGGGCCTCAGACACGGCCTTCTCGATCTCGTCGGCGGTCTGGGCGGTCTCGAACGCGATCTCGCGCGGGCTGTTGATGATGCCGATCTTGATGTCCACGAGCACAGCGTATCCGAGCGGTCCCGGAGGACATCGGACGTTCGCCGCGGGCGCACTCTGCGGCCCGGGTGCGCGCCGCGCCCGCGTCGGGCCGGGTGGTGTCGGCGGTCGTGGGTACCGTACGAGCGTGCCGCAGACCACGCTGACGCCAGCCCCCGCAGACGTCGGCGTCGCACGCGCCCTGGTCGACGACCCGTCCCAGACCGCCGTGCTCGCGCTGCCCGACGGCCGGCACGCGGCGGTCATCGGCGCTCCCGGCACGGGCAAGACGACCACGCTCGCCCGGCTCGTCGCCGACCGGTTGCGCCGACCGGACGCGATCAGCCCCGACGGGCACGCCACCGTGCTCGCGCTGACCTCGTCGCGGACCGCTGCCACGGCCCTCCGTGACCGCCTCGCCGCCGCCGTCGACCGCGTGGTGCCCGGAGCGCTCGCCCGGACCGTGAACTCGTTGGCCTTCCAGATCGTCGCGCACGCCGCCGCGGTCCAGGGGCAGGAAGCGCCCACGCTGCTGACCGGTGGCGAGCAGGACCGCATCATCGCCGACCTGCTCGCCGGTCACGAGCTCGACGGCACCGGTCCGGACTGGCCCGAACCCATCACCGCGGTGGTGCGCGAGCGCGCCGGGTTCCGGACCGCGCTGCGCGACGTCATGATGCGTGCGGTCGCGGCGGGCGTCGAGCCCGAGGACATGCGCGAGCTCGGCGACGAGGGCGGTCGACCCGAGTGGCGGGCCGTCGGTGACTTCGTCGACGAGTACCGGGCCTCGGTCACCGCGTTCCGCGCGACCAGCCTCGACTCCGGTGAGCTCGTCGCGTTCGCCACCGCCGCCGTGCTGCGTGGGGAACTCCCGGCGAGCATCGCCGCCCTCGGACTCATCGTGGTCGACGACACCCAGGAACTCGTCGAGGGCGAGGTGGCACTGCTCGGTGCGCTCGCCCGGTCCGGCGTGCAGGTCGTCGCGTTCGGCGACCCGGACATCGCCGCCTCGGCGTTCCGCGGGGCCGAACCGGACGTGCTCGGGCGCCTGGCCGTGCGGCTCGGCGTGGACCGCGTCGACGAACTCTTCCTCGGCACCGTGCACCGGTACCCCGCGCCGATCCGGTCGTTGGTCTCCGGGATCACGGGACGCATCGGCACGGCAGCGGCCGGTCGGCAGCGCGCGGCGACGGCGAGTGACGAGGACGCCCGAGCCGACGCCGTCGTGCACCTCGAGGCGGCGAGCCGGTCGGCGCTGCTCGTGGCCGTCGCGCGGCGGCTCCGGGAGCACCGCCTGCTCGACGGTGTGCCGTGGCACCGGATGGCCGTCGTGACCCGCAGCGGCGCCGCGATCCCCGAGCTCGTGCGTGCGCTCTCGGTGGCCGAGGTCCCCGCGACCGCCGGTGCCGCGCCCGTCCGCCCCCGTGACGACTCGGCGGCGCGGGCGCTGCTCGACGCCGCGGCGGTCGCCCTCGGGGTCCTGCCCCTCGACGCCGCCCTGGCCACAGCGTTCGCCACCGGGCCGCTCGGCGGACTCGACACCCTGGCGATGCGCCGGCTCCGGCTCGCCCTGCGGCGCGAAGAGCTCGCCGGCGACGGCACCCGCACGGCCGACGAACTCCTGATCGACGCGCTCGGTGCTCCGGAGCGTCTGGCCACGGTCGACGCCGGCTTCGCCAGACGGGCGACCCGACTCGCACGCAGCCTGGTGCAGGCACACGCCGACGCCGAGTCCGGATCGAGCATCGAGGAGATCCTCTGGGGCTTGTGGGAGCGCAGCGGCCTCGCGAAGTCGTGGGGCGGGCAGTCCGCAGCCGGCGGGGTCGGAGCGGGCGAGGCGGACCGGCACCTCGACGCCGTCGTCGGCCTGTTCACCGCCGCCAAGCGGTTCGTCGAACGCACCCCGGACGCCCCGGCCCGGGTGTTCGTCGACGACCTGCTCGGCGCCGACCTGCCCGAGGACTCCATCGGACCCGACCGCACCGCCGGCCGGGTCCGGGTGCTCACCCCCTCGGCGACGATCGGACTCGAGTGCGACGTCGTCGTGGTGCTCGGACTGCAGGACGGCGTGTGGCCGAACACCCGGGTGCGCGGCAGTCTGCTCGACCCGGACGGCCTGGTCCGTGCGGCGTCGGGGGTCGAGCGTTCGCCGATCGACGACCGCGCCGCGGTGGTGGCCGATGAACTCCGCTTGTTCGCCCGCGCCGTCTCCCGCGCGACCACGCAGGTCGTGATCGGCACCGTCGCCAACGACGACGAGTCCCCGTCGCCGTTCGTCCGCCTGGTGCCGGTGCCGCCGGACCGGCAGCCGACCGTGCACCCGCTGTCCCTGCGCGGACTGGCTGGGTCCCTGCGACGTCGGGTCGTCCTGTCGGGCGACCACGAGGCAGCCTCGGCGTTGGCCCGGTTGGCCGAGGCCGAGGTCCCCGGGGCCGCACCGGACGACTGGTACGGCCTCGCCGAGCCCACCACCGACGAGCCGCTGGTCGACCTCGACGCCGAGCCGGTGCCCGAGGTCGAGGGCGGCGAACCCGTCGCCCCGACCGTGTCCGTCTCGCCGTCGCGCATCGGCACGTTCGAGGAGTGCCCGGTGCACTGGTTCGTGCAGACCTTCGGCGGCGGTGCGCCGAGTCCGGCGATGGGGATCGGCACGATCGTGCACGAGGCGATCGAGCACGCGACCGAGATCGACGTCGAGTCGCTGTGGGAGCGGGTCGAGGCCCGGTGGGACGAACTGACCTTCGAGTCGCCGTGGGTGGCCGATCGGGAACGCGCGCGCACCCGCCGCATGATCGAGGGGCTCAGCGACTACCTGCGGACCTTCGCGGGCGCCGGCCGCCGGTTGCTCGGCGCCGAGACCTCGTTCGCCCTGGTCACCGGCCCCGCCCGGATGCGCGGCAGCATCGACCGCATCGAGGTCGACCCCGAGGGCCGTGTCAGCGTCGTGGACCTCAAGACCGGACGCTCGATGCCGAGCGAGAAGAACGACATGCCGGAGCACCCGCAGCTCGGCGCGTACCAGCTGGCGATCGAGGACGGCGCGGTCGAGGGCGTTCCGGCCGGCTCGCCCATGACGGACGCCCGACTCGTGTTCGTGCAGAACCCCCGCGGCGGGCAGGCCTACTCGGAGCGCACCCAGCACGCGTTCGACGCCGAGGCGCGCGACGCCTACCGGGAGCGCCTGCACGGGGTCGCGCGCGGCATGGCCGGACGGACCTTCCTGGCGAACGTGGACGACCACTGCGAGAAGGCGCGGACCGGCGTCGAGTGCCGCATCCACGTGGTCTCGGAGGTGACCTGGTGACCGACACGACCGACACGACGGACGACCTCGTTGCGCCTGTGGTCCAGCACGGCGCCGACGCCATCGCCGACGCCCTCGGCCGCCCGCGCCCGACCGCACAGCAGCGCGCCGTCATCGAGTCCCCGCTCACCCCCGCCCTGGTCGTCGCCGGAGCCGGCAGCGGCAAGACCGAGACGATGGCGTCGCGGGTGGTCTGGCTGCTCGCGAACGGCATGGTCCACCCCGACGAGGTCCTCGGTCTGACCTTCACCCGCAAGGCCGCCGGTGAGCTCTCGGTGCGCATCAACGACCGCATCCGTGCACTCGAGGACGTCGGCCTGATCACCCCGGGGGACGCCTTCGAAGCGCCCACCGTGTCGACCTACAACGCGTTCGCGAACGCCGTCTTCCGCGAGAACGCCCTGCTCGTCGGCCGCGACGGCGAGTCCCAGGTCCTGACCGAACCGTCCGCCTGGCAGCTGGCCCGCCGCGTCGTGGTGGCCGCGCGTGACGACCGACTGGCCGGACTCGACCGCGACGTCGACACCCTCACCGCGGCCGTCGTGGCGCTCGCCGGGGCCACGTCCGAGCACCTCGTCGAACCCGAGGACCTCCGCCGGTTCGCCGTCGAGTTCTCCGACCTGCTCGAACTGCCCGGCAACCGTGGCAAGCCGTACAAGGCGATCACCGACGCCGTCGCGGCGATCGGTGCGCTGGAGCCCCTCGCCGACCTGGTCGCGGAGTTCCGGCGGCAGAAGGTCGACCGCGGCTTCGTCGAGTTCTCCGACCAGATCGCCCTGGCGCTCGCCGCGGCCGAGTCCGCGCCGCGGGTCGTCACGGACCTGCGGCAGCGGTTCGGCGTCGTGCTGCTCGACGAGTACCAGGACACCTCGGTGGTGCAGACCCGGTTCCTCGCCCGGCTGTTCCGCGGGCACTCGGTGATGGCCGTGGGCGACCCGCATCAGTCGATCTACGGGTTCCGCGGTGCGAGCGCCGCGAACCTCGCACGCTTCCCGCGCGACTTCGGCGGCACCGAGCCGGATGCGGTCCGGCCCGTGACGTTCGCGCTGTCGACGAGCTGGCGGAACCCGGTCGACGTCCTCGCGGGGGCGAACGCGATCGTGGCGCCGCTGTCCGAGGCATCCGAGGTCGACGTCGAGCGCCTGTCACCGCGACCCGGTGCGGACGCCGGGACGGTCCGGGCGGTGTTCCCGGAGACCCTGCCGGAAGAGGCCGACGAGGTCGCCGCCTGGTTCCAGGGCCACCGGAAGCGGAACCCGACCGGGTCGATGGCCCTGCTGCTCCGTGCCCGCAAGGACCTGGCGTCGTTCACCGCGGCGCTCGGAGCGCGTGCTGTGCCCTTCCACGTGCTCGGCACCGGCGGCCTGCTGCAGCGCCCCGAGATCGTGGACCTGGTCGCGTGCCTGCGGGTGCTGCACGACCCGGCTGCCGGCAACGACCTCATCCGGTTGCTCGCGGGTGCCCGGTGGCGGGTGGGCGCGGCGGACGTCGTCGCCCTGCACCACCTCGCGCGGTGGCTGTTCCAGCGCGACCACACGCAGCAGCGGCTCGACGACGAGCTGACGGCGGCGTTCCGCGCCTCGGTGGCCGCGGGGGAGCACGGTTCGATCGTCGACGCCCTGGACTTCGTGGCGACCGCACCGGACGAGCACGGCGCGCTCGAGGGCATCACGCCCGCCGGCCGCAGCCGGATGCGGGCGCTGGGCACGCAGCTCGCGATGCTGCGGTCGCGGGCCGGCAGCGACCTGGTCGACTTCGTGACGCTCGTGGTGCAGGAGATGCGCCTCGACATCGAGGTCGCGGCGCACGAGCAGGGCAGCGGGGCGTACCTCGACGCCTTCATCGACGAGCTCGCCGGGTTCGTGTCCACCGACGACCGTGCCGACCTCGGCTCCTTCCTGGGGTGGATCGACGCCGCCGCCCGCCGTGACGACATGGGCCCGCGCTCCGAGGAACCCGAAGCCGGCACGGTCCAGATCCTGACGATCCACGGGTCGAAGGGCCTCGAGTGGGACGCCGTCGCGGTGCCGCGCATGGTCGAGGGCGGCCTGCCCGCGCGGCCGCAGGAGGGCTCGTCCGGGTGGCTCGGCTTCGGCCGGTTGCCGTACGAGTTCCGGGGGGACGGCGCCGAGCTGCCGAGCCTGGCGTGGCGCGGGCAGGAGACCCAGAAGGACGTCACGACCGCGATCGACGCCTTCAAGGAGCAGGTGAAGGCCCGCAACGAGGACGAGGAACGCCGACTCACGTACGTCGCGCTGACCCGTGCCCGTCACGACCTGCTCGTGTCCGGTTCGTTCTGGGCCGGCGGCGTGCGCCCCACCGAGCCGAGCCGGTACCTGCACGACCTGGTCGAGGCCGGGGTCGTCGACGGCACCGCGATCCCGGAGACCACCGTGCACGACGAGAACCCCCTCGGCGAGGACGGCGCCCAGCAGCTCTGGCCGCACGTGCCGTTCGGGCAGCGGGCGCCCCGGGTGCTGGCGGCGGCCGAGCGGGTCCGGAACGCCAACCCCGGTGCCTCCGGCCGGTACGCGGCCGACATCGACCTGCTGCTCGCCGAACGACGCGCGACCCGGAACGCGAAGCACGCGGTCGTGGTCCCGCACCGCGTGCCGGCCTCCGGCTTCAAGGACTACCTGACCGAGCCGGACAAGGTGGCCGAACGCCTGCGGCGGCCGATGCCGGAGCGCCCGTACCGAGCGACCCGGCTCGGTACGCTCTTCCACCAGTGGGTGGAGCAGCGTGCCCGCACGGGCGGTTCGCTCGAGACCCTCGACGTGTGGGGCGACGAGCTCGACCTCGACGCCGACGACCTGGTCGACGCCTCGCCGGACGCCGTGGTCACGGACGACGACGCCCGACGGCTGGCCGACTTCCAGGCCACCTTCGCCCGCTCACGGTGGGCCGGCCGCACGCCGGTCGAGGTCGAGCGGGAGATCCACATCCCGTTCCTCGGGCACAGCGTCGTCTGCAAGCTCGACGCCGTCTACGAGATCGACGGGCGTGCCGAGGTCGTCGACTGGAAGACGGGCAAGGCGCCGTCCGGTGCCGACGACCTGGCCCGACGGACGCTGCAGCTCGCCCTCTACCGGGTGGCCTACGCCGAGTTCACCGGTCGACCGCTCGACCAGGTCGACGCCGTGTTCTACTTCGTCGCGGACGACCTCGAGGTGCGCCCGACCGAGCTGCTGGACCGTGCCGGACTCGAGCGCGCCTGGACGGCCGCGATCGGCTGACGGACGAGGGGTCGCGACACCCCGCGGCGTGCACGGCGACCGGTCACAGGCCGTCAGCGCGAGGCCGACGGCCGACGGTTCGTGGCCTGTCGGTGCTCGGAGGGCGGGGAGTCGTGACCGCTCGGCGCCGACGCGGGCGGGGAGCGCGCCGCGCCCAGCCTGCCACCCTGGAGGCCCGGTGCCCGTCTCGCGGACCGGCACCGGGCCTCCAGGCAGTCGCGCCCACCGCCCAGCGCGACCGCCGCTGGTCACGACAGCCCGTCGGCGGCTGCGGACTGGTCGTGGACGGTCGCTCGAACGCGGGGCGGACGACGTTGCGTGACCGCTCGGCAGAGGTGAGCGCGGCGCACGAGTCGGAACGTCGGAGCGGACGTCAGCCGTGTCGGCGCTCGGTCGACGACAGCAACTGCTCGACCTCGCCGATCTCCATCGTCTCGGGGGACACCGACTGCAGCGGCTCCGCGCTCGGCGCGTGCACCGCGTCGACCAGCCGGTGCATCATGGCGACCGCGTCGTCGACGACCTCGGTGCTCTTCGCCTGCACGCCGTGCAACAGCCAGTGCGCCGTCTCGAGTTCGTGGTGCACCCGGGCGCGCTGCGCGAGCTGGCGGTCGCGTCCGCCGCCGTTCGCCTCGTAGGCGCTCAGGACGGTGTCGAAGGCGTCGCGTCGGCCGGCGAGCACCCAGGCGAGGTCCTTCGCCGGGTCGCCGAGTCGGAGCTCGCCCCAGTCGAGGATCCCGCTGACGGCGTCGCCGTCGACGAGCAGCACGCCGGTGCCGATCGAACCGTGCACGACGGTCGGGGTGAACTGCCACAGCTGCTGGTCGCGCGCGGCACCCTCCCACCGTTCGACCAGGGCGGCGGGCACGAGCTTGGTGGCGACGGCGCGGTCCATCACGGACACGGCGGAGCGCAGCACCTCGAACGGGGTGAGCGACGGCAGGCCGGCGTCCGAGACGAAGCTCGTCGGCAGCTGGTGGATCGCGGCGAGGGCGCGGCCGACGCTCGTGGCGAGCTCGGGGCGCTCGGCGAACGACGCGAGCGTCGGGTGCGCGCCCGGCAGCCGGGTGGTGACGATGGCGCGGGTCGATCCGATCGGCGCCTGACCGCGGTACTCGGCCACACCGAACGGGAGGCGCGTGCGGATCCCGGCGCTCAGCGCACGGATCGCGACGAGGTCGGCCGACTGCCGGGCTTCCGCCCGCTGGTTCCGGGGACGTCGGATGACCGTCAGGGCGCCGTCGGCGTCGCGGAGGAGAGCCGACTCGTAGTCGCCGGCCGCGGCCGAGCCGAGCGTGCGCGTGCCCGTGACGACGAGACCGGGCACGGCCGTCGTCGCCAACGCGGCTAGAGTGAACTGGGATCCCGCCATGCCCCTCAGGGTAGGTGCGTGACGCCTGCACCGGTGCACGCCACGCTGTTCCCGAAGCCTTCGCAGTACGCCTTGCCGCACGCCCCGCCCGCAGGCCTCGCCTGCACCTGAACCGAGGAGCCCTCTGCCGTGACCGTCGAGTTCGCCTCCCGGCTCCCGCTGTCCCGCAACGAACTCGACCGCGACGCCGAGTTCCGCACGACGCCGGACCTCGACCGGGTCCTGCGCGAGGACTCCGCGACCCGGTACCTGCCGGTGCACGGCTCGGAGATGCTCCGGAACGCCGACGGCACCCTGCGGTTCGTGACCGCGGCCGACGTCCCCGACGGCACCGTGACGCTGTACCTCGGCCGCGCCGTGTCCGACGCTTCCGACGCCCCCGCCGGCACCCGCTTCGTCGCGGCCCTCGTCGACGACGCCACCGCGTCGGCCATCGAACCGTCCGACGACGCGTGGGAGAGCCTGCGCATGTTCGGCACCGAGCTGTCCCCGCGCGACCAGGGCCTGGCGGTCGAGGCCGTGGCGATGGCGAACTGGCACGCCGTCCACGGCTTCTCGCCCCGCACCGGGTCCGCGACCGACGTCGTCACCGGCGGGTGGGTGCGCCGCGACCCCGAAGGACACGAGCACTTCCCGCGTACCGACGCCGCGATCATCGTCGGTGTCGTCGACGCCGACGACCGCATCCTGCTCGGCTCGAACGCCGCGTGGGACGCCGACCGCTACTCGCTGCTCGCCGGGTTCGTCGAACCGGGGGAGTCGCTCGAGGACGCCGTCCGCCGCGAGGTCTTCGAGGAGTCCGGCGTGCACGTCGAGGAGCCCGAGTACCTCGGCTCGCAGCCGTGGCCGTTCCCCGCGTCGCTGATGGTCGGCTTCCGTGCCCGCGCAGTGGACGGCGACCCGTCCACTGCCCGGCCAGACGGCGTCGAGATCCTCGACGTGCGCTGGTTCTCGCGCGAGGACATCCGGGAGCGCGCGGGGGACACCCTGCTGCTGCCCGGTCGGACCTCGATCGCCCGCGCCATCATCGAGGAGTGGTACGGCGGGCCGCTGGACCTGCCGTGAGCGGGGTGCCCGAGGTCCGTCCGCCGTCGCCCGATGAACTCCTCGCCGCTCTCGACACCGAGCAGCGCACCGTCGCCCGGACCCTGCTCGGCCCCGTCGCGGTCCTGGCGGGCGCCGGCACCGGCAAGACCCGTGCGATCACCCACCGCATCGCCTACGGCGTCGCGACCGGCACCTACGCACCGAACCACGTCCTCGCGCTGACGTTCACCACCCGCGCCGCCGGGGAGCTGCGGTCGCGGCTGCGCTCGCTCGGCGCCGGCACGGTGCAGGCGCGGACCTTCCACGCCGCGGCGATGGCGCAGCTCAGCTACTTCTGGCCGGACACCGTCGGCGGGCACGCGCCGAAGATCGTCGAGTCCAAGGGCCGGATGATCGCGCACGCCGCGGACACCGTCGGGATGTCGGTCGACACCCCGGTGCTGCGGGACCTGGCCGCCGAGGTCGAGTGGCGCAAGGTGCAGATGCTCTCGCTCGAGGAGTACGAGGCCGCCGCCGCCGAACGGGTGATGCCGCGCGACACCTCGCCGCGCCGGGTGATCGACCTGATGAAGGCCTACGAGCGCCTGAAGGACGACCGCCGACAGCTCGACTTCGAGGACGTCCTGCTCGCCACGCTCGGCATGGTCGAGTCGGAGCCGCGCGTGGCGTCCTACGTGCGGCAGCAGTACCGGTTCTTCGTCGTCGACGAGTACCAGGACGTCTCGCCCGTGCAGCACGACCTGCTGCGAGCCTGGCTCGGCGGCCGCGACGACCTGTGCGTCGTCGGCGACGCCAGCCAGACGATCTACTCGTTCGCCGGTGCGTCGAGCGACTACCTGCTCGGCTTCGGCTCGGAGTTCCCCCGCGGCTCGGTCGTGCGACTCGAGCGGAACTACCGCTCCACCCGCGAGGTCGTGCACGCCGCCAACGCCCTGATGCGCGGGCAACCGGGCGCGCTCGACCTGGTCGCCCAGACGGACGAGCCCGGGCCCGACCCCGTCGTGGTGCCGTGCGTGCACGACGGCGACGAGGCGCAGACCATCGCCCGACGGATCGCGGAACTCGTCGCCGGCGGAGCGTCGTACGGCGACTGCGCAGTGCTGTTCCGCGTCGGTGCCCAGTCCGCGGCCCTCGAGTCCGCGCTCGGCCGCAACGGCATCCCCTACCGGGTGCAGGGCGGCACGCGCTTCTTCAACCGGCCCGAGGTCAAGCTCGCGGTGCACCACATGCGCGGCGAGGCGATCCGGCAGACCGACGACGAACTGACCCGCCGTGTCCGCCTCGTGCTGCAGGTCAGTGGGTGGACGCCGACCGCCCCCGAGGGCACCGGCGCCGTCCGCGAGCAGTGGGAAGCGCTGCAGGCGATCATGGGCCTGGCCGAGGACGCCCCCGCCGGCACGACCATGCAGCAGTTCACCCAGGACCTGGTGGACCGTGCCGCGACCCACCACGAGCCCGAGGTCGACGCCGTGACCCTGGCGACCCTGCACTCGTCCAAGGGACTCGAGTGGCCGAACGTGGTCATCGCCGGTGCCGCCGAGGGCCTCCTGCCGATCTCGCACGCCACCACCGACACCGAGGTGGACGAGGAACGTCGCCTGTTCTACGTCGGCCTGACCCGCGCCCGGCGGACCGTGACGATCACGTGGTCGAGACAGGGTTCCACACGTGGGGGAGCCCGCGCTCCGAGTCGGTTCCTGGCAGTGCTCGGCACGCGCACCGCGGATGGGGCGGCACCGACCACCGGCTGACGGCCAGGTCGTCGCGGTCGAACACCACCTGGTCCGGGTCGGCACGTTGCAACCGGAGCGGCAGGCGCTGCACGAGCAGCCGGGTGGCGGCCGCGGCCACCGCGGCGGACCGCCACGGTGACAGCGGCGCCGGTGGTCGTCCCCACAGCTGCGACGCGATCGCGGGCCACGCCGGGTCGTCGTCCACGCGTGCGAACTCCGCGCACTGGAGGCACGGGCCGGCCCCCGGGACCACGAACGGCCCGACGCGGATGCGGCCGTCGCCCACCACGACCGCCAGGTGCGGCACGCCCCTGCGGGTCCAGGCGGCGCGGAGCGCGGGGTCGACGACGTGGTCGGCGACCACCACGGCGAGCCGGGGTTCGTGCTCCGGCAGCCCGACCGGGCCGCCCCGCGGGGACGAGGTCCGGGCGACGGTCACGCCCTCGCCGGACAGGTGGGCCGCGATCGTGTCCGCCAACCCGCCGGCCCCGTGCACCTCGACCCGTTCGAGCGGTTCGGGCAGGACGTCGATCACGGCGGGGGACGCCGCACCGAGCACGCGCGCGGCGACGTCCGGTGGGCAGCCCGAGGTGACGGCGAGGCCGCTCAGCGCTTCGCGCCCCGTCTCACGCCGCAGGGCACTGAGGAACCGTTCCTCGCCCGTGGTCGGGACGTCGACGACGGCACGGGGCGGATCGACCCCGAGCTGCACCGTCGTCGGGTCGCGCCAGACGAACTCGAGTGTCGGATCGATGCGGATGCCCATGACCCCACGGTGCCCGAGTCGGGGGCACGCGTGGGGCCGGGTGGTGGATCTGTGGAGAACTCGGCGGTGCCGGACTCAGCGGGGCTGGTCGCCGGGGTGGTCCTCGTCGGTGCCTGTCTCGTCGGTGCCCGTTCCGTCGGTGGCCGTCTTGCCGGTGCCCGTGCCGTCGGTGCCCGGGGCGCCGTCGTCGATCCGGCCGGACTCGTCCTCGTGCGGACGGGCGCCGGTGGCGTCGTTGAGCAGGTCCTCGAGCGCCTTGTCGAACGCGTCGTCCTCCTCGGTCTGCGCGGGGTTCCGCAGACGGGCGACCAGGGCGTCCGGTGCGTCGACGTCGTCGGAGGTGGGGACCAGATCGAAGTGCGACCAGAGCGCGTCACGCTGCTCGGCACCGAGCTCGTCCGTCACCCGCTGCCACATCGCGGCGGCCTCGCGCAGACGGCGGGGTCGCAGTTCGAGGCCGACGAGCGTCGCGAACGCGGACTCGGCGGGGCCTCCGGCTGCACGGCGACGACGGACCATCTCGGCGATGGCACCGCTCTTCGGCAGACGGACGGTGGCGGCGGCGGTCACCGTGTCGACCCAGCCCTCGACGAGCGCGAGCATGGTCTCGAGTCGTGCCAGCGCAGCGTCCTGCTCGGGCGTGCGCGGCGGGATGAGCGCGCCCGAGGCGAGCGCGTCCCGCAGCTGCTCCTGGTTGGTCGGGTCGATGTCCGCGGCGAGCTCCTCGACGCGGTCGAAGGGGATGTGGATGCCCCGTGCGTAGTCCGTGATCGACGAGATGATGTGCAGTCGCAGCCACCGCGCCGAGCGGAAGAGCCGTGCGTGCGCGAGTTCGCGGACCGCCAGGTAGATGCGGACCTCGTCCTCGGAGACGTCGAGTCCCTCGGCGAACTCGGCCACGTTCTGCGGCAGGAGTGCTGCGACCTGCTCGTCCAGCAGCGGGACACCCACGTCGCCGCCGGACACGACCTCCTTCGACAGCTGGCCGACGACCTGGCCGAGCTGGATGGCGAAGAGGGCACCGCCGACGCCGCGCATCGCCTTCGAGACGTCACCGAGCATCGCCTTGAGTTCTTCGGGAGCACGCTGGTCGATGGCCTCGGTCAGTGCATCGGCGATGCTGAACGCGACGGGCTCGGCGATCTGGGTCCACACCGGAACCGTCGCCTTCGCCCACTGCTCCCGCGTGTACAGGCTCGGGGTGGCGGTGAGCTCGGCCACGGTCGTGACCTCGTCCAACCAGAGGGCGGCGACCTGGAACGCCTGGTCGGCCGCCTGCGAGGCCACCGGGTCGACGGCGTGGCCGCCCTCGCGGGCGATCGCGGTGGCGCGCTCGGCGGTCGCGGAGAAGTCGATGCCGTCACCGCCGGACTGCGCGGCACGCTGCAGCTGGCTCATCAGGTTCGCGACGAAGGCCGGGTCGTTCGGCAGGCCGGCCGCACCGGCGAGCTGCGACGGGTCGATCTGGCCCTCGCCCGAGAGCAGCTTGCGCAGCATCTCCTGGAAGTCGTCGTCCGGCCCCGGCTGTGGTTCATCAGGCATGCCGACTACGCTAATCGCTGCTCACGGGGCCGCACCTGGGATGCCCCCGTGGGAACGCCCGAACCGCTGCGCCGAGGGCGAACAGTCCCGCCGCACGGCGCGGACGACCGCCCCGCCGTCAGGCCCGGCGACCGCCCCTGGAAGGACCCCGCGTGACCCTCTTCACCCCCGCGCCCCGTCGTCGTTCGCGTGCCAGGACCGTCGGGTGGGCGTTCGTGATCGGTGCCGTCGTGCTGGGGATCCTGGCGAGCGTGCTGCCGAGCCCGTACCTCATCGAGGTCCCCGGACCGGTCTACAACACCATCGGGACCCAGAAGCAGGGGACGGGCAAGGACGCGAAGGACGTCAAGCTGATCCAGGTCTCCGGGCACGAGACCTACCCCACCGCCGGTGCGCTCGACATGCTGACGGTCGGCATCCAGGGCGACGCGACGAACCGTCCGTCGTGGACCAGCGTCGTCCGGGCGATCTTCACGAAGTCCGAGGCCGTGATCCCGGTCGAGGCGATCTACCCGACCGGCACCACGACCGAGCAGGTGAACCAGCAGGACTCCGCCGACATGCAGGCGTCGCAGCAGTCCGCAGTGGCCGCAGCACTGATCCAGCAGGGGAACGACCTGCCGACCGAACTCGAGGTCGGTACCGTGCAGCCCGGCTCGGCTGCCGACGGCCCGATCGAGAAGGGCGACGTCATCACGGCCTTCGACGGCACCTCGCTCACGACGAACGCCGACGCCACCTCGCTGCGGGAGCTCGTCGCGAAGCACGGCACGTCGACCCCGGCCACCGTCACCATCGAGCGCGACGGTGCGACGAAGGACGTCCGGGTGACCCCGCGCGACGAGCAGGGCACCGCGCTCCTGGGCGTCGGCGTCACGGAGAAGTACGACTTCCCGTTCGACGTCTCGATCAAGCTGCAGGACGTCGGTGGCCCCTCGGCCGGCATGATGTTCGCGCTCGGGATCATCGACGAGATCACACCCGGCAAGCTCAACGGCGGCAAGCACGTCGCGGGGACGGGCACGATCACCGCCGACGGCGAGGTCGGAGCCATCGGCGGCATCCGGCAGAAGCTCTACGGAGCGCGGGAAGCGGGGGCGACGGTGTTCCTCGCCCCGGCCGACAACTGCGGCGAGGTCGTCGGGCACGTGCCGGACGGGCTCGACGTCTACAAGGTGTCGACGCTCGACCAGGCCGTCACCGACCTGCAGACCATCGCCGACGGGAAGAGCACCGCGAAGCTCGTCCGCTGCGGTTCCTGACCTGGTTCCTGAGTCCTCGCACAGTTTCACAGTCCGCCCGGTCCAATAGGATCAGTGCACTGACGGCCCGCCGCGAGCCGGGCCCGCCGGTCCGACACGTCTGGAGCACATCAAGTGACGACAACCTCGTCCACCTCGGGGCGGCGTTCGCCGCGGGTCCCGATCGTGGTCACGATCATCGTGCTGGCCGCACTGGTGATCGGCTTCTTCATCTTCGCCAGCCTGTACACCGACTACGCGTGGTTCGCGCAGCTCGGGTTCCAGCAGGTCCTCACGACGCGGTGGATCGCAGGGACCCTGATGTTCCTCGCGGGCTTCCTGGGAATGGCGATCCCGGTCTTCCTGAGCATCGGACTGGCCTTCCGGTACCGCCCGGTCTACGCGAAGCTCAACTCGCAGCTGGACCGGTACCAGCAGGTCATCGAACCGCTGCGCCGCGCCGTCATGATCGGCATCCCGGTGGTGCTCGGCATCTTCGCCGGGCTGTCGACCTCGGGGCGCTGGAGCATGGTGCTCGAGTACTTCAACCGGACCCCGTTCGGCAAGACGGACCCGCAGTTCGGCCTGGACATCGGCTTCTACGTCTTCGAGCTGCCGTTCTGGCGCTCGATCGTGGCGTACTCGTCGGCCGTGGTGCTGATCGCGGGGCTCGCCGCCCTCGCCGCCTGCTACCTGTACGGCGCGCTGCGCTTCGGGGGACGTGAAGTCCGGATCTCCCGAGCAGCGCGCATCCAGCTCGCCGTCACCGCTGCGCTCTACATCGCGCTGCAGGCCGTCAGCCTGTGGCTCGACCAGTACGCGGCGCTCACCAAGTCGAACTCGCTCATCACCGGTGCGCAGTACACCGAGGTCAACGCGGTCATCCCGGGTCGCGAGATCATGGCGGGCATCGCGGCGATCGTCGCGATCCTGTTCATCGTCACCGCGGTGATCGGCCGCTGGCGCATCTCGATCGTCGGCACCGGCCTGCTGCTCGTCGCCGCGATCGTCATCGGGGGCATCTACCCCTGGATCGTCCAGCGCCTGCAGGTCAAGCCCTCGGAGCGTACCTACGAGTCCGCGTACATCGAGCGGAACATCAAGGCCACGCGGGACGCCTACGGTGTCTCCGACGTCAAGGAACAGAACTACGACGCCACGACCGAGGCCAGCTCCGGCGCCCTCGCGCAGGACGCCCAGACGACGGCGAACATCCGCCTCATCGACCCGAAGATCGTCTCCGACACCTTCAGTCAGCTGCAGCAGTACCGGCAGTACTACCAGTTCCCGGACGAGCTCGACGTCGACCGGTACGACGTCAAGGGCGAGACCGAGGACACCGTCATCGCGGTGCGCGACATCGACCTCGACGGTCTGAGCTCGGCCGCGAACACCCAGTACAACCGGGCGTTCGTGTACACCCACGGCTACGGCGTGACCGCGGCCTTCGGCAACCAGCGCGCGAGCGACGGCAAGCCGGTCTTCCTCGAGTCGGGCATCCCCTCGAACGGTGCGCTGGGTGACTTCCAGCAGCGCGTGTACTTCGGCGAGACCTCGCCGGCGTACTCGATCGTCGGCGCGCCGAAGGGTTCGAAGGACGTCGAGCTCGACTACCCGTCCGGATCCGACGACGACAACGGCGGCAACGCCACCACGACGTACTCCGGCGACGGCGGACCGAGTGTGGGCAACTTCTTCAACCGACTCGTCTACGCGGCGAAGTTCCAGTCGGAGCAGGTCCTGCTGTCGGACGCGGTCAACAAGGACTCGCAGATCCTCTACGACCGCGACCCGATCACGCGTGTCCAGAAGGTCGCGCCGTACCTGACGGTCGACAGCGACGCCTACCCGGCGATCGTCGACCACCGCATCCAGTGGGTCGTCGACGGCTACACGACGAGCGACGCCTACCCGTACTCGCAGAGCCAGAGCCTGTCGGACAGCATCGCCGGTTCGGAGTCCTCGGCGTACCGCACCGACCAGGTCAACTACATCCGCAACTCGGTGAAGGCCACGGTCGACGCCTACACGGGCAAGGTGACCCTCTACGCGTGGGACACCAAGGACCCGGTGCTGAAGACGTGGGAGAAGATCTTCCCGACGTCGGTCAAGTCGGTGTCGAGCATGAGCGCCGAGCTGCTGGACCACGTCCGCTACCCGACGGACCTGTTCAAGGTGCAGCGGTCGATCCTCGGCACCTACCACGTGACGAACGCGAACTCGTTCTACTCGGGTGACGACGCGTGGAACACACCACAGGAGCCCACCACCACGGGGTCGACCGACACGGATGCGAGCGCCGCCGACACGTCGACGACCACCAACGCCCTGGGCGCGCAGACGACGACGACCGCGAGCAAGGCGAACCTGCAGGATCCGTACTACCTGACGATGAAGGTGCCGGGGCAGGAGACCGCGTACAACCTGTACACGACCTACATCCCCCAGCAGTCCGCCGGCGCGAACAACCGCAACGTGCTGACCGGCTACCTGGCCGCCGACTCCGACGCGGGAGGTGCAGGCAAGGGCAAGAAGGCGTCGGGCTACGGCAAGCTCACGTTGTTGACGATGCCGAAGACCGACAACATCCCGGGCCCGGCACAGGTGCAGAACCTGTTCAACTCGGACACCACGGTGTCGCAGGAGCTGAACATCCTGAAGCGCGGCAACTCGACGGTGAAGCAGGGCAACCTGCTCACCCTGCCGGTCGGCGGCGGCTTCCTGTACGTGCAGCCCGTGTACGTGCAGTCCACGTCGAGCGGTTCGTACCCGCTGCTGCAGAAGGTGCTCGTCGCGTTCGGCGACAAGATCGCGTTCGAGGACACCCTCGACGAGGCACTCAACTCGCTGTTCGGCGGTGACTCGGGTGCTGCTGCCGGAGACTCCGATGCCAGTGGTTCGGGGAGCGACTCCGGTTCGTCCGGGTCGGGCTCGTCCGACTCCGGTTCCGACTCGGGCTCCGGGTCGACCGGCGGCTCGACCGGCTCGGGCACCACGGACAACGACGCACTGCAGCAGGCGCTGTCCGACGCGAACGACGCCCTGCAGGACCGTCAGCAGGCCTACGCCGACAACGACCTGGTCGCTGCAGCCGAGGCCGACAAGCGCCTGCAAGAGGCGATCGAGGCCGCGACCGCAGCCGAAGACGGCAGCTGACACGCCGTGGCGGGGCACACGATTTGTGCCCCGCCACGACCGTGTGTAGGCTATTCAATGTGCCGCGGGGTGGAGCAGTTCGGTAGCTCGCTGGGCTCATAACCCAGAGGTCGTAGGTTCAAATCCTGCCCCCGCAACCAAGCGTCACACGAAAGCCCCGGTCCGAAAGGACCGGGGCTTTCCTCGTTCCCGGGCTCCTCCAAGCCGGAACGCTCCGCAGTGCGCCGGTACGCTCGGCGGATGGGCACCCTCACGATCGCCGCCGCGCAGTTCGCTCCCGTGGACGACCCGGTGGCCAACCTCGAGACCGTCCGGACCGCGGCAGCCGACGCAGGGGCGCGGGGAGCGGCCCTGCTCGTCACGCCGGAGTACTCGTCGTACTTCACCGCTGACATCGACGACCGGTTCGTCGCCGCAGCGCAGCCGCTCGACGGCCCCTTCGTGTCAGGGCTGCGCGACATCGCCCGCGACACCGGTGTCGCACTGATCGTCGGGATCGCCGAGACGACCGACGCCGAGAGGACCGACGCCGAGACGACGGAAGCCGCGACGACCGACGCAGCGACCGCGGACGAACCCACGCGCTTCCGCAACACCCTGGTGGCGGTGCTCCCCACCGGCGAGCTCGCCGCGACGTACCGGAAGGTGCACCTCTACGACGCCTTCGGGTCGCGGGAGTCCGACCGCATCGAGTCCGGCGACCCGGAGCAGCTGCCGGTCTTCGAGCTCGAGGGGCTCCGGATCGGGCTCGAGACCTGTTACGACCTGCGCTTCCCCGAGGTCACCCGGCGGCTGGCAGCGCCCGAGCACGGTGCGGCCGACGTCGTCGTGCTGCCGGCCGAGTGGGTGCGCGGCCCCGGCAAGGAGCACCACTGGCGGACCCTGCTCACCGCGCGGGCGATCGAGAACACCGTCTGGGTCGTCGGTGTCGGCCAGACGCCGCCGATCGGCATCGGCGCCTCGGTGGTGCTCGACCCCTCCGGTGTCGCCGTGGCGTCGGCCGGCTTCACGCCCGGCACGCTCGTCGCGACCGTCGACACCGCTGTGACCGAGGCGGTCCGGCAGGTCAACCCGTCGCTGGCACTCCGCCGGTACGACGTCGCGCTGCGCGCCCAGCCTGGAGGCACGGCTCGCCCCTGACCGGCAGGTCCCGTCCGATCCGTGGTCGCGACTGCGCCGGTGGCGGGATCGGGCTCAGGACGGCGCGTGGAGGCTTGCCAGGCGGCTGGCGGCGTCCTCGAGGACGGAACGCCGCTTGCAGAATGCGAAGCGCACGAGGGACCGGTAGCCCGCGGCGTGCTCCGGCCGGACGAAGGCCGACACCGGTACGCCGACGACCCCGGCCAGGGCGGGCAGTTCGAGGCAGAAGGCCCGCGCGTCGTCGTACCCGAGCGGCGCGGTGTCGGCGATCACGAAGTACCCGCCGTCCGGCCGCATGACGTCGAAGCCCGCTGACCGGAGCCCCGAGGCGAGCAGTTCGTGCTTGGCGGCGAGTTCGGCGGCGATCCCGGCGAAGACGGCGTCGGGCAACCGCAGTCCGACGGCGACGGCCGGCTGGAACGGTGCGCCGTTGACGAAGGTCAGGTACTGCTTCACCGTCGTGATCGCGTCGACGAGCGTCGGGGGAGCGGTGAGCCAACCGACCTTCCAACCGGTGGTGCTGAAGGTCTTGCCGGCGCTCGAGATCGAGACCGTCCGCTCGGCGGCTCCGGGCAGTGTCGCGATCGGCGTGTGCGGGACGGTGAACGTCAGGTGCTCGTAGACCTCGTCGGTGACGATGAGGGCGTCGTACCGCGTCGCGAGTTCCACGATCGTGCGCAGGACTTCGTCGGGCAGGACCCGGCCGGTCGGGTTGTGCGGCGTGTTGACGAGCACGACGCGGGTGCGGTCGGTGAACGCGGCGCGCAGGGTGTCCTCGTCCGGCAGGAAGTCCGGAGCGGTGAGGGGCACGGTGACGTGGGTGCCGCCGGCGAGCCGGACGAGCGCACCGTAGGCGTCGTAGAACGGTTCGAACGTGATGACCTCGTCGCCCGGTTCGACCAGGGCGAGGAGCGTCGCGGCGAGGGCTTCGGTGGCGCCGGCGGTGACCAGGACCTGCCGGTCAGGATCGACCTCGAGGCCGTACCACCGCTGCTGGTGTTCGGCCACGGCGGTGCGGAGGTCGACCGTCCCGCGTCCGGGCGGGTACTGGTTGACGCCGTCCCGGATGGCGCGGACCGCGGCTTCGAGCACCTCGGCAGGGCCGTCCTGGTCGGGGAAGCCCTGCCCGAGGTTGATCGCGCCGGTGCTCGCGGCGAGGGCGCTCATCTCGGCGAAGACGGTGGGCGCGGGGGCGCCGTCGGGTCCCAGGAGCATCGCTCCCTCGGCTGCTCGCAACCAGGGTCCTGCCTGCCGCATGTGGTTCCCTCCGGTGACGGCGACGACGTGTCGCGCTGAACGGACCCCAACCTAGCTGGCCGTCCGACGGCGATCCGGGGACGGACCCACAGCCCACGCATAAGATCGGCAGAGGATGCTTCCAGCGTCGCCAGAAGCACCGCTCAGGTGGTTGCGACAGACTGCACGAGCTTGAAAGGAGCACGTCCAGCATGACCGACACCACGCCCAACGGGCAGGGCGACGACCGCCGTCCGGACGATGCGGCATCGCCTGCCGCCAGTGAGGACGCCGCCGCAGCGGCCACGAAGGGGAACACGTCGATGCCGAACGACTCCGAGCAGTTCAACGACGCCGAGCAGTTCAACGACGCCGAGCAGTTCAACGACGCCGAGCAGTTCAACGACGCCGAGCAGTCCAACGACGCCGAGCAGTCCAACGACGCCGAGCGGTCCGACGACGCCACGAGCGCCGACCACACCGACGTGATCCCGTCGGCGATCGACCACCCCACGGACCGCTACACGGCCCCGTACCCGACGCTCTCGGGCGACCAGCAGCGCGATGGCGGCCAGCAGCCGGCCGGGTACGGCCAGCAGACGTCGCCGTACGGGCAGGCGTCCCAGTACGGCCAGCAGCCCGCCGCAGACCAGACGAGCCAGTACGGGCAGGCCCAGCAGAGCCAGTACGGGCAGGCCCAGCAGCCGCAGTACGGCCAGACCCAGCAGAGCCCGTACGGCCAGCAGTCCCAGTACGGCCAGAGCCAGCAGTCCCAGTACGGCCAGAGCCAGCAGTCCCAGTACGGCCAGAACCAGCCGAACCAGCAGTCCCAGTACGGTCAGCAGTCGCAGTACGGCCAGCAGGGCCAGTACGGCCAGGCCCAGCAGCCGCCGTACGGCCAGCAGCCGACCGCGGGCCAGCCGCGGTACGGCGAGTACGCCCAGCCGGCCTCCGCCGCGGCCCCCGCGTCCTCGTCGGAGTACGCGACAGCGTCGGCGCAGGCACCGCAGTCCGCCACGAGCGCCTTCGGCGACGTGGACGGCGCGAACCAGCGCAACGGCCACTACTTCGCTGACGGAACCGCGGGTGCAGCGGCCACCACGACCACCACCCGCTCCGGGCGCGGCAAGCTCGTCCTGCCGATCATCGCCGGACTGGTCGTCGCGGGTCTGGTCGGCGGCGGCGCCGGGTGGCTCGCCGGGTCGTCGCAGGGCGGCACCGTCACGTCGTCGTCCGGTTCGTCGCAGGGCGGCAACCTCACGGTCAACGACTACGACTCCGCGACCGTCGTCACCGCGGTCGCTGCGCAGGCGACGCCGTCGGTCGTGACGATCAACGTGTCGTCCAGCAACGAGGCCGGCACCGGTTCGGGCGTCGTGATGAGCAAGGACGGCTACATCGTCACGAACACCCACGTGGTGACGCTCGACGGCGACAGCTCGAACGGTTCGATCACCGTGACGACCTCGAACGGCAAGATCTACGAGGGCAAGCTCATCGGCACCGACCCGACGGTCGACCTCGCGGTCATCAAGATCGACGCGACCGACCTCAAGCCGATGGAGTTCGCCGATTCCACGAAGCTCAACGTCGGTGACACCGCGGTCGCGATCGGTGCGCCCCTGGGCCTGTCGAACACGGTCACGGACGGCATCGTCTCGACCCTGAACCGCAGCATCCAGGTCACGTCGAGCGCTCCCAGCGAGGGCGGCGACTCGAACGAGGGCGGCAACGGCGGCAGCGGCCCGTTCGACTTCTGGGGCAACGGCGACAACGGGAGCAGCTCGTCCGCGAACACCACGGTCTCGCTGCCCGTCATCCAGACCGACGCGTCGATCAACCCGGGAAACTCCGGTGGTGCCCTGCTCGACGCGAAGGGCAAGCTGATCGGCATCAACGTGGCCATCGCCTCGGCCGGCAGCTCGTCGTCGTCCGACTCGGCGGCCGGCAGCATCGGCGTGGGCTTCTCGATCCCGTCGAACCTGGTGAAGCGCGTCGCGAACGAGATCAAGGACAAGGGCTCGGCCACGCACGGCCTGCTCGGTGCCACGGTCGGCGACGCCTCGGAGAACGCGAGCGCGACCCAGATGGGTGCGCTCATCAAGTCGGTCTCGTCCGGCGGTGCGGCGGCGAAGGCCGGTCTGCAGAAGGGTGACGTCGTCACGAAGATCGGTTCGGCGACCGTCTCGGACGCCACCGACCTGACGGCGCAGGTCCGCTACTTCGCGGGCGGCGCGTCGACGACGATCAGCTACCTCCGGAACGGGCAGTCCCGCGAGGCGGACGTGACCCTGGGCACGTACGACAGCAAGGGCTGACGCCACCACGGACAGGACGGGAGGCCCGGTGCACGACGTGCGCCGGGCCTCCCGTCCGTCTGCGGGTCGCGTCGCGGGCGCCCCGCAGGTTCCGGGTTCGGGTCTTGATAGGCTCATGGTCGCTCTGCGGGGCGGCACCGCCCCGGTGCGTCCCGTGCACCCAGCCAGCACCCCGAGGTACGCATGCAGACAGACGGACAGCCCCTGCCGGGCGTCTCGTACGTGATGCCCGTGCTCAACGAGGTCACCGAGGTCCGCGCTGCGGTCGCCAGCCTGCTCGACCAGGACTACACCGGCGTGTTCGAGGTCATCCTCGCGCTCGGCCCCTCGATCGACGGCACGAACGAACTCGTGGCCGAGATGAGCGCGGCCGACCCGCGCATCCGGGCGATCGACAACCCGGTCGGGTCCACGCCGGCCGGCCTCAACGTCGCGATCACGGCGTCGGTGCACCCCGTGGTGGTCCGCGTCGACGCGCACTCGGTGCTGCCCCCGGACTACACACGCATCGCCGTCCGCACCCTGCTCGAGTCCGGAGCGGACAACGTCGGCGGCATCATGCGCGCCGAGGGCCGCAGCCCGTTCGAGCGGGCCGTCGCGTTGGCGTACGGCAGCCGCGTCGGCCTCGGCGGCACCCCGCACCACGTCGGTGGGACCGCCGGCCCCGCCGAGACCGCGTACCTCGGCGTCTTCCGCCGCGACCGCCTGTTCGAGGTCGGCCTGTTCGACGAGGGCATCAAGCGCGGCCAGGACTGGGAACTCAACCGACGCCTGCGCCAGACCGGCGGCACGGTGTGGTTCACGCCCGAGCTGGTCGTCACGTACCG
The DNA here is from genome assembly GCF_013204965.1 of Curtobacterium sp. VKM Ac-2861. NCBI lineage: Bacteria > Bacillati > Actinomycetota > Actinomycetes > Micrococcales > Microbacteriaceae > Curtobacterium > Curtobacterium sp. VKM Ac-2861. The sequence goes on from NZ_JABMLA010000004.1 coordinate 116,856, forward strand.
CCCGCGGCCGAGCCTGAAGCGCCTGGTGCGGCAGTTCGTCGCCACCGGGTTGTGGCGGGGCGAGCTCGCCCGTCGGTTCCCCGCGAACAACGGCCTGCGGTACTTCGTGCCGCCCGCGATGGTCGCCGCCATGGCCGTCGGGATCCTCGCCGGCGTCGTCGGTGTCGTCGGCGCAGCCCTCGGCAGCCCGGTCGCCTGGGCGCTCCTCGGGTTCGCCGTACCCGCCGTGTACCTGCTCTTCGTCGTCCTCGGGTCGGTCGCCGTCGCGCGCCGATCCGGGGTGGCGACCTTCCTCTGGCTGCTCGTGGTGCTGCCCTGCATCCACGTGGGATGGGGGCTCGGTTTCATCATCGGGTTCCTCACCCGTACCTCCGAGCTGACCACCCACACCGGACGGTGACCCCATGACCGACCCCGCCACCCACGGCCGCGGATCAGCACGCCCGACGTCGATCGCCGAGCTGCGGGCCGTCGCCCAGCCGGACGAGGTCCGCGCCCGCGCCAACGCCGAGCACTGGACGGCGTCGCTGTACCTGCGCGACGTCTCGCCGTACCTGACCTGGGTGCTGCTGAAGACCCGCGTCAGCGCCAACCAGGTGACCGGCCTGATGATCCTGGTCGGGTGGAGCATCGCCGCGGTCCTGCTCATCCCCGGCATCTGGGGCGCGGCGCTCGCCCTGGTGCTCGGACAGCTGCAGATGCTCGTGGACTGCTGCGACGGCGAGGTCGCACGGTGGCGTGGCACCCGCTCGCCCGCCGGGGTGTTCCTGGACAAGGTCGGGCACTACACGACCGAGGGACTGATCCCGGTCGCGCTGGGCATCCGAGCCGCCACCTGGCCGATCCACGGCGCCGACTGGATGTGGACCACGATCGGCTGCGCGCTCGGTCTGGTCATCGTGCTGAACAAGGCCCTCAACGACATGGTGCACGTCGCCCGGGCGAACGCGGGGCTCGACAAGCTCGTCGACCGCCGCGACGCCTCGACCGCGCCGTCCGGCCGGAAGCTCGCCTCGCTCCGCCGCCTGGCCCGCTTCCTGCCGTTCCACCGCCTGTACCACTCGGTCGAGCTGAGCATGCTCGCGTTCCTGTTCGCGCTCATCGGACTGGCGATCGGCGACCCGCTCGCCAGCCGGATCCTGGTCGGGGCGCTGCTGCCGCTGGCCGTGCTGGCGACCGTCGGACACTTCCTGGCGATCATCGCGTCCAAGCGGGTCAAGGCGTGACCGACGACGCGGTGCCCGACGACGCGGTCACCGACGACGCGGCGGCCGATGACGCGGTGACCCCGAGCACCGTTCGTCGCCACGCGGTCGCGCACCCGCAGCGACCCCGCGTCGCTGTCGTGAGCCTGTCGCAGGGCACCCGGCCCGACGACCTGCGCCGCGGGCTCGACAGCGTGCTCGCGCAGCAGGGCGTCGAACTCGACGTGGTCTGCGTCGGCAACGGCTGGGAGCCGACCGGCCTGCCCGACGGAGTGCGGACGCTGGCGCTGCCGGAGAACCTCGGGATCCCGGCCGGCCGCAACGCCGGTGCCGAGGTCGTCGACGGGGACTACGTGTTCTTCCTGGACGACGACGCCTCGATCCCCTCGGTGACGTTCCTGCAGGACGCCGTCGGCCGCTTCGAACGCGACCCCTCCCTCGGACTGCTCCAGCCGCGCGTGGTCGACCCGACCGGCGCCGCCAACCCGCGGCGCTGGGTCCCGCGCATCCGCAAGGGCGAGCCGGACCACTCGTCGCCGGTGTTCTCGGTGTGGGAGGGCGCCGTCGTGCTGCCGATGGACGTGTACCGGGTCGTCGGGGGCTGGGGAGCGGAGTACTTCTACGCGCACGAGGGCATCGAACTCGCGTGGCGCGTGTGGGACGCCGGTCGACGTGCCTGGTACGCCGGCGACCTGGTCGCCCACCACCCGGCCATCGACCCGGCCCGGCACACGGAGTACTACCGCCTGAACGCCCGCAACCGGGTGTGGCTGGCGCGACGGAACCTGCCGGCATCGCTCCGACCGCTCTACGTCGGCTCGTGGGCCGCGATCCAGGTCGCGCGCTGGTGGCGACACCCGCGACGCCTGACGACGTGGTTCGCCGGCATCCGCGAAGGACGGACCACCGACTGCGGACCGACCCGACTGATGAGCTGGCTGACCGTCGCCCGGATGACGCTCGCCGGGCGCCCGCCCGTCGTCTGACCACCCCGAACCCCACCGCCACCGCAGAACGGGAGACAGTCCATGCCGATCACCAGTGACGTGCGGACCGCCGTGCGCCTGGCCCAGCGCCTGCTCGCCTCGCGCCGGAGCCGCCGGGAGCTCGCCCGTCGCCTGCCGGCGGTCGCGGCGCCGGCGCCCGGCACGATCGAGATCGCGGTGTACTTCGCCGACGGCCCCGTGAACATGTACCAGGTGCGCCAGTGGTACGCGCCGCTGGCCGAACTGGCGAAGACGCACCCGGTCGCGATCATCGCGCGCAGCCCGGGCACGATGACCACGCTGATCGACGAGTCGCCCGTCCCCGCCGTGTACGCCCGTCAGGTCGTCGACCTGGAGCAGTTCGTCGAGACCCAGGCGCCGAAGGTGGTGCTCTACGTCAACCAGAACGCCCGCAACTTCCAGATGATGCGGTACGGGCGCATGTGGCACGTCTTCGTCAACCACGGCGAGAGCGACAAGATGTACATGACGACGAACCAGTTCAAGGCGTACGACTACGCGTTGATCGCTGGGGACGCCGCGCGTGGCCGGCTCGCCGAGGCGCTGTGGGACTACGACCTCGACGCCAGGACCATCGCGATCGGCCGCCCCCAGGCCGACCACTTCGCCGGCGCGGCACCGTACCCCGCCGACGACCGGACCGTCGTGCTGTACGCACCGACGTGGGAGGGCGACCGCGGCGCCGCGGCGTACGGCTCGATCGCGTCCCACGGCACCACCATCGCCGAGCAGGTGCTCGCGTCGCCCCGCCACCGCCTGGTGTACCGGCCGCACCCGCGGAGCGGCGTGCTCGACCCGGCGTACCGAACGGCACACGAGCGGATCGTCGCGGCGATCACGGCGGCGAACGCGGCCGACCCCACCGCGCACCACGTCCACGACGAGGGCGGCGAGCTCGGCTGGCAGCTGGCCGACGCCGACGTGGCGATCACCGACATCAGCGCGATGATCTACGACCGCCTGGCGGTCGGGAAGCCCCTGATCGTGACCCGCCCGGTGTCGCCGGAGGCCGATGTGGACGAACGCGGCTACCTGAGCGACGCCAACTGGCTGACCGCGGCCGACGCGCCGTCGGTGCTCGCGCGGATCGACGCCGCCGTGGGGGACGCCGCCGAGCTCGCCAAGCTGCAGCAGTGGGTGGCGCGTTACTTCGGCGACACCACGCCCGGTGCCGCAACGGCCCGGTTCCACGCCGCCGTCGAGTGGCTGCTGGAGCGCTGGCGCACCGTCGCTGCCGAGCGCGGCGAACGCTGAGCCCCGTCCGGACACGGTCACGGGTGCAGCCCCTGACCGACCAGTGACATCCGCCACACGTACTCGGAGCGGTCCGGACGGCGCCAGCGGACGATCACGACGCCGGTGTCCTGCGGATCCGCGCCGAACACGGCGACGGACAGACGTCGACCCGGTTCGAGCCGGTGCACCGCCAGCGGCGGGCTGTAGCCGTTGCCGAGGTGGGTGAGGGTCAGGCCGTCGACCGGTTCGTCTCCGGTGTTGACGAGGTCGTACCGGCGCGGGGCCTGCGAGCGGTCGATGGTGAACGGGACGGCGTACGCGGGTGCTGGGTGGTGCATGGGGGGAACGCTAGGGGGAGGGTCCGACGGTGGGGCCCCGGCGCAGCACCCGGGAGCCCGTCGCTGTGGAGGGGGCACCGTGGTGCCCTGGTTGTGGAGGGCGAGTACCCGACCGGTCAGACGCCGTAGTCGGCGGAGTACTGCGCCAGCGCTTCCTCGATGGTGCCGTCGAGCTGCAGTCGGCCCTTGTCGAGGTACAGACCGCGGTCGCAGAAGCGGCGCAGGTCCTTGTCGCTGTGGGACACGAAGAAGAGCGTCCGACCGCCGGCCAGGAGCTCCTCGATCCGCTTGTAGCACTTCTCGCGGAAGGCCTTGTCGCCGACGGCGAGGACCTCGTCCACCAGGATGACGGGCTCGTCGAGCCGGGAGATCACCGCGAACGCGATGCGCACCTTCATGCCGCTCGACAGGTGCTTGTACGGGGTGTCGACGAAGTCCGCGATCTCGGCGAAGTCGATGATCTCGTCGAAGGCGGCACGGATCTCGGCGCGCGACATGCCGTGCAGGCCGGCGGTCAGGTAGACGTTGTCGCGGACGGACAGGTCGCCGACGAACCCACCGGTGATCTCGATGAGCGGCGCGACGCCGGCCCCGACGTCGATCCGGCCCTCGTCCGGCAGCATCACCTGCGCCACGAGCTTCAGGAGCGTGGACTTGCCCTGACCGTTCCGACCGACGACGCCGATCGCCTCGCCCGGACGGACGTCGAACGACACGTTGCGGAGCGCCCAGAACTCGTCGGCACGCTTGCGGCGGCCGCGTCCGGCGAAGAGGTCCTTGAAGTTGCGGCTCGCCCGTCGGTTGCGCTTGAAGCAGATGCCGGCGTCGCGCACGGAGATCACCGGCGCGACGGTCTCGGTGCGTCGGGTCTGGTCGGTGGCGGTCATCACAGCTCCTTCAGCACGCGGTGCTCGCTGCGTCGGAACACCGCGAAGCCGATGACCAGGACGATGCCCGTGATGACCACCGACGCCCCGACCTCGAGCCAGTCGAGCTGGCTCGGGAAGAACGCGGCGCGGTACATCCCGAAGATGCCGGTGAGCGGGTTGACCGCGGCGACGGGTCGCAGGGCGTCGGGCAGCGCCTGCGTGCCGTAGATGATCGGCGATGCGTAGAACAGGAAGCGCAGAACGAGCTTGGTCGCGCGCTCGAGGTCGCGGAAGAAGACGACGAGCGGCGCGACGATCAGGCCGAGGCCGTACACCAGCGCGCATTGCAGCACGATCGCCAGCGGGAAGAAGACGACCTGCCAGTGCAGGTGCGCACCCGTCGCGATCGCGAACGCCGCCAGCACCGGCAGGCTCAGCAGGAACTCGATGCCCTTCGACGCGTCGATCCGCGCGACCCAGATGGTGCGGGGGATCGTCGTCGAGCGGATGAGCTTCGACTCCTTGATGAACGCCCGCGTGGAGTCCGAGACGCCCCCGGTGAACCACATCCACGGCAGCAGCGCGGAGAGCAGGAAGACGATGTACGGGTCTTCACCGACCGAACCGCGGTGGAACACCTGGGTGAAGACGAACCAGTAGATCGCCGACATCACGAGCGGGTCGAGGATCGACCAGACGTACCCGAGCGCCGACGTCGAGTACCGGACCCGGAGGTCGCGGACGGTCAGCAGCCAGAGGGCATGACGATAGCGCCGACCGGCGCTCCGGGTCGCCGCTGGTGCGGCAGCCGCGGGCACGGTCGGCGCGCTCGCTGTGGTCACGGTTTCCCTTCGGGCGGAACCGCCGAAGGGGTCCTGACGGAGGTTCAGGCGAACAGGTTGTTCGCGCGCTCGAGGTCCTCGGCGAAGTCGATCTCGACCGCGTACAGGTCGGAGATGTCGATCGGGGACCAGCGTAGCCCGTCCTCGGCGATGGCAGCCTCGATGCCGCCCTCGAAGTACTCCTGGTCGTCGACGCGACCGAGCTGGCGGATGAGGGCCTGCTTGTCGTTCGCCGACACGTAGTTGATGCCGACGGCTTCGCCGAGCCCGCCGACGACCTGCTTGGAGAGCTTGTGGATGAAGCCCTCGGCGTCGACGGTGTACTTGACCTCTTCGTCGGAGACCTTGTCGGTGTTGACACTGACGAACGAGTGGTCCTCGTCGATCATGTCGGCCGCACGGACGAGCGCCATCGGGTCGAAGACCACGTCGCCGTTCATCCAGAGGACACCGCTCTTGCCGGTCGCCTTGAGGGCGCGCAGCAGGCTCTTCGAGGTGTTGGTGGAGTCGTAGGACTCGTTGTAGACGAAGGACGCGTCGGGGAAGGCCTCGACGATGTGCTCCGACTTGTAGCCGACGACGATCGTCACGCGGGCGCTCGAACCGAACGCGGCGCGGATGTTGTCGAACTGCTGCTGCATGATGGTGCGGCCGTCACTGAGCTCCGTGAGCGGCTTCGGCAGGCTGCGGCCGAGCCGGCTGCCCATCCCCGCTGCGAGGATCACGATCTGCGTGGTCATGCTGGTCCCTTCTGGTGTCCGCCCGCGCGCCCTGGGGCACGGGCGGGCCTCGTCGAGTCTGCTCGCGGAACGTCCGAGTTCGCCGAGAACCGGACGCCGCGGGCCACGAGGGCGGCCGCTGCACGGTGTCGGAGAGCCCGCCGGAGCAGGTTTCCAAGTGGTGAACACTCCTTCGTGCCCTGGTGAATGATACGGAAACACCCGCACAAGGGGTAGGTCCGCCGCGCTTCGTACTCATTTCGTGACACTGGAGCGGGCGGTTCCCCGCTGTCCGGAGAGCGTTGGTACGGTTGGGCGATGGCCGCCAGAGCAGACAACGAGGACGTGTACGCCACGACCGACGCTGCCTGGATGACCGAAGCGAGTGACACCGACGAGCAGGACGCCGACGAGCGTGCCGCCGACCGGGTGGACGCCGCGGCGGGGGACGACGCCGACGACGACGACATGGGGGAACCGGATGCGCGCGACGCCTCCGTTGATGACGAGATGACCGACGACACCACGGCTGCCGACACCACGGCCGCCGACACCGATCCGGTCACCGAGCCGCAGTCGGACGCAGTGCCCGGTCCCGCGGCCCGTGCCGCGGCAGCGGCCCCGACGACGACCACCGGCGCCCGACCCGCCAAGGCGCGCACCACGAAGCAACGCACCAAGCGACCGGCGAAGGGCGCCGGCACGACCGGCACCGTGCCTCCCGGCCCCGCGTCGAGCGACGCGACGTCCGCGACGGACGCGACCGTGCACGCAGCGCAGGGCGCACCGGAGACGGACGCACCGGAGGCGGACGCCGCGACGAGCCCCGCCGCGAAGAAGCGTGCTCCCCGGGCCACCGCGCCCAAGGCCCCGCAGAAGCTGCAGCCCGTCGTGCTCGCCGCCGACGGCCTCGTCAAGCGGTACGGGCAGACCCTCGCCGTCGACGAGGTCGACCTCGAGATCCGCCAGGGCTCGATCTTCGGCGTGGTCGGCCCGAACGGCGCCGGCAAGACGACCACCCTGTCGATGATCACCGGTCTGCTGCGTCCCGACGCCGGGTCCGTGACGGTCCTGGACCACGACGTCTGGGCCGACCCCACGGCCGCCAAGCGCAGCCTCGGCGTGCTGCCGGACCGCCTGCGGCTGTTCGACCGCCTCACCGGTGCGCAGCTGCTCTACTACTCGGCCACCCTGCGCGGTCTCGACGGTGCCACGGCTCGTGAGCGCAGCACCGACCTGGCCGAGGCGTTCGGGCTCGGCGAGGCGCTCGGTCGCCAGGTCGCCGACTACTCGGTGGGCATGGCGAAGAAGATCGCCCTGGCCGCCACGCTCATCCACTCGCCGCGGGTCCTCGTGCTCGACGAACCGTTCGAGTCGGTCGACCCCGTGAGCGCCGCGACCATCACCGACATCCTGCGCCGCTACACGCGCGGTGGCGGCACCGTCGTGCTCTCCAGCCACTCCATGGAGCTCGTGCAGCGCACCTGCGACTCCGTCGCCATCATCGTCGGCGGCAAGGTCCTCGCCTCGGGGACCATGGCCCAGGTGCGCGGTCGCAAGAGCCTCGAGGACAAGTTCGTCGAACTCGCGGGCGGCCGCGTCGTGGCAGAGAGCATGGAATGGTTGCACAGCTTCTCCGGCTGAGGGCCGACCTGCTCGCGGGCGAGGTCCGCGGCAGCGCCCGCCGATCCGTGCTCGTCGTGCTCGGCAGCCTCGTCGGGCTCCTCGCCGCCGTGTTCGTCGCGACGCAGACGGTCGCGCTGCGGTCCGCCGACCCCGACACGGCCCGCGCGGTCACCGTGCCGGTCGGCACGCTCATCGCGTTCGCGTTCACCGTCGTCCCGCTCGTCGTCGGACGGAGCGACCAGCTCGACCCGCGGCGCTTCGCGGTGTTCGGCATCGGCCGTCGCGGGCTCGCGATCGGCCTCGTCGTCGCCGGGCTGATCGGTATCCCGGTGATCGGGGTCGTCGTCGTGGCCGTCGCCCAGTCGATCGCCTGGGCGCGTGACGCCGGCACCGGTGTGCTCGCGGTCTTCGGCGGCTTGCTCGCGATCGCCACCTGCGCGCTCCTGGTCCGCGTGTGCTGCACCGTCGGCTCGCGGCTGATCGGCCCGCACCGGTCCCGCGACGCCGGGTGGCTCGTCGCGCTCGTGATCATCGTGCTCGCGATCCCGGCGGTCTCGCTGCTGCTCCGCGTCGACTGGCTCGACCCCGATGGCACCGAGATGCAACGCGTCGCGGACGTCGCGGGGTGGACGCCGTGGGGCGCTGCCTGGGCCGTGCCCGCAGAGGTCGCCAGCGGCCACGTCGGCACCGGGTTCCTCAAGCTGCTCGTCGCGATCGCCGTCGTGGCCCTGCTGGCCTGGGCGTGGTGGGCGCTCGTCGGTCGGGCGCTCGACACCGTCGACGGTCGCACCCGGACCCGGCGCTACCAGGGGCTCGGCTGGTTCGACCGGCTCGGCTCGACACCGGTCGCCGCCGTCGCCGCCCGCGCCCTGACCTACTGGGTGCGCGACCCGCGGTACCGCACCTCGTACCTGATCATCCTGTTCGTCCCGCTCGTCGTCATCCCGCTCGGGGTCGCCGGGGTGCCGTGGCACTGGACCGCGCTCGTGCCGTTGCCGCTCATGGCGCTGATCGCCGGGTTCCTGCCGCACAACGACGTCTCGTACGACAACACCGCGGTGTGGTTGCACGTCGCCTCCGGGGCTCCCGGGTGGAGCGACCGTCTCGGCCGTGTCGTCCCTGTGCTCGTCGTCGGTGCGCCGGCGATCGTGGCCGGCTCGGCGGTGTCCGCCTGGTTGTTCGACGACTGGACGGTGTTCCCGCTGCTGATCGGCGTGAGCGCCAGCGCCCTGCTGTCCGGACTCGGGCTGTCGAGCGTCGTGTCCGTCCTGCTGCCCTACCCGACCGTGCGGCCGGGGGACCACCCGTTCCAGCAGCCGCAGGCCGCGGGTGTGACGGCGACGGTCGCGCAGTCGATGATGGTGATCGGCATCGTGGTCTGCACCGTCCCGGCGGCGTGGCTCGCGGTGCTGGCCTTCGTCCGCGGCGCTGAGCCGTGGTCGATGCTGACGCTCGCGGTGGGCATCGGGATCGGCGTGGTCGTGCTCGTCATCGGGATCTTCGCGGGCGGGCGGCTGTTCGACCGGCGCGGCCCGGACCTGCTGGCAGCGGCGCAGCGCAACTAGCGTTCCGGAACGAGCGCAAGGTGCGCAGACCAACGTGCGCAGACCGTCGTACCCTGGACCCATGAGCATGACGGAACCAGGCGGCGGCCTCGACGTGATGGACCGGGAGCTCGAGAAGCTCCTCGAAGACGAAGCGATCGAACCCGGCGACCACGAGCGGTTCTCGCACTACGTCAAGAAGGACAAGATCCTGCAGTCCGCCCTGTCCGGCAAGCCGGTCAAGGCGCTGTGCGGCAAGAAGTGGATCCCGGGCCGCGACCCGGAGAAGTTCCCGGTGTGCCCGGACTGCAAGGCCATCTACGAGAAGATGAAGTCCGAGTAGACGCAGACTGCGCATCGTGAGCAGAAATGGTCGGGTCACCTTCGGGGACCCGACCATTTCTGCTCACCAAGCGATGCGCAGCGATGCGCAGCGGCGCGCTCAGATCACCAGGGTGGGGATCGCGGGGTCGCCGCGACCGATGCGGGCGGCGTCCGCCGGCAGCTCGGCCTTCGCCCGCTTGTGGTGCGCCCGCGCGGCCTCGACGCCCTGTGCTCCGAGGAACGCCGGATCGACCACGCCGCCGGTGACCACGGGCACGAGCAGCGGGCGCTCGTCGGGGCCGACCTGTCCGGCGGTGAGCACGACCTCGGCCGTGGCGACACCGTTGCGCAGGCGTCGGCCGGCTTCCTTGCGCCCGCCGATCGAGGCCTTGTCCGCCGACTTCTTCGCCACGGCGACCCAGTCGTCGCCGTCGGCGGACTGGTGCGCCACGAGCTTGAAGACCATGCCGGCGGCCGGGTGCCCCGAGCCGGAGACGACCGAGGTGCCGACGCCGTACGAGTCGACCGGGGCCGCACGGAGGGCCGCGATCGTGTACTCGTCCAGGTCGTTCGTGACCGTGATCTTGGTGTCGGTCGCGCCGAGCCGGTCGAGCTGCGCCCGGACGGCCGCGACGACCGAGGGCAGGTCGCCGCTGTCGATGCGGACACCGCCGAGCTTGCCGTCGGTCAGCCGGACGGCGGTCTCGACGGCCTGCTCGATGTCGTAGGTGTCGACGAGCAGCGTCGTGCCGTTGCCGAGGGCGTCGAGCTGCGACCGGAACGCCGCTTCCTCGGAGTCGTGCAGCAGGGTGAACGCGTGCGCCGCGGTGCCCATCGTCGGGATGCCCCAGGTGCGGCCGGCCTCGAGGTTGCTCGTCGCGCCGAACCCGGCGATGTACGCGGCCCGTGCTGCGGCGACGGCGTTCCACTCGCCGGTGCGGCGGGAGCCCATCTCGGCGAGCGGACGCCCGTCGGCGGCGGAGACCATGCGCGCGGCGGCCGAGGCGATGGCGGAGTCGGCGTTGAAGACCGACAGGGCGAGCGTCTCGAGCACGACGGCCTCGGCGAACGTGCCCTCGACCTGCAGGATCGGGGAGTTGGGGAAGTACACCTCGCCCTCGCGGTACGCCCGGACGTCCCCGGTGAACCGGTAGTCGGCGAGGAAGGCTGCGGTGCCCTCGTCGATGACCCCGCGGTCGCGCAGGAACCCGATCTCGTCGTCGCCGAAGCGGAAGTCGCCGAGGGCGGTCAGGAACCGGCCGAGGCCGGCCGCGACGCCGTAGCGACGACCGTCGGGCAGCCGCCGGGCGAACACCTCGAAGACGCAGCGCCGGTGGGCGGTCCCGTCCTTCAGGGCCGCGTCGACCATGGTGAGTTCGTACTGGTCCGTCAAGAGCGCGCTGGTCACGCTGTCGACACTAGTGACGTGACCTCCTGGAGGCCCGGATCGCCTCGGGCGTGCGGCGCGCGGCGCGCAGGCGGTCGGTCCCGACGTCCGCAGCGCGCGTCGGTACGCTGGTCACCGTGACGGATGCACCGATCGGAGTCTTCGACAGCGGGGTCGGCGGGCTCACGGTGGCCCGTGCGATCATCGACCAACTGCCGCGCGAGAGCATCCGGTACGTCGGCGACACCGTGCACTCGCCGTACGGCCCGAAGCCCATCGCCGACGTCCGCCGCTACGCGCTCGAGGTCATGGACGACCTGGTCGAACTCGGCGTCAAGGCCCTCGTCATCGCCTGCAACACGGCGTCGTCGGCCGTGCTCCGCGACGCCCGCGAACGGTACGAGCAGGCGTACGGCATCCCGGTGGTCGAGGTCATCCAGCCCGCCGCCCGCGCCGCCGTGAAGCAGACCCGGACCGGGCGCATCGGCGTCATCGGCACGGTCGGCACCATCACCTCGCGCGCCTACGAGGACGCCTTCGCGGTGGCCTCCGACGTCAGCCTGACCCTGGCGGCGTGCCCGCGGTTCGTCGAGTTCGTCGAGGCGGGGGACACCTCGTCACCGGAGCTGCGCGAGGTCGCCGCCGGCTACCTCGACCCGATCCGCGCCGCCGACGTCGACACCCTCGTGCTCGGCTGCACCCACTACCCGCTGATGTCCGCCGCCATCCAGTACGTGATGGGCCCGGACGTCACCCTGGTGTCGAGTGCCGAGGAGACCGCCAACGACGTGTACCGCCGGCTCGTCGAGCACGGCCTCGAACGCACCTCCACCACCGCCCCGACGTACTCGTTCGAGTCGACCGGCGACGACGAGGACGGGTTCCTGCGGCTCGCCCGCCGGTTCCTCGGCCCCGAGATCGTCCGCGTCGGCCACCTCGAGACCGGCGCCATCACGCTGCCCCGTGGGCGGGCCTGAGCGGCGACCAGCCGCCAGCCGCCGCCCGCCCCGATGACCCGCACCGCGCCTCCAGGCCGGACCGAAAGGACACCATGACCACCCGCATCGACGGCCGCCAGGCCGAGGAACACCGTCCCGTCACCATCGAGCGGGGGTGGAGCACGCAGGCCGAGGGCAGCGCGCTCATCTCGTTCGGCAACACCAAGGTGCTCTGCACCGCCTCGTTCACGAACGGCGTGCCCCGTTGGCTCGCCGGCAAGGGCACCGGCTGGGTCACCGCCGAGTACTCGATGCTGCCGCGGTCGACGAACGAGCGCATGCAGCGCGAGTCGATCAAGGGCAAGGTCGGTGGCCGCACCCACGAGATCTCCCGGCTGATCGGGCGTTCGCTCCGCGCCGTGGTCGACACGAAGGCCCTCGGGGAGAACACCCTGGTCATCGACTGCGACGTGCTGCAGGCCGACGGCGGCACCCGCACGGCGTCGATCACCGGCGCCTACGTGGCGATGGTCGACGCGATCGAGTGGGGCCGCGGCAAGGGCTTCATCGGCAAGAAGGCCACCCCGCTCACCGACAGCGTGCAGGCGATCTCGGTCGGCATCGTCACGGGCGAGCCGATGCTCGACCTGGCGTACACCGAGGACTCCGCCGCCGACACCGACATGAACATCGTCACGACCGGGTCGGGCAAGTTCATCGAGGTGCAGGGGACCGCCGAGCACGCGCCGTTCGACCGCGACGAGCTGAACGTCCTGCTCGACCTGGGGCTGGCCGGCAACCAGTCGCTCGCGGCGATCCAGAAGACCGTGCTGGGGCTGGCGTGACCGGCACCGTCGTCCTGGCCACCCACAACCAGGGCAAGGTCGTCGAGCTCCGCGAGATCCTCGGGTCGGCGCTGGGCGAGGGTGTCGAGCTGGTCGGGTACGACGGCCCCGAGCCGGTCGAGGACGGCGACACCTACGCCGCGAACGCCCTGATCAAGGCCCGTGCCGCGGTCGCCCACACCGGACTGCCGGCGCTCGCCGACGACTCCGGCATCGCGGTCGACGCGCTCGACGGTGCCCCGGGCATCCACTCGGCGCGGTACGCGGGCACCCGGTCGGACGCCGACAACATCGCGCTGCTGCTGCAGAACCTCGACGGCGTCGTGGAGCGGACCGCCGCCTTCGTGTGCGCGGCCGCGTTCGTCACGCCCGACGGGTTCGAGCACGTGGTCGAGGCGGTGTGGAACGGCGAGGTGCTGACCGCGCCGGTCGGCGACGGCGGCCACGGCTACGACCCGGTGTTCCGGCCGGACGACGCCGACCGCTCGTCGGCCGAGCTCACCCGCGACGAGAAGAACGTGCTGTCGCACCGCAGCAAGGCGTTCCGGGGCATCGCGCCGGTCGTGCGAGAGCACTTCGGGCTCTGAACTGCCCACCTGCGACGACGACAGGCCCACACCGAACGGTGTGGGCCTGTCGTGTTCGGTCCGGCGTGCCGCTACAGCTGCGGGTCGACGGCCGTCGACTCGGCCTGGTGCTCGCGCTTCTTCGCCTTGCGGGCGTTCCGGATGTACGTCAGCGCCATCGGCACGACGGTGACCAGGACGGCGGCGAGCAGGATGATGTCGATGTACTCGCGCACGATGTGGGCGACGAACGGGATGTGCCCGATGAAGTACCCGAGGAACGTCACGCCGACACCCCAGACGACGGCGCCGATCGCGTTGTAGAGCGAGTACTTCTTGTAGTCCATGCGGCCGACGCCGGCGGCGATCGGCGCGAAGGTGCGGACGACCGGCACGAAGCGCGCCAGGATCACCGCGAGCGGGCCGAACCGGTGGAAGAACGCGTTGGTCCGCTCGACGTTCGCCTTGGAGAACAGACCGCTCTCCTTGCGCTCGAAGATCGGCGGGCCGGCCTTCTTGCCGATGTAGTAGCCGAGCTCCCCACCGAGGAACGCGGCAGCGCCGATCATCAGGGCCGCGACCCAGATCGGGATGCCGCCGATCTCGCCGCCGCGGTCGAACGCGAACAGGCCGGTGATGACGAGCAGGCTGTCACCCGGGAAGATGAAGCCGATCAGCAGACCGGTCTCGGCGAAGACGATCGCACAGACGACGAGCACTGCGACCGCCCCGAAGTGGTCGAGGATGTACTGCGGATCCAGCCATGGGATCAGGGCGAGTGCGACGGAGTGCATGTCTCTTCCGGTCGTGCAGATGCGGTGACGGGAGGGTCACCCGCACGACGAGGGTACCGTCCGCGCGTGACCGGAACGTCCCTCGGTGGTATGAGATGCGCGAGCACGCAACGGTCGGTGCGGAAGGAGGGACTCGAACCCTCACGCCTGGGGCACAGGAACCTAAATCCTGCGTGTCTACCGATTCCACCACTCCCGCGAGCAGCGGCAGTCTACCGAGCGGTCTCTGGTCGGCGGACGTCGGTGCGTGCGCACGGTGCGCCGGACGTCACCTGGTGCGGGTTTGGCCGCTTCGTGCGCGCAGCAGGTGCGCGCGGAGCGGCCAGCGGCGTTGAGGGTGACCGTGTCGACACGGTGCGGTGTTCGTGGCGGGGTGCGCCGGGCCTCCCGGGCGGTGGTGGTGCGCACGTGCGCACGGTGCGCCGGACGTCACGTGGTGCGGGTTTGGCCGCTTCGTGCGCCGCAGCAGGTGCGCGTGGAGCGGCCAGCGGCGTTGTGGGTGACCGTGTCGACACGGTGCGGTGTTCGTGGCGGGGGTGCGCCGGGCCTCCCGGGCAGTGGTGGTGCGCCCGTGCGCACGGTGCGCCGGACGTCACCTGGTGCGGGTTTGGCAGCTCCGTGCGCCGCAGCAGGTGCGCACGGAGCGGGGAACCTCGCACGGAGCGGCGGGACGCGCACCGTGCGCCGGCCGCGCAGCACGCAGCACCCCGTGCGCCGGCCACGCAGCACGCAGCGCGCAGCGCGCAGCGCGCGGCGCGCGCGTCAGCGCAGCTGGCGCGGCAGGTACCGCGGCACGTACCGCAGCAGCACACCGGCACCGATCAGGCCGAGCACGCCCATCACGCCGCTGGCCACCGCGATCGTCGCGACGGCCGTCACCCCGGAGATCACGAGCGGTGCCGCTGCTGACCCGAAGTCGCCGGTGAAGCGCCAGGCCCCGAGGAACGGCGCCGGGTCGTCGCGCGGGGCGAGGTCGGCGCCGAGCGTCATGAGGATGCCGGAGCCGACGCCGTTGGCGAGCGACATCCCCATCGCGATCCCCACGAACCAGCCGACCCGCGCGTCGAGGTGCCCGCTCCAGGCGAGCAGGAAGTAGCTGACGCTCAGCCCGAGCATGCAGGGGAGTGCGCTCGCCAACCGTCCCCAACGGTCCATGATCTGGCCGCTCGTGTAGAACAGCGCGAAGTCGACGGCACCGGCGATGCCGATGATCAACGCGGCCGTCGAGTCGTTCAGCCCGACACTGACCGCCCACAGCGGCAGGATCACCTGGCGTCCGGCGCGCATCGCGCCGATGAGCGCGGCGCCGCTACCGAGCCGCAGCAGCACGGCCCGGTTCGTGCGCAGGGTGCGGAAGAGGCCGTGCGCCTCCTTGCCGACGAAGACCGCTCCGGTGTCGGTGGACGGCTCGGTCACGCCGGTCGCGTCCGACCCCGACCGGGAGGCCCGTGGCGGCAACCGCAGACCGCGTGCGCCCGTCGCCGGGTCGCGCAGCACCAGGAGCACTGTCGCCGCCGCCAGGCAGCACACGACGTGGATCCAGAAGGCGCTCGCGGTGGTGCCGGTCAGGTGGATCACGCCGGCGGCGAGGAACGGTCCGACGAAGTACCCGAAGCGGAACACCCCGCCCAGGCTCGACAGCGCCCGGGCTCGGATGCGGACCGGGATCGCCGTGGTCATGTAGGCGTGCCGTGCCAGCGCGAACACCGCGGTCGAGACGCCGACCAGGAACACCCCGAGGGCGAGCACCCACGCGTTCGCCGCGGTCGTGCAGACGACCAGGCCACCGACCGACACCAGGGCGGCGCCGATCATCGCGTTCCGCTCGCCGATCCGCGCGACGACGATGCCGGACGGCACGTCGCCGATGAGTTCGCCGACCAGGATGAGCGACGCGACGAAGCCCGCGAACGCCAGGGTCGCGCCGAGGGAGTCCGCGGCGATCGGGATGATCGGGATGATCGCGCCCTCGCCGATGGCGAACAGTGCCGCGGGCAGGAACCCGGACAACAGGACGGACCGGAAGTCGAATGAGTCGTTCCCCGTCGTGGCCATCGCTCGACCAACGGTACGCCAGCGGTACGGGTTCGTCGGCGGGTTACCCTGGAGGCATGCGTGTTCTGGCGGCGATGAGCGGTGGGGTCGACTCGGCGGTGGCTGCTGCCCGGGCGGTCGACGCCGGGCACGACGTGGTCGGCGTGCACCTGGCGTTGAGCCGGATGCCGGGCACGCTCCGCACCGGCAGTCGCGGGTGCTGCACGATCGAGGACTCGATGGACGCCCAGCGCGCCGCGTCCGCCCTCGGCATCCCCTACTACGTGTGGGACTTCTCGGCCCGGTTCAAGGAGGACGTCGTCGACGACTTCGTCGCCGAGTACCAGGCCGGCCGCACCCCGAACCCCTGCATGCGGTGCAACGAGCGGATCAAGTTCGCGGCGCTGCTCGAGAAGGCGCTGGCCCTGGGCTTCGACGCCGTCGCGACCGGGCACTACGCCTCGATCGTCACCGGCCCGGACGGCTCCCGCGAACTCCACCGATCGGCCGCGTGGGCGAAGGACCAGTCCTACGTGCTCGGGGTCCTGACCGCCGAGCAGCTGCAGCACGCGATGTTCCCGCTCGGGGCGACCCCGTCGAAGGACGAGGTCCGGGCCGAGGCCGCCGAGCGTGGGCTGACGGTCGCCCAGAAGCCCGACTCCTACGACATCTGCTTCATCCCGGACGGCGACACCCGCGGCTGGCTCGCCGACCGTGTCGGCAGCGAGACCGGTGACGTCGTCGAGCGCGACGGCACCGTCGTCGGTTCGCACGACGGCGCGCACGGCTACACGGTCGGGCAGCGCCGCGGACTGTCGCTCGGGCGCCCCGCCGCCGACGGCAAGCCCCGGTTCGTGCTCGAGATCCGCCCGAAGGACAACACCGTCGTGGTCGGTCCGAAGGAGGCCCTGGCCGTGTCGTCGATGTCGGGCTCCCGCTTCACGTGGGCCGGCACCGCACCCGCCGACCCGCAGACGCCGTTCGCGTGCGACGTGCAGATCCGGGCGCACGCCGACCCGGTGCCGGCGACGGCGCGGGTGCAGGACGACGTGCTCGTGATCGACGTCGACGAGCCGCTGCACGGGGTCGCCCCGGGGCAGACGGCCGTGGTCTACGTCGGCACCCGGGTGCTCGGACAGTGCACGATCGACAGCACCGTCAGCGCCGTCCCCGTCGACGCCTGAGACCGCCGCTCCCGGGCGGTGGGTCCGCTGCACGCGCCGTCGGTGGCACACGGTAGAACTGATGGCATGAGCGAGACCGACGCCACGTTCGAGACCATCGACCCCGACGGGCTCGACGCCGCCCAGGCCGGGCGCGAGGTCGACCGGCTGCGGGCCCGTATCAACGAGCTGCGACAGGCGTACTACCAGGGCGACAACGGATCACCGGAAGCCGATGCCGACTACGACGTGCTGGTCCGACGGCTCGCCGCGATCGAGCAGCGGTTCCCGGAGCTCCTGACCGAGGACAGCCCGACCCAGACCGTCGGCGGGCAGGCGCAGACCACGCAGTTCGCACCGGTCGAGCACGCCGAGCGGATGCTCTCGCTCGACAACGTGTTCAGCCCGGACGAGCTCACCGAGTGGGCCGTCAAGGTGCAGCGCGACGCCGGTGCCGAGCGTGTCCGGTTCCTGACCGAGCTGAAGATCGACGGCCTCGCGATCAACCTGCGTTACGAGCACGGCCGGTTGGTGTCGGCGGCGACCCGTGGTGACGGCGTCGTGGGCGAGGACGTCACCGGCAACGTCCGGACGATGGGCACGATCCCGGACCGGCTGTCGGGGACGGGCCACCCGCCGCTGGTCGAGGTCCGCGGCGAGATCTTCTTCCCGGTCGCCGAGTTCGACGAGCTCAACGCGAACCAGCGCGAGGCGGGGGAGCGCGTCTTCGCCAACCCGCGCAACGCCGCCGCCGGGTCCCTCCGCCAGAAGGAAGAGGGCAAGTCCGAGGCGAAGCGCGCACTCATGGTCGACCGGCTCCGGCGCTTGCGGATGCTCGTGCACGGCATCGGCGCGTGGCCCGTGCGCGAGCTCGAGCAGGAGACCGACGTCCGCTCGCAGTCCGAGGTCTACGAGTTGCTCGAGACCTGGGGCCTGCCGACGAGCAGCCACTACCGGGTCTTCGACACCATCGACGAGGTGAACGCCTTCGTCCGCTCCACGGGTGACCGCCGCGCCTCGGTCGAGCACCAGATCGACGGCGTCGTCATCAAGGTCGACGACCTCGCCCTCCACGAAGAACTCGGCTCGACGTCTCGTGCACCCCGGTGGGCGATCGCGTACAAGTACCCGCCGGAAGAAGTCCACACCAAGCTCGTCGACATCGTCGTCAGCGTCGGGCGGACCGGGCGTGCGACCCCGTTCGCGGTGATGGCCCCGGCCGAGGTCGCCGGGTCGGTCGTCCGCCAGGCCACCCTGCACAACCAGCAGGTGGTCAAGGCGAAGGGCGTCCTGATCGGCGACACCGTCGTGCTGCGGAAGGCCGGCGACGTCATCCCCGAGGTCCTGGGGCCGGTCGTCGACCTGCGCGACGGCACGGAGCGCGAGTTCGTGATGCCGACGCACTGCCCGGAGTGCGGCACCGAGCTCGCCCCCGCGAAGGAAGGCGACATCGACCTCCGCTGCCCGAACGCGAAGAGCTGCCCCGCGCAGGTCCGCGGTCGTGTCGAGCACATCGCATCGCGCGGTTCCCTCGACATCGAGGGCCTCGGCGAGGTCGCAGCCGCAGCGCTCACGCAGCCGCTGCACCCGGAGACCCCGCCGCTCGTGACCGAGGCCGGGTTGTTCGACCTGACGATGCAGGACATCGTCCCGATCGAGGTGATCGTCCGCGACGCCGAGACCGGCATGGAGAAGGTCGACGACGCCGGTGCCCCGAAGCGCGTGACCCCGTTCAGCCGCGCGCGCAAGAAGACCGACCCGCCGTTCGACCCCGAAGCACGCGGTGCGGACTACACCGGCGAGCCGAGCCGCTTCCCGTCGAAGAACGCGTTCGAGATGCTCGCGAACATCGACGCGGCGAAGACGAAACCGCTCTGGCGCATCATGGTGGGGCTGAGCATCCGCCACGTCGGACCGGTCGCGGCGCGGGCGCTCGCGAACCACTTCGGGTCGCTCGACCGGATCCGCAGCGCCTCGCGCGAGGAACTCGCGGCGGTCGACGGGGTCGGCGGGATCATCGCCGACGCGCTGCTCGCGTGGTTCGAGGTCGACTGGCACCGCGAGATCATCGACCGCTGGACGACGGCGGGCGTGCAGTTCACCACGCCGGACCACCCCGGCCCCGGGGGCGCGGCGATCGAGGGCGGTGTCCTGAGCGGCGTCACGGTCGTGGCGACCGGGTCCCTCGAGGGGTACACGCGAGAGGGCGCGCTCGAGGCGATCATCACCGCTGGCGGCAAGGCAGCGTCGAGCGTCAGCAAGAAGACCGACTTCGTGGCCGCGGGTCCCGGGGCCGGGTCGAAGCTCACGAAGGCCGAGCAGCTGGGGCTCCGGATCATCGACGCCGAGCAGTTCCACCTGCTCGTGACCGAGGGGCCGAGCGCGCTCCCCGAGCCGGAGGTCGCCGCGCCCGAGGGCTGAGCCGGGGCGACGAGCACGACCGCGATGTGGCCGCACACTGCGGCGCGCCGTGCGACGCACCCAGTTCGGGGGACAAGTTGCATCGCGCATGACCGATCCTCGGGCATTCTCCTTACACTCGACAGAGCATCACCCGTCGTCTGCAGGGAGACGGCGGGACGGCCTTCCAGGGGGAGACCCGATTGCTGCTCATCGCCGCGGCTCTGCTCACCGCCTCGATGCACTCGCTCGGAGTGGTCGAGGCCCCCGTCGCGCCTCCGGCCCATGCCGCCACGGCCACCGTGACGGTCGCGCTCGTCTCCGAGCGCGGTACGGTGCCCCAGCCGGTCATGACCGGGGGACAGATCGACGTCGACACGGTCGCCGACGCGCACGGTCGGGCGTTCCTCGACGACCTCGGGGTCCTCGGCGTCGGTGACCTGCGCCGCGCCGCCGCCGACCGCCGTGTCGTGGCGACCGCGCAGGACGACCCGCCCGCGGCGGCCGTCGTCGCGCAGTGGTGGGCGGGACTCGGCGCCGACGAACAGGGCACGCTCCTGGTCCACGCGCCGTCGATCATCGGCAACCTCGAGGGCGTGCCGTACGCCGTCCGCGACCGCGCGAACCGGTCGACCCTGACCACGGGACTCGCCGACCCCGACACCGGAGCCGCGCACGCCGCGATGCTCGGACAGGTGCGGGACTCGTTGCGGCGCGAACCCGGTGACCCGCAGCGGTTCCTCATCACGCTCGACACCCGGGCGGCGGGCCGAGCGGCGATCAGCATCGGAGACCTCGACACGGCGGCGGACGTCACCGTCATCGTCCCCGGGATGTTCTTCACCGTGACCGGGCAGATGGCCGACTTCACGAACACCGCCAACGACCTGGCGAGCGAACAAGCGACCCTCGCGCCGCTGGCGGCCGGTGGCTCCGGCGACGGGACGGGCGTCGCCGTCGTGGCGTGGATGGGCTACCGCACGCCCGACCTGTCGAACATCATGTCGCTCAGCCTCGCCGACTCCGGGGCGCAGCGACTCGAGCGCACCGTCGACGGCCTGCGGCAGATCCGCGACGGCGACCAGCCCCGGCTGAACATCGTGGCGCACTCGTACGGGTCGACGACGGCGCTCATGGCGCTCGCCTCCGGACGGATGAGCGCCGACACCCTCACCGTGCTCGGGTCACCGGGCAGCGACGTCCGGTCGGCGGCGGACCTGGACGTCGCCTCGGACGAGGTGTTCGTCGGTGTCGCGCACAGCGACCCGATCGCCGGGTCCGGGTACTACGGTACGGACCCGGGCGGTTCGTCGTTCGGCGCCACCGTGATGAACCTGGCCGGCGGTGCCGACGCGCTGGCCGCCGGCGACCTGTTCCGCCGTCCGGTCGGGCACAACGACTACCTCAAGCCGGGGACCGCATCGCTGCACGACGTCGCCCTGATCGGGATCGGCCGCGGTGACCTCGTCCGCGAGCAGGTCCGACGCGGCAGCACCGGTGACGACGGTGTCGTCGGTGCGTCGGTCGACATGTACCTGGTCCGTCCGCAGGACCTGCAGCCCCGCGACTGACGGGGCGAGGCCCTGGGCGTGACCGGATCGTGACCGGCGGCCGACGTGCCGGGGCCGCACCGGGCCTCCCGGCCGGATCCGCGACCCCGCGCGGATCGCGACCCGCGACAGGTGTTGCCTGAGCGGCAACCTGAGCGACGGCGCAGCCTCAGTCGGTTCCACGGCAGAACCAGTACAGCCCGCCTCCCTACGGTTCGGGGCATGCGTGTGGTGCGATGGCCTGGTGCTCTCCTGATGTTCGTGGTGATGTCCGTGCTCGCCGGCATGCTCGTCGCCGTCGCGGTGACGCCCGCGGTCGCCGTCGCGGGTGAGGGCACCTCGGGTGCGGTCGCGTTCTTCGAGGACCTGCCGAGTTACCTCGACGTGCAGACGCCGCAGCAGGTGTCGTCGGTGTACGCGACGAAGGGCGGCAAGCAGGTCAAGATCGCGTCGTTCTACGCCGAGAACCGGACGAACGTCGCGGCCGACCAGATGGCGGACACGCTCAAGCAGGCCGCCATCGACACCGAGGACCCCCGCTACTACGACGAGGGCGGCATCGACGTCCTCGGCACGCTGCGCGGAGTCGCCGCGACCGTCGTCGGCGGCGACGTCCAGGGCGGATCGAGCATCACGCAGCAGTACGTCAAGAACGTCCTCGTGCAGCAGTGCGAGGAGCTCACCGGCAAGGACCAGGCCGCCACGGCGAAGAAGGTGGAGGCCTGCTACGAGGACGCAGCCGGCGTCACCCCGCAGCGGAAGCTGCAGGAGATGCGGTACGCGATCGCGGTGAACAAGAAGTACTCGAAGGACGACATCCTGACCGGGTACCTGAACATCGTCGGGCTCGGCGGTCGGGTGTACGGCGCCGAGGCCGGTGCCGAGTACTACTTCGGCGTGCACGCGAAGGACCTGTCGCTCGTGCAGTCGGCCACGCTCGTGGCGATCCTCAACAACCCCTCGAACCTGCGCATCGACGTGCCCGGTGACAAGGCGAACGGGCAGGCGAACGGCTACGCGCTCACCAAGGAACGACGCGACTACGTCCTCCGCCGCATGCAGGCGCACGGGTCGATCACGAAGGCCGAGATGACGAAGGCCATCGCGACCCCGGTCACGCCGAAGATCACCGAGACCGCGAACGGCTGCTCGACCGCGGCGACGAACTACGACGCCGGCTACTTCTGCGACTACGTCCGCGACCAGGTGCTGCAGGACCCGGCGTTCGGCAAGACCGCCGCGGCGCGCATCGCGACGCTCGACACCAAGGGCCTGCAGATCCACACCTCGCTCGACCTCGACCTGCAGGGCCAGGCGCAGACCGCACTGTCGACCTACGTGCCGGCCACGATGGCCGGCGTCGACGTCGGCGGCTCCAACGTCACCGTCGAGCCCGGCACCGGACGCATCATGTCGATGGTGCAGAACACGTCGTACACGCAGGGCGACAACGCCGCAGCGGGGTCGACCGCGGTGGACTACAGCGCGGACTCCGGCTACGGCAACTCCGGCGGGTTCCAGACCGGCTCCACCTACAAGGTGTTCACCCTGGCCGAGTGGCTCGCGACCGGCCACACCCTGTCCGAATCGGTGTCGACCACCGAGCACACGTTCCAGAACTCGGAGTTCACGAACTCCTGCCAGAACGTCAGCGGCGGGACGTGGCCGGTCGCGAACGCCGAGTCCGTGCCGGCGTCGATGACCGTGCAGGCCGCCACCGTCGAGTCGATCAACACCGCCTTCGGCGCGATGGGCAAGCAGCTCGACCTCTGCAAGATCGCGCAGCTCGCGCAGTCGATGGGGATCCACCGCGCCGACGGCGGTGCCCTCGGGCAGACCCCCTCGTCGATCCTCGGCGTCAACGAGCTGTCGCCGATCGACCTGGCCGAGGCCTACGCGGGCTTCGCGAACGGCGGCGTCGTCTGCACGCCGACCGCGATCGACTCGGTCACCGAGTCGGACGGCACGAAGATCACCCCGACGCCGTCGTCCTGCACGCAGGGGGTCTCGGCGGACGTCGCCGGCACCGTCGACTACGCGCTGCAGGGCGTGCTGTCCGGCTCCGGCACCGCCGCCAGTGCGAACCCCGGCGACAGCGTGCCGAAGTTCGCGAAGACCGGCACCACCGACGGCGACGTGCAGAACTGGCTCGTCGCGTCGTCGACGAAGTACACGAACGCCACCTGGATCGGGAACGTGCAGGGGAGCGTGAGCCTGGCGAACTGGCCGTTCCTGCAGGGCACCACCGGGTACAGCGCGAAGTTCGGGGTCGGGAAGTCGATGATGGCGTACCTGGACCAGACGGTCGGCGGGGACGCCCTGCCCACGCCGAGCCAGGCGATGATCGGGCAGGCGAGCCACTCGTCGCAGTCGTCGCAGTCGCAGTCCTCGGCGTCGTCGGGATCCGGTGCGTCGCAGGCCGACCAGTCGACGCCGACCACGCCGACGCAGACCGCTGCACCCGCTGCACCGGCTGCACCGGCTGCTCCGGCGGAACCGGCGGCGCCCGCCGCCACGGCGGCTCCGGCAGCGGGTGACCAGAACGGGAAGTGACGGCTCGGGTCCACGCCGACTGGAGGCCCGTCACCGGTCCGCCGGACCGGTGACGGGCCTCCAGACAGCCGTCCACAGCCGCGCCTGCGTGATCGACCGCAGCCAATAGACTGTCGGACGTCCACGAACCGATCGACGGAGCACCATGCCTGACATCACGAGCGAGCAGGTCGCGCACCTGGCGAACCTCGCACGTATCGCACTCACGCCCGACGAGATCGAGAAGCTGACCGGGGAGCTGTCGCACATCGTCGAGAGCGTCGCCAAGGTCGCCGAGGTCGCGACCGACGACGTCCCGCTGACGAGCCACCCCGTGCCGCTCGGCAACGTCACCCGACCCGACGTCGTCGGCCAGACGCTGACGCAGGAGCAGGCGCTCTCCGGAGCGCCGGACTCCGACGGCGAACGGTTCCGAGTGACCGCCATCCTGGGAGAAGAACAGTGACCGACATCACGCGGATGAGCGCCGCGGCGCTCGCCGACGCCCTCGTGGCGCGCGACGTCTCGAGCGTCGAGGCCACGCAGGCCCACCTCGACCGCATCGCCGCCGTCGACGGCGACGTGCACGCCTTCCTGCACGTCAACCAGAACGCCATCGCCGTCGCGAAGTCGATCGACTCGCGTCGCTCGGCCGGCGACGACCTCGGGCCCCTCGCCGGTGTCCCGATCGCGATCAAGGACGTCCTGTGCACGCAGGACATGCCGACCACCTCGGGCTCGAAGATCCTCGAAGGCTGGATG
The DNA here is from genome assembly GCF_013204965.1 of Curtobacterium sp. VKM Ac-2861. Taxonomy (NCBI): domain Bacteria; kingdom Bacillati; phylum Actinomycetota; class Actinomycetes; order Micrococcales; family Microbacteriaceae; genus Curtobacterium; species Curtobacterium sp. VKM Ac-2861. Next base: position 141,537 of record NZ_JABMLA010000004.1, read on the forward strand.
CCGCCGTACGACGCCACCCCGGTCGCGAAGCTCCGCGCCGCCGGCCTCGTGCCGCTCGGCAAGACCAACATGGACGAGTTCGCGATGGGCTCGACCACCGAGTTCTCGGCGTACGGACCGACCCACAACCCGTGGGACCTCGACCGCATCCCCGGCGGGTCCGGCGGTGGCTCGGCCGCTGCCGTCGCCGCGCACGAGGCACCCATCGCCCTCGGCTCCGACACCGGCGGCTCGATCCGTCAGCCCGGCGCGGTCACCGGCACCGTCGGTGTGAAGCCGACCTACGGCGGGGTCAGCCGCTACGGCGCGATCGCCCTGGCGTCCAGCCTCGACCAGATCGGCCCGGTCGCCCGCACCGTCCTCGACGCCGCGCTCCTGCACGACGTCATCGGCGGGCACGACCCGCGCGACTCCACCTCGATCCCCGACGCCTGGCCCTCGATGGCCGCCGCCGCCCGCGAAGGACTGCAGGCGGACACGCTGCGCGGCCTGCGCGTCGGCGTGGTGAAGGAGCTCGCCGGTGGCGACGGCTTCCAGGCCGGGGTCACCCAGCGCTTCCAGGAGACCGTCGCGCTGCTCGAGTCGGCCGGTGCGGTCGTCGTCGAGATCGACGCCCCGTCCTTCGCCTACGCGATCAGCGCCTACTACCTGATCCTGCCGGCCGAGGCCTCGTCGAACCTGGCGAAGTTCGACTCGGTGCGCTTCGGCCTGCGCGTCACGCCTGAGAACGGTGCGACGGTCGAGGACGTCATGGCCGCCACGCGCGAAGCCGGGTTCGGTCCCGAGGTGAAGCGTCGCATCATCCTCGGCACCTACGCCCTGAGCGCCGGCTACTACGACGCCTACTACGGCTCGGCACAGAAGGTCCGCACGCTCGTGCAGCGCGACTTCCAGGCCGCGTTCGACCAGGTCGACCTGCTCATCAGCCCGTCGGCCCCGACGACCGCGTTCCCGATCGGTGAGCGCATCGACGACCCGCTCGCGATGTACCTCAACGACCTCACCACGATCCCGGCGAACCTGGCGGGCGTGCCCGGCATGAGCATCCCGAACGGCCTCGCACCCGAGGACGGCCTGCCCGTCGGCGTCCAGCTGATGGCCCCGCAGCGCGAGGACGCCCGCCTGTACCGCTACGGTGCGGCGCTCGAGCGTCTGCTCGAACAGCAGTGGGGAGCCCCGCTCATCGACCGGATCCCGGACCTCGACCAGAGTCAGCAGTCGGCTGCGCAGGAAGGTGTGATCTGATGGCGCAGAAGGACGCGCTCATGGACTTCGACGAGGCACTGGAGCGCTACGAGCCGGTGCTCGGCTTCGAGGTGCACGTCGAACTCGCGACGAAGACCAAGATGTTCTCGGACGCGCCGAACTTCTTCGGCGGCGAGCCGAACACGAACGTGACGCCGGTCGACCTCGGGCTGCCCGGGTCGCTGCCCGTCGTCAACGCGCAGGCCGTCCGGTACTCGATCCAGCTCGGGCTCGCGCTCGGCTGCTCGATCGCCGAGTCGTCGCGGTTCGCCCGGAAGAACTACTTCTACCCGGACAACCCGAAGAACTACCAGGTCTCGCAGTTCGACGAGCCGATCGCGTTCGAGGGCGAGGTCGAGGTCGAACTGGCCGACGGCACGATCTTCAACGTCCCGATCGAACGCGCCCACATGGAAGAGGACGCCGGCAAGCTGACGCACGTCGGTGGTGCCACCGGCCGCATCCAGGGTGCCGAGTACTCGCTCGTCGACTACAACCGCGCCGGTGTGCCGCTCGTCGAGATCGTCACGAAGCCGATCTTCGGTGCCGAGCACCGTGCCCCCGAGCTCGGTGCTGCGTACGTGCAGGTCATCCGCGACCTCGTGCGTGCACTCGGTGTCTCCGAGGCCCGCATGGAGCGCGGCAACCTGCGCTGCGACGCCAACATCTCGCTGCGCCCCCGCGGCCAGGAGAAGCTCGGCACCCGCACCGAGACGAAGAACGTCAACTCGTTCCGTGCCGTCGAGCGTGCGATCCGCTACGAGATCCAGCGCCAGGCCGCGATCCTGGCCGACGGCGGCTCGATCACGCAGGAGACCCGTCACTGGCACGAGGACACCGGCCGGACATCGGCCGGCCGTCCGAAGTCGGATGCCGACGACTACCGCTACTTCCCCGAGCCCGACCTGCTGCCGGTCGTGCCGGACCCCGCGGTCGTCGAGGAGCTCCGCGCGTCCCTGCCCGAGGCACCGGTGGCTCGCCGCCGTCGCCTCAAGGGCGACTGGGGCTTCGCCGACCTGGAGTTCCAGGACGTCGTGAACGGTGGGCTGCTCGACCAGGTCGAGGGCACCGTCGCCGCCGGCGCTGCGCCGCAGGCCGCCCGCAAGTGGTGGACCGGCGAGATCAGCCGGGTCGCGAACGCCCAGGACGCCGAGCCCGGCGACCTCGTGTCGCCGCAGCACGTCGCCGAGGTCATCGCGCTCGTCGAGTCCGGCGACCTGACCGACCGCCTGGCACGCCAGGTGCTCGAGGGCGTCATCGCCGGCGAGGGCTCGCCGGCCCAGGTCGTCGAGGCCCGTGGGCTCAAGGTCGTGTCCGACGACTCGGCGCTCACCGCCGCGGTCGACGAGGCACTCGCCGGCCAGCCGGACGTGCTCGCGAAGATCAAGGACGGCAAGGTCCAGGCCGCCGGCGCCATCATCGGTGCCGTGATGAAGGCCATGAAGGGCCAGGCGGACGCTGCCCGCGTCCGCGAGCTCGTGCTGGAGCGCGCGCAGCAGGCGTAGTCGCCGTTCCGTGCAGTTCCGTTCCGCGGAACCAGGTTCCGGACACAGCACCGTGGGAAACCACGGTGCTGTGTCCGTTCCGCGGTGTGGGAGAACCTGGGGACGCGTCAGCGACCCGGTGACAGGATGAGTCGTGTCCGCAACGATCCGCGCCATCGGAACCGCCGTCCCGGAGACGACGCTCGAGCAGGCTGCCGTGCGAGACCTCTTTGCTGCGCAGCCCGAGCTCGGTCGTCTCGGCCGGCGGCTCGTCCCCGCAGCCTTCGACGCCTCGGCGGTCGAGCACCGGCACACCGTGCTGGCCGAACTTGACCGGAGCCGTCCAGCGGGTGCGTTCCGCGACACGGACGGCGCGCTGCACTCGCCCTCCACGGGCACCCGCAACGACCGCTACCGCGAGCTCGCGCCGCCGCTCTTCGTCGAAGCTGCTCGTGACGCGTTGGCCCGCGCAGACGTCGACGCGGCCTCGGTCACGCACGTCATCACGGTGTCGTGCACCGGATTCACGCAGCCCGGCCCGGACCTGGACATCGTGACCGAGCTCCGCCTGCGCCGTGACGTCTTCCGCCATCACATCGGGTTCATGGGGTGCTGCGCGGCGTTCCCGGCGCTCCGGATCGCGGCCGCGTTCGCCGAGGCCGACCCGGCCGCGGTCGTGCTGGTCGTCTGCGCCGAGCTCTGCACCCTGCACGTCCGCGCGAGCGACGACCCGGACCAGATCGTCGCGAACAGCGTCTTCGGGGACGGTGCCGCCGCCGTCGTGGTCACCGCCGACGGCCCCGGCCTGCGCCTCGACGCGTTCGCCACCGCCGTCGTGCCCGAGAGCGCCGGCGAGATGGCGTGGAACATCGGCGACGAGGGCTTCGAGATGGTCCTGAGCACCGCGGTCCCCAAGCTCGTCGGCAGCAGCGTCGCCGAGGCCGTCGCGTCGCTGCTCGACGGACCGGCCGCCGACGTGCCGGTGTGGGCCGTGCACCCCGGTGGACGTGCGATTCTCGACCGCACGCAGCAGGCGCTCGACCTGCCGGACGCGGCGATCGCGGCGAGCCGGGCGGTGCTGCGCGACCACGGGAACATGTCGAGCGCGACCGTGCTGTTCGTGCTCCGCGAGGCCCTCGACGCCGGGATCCCGGACGGTGCTGCCGTCGTGGCGCTCGCCTTCGGCCCCGGTCTCACGGTCGAGAGTGCGCGACTGACCATGGTGCGCACGTGAGCCGTCCCGACGGCGGCTCCACGGGCCTCCCGGTCCTCGACCTGCGCACGCGCGCGGTCGACCTGACCGAACTCATGGACGACCCGGACTGCGACCCGCACGCGCTCGCGCGGACCTTCCGGCGCTTCGCGCTCGTCAACGCCCTGGTGAGCGGCTGGCGTTCGGCGTGGCGGACCCACGTCGTGCCGGCCCTGCCGGTGCACGGCCGCGCCCGGGTCCTGGACCTCGGGTGCGGCGGCGGCGACCTGGCCCGGGCCGTCGTGCGGTGGGCGGCGAGCGACGGGTTCGACGTCGAGGTCGTCGGGGTCGACCCGGACCCGCGGGCGATCCACGCGGCGAACCGACGGGCACCGCGGGGTGTCACCTTCCGGCAGCAGTCAAGCGGTGACCTGGTGACGGCGGGCGAGCGGTTCGACGTCGTGGTGTCGAACCACGTCCTGCACCACCTGGGCGACGACGAGCGGAACGGGTTCCTGGCGGACTCGGAGGCGCTCGCGTCGGGTCGCAGCGTGCACTCGGACATCCGTCGGTCGCGCGAGGCCTACCGGGCGTACGCGCTGGCGTCGCCGCTGGTGTCCGCGGGGACCTTCGTCCGGGTCGACGGCCTGCGGTCGATCCGTCGGTCCTTCACCCTGGCGGAACTGCGGGACACGCTGCCGACCGGGTGGCGAGCGGAACGGGCATCGCCGCACCGGGTGCTGGCCGTCCGCGACGCCTGACGATCAGGACGGCTCGGCCGCCCGGCGCAGGAGCTCGGCGTGGAGTCCGGCAGCGCCGGCGGGTCCGAGGTCGAGGATCTCCGACTCGGGCACACCGAGGTCGTGGAGTGCCCGCACCAGGTACAGCGGGAGGGCGTTCGCGGGCGCCGGGTGCACGGGGCTGCCCCGGTCCGGCAGCGTGCCGTCGTCGACGCAGCGCCAGAAGGCCGGTGCATCGACCTGCAGCTGGTGGCGCAGGACGTGCGCCCACATGCGCGCACCGTAGGTCGACCGGTCGACGGGCTTCGAGATCCGGGTGCGCAGGACGCGTGCGTCCCAGAGCACGAGCTCGTAGGTGCGATGGTGCCGGACGGGCTGACCGGTGGCGCCGCGCACCAGTGTCCAGCGCTCGGTCGTGCAGAACGTGTCGTGGTGCTCGCGGTTCGGAGCAGGGTGCCTCGGGCTACTCACCGCCGCGCTCCAACCAGTCGCGCAGTTCGGCGTCCGTGGACAGCTTGACCAGTTGGACGAGCGCCCACGCGTCGTGGTGGTTCGGGGCGTGCTGGAGACGGTCTTCCCAGTCGACCGCGTACTCCCGCAGCGACAGGGCGAGGTCGTCGAGTGCGTCGTCGACGTCCGTCCCCTGGGCGACGAACGGGCGCCCCTCCATGAGGGCGACGACCGCGCCGGCCTCGCGGAAGACACTGACCCGCGGGGAGACGGTTCGGAAGAAGTAGTCGCGAAGCCGGTCGACGGGCAGCATCGCGGAGACGGCGCCGTCGCGGGCGACCGTCACGGTGCGGCCGGTCGCCGTGGCGTCGAGCATGTCCTTGAAGTGCTCGCGGGCGCGCGAGTACGTGGGGTAGTCGGCTGCGATGGGCACGAGGGCCTCCGGTGAGTACGGCACGTACGGAGCGTACGTGGTGTGCTGATCCTACGGGAGGGGGCTGACAGATCTGTGGAGAACGCGAGGGTGACGTGTTCGGCTAGCGTCGCCGGTATGGCCCGGACCCCACTGCACCGCGTCGCGGTCCTGGTCCTCGACGGCGCGAAACCGCTCGACGTCGGGATCCCCGCGCAGGTGTTCTCGAACCGGCCGAGCATGCCCTACGAGGTGCGGGTCTGCGGCCCCCGGTTCGGTCGGATCACCGGCGGCGACGGCTTGGCCTACGCGGTCGACCACGGGCTGGAGGCACTGGACTGGGCCGAGACCGTCTTCGTGCCCGGCTACCGCCGCCCGTCGGACTCGGCGCCGCCAGCAGACGTCGTCGCGGCACTCGCGCGGGCCCACGAGCGCGGCGTCCGCATCGCGGCGATCTCCACCGGGGCGTTCGCGCTCGCGGCAGCCGGGCTGCTCGACGGCCGCCGGGCGACGACGCACTGGCACTACACGCGGGTGCTCCGTGAGCGGTACCCCGAGGTGGACGTCGACGAGGACGTGCTGTTCGTCGACGCGGGCTCGGTGCTGACCAGTGCCGGCGCCGCGAGCGGGATCGACCTGTGCCTGCACATCGTCCGACAGGACCACGGCGTGGCGCTGTCGAACCACGTCGCGCGACGGCTCGTCAGTGCCCCGTACCGCAGCGGCGGCCAGGCACAGTACGTCCCGCGGAGCGTGCCCGAGCCGCTCGGCGACGTGTTCGCCGACACCCGGGAGTGGGCGCTCCGGCACCTCGCCGAGCCGCTCACGCTCGAAGCGCTCGCGCGCAATGCCACGGTGTCGACCCGGACGTTCTCACGCCGGTTCGTGGAGGACACCGGGTACACGCCGATGCAGTGGGTGCTGCGGGCGCGCGTCGACCTCGCCCGGGAGCTCCTGGAGCAGTCGGACCTCGGCGTCGACCAGGTGGCCGAGCGAGCGGGCCTCGGTTCCGACGCGAACCTGCGGACGCACTTTCGGCGGATCCTCGGGACCTCGCCCTCCGAGTACCGCCGGACGTTCCAGGACTGACCGCGCCGACGCGGCGGTGGTGGCGACATCCTTTCGGACACTGGCTTCCCTGCCACTGGAGCCGCGCCTCCCGGCCCGTGAGCATGGACCACGGAACGAAAGGAACTCCACATGACCCGCATCGCCATCAACGGCTTCGGCCGCATCGGCCGCAACACGCTCCGCGCACTGCTCGCACGGGGCGGTGACGACCTCGAGGTCGTCGCCGTGAACGACCTGACCGCCCCCGACACGCTGGCGCACCTGTTCCGCTACGACTCCGCCCTCGGTCCGTTCGACGGCACCGTCGAGGTCGACGGCGACACGCTCGTCATCGACGGCCGCCGCGTCCGCGTGCTCGCGTCGACCTCGCCGGCGGACCTGCCCTGGGCCGAACTCGGCGTCGAGGTCGTCCTCGAGTCCACCGGACGCTTCACCGCACGCGACGCGGCAGCCGGCCACCTGACCGCAGGCGCCCGACGGGTCCTGATCAGTGCGCCGGCCACCGGAGCGGACGCCACCATCGCGTACGGCGTGAACTCGGACACGTTCGACCCGGCCGTGCACACGGTGATCTCGAACGCGTCGTGCACGACCAACGCGCTCGCACCCCTGGCATCGGTGCTCGACGACCTTGCGGGCATCGAGCACGGGTTCATGACCACCGTGCACGCGTACACGCAGGAGCAGAACCTGCAGGACGGGCCGCACCGCGACCTGCGTCGGGCCCGCGCTGCCGGCGTGAACATCGTGCCGACGACGACCGGGGCGGCCAAGGCCATCGGGCTGGTGCTGCCCCGCCTGGAGGGCAAGCTGTCCGGTGACGCCATCCGCGTGCCGGTGCCCGTCGGGTCGATCGTCGAGCTGAACACCGTCGTGTCGCGGGACGTGACCGTGGACGAGGTGAACGAGGCCTACCGCGCCGCGGCTGCCGGTCCGCTCGCCGGGGTCCTGGCGTTCACGGTCGACCCGCTCGTGTCGACGGACATCACCGGGCGGCCGGAGTCGAGCATCTTCGACTCGCTGCTCACCCGCGTCGACGAGGGCCGGCACGTGAAGGTCGTCGCCTGGTACGACAACGAGTGGGGCTTCTCGAACCGCGTGGTCGACACGCTCGGGATGCTGGCGCGGGCGTAGGCGCGCGGGGCCGCCGCCGGAGTCGGCGGTCGGTCCGCGCAGGGTTTGTGCCGCGAGAGCGACAGTCTGTCGCGAATGTTCGGCGGCAGACTGTCGCTTTCGCGAGGGGATCGTGCGGGCGGGCGGGCGCCGCCGCGCCCGCGCGCGCCCGTGCGCGCGTCAGCGGATCAGCGCGGTCGTGCTCGCGAAGGCCCGGGACCGCACGGCGTCGCGGTAGCGCTCGAGCGCCGCGTCGTCGGCGTCGACCGACTCCAGCGCCGCGAGCCCTGCGCCGAGCACCGGGGGATCGGTCACCCAGGTCGGCACCGCTCCGGGGACCCGGGCAGCGAGCCCGTCGACGACACCGTCCACGAGCAACGGGTGCCGAGCAGCGAGCACCCCGCCGCCGAGCACGACGGGCACCGGCTCGGCCGCCGAACCGCCGAGACCCAACCGCTCGAGTGCGACCGCGGCGAGCAGGACGATCTCCTCCGCCTGCCGCTCCACGACGCTCCGGGCCACCGCGTCGCCGGCTCCGGCCACGTCGAACAGCACCGGGCAGAGCCGGTTGAACACCCGCTGGTCCAAGCGGCCGAAGTGGATGGCCTCGGTGACCTCGCGGACGCTGCGCAGGCCCACCGCCGCCGGCACCGCGCCGACCAACGCCGTCGACGGGCCGCGACCGTCGTCGGCCCGAGCCGCGTGCCAGAGCGCCCGGTTGCCGAGCCACGCGCCGCCACCCCAGTCGCCGGAGACGTCCCCGATGGCCGGGAACCGTGCGGTCGTGCCGTCAGCCCGCACCGCGAGGGCGTTGATCCCGGTGCCGCACACCACGGCCGCGGCGTCGGGGGACAGGGTGCCGGCCCGCAGCAGCGCGAACAGGTCGTTGTCCAGGACGTGCGGTTCGCCGCCGTCATCGGCCCAGTGCGCGAGGGCCGCGGTCGCCGCGACGAGCTCGTCGTGCAGGTCGAGCCCGGCCAGGTACACGTGCGTCGTGCGGATGCGGCGGTCACCCAGCTCGCTGACCACCCGCGCACGGACGTCGTCGAGGATCGGGCCGGCGAGGTCCCAGCCCCGCGTCTGCGGGTTCGACCCCGGACCGCGCGCGTGCCCGACGATGGTCCCGTCGAGCGCGATCGCGACGACGTCGGTCTTGCTGCCGCCGCCGTCGACGGCGAGCACGACGTCGGTCGCGTCCGGTGGGACCGGCGCGGGCGGACGGGAGGCTCGGGCCGGGCCCGCCTCGCCGGTCCGGCTCAGCCCGCCCACGTCACCTGCTCCGATCGCGCCCACGGGATGTGTTCCGCGTTCGCGGCCAGGAGCAGGTCGGTGAGCTGCTCCGCCTTGTCCACCTGCCCCACGAGCGGGTGCGCCCACATCGCACGGAGCACCCGGTCGCGGCCACCGTGCACCGCGGCGTCGAGCGCGAGCCGCTCGTACCCGGCGACGTGCGACACGAGACCGACCATGTCCGGGTCGAGCGGGGAGACCGGCAACGGCGTGATCGCCTGGCGGGTGACGCGCGACGGCACCTCGATGACGTGGTCGTCCGGCAGGAACGGGAACGTGCCGTCGTTCCGCACGTTGAGGACCTGCACGTCGCCGCGGTCGCCCAGGATCGAGGACAGCACGTCGATCGCCGCCTCGGAGTAGTAGGCGCCGCCGCGCTGCTCGAGTTCGGCGGGCTTCGTCACGACGGACTCGTCGGCGTACTTCGCGAGCAGGGCCCGCTCGGTCTCCATGACGGCCTCGGCACGGGTGGGCTCGTGCAGCTGCTCCTGCAGCACGATGTCGTGCGAGTAGAAGTACCGCAGGTAGTACGAGGGGATCGCGTGCTGCAGGCGGAGGAGGTCCGGGTGCATGTGCACGCTCTCCGCCGTCCGGCCGAGGGCACCGTCCGACTCGGCGAGCAGGTCCGCCATGACGTCGCGCTCGACGCCGTCCGCGCCCGTGACGTGCACGCCGCGCTCCCACGTCAGGTGGTTCAGGCCGACGTGGTCGAGCCGGACGTGGTCGGGGGCGACGCCGAACTCCTTCGCGAAGCGTCGCTGGAACCCGATCGCGACGTTGCACAGGCCGACGGCGCGGTGTCCGGCTTCGAGCAGGGCGCGGGTGACGATGCCGACGGGGTTGGTGAAGTCGACGATCCAGGCGTCCGGCTTGGCGTGCTTCCGGACGAGTTCGGCGTACTCCAGGACCACGGGCACGGTGCGGAGCGCCTTCGCGAACCCGCCCGGACCGGTGGTCTCCTGGCCGATGCAGCACGCTTCGTGCGGCCACGTCTCGTCCTGCTGGCGTGCGGCCTGCCCGCCGATGCGGAGCTGGAACATGACGGCATCGGCGTCGGTGACCCCGGCGACGACGTCGTCGGTGACGTGGATCGTGCCGGGGTGGCCGGCGTGCGCGAACATCCGCTTGGCGACACCGCCGACGAGTTCGCGGCGCACCGGGTCGGGGTCGACGAGCCAGAGCTCGTCGATGGGGAGCTGGTCGCGGAGCCGGGCGAAGCCGTCCACGAGTTCGGGGGTGTAGGTGGATCCGCCACCGACGACTGTGAGTTTCACTGGAGCTGCTATCCCTTCACGCCGGTGAGCGCGATGCCCTCGACGAATGCCTTCTGTGCGAAGAAGAAGATGATGACGACGGGGACCATGACGACGACGGTCATCGCCATCGTCATCGACCAGTCGGTGCCGTGCTGCCCGCGGAACGTGGCGAGCCCGTACGCCACCGGCCAGGCGGCCTGGTTCTCGGACGCGTACAGGAGCGGGCCGTAGTAGTCGTTCCACGAGTGGAAGAACATGAAGATCGCCGCCGACGCGATGCCCGGGCGGGCCATCGGGACGACCACGCGCCAGAGCACGCCCCACTCGCTGCAGCCGTCCATGCGGGCGGCGTCGCCGTACTCCTTGGGGATGGTCATGAAGAACTGGCGGAGCAGGAAGATGCTGAACGCGTCGCCGAGCAGGTTCGGCAGGATGAGCGGCCACAGGGTGCCGGTCAGGTGCAGGTGCGACCACATCACGTAGACCGGCACCGCGGTGACCTGCGGCGGCAGGAGCATCGCGACGATGATCACCGTGAAGATCAGGTTCGCGCCCCTGAACTTGATCTGGGCGAGCGCGTAGGCCGCCGGCACCGAGCTGAGGAGCATGAACGCGGTGGCGAGGACGGCGTACATCGACGAGTTGCCGAACCACTGCGTGAGCGGCAGCTCGGTGAACACCCGCGCGTAGTTCGAGAAGTCGAACGGCCGGGGCACGATCGACGCCGTGAGGGCCTGGTTGCTCGACATCAGCGAGGTCAGGACCACGAACACGATCGGGGCGATGGTCAGGACGCCGAGGGCCACCAAGGCGGCGTGCTCGGCGATCCACACGAGCGTGCGACCGCGCGGCCTGCCGGCGCGGGGAGCGGAACCCCGGGGCGCCCGGGCGAGCGGGGACTGGGACACAGCGGTCATCAGGACTCCTCCGGCCGGAACACACTGATCCGACGCATCGTGAAGACGAGCACCACGGCGGTGATCACGAACAGGACCACGGCCATGGCGGACGCGTAGCCGAACTGGAAGTTCGCGAACCCGTGCTGGTAGAGCAGCTCGGTGTACGTGAGCAGCGAGGTGCCCGGGTAGCCGAGCTGGGCGGCGGTCCCGCCACCGATCGTGGCCTTGCCGCTCGCGACGCCCGAGGCGACGGCCGCCTCGGTGAAGTACTGCAGCGCGGCGATCACCCCCGTCACGGCGGCGAACCCGATCACCGGGGCGATCGTCGGCAGGGTGATGTGCCGGACCTGCTGGACGCCGTTCGCACCGTCGAGCGACGCGGCTTCGTACAGGTCGCGCGGCACGTCGAGCAGTGAGGCCAGGAAGATGATCATGATGTCGCCCATCACCCAGACGCCCAGGATCACCAGCGAGGGCTTCGACCACGCCGGGTCGTTGAACCACAGCGGGCCGTCGATGCCGAAGACCCGGAGGATCTGGTTCACCGGCCCGGTGCCCGGGTTGAAGAGGAAAACGAACGCGACGACGCTCGCGACCGGCGGGACCAGGGCGGGCAGGTAGAACAGCGTCCGCCAGAACCCGGTGGCCGTCTTGGCCCGGCTGAGCAGCCCGGCCACCAGGAGTCCGCACACGATCCGGACCGGCACCAGGATGACGACGAACCACAACGTGTTCACGACCGCGGGCCCGATCTGCGGGTCCTGGGTGAACAGGAACTTGTAGTTCAGGAACCCGACGAACTCGGGCTCCTGCAGCTGGTTGTAGCGCGTGAACGAGTAGAAGATCGACGCGACGAGCGGGTAGGCGAAGAAGATCACCAGGCCCGCCAGGGCCGGCGCGAGCATCGTCAGGGCGACGAGGCGGCGCCGGGACTCTGCGGAGCGGGGCCGACGTCGCGGAGCCGTCGGGGGCACCGGACCGGACCCCGTCGGGCCCGTGGGCCGGGCGGCGCGGGCGAGCCGCGCCTCCCGGCCGGTCGTCTTGGTGGTGAGGCTCATCACGGACCAGCCAGCTGGTTCGCGTTGTCGATGTCGGAGTCCAGCTTCTTCAGCTTCGCGTCGAGGTCGCCGCCGTTCTGCTGGTAGGCCTGCCAGAACTTCGTGAAGGTGCCGATGTAGGCGGCACCGTCCGCGGTGCCCGGCGAGGTCATGGTGTCGTTGTTGCCCGCGACGTCGACGAAGGTCTTGTAGTTCTCGTCGACCTCGAGGTCGGGGGACTCCAGCGCCGAGGTGAGCGTCGGGATGTTCTTCAGACCGTTGCCCATCGTGACCTGCGCGTCGGTGTTGGTGGACAGGTACTTCAGGAGCGCCCACGACAGCTCGGGGTTCTTGGACCCCTTCGCGATGCCCGCGACGTTGCCCGCGATGTAGGTCGAGCCGTAGTTGCCGAGGCCGTCCATCACCGGGGTCGGGGACGTGCCGTAGTCGAGGTCCGGCTTCTGGTCCTTGAGGAACGCCGTGCGGTACTCGCCGTCGATCTGCATCGCGACCTGACCGGTCTGGAACGCGTTGTCGGCCGCGAACTCCTGCCCGAGGCCGGACGTGAAGGCCTTGAGCTTGTCGTAGCCGATCTCGTCGACGAAGCCCTTCTGCCAGGTGATGAGCTTCTTCCACGCGTCGGACGTGCCGATCACGCTGTTGCCGTCCTTGTCGAGCCACGAGCCGTCGACCATCGGCGCCCAGTGCTCGGGGGAGTTCTCGTAGAAGTCGATGAGGGGGTTGAAGCCGAGCTGCTTGATGGAGCCGTCGGCGTTGTACGTCGTCAGCTTCAGTGCGTCGGTCTTGAGTTCGTCCAGTGTCTTCGGCGGAGTCGTGATGCCCGCCTTCTCGAGCAGCGGCTTGTTGTACATCAGGGCGCTGACGTCGGCGAGGGCCGGCAGGGTGCAGCGCGTGCCCTTGTACTGCGTGTAGGACTGCACCGCCTTCGGGATGTCGGACAGGTCGACCTTGTCGCGCTTGATGTACGGCGACAGGTCGCGGAAGGCACCCGAGGAGCAGAAGCTGCCGACGATCGCGGTCGAGTACGACAGGCCCACGTCGATGTTCTGGCCGGACGAGATCGCTTTCTGCAGCTTCTCGTCGTCCTGACCGGCGTGGATGTCGACGGTGACGTCGGGGTTGGCCTTCTCGAAGCCCTCGACGGCGGTCTTCACGACGCCGGCTTCACGGCCGGTGAAGAAGTGCCACAGGGACACGGTGCCCTTGAGCTCCTTCGGGGCGCTCTTCTCGATCGAGTCGGCGCTGCTGCCGGAGCTGCAGCCGGCGACGACGAGGGCGCCGACGGCGGCGACGGCCGTGGCGGTGGCGATGCGGCGGAACACCCGGCGGCGCGGGACGTTCGGTTCGGGGAGGGACAAGGCGGTACTCGCTCTCTGGTCTCGCTCCGTCGCCGTCCGTTTCCGGGCGCTGCCCGTTTCCGGGCGCGACGAAGAGCCCTGTGACAGGGCTGGGTGATGGTGCCTCGAGTGGTGCGGGTGGAACGTTCAGGGGCGCTCGACGGGGTCCGGCGTCGGGGCATCGTCACTGATGCGCTCGAGCCGGTCCGCGAGCGCGGTGCGGACGACGTCGATGAGGACATGCCGCGCACCGTGCAGGACGGGGGTGTCGGGGACGCCGGGCGCGACCACGGCGGTGGACCAGCGCGAGCGGGTCCGGAGCCAGGCGGTCACGGCGGCGGCCAGGGCGGGGCCACCGGCGATCCCGGTCGGGCCGTGCAGGACGACCGTCTCGGGATCGGCCACGGCGAGGGCGGGGAGCACGTTGTGCCCGACGCGCTCGCCGAGGGCGACGGTGAAGGGGTGCTGCTCGGGCAGGCCGGGCAGCTGCGGGAGCACCTGGCGCCAGTCGGCTGCGGTGCCGTCCGGTGCCGTGATCCCGTGCTCGGCGGCCAGGGCGATGATCGCGGACTCGGAGATGAGGTCCGCGACGATCGTGGCCGTCGGGTCGATGGAGCGTGCGTCGGCAGGCACGCTGAGGTAGCCGATCTCACCCGCGGCACCGGAGGCGCCGGTGTGCAGGTGACCGTGCAGATCGAGGGCCATGCCGAGGCCCTCGGCCATCCAGAAGAGCGCGAACGACCCGGGAGCCCGACCGGCGCCCATGTTGCGTTCGGCGATGGCAGCGAGGTTGGCGTCGTTCTCGACGACGACGTGGACGCCGAGCTCGGCGGAGAGGGTCGCGCTGACCTGCTCACGAGGCCAGCCGGGTAGTCCGTCGGTGAAGATGAGGGTGTCGGTGGCGTGGTCGACACTCGCCTGCACGCCCACGGCGACGGCGGTGACGAGCTCGGGGTCCACGCTGGCCGCGGCGGCTGCGCGGGAGATCGCTGCGGCGACGATGTCGGCGCCGGGGGAGCGCACCTCGGCCTCGGACATCCGGTGCGTGGCGACCGGGAACGTGCGGCCGGCGGCGTCCACCACGGTCGACCGGACGTCGACGAGCTGGACGTCCACCGCGACACCGAGGTCGCGGTCGGTGATCGCTTCGTACACGACGGCGCTCGGCCCGCGACGCCCGGCCTGGGTGTCCGTGCCGGCCTGGCGGATGAGCGCAGCCGACTCGAGCCGGCGGATGATCTCGGCCGCGGTGGGCTTGCTGAGCCCGGTGCGCTGCGCGATCTCGTTGCGCGTGAGCGGGCCGTCGTCGAGCAGCAGCTCGAGGGCCGCCCGGTCGTTCAGGACGCGCAGCAGACCGGGCTGGCCGGGGGTGCGTCCTCGTGTGGTCATGTCGAGGACTGTAACGGACAACCTTCTTTACTGAAAGGTTTGTTTACCGATTCGAAACACGCGTTCTGCTGCGCGAAACGTACCGCCTCGACCCAGGCGCGCCGGACGCCGACCGGGCGCCGACGAGCGACCGGCGCCTACGGCCGCAGCAGCACCTTGATCGCCCGGCGCTCGTCCATCGCCCGGTACGCCTCGGCGGCCTCGTCGAGCGGCAGCTCGAGGTCGAAGACGCGCCCGGGGTCGATCGCTCCGGACAGCACGTCGGGCAGCAGCTCCGGGATGTACTTCCGTGCCGGCGCCATCCCGCCCGCGACGGCGATGTTCGTGTCGAAGAGGTAGCGCGTCCCGATGGTCGGCACGCCGTGCGGGACCCCGACGAAGCCGAGGTTGCCGCCCGCACGCACCGAGTGCAGCGCCTGGTCCATGCTCTCCTCGGTGCCCACGGCCTCGACCGCGCAGTCGGCCAGGTCGCCGCCGAGCAGCTCGCGGATCGCCGCGACGCCCTCCTCGCCGCGTTCGGACACGATGTCCGTTGCGCCGAACTCGCGTGCCAGCGCCTGGCGGTCGGCGTGCCGGCTCATGGCGATGATGCGCTCGGCGCCGAGTCGCTTCGACGCGAGCACGGCGGACAGGCCGACCGCGCCGTCGCCGACCACCACGACCGTCTTGCCCGGACCGACCGCCGCCGACACCGCGGCGTGGTGCCCGGTGGAGAAGACGTCGGACAGGGTCAGCAGTGACGGCACGAGCGCCGGGTCGACGGGGCCGGGCACCGCGACCAGCGTGGCGGACGCGTCCGGGATGCGGACGTACTCGGCCTGCGCGCCGCCGACCGGGTCGCCGTACGCGTCCTTCCCGCCGAAGCCGGACAGGTGGTCGCAGCCGCTGGTCATCCCGTGGCGGCAGGCCTGGCAGGTGCCGTCGTTCATGGTGAAGGGGGAGATCACGAAGTCGCCCTCGTGCAGGTCGGTGACCGCGTCGCCGACGGCGACGACCTCGCCGACGAGTTCGTGCCCGATCGGCCGGGGCTCCTTCGTCTTCGTGACGCCGCGGTAGGGCCACAGGTCCGAGCCGCACACGCACGCGGCGACGACCTTGACGACGACGTCCGTCGGGGTGAGGACCGAGGGGCGGTCGCGCTCCTCGACGCGGATGTCGTTGGGGGCGTGGATGATCGCTGCGCGCACGGGAGGCCTTCCGTCGAGATGGTGGGTGTCGGCGCGGTCGACGTCGTCCGGGCCGACGTCGACAGTACCCTCGTGCGGGTGGACGACGACCGGTACGGCGGGGACGTGCTCTCGGGAGACTGGCGCTCCCGCGGGGTGAAGAAGGTGCGGCAGGTGCCGCTCGAACGCGACATGGTGCTCGAAGACCCGGACTCCGGGTGGGCTGGTGCCGTCGTCGGACTCGAGGCGGGCAACATCGCGCTCGAGGACTGGAAGGGCCGCACCCGTTCCTTCCCCTTCACCGGGCAGTTCCTGCTCGAGGGCGAGCTCGTCACGCTGGGCCGCCCGCAGGCGCCGGTCGGCCGGTCTGCCGCGGCCGCTGCCGGCTCGCCGGGTTCGCTGGGTTCCGTTCATTCGGACTGGAGGCCCGGGGCAGCGCCCGCCGTGCGGCAGACGTCCGACGGTGGTCGCCTCCGCACCGCGTCCGGATCGTTCGCGGTGGAGTCGCAGCGTGCTCGGGTGGCCCTGCCCTCGCGCATCATGGTCGAGGGCAAGCACGACGCCGAGCTCGTCGAGAAGGTCTGGGGAACCGACCTGCGCGTCGAGGGCGTCGTCGTCGAGGAGCTCTCCGGCGTCGACAACCTCGCTGACGTCCTCGACGAGTTCCAGCCGACCCGTGACCGTCGCGTCGGCGTGCTCGTCGACCACCTGGTGCCCGGGTCGAAGGAGTCCCGCTTCGCCGACGCCGTCATGCGCGGCAAGTGGGGCGCGCACGTCCTCGTCGTCGGGCACCCGTTCGTCGACGTCTGGCAGTCCGTGAAGCCCGCCCGCGTCGGACTGCAGTCCTGGCCGACGATCCCGCGGTCGATCGAGTGGAAGAAGGGGATCTGCCAGGCGCTCGGGTGGCCGAACGCCGAGCAGGCCGACATCGCGCGGGCGTGGCAGCGGATCCTCGGGCAGGTGCGCACCTTCGCCGACCTCGAGCCGCAGCTGCTCGGCCGTGTCGAGGAGCTCATCGACTTCGTGACGGAACCCAAGGCCTGAGAAACCGGCCGTTCTGGGCAGGCGCGCGGAATGAGCGGGTGATCCGCGCCTCCGCTCCGTATCGTTGGGGCATGGACGGCATCGACGGACGCGTGCGCAGCGCTGTCGACGTCTGGCTGCGCTGGCTGCCGCGCTGGCAGATCGGCACCGCACGCCCGCGCACCCGCATCTGCCGGAAGTGCACCGGATCCCCGATCGCGAGTGCCGCCGGCTTCGGGCAGGACGTCCCGCACGCCGTCCAGCACGCGCTGATCGGCCGGATCTCGACCATCGTCGAGGACGCCGTCGACGACTACACCGCCAAGAACCTGCCGCTGCTGCAGCGGGAGCTCGAGCGGGCCGCGGCGCGGAAGCGGCACGCCGGGTACCAGCCGGCCGAGGGGCTGTCGCCCGAGTTCCAGGGCCTCGACGTCGATCCCGAGCCCTCGCCGGGTTCGCCGTTCCTCTTCACGCTCGGGGAGCTGGCGGGGACGGGCGCGGGGGAGCAGGCACCGCGGGAGCCGCTGTCGGACGAGGCGAAGGCGGCGCTCCGGCACGAGATCGAGCTGTCCGACGAGTGCGCTCGCTCGACCGGGACGGCGGTGTGCCTGGCGCTCATCGAGCACCGGCCGCGCATCGCCGAGGCGGTGGAGCGCCTGGTCGAACCGCAGATCGAGGCGCTCGTGTCCGACATGTTCCGCGGGTTCGACGGTCCGGACGAGGGGCCGCGCAGCGGGCTGTTCTGAGGGCTGTGCGTCGTGCGTCTGGTGCGAGGTTCCGGCGTCCGTGCGAGGCGCAGCATGGTGCACCGAGTACGGAACCTCGCACCGTTCGCGCATGCTCCTCGCACGGTGCGAGGTCGGCGAGGTCGGCGAGGTCGGCGAGGTCAGCGGGGGAGCAGCGTGCGACCGGGCACGACCGTGCCCCGGAGCGAGCGGTGCTCGACGGCACGCGTCGGGTCGTCGATCCGGCCGATGACGAGGTCGATCGCCTCGCGGCCGATGCGTTCGATCGGCTGCTCGAGTGTCGTGAACCCGATCCAGTCGCTCGCGAGGGGGTACACGCCGTCGAACCCGGTGACCGACAGATCGTGCGGGACCCGGACACCGCGGCGGGCGAGCGCCTCGCACACGTCGAGCATGAGCCGGTCCGTCGGGCACATCACCGCGGTCACGTCCGACTCGTGCATCGCGTCGACCAGGTCAGCGGCGAGGTCGTCGAGCGGCCGCACGAAGCTGGCGTCGATGTCGATGACCCGGACACCACGCGCTCGGAGCCGTTCGACCATCGCCGTCGAGCGGGCGTGCTGCGTGATCGCGTTGTCGAGTGGGACGGTGAGTACGGCGACCGTGCTGTGGCCGGCGTCGGCGACGGTGTCGGCGATGGTCGCGCCACCGTCCACCTCGTCGCAGTACACGCTGGACAGTGCCGGGTGGAGTTCGGGCCGACCGGCGACCACGGTGGCGATCCGCGGGGCGAACTCGGCGATGTCGGCCGACGGCATCAAGCCGCTGCAGACCACGAGGCCGTCCACCCGCATCGACACGAGTGCGGCGAGTGCGGACTTCTCGTCCTCGACACGGCCGACACCCGTGGTGGTGACGACGCGGTAGCCCAGCTCGGACGCGCGGCGCTCCATCACGGCGTGCAGTGCGGTGTAGACCATCGACGACGCATCGCGGACGAGCATCCCGATGGTGTGCGTCCGACCGCTGACGAGCCCGCGTGCCATGGCGTTGGCGACGTACCCGAGCTCGGCTGCGGCGCGCTCGACCCGCTCACGGGTCTCGTCGGAGAACCGTCCGGTGCCGGACAGGACACGGCTCACCGCCGACTTCGAGACGCCTGCTCGTGCGGCGACGTCGAGGATGGTCGGCTGGGACCCGCGGCCACCGTTCACGCGGCTGCCGTTCACGCCTCGGTCGCGGCGGCGTCCTGCCGGGACCGCGACGCGGTGAAGCGCAGCACCCCGCGGGCGATCGCGCGCCAACCGAGCAGGAACACCCCGAGCACGACGGTGGCGACGATGACGAAGGAGATCGGCAGCGGGTTGCCGTCGACGTCGCCCTGACCCGTGGCGACGCGGATCGCCATGCCGACGAACACCGTGAGGATCCAGACGACGACGCCGGTCGGCCAGAAGCGCAGCGGGCGGGCCCAGGCTCCACTCGTCACGTACCCGATCGCCCAGCCCGCCAGGAACGGGTAGACGGTGGTCCAGATCCCCAGTGCGGTGTTGCCCTCGCCGTGGGAGGAACGGCCGATGAGCGCGAAGACGACGATGAGGACGACGTCGATGACGGCTGCGAGCCAACCCCAGGTGCGTGTGTTCACCGGGACAGTCTCGCAGCTGTTGATCTGCCCGCTCGCGACTGTGGACGGGCGCGGCTGTCCACAGTTTGATCCCGCGGTCCTCGCACCGTGCGAGACAAGCGTCACCATCCGTGCATGGCTGCTCCGCAACGTTTCCCCGCCGTCCCCGACTGCAAGGTCCTCGTCGCGCACGAGTCACGGCCGGACGAGGCTGCGGCGATCCGCGTCCGAGCGCGAGCCGGGGAACTGGTCCGCATCGCGCACGGCCGGTACGCCGACGCCGAGCGGTGGAAGGGCCTCCGCCCCGAGCAGCGGCACCACGTGCTCGTGCGATCGCTCGTCGACAGGATCCGACCACGCTTCGTCGTGTCGCACCTCTCGGCGGCAGCGGTCATCGGCGTGCCGCACGTGGGCCGTTGGCCGGAGCGAGTCCACCTGATCAGACCTGGTCGTGATGCGCGGACGACCAACGCGACGTTCATCGTGCACGCCGACTTCGACCCGTCGATGGCGGGTACGTGGCGGTTCCGCGCGGACGACTTGACCCTGACGGACTTCGACCGGACCGCCGTGGATCTCGCCATGACGTTGCCGATGACCGAAGCAGTGGTCGCCCTCGACCGACTCCTCGCCCTCGGCGCTGACCGCGACGCCGTCCTGGACGGGGTCGCGCGGCGGGGCCGGAAGGGCCGGCGCCGTGCCGCGCAGTCCGTCGGTTTCGCGGACGCTGCCGCCGACTCGGTCGGGGAATCTCTGGTCCGGGTCCGTCTGGACGAGTACGGCGCACCCACTCCGGTGCTGCAACAACGCTTCACCACGTTCGGCGAGCCGGACATCGTCGTGGACTTCTGGCTTCCGGACCACGGCGTGGTGATCGAGTTCGACGGTGAGGTGAAGTACCGCGATCCCCGGCTTCGCGGAGGGCGGTCGGCGGAGGACGTCGTCATCGCGGAGAAGTACCGCGAGGACCGGTTGCGGTCCTTCCCCGAGGTGCGCGGTGTGATCCGGTACGGCTGGAAGGACGTGTGGGACGAGTCCACGTTCCGCGCGAAGCTCCGGAACGCGCGGGTGCCGATGTCGCGGTGACCTCGCACGGTGCGAGGGCCGGCGCGAACGGTGCGAGGTTCCGTCTTCGGTGCGGGGTCGTGCGACGGGCACGGAGTACGGAACCTCGCACCAGAGCAGGCGCTGCGCCGACCGCGGCCCCCGGAGTTCACCCGGCGGCGACGCCCGCGGCACCCGGCGTTCACCCGGCAGCGCCACACTCAACCTCGGCGCGGGAACGTTCCCACACGGCCCGCGCCACACCACCCCGCACGACCCGCACGACCCGCACGACCCGCACAAGCCACCCCCACCCCGCACGACCCCACCCCACGGAACAGGGAGAACCCACGTGAAGACCCGAGTCCTCGCCGGCCTCGCCATCGCGGCGGCCGCGACCGTCGCACTGTCCGGCTGCGTCCAGAGCGCCAACGCCTCGAACGCCGCGGACACGAGCGGCGGCACCACGAACCTCACCGTGTTCATCAGCGGCGACACGAACGTCCAGGACCTCTGGGACAAGTCGCTCATCCCCGCCTTCGAGAAGGCGAACCCGAAGATCCACGTCAGCACGAGCATCGACCTGCACGGCGAGCACGACGCGCAGACCCAGGCGAACCTGGCCACCGCGGTCAAGGCCGGCAAGTCCGTCGCGTACGACCTGGTCGACGCCGGCTTCGTCAGCACCGCGGGCAAGGCCGGACTGCTCAGCACGGTCAGCGACAGCACGATCCCGAACCTGAAGGACGTGCCCGAGGCCACGAAGCAGCAGGGCGGCGACAGCGCGATCCCGTACCGCGCCTCGAGCGTCCTGCTCGCCTACGACTCGAGCAAGGTGACGGACCCGCCGGAGAGCCTCGACGACCTCCTCGCCTGGATCACGGCCAACCCCGGTCAATTCGCGTACAACTCCCCGTCGTCCGGCGGCTCCGGCGGCTCGTTCGTGGCCACGGTGCTCGCGAAGTACCTGACCGCGGATGAGCAGGCGACGATGCAGACGACGTACGACAAGTCGCTCGAGTCGAAGTGGGACAAGGGTTTCGCAGCGCTCAAGGACCTCGGCCCCTCGACGTACCAGAAGGGGGTCTACCCGAACGGCAACGACCAGGTCGTGCAGCTGCTCGGCAGCGGCCAGATCGCGATGGCGCCGGTGTGGAGCGACCAGTTCATCACCTCGCAGAAGACCGGCGTGATCCCGAAGACCGTCAAGGCGATCCAGATCACCGACCCGTCGTTCACCGGCAGCGCGAGCTTCCTCGGCATCCCGAAGACCGAGCCGAAGGCCAAGAAGGCCGCCGCCGAGCAGCTCGCCGACTTCGTGCTGAGCTCCAAGGGGCAGCAGCTCGTCGCGAGCGCCGTCTCCGGCTACCCGGTCATCCCGCTCGACAGCCTGCCGGCGTCGGTCGCGGAGCAGTTCGCCGACGCGAACCCCTCGCAGCTCCGCCTCGGGTTCCAGAGCGACTTCGCCGCCGACATGAACGCGGCGTGGGACGCGAAGGTCCCGCAGTGACCCAGACCGTCCAGGACGGCCCGGCGACCGACCGGGAGGCCCGTGGCGACTCCGCCACGGGCCTCCCGCCCGTCCCGTCGCCCGCCCACGGCACGGCGGACACCGCAGGTCGGCTGTCCGTCCAGGAGCGGCTCGACCGCCGTCGGCGGTGGCAGGGCCTCGCCCTCGTCGCGGCGCCCGTCCTCGTCGTGGTCCTGTTCGTCGGCGTGCCCGTCGTGAACGCCGCCCTGTTCAGCCTCGGGTTCACCGGCGGCCTGAACCAGGCACTCGCAGACATCGGCGGCGACACCGTGCGCGGCTTCTCGTTCGCGGTGTACGGCACCCTGCTCGGCAACGCCACGTTCCTGCGCGACCTCGTCGCGACGCTCGGGGTCACCGCGTTGTCGACCGGCCTGACCGTGGCGCTCGCCGTGGCGGTGGCGGTGATCCTCCGGCTCCGCGGTGGTTTCCTCGGCAAGAGCCTCAGCGTCCTGGCCGTGGTCCCGCTCTTCGTGCCGGTGGTCATCGCGAGTTGGTCGGTCCTGACGTTCACCGATGCGCAGGGCTTCCTCCGCAGCCTCGGTGCCCAGTTCGGCCTCGACGTCCCGGTGTGGGGGTACACCCTCGTTGCCGTGGTGTTCGGCAGCGTCTGGACGAGCCTGCCGTTCGCGGTGCTGATGATCGCCGGCGCGCTGCAGGGCACCCCGGACGCCCTGGTCGAAGCTGCGAAGGACGCCGGCGCGAGCACCTGGCGGGTGGTCTGGCAGGTGCTCCTGCCGATGGCGGCGACCCCGCTCGTCATCGCGACGACGTTCACCGTCATCGGGGTCCTCGGGTCGTTCACGGTGCCGTACTTCACCGGTCCGAACGCCCCGACGATGCTCGGTGTCGACATCTCGAAGTACTTCCAGGCCTACAACCGCCCGCAGCAGTCGACGGCGATGGCGTTCATCGTGTTCGCCTTCGCCGCGGCCGCGAGCGTGTTCTACCTGCGCTCGACGGTCCGGGCGAACGCCGGCGAGCTGCGGAAGCAGCAGCAGAAGCAGGAGCAGCCGTGATCAAGCGACTCACCGGGAACACCCTGGTCTGGGCGACCGCCGTCGTGCTGGCCGTCTTCGTGCTCGGTCCGCTCCTCTGGCTGGCGGCTCGTGCCTTCGCCACGACGTGGACGTACCCGAACCTGTTGCCCGACGGCTGGACGCTGCAGTGGTGGGGCACCGTGTTCGAGGACCGGAGCCTTGCGGTCGCCGTCCAGAACTCGCTCGTCCTCGCCCCGCTGACGGTCCTCATCGCCGCGGTGGTCTGCCTGCCGGCCGCGTGGGCGATCAGCCGCATCGAGTTCCCCGGGCGACGGCTCGTCCTGGTCGGGCTGTTCGCCACGAACGCGTTCCCGAAGATGGGCCTCTTCGTCACGATGTCGGCCATGTTCACCGCGCTGAACCTCATGAACACGGTCACGGGCATCCTCATCGTGCACGTCCTCGGGTGCGTGGTGTTCATGACGTGGCTGCCCGCCGCCGCGTTCTCGGCCGTGCCGCGGTCCCTCGAGGAGGCAGCACGCGACGCCGGAGCGAGCCGCTGGCGGACCTTCTGGCGGGTGACGTTCCCGATCGCGTGGCCGGGGATCCTCGTCGCGATGGTGATGTCGTTCCTCGCGTCGTTCGACGAGGCGCAGGGCACGTACTTGGTCGGCGCGCCGACCTACATGACGATGCCGACGGCGATGTACTCGCTCGTCCTGAACTCCCCACGCCAGGTCTCCGCGGTGTTCGCGATCGCGTTGAGCATCCCGTCCGTGGTCCTGCTGCTCCTCGCCCGGAAGCACATCATGGGCGGCCGCCTGGCGGACGGCTTCCAGATCCGATGACGCGGCCGCAACCGACCGAGCTGACACCCGGACCGACACCGATGACCACCACCAGCACGAAAGGCGACCAGATGACGGACGCAACGCTCGTCGCGGAACGCGCACCGGGCCTCCAGGCCGACGGCAGCACGACCGACCGGTCCCGCACCGGCGGACTCACCATCCGCGGACTGCGCAAGACGCTCGGCGGACGCGACGTGGTCGCGGGCATCGACCTCGACGTCGCGAAGGGCGAGCTCGTCTCGCTGCTCGGCCCGTCCGGGTGCGGCAAGACGACGACGCTCCGGATGGTGGCGGGGTTCCTGCCCGCCGACGGCGGCGTCGTGACGATGGGGGACCGCGACGTCACGTCGATCGGTCCGGAGCGTCGTCCGAGCGCGATGGTGTTCCAGAACTACGCACTGTGGCCGCACATGACGGTGACGCAGAACGTGGCGTTCCCACTGCGGACCCGACGCGTGCCGAAGCAGCGGGTGGCGGAGCGGGTGCGGGACGCGCTCGAACTCGTCGGTCTGAGCCACCACGCCGGGTCGAAGCCGACGGCGATCTCGGGCGGTGAGCAGCAGCGGGTCGCCCTTGCGCGGGCGATCGTGCAGGAGCCCGACGTGCTGCTCCTCGACGAGCCGCTGTCGAACCTCGACGCGAAGCTCCGGGTGAGCGTCCGCGACGAGATCCGGCGCATCCAGCAGCGCCTCGGCATCACGACCGTCATCGTCACGCACGACCAGGACGAGGCGCTCAGCATCTCGGACCGGATCGCCGTCATGCACGACGGCCGCATCGAGCAGATCGCGACGCCCACCGAGCTGTACGCCCGCCCCGCGACCGGGTTCGTCGCGTCGTTCATCGGGTCGACGAGCCCCGTCACCGGCCGGTTCCTGGCCGGCACGTCGGTCAGCCCCACCGTGGCGGACACGGTCCTGATCCGACCCGAGCAGGTCGTGCTCACCGACGACTCGCCGATCCGTGCGACCGTCGCCCGCGTGCTGATGCGCGGGCACTTCGCCGAGGTCGTGCTGGCCGCCGACGGCGCCGAGCTCCGCGCGTTCGTCACCGGAGCACCCCCGACGGTCGGCACCGAGACCGGGGTCCGCCTCGGCGAGGTGCTCGTGTACCGCGACGGCGCGCTGCTCGAGGGCACCCGATGAGCGCCCCGGTGTCGGCGCCCGCTGACCAGGTGGTCGCCACCAGCCCGACCGGGAGGCCCGGCGTGCGTCCGCCACGGCTCGTCGCCCACCGCGGTGCGCCGCGCGTCCGGCGCGAGAACACCCTGCCCGCCATCGCGGTCGCCGAGGCGCTCGGCGCCGAGGTCATCGAGGTCGACGTCCGTCGCACGGCCGACGACGTCGCCGTGCTGCTGCACGACGAGACCCTCGGCCGGATGTGGGGCGATGCCCGCCGGGTGTCCGACGTCGCCTGGTGCGACGTCGCCCGGCTCGGCAACGGCCTCGACCGGATCCCGCGTCTCGACGCCGCCCTCGAACGGCTCGACGGCTGCCACTCGGTGCTGCTCGTCGACCTGACGGACGCGGCCGACGGACTCGTCGCTGCCCGGACCGTCGCGGGGTCCACCGCGTCCACCACCGTGGCGTGGTGCGGAGCGCCGGCGGCGATGGCGGCGGTCCGCTCGGTGCTGCACGACGCCGACGTCTGGCTCGCGTGGGAGTCGCTCGACCCGCCCGCTCCGGCAGACCTCGAGGCGTTGACCCCGTCCACCCTGAACCTCGACATCGCGTTCCTCACCCCGCGCACGATCGAGGCTGCGCACGCCCTGGGGCTGCGGGTCGCCGTCTGGACCGTCGACGAAGCCGAACCGGCGCTCTGGGCGGCACGGCTCGGCGTCGACTCGATCACCACGAACGACGTCGGTGCGATCGGCGCCGCGCTCTCGTCGGCGGAGCGGGACGGCTGGCCGGAACGGGACCGCGAACCGACCGAGACCGAGGTCGCCTCGCGCGCCCAGGCCCTGGCGCACCGCATCGCGCACGAGGTCATCGCGTTCACCCGCGAGCACCCCGTCAGCGAGGTGCGGACCAAGGCGAACCCCGCAGACCTCGTCACCGACGTGGACCGACTGGTCGAACAGCACGTCCGGTCCCGCGTCCGGATGGCGTTCCCGACGCACGGGTTCACCGGCGAGGAGTACGGCGACGCCCCCGGCGACCGGCACCGCTGGTACCTGGACCCCGTCGACGGCACCACGAACCTGGCGAACGGCGTGCCCTGGACGTCGATGTCGCTCTGCCTGACCCGCGGTGGCCGGCCGCTCGTCGGGGTCGTCGCCGACCCGTGGCGGGGCGAGGTCCTCGAGGCGCGGCGCGGACGCGGTGCCACCCTGCGCGACCGTCCGCTCCAGCTGGACGACACCCCGCGGCCGCTCGCCGGGGCGGTCGTCGGCACCGAGCTCGACGGGCACCGGCCGTGGCCCGGGTTCGGTGCGTTCCTCGACGCCCTGGCCGACCGGTCGTGCACACTGCGGGTGCAGGGCTCCGGCACGCTGACCATCGCGCAGGTGGCGGCCGGCCGGGGGATCGGCGGGTGCGTGTCCGCGTTCAACCCGGTCGACCACGGGGCCGCCGTGCTGCTCGTGCAGGAGGCCGGCGGGATCGTGCTGACCCGCTCCGGCCCGGTCGAGGGCTTCCCGCCCGTAGGGGAGCCGTTCCTGGTGGCGCACCCCGGGGCCGCGGACGAGCTGCACGGTGTGTGGACGGCCGCGCTCGCCGTGGGCGCGGCGGCGGGCTGAGCCGGCGCGTGCGCGCGGCAGGGGTGGCCGGCGCACGGTGCGGGGTCCGCGTTCTGGTGCGGGGTTGGCCGCTGGGTGCGGTGCTGTAGGCGCGCACGGTGCTGCCAACCCGGCACGGGTCGTGCAGGTGCGCACGGTGCGGACTGGAGGCGCGGGTCGGGTCGGGTACGGGCCTCCCGTCGGGTGGGTGGTGCGCACGGTGCGGGGTCCGCGTTCTGGTGCGGGGTCGGCCGCTGGGTGCGGTGCTGTAGGCGCGCACGGTGCTGCCAACCCGGCACGGGTCGTGCAGGTGCGCACGGTGCGCCCGCGGGCGCGGCGGCGCACGGCTGACTCTGAGCGGGCGCTCAGTCAGCGGCCGACCGCGCTCCATAGGGTGGCAGGCCACGGGCGGTCCGACCGGATCACCCGTGCACCCGAAGGAGCATCGACCATGGGATTCCTCGACCGCCTGCTCGGACGTCCGGACCGCGACCGCACCGGTGACGCGCGGCAGTACGACGCGCAGCAGAACCAGTGGGGGCAGCCGCAGCAACCGCAGCAGCAGGGCTACCGGTACGGCCAGCAGTCGTACCACCAGCCCGCGCCGACGGGGGTGCCGGCGGCCCAGCAGCAGGGCGGCCAGTACGGCGTGCCGCAGTGGGGCGGTGCACCCGCGCAGCAGCAGGGCGCGACGACCGACGACGAGCGCGCGGTGGAGCGGTACCGCTACCTGCTCCGCACGGCGCCGCCCGAGCGCATCGAAGAGGTCCACGCCGAGGCGTTCGCGAAGCTGACCGACGAACAGCGCCGCATGGTCTACGACGAGTTCACCCGCACGGCGCCTCCCGGCGAGGCCCCTCGCGGCGACGACCCCCGCTCGCTCGCGCAGTCGGCGACGCGGTCCGAGATCCGCCAGCCGGGCTTCATGGAGCGCTCGCTCGGAGGCGTCGGTGGTGGCGGCCGCTTCGGTGGGCAGCGCGGCGGACCGTCGTTCGGCAGCATGATCGGTGCCTCGATCCTCGGCACCGTGGCCGGCTACGTCATCGGGTCGGCGATCATGAGCGCCTTCCTGCCGGACCCCGGATCGTTCGATGGCGGTACTGACGCTGCGGGTGACGGTGGTTCGGAGGACACTGGAGCCGACTCCGGTGACGGCGGCGCGTCCGATGGTGGCGCGTCCGACGGCGGCGGGTTCGAGAGTGCGGGCTGGGGCGACAGCGGATCCGACTTCGGCGGTGGCTCCAGTGACTTCGGTGGTGACTTCGGCATCTGAGAGACGGCCGTCGCTCCACCGGACCCCGGTACCCACCGTGTCCGACGAAGGAGCGACATGGCCATCATCGAAGCCTCCGGGCTGACCAAGACCTACCGGTCGAAGTCCGGACCGGTGCACGCACTGGCCGGACTCGACCTGTCCGTGCCCCAGGGCACCGTGAAGGCGCTGCTCGGGCCGAACGGCGCGGGCAAGACCACGACCGTGAAGGTGCTCACCACCCTCATCACCCCGGACTCCGGGACGGCCACGATCGACGGCATCGACGTGATCGCCGATCCGCAGGCCACCCGGCGGTCCATCGGGGTGTCCGGGCAGTACGCCGCGGTCGACGAGAACCTGACCGGCTTCGAGAACCTCGAGATGATCGGGCGGCTCTACCACCTGGGCCGGAAGACGTCGCGGGAGCGTGCCCGTGAGCTCATCGACGTGTTCGACCTGGCCGAGGCCGGGGACCGCCCGGTGAAGGGCTTCTCCGGTGGCATGCGGCGACGGATCGACCTCGCCGGTGCACTCGTGATGAACCCGCGCGTGCTGTTCCTCGACGAGCCGACCACGGGCCTTGACCCGCGCAGCCGGTTGGCGCTCTGGGGCATCATCGAGGACCTGGTGGCCCAGGGCGCCACGGTCCTGCTCACCACGCAGTACCTCGAAGAAGCCGACCGGCTCGCCGACGACATCGCGGTCATCGACGACGGCCGGGTCATCGCCGAGGGCACCGCCGACCACCTCAAGGCGCAGGTCGGCGGCCACCGGGTCGTCGTGACCCTGGTGGACGAGACCGACGGTGACGCGGTGACGACCGTCCTGCGGCGCTACGGCGTCGGCGACGTCGAGGCCTCTGGCGACGGCCGCACCCACGCCATCGCGGTCGAAGCCGGCCCCGCCGCGCTGCAACGGGTGCTCGCCGACCTCGGTGACGCCGGCATCGAGCTGCACGACGCGGGCATGCGCCGACCGACCCTCGACGACGTGTTCCTGCGGCTCACCGGCCACGCCGCGACGGAGGACGAGGCCGACGAAGCCGCCGGCACCAAGCAGAAGGAGACGGCCCGATGACCGCCACCACCATCGCGCCGGGTCGGCAGCTGCCCGTCGTCGTCACCTCGCCGGTCGCCATCTGGTTCGAGGACGGCTGGACCGTCACCAAGCGGAACCTCATCAAGATCAAGCGGTCGCCGGACATGCTCGTCTTCGCGGTGCTGCAGCCCATCATGTTCGTCCTGCTCTTCAGCCAGGTCTACGGCGGCGCGATCGCGGTCGAGGGCACCGACTACACGCAGTTCCTGATGGCGGGGATCTTCGCGCAGACCGTCGTGTTCGGGGCCACGTTCTCGGGGTCGGCGATGGCGCAGGACCTGAAGGAAGGCCTGATCGACCGGTTCCGCACGCTACCGATGTCGGCGTCCGCGGTGCTCGTCGGCCGGACCAACTCCGACCTCGTGCTCAACTCGATCTCGATGGCGATCATGATGCTCACCGGGCTGGCCGTCGGGTGGCGGGTGAACTCGTCGCCGCTCGAGTTCCTGGCCGGCATCGCCCTGCTGCTGCTGTTCAGCTACGCGTTCAGCTGGGTGATGGCGCTGCTCGGGATGAGCGTCAAGACGCCGGAGGTCATCAACAACGCCTCGTTCATGATCCTGTTCCCGCTGACGTTCATCTCGAACGCCTTCGTGCCGAGCGACACGCTGCCCCTGGTGCTGCGGGTGTTCGCGGAGTGGAACCCGGTGTCGTCGCTCGTGCAGGCGGCCCGCGAGCTGTTCGGCAACGTCGGGTCGGCGCCGGTGCCGGACATCTGGACGATGCAGCACCCGATCGTGACGGTGCTGATCGGGATCGCCGTGATGCTCGTCGTGTTCGTGCCGTGGGCCGTGAACAAGTACACCCGCATCAGCGCGAAGTGAGACCGTCGGGGCGGTGAACAAGACTGCACCATCCACAGCCAGGATCAGCGCGAAGTGACCGCGTGGGCGCTCAGAGCAGCTTGCGCTGCAGCGCCCACGCCGTCAGCTCGTGCCGGTTCGACAGCTGGAGTTTCCGCAGCACGCTCGACACGTGGGTCTCGACGGTCTTCACCGAGATGAAGAGCTCCGCCGCCACCTCCTTGTAGGCGTACCCACGCGCGATGAGGCGCATCACCTCCTGCTCGCGCGCCGACAACCGGTCGAGTTCCGCGTCGTGCTGCGCGGTCTCGCCGCTCACCGCACCGAAGGCGTCGAGCACGAAGCCGGCCAGGCGGGGCGAGAACACCGCGTCGCCCTCCGCCACCCGTCGAACGGCCTCGGCCACCTCGGCGCTCGACGAACTCTTCGTGATGTACCCGCGGGCCCCGGCCCGGATCACCCGCACGACGTCGTCGGCCGCGTCGGACACGCTCAGCGCGAGGAACAGCGTGCCCGGGTGCTCGGCAGCGGACTGCGTGATCACCTCGGCGCCGCCACCGCCGGCTCCGCCGGGCAGGTGGACGTCGAGCAGGACGACACGGGGTGCGGTGGTCGCCACGAGCGTCACGGCTTCGTCGACGGTGGCGGCTTCACCCACGACCTGGAGGCCCGGTGGCAGTCCGGCGCGCACGCCGGCTCGGAAGATGGAGTGGTCGTCGACGATGGCGACGGTGAGCAGGTCGGGCTCGGTCATGCGTCCTCCTCGTGGTGAGGGTCGGTGGGCGCGAGCGGCAGCCGGAGCCGGACCTCGGTCCCGGTGCGACCGGGCCCCGGGGCGATGGTCGCCCGGCCGCCGAGCCGGTGCAGCCGCCCGGTGATCGACTCGCGCACGCCGTACCGTCCCTCGGGCACGGCGTCGGGGTCGAAGCCCGGCCCACGGTCGCGGATGCTGACCTCGACGACGTCCTGCGCGGTCTCGGCGTACACGCTGATCGTGCCGCCGGCGTGCCGGGCCGCGTTGAGCATCGCCTCGCGGGCAGCGGCGACGACACCGTCGGGCAGGTCGGTGCGCGACGGGCCGACCGCGATGACGTCGATGCGGACCGGGTACTCGGCCTCGATGTCGGCGGCGGCGTCGCGCAGTTCGGCGCCGAGGTCACGGGCCGGCTCGGTCTGCTCGGCGAACAACCACGACCGCAGTTCGCGTTCCTGCGCCCGGGCGAGCCGTGCGGCATCGGAGCCGGGCTCGGCCTTCTGCTGGATGAGCGCGAGCGTCTGCAGCACCGAGTCGTGCAGGTGCGCGGCGAGTTCGGCGCGCTCGAGGTCGCGGACCCGTGCCGCGCGCTCGTCGGCGAGGTCCCGGACGAGCCGAACGACCCAGGGCGCGACGACCACGGCGACGCCGAGCAGCACCGCGACCGCTGCGCTGAGCACCGTCCACACGTTCGGCCGGTCGCTCGTGGTGAAGAACAGCAGGATGCCGAGCACGACGAGCACCAGTGCACCGAGCGCCCGGACGACCAGGGTCGACGACGCCGCGGCCCGGACGGTGCGCAGGGCGTCGAACTGCCGCCAGGCCAGGGCAGCACCGGTGACGACCACGACGCCGGGCACGACGACCTCGAGCGGGACCTGGGTGCCGAGGCGCACGGCGACGATCGCGCCCCCGGCGGCGAGCAGTGCGAGTCCGAGCAGGATCTCCACGACGGGTGCTCGACGGCTCACGGTCGCGTCGCCGTCGCCGTCGCCGTCGCCGTTCGCACGGGGCGCCGTGAGGACGGCCTTGAGCGGTGACGTCGCGGCCACCGTCGCGCTCGGGGTGGTGGCCCACAGCCACGCGTAGAGCAGGACCCCGGCCCCGCCGCAGACGGTCAGGACCGCCGTCGCCGCCCGGACGGCCCCGAGTGGCAGACCGGTGTGCGTCGCGAACCCGCTGCAGACACCACCGAGGACCCTGGGGGTCGGGCGGGTCATCCGAGCGGTGGCCATGGGCCAATCCTGGCACTCGGGCGCCCGCACCAGCAGGGTTCGGGGCAGGGATCAGGGACCGGTCAGGGGGAACCCCGATGGTGTCCGCCACCGCGGGCCGGGATGCTGGAGACCATGACCGATCACCAGCACGACACGGCTCCCGGCCCGGCTGCCGGCACCGCCGACTCGACGGCCCGGTTCTTCGACTGGATCCGCGGACTCGACGTCGCCCGCACCGACGACCGCTGGCTCGCCGGCGTCTGCGGTGCCGTGGCCCGACGCACCGGACTCGACCCGCTCGTCGTCCGCGGCGTCGCGATCGTCGTCGCCCTGCTCGGCGGTCCGGTCTTCCTGGCGTACGCCGTCGGGTGGGCGCTGCTGCCGGACACCACGGGACGGATCCACGTCGAGCGGATGATCCGCGGCGTGCTCGACCCGGCGCTCATCGGGATCGGCGTCTTCGTGGTGCTGACCTTCGTGCCCGCGGTCCAGGGGATCTGGTGGCAGGGCGTGCCCTCGGCGTGGGGGATGCCCGGCTGGCTCGAGGCGACCCTGCGCACGGCGTGGAGCATCGCGCTCGTCGGCGGGATCGTCTGGCTGGCCGTGGTCGTCGCGCGTCGTCGCACCGACGGGCCGACGCCCGACGCTGACGCCGCCGCGGCAGCGGGGACACGGCGCGACTTCTGGACGAGCCCCGACGACCCGCGCCCGGCCGGTGGAGCCGCGTGGACGGCGGACGCGGGGGAGGCGTCGGACGCGGGCCGGGCCTCCTGGCAGTGGAACGCCCCCGGCACCCCGCAGGACCGACAGCGGCGACACGACGAGCGGATGCGCGCCGAACGGGAGCGGGCGGCCGCGTGGCGCGCGACCCGCGCCGAGCGACGGTCGAGCGCGGCGTACGTCGCCGTGTCGCTCGGGCTGGCGCTCGTCGCCGGGGCCGGCGTCGCGGTCTGGGCGCAGGCGGAGGCCTGGCCGGTGGCGGTGCTCGGCATCGCCGCGGCGGTCGCCGTGCTGGCGATCGCGACCATCGTCGCCGGGATCCGGGGACGCGACGACGGTGCCCTCGGCCTGTTCTCGACGATCGGGGTCGTCGCCCTGGTCGTCACCGGGGTGCTGCCCGCCGGCACGCAGGTCTCGCTGATCGGCGGGACCACCTGGCGGGTCGACAGCGTCGCCGCCGGGTCGGAACGGAACTACGCGATGCTCGTCGGCGGGCCGACCCTCGACCTGCGCGGCCTCGACGAGACCGACGCCGGCGGGGACGTGAACCTGTGGCTCGGCGCCGGCGGGGCCGAGGTGCTGCTGCCGACCGACGTGCCGGTCCGGGTCGAGGTGAGCGGCGTCGGGTACGGCGTCGACACCGACGGCGACTCCGGCGACGACGGCAGCGGCGGGCTGTTCGGCACGACCACCGTCGAGAACCGGGCGGCACGGTCCGCCGGTACCGATGCGGTCGGGACGACGACCGTGCACCTGTGGATCCTCGGGGGCGCCGCCGACGTGCCCCGTGCGCTGACCGTCAACGAGTGAAGGGCGAGACGATGACGAACGACGACGAGACGACCCAGACGTTCCCACCTGCGGCGCCGGTACCGGCACCGGAACCTGCGCGGGCGCGCCGTGGTGCACGCTTCGGCACGATCTTCTGGGGTGTGGTGCTGCTCGTGTTCGCGATCGCGATGGCCGTGAGCGCGATCCCGGTGTTCTCGGTCGACCCGACCACCCTGTTGCTGGCGGCCTGCCTGGCGGCCGGAGCCCTGCTGGTGGTGGCGGGGCTGGTGGCGGTGTTCACCCGGCCCCCGCGGTAGCCGGATCGGGTTGTCCACAGGGGCCGTCCGGGTGCGCGCGTGCGTCACCCGGACGGCTTAGCATCGTCCACGTGACCGCGACAGACGCCGAGCGGGCCGCCCAGCGCGACGCCACGGAGCCACCCCTCGACCGCAGCACCCGACTGCGTCGCTGGATGCTGCAGGGCGCCCACCAAGGGGCGTCCCACCAGGGTCCGCACCAGGTCGAGGTCGAGAAGACCCACCCGTGGTGGCGGGTCATGTGCCTGACCGGCGTCGACTACTTCTCGACCCTCGGGTACCAGCCGGCGATCGCGGCGCTCGCCGCCGGCCTGCTGTCGCCGATCGCCACGATCGTGCTCGTGCTCGTCACGCTGTTCGGCGCGCTGCCGGTGTACCGCCGGGTCGCGAGCGACAGCTTCCGCGGTGCCGGGTCGATCATGATGCTCGAGAAGCTCCTGCCGTGGTGGGCCGGCAAGCTCCTGGTGCTCGTCCTGCTCGGGTTCGCCGTCACCGACTTCATGATCACGATGACGCTGTCGGCGGCAGACGCCACGGCGCACATCGCCGAGAACCCGTACACGCCGCACTGGTTCACCGAGATCCCCGTCCCGCTCACCCTCGCGCTGCTGCTGTTGCTCGGCGTCGTGTTCCTCCGCGGCTTCAAGGAGGCGATCGGCATCGCGGTCGGCCTCGTCGCGGTGTTCCTCGCGCTGAACGCCGTCGTCGTGGTGGTCGCGCTCTGGCATGTCTTCGAGCACCCGATGGTCGCCAGCGACTGGTGGTCGGGGCTCACCGCGCAGCACAGCAACCCCCTCGTCATGGTCGGCATCGCGCTCGTCGTGTTCCCGAAGCTCGCGCTCGGCCTGTCCGGGTTCGAGACCGGCGTCGCGGTGATGCCGCAGGTGCGCGGTGACGCGTCGGACGACACGAGTGCCCGGCCCGAGGGTCGGATCCGCGGCACGAAGCGGCTCCTGACCGTCGCGGCCGTGATCATGAGCTCGTTCCTGATCACCTCGTCGATCGCGACGACGTTCCTCATCCCGCAGCACGAGTTCCAGCCGGGCGGCGGTGCGAACGGGCGGGCCCTGGCCTTCCTGGCGCACCAGTACCTCGGCGGGGTGTTCGGATCGATCTACGACTTCTCGACCGTCGCGATCCTGTGGTTCGCCGGCGCGAGCGCGATGGCCGGCCTGCTCAACCTGGTGCCGCGGTTCCTGCCCCGTTACGGCATGGCGCCGCAGTGGGCGCGGGCGACCCGGCCGCTCGTCATCATCTTCACGCTCATCGCCTTCCTGATCACGATCGTGTTCCGCGCGAACGTCGACGCCCAGGGCGGGGCCTACGCCACCGGCGTCCTCGTCCTGATCACGAGCGCCGCGGTCGCGGTCACCCTGTCGGCTCGTCGCCGGCAGCAGAAGAAGCGCACCATCGCGTTCGGCGTCATCTCGGTCGTGTTCGTCTACACGACGGTCGCGAACGTCATCGAGCGGCCCGACGGCGTCCGGATCGCGGCGATCTTCATCATCGCCATCGTCGTGGTGTCGCTCGTCTCGCGGGTGCGCCGGTCGTTCGAGCTCCGCGCGTCGTCGATCGAGCTGGACGCCACGGCCCGGCAGTTCGTCGAGGCCGACGCCGACCAGTTCAGCGCGGTCTGCATCATCGCGAACGAGCCGGGTGCCGGTACCGCCGAGGCGTACCGGGCGAAGGGGCGCGAGGAACGGCGCGACTCCGGCATCCCGGCGCGCGTCCCGACGATGTTCCTCGAGGTGCTGCCCGCCGACTCGTCCGACTTCGAAGAGGACCTGCTGGTCGAGGGGCACGTCGTGCACGGACACCGTGTGCTCCGGGTCCGGTCCGGCAACGTGCCGAACACCATCGCCTCGACCCTGCTCGCGATCAGGGACACCGCCGGGGTCGTCCCGAGCATCTACTTCGAGTGGAACGAGGGCAGCCCGATCCGGAACGCCCTGCGGTTCCTGTTCACCGGGGCCGGAGACGTCGCGCCCGTCACGCGCGAGGTCCTGCGCGAAGCCGAACCGGACGTCCACCGCCGGCCGTCCATCCACGTCTCGTGACGGGTCCCGCCAGCGCGCGCCGGGTCCCGACGCCCGCCGGTGGGCTCGCCGCGGTGGTCGTCGCCGCCGCGGTCTGGGGGACCACCGGCACCGCGACGCACTTCGCCCCGGGCGTCCCCGCCTTCGTCTTCGGCGCGGTCACCTTCGGGATCGGTGGACTCGTGCTCGCCGCCGTCGCCGGACGTGGCACGCTCCGCGCCGTCGCCGAGCGTCGCACGCGGGGGTGGGCGCTGCTCGGCGCAGGGGCGCTCGTCGTCTACGCGGTCGCTTTCTACGCGGCCCTCGCCGACGCGGGCGTCGCCCTCGGCACCACCATCGCCATCGGGTCGTCACCCGTGTTCGCCGGGCTCGTGGAGTGGGTGTCGGACAGGAGGCCCGTCACCGGCAGGTGGATCGTCGCCACGCTGGTGAGCGTGGCCGGCATGGTCGTCGTGACCCTGGCGCGGTCGGAACACGACGGCGGTGGTGGTGCGCTCGCGCTCGGGATCGCCAGTGCCCTGCTCGCCGGGCTCACGTATGCGCTGTACTCGTGGGCGGTGGCGCGGGGACTGCACGCGGCGGCCGGGGCGGTGTCGGTGCCCGGCGGGCCCGGGGTCGAAGCCGTCGCGGCGGGGCTGCCGAACGGCCGCGGGCTCGTCGGCGCCGTGTTCGGCATCGCTGCCGTGCCGCTCATCGTACTGGTGGTCCTCGCCGGCGCACCGTACCTCGGCGAGGGCGGCAACTGGCCGGTGTTCCTGTACCTGGCCCTGGTGCCGACGGTGCTCGGGCACTCGCTGTACGCCGTGGGGTTGCGGTCCGTCGGTGCCTCGGTCGCGACCCTGGTGTCGTTGCTCGAGCCCGTGGTCGCAGCGGTGCTCGCCGTGCTCGTCGTCGGGGAGCACCTCGGCGCGACAGGGTGGGTCGGCATCGCGCTCGTGGTGGCCGGGCTCGCCGTGCTCGCGGTGCCGGGGCGACGCCTGCGCTGACGCGCGTCGGGCACTGACGACGTCAGTCGTCAGCCGTCAGCCGTCAGCCGTCAGCCGTCAGTCGTCGGCGAGGATCTGGTCCCGCACCTTCCGCCGCAGCACCTTGCCGATCATCGAGCGCGGCAGGTCCTCGACCACGACGACCCGACGCGGCACCTTGTACGCCGCCAGCTGGTCGCGCGCCCACGCCCGCAGCGCCGCGGCGTCGAACGAGGACGGGTCCTTCGGCACGACGGCGGCGACGACCTGCTCGTTGCCGCCCTGCGTGATGCCGACGACCGCGACCTCCTTGACGCTCGGGTGCTTGAGCAGTGCGTCCTCGACCTCGGACGGCGACACGTTGAAGCCGCCCGTGATGATGAGTTCCTTCAGACGGTCGACGATCCGGACGTAGCCGTCGGCGCCGATCGCGACGATGTCGCCGGTGCGGAACCAGCCGTCGGGGGTGAAGACCTCGTCCGTGGCCTCGGCCTTGCCCCAGTAGCCGCGGAACACCTGCGGCCCGCGGACCTGCAGTTCACCGGGCTCGTCGACGCCGAGCACCTTCGTGCTGTCGTCGGGGTCGACCACGCGGGCCTCGGTGGAGGACAACGGCAGCCCGATGGAGCCGAGGCGACGCTCCGGGGACACCGGGTTCGCCATCAGCACGGGGGAGCACTCCGACAGCCCGTAGCCCTCGACCAGGTACCCGCCGGTCCGGGCTTCCCACGGTTCGACGATGTCCTGCGACAGCGGCATGGCGCCCGAGATGCCGATCTCGATGCCCTCGAGCGAGACCTTCGCCGAGTCGGCGGCGTGCTGCAGTCGGGCGTAGATCGGCGGGACGGCGGGCAGGAACGTCGGCGGGTGCTTCTTGATCGCGGTGAGCACGAGCGCCGGGTCGAACGTCGGGAACAGCACGAGCCGCGAGGCCATGCTCATCGCGAAGGTCAGGCACAGCGTGAGGCCGTAGGCGTGGAACATCGGCAACACCGCGTACACGACGTTGTCGCCCCGACGGATCTGCGGCACCCAGGCGCGAGCCTGCGCGGCGTTGGCCAGCAGGTTCCGGTGCGTGAGGACCGCGCCCTTCGGCGTGCCGGTGGTGCCCGAGGTGTACTGGATCAGGGCGATGTCGTCCGTCGACGGGCGCGGGTGCCGCTTCGACAGCTTGCGGGTGTGGACCAGGTCGTCCCACTTCGTCGTGCCGCGCACCGCGGTGGTGAGCTTCGCGCGGGACTCGCGGGCCTTCGCCACCGGCAGGGCCAGGGCGAGCCGGGTGCTGCGGGGCATCGCGCGGGTCAGGTCGACCGACACGATCGCGTCGAGCTTCACGTCGGCAGGGAAGTCCTGCAGCGTCGCGACGGACTTGTCCCAGGCGATCGCGACCTTGGCGCCGTGGTCCTCGAACTGGTGGCGGAGCTCGCGCGGCGTGTACAGCGGGTTGTGCTCGACCACGATCGCGCCGAGGCGCAGGACCGCGTAGAACGCCACGATGTGCTGCGGGCAGTTCGGCAGCACGATCGCCACCCGGTCGCCGGCACCGACGCCGAGTTTGCGGAGGCCGTTCGCCGCGCGGAGGATCTGCTCCTGCAGGTCGGCGTAGCTGGTCGTCCGCTTGAAGAACTCGAGCGCGACCCTGCCCGGGAACCGTCGCGCCGATTCCTCGACCAGGTCGATCAGGGAACCGTGCTGTTCCTCGATGTCGTGCGGGACCCCCGGGGCGTACGAGGCAAGCCAGGGACGAGGCGTGTCGATGCTCACGCGTCCCAACCTAGCGGGCCACCCCGGCGCCCGCTGGGAAGCACCGGCCGGCATCGGCCAGCATCGGGCGCCATCGGGGTGCACGAAGCCGGGCGCGCTCCCAGGGGACGGACGGACGATGACGCCATGCCCTCCGTCTCCGATGCCTTCCGCTCCCGCCTCAACGACACGTTCACCGGTGGGGCGACGAGCAAGCCGGAGTGGATCGACGAACTCGAGGACGGCACCGACGCCGGCTTCTTCGGCCCCGGTTCCGCGACGTGGGCGGTGCACGGCGGCAAGCAGACGATCGTCGCCGGGGTCCGCGCACTCCTCGTGCAGGCCCTGCACCCGGGAGCCCTCGCCGGTGTCGCCGACCACTCCCGCTACCGCGAGGACCCGTTCGGCCGCCTCGCCGGCACCATCCGCTGGATCTACACGGTCTCGCACGGCGACACCGCGACCGCCCGTGGTGCGAGCGAGTGGGTGCTGCGCCTGCACGAGCGCGTTCGCGGCCAGTACGTCGACGGCCACGGCATCGCACGCGACTACGCGGCGAACGACCCCGACCTGGCGCGCTGGGTGCACCTCGCCTTCACCGACGCGTTCCTCCGCGCTGCGCAGCGCTGGGGCGGCCCGATCCCCGGCGGTGCCGACGCCTACGTCCGCGAGTGGGCCACCGCCGGCCGGCTCATGCGCGTCGAGGACGCCCCGGAGTCCGAGGCCGAGCTCCGCGCCCAGATGGACGGGTACCTCGACCGCGGCGAACTGGCCGTCACGGCCCGCACCCGCGACGTCGTCAAGTTCATCAAGAACCCACCGCTCGCGCTGATGCTGCGGCCCGGCTACCAGGCGCTGTTCCAGGGGGCCGTCTCGACGCTCGACCCCCGCCACCGCTCGATGCTCGGCCTGCGAGCACCCGCGATCGGCCCCGTCGAACTGCCCGTCGGCCGGGCGACCGGACTCGTGCTCGACGGGATCGGTGGGGTGCTCGGCAACCAGACGGGCACCGAGCGCGCTGCGCTCGTGCGCATCGCTCGCCTCGAACGCGAGCGCGGCGCCGTCGCCTGAAACGACGGCGTGTCACGTGTCGTGGACGGGACCGGAGACGGACGGGAGGCCCGTGGCCAGCTGGCCACGGGCCTCCCGTCCGCTCGTGGGGGCGTCAGAAACCGGACGGCACCCGGGGCGTGTACGCGGACTCGAGTCGCGTCACCTCGTCGTCGGTCAGCGTGATCGCGGCGGCCGCGACCGCGTCGTAGATGTGGTGCTCCTTCGTCGCACCGACGATCGGCGCGCTCACCGCGGGCTTGCCCGCGACCCAGGCGAGGGCGATCTGCGCCATGCTCACGCAGCGCTCACTCGCGATGGACTCGACGGCGCCCACGATCGCGCGGTTCGCGTCCTCGTCCTGGCGGTAGAGCGTCTTGCCGAACTCGTCGGTGCTCGCGCGCGACCCGGAGCCCTCGGCGTCCCACGGCCGGGTGACCTTGCCGCGGGCGAGGGGGCTCCACGGGATCACGCCGACGCCGGTCGCGTGCGCGAAGGGGTGCATCTCGCGCTCTTCCTCGCGTTCGAGCAGGTTGTACTGGTCCTGCATGCTGACGAAGCGCGTCCAACCGTGCAGGTCGGCGACGTGCTGCATCTGCGCGAACTGCCACGTCCACATGCTGCTCGCGCCGAGGTAGCGGGCCTTGCCGGCCTTGACGACGTCGTGCAGGGCCTCCATCGTCTCCTCGATCGGGGTCACCGGGTCGAAGCGGTGGATCTGGTACAGGTCGACGTAGTCGGTGCCGAGACGGGTCAGCGAGGCGTCGATCTCGTGCATGATCGCTGCGCGGGAGAGCCCTGCGCCGTTCCGACCGGGCCGCATCCGGTTGAAGACCTTGGTGAGGACCTGGACGTCCTCGCGCGGGGCGAGCTCCTTGAGGAGCGTGCCGGTGATCTCCTCGCTGGAGCCGTCGGAGTACACGTTCGCCGTGTCGAAGGTGGTGATGCCGGCGTCGAACGCGCGACGGACGAAGGGGCGGGCCTCGTCGATGCCGACGCTCCACGCGTGCGAGCCACGGTCGGGGGCGCCGTAGGACATCATGCCGAGGATCACGGTGCTGATCTCGAGGCCGGAGGCGCCGAGGCGGGTGGTGTCGGTCGTCGCTGCGTTGCTCGGTGCTGCGTTGCCTGGTACTGCGGTGCTCGTCGCTGCGTTGCCTGGTGCGGCGTTGCTCGGTGCTGCGTTGGTCATGCGCTCACCTTGGCATCGCGGCCTGTGACGGCGAGCAGGCGGACCTGGAGTGGGGCGTCCTCGTCGACGTCGACCGGGGCGGCGTACAAGCCGGTCGCGGCGAGGTCCTCGATCTGCGGCTCGAAGTACTCCCACACCGCCTGCACGAGCTCGTCCGGCAGGGACTCGTCCGTGCCGGTCGCCCGCGCCAGGT
Organism: Curtobacterium sp. VKM Ac-2861; assembly: GCF_013204965.1. NCBI lineage: Bacteria > Bacillati > Actinomycetota > Actinomycetes > Micrococcales > Microbacteriaceae > Curtobacterium > Curtobacterium sp. VKM Ac-2861. Next base: position 182,211 of record NZ_JABMLA010000004.1, read on the forward strand.
CCCACGTGTGGATGGTGATGTCGCTGGTCTGCTCGGTGAGGTACTGGCCAGCTGGCACGACGTCGGTGCTGAGGTGGACGGGGGTGTCCTGCGGGGCGTTCCGCCAGGCATCGGTCGCCGCGGTCGCGAAGCGCTGCCACTCGGACACGAGGTCGTCGCCGATGGACTCGAGGTCGGCCTCGGCCTGGGCGTAGTCGCACCCGGTGAGGAGCTTCGGGATCCAGCGCTGCTCGTCGACCACGTGGGTGACGAGGTCGCGGGTGGTCCACTCGGAGTCGGGGGTGGCGGCGTCCCAGTCCGTCACGGCGGCGACGCGGCGGCCGAACTCGGCTGCCGCGAGGGCCTGCATCGCGATCCAGTCGGTGGCCATGGTGGTGCTCCTGTTCGTCGGGCTGGCGTGCGGTGCTTCGTGCGGGTGGTGCGGGTGGTGCGGGTGGTGCGTGCTTGCGGGTGGTGCGGGTGCGTGCGTGCGGGTGGTGCGTGTCGTGCGTGTGGTGCATGTCGTGCGTGTGTCGTTGTAACTCGGGGGCCGGTGTGCGGATTCCCGCGCGTGCGGGCGTGCCCCTGTCCGCTGCCCAACGCTACGCCGAGGAGCCCGGCCGAGCGGGCGAAATGCCGCAGTCGTGCGCGTACCCACCGGACGTTTCCGCCCGTTCACGCCGGCGCGGGGTCGGTGCGCACGGCACTCGCTGACACCGGAGGGGCGTGCCAGCGCGTGGTCCCTGGGCGAGCGGGCGGAATGCCGGGGTCGAGTTCGAGATGAGGCCGGTATTTCGCCCGTTCGCCCGGTTGCGCTCGCGATGGAGCACCCGCGCGCGTCGCAGCGGGCGGCGGGCGGCGGGCAGCGGGCACGCTCGGCCGCCCGAAGCACCGCGGGGACGACGAACGCCCCGGCTCCGTGGGGAGCCGGGGCGCGTGTCTCGGGTTCGGGTGGTGCTGTTCGGTGCCTTCAGTCAGGCAGCGAGTCCGAAGGGACTCAGGCCGCCTGGAGCACGAACTGGACGTCGAGGTTGATCGTCACGTCGTTGCCGAGGGTGAAGCCACCGGCCTCGAGCGCTGCGTTCCAGTTCACGCCGAACTCGGTGCGGTCGATCTTCGTGGTCGCCTCGGCGCCGAACTTGACCTGGCCGTAGCCGTCGGTCGTGAAGCCACCGAGCTCGGCCTTGAGGACGACGGGCTTGGTGACGCCGCGCAGGGTCAGGTCGCCAGCGATGTGCAGGTCGTCGCCCTTGGCCTCGATGCTCGTCGAGCGGAAGGTGAGCTGCGGGTGCTCCTCGGTGAGGAAGAAGTCGCTCGTCTTCAGGTGCTGGTCGCGCTGCTCCTGGCCGGTGTTGATCGACGCGACGTCGATGTTCGCCTCGACGGTCGACTCGAGGGGGTTCTCGGCGGTGACGACGGTGGCGTCGAACGTCTCGAACTTGCCCTTGACCTTGCTGATGGCGAGGTGGCGGACCGAGAAGGTGACCTCGGAGTGGGTGGGGTCGATCTTCCAGGTGCCGGTCTGGTAGCCGGGGATGGTCGTGGCGGTGAGCGTCATGGTGGTCCTTCTTCCGAACGAGAGTCTGTGGTGCGACGCGATCCATGCGCCTGCATCAACCTGATACTACGCCAGTGTGCACCCTTTTGGTTGAAGCGTCAACCATTGTTCACCGAAGCGTCGCGAAGCGGTGGTCGTGCGGTGCGCTGAGCCCGGCCTGCAGGAGGCGTCTCACACGCTGTACGAATCGATCGACACCTCGGCCGACGTCGTCCGCCGTGGCTCGGACCAACCACCAGTCCACGTCCTTCAAGTGCTCGCCGCGGGTGAGGTCCTTCCGGAAGGTGGCCGGGTCGGTGCGGTGGAGATCGCTCTCGTACTCGATCGCCACCCGTGCTGCGGGGTAGGCGAGGTCCACGCACGCGATCCACCTGCCGTCCACGATCACGTCGTGGTTCAGGGCGGGTTCCGGGAGTCCCTGGCGGACGAGGGTCAGCCGTGCCCTGGTCTCACCCGGGGAACGAGAACCCGGCCTGATCTCGGCGAGAGCGTGGCGCAGCTTCACGACGCCCCGGAGCCCGCGCCGCCGGCCGACTGCCAGGATCAGCTCGTCGAGGGTCGCCCATCCGAGCCACCCGACGAGGGCGTCACCCGCGATGATCAGTTCGTCGAGCGTCAACATCGTGCTCAGCGCGACGAACGTGTCCGCTGGCGTCGTCAGACGCACACCTCGGCAGGTGGTCGCACGGACCCTGCCGAGGTGGGCGCGGTGTCCGACGGCGCCGCGGACGCGAAGCGCCTGATCGACCCCGATCGTCGTGACGTGGAGCCGCGGCGAGCCCTCGAGCCGGCGGGGGAGCGGGATGCCGAGGATCGCGGCGGCCGTGACGTGGCTGAACACCTGGTCGGGGCGCAGCCGGGGAGCCAGCGCGCGGGCGCGTTCGTCGACGGTTCGCGGCGGAACCGCGGATCGGGTGCCGTGGAACGGGCGAACGAGGTCACGTGCCTCGAGGCGGCCGCGGGACACCCCTCGATGCAGTGCGTCACGGACGCGGAACGAGGCGTCCCGCAGCGCCAACGGGAGTCGGCGTCTGGCGGTCATCTCCACATCGTGGAGCCGAGCGGGCGCGACGGTGGCGAGTCGTGCCTCCAGTGTGGACGGCCCGCGATCCTGGCGCCCCTGTGGAGGAATCGCGCCGCGGCCGAGCGGGCGAAACACCGGGGTCCGGCTGCGTGGCGACCGCGGCATTTCGCCCGCTCGCGGGGGCGCCCGACGGCGCGGACCGCAGCGCTGCCCGCCCGGCCGGTCAGCGCAGCGGTCGGGACCGCGGCGACGGCGTCAGCCCGCCCATCGCGGCGAGGCTCCCGCGGTCGCGACCTCAGCGACGACGCGAGCGGGCGTATTGGCCGGGTGTCGCCGTCGGGCACGCTGGCATTTCGCCCGCTCGCGGGACGGGATCCACCCTCGCGAGATCCGCGCTCGCGGCGGCCGACCGCACCGCACCCCGCTACCCACCCCCGCCCCACCCCGCGGCGGGCGGCAGGCACTCGCGGGGCCCCTCACGTGTCGGCGGGCTCCAGTAGCGTCGGGACCATGGAATTCAGGTACCTGGGCAACTCCGGACTCAAGATCTCCGAGATCACCTACGGCAACTGGCTGACGCACGGCTCGCAGGTCGAGAACGACGTCGCCTCCCAGTGCGTGCGGGCAGCGCTCGACGCCGGCATCACCACGTTCGACACCGCGGACACGTACGCCAACACCGCCGCCGAGACCGTCCTCGGCGAAGCACTCAAGGGCGAGCGGCGTGCGGGGCTCGAGGTCTTCACGAAGGTCTACTGGCCCACCGGCCCCAAGCAGCACAACGACGTCGGACTCTCCCGCAAGCACATCCTCGAGTCGATCAACGGCTCGCTGACCCGCCTGCAGACCGACTACGTCGACCTCTACCAGGCGCACCGCTACGACCACGAGACCCCCCTCGAAGAGACCATGCAGGCCTTCGCGGACGTCGTCCGCCAGGGCAAGGCGCTCTACATCGGCGTCAGCGAGTGGAACGCCGAGCAGATCCGCGCCGGCGCCGCGCTGGCGAAGGAGCTCGGGTTCCAGCTCATCTCGAACCAGCCGCAGTACTCGATGCTGTGGCGGGTCATCGAGGGTGAGGTCGTCCCCGCCTCGAAGCAGCTCGGCCTGTCGCAGATCGTCTGGTCGCCCATCGCGCAGGGCGTGCTGACCGGCAAGTACAAGCCGGGTCAGCCCCTGCCCGAGGGTTCACGTGCCACGGACGAGAAGGGCGGCGCGGACATGATCAAGCGGTTCATGCGCGACGAGGTCCTCGAGGCCGTGCAGCGCCTGCAGCCCGTCGCCGACCAGGCTGGCCTCACGCTCGCGCAGCTCGCGATCGCGTGGACGCTGCAGAACGACAACGTCGCCAGCGCCATCGTCGGCGCGTCGCGTCCGGAGCAGGTCACCGACAACGTCAAGGCCGCGGGCGTCACGCTCGATGCCGACGCGCTCGCCGCCATCGACGAGGCGCTGGGTGACCTCCCGGAGCGCGACGCGGCCAAGACCGTGTCCCCGGCGCAGCGTCCCGCCTGAGACGCGACCCACCATCGGACGGGAGGCCCGTGGCGACGCCGCCACGGGCCTCCCGTCCGCTTTCCTGGCCACCTGCACAGACCGGTCCGGTCTGCACAGACCGTCCGTCTGTACCCCGTGTGAACAGCACGTGTCGTGGAACTGGCAGAGGCCTGGGTAAGCCCGTACCCCACCCAAACCGCAGTCGCGTTACCCCCGAATCGGGGGCATGACCCGAACTGATACCCCCGTTCTGGTGTCACCCGACACCGGTACGGTGCCGACCGTGCGACCCGGCACGGTCTCGCGCCTGCTCGCCACCGCGAGGCAACTCGCGTCGTTCGGCACGATCGGTGCCGTCTGCTTCGTCATCGATCTGGGCATCTACAACCTGCTGCGCGCCACCGTCATGCCCGACGGTCCCATCGCCGCGAAGATCGTGTCGGCCGTCGTGGCGACCGCCGTGGCGTGGATCGGCAACCGCTTCATCACGTTCCGCGCCGAGCGCCAGACCGGCCGCCGCGAGACCGTGCGCGAGGGGCTGCTCTTCGCTGCCACGAACCTGATCGGGCTCGGCATCGCCGCGGCCTGCCTGTTCGTCTCGCACTACGTCCTCGGGTTCACCTCGACCCTCGCCGACAACGTCGCCGGCAACGGCGTCGGCCTCGTGCTCGGAACCGCCTTCCGGTTCGCCGCGTACAAGGCCCTCGTCTTCCGTTCCACCGATGCTCGTCGCACGAAGGGCCTCGCCGCATGACCATCTCCGCCACGCTGCTGACGGCCGCAGGGCCGCTGCTCCAGCCGAACGAGGGGACTGCTCCGTCGAGCGTCCCGAACCGAGGGACCACCGACGTCCCGACCGGAGGCTCCGGTGCCGTCCAGCAGGCCGCGTGGTCGCTGGGTGAGTGGATCGGCTACTCCGCGCTCATCGCGATCTCCGTGCTGCTCACGATCGTCGCGCTGACGACGCTCTGGTGGATGCTGCACGCCTGGCGCTCGCGGGACGCGCTGAAGTCGACGAGCTTCAGCCAGACCCCGCGCCCGGCCGCGCACCGCTTCACCCTGCTGGTGCCCGGGCGGCACGAGCAGGAGGTCATGGGCCAGACGCTCGACATGCTCGCGAAGCAGGACCACCCCGACTTCGAGATCATCGCGATCGTCGGTGAGGACGACCCGGAGACGGATGCCGTCGTGCGCGCCGCCGCAGCCCGCCACCCCGAGCTGATCCGGGTGGTCGTCGACGACACCCTGCCGAAGAACAAGCCGAAGGCGATGAACCTGGCGCTGCAGTACGCGACCGGTGACGTCGTCGGCGTGTTCGACGCCGAGGACGAGGTCTACCCGCACCTGCTCACCCTGGTGGACTCGCGGTTCCAGGAGACCGGCGCCGACGTCGTGCAGGGCGGCGTCCAGCTGATGAACTTCAAGTCCAGCTGGTGGTCGCTCCGGAACGTCCTGGAGTACTACTTCTGGTTCCGCTCGCGCCTGCACTTCCACGCCGGCTCGAAGTTCATCCCGCTCGGCGGCAACACCGTCTTCGTGACGAAGGAACGGCTCGACTGGTCGAACGGCTGGGACGCGCACTGCCTCGCCGAGGACTGCGAGCTCGGCGTTCGCCTGTCCGCCGACGGCGCGAAGGTCGTCGTCGCGTACAGCCCCGAGGCCGTCACCCGCGAGGAGACCCCGCCGACCTTCGCCTCGCTGCTCAAGCAGCGGACGCGCTGGAACCAGGGCTTCCTGCAGGTGCTCGGCAAGGGGGAGTGGAAGAAGCTGCCGTCGTTCCGTCAGCGCTTCTTCGCCCGGTACATGCTGACCATGCCGTTCATCCAGGCGGCCACCGGTCTGCTCATCCCGCTCAGCGTCCTGATGATCCTGTTCGTCAAGGTGCCGACGGCGATCGCCCTGGTGTCGTTCATCCCGGTGGCACCGACGCTCATGCTGCTGGCCGTCGAGGTCGTCGGCCTCAACGAGTTCGGTCGCATCTACAAGGAGAAGGTCCGGTTCCGCGACTACGTGAAGCTCGTGCTCGGTCTCGTGCCGTACCAGATCTTCCTCGCCGCAGCAGCCGTCCGAGCAGTCGTCCGCCACGCCAAGGGGCAGAACGGCTGGGAGAAGACGGAGCACACGGGCCAGCACCGGAACGCCGAGCAGCCCGCCGAGGTCGTCGGCTTCGCGTCGGAGTTGACCGGGTCCGGGTCCGGGTCCGCGGGCGCGACGTCTTCGTCGTCTTCGTCTTCGTCTTCGTCTTCGTCTTCCGAGCGTGAGCTCGCCGGCACGACCACAGGAGGGACCCGATGACCGCCAGCATCACCAACACCACCGGCATCCCGATCCGCGGTGCCGTCGCGGGGAACCACACCGGCATCGGCGCCTGGTTCCGCCGGCACGCCGCGAGCCTGACGTGGCTGCTGCCCGTCGTCGCCGTCACCGTCATCGTGCAGGCCTGGAACATGTCCGGCACCCCGCAGCGGATCGACGACGAGGGTACGTACACGGCGCAGGCCTGGGCGATCATGCACCTCGGCGAGATCACGCACTACACGTACTGGTACGACCACCCGCCACTCGGCTGGATCCAGATCGCTGGCTACACCGGTCTGACCGGGGCGTTCGCGCGCTACCCGTTCGCCGTCGAGGCAGGCCGCGAGGCGATGGTCTTCTTCTCCGCCGTCTCGAGCATCCTGCTGTTCGTCCTGGCCCGCCGCCTCGGTGCCGGCCGCATCACCGCTGCCGCAGCCGGACTCGTCTTCGCGCTGTCGCCGCTCGCCCTGCAGTACCACCGCACGGTCTACATCGACAACGTCGCGACGCCGTGGTTGCTCGCCGCGTTCGTCCTCGTGCTGAGCCGTCGCCAGCAACTCGCCGGGTTCGCCGGCGCCGCTGCGTGCCTCGGCATCGCGGTGCTCTCCAAGGAGACGTACCTGCTCGCCCTGCCGTTCCTCATCTGGATGGCGATCCGTCGCGCCGACAAGAGCACCCGCCGGTACACGCTGAGCGTCGCCGGGGCCGTCCTCGTCATCATCGGCGGCGGGTACCTGCTGCTGGCCGCGGTCAAGGGCGAGCTGCTGCCGAGCAGCGGTCGGGTCAGCCTGTTCGAGGGCATCACCTACCAGCTCGGCTCGCGCTCGGCATCGGGTTCGCTGTTCGACCCGGGCAGCCTGGCCAACGCCGCCGCGTCGCAGTGGTGGGCGCTCGACCCGGTGTTCATCGTGCTCGGCTCGGCCGCCGCGGTCGTCGGGCTCTTCATGCGACGGGTCCGTCCGATCGCCGCGATGCTCGTCTTCCTGCTCGCGATGATGTTCCGCCCGAACGGGTACCTGCCGGTGCCGTACGTCATCATGCTCATCCCCTTCGCCGCCCTGCTGGTCGCCTACACGGCCGAGCGTGCCGTCCTGGCGATCGCCGGTCGGGTCCGCACCCGTACCCGCCTCGGCGCCGGGACCCGTCGTGGTCTCGGCATCACCTGGGCCGTCACCACCGCGGTCGCGCTCGTCGTGGCGGTGCCGCTCTGGGGAACACAGCTGCGCGGCTTCGTCCTGGGCAACCTCGACCTGCCGATGCAGCAGGCCGAGCAGTGGGTCGGGGACAACGTCTCGAAGTCCTCCCGACTGCTGGTGGACGACGCCATGTGGGTCGACCTCGTCGAGGACGGCTTCGCCCGGAACAACGTGGTCTGGTACTACAAGCTCGACACCGACGGAGCCGTGGAGCGGCAGTCGCCCAACGGGTGGAAGGACTCGGACTACGTCATCACGACGGACTCCATGCGGACCGGCGGCAACTCGTCGTCCGACATCCGCCAGGCGATCGAGAACTCGACGGCCGTCGCGACCTTTGGGTCCGGTGACCAGCAGGTCGAGGTCCGACGCATCCACGCCGAGGGATCGACGGCCGCACAGACCGCGATCACTCGGGCCAGCGACCTGCGGAAGACCATGGGCACCGAGCTGGCGTCGAACCCGGCGCTCCGGGCCGACGACGGCACGAAGTCGCAGTTCCGTGCGGGTCAGGTCGACTCGCGAGCGATGATCGCGCTCGGCCAGGTGCTCGCCGACCAGGACGTCCGCGTCGACCGGTTCACCCCGCTCACGGGCGAGACCGGGCAGCCGTTCCGCACCGCCGTCCTGCACACGAGCGACGCTGCCTCGGCGGAGCGCGTGGCCGCCACCCTCGAGGCGATGCCCGATTCGTTCCGGCCGGCGTCGGTCGAGCGTGAGGGTGAACGCCTCACCGTCACCTACACCCCGGCGGACCCGACCACGACCGCGACGAGCGCCTCGTGACCCGCCGCCCCGCCGCCCCGTCCGCCGAGCGGGCGAAATGCCAGGGTGCTCCGGGCGCCGACCCCGGCATTTCGCCCGCTCGCGGGGCGGCTCGCACCACCCGCACACGCGGGATCGCCGAGCGGGCGAAATGCCAGGGTGCTCCGGGCGCCGACCCCGGCATTTCGCCCGCTCGCGGGGCGGCCCGCAGCACCACCGCACACAACTCGACCAGCACCACGACCCGAAGGAGCACGACCATGACCGCACACACCCAGCGACGCCGCACCGTCGTCGTCGGCGCACTCGCAGCGACCCTCGTCGCCGCGACCGTCGGACTTGCAGCACCCCAGACCGCGTCCGCCGCGACCGCCGACGAGGGCTGGCTCCGCGTCGGCCACCTCTCGCCCGACACCAAGGGCGTCGACGTCGAACTGTCCAGCCTGTCCGGCGGCAAGACGATCTTCGAGCTCGACGACGTCACGTACGGCCAGGTCAGCAAGTACCAGGAGCTCCCGGTCGGCACCTACGTGCTGTCGATGCGGGCCTCGGACGCCCCGGACTCGACGCCGGTGATCTCCACCGACGTCAAGGTCGACAAGGGCGACGCGAGCACGGTCGTCGCGTACGGCAAGAACACCGACCTCAAGACGACGGCGTTCACCGACGACCTGCAGCAGCCCGGTGACGGCAAGGCGAAGCTCCGGCTGGTCCAGGCCGCCACCACGGCGAAGCAGGTCGACGTGAGCACCTCCGAGGGCACCGCCATCGCCGAGGGCGCGAAGTTCGGCACCGCCACCAAGTACGCCACCGTCGACTCCGGCAAGTGGACGCTCGACGTCTCGGGCAGCGGCCAGCAGGGCACCGCCAGCGTCGACCTCGCGGGCAACACGGTCTCCACCCTGTTCGTCCTCGACGACAGCAAGGGCGACCTGACGGTCGTGCCGGTCACGGACGCCGCAGCCACCGCCGCGACGCCGACCGGCGGCGTGCAGACGGGTGGCGGCGGCGCAGCCGCCGACCGTCCGATGACGGAGGCCGTCCACACGGCCATCGCAGCGCTCCGCTCGCTGTACCGCTGACGCCCTGGCCGGGAGGCACGGATCGCGTGCGCCGACACGCTCGCGTGATCCCGGCCTCCCGTCCAGTGCCATCGTCACCATCCACGGAAAGGCAGGCCAGCATGACCCGCAGGACCTGGATACCCGTCACCGCCGCAGCGGCGGTGGTCGTCGCCGTCGGCGTCGCGCTCATCGCGGTTCGCCCGTGGGGGCAGGACACCGAGGCCTCGAGCGGCTCGGTCGCCACCCCGACCTCGACCAGCGCGCCCGACGCGGCACGCTCCCCGAAGGAGCTCCGCACGGAGTTCCTCGACCGGTACGTGCAGGACGGCCGCGTCGTCCGCACCGACCAGGGCGACGACACCGTCAGCGAGGGACAGGCCTACGGGCTGCTCATCGCCTTCGCGAACGGTGACCGCGACCGGTTCGACGACATCTGGAAGTGGACGAAGACGCACATGCTGACCGACGACGACCTGCTCGCCTGGCGTTGGACGCCCGACGACGGTGTCGCCGACGAGCAGCCGGCCAGTGACGCCGACCTCGACGCCGCGCGGGCCCTGGTGCTCGCTGGCGACGCGTGGGGCGAGGACCGGTACACGGCAGCCGGCAAGCGCATCGCCTCGGCGATCCTGGAACACGAGACCGCGACCACGGAACTCGGCACGATCCTGCTGCCCGGGCCGTGGGCGGACTCCGAGCCGTACCGGTACAACGCCTCGTACGCGTCGCCGGCAGCCTTCGCGGTGCTGGCGAAGGCAACGGGCGACGACCGCTGGACCGCGCTGAACCGTGGATCGCGCGCCGCGACCGCGGCAGTGCTCGACGAGTCGCAGCTGCCGAGCGACTGGTCGCAGGTGCACGCCGACGGCACCGTCGACCCGATGCCCGCCACCGGTGGGGACCAGCGCGTGCTGTACGGCTACGACGCGATGCGGACGCCCGTCCGCTACGCCGAGGCCTGCTCCGCCGACGACCGCGCCCTGGCCGGGTCGCTCGCCCCGACCCTGCGTCGGACGACGCAGCTCGCGGCGCAGCTCGACCTGGGCGGCACCGCCGTGACCGGGGACACGAACGCCCTGGCGTACACCGCCCGGGCCGCCGCCGAGTACGCGGCCGGTTCCTCCGGTGCGGCCGCCGACGACCTGGAGCGGGCCGACCGGACGGCTGCCACCACGCCGACCTACTACGGGGACGCCTGGGCCGCCCTCGGTTCGACCATGCTCACCTCTGACGTGCTCGGCGGCTGCGCGACGACGGCCGGAGGGGCATCGTGACCGGCCGACGGTCCGCCGGGCGTGGTTCGGTGTTCGGACGTCGTGGCGTGGTGATCGGGGCTGTGCTGGCCGCGGTCGTCGTGGGCGGCGGCGTCACCGGTGTGGCGCTCGCGTCGACCGTCGGCAGCGACGGGTCGGACGGTCGGGCCGGTGCGGCGCCGTCGAGTTCGGCGTCGGCTTCGGCTTCGGCTTCTGCTTCTGCTTCTGCAGGGTCGGGCATCGAGGGGTTCCAGGACCCGGCCGTACCCGCTGCCCGATCCGCGGCGACCCCCGTCAGCGTCTCGATCCCCGCGATCGGCGTGCAGTCGAACCTCGAGGACCTGCACCGCGGCACGGCCGGCGAACTCGACCCGCCCGTCGACTGGGACAGCGCCGGGTGGTTCAGCGACGGCATCGTCCCCGGTGAGGTCGGCCCGGCAGTCATCGCCGGCCACGTCGACAGCCCGACGAGCGCCGCCGTGTTCTTCCGGCTCGACGAACTGGTCGCCGGCGACGAGATCCACGTCGCGATGTCCGACGGCAGCACCCGCACCTTCACCGTCGACCGCTCGGAACGCGCCGCCAAGTCGGCGTTCCCGACGAGCGACGTCTACGGCACCACCCCGACCCCCCAGCTCCGACTGATCACCTGCGACGGCGTGTTCGACACCGCCACCGGGCACTACACGGACAATCTGATCGTGTTCGCAGACCTCTCGTCGGACTGACCCAAACACCGACCGATACATTCGATGTGGAGCACGAGGAGCACCATGAGCGAGACCCTGGTCATCATCCCGACCTACGACGAGGCGGAGAACGTCCGTCCCATCGTCGAGCGCACGCTCGCCGCCACGGACGAGAACGTCCACGTGCTGGTCGTCGACGACAACTCGCCGGACGGCACCGGTGACATCGCCGATGCCATCGCCCGTGAGACCGACCGCGTGCACGTCATGCACCGCACGGTGAAGGACGGTCTCGGCGGCGCGTACCTGTCCGGGTTCGCCTGGGGCCTCGAGCACGGCTACGCCAAGCTCGTCGAGATGGACGCCGACGGCTCGCACCACCCCGAGTACCTGCCGTGGATGCTCGAGCTCGCGGACACGAACGACCTCGTGCTCGGGTCCCGCTGGATCAAGGGCGGCAAGGTCGAGAACTGGCCCTGGTACCGCGAACTGCTCTCCCGCGGCGGCAACCTCTACACGCGCCTGGCCCTCGGCATCGCGGTTCGCGACGCCACCGGCGGGTTCCGGGTCTTCACCTCGCGGGCGTTCGAGCGGATCGACCTGGCCGGCGTCGCGTCGAAGGGCTACTGCTTCCAGGTCGACCTGTGCTGGCGTGCCCTCGAGGCCGGTCTGCGCGTCGTCGAGACCCCGATCACGTTCACCGAGCGCGAGTTCGGCGTCTCGAAGATGAGCGGCAACATCGTGCGCGAGAGCCTGGCCCTCGTGACGAAGTGGGGCATCGACCGCCGCATCCGCGAGACCCGTTCCCTGGTCAAGGACCACCGGAAGCTGCCGTCCGTGCGCACCAACGCGCACGCCGTGGCCGACCACGCAGCCTGATCCGCTGGGTCGGGGTCGGCGCTCGGCGTCGGCGTTCGGCCCCCGGCGTCGGTACCGCGAAAGCGACAGTGTCCCGCGAACTGTTCGCGGGACACTGTCGCTTTCGCGGATCGGCCGCCCGTGGGCAAGCCCGGCCTGCCCGTGGGCAAGCCCGGCCCGCCCGTGGGCAAGCCCGGCCCGCCCGGACGGCAGCGCAGCGACTAGCGCAGCACCACCACGCCCCGCCCGCGGAACCGCACGCAGTCCGTCGCGACCTCGGCCGCTCCGAACCGGTAGAGCTCTTCGCCGGTGGCACCGGGGACCGGCACCTCGGCAGCGTCGTCGAGGAAGTTCACCACGACGTGCACGGGTGTCACGTCCGGTCCGAGCAACCCACGCGTGAGCACCAGCCACCGTCGGTTCTCGCTGAACCGCACGGCGTTCGCCTCGTACCGGTGGTCGACGAAGGCCTGGTCGGTCCGGCGCAGGGCGACGAGCACCCGGTAGGCGCGCAGGATCGCCGCACCCCGCTCGGAACTGACGTCGGCCCAGTCGAGCTTCGAGTTCGTGAACGTCGTCGGGTCCTGCGGATCCGGCACGGCCGACTCGTCCCAGCCGTGCTCCGCGAACTCGCGGATGCGGCCCTCGGCCGTCGCCTTGCCGAGCTCGGGCTCCGGGTGCGAGGTGAAGAACTGCCACGGTGTCGTCGCGGCGAACTCCTCGCCCATGAACAGCATGGGCGTGAACGGGCCCAGCAGCGTCAGTGCCGCAGCGATGACGAGGCCTTCGTCGTCGAGCGTCGCCGCCAGACGGTCGCCCGCCGCGCGGTTGCCGATCTGGTCGTGGTTCTGGTTCGTGACGACCAGGGCCGTCGCGGGGGAGGTCCCACGGTCGATCGGTTGCCCGTGGCGCCGGCCACGGAACGACGACCACGTGCCGTCGTGGAAGAACCCGTGGTCGAGCACCTTCGCGAGCGCCGACAGCGGTGCGAAGTCGGCGTAGTAACCGTTCGTCTCGCCCGTCAGCGCCACGTGCACGGCGTGGTGGAAGTCGTCGGACCACTGTCCGGCGAGCCCGTACCCGGCGGCTTCCCGCGGGCGGAACATCACCGGGTCGTTGAGGTCCGACTCGGCGATCAGGGACAGCGGACGACCGACGAAGGAACCGTAGGCGTCCGTCTCGTCGGCCATCTCGGCCAGGACGTGCGGCCGCGTGGTGTCGCGGATCGCGTGCACGGCGTCGAGCCGGAGCCCGTCGACGTGGTGGTCGCGGAACCACATGCGCACGTTGTCGAGCACGTACCGACGCACCTCGGGGTGCTCGACGTTCACCGAGTCGCCCCACGTGTTCGCGAGCCCCTGCACCAGGTACGGCCCGAACAGCGGCAGGTAGTTGCCGCTCGGCCCGAGGTGGTTGTAGACGACGTCCTGGATGACCCCCAGGCCGAGTGAGTGCGCCGTGTCGACGAAGCGGTCGTAGGCGTCGGGGCCGCCGTACGGGGCGTGCACCGCGTACCAGGCGACCCCGTCGTAGCCCCAGTTCCACTCCCCGTTCACACCGTTCACGGGCAGCAGTTCGACGAACTCGACGCCGAGTTCGACCAGGTGGTCGAGCTTCTGCGCCGCCGCGTCGAGGGTCCCCTCCGGCGTGTAGGTGCCGACGTGCATCTCGTAGATGACGGCACCGCGGGCTGGACGCCCGGTCCACGACTCGTCGGTCCACGCGAAGCGCGCGGGGTCGACGACGGCGGACGTGCCGTGCACCCCGTCCGGCTGGAAGCGACTGCGGGGGTCGGGTCGGACCGCGTCGTCGTCGCCGAGGCGGAACCCGTAGCGGGCACCGACGACCGGCATGATCGCGTCGGTCGACCACCAGTCGTCGTCGCCCCGGGTCAGCGGGTACTCGACGTCGTCGACGACCAGCCGGACGCGGTCCGGCTCGGGCGCCCAGACGGCGTAACGGTCGGGTGCGGTCATGCGTGACCCTCCAGGATGTCGATCTCCGCTTGCGCGTCGGACTCGGTCGCCGGGGTGGTCCGGGCGGTCGACCGGGAGGCCCGTCCCGCGTCGGACGCGTCGGTCACCGTGTCGGCGTGGCCGGGTTCCCCGACCGTGGCGGCCGGCACGAGCAGCGCGACCGGGTAGGTGGTGAGCAGGTCCGCGAGGGCGATGCCCCGGCTGGCCGGGAAGGTCCTGCCGGTGAGCAGGTCGACCCGGTCGACGGGGACGGCGTGCACGAGGGTGTCACCCCAGCCACCGACCCGTTCGAGGCCGATCGGCAGGCGCGTGGCGATCGTCACGGCACCGCCGCGGTCGAACGCGACGACGTGGTCCGCCGCGCTGCCCGTCGCCTCGAGCGCGAGGTACCGCGTGAAGAGCTCCGGGTGGTCGCGGCGGAGACGGAGTGCACGGGCGGTCACGAGGAGCTTCGCGGCGCCGTCGATCCCGATCGCCGGGAGGTCCTCGGGGCCGTCGTCGTCCGGGCCGTCGATCTCGGCGAGGACGTGGCGCCGCTCGGCGTAGTCCACGGCTCGGCGGTTGTCGGGGTCGACGAGGGAACGGTCCCAGAACTCGGAGCCCTGGTAGACGTCGGGGACGCCGGGAGCCGTGAGCTGCACGAGCTTCTGCGCGAGCCCGTTCGACCACCCAGCCGCGTCGATCCGTTCGTCGAGGGCATCGAGCACGGCCACCACGGCGGGCTCGTCGAACGCCGCGTCGACGAGGGCGTGCATGCGCTCCTCGAACGCCGAGTCCGGCTCCGTCCAGGTGGTGCTGTCGCCGGCTTCGCGTGATGCCTTCTCGGCGTAGGCGTGCAGCCGCTCACGACTCGCGGGACGGGCACCGACGATCGCCTGCCAGAGGAGGTCGGCGAACACGCGGTCCTCGAGCGGGACGAGGGACTGCAACCGGTCGAGCGTGTCGGCCCACTCGCTGCCGAGCTCGGCCAGGACCGCGATGCGTGCGCGGGTGTCCTCGCTGCGCTTCGTGTCGTGGGTGGTGAGCGTCGTCATGGTGTGCGGCCAGCTGCCGAGCCGGTCGCGCTGCGCCTGGTGGAAGTCGGCCACGGACACCGCGAAGACGCTCGGGTCACCACCGACCTCGCTCAGGGACGTCAAGCGGGACGTGCGGTAGAACGCCGTGTCCTCGACGCCCTTGGCCATCACCATGCCGCTCGTCTGCTGCAGGCGGATCGCGGCGGCGTTGTCCGGGTCGACGAGCGCCGGTGCGATCCGGTCGATGACGTCGTCGAGGTCGGGACGGGCCTCTGCCGCGCGTTCGAGCGCCGCGATGAGGTGGTGCGCGCCCTCGGGCAGGTAGGTGCGGTAGACGTCGAACGACGCCACGACCTCGGCGAGAGCGTCGACGAGCCGTTCGTGCGTGATCGCGTCCGCTCCGGCGGTGACCGGCGCGAGCAGTCGGGCGAGTCGCTCGACCTCGCTGCCGAGGATCCCGTCGGCGATGCCGCGGCGGGTGTCGTGCGTCAGCTGCTGCCAGTCGGCGAGCTCCGCGCCCGACGCCGCGGTCAGCGAGGGTTCGCCCGCGGGGTCGACGAGCACACGGTCCAGGACACCGAGGGCGTCGTACCCGGTCGTGCCGTCGACCGGCCAGGAGCTCGGGAGTTCCTCGCCGGGTTCGAGGATCTTCTCGACGAGGGTGTACGCACCACCGGTCAGCTCGGCGAGGTCCTGCAGGTAGCCGGCGGGGTCGTACAGTCCGTCCGGGTGGTCGATGCGCAGTCCGTCGACGAGGCCGTCGCGGAACCAGCCGCCGATGACGCCGTGCGACGCCGCGAACACCTCTGGTTCCTCGACCCGGATTGCCGCGAGGGTGTTCACCGCGAAGAACCGGCGGTAGTTCAGCTCGTGGTCCGCACGCTTCCAGTGCACGAACGCGTAGTGCTGCAGTGCGTGCACGGCCTCGACCGAGTCGCCCGGGTGGGCGGTGCCCGGCGCGGTCGGGTACGCGGTGTCGCCGACCCGGAGCACCGGGTGCTCGGCGTCGGACGTGTCGAGTGTGACCGCGTCGAGCAGCCGGTCGTCGAGGACCGGCACCCGGACCTTGCCGTCGCCGGCGTCCCAGTCGACGTCGAACGCCCAGGCGACGGGGGAGCCCTGGCCGAGTTCGAGCAGGGACCACCACCACGGGTTGACCGCCGGGGTGGCGACCCCGACGTGGTTCGGGACGACGTCGACCAGCACGCCGAGCCCGACCGCGTGCGCGGCCTCGGCGAGGACCCGGAGGGCCTCGTCGCCGCCGCGGTCGGTGTCGACGTGCGTGTGGTCGACGACGTCGTAGCCGTGGTTCGAGCCGGGCTCCGACTGCAGGACCGGCGACAGGTACAGCCAGTCGGCCCCGAGGTCGTGCACGTAGTCGACGAGGTCGCGTGCGGCGGCCAGGTCGAAGTCCGCCGAGACCTGCAGCCGGTACGTCGAGACGGGCACGCGACGCCCGGCCCCCGGCGTGACGGTCGTCATCGCGCGGTGCCGCTCGGTGCGGTGGAACCGGCCGGGTTGGCCGGGGTGACGGCGTCCTGCGGGGACCGGGGCTCGGGGGCGCCGTCGTGGTGCTGGACCTCGACCGGGGTGACCGAGACCTCGTGGTTCGGCTCGGCACGCAGGACGATCATCGAGCGCGCGGGCACGTCGAGCGGTGTGCCCGCCTCGACGATCTCGTCACGGGCACCGGGCTCGGCGGTGTCGATGCGGACCGTCCAGCCGGGTGCGTACTCCTCGGGCGGCAACGTGAACGTCACGACGTCGTCGTGGGCGTTGAAGTACGTGATGAACGCCACGTCGGTGACGCGCTCGCCGCGGGAGTCGCGCCCGCGGATGCCGTCGCCGTTCAGGTACATGCCGACGCTCTTGCCGAAACCGGAGTCCCAGTCCTCCGGCGACATCGCGTCGCCCTCGGGCGTGAGCCAGACGACGTCGGGCAGCGGCTCGTCCTGACCACGGCGCACCGGGCGCCCGTTGAAGTACCGGGTGCGACGGAACGTCGGGTGGTCGTGGCGCAGCTTGACCACGTCGGCCGTGAACTGGACGAGGTCGTCGTCCGCGGTGTCCCAGTCGATCCAGCTGAGCTCGGAGTCCTGTGCGTAGACGTTGTTGTTGCCGGACTGCGAACGGCCGAGCTCGTCACCGTGGGCGATCATCGGCACGCCCTGGCTGAGGAGCAGGGTCGCCAGGAAGTTCCGGCGTCGCTGGAGCCGCAGGGCGTTCACGGACTCGTCGTCCGTCGGACCCTCGGCGCCGGAGTTCCAGGATCGGTTGTGGCTCTCGCCGTCGTTGTTGTCCTCGCCGTTGGCGTCGTTGTGCTTCTCGTTGTAGGCGACGAGGTCGTACAGCGTGAAGCCGTCGTGGGCGGTGATGAAGTTGATGCTCGCCTTGGGCGTCCGGCCGTCGTGCTCGTACAGGTCGGCCGAGCCGGAGATGCGCGACGCGAACTCACCGAGGGTCGACGACTCGCCGCGCCAGAAGTCGCGCACGGTGTCGCGGTACTTGCCGTTCCACTCGGACCACTGGGGCGGGAAGTTGCCGACCTGGTAGCCGCCGGGGCCGACGTCCCACGGCTCGGCGATGAGCTTGACCTGCGACACGATCGGGTCCTGCTGCACGAGCTCGAAGAACGCGGACAGGCGGTCCACCTCGTAGAACTCGCGGGCGAGCGCCGAGGCGAGGTCGAAGCGGAAGCCGTCGACGTGCATCTCGGTCACCCAGTAGCGCAGCGAGTCGAGGATGAGCTGCAGCGAGTGCGGGTGCCCGACGTTGAGCGAGTTCCCGGTGCCCGTGTAGTCCATGTAGAACTTCTTGTCGTCATCGACCAAGCGGTAGTACGCCGCGTTGTCGATGCCGCGGAACGACAGCGTCGGCCCGAGGTGGTTGCCCTCGGCGGTGTGGTTGTAGACGACGTCGAGCACGACCTCGATGCCGGCGCGGTGGAGCTCCCGCACCATCGTCTTGAACTCCTGCACCTGCTGCCCCTGGTCGCCAGAGGACGAGTACGAGGAGTGCGGCGCGAAGAAGCCGATGGTGTTGTAGCCCCAGTAGTTCGACAGCCCCTTGTCCTGCAGGGTCGAGTCGTTCACGAACTGGTGCACCGGCATGAGCTCGAGCGTCGTGATGCCGAGTCGCTTCAGGTGCTCGATGACCGCGGGGTGCGAGACGCCGGCGTAGGTGCCGCGCTGCTCCTCGGGCACGTCGGGGTGGGTCTCGGTGAGGCCCTTGACGTGCGCTTCGTAGATGACCGTCTCGCCGTAGGGCGTGCGCGGTGCGCGGTCGCCCTGCCAGTCGAAGAACGGGTTGATCACGACGCCCTTCATCATGTGCGCCGCGGAGTCGTCGTCGTTCGTCGAGTCCGGGTCGCCGAACGTGTAGGCGAAGAGCGACTGGTCCCAGTCGATCTCGCCGCTCGTCGCCTTGGCGTAGGGGTCGAGCAGCAGCTTCGACGGGTTGCAGCGTGCACCGTTGTCGGGGTCGTACGGGCCGTGGACACGGAAGCCGTACTCCTGGCCGGGGCCGACGTTCGGCAGGTACGCGTGCCAGACGTAGGCGTCGACCTCGACGAGGGGGATGCACTCTTCGTTGCCGTCGGTGTCGAACAGACAGAGTTCGACGCGCTCGGCGACCTCACTGAAGAGCGCGAAGTTCGTGCCGCTTCCGTCGTAGGTCGCCCCGAGCGGGTACGGGTTGCCGGGCCAGGTGTGCAAACGGTCCTCCAGGTGATGGTCGCGCCAACATATCGGTGACACCCGTCCGCGTCCGCAGACAAGCACCAGCTGTGTACCCGTGCGCGCGTGGCCCGCCCTGTGGAGGAACGGACGAGTAGCGTCGCGCGCATGGCCAACATCGTCACGCAGATCGCAGACAAGGTACGCCCGATCGGCGTCTCCACGAACTACGGAGACCCCGTCGAGGTCGGCGACCAGACCCTCATCCCGGTGTCCCTCGGCTGGTTCGGCTTCGGGGGCGGCGGGGACGACGAGAACGGCGGCGGCGGTGGCGGCGGCGCGTCGATCCCGGTCGGCGCGTACATCCGTCGCCCCGGCAAGGACCTCGAGTTCGAGCCGAACCTCATCTCGCTCGTCGCCGTGAGCATCCCGCTCGTCTGGGTGACCGGCACCGTGCTCCGCAAACTGGTGCGCGTCCTGAAGAAGTAGCGACAAGCGGACGGGAGGCCCGTGGCGGACCCGCCACGGGCCTCCCGTCCGAAGTGTGGTCGCGACCCGTCACGCGGTCGCGACCACGTCTAGACTGCTGGGACACACACGGGAGTCCGGGACCGCCGGGCTGAGAGGGAGCGAGTGGCGCTCCGACCGTCGAACCTGATCCGGATCATGCCGGCGCAGGGAGGAGTCCAGCACCATGTCTTCTGGCACGTCATCAACCGTCCACACCGCCCCGCGGCGATCGCTGCGCTGGCGGGTCGTCGACATCGTCGTCGCGAGCGTGCTCGCGGTGGCGCTCGGCGTCGTCTTCCGGCTGTGGGAGTTCGGCTACGAACCCATCAGCGCCGTCATGGACCTCGTCCTCCCGGGCACGAAGGCCCTGTTCGGCGGAGTCTGGTTGCTCGCCGGGCCGCTCGTCGCGATCGTCGTCCGCAAGCCCGGCGCCGCGCTCTACGGCGAGATGGTCGCCGCGTCCGTCGAGGCACTGTTCGGCACGCAGTGGGGGTGGCTGACGCTCGAGGCCGGACTGGTCCAGGGACTCGGCGCCGAGATCGTCCTCGCACTCTTCCTGTACCGCGTGTACCGGCTGCCGGTCGTCGTCCTGGCGGGCGCCGCAGCCGGTCTCGCGCTCGGCATCAACGACACCGTGCTGTGGTACCCGGGTCTCGACGCCGCGTTCAAGGTCGTCTACGTCGTGTGCGCGATCGTGTCGGGTGCCGTCATCGCGGGCGCCGGCTCATGGCTGGTCGTCCGGGCGCTCGCACGCACCGGCGTGCTCTCGTCGTTCGCGGCGGGCCGGGAGCACAGCCGGCGTCGGCCGCGCGAACTGGTGTGACGGTGTCCGCTCCGTCGTCGACGTCCCCGGACGTCGTCGGCGTGCGCGCCGCGCGCATCGCGTTCCGCGACTGGGGATGGCGTTACCCCGAACGTGCCGAGTGGGCCGTCCGCGGCGTCGACCTGACCGTTGAGGCCGGGGAGCGGGTCGCGATCGTCGGGCCGTCCGGCTCCGGCAAGTCGACGCTGCTCCGGGCAGTGGCCGCCGTGCTGCCCGACGAACCCGACCCCACCGACGACACCGCTGCTTCCGTGCAGGGCTCGGTCCTGGTCGACGGTGCCGACCCCCGCGCGGTCCGCGGGCGTGTCGGCCTCGTCATGCAGGACCCCGAGGCGCACACCGTGATGTCGCGGATCGGCGACGACGTGGCCTTCGGGTGCGAGAACCTCGGCGTCCCGCGCGCCGAGACCTGGGCACGGGTGCGGTCGGCGCTCGCGGTCGTCGGGCTCGACCTGCCCCTCGACCGTTCGACCGCGATGCTCTCCGGCGGCCAGCGGCAACGACTGGCGCTCGCCGGGGTGCTCGCGATGCGGCCGGGAGCCCTCGTGCTCGACGAACCCTGCGCGAACCTCGACCCGGCCGGCGTGGCCCAGGTGCACGACGCCGTCCGCGCACTGCTCGACGAGACGGGGGCGACCCTGCTCGTGGTGGAGCACCGGATCGGCACCTGGCTCGACCTGGTCGACCGGCTCGTGCTGCTCGAGCCGGGCGGCGGGGTCGTCGCGGACGGCGCGCCTGCCGAGGTGCTCGGCCGCCACGGCGACGCGCTCACCGCGGCCGGGGTGTGGGTGCCCGGTGCCGAGCCCGAGCGTGGCGCGGCCCGCGGGCGGCCTGCTGCGGCTGCGGCTGCGGCTGCGCGAACGGGCGAAATACCCGGGTCGGCTGCCGAGGGGACCGCGGCATTTCGCCCACTCGGCGAGGGGGCCGGAGAGGTGGCGGGCGACGAGTTCCGTCCGGCTGCGCGAACGGGCGAAATGCCCGGGTCGGCTGTCGAGGGGACCGCGGCATTTCGCCCGCTCGGCGAGGGGGCGGGCACGGGAGCGGGCGCGCTGCTCGAAGCGCGGGACCTCGGGACCGCCCGGGGCAAGCGACAGCGGGTGGGAAGCGGGATCGACCTCGAACTCCGAGCCGGGCAGGTCCTGGCGATCACGGGGCCGAACGGGATCGGCAAGTCGACGCTCGGCCTCACGCTCGCGGGGCTCCTGCCTCCGGTCGCGGGGGAGCTCGCGGCCACGACGGAGCTCGCCTCAGGCCTCGACGCGGCGCCGCACACGTGGTCGAGCCGCGAACTCGCCGCTCGCATCGGCACCGTCTTCCAAGACCCCGAGCACCAGTTCGTCGCCGGCTCGGTCCGCGAGGAGATCGAGGCGGGCCCCCGCGCGATCGGTGCTGCGGACGCCGCGGGTCGGGCCGACGCGCTCCTCGGCGAGTTCGGCCTCGCCCACCTCGCCGACGCAAACCCGTTCACGCTCTCCGGCGGCGAGCAGCGACGGCTCGCCATCGCCGCGGTCGTCGCCGCGCGGCCGCCGGTCGTCGTGCTCGACGAACCGACCTCCGGGCAGGACCGGTCCACGTGGGACGCCGTCGTCCAGCACCTCGGAGCACTCGCCGACGACGGCACCACCGTCGTCGCCGTCACGCACGACCGCGACCTGATCCGGGCGCTCGACGCCGACGAGGTCGTGCTCGCGGCGGACGGCGCCCGGCGCGTGGAAGGCAACCAAGAGCGCGTGGAACGCGACCAGGGGGGTGCGACGGCGACCACCCCGGAGACGGTGCCGACGGCGGCGGGCCGAGCCGCGCCTCCAGGCCGAACCGACCGAACCGACCGAGCCGCCGTCCAACCGGTGGCCTCGCTCGTCGGCGTCCTCGCGCTCGGCGTGTGCCTCGTGCTGAGCCTGGACGTCGTGTCCGCAGCCGTCGCCCTCGCGGTCGAGCTCGCGCTGCTGCCCCTCCTGCGGCTGCCGGGGCGGACCCTGCTGCTGCGGGTGTCACCGGTCCTGGTGGCCGTGCCGCTCACGGCGGTGAGCATCGCGCTGTACGGGCGGCCCTCCGGACGGGAGTGGTTCGACTTCGGCTTCGCCCACGTCACCGACGGGTCGCTGACGCTCGCCCTGGCGACGGCGCTCCGCGTGCTCGCGGTGGGGCTGCCCGCGGTCGCGTTGTTCATCCGCGTCGACCCCACCGACCTGGCCGACGGGCTCGCGCAGGTGCTGCGGTTGCCGGCGCGGTTCGTGCTCGGGGCCCTCGCGGCCATCCGGATGATGACGCTGCTGGTGGACGACTGGCGGCAGCTCGCGATGGCGCGGCGTGCGCGGGGTCTTGCCGACACCGGACGGCTGCGGCGCGGGGCGTCGATGGCGTTCGCGCTGCTGGTCCTGGCGCTGCGACGGGCGACGACGTTGGCGGTGGCGATGGAGTCGCGCGGGTTCGGGGCTCCCGGGCGACGCACGTGGGCGCGGGTCGCCCGGTTCGCGTGGCCGGAGTGGGCGATGGTCGCGGTGCTCGTCGGGATCGGTGTCGCGTCGATCGCGGTCGCCGTGGCAGCGGGGACCTGGCGTGCGTGAGTCGGCGGACCAGGTGGACCCGGTGGACCCGTCGGGCGGCGGGGGCCTCGCCGCAGGCGTCGCCGCAGCTGCTGCCGGCGCCGCGGCAGCGTCGGGCGGACGCCTCGTGGTCCTGGTCGACGGCCGCTCCGGCACCGGCAAGACGACCCTCGGCGACCAGCTCGCGCAGCTGCTGGGGGCGCAGGTCGTGCACCTCGACGACGTCTACCCGGGGTGGGACGGACTCCGCGCGGCGGCCGGCGCCGTGGTCCGCGACGTGCTCGGGCCTCCCAGCGGGTACCGCCGGTGGGACTGGGTGGCCGACGGCCCGGCGGAGTGGACCGCGGTCGACCCCGACCGGCCGATCGTGATCGAGGGCTGCGGGGCGGTGTCCCGGGCGTCGGTGCCGCTGGCCTCGTTGGCGGTGTGGCTCGAGGCCGACGACGCAGTCCGCTGGGACCGGGCGATCGGCCGCGACGGCGACACCTTCGCGCGCGAGTGGGACCGGTGGGCGGCGCAGGAGCAGGACTTCATCGCCGCCGAGGACCCGGCGTCCCTGGCCGACGTGGTGCTGCGGACGTAGCGGACCGGCCGCCGCGAGTCTCGGGCTGGCCGCGCCGAGTCTCGGGCTGAGCGACAGTTCACGGACGCCCGGGCGCGAGAACTGTCGCTCACCGCGAGACTCGGCCCCGCGCACCGCCCCGCGCGCCGCCCCGCGCAGCGCCCCGCGCCTGCGCGACCGGGTCCACCGCGAACACCGCCGCCACGATGGTCAGCACCGCGTACACCCCGAGGTACCCGCACAGGATCCACGGCGAGCCCCCACCGAGCTCCACGAACACCGCAGCGAGCAGCGGCGTCAGCCCGACGGAGAAGATCGACCCGATCTGGTACCCGAGCGACATCCCCGAGTAGCGCCGACCGGTCGGGAACTGCTCCGCGAACCAGGCTGCCTGCGGCCCGTAGATGCTGTCGTGGAAGACGCACATCCCGATCAGGGCCACGAGCGGCAGCAGCACGAGCGGCCCGGCGTCGAGGAACACGAAGAACGGCCAGATGAGCACGGCGATGCCGACGGCCGACCAGATCGTGAGCACGCGGCGTCCCACCCGGTCGGACAGCCACCCCCAGAACGGCGTCGACACGAGCGACACCGCCGAGATGACGAGCACCGCCTGCAGCCCGGCGTCCGAACCCGACGGCCCCCGTACGGCTGCGAGGTAGGTCAGCGAGTACGTCGTCAGGATCGAGTACAGCGCCGGCTGCACCAGCCGCAGCCCGGCGGTCACCAGGATCGCGCGCGGGTGGTGTCGGATCGCCTGCCAGACCGGGAACCGCTCGACCCCGCCGGAGGCCCGCAGCTCCTGGAACACCGGAGCGTCCTGCACGCCGAGCCGGATCACCAGGCCGACGGCCACGATCACCGCGGAGAACAGGAACGGCAGCCGCCAGCCCCAGGCCAGGAACACCTCGTTGCCGAGCAGGGACCGCACCAGGGTGAACACGCCGGTCGCGAGCAGCATCCCGCCCGCCGACCCCATCTGCGTGAACGCCCCGAACAGCCCGCGGTGCCGTTCGGGTGCGTGCTCGACGGACAGCAGCGCGGACCCGCCCCACTCCGCGCCGGCGGCGACGCCCTGCAGCAGCCGCAGGAACACCAGCGCGACGACGGCACCGACCCCGATGGTCGCCGCCGACGGCACGACCCCGATCAGGGTCGACGCGATGCCCATCAGCACCAGGGACGCGACGAGCAGCTTCTTCCGTCCGATGCGGTCGCCCAGGTGTCCGGCGATCACCCCGCCGAGCGGCCGCGCGACGAAGCCGACCCCGTAGGTCGCGAACGACGCGATCACGCCGACCGCCGGCGTCGCCGACGGGAAGAAGGTGGGCGCGAACACCAGGGCGGACGCCGTCGCGTACAGGTAGAAGTCGTAGTACTCGACCGTCGTGCCCACGAACGAGGCGAGAGCGACGCGACGGCGGGTCGCGGTGGTCGACGGTGCGGCGGGACGGCCGGGAGGCGCGGTGACGGTGCTCGGGGTCGGCATGCCTCAGGAGCATGGTCGCCTCCAGGGCCGGGGGGAACACCGCGCGTAACGGAAGGTCACGTCGCTGTCGTCGGGCGGTGCCCGCCGACCACGATGGGGTGCATGAGCGATGCACCGAACCGCCCGCTGCGCTTCGCGGCCTTCGTCATGAACACGACGTCGCACATCCAGCACGGCCTCTGGCGACACCCGGACGCCCGTCAGGCCGACTTCGACGACGTCACGCTCTGGACCGACCTGGCGAGGACCCTCGAGCGCGGCAAGTTCGACGCGATGTTCTTCGCCGACGTCGTCGGGACCTACGGACCGGGACGCGGCGACTACTCGACCAACCTGCGCGAGGGGCTGCAGATCCCCTCGAACGACCCCTCGGTGCTGCTCTCCGCGCTCGCCGTGTCGACCGAGCACCTGGGCCTGGCGTTCACGTCGAGCGTCATCCAGTCGCACCCGTTCGACTTCGCCCGCAAGGTCTCCACCCTCGACCACATCACCCGGGGACGGATCGGCTGGAACGTCGTCACGAGCGCGCTCGACAGCGCCGCCCGGAACTTCGGCGCCGACCGGCTCGAGGAGCACGACGAGCGCTACGTCTGGGCCGAGGAGTACCTCGAGGTCTGCGCGAAGCTCTGGGAGGGCTCGTGGGAGGACGGCGCCGTTCTGAAGGACCCGGTGCGTGGCTACGCCGACCCCGACAAGGTGCACCGCATCGACCACCACGGGAAGCGCTACGACGTGCAGGGGCCGCACCTGAGCGCGCCGAGCCCGCAGCGGACGCCGGTGCTGTTCCAGGCCGGCTCCTCGCCCGCCGGTCGGGCCTTCGCGGCACGGAACGCCGAGGCTCAGTTCATCCTGACCTCGAACCGCGACGCCACCGAGCAGCTCATCCGCGAGACCCGCGACCTCGCCCAGGCAGCCGGGCGTCGGCGGGAGGACATCGCGTTCTTCCTCGGGCTCACCTTCGTCACCGGGTCCACCGAGGCCGAGGCGAAGGCGAAGGAAGCGGAGATCGACGAGTACCTGGCGGCCGACGGCTTCCTGGTGCACTCGAACCTCGGCTTCGACCCGGACACCGGCGAGGCCCTCGACCCGGACACCCCGCTGTCCGAGGTCCGCACCCACGCCGGGCAGTCGCACCTGCAGTGGCTCCGCGAGGCCGCCGGCGACCGCGAACCCACGATCGCCGACCTCGCCCGCCTGTCCGCCAAGCTCCGTGCCCGGGTCGTCGGCACGCCCGACCAGATCGCCGACGAACTCGCGGACTGGCAGCGCGTCGGCGTCGACGGGGTGAACGTCATCAACTGGACGCTGCCCGGCTCGTACGAGGAGTTCGTCGACCACATCGCGCCCACCCTGCAGGAGCGTGGGCTGATGCAGTCCGAGTACCGCGAGGGCACCCTGCGCGAGAAGCTCTTCGGGCACCCGCAGCTGCCGGACTCGCACCCCGCCCGGCAGTGGCGCGGCGCGTTCACGGGCGGCGCGAGCGGTGTGTCGGAGGCGGCACGTGCCGTGGAGGTGACCGCATGACGGACGCGACGACGACCGACGGGCGCACGCGGGGCCTCCCGGCCGACCGTCTGGCGACCCTGCGCGAACGCTTCGCGCCGGTGTTCGCGGCCATCCGCGAGGGCGCGGTCGAGCGGGAGCTCGCCTCCGGCACCCCCGGCGACCGGCCGCTGCCGCACGCCGAGGTCCGCGCGCTCGCCGACGCGGGGTTCGGACGGCTGCGCGTCCCCGAGGACCGCGGCGGGTTCGGCGTGACCCTGGTCGAACTCGTGCAGCTGGTGGCGGACCTGGCGGCCGCGGACTCGAACATCGCGCACCTGTGGCGAGGGCACTTCGGGTACACCGAACTCGTGCTGCTCCGGCCATCGTCGGCCGGACGGGACGAGTGGCTCCAGCGCATCGTCGACGGGGCGATCGTGGGGAACGCGACCTCGGAGCGGACCGGCACGACCCTGGCCGACATCTCGACGACGGTGACGCCGGCTGGCGATTCCCTCCGTCTCGACGGGCGGAAGTTCTACTCGACCGGCACGCTCTACGCCGACTGGATCTACCTGGCCGCGGACCGCTCGGGGGACCGCGTGACCTTCGCCGTGCCGGTCGACGCGCCGGGTGTGACGAGCGTCGACGACTGGGACGGGTTCGGCCAGCGGCTGACCGCGTCCGGCACCACGGTCTTCGAGGGCGTGCCGGTCGACCCCGCCGCGGTGTCGGCGTACAAGGACGCACCGCTCTCGCACATCCAGGCCTTCTTCCAGCTGTACCTGCTGGCCGTCCTGGCCGGCATCGGACAGGCGGTGTCCGACGATGCGGTCGCCTTCGTGCGGCCGCGGACCCGGACGTACATCCACGCGAACGCGGCGACGCCAGGGGAGGACCCGCAGGTGCTGGCGATCCTCGGTCGGTTGTCCGCCGGGGCGTTCACCGCCCGGTCGCTCGTCGTCGCTGCCGCGGGGCTGCTCGACCGGGTCGTGGCGACGAACGAGCCCGGGGTCGGGGTCGAACACGCACTGCTGGACGCCGCCGAGAACGCGGTCTACCAGGCGCAGGTCGAGATCGGGCCGCGGGTGCTGCGGTCGTGCTCCGAGCTGTTCGAGGTCGGTGGGGCGTCCGCTGCCGACCGGACGCGCGCGCTGGACCGGCACTGGCGGAACGCCCGCGTCGTGGCGTCGCACAACCCGGCCGTCTACAAGGAGCGGCTCGTGGGGGAGTACGCGCTGCACGGGCGGGGGCCGGTGGGCGCGTGGGAGAAGTACCAGGAGGTGGGGCCGACGCGGTTCTGAGGGGGCGGGGGGCTGCCCGGCGGGCGCGGGCTGTCCGGCTGCGGGCGCGGCCGCGGCGCGAGTTTTCGCGGTGAGCGACAGTTCTCGCGCTCGTGGGCCCGAGGAATGTCGCTGAGCCCGAAACTCGGGCGCCGGGTGCGCCGGGTGCGCCGGGTGGGCGCCTACGCCCAGCCGAGCTCGTGCAGCCGCTCGTCGTCGATGCCGTAGAAGTGCCCGATCTCGTGCACGAGCGTGGTGTGCACCTCGTCCTGGAGCTCCTCGACGGTGTCGCACTCGGCCAGGTGCTGCTTGCGGAACACCACGATGCGGTCGGGGAGTTCGCCGAAGCCGTACTGCCCGCGCTCGGTCGCCGCGATGCCGTCGTACACGCCGAAGAGCTCTTCGCCGTTCTCCGGTTCGTCCTCGACCACGAACACCACGTTGTCGAGCCCGTCGACCATCTCGTCGGGGAGCAGGTCGAGTTCGTCGGTCACGAGCTGCTCGAAGTCGTCGGCGGACATCTCCATCACGCAGGGATCGTCCCACACCGCCCTGACCACTCGCGGCGAAGCCGCACGGCGCCGGAGGCGCCCAGACAAACACAGAGGGAGAGCCCCGGTTGCGTCACACGCAACAGGGCTCTCCCTCGACTGGGGTGAATAACGGGTCTCGAACCCGCGACCTCCTAGACCACAACCAGGCGCTCTACCAACTGAGCTATATCCACCATGCACACACCGGCGGACCGGCGCGACCACTCAATAGTAGTACATGCTGCGGGCGGTGCCGACCACCCGTGTCGTCACTCGGCTGCCGGCTGCGCCAGGCGCGGTTCCCACTTCTCGACGACCTCGGCCTGGACGGCACGCACCTCGTCGGTGGTCGGCCCCGGCTCGGCGACGAAGCCCGCGCGGCGGTAGTACTCGAGCTCGCGGATCGACTCGAGGATGTCCGCGAGGGCCCGGTGCCCGCCGTGCTTCTCCGGCGAGTTGAAGTACACGCGCGGGAACCAGCGGCGGCAGAGCTCCTTGATGCTCGACACGTCGACGCTGCGGTAGTGCAGGTGGCCGTCGACGCGGGGCATGTACTTGGACAGGAACGCGCGGTCGGTGCCGATGGTGTTGCCGGCCAGGGGAGCGGTGCCCTCGGCGGGGACGTGCTCGAGGATGTACTCGAGCACCTGGTACTCGGCGTCCGCCAGGCTGACGCCGTTCGGGATCTCCTCGATGAGTCCCGACGTGACGTGCATGTTCGTCACGAACTCGTTCATGTTGTCGAGCGCGGACTGGTCCGGCTTGATCACGATGTCGAATCCGGGGTGCACGGGCTCGAGGTCGAAGTCGGTGATGACCACGGCCACCTCGACGAGTTCGTCGACCTCGAGGTCGAGGCCGGTCATCTCGCAGTCGATCCAGACGAGGCGGTCATTCGCGGTTGCCATGTGCACGATCCTATTCCCGGCCCGCGCGCGCCCCGTGCGCAGGTGGTGCGCGGCCGGTGCGCGGCCGCGTCCGCAGTCGCGTCCGCGGCTGGTGCGCGCTGGTGCGCGGTCGCGTCCCCGAACCCGCGAGCGGGCGAAATGCCCGGGTCGCGTCGCGAGGCACCCTGGTGTTTCGCCCGCTCGCGGGCGCGGCGGTGCCGGAGGTGCGTGGGGCCGTGGTGGTGACCGCCTGGAGGCCCGGTGGCGGTCCGCTGGGCGGGCGTCGGGCCTCCCGGCTGGTCGCGTCCAGCGCGCGCACCGTGAGCGGGCGAAATGCCGGGGTTGCGCGGCGGGGTGGCGGGGTATTTCGCCCGCTCGGCGAGACGCTCGGGAGGGGCTGCGCTGCGGCCACTCCGCGCCAGCGCGAGCGGGCGAAATACCCGGGCCGCGTCGGGAGGCACCCGGGTGTTTCGCCCGCTCGCGGAGGCGGAGGGGCCGTGGTGGTGACTGCCTGGAGGCCCGGTGGCGGACTGTCGGACTGGCGCCGCGCCTCCAGGCTGGTCGCGCCCAGTGCGCAGAGCGCGAGCGGGCGGAATACCCGGGTCGCGTTTCAGGGGACCCAGGCATTCCGCCCGCTCGCGGCCAGCTGGGCGGACGACGGCGGGCGGACGTGGTCGCGCCCAGTGCGCAGAGCGCGAGCGGGCGAAATGCCCGGGCCGCGTCTGGAGACACCCGGGTGTTTCGCCCGCTCGCGCAAGAGGGGGCGGGGCGTGGAAGGGAAGGGCGCGGGGGAGCTAGGACATCTCGCCGGCGCCGATCGCCTCGGCCTCGACGCGCTCCGGCTCGGCACCGTCGTCCACGCGGCGCAGGACCTTCGTGGTGCAGAGGATCACGACGAACGCGACGGCGACGGACGCTCCGGCGAAGACGTAGGCGGCCGAGGGGGCGTACGCGTCGGCGAGCAGGGTCGCGACGGGCGGGGCGATGGCGCCGCCGATGAAGCGGACGGCGGAGTAGGCGCTCGAGGCGACCGAGCGGGGCAGGTCCGTGGCCTCCATGACGCACTCCGTGAGCACCGTGTTCAGCACACCGAGCACGAGTCCACCGATGATGACGCAGATGATGAGGCCGACCTGCGAGTCCACGACGACGGCCGCGGCGAAGAGGTCGAGTGCCAGCAGGGGCAGCGCGATCTTCAGCACCGTCGTCCTGCGGAGACGGGCGGTGAGCATCGGGGCGACCCAGACGGAGGTGATCGCGAGACCGAGGCCCCAGCCGAAGAACGTGAAGCCGATGCCGAGCGCACCGAAGCCGAGCGGGAACGGCGTGTAGGCGAGCAGGACGAAGAAGCCGATGTTGTAGAACAGCGCGGTCGCGGCGAGTGCGGCGAGCGCGGGACGGCCGAGGGCGCGGAAGGGCGCCGAGAGCTTCGTGGGCGTGGGCTTCTCGAGGCTGCCGGTCTTGAGGAGCGCCACGATCGCGATGAACGCGACGGCCATCAGGGTGGTGACACCGAAGAACGGGCCGCGCCAGCTCACCGACCCCAGCAGC
Organism: Curtobacterium sp. VKM Ac-2861; assembly: GCF_013204965.1. Taxonomy (NCBI): domain Bacteria; kingdom Bacillati; phylum Actinomycetota; class Actinomycetes; order Micrococcales; family Microbacteriaceae; genus Curtobacterium; species Curtobacterium sp. VKM Ac-2861. The sequence goes on from NZ_JABMLA010000004.1 coordinate 212,724, forward strand.
CCGCCGACGAGGGGGCCGACGGCGATGCCGAGCCCGAGCGCTGCCTCGTACAGGATGATCGCCGAGGCGGTCCCGCCCGACGCTGCACCGACGATGGTCGCCAGGGCGGTGGAGATGAAGAGCGCGTTGCCGAGGCCCCAGCCGGCGCGGAAGTCGATGATGCTCCACACGCTGTTCGACGTCGCGGCGAGGACCGAGAACACGACGATGAGCGCCAGACCGATGAGCAGGGTGCGCTTCGCGCCGATGCGGCTCGAGACCCAGCTCGTGAAGAACATCGCGACGCCGGTGACGGCCAGGTAGCTCGTGAAGAGCAGTTCGGTCTGCGCCGGGGTCGCCTTGAGCGATCCAGCGATCGCGGGGAGGATCGGGTCGACGAGGCCGATGCCCATGAAGGCGACGACGCAGGCGAAGGCGATCGCCCAGACCGCTGAGGACTGCTTGAGGATGGAGCCGGACTGGCCGGCAGGTGCGTGGGCGTTCACGCGGTGGTCTCCGTTCTGGTGGTCGTACGCTGGGCGATCAGGACGGACGCGTGGTGCAGCACGTCCCAGTCGTCGTCGGTGAGGTCGGCGAACAACGGGCCGACCGTGTCGGTGAGCGTGGCGCGCCAGGCGGTGAGCCGGGCGCGGCCCGCGTCGGTGATCTCGATGAGCTGGCCGCGGGAGTCGTCGGGGTCGACGCTCCGCGTGACCAGGCCGTCGGCGAGCATGCCCGTGACGAGCCGGGTCATCGTGGGTTGCGCCACGCGCGAGGCGGCCGCCAGCTCACCGAGCCGGAGCGGCTCGTCGGACTCGAGGATGCCGAGCGTGCGCCAGACCGCGGCCGACGTGGTGTTGCCCGTCGACTGCGCGGCGCTGCGGATCAGGCGGTTGACGGAGACGAGGAGCGTCTCGATCGTCTGCGCACGCGTTGTTTCCATAGCTGAAGTATATAGCAATGCTATGCATTGCGCAACAGGCCGCACCAGGCCGCAACAGGCACCGCCTGGTAGAAGGGATGCATGAGCGACATCACCATCCACGAAGGCGACGAGTACACCGCGATCTTCCACGGCGGACCCTTCGACGGCACGACCGACACCCGCACCGCGACGAGCGACGCGCTGGACGACGAGGTCACGGTGTTCGCTGACGTCGAGGGCCTGCAGACGGCCTTCACCTACCGCGCCACCAAGTCCCGTCAGGTCCTCGACCAGACCTCGGTCGAGTTCACCTACGAGCCGGGGGAGTCCGACCCGGTGGACGACCTCGCCGACCGTGGCGACCGCAGCGGCGAGTTCGACCGGGAGTAGAACCCCGCGCCGCCGCGTTGCACGGTCACATGCAGCTCGACCTCTGGACGTCCGCCTTCTGTGCGCCGTGCGCCGCCGCCCGCCGGGTGTCGGCCGAGGCGTCGGCGCTCGTCCCCGGGCTCGCCGTGACCGAACGCGACGTGGCGTCGTACCCCGACGACGCAGAGGACCTCGGCATCCGTTCCACGCCCACGATCATCGTGCGGCGGGATGACGGTGCCGAGGTCTTCCGTTCACCCGGGGTCCCCACCCGCGACCAGCTCCTGCTGGCGATCGCCAAGGCCCTCTGACCCGGCGCCCGCAGTGCGGTCGCCGCCCGCCGCGCTGACGGCGGCCGCCACGCGCTCGCCGCCCGCGCCGCCCGCCACCCGCTGCGACGTCGGCGCCGCCACCACGACCGGCTCCGGCGGGTCGACCAGCGCCCTGGCCTTCCGCGCCAGCCGCTTCGTCGTCCGGATCGGCGCCCCGATCAGGAGCGCGAGCCAGCCCAGCGCTGAGCGATCCGCTCCGCCCAGGGCGTTCTTCCGCTCCCAGGCCCGGCGCAGCACACCGCCCCGGCTGCGGCGTGCGGGTTCCCGGTCGAAGAGCGTCCCGGCGTCCCGCCGCACCATGAGCTCCGTGAGTCGGCGCTGCCAGTCGTCGTCCGACGCCGGGTGGAAGTAGTTGTCCTGCATCCAGCTCGGTCGGACCGTGCCGAACCGGCCGTCCACCAGGTCGACCGAGTCGCCCTCGAGGCCGCTCGACACGAACACCTCGTTGATGAGGTGGCGGCCGATGCCGAAGTCCGTCAGCGTCAGCGCGGGCACACCACGTGCGGCCGCTTCGAGCACCGCCGTCGAGCTGATCGTCACGAGGGCCACCGCACGGTCGAGGTGTTCGGCCATCGGCCCGCTCTCGACCACCAGGTTCGCCGGTGCGTCGGCCGGCACGAGGTCGGGGTAGGGGTGTTCCTCGCGGTGCGTCTGGTGTTCGCCGGCGGCCGCGCGGGTCTTGATCACGACGCGCCACTCCGGGTGCTGCCGTGCGGTCGCGACGAGCCACTCCACGACGAGGGCCCGGTCGACGCGCTCCAGCGGGACGCTCGGCTGGGCAGCGAAGACGACGGCGTCGCGGACGGGCTCATCGGGCGCGCCGGTGCTGGCGCTGGCGGGCGCGCCCGTGCTGGCGCTCGCAGTCGCGCCCGTGCTGGCGCTGGCGCTCGCGCTCCGGGCGAAGGGCAGGGTGGCGAGCGCGAGGTGCGGCTCGACACCGCCTTCGATCGCCATCTCCTCGTACGCCCGCACCTCGCGGTGGCTGTGCAGCACGAACAGGTCGGCCCGCGCACGGAAGAAGATGCCCTTCCACTTCGCCGGGAACGAGATGCCCGGCAGGCCGGACACCAGCACCGGCCGGTCCGGGATCCGGCGGTGCACCTCGTCGATGACGAGTTCGGCGACCGGGCCGATCAGGGACACGAGGACGGCGTCGGGCGGATCGACGCGGAGCTCCTCGACGACGGCATCGACGTCCTTCGGCGACGGCGGAGCCGTCCGCAGGTGCGCGAGTCGTGCGTCGAGCCCGCGGAACGCCGAGCGCAGCTGCTTCGTGCTGGCCGAACGCGGCGTCGCGACGGTCCGCAGGTCGAGGTCCCAGCCGGCCGGCGCCGTCGCGAGCAGGTGGGCGCCCCACTTGGCGAACGAGTCGGTGTCGACCAGGGCGACCACACGTCGGCCGCGGGGTGACGGGCCGGACGGGAGGCGCGCCTCCCGTCCGACGGTCGACGCACCCCCGTCAGCCGGCACGTCCAGGGCGCCGGTCTCGTCGACCGGGCCGCTCACGCGCCGACGCGGCGCAGCTTCGCGAGCGGCGCCCGCTCGCCGGGGAAGATCCGCTTCACCCCGTCACCGAGCGCGGTCTCGATGATGCGGATGTCCCGCGCCAGGGTCTTCAGGCCGTGCGGCTCCAGCGATGCCGCGTGGTCCGAGCCCCACATCGTGCGGTCGAGCGTGATGTGCCGTTCGACCGCGGTGGCGCCGAGGGCGACGGCGGCGATCGAGATCTGCAGGCCCGGCTCGTGGCCGGAGTACCCGACGGGCACGCCCGAGTAGCGGTGCGCGAGGGTGTCGATCATGCGCAGGTTCGCCTCCTCGGCGGGGAGCGGGTACGTCGACGTGGCGTGCATGAGCACGAGGCGGTCGGTTCCGAGGGCGTCCACGGCGGCGTCGATCTGCTCGAGCGTCGACATGCCCGTCGACAGGATGACGGGCTTGCCAGTGGCGGCGACGGCCGCGAGCATCCCGAGGTCGGTCACCGACGCCGAGGCGATCTTGTACGCGACGACGTTGAGGTCCTCGAGGAAGTCCACCGACGGCTCGTCCCAGGGCGAGGCGAACCAGTCCAGGCCGCGCAGCGTCGCGTGGTCGCCGATCTCGATGTACTGGTCGCGGTCGAACTCGACGCGGTAACGGTACTCCAGGTAGGTCATCTCGCCCCACGGGGTGCTGCGGGGCGTGTTCTTCATGTGCTCGGGCGTGGAGATCGCCGGGGTGCGCTTCTGGAACTTGACGGCCTGCAGTCCGGCGTCGGCGGCGACGTCGATGAGCTGCTTGGCGATGTCGACGTCACCGTTGTGGTTGAGGCCGATCTCGCCGATGAGGTACGCGGGGTGGCCCGCGCCGATCGTGGACGTGCCGATGGTGACGGTCATGGTGCTCCGTTCAGTGCGGGGGCTGCCCGCGTCGGGGATGGGTCGTGGTCCGGGGCGTGGATCGGAACGGCGGCTGCGCGGGCGTCGGCCGTGGCGTCGGCCGTGGCTTCGGCCGTGGCGTCGGCCGTGATGAGGTCGGTCTCGTCGTCGATGTCGATCGCGCCGGCGGGGTCGACGGCGATGAGTTCGACGCGGCCGTGGAAGCGGTGCCGGTGCTGCCGGAAGCCGTCGGTCCGCATGACGTACGAGGCGCCGGTCTCGCGGTACTCGGCCGCGCGGTCCTGGCGACGCGGACGGGTGGCCGCGTCGTGGTTCACGGCGACGGCGGAACCGTCGTCGGCGATGCGCCACAGGAACGCGTGCGACGGCGCTGCGGCGAACACGACGTCGGCGTGCCCCTCCGCGACCCGCCGGATCGCCGTGTCGAGGTCGTCCGGGTCGATGAACGGCGAGGTCGCCTGCAGGAACACCAGGACCTCGGGCAGCGCATCGCCGGCGGCCTCGAGTTCGTCGAGCACGTGGAGCAGCGCGGACTCCGACGACGCCTGGTCGCCCGCGAGGTCGGCCGGCCGACGGACCACGTCGGCACCGGCGGCGCGGGCCTCGGCGGCGATGGCGTCACCGTCGGTCGTGACGACCACGGCGTCGATCAGTGCTGCGCTGCGTGCCGACTCCACGGCCCGGCGGACGAGCGACCGACCTCCGACCGTCCGGAGGTTCTTGCCCGGGATGCCCTTCGAGCCGGCGCGTGCGGGGACGACGGCGAGGACGGTGGCAGAGGAGTGCATCTCCCGGACGGTACGAAGCGCGGGTGTCCCGGAGGCGAACTGCGGGCAGACGACGGCCGAACCGTTCCGGAACCGCTCGAGCGGCGGGTCCCGGTTAGAATCGACGTCGCTCGCCTCCGTAGCTCAGTGGATAGAGCAGGTGGTTTCTACCCACCGTGCCGCGGGTTCGATTCCTGCCGGGGGCACGACGCGAACGGGCCGCCATCCGATCGGATGGCGGCCCGTTGCTCGTTCGTGGGGGTGCTGGATGCTGCGTGCTGCTTGTCCGCGCCCGCTACTCGTCGTCGTCCGCGGCGCGGCGGCGGAGTTCGGAGGCGCTGATCGGCTGAGTGTGCGTCGCCTCGGACGTCTCGTCCGCGTCCGTGGGCTCTGCCGGCGCCTGGGTGATGCGGGTCGGGATCGACGTCGTGTTCGTCGTGCCCGGGGTCTCGACCCTCGGAGCAGGAGCGGACGCCGGGGTCGTCGGTGCGCCCGGGGTGGTCGGTGTCCCCGGGGCCGTCGGGACGTCGTTGGCGGGCGTCCGGTTGACGTGGGCGTCGGCCGAGGTCGGCGCCGGTGTCGCGACGGTGGACGGCGCGGGACGGTCGGTGCCGCGGGCCGGGGTCACCCGGTCGGTGTCGCCGAAGGCCTTGGTGACGGCGTCGTCGTCCACCACCTCGGTGTCGTCGGTGCCGCGGCTCGGGGTCGAGCGTGCGGGTGACGTGGGCGTTCCGAGTGCCGGGCGCACGGGCGGTGCGGCCTCGTCACCGTAGACGCGGGTGGTGTTCTCGCCGTACGAGCGGGTGACGTTGGCGTCCGACCCACCGCGGTTCACCGAGAACCCGGGTCCTGCCGTGGGAGCGGCGGCAGCGGGGGCGGACCCGGCGGCGGCAGCTGCGGCAGCGGGGGCGCCACCGGCGGGGGCCGACCCGGCGTTGGCCGGGGCCGACGGCGCGGAGGCGGGCGTGCCTCCTGGACGCTGTGCCGGACGCAGGGACGTCGTCGTCGGCGTCGGGCGCTCGACGGGAGCGGCCTGAGCGGGCGCTGCCGGGGTCTGCGGTCGGGCGGCGCCGTTCTGGTCGGCGTTCCAGTCCTGCTGGCGCTTGATCAGGTCGGCGTCCGGGTCGGGGGACTCGAACTTCCAGCGCTCGAGGTCGGCCTTGAAGAGCTTGCGAGCGCGGCCCGGACGGGCCTGCCACTCGAGCAGGCGGTCGCGGAACTCGGCGAGCGACTGGTCGGCCTGGAAGCTGAAGGTCGACGAGTTCTTCTTGATGTCGGCGATCTCGTGCTGTGCCCAGTTGGCGGCGAGGGGCGCACCCTGCACGGGGAGCAGCCGGAGCCGGATGTCGGCATCCTCTGCCAGGTGGTCCGCGTAGCCGCGTTCGTCGTGCCCGAGCGAACCCCAAGCAGCGGCCTTGCGCGCCGCGGAGATGATCGCCGCGACGGCGGCGTTCTTCGACTCGCGCTCCTGCAGGGCGACGACCCGTTTGGTCGCACCCCGTCCGATGAGCGCCGCGATCACGCCGGCGACGACGATGGCGACGAAGGGGATCACGGCACCCGAGATCACCCGCCACCCGTCGTCGGACGAAGTCCAGTCGGTCAGGTCGTTCCACCAGTCCATGCGCGCACCATACTCACGAAACGGTCAGGCCCCGGGGAGGACGAACGGCGTTCCGCGCATCCGACCCGAGATGATTCCAATCTGGAACATCATGACCAACGGAGGCAGTCCACGGCGTCGTCGGCGGACCACACGTTCGGCAGCTCGACGAACCGACGCTCGGTGGCGACGTAGCGACGGGCGCGGTAGGCGGTGTCACCGGCGACGTCGATGCGGTCGACGTAGCCGACGATCTCGCCGTTGGCGCGGGTCACGCGGCTCAGGTCGTCGCGGACGTCGAGGATGCGGTAGTCGCCGCGCGACCGGGAGAGCGGGACGGTGCGGATCCGCAGTGCGGGTTCGGTCGTGGTCTGCATCGTGGCCTCCTGGTCGGTGTGGTCTCGACGCTACGGGCCACCACCGACACGCCGGGGCTCTGCCGACGCACCGTGGACGGCGGGACGGGCGGTGCGTGCTGTGGAGGAGATGTCCCCTTCCGGCCCCGCCCGGATGTCGGCGAGGTAGGTTGTGGCCATGACCACGTTCGTGCTCGCAGGTGGGTGTTTCTGGTGTCTCGATGCCGTGTACCGCACGCTCCAGGGTGTGCAGGACGTCGAGTCCGGCTACATCGGCGGTCGGGTGGAGAACCCGTCGTACGAGTTGGTGTGCACGGGGTCCACCGGTCACGCCGAGGCCGTCGCGGTCACCTTCGACGAGACGGTGATCCCGGCCGAGGTCATCCTCGACGTCTTCTTCACGCTGCACGACCCGCGGCAGCTGAACCGGCAGGGCGCTGACGTCGGCACGCAGTACCGCTCGGCGATGTTCCCGGCGGACGACGCGCAGCGCGCGCTCTTCGAGCAGGCGATCCAGCGCGCATCCGACATCTGGGACGGCGGGATCGTCACCACGATCGAGCCGCTCACGACGTTCTACGCGGCGGAGGAGTACCACCAGGACTTCTTCGCGAAGAACCCCGGTCAGGGCTACTGCCTCGCAGTGGCGCTGCCGAAGGTGAACAAGGTCCGCAAGGCCTACAGTCAGTACATCCTGGCGTCCTGATCCTCGGGCGTCGGGGCCACAAGGAGGTGGTCGAACGATGACGAACAACACCGGGACCTGGGTCGCGATCGGTCCGGCGGGTGCGGTGGGCAGCATCCACCGTGCCGCGGACGGCTTCCAGGTCGAGCTCTACGGACGAGGGCGCGCCGGCGGGCTCTACCCGTCGCTCGAGTCGGCGAAGGGCGCGGTCCACGCTGCGCTCGGCCCGCTCGCGGCGCGGCCCGAGTTCCGAGCGCACTAGCGGTCCAGGGCCGGACAGGAGGCCCGGGGGACTCGTCCTCCACAGGTCGCCTGATCGGGTCCACACGCCACAGATCGAGCCCGGGGCTGCTTCCGCAGCCCCGGGCTCGATGACGATCGACGCATGAACGACATCATCACCGTCTGCGGAATCGTCGCCACGGAACCCCGTCACCTCGTCACCGAGACCGGCATCGCCATCACGAGCCTGCGGCTCGCCTCACCGTCACGTCGATGGGACCGGGCCAGCGCGGCCTGGGTCAACGGTGCGACCAACTGGTACACCGTCACCGCGTTCCGCTCCCTCGCGTCGAACGTGTTCAAGTCCCTGAAGAAGGGCGACCGCATCGTCGTCTCCGGCCGCGTCCGGATCCGCACCTGGGAGCGCGACGGCCGCGGTGGAACGTCGGTCGAGATCGACGCCGACGGCATCGGGCACGACCTGGCGTGGGGCATCAGCAACTGGGTCCGGGTGCCGCGCCAGGTGAACGACACGACGTCGGGGCACGGCGGGGTGCGGGGCGTCGATCCCCGGACCGGCGAGGTGCACGGCGGCGGGCTGGGCGCCGCTCCTGCGCTCGACGGTCCGCGGCACGAGCACGACACCGAGCACGAGGCCGAGGCTGGTGCCGGGGCCCACCGCGAGGACGAGGACGCAGCCGGGACGGATCACGGGACCGGGGCCGGGATCGACGACGGACTCGACGAAGCCGACCCGGTCGGGCCGTCGGAGCGCATGCTCGAACAGGACGGTGCCGCGTTCGACCCCGAGTCGCCGGATGACGACGGACCCCTCGCCCGGGTCGCCGCGTGAGTCCGGTCAGACCCGCCGGACGGTCACCACTTCTGCGCGATCATCGCGATGCCGGACACCTGCTCGGTGTCCCAGTTCCCACCGCGCGGCAGCCCGGCGACCCGGCCGTCGATCTTGAAGGTCGCGCCCTGGATCCTCGGCTTGTTCGTCTGCGTCGCCTTCAGCCCGCGGAACGAGAAGCTCGTGTTCCACGTGCCGTTCAGGCCGGTCTGGCCCTTCCGGTCGCCGACGGTGATGCGCGTGTTCTGCACGGTCGAGTGCACGACGTCGCCGTTCAGTCGGGCGTTCGCCTCGGCGTTGAAGAACAGCCGGCCGTCCAGGTTGAGCTTGAGGGTGCCGATCGTCTTGTGGTTCACGATCATCGTCGCGACGTCGTTCTTGTACCAGCGCATCCCGATCGGCGTGAGCTTGTTCGTCGCCGGACCGAGGTAACCGTAGGTGAACTTGCCGTTCTGCACGCGCTCCCAGATGTAGCGCGGCTTGCCCTTGCTCTCGGGGGACCCCTTGTCCGACTGGATGCCGAAGGAGTAGGCGTTGTTGTGGGCGTCGTGGACGTTGATGTACGACGAGTAGCCCGTGCCGGACCCGTTGGCGCTGATGCTCGCCGTGTAGAGCAGGTACGGGTCGCCCTTCGGGACGGCACCGGCGGCCGATGCCGGCGCGGCCGGTGCGACGAGGGCGACGGTGAGCGCGATCGCTCCGACGAAGGGGAGCGCGAGTCGGCGCAGTCGTGTGGCGTGCCTGGTCATGGTTGTCATCCCGTCCGTGATCCTGGATCGGTCCGCGTCGTGGTGAGCGACGGTCCCCGAGGTGGTTGGCGAGGACAACCTACGTCGTCGCCAGGGATCCCGACAGACCCCCGTCCCGCCGGGTGCGCGAAGCGGCGATCCCGTTCCGGGCGCGCGACGCACCGACGGGGTCACTACACTTGGGGCCGATATGGCTGAGTACATCTACCAGATGGTCCGCGCCCGCAAGGCGGTCGGCGACAAGCTGATCCTCGACGACGTCACGATGTCGTTCCTCCCCGGCGCCAAGATCGGCGTCGTGGGACCGAACGGTGCGGGCAAGTCGACGATCCTGAAGATCATGGCCGGTCTCGACCAGCCGTCGAACGGTGAGGCGAAGCTCACGCCGGGCTTCACCGTCGGCATCCTCATGCAGGAGCCGGAGCTCGACGAGACGAAGACCGTCCTCGAGAACGTCCAGGAAGGCGTCGGCGAGATCCACGCGAAGCTCGCCCGCTTCAACGAGATCTCCGCACTGATGGCCGAGCCCGACGCCGACTTCGACGCGCTCCTCGCCGAGATGGGCACGCTGCAGGAAGAGATCGACGCCGCCGACGCGTGGGACCTCGACTCGCAGCTCGAGCAGGCCATGGCCGCGCTCCAGTGCCCCCCGGGGGACGAGCTCGTCACGCACCTGTCCGGCGGTGAGAAGCGTCGCGTCGCGCTCTGCAAGCTCCTGCTCCAGAAGCCCGACCTGCTGCTGCTCGACGAGCCCACCAACCACCTGGACGCCGAGAGCGTGCAGTGGCTCGAGCAGCACCTGCAGCAGTACCACGGTGCCGTCCTGGCCGTGACCCACGACCGGTACTTCCTGGACCACGTCGCCCAGTGGATCGCCGAGGTCGACCGTGGTCGCCTCTACCCGTACGAGGGCAACTACTCGACGTACCTCGAGAAGAAGCGTGCGCGCCTCGAGGTGCAGGGCAAGAAGGACGCGAAGCTCGCGAAGCGCCTGTCCTCCGAGCTCGACTGGGTCCGCAGCAACACCAAGGGTCGTCAGGCGAAGTCGAAGGCCCGTCTCGCCCGGTACGAAGAGATGGTCACCGAGGCCGAGCGCACCCGCAAGCTCGACTTCGAGGAGATCGTGATCCCCGTGGGCCCGCGTCTGGGCTCGCAGGTCATCGACGCCGAGAAGCTGCACAAGCAGTTCGGTGAGCGCGTCATCATCGGTGACCTGTCGTTCACGCTGCCCCGCAACGGCATCGTCGGCGTCATCGGCCCGAACGGTGTCGGCAAGACGACGCTGTTCAAGACGATCGTCGGGCTCGAGCCCCTCGACGGCGGCACGCTGAAGATCGGCGACACCGTCGACATCTCGTACGTCGACCAGAGCCGTGGCGGCATCGACCCGAACAAGAACCTGTGGGAGGTCGTGTCCGACGGGCTCGACTACATCCAGGTCGGCAAGACCGAGATCCCGTCCCGCGCCTACGTCTCGCAGTTCGGGTTCAAGGGCCCGGACCAGCAGAAGCGTGCCGGCATCCTGTCCGGTGGTGAGCGCAACCGTCTGAACCTCGCGCTGACGCTCAAGCAGGGCGGCAACCTGCTGCTCCTCGACGAGCCGACGAACGACCTGGACGTCGAGACCCTCGGCAGCCTCGAGAACGCCCTGCTCGAGTACCCCGGTTGCGCCGTGGTCATCACCCACGACCGGTGGTTCCTCGACCGCATCGCGACCCACATCCTGGCGTGGGAAGGCCTCAACGAGGACGGCACGCCGAACTGGTACTGGTTCGAGGGCAACTTCGAGGCGTACGAGGAGAACAAGATCGAGCGCCTCGGTGCCGACGCCGCGAAGCCCGGGCGCGCGACGTACCGCAAGCTCACCCGCGACTGACCCGCGTGGCGAGACTGCACGCTCCCATCCGCATGCGGTGGAGCGACATCGACGCCTACGGACACGTCAACAACTCCGCGATGCTGCGCCTGCTCGAAGAGGCGCGCATCGTGGGGTTCTGGGGTCCGGACGCGGGTGAGCTGTCGGCGGACGGCAGCCTGCCCGAGCCGATCATCGACGGTCGGCCGGGCTCCGGCACGATGACAGTGATCGCCGGACAGCGCCTCGAGTACCTCGCGTCGATCCCGTACCTGCGCCAACCGCTCGACATCCAGATGTGGATCGGGCGGCTCGGTGGGGCGAGCGTCGACGTGTCGTACGAGGTCTGGTCGCCGGTCGGGCAGCAGCCGGCCGAGCTCTACACCCGGGCGACGACCGCGCTCGTCATGGTGGACGCCGCCACGAACCGACCTCGGCGGCTGACCGCGGCCGAGCGTGCGGCGTGCGAGCAGTACCTCGAGGCCCCGGTGGAGTTCAGCCGCCCGTAGGGACCCGCATCATGCCCTCCTGCGCCACGGTCGCCAGCAGGCGTCCGTCGCGGGAGAACATCCGGCCGAACGCGAGCCCCCGGCCGCCCTGGGCGCTGGGGGACTCCTGCGTGTACAGGATCCACTCGTCGGCCCGACCGTCGCGGTGCCACCACATCGCGTGGTCGAGGCTGGCGCTCTTCACGCCGGGCGTGCCCCAGGCGACGCCGTGCCGCCGCATGATCGGTTCGAGGATCGACAGGTCGCTGGCGTACCCGAGGACCGCACGGTGCAGCGCCGGGTCGTCCGGCAGGTCGCCCTGCACACGGAACCAGACCGCCTGGTGCGGCACGTGCTCGCCCTGCACGTCGACGAACACCGGTCCCTCGACGTGCCGCAGGTCGATCGAGCGCTCGGCCCAGGCCTTGGCGACGGGGTGGTCGATGGTGGACAGGATCGACGCGGCGGACGGCAGCGACTCCGGTGACGGCGTGTCCACCGGGTACGGGTCCTGGTGCTCGACCCCGGTGTCCGGCACCTGGAACGACGCGATCATCGAGAAGATCGGAACTCCGCGCTGGTAGGCCTGCACGCGCCGTGTCGCGAAGGACCGGCCGTCGTGGATGCGTTCGACGCCGAAGGTGATCGGCACGTCGATGTCGCCGGGGCGCAGGAAGTACCCGTGCATCGAGTGGATGTCACGCCCCTCGATGGTGGCCTGCGCAGCGACGATGCACTGGGCGAGCACCTGGCCGCCGAACACCCGCCCGCCGGGGGACCAGTGGTTCGCGCCGGTGAGGATCGTCTCTCCCGTGCTCGCACCGGTGTCCTCGAGTCGGAGTGTCCGCAGGAAGTCGGGTTCGCCGTTCACGTGGTGCAGTCTACGAACACAGGGTGCGCCGGTAGGATCGGTTCGACATGGGCACCTCGTTCACGCTTCCCGACGCCGCCTCCCTCGGGGACCTCCGCACGTACCTCGGACGTGCCGCTCGGATCGAGGACGGTTCGGTCCGGTTCATCGCCGACTCCGGTGTCCTCGCGGTCTACACGGCGATCCTGTACCCCCTCGGACTCCTCGACGAGCTGCCGACGGTGCTCGGCCTCCGCACGTTCTCGCTCACCGAGCCCGCGACGATCGACGCCGTGGTGCCGCTGCAGTCCCTGCTCGAGCGGCTCCGGCTCCTCGCCGAGGCACAGGACGCCGAGCACGCCGACGGCGCCGACCCGACGCGGGCCACCCCGATCGAGGTCGAGCTCCCGCACGAGGTCCACACCGTGACGTGGGCGGCGATCTCCCCGCCCCGTGGCGGATGGGTGCCGCTGCCCGACGTCTCGCCGGAGCTGCTGCGCCGCGCCACCCGTGACGGCATCGCCGAGGTCGCGGACGCCGTCCCGACCAACGCGGGCGAGGCGATCATCCGCAAGGTGCGATCCGAGGTCTGGGGCCGTCCGGTGCCGGGCATCGAGCACCTGCCCGCTGGTGCAGGCTTCGCGGGGGAGAGCCTCGGCTTCCTCGGGCACGACCCGGTCCGCCTGTTCGAGACGGGTCCGTGGAGCCGTCTGACGACGTCGCGCGGGCACGTGCTCGTCAAACGCCGCGCCTGGACCCTGAACCTGTAGCGAACGTCACGTCCTGGCCAGGTGGTTGGCTGGCCGCATGCACGTCTTGCTCACCGGTGCGTCCGGGTACATCGGTTCCTCTGTCCTCCGCGCCCTCGTCGCCCACGGGCACGGGGTGACCGCCATCGTCCGCTCCGACGAGAAGGCGCAGCACGTGCGTGACGCCGGTGGGCACGCCATCGTCGGGGACGTCACCGACACCGAGGTCGTCGAACGACTGGTGCACGAGACCGATGGCGTCGTCCACACGGCGTCCGCGCCCGACGTCGACCCGGACTTCACCGCGACGGTCCTTCGCGCGTCCGCCGGCACACCGAAGCCGTTCGTGCACACCGGCGGCATCTTCACGTTCGGCAACTCGACGGACATCTCCGAGCAGTCGCCGATCGATCCGCCCGAGCTGACGTCGTGGCGCACGGCGAACGAGGCTGCCGTGCGGGCGAGCGACGTGCGGACCACGATCGTCGCCCCGGGCATCGTGTACGGGCGAGGTGCCGGCATCCCCGCGATGTTCGTCAGCGACGGCACCCAGCCGGTCACGCTGGTCGGTGACGGCTCGCAGCGCTGGACCACGGTGCACGTCGACGACCTCGGCGAGCTCTACGTCCTCGCGCTGGAGCGTGCCGAGCAGGACGGGTACATCGTCGCCGCGACCGGGGACAACCCGACGGTGCGCGAACTCGCCGAAGCGGGGGCGCACGGCGCACCGGTCGTGGCCGAGAGCGTCGATGCTTCGCGCGAGCGACTCGGTGGGGCCTTCGCCGACGCGCTGCTCCTGCACCAGGAGGCGTCCGGAGCCCACGCCCGCTCCGCCTTCGGCTGGAACCCGACGCACCCGTCCCTGGTCCAGGACCTCGCCACCGGCTCGTACGCGCGCTGAGGACGACGAACGGCCCTCGACGACGGCGTCAGCGCCGCCGAGGTTCCACTACACGCCGCGCGCCGTTCGCTGAGGTTCCACGAACGGCACGAGGCGGCGCCGAGATGTGCAGATTTCGGAACCTGGGCGGCAGTCGGAACCTGGGCGGCAGTCGGAACCTGCGCGGCTGAAGAGCAGGCGTCAGTCGAAGGTGTTCGTCATGGCGTGCGCGGCGCGGTCGAGGTACGCCCAGAGCTCGGCCTCGTCGAGGGGTGCGAGCTGCAGGGACTCGACGGCCTCGCGCATGTGGTGCAGCCAGCGCTCGCGGGCCTCGGACGTGATGCGGAACGGGTTGTGCCGCATCCGGAGCCGGGGGTGTCCGCGTTCCTCGCTGTAGGTGCCCGGCCCGCCCCAGTACTGCTGCAGGAAGGCCGACAGGCGCCAGATCGCGCCCTCGAGGTCGTCGGCCGGGTACATCGGCCAGATGACGTCGTCCTGCTGCACGCCCTCGTAGAAGCGGCGCACGAGCCGGTCGAAGGTCGGGGCGCCACCGATGCGGTCGAAGAGCGATCCGGTGGCCGAGACCCCGTGCTCGCCGACCCGCAGCGTGATCGGCTGTGCCGGAACACCCGGCACGCCGGGCACGCCGGGCATGCCGAGGCCAGCCCCGCCGGGACCGCTGCTCGGAGGTGTGGGATCGGTCACTGGGGGTCCTTCCCGCCGTCGTGGTGGTCGTCGGTCCGGATGGGTTGCCCGAGCACGTTGCGCTTGGGGCGGCGCGGCTTGGTCGGTGCCGGGGTGGGACGCGTCTGCACCGACCGCAGCCCGTTGATCGAGGTCGCGTTCTCCCAGCCCTCGGGCATGATCATCGCCATCGCCGGCAGGGTGACTCCGATCTCGTCGACGGCGTGCTTCAGGCGGGCGCGGAGTTCGCGGCCGACGACGTCGAGTTCGGAGGCGCGGGTCTTCACGACGAGGCGGAACACCATGCCGTCGGGGGAGACCGACTGCAGCCCCCAGATCTCGGGCTTCTCGACGATGCGCTGGCGCCAGCGGGGCTCCTGCGACATGGTGACGGCGGCCGCGAGCAGGGCGTCCTGCACGGCGTCGATGTCGGTGTCGTAGGGGACGGTGATGTCGACGAGGACGCGCGACCAGCCCTGGGACAGGTTGCCGACGCGCAGGATCTGCCCGTTCGGCACGAACCACAGGATCCCGTTGACGTCACGCACCTGCATGACACGGAGTCCGACGTTCTCGACGACGCCGGTGGCCTGCCCGGTGTCGACGACGTCGCCGACGCCGGCCTGGTCCTCGAGGATCATGAAGATGCCGGAGAGCAGGTCCTTCACGATCGACTGCGCGCCGACGGCGAGGCCCGCGGCGACGAGCGACGCGCCACCGACGATGCCGACGGCGGCGTTCGGCACCAGGAGCGGGATGATCACGACCAGGGCGATCACCACGACGATGACCGTGGCCAGGTTCTGCAGGACACTCCCGAGTGTGCGGGTGCGCTGCACGACGCGTGCGGTCTGCACCGGCGACGCGATGAGCGCCTGCGTGTCGGTCGCTCCCTGTCGCTTCTTGACGCCGGAGACAACGCGGTCGACGACCTGACGGATCACTCGGCGCAGGATCAGCCGGAGGATGATCGCGACGAGGATCGTGATCACGATGACGATCGCGTCGTGCCAGGTGGTGACGAAGTCGGTGAAGGCGTTGGAGACGGCCTTCGTGGTCTCATCGGTGGTTGCAGCGAGGCTCATGATCCGGTCGATGCTAGAGGGCGGGGCCTCGGCGTTCCATGAGGAACGCCAAGACCCCGCCGATCAGTCACTCGAGCTCAGGCGTCGGCAGCCTGCACCCGGAGCGCACGCTCCGTGCCCGCGACGCTCTCGGACACGATGCGCCGCAGCGCCGGGGTCTCCGGGTGCGCCTCGAGCCACGCGTGGGCGGCGTCGCGGAGCTCGGCCGACGCGAGCGGCGCCGGGTAGAGGCCCGAGACGATGGTGTCGGCCATGTGGTAGCTGCGCTCGGCCCAGATGCGGGTGAGTACCTCGAAGTACTTCGGCACGAGGCCTTCGAGCACGACGGGGCTGTTCACGTGCTGGAACCCGACCGTGGTCTGGCGCACGATCGCGTTCGGCAGCTCGGAGGAGTCGACGAGCGATGCGAAGGCGGCCAGCTTGCCCTCGGCGGTCGGGATCGTCGCACGGGCGCGGGCCGCGGCCTGCTCACCCGACGCGGTCTTGTCGGCCGCGAGTTCGGCGTCGACCTCGGCATCGGAGGCGGCACCGGCGAGCACGAGGCCCTCGAGCAGCTCCCAGCGCAGGTCGGTGTCGATCTCGAGCCCGTTCAGTGTGACCGAACCGTCGCGCAGCCCCTGCAGGGTGGCGACGTGCTCGGGTGTCGACGCGATCTGCGCGAAGAACTTCACGAACTGGAACTGGGCGTCCGAGCCGGCCTCGGCCGAGGCCGCGAGCTGCCAGAGCGTCTCGCCCACCGTGCGGACCGTGGCGTCGACCTTCGACGGCGCCACGTAGTTGCGCGTCGTCAGGAGCAGCTGCGACAGGGTCGTGCGGATGGTCGTCGACTCGGACTCGGTCGCGATGTTGCCGAGCGCGAGCCGGACGTAGTCGCTGGCGGGCGATTCGGCGTCGCGCGTGGCGTCCCACATCGCACCCCACACGATGGAGCGGGCGAGCGGGTTCGCGATGGCCGCGAGGTGCTCGATCGCCGTCGTGCGGGACTGCTCGTCGAGACGGATCTTGGCGTAGGCCAGGTCGTCGTCGTTGAGGAGCACGAGGTCGCCGCGCTGCACGCCGACGAGCTCGGGGACCTCGGTGCGTGCGCCGTCGACGTCGATCTCGACGCGGTGCACGCGCTCGAGCTTGCCGCCGGACGACGCGGTGTCGGCACCGAACGGCGCGGAGTCGTCCGTCCCGAAGGAGTAGACGCCGATGGCCAGACGGTGCGGGCGGAGCGTCGGGTAGTCGGCCGGCGCTTCCTGCAGGACGGAGAACGAGGTGATCGCGCCGGACGCGTCGACCTCGATCTCCGGGCGGAGCGTGTTGACGCCCGCGGTCTCGAGCCAGAGCTTCGACCACTCGGACAGGTCACGGCCGCTGGTGGCCTCGAGCTCGACGAGCAGGTCGCGCAGCTCGGTGTTCGAGTGGTGGTGCTTCTTGAAGTAGGCCGAGACGCCGGCGAAGAACGCGTCGATGCCGACCCACGCCACGAGCTGCTTCAGGACGGAACCGCCCTTGGCGTACGTGATGCCGTCGAAGTTGACCTGGACGTCCTCGAGGTCGTTGATCGTCGCGACGATCGGGTGGGTCGAGGGCAGCTGGTCCTGGCGGTATGCCCAGGACTTCTCCATCGCCTGGAACGTGGTCCAGGCCTCGGTCCACTCGGTGGCCTCGGCGGTGGCGATCGTGGAGGCCCACTCGGCGAACGACTCGTTCAGCCACAGGTCGTTCCACCACTTCATGGTGACGAGGTCGCCGAACCACATGTGGGCGAGCTCGTGCAGGATCGTGACGACCCGGCGCTCCTTGATGGCGTCGGTCACCTTCGAGCGGAAGACGTAGGTCTCGGTGAACGTGACCGCGCCCGCGTTCTCCATCGCGCCGGCGTTGAACTCCGGCACGAAGAGCTGGTCGTACTTCTCGAACGGGTACGGGACGTCGAACTTCTCCTCGTAGTAGGCGAAGCCCTTCTTCGTGGTCTCGAAGACGTACTCGGGGTCGAGGTACTCGGCCAGCGACTTGCGCGCGAAGACGCCGAGCGGGATGGTGCGGCCGTCGCTGCTCGTGAGTTCGTCGCGGACGACCTCGTACGGGCCGGCGATGAGCGCGGTGATGTAGCTCGAGATGGTCGCGGTGGGCGGGAAGGCCCAGGTTGCGTTCTCACCGTCGACGTGGGGCTCGGGCGTCGGGGAGTTCGACACGACCTGCCACCGTGACGGCGCCGTCACGGTGAAGGAGAACTGTGCCTTGAGGTCGGGCTGCTCGAACACCGCGAACATGCGGCGCGAGTCGGGGACCTCGAACTGGGAGTACAGGTACACCTCGTCGTCCACGGGGTCGACGAAGCGGTGCAGGCCCTCGCCGGTGTTCGTGTACAGCGCGTCGCTGACGACCACGAGCTCGTTCTGCTCCTGCAGGTCGTCGAGCTGGATGCGGACGCCGTCGTTCACCGCGGCAACGTCGAGCGCCGTGTCGTTCAGGGTGACGGAGTGCACGGTCTTCGTGATCGCGTCGATGAACGTGGACGCACCGGCGGTCGCGGTGAAGCGCACGCGGGTGGTGCTGCCGAACGTCTCGGCGCCGCGGGTCAGGTCGAGCTCGACGTCGTACGTCTGCACGCTGACGATGCCGGCACGTTCCTGGGCTTCGGTTCTGGTGAGGTTCTCTCCGGGCACGCAACGCTCCATCTTCGCTGAGGACGCGGACGATCGTGGTCCGCGAGGGGGAGTCCCGGCACGGCGTCGTGCACCGGCGGGACGGTCATCCCCAGCCTAGCGACGCCGCGTACGCTCGGAGCGTGAGCGAGACGACTGTGGACAAGACGACGGAACACACGACGGAACACACGACGGAACACCCGACCGAACGCACCACCGTGGAGTTCTGGTTCGACCCGAACTGCCCCTGGGCCTGGATGACGAGCCGCTGGGTGGGCGAGGTCGCCGAGCACCGCGACCTCGACGTCACGTGGAAGGTGATGAGCCTGTTCGTCCTGAACGAGGACCAGGACATCCCCGACGAGTACCGCGAGCGCATCCACAAGGGGCAGCTCTACCCGCGCATCGTCACGGCGGCGCGGCTCCGGCTCGGCCAGGACATCGTCAAGCCGCTCTACGACGCCCTCGGTGAGCACATCCACCACCGCCAGGAGCAGGACCCCGACCAGGTGGTCCCCGCCGTGCTCGCGGAACTCGGCCTCGACGCCGACCTGCTCGACTACGCCTGGACGGACGAGGTCGACGCCGCCGTGCGTGTCAGCCACCAGGACGGCATCGACCGCGTCGGACAGGACGTCGGCACGCCCGTCATCGCCGTCGCCGGCACCGCGTTCTTCGGCCCGGTCATCTCCCCGGCACCCAAGGGCCAGGAAGCGCTCGACCTGTGGGACGGCGTCGTCGCCGTGGCGAAGTACCCCGGCTTCTTCGAGCTCAAGCGCTCGCGCACCGTCGGCCCGGTCTTCGACACCACCGCCTGACGCTCCGGCAAGCGGACGGGAGGCGCGGCTCGCCCCCGCCCCCGCCCCTCGGCTCGCGTCAGGCGAGGGGCAGGCGCATGAGCGTCAGGTCCAGCCAGCGGTCGAACTTGCGTCCGACCTCGGGCACGACCGCGACCGTGCTGAACCCGAGCTTCTCGTGCAGCGCGATCGACCCGGTGTTCGTGCTGCAGATCCCGGCCATCATGACGTGCCGGCCCTCGGCGGTCGCCCGCTCGACGAGCGACCGCATCAGGGTCGAGGCGATGCCCCGACCGCGGAACGACTCGACCACGTAGACGCTGTGCTCGACGGTCAGCCGGTACCCGTGGTGCGGCCGCCACTGCGAGTACGTGGCGTACCCGGCCACGGTGCCGCCGACCTCGGCGACGAGCACCGGGTACCCGTCGCCCTGCCGCTCGGCCAGCCAGCCGTCGAAGTAGGCGCGGGGGTGCGGGGTCTCCTGCCAGATGGCGGTGGAGTGCAGCACGGCGTCGACGTGCAGGGCGTGCACGACGTCGAGGTCGCCGGGTCCGCAATCGCGCACCACGACCGGATCCGTCCCGCTCGTCGCATATGCTGTCGTCATGTCTCACATCGTAGACGACGAGCCGGGTCTCGCGGAACGTGCCCTCGGCGAGCGCCTCCAGCGCCTGCGCACCGAACGCAAGTGGAGCCTCACCGAGCTCGCCGAGGAGTCCGGTGTCTCCCGCGCGATGATCAACCGCGTCGAGCGCGGGGTGTCGAGCCCCACCGCGACGATCCTCGGCCGGCTCTCCGGCGCCTTCGGCCTGACGATCTCGCAGCTCCTCGACGAGGCCCTCGAGCACGAGGTGCCCAGGGCGACCGACCCCGACGACGCACGCGGCATCCAACGCGGCGCGACCGCGGAGTCCTGGACCGATCCCGACACCGGGTACCGCCGCCGTCCGGTCTCGAGTGCGGCGTTCCCCGCGGACGTCACCGAGGTGCGCCTCCCGGCCGGCCGCGAAGTGGCCTACCCGGCGTCCGCCTACGCGTTCCTGCGGCACTGCATCTGGGTGGTCGACGGCGTGCTCGAGCTCGTCGTCGGCGGCGAGCCGACGCGGCTCGCCGCGGGGGACCGGATCGAGCTCGGTGACCCCGCCGACGTGGTCTACCGGAACCCGGGCGAGGGGCCCACGCGGTACGTCGTCGTGGTGGTCCGGGGGCAGTAGTCGCAGGAATAGGATCGGTTCCATGCGCATCCACCTCGGAACGGACCACGCCGGCCTCGAGTTCAACCAGACCCTCGCAACGCACCTGACCGAAGCCGGTCACGAGGTCGTGGACCACGGACCGACCGAGTACGACGCGCTCGACGACTACCCCTCGTTCTGCATCAACGCCGCGCACGCCGTGGTGCAGGACCAGCGAGCCGGCGTCCAGGCGCTCGGCGTCGTGTTCGGCGGCTCCGGCAACGGTGAGCAGATCGCCGCGAACAAGGTCGAGGGCGTCCGCGCAGCGCTCGTCTGGAACGAGTCGACCGCACTCCTCGCACGCCAGCACAACGACGCCAACGTCATCTCGATCGGTGCGCGCCAGCACACCGAGGACGAAGCGATCCGCTTCGTCGACCTGTTCATCGCCGAGCCGTTCTCGGGCGAGGAGCGTCACGCGCGCCGCATCGCGCAGCTGGCCGAGTACGAGCAGACGGGGCACATCGCCGGCAAGCAGATCGACGGCTCGGCCGAGTAGACAGGTCCCATGCCCGAGGGTCACTCCGTCCACCGAATCGCCAACCAGTTCACCCGGCACTTCGTCGGCAAGCGCTGCGAGGTGTCCAGTCCGCAGGGGCGGTTCGCCGCCGGGGCCGCTCAGCTCGACGGCAAGCGGATGATCGCCGCCCGTGCCGTGGCGAAGCAGATGTTCCTCGAGTTCGAGGGCGACCTGTTCCTGCGCGTCCACCTCGGGCTCTACGGCGCGTGGGACTTCGCCGGCGACCTGTCGACCGCCACGGCGCTGTCCGCCGACGACGACGGCGAGGAGTCCCTCACGTCGATCGGCGCACCCCGACTGGCGCGGTACCGGATGGCCGAGCAGGAGAAGGTCGAGGACCCGATCGAGTCCTTCCCGCCGGACCCCGTCGGCCAGGTGCGCGTCCGGATCCTGACCGAGGACACCGTCGCCGACCTGCGCGGCCCGACGGCCTGCGTGGTGGAGACCCCGGCCGAGGTGCAGCGTGCCCTCGACAAGCTCGGCCCCGACCCGATGAACGACGACGGTCCCGAGGCCGAGAAGACGTTCGTGGACAACGTCCGGAAGCGGAACGTCGCCATCGGCCAGCTGCTCATGGACCAGTCCGTGGTGAGCGGCATCGGCAACATCTACCGGGCCGAACTGCTGTTCCGGCAGCGCATCGACCCGTACAAGGTCGGCAAGAAGATCACCGTCAAGCAGGCGAAGGCGCTGTGGGCGGACTGGTCGAAGCTGCTGCACGACGGCGTCCGCGACGGCCTGATGATGACGATGGACGGCCTGTCCGACGCCGAGTACAAGAAGGCGCAGCGGTCGCGCAAGGACCGGCACTGGGTCTACCACCGCCAGGGTGAGCCCTGCCGGGTGTGCGGCACCGAGATCCGGGTGGCCGACATGGCCGGTCGGAAGCTCTACTGGTGCCCGAAGGACCAGAAGTAGCGCGCTTCAGAGCTCTGAGTACGTGAACCGTCCGGCGATCGCGGTCGCGAGCACCCGCATCGACCGCAACGAGGACGACGACGCCGCCAGCGGGTCCGACTCGACGAGCACCAGGTCTGCGACGTCGCCGACCGCGACGCTGACCCGACCGTCCGTGGACCCCTGCCACGCGGCGAGCGCGGAGAGCCGTTCGGCGGGGTGCCACGGGTCGCGGCCGTCCCGGTCGCGTCCGACGGCCGCGGCCATCGAGATCCACGGGTCGAGCGGCGCGACGGGGGCGTCCGACCCGAGCAGCAGCCGGGCGCCGGCTCGGGCGAGCGACGCGAACGCGAAGGCACGGTCGGTGCGACCGGCCCAGTGCCGGTCGGCGATGTCGCGGTCGTCCATGGCGTGCTCGGGCTGCACCGAGGCGGCCACCCCGAGCCTGGCGAACCGGTCGACGTCGGTGTCGACGAGCAGTTGCGCGTGCTCGATGGTGCCGCGGGCGCCGACGGCTTCGAAGACGTCGAGCGCGAGGGTGTTCGCGCGGTCGCCGATGGCGTGGATGGCGGGGACGAGTCCGGCGTCGACGGCTCGGCGGGTGATCGCGACGAGGTCGTCGAACTCCCACGCCAGCACGCCGGAGCCGTCGGTCATGGCTGCGGTCCGGGTGCCGAGCGAGCCGTCGGTGACGACCTTGAACGGCCCCATCGTGAGCAGGCCGCGGGTCCGGTCCACGACGTCGCCGGTGCGGAGTCCGCGGTAGATCGCCGCGTCGAGTTCGGCCGGGTAGACGCCGGACGCCACCCGGAGTGCGTCGGTGCCGGCGTGGATCCGGCGCGCCCAGCGGTCGAGGCCGAAGCGCATCTCGAGGTCGACGATGCCCGTCACACCGCGCGCGGCAGCGGCCTCCGCGGCGTCGGCGACGTACCCGTCGAGCAGGTCGTCCGGCACCTGCGAGAGCGCACCGGTCACGTCGAAGGCGTCCTGCTCGCGCAGGATCCCGTCGTCACCCGCCTCGAGCGGCCGGCCGACGAGTGCGGAGAAGTGCGCGAGCGCGAGGGCGTTGCACCAGACGGCGTGCAGGTCACCGCTGATGACGACGGTCGGGAGGCCCGGTGCGGCCTGGTCGAGCAGCTCGCGTCGTGCGGGGGTCGGCCACAACCCGTCGCGGTAGCCGTGTCCGATCAGCACGCGGTCCGGCACCCCGGTCCGCGCGACCGCGGCGAGGAGGTCGGCGGTCGACTCCGCGGAGTCGCAGCCGGAGACGTCGACGCGGCGGCGCACCAGCGCCCACTGGTCGAAGTGCGTGTGGTGGTCGCGGAGGCCGGGGCCGAGCCAGGCGCCGGCGGCGTCGACGACCTCGGTGTCGGGGCCGGCGGGGTCGAGCGTGCCGGCCGGCGCGATCTCGGTGACCAGGCCGTCGGTGATGCGGACGTCGGCAGGGGCCCCGGAGGTGCCCACCCTGCGGACGGTGCGGAGCAGGATCTCGGTCATCGCGCCTCCCGGCTGTCCGTCGTGGGCCCGACGGACCGGACCCGCTCCATCTCGTCGGCGAGCGCCGGCGACGCGTAGGGGCCGTCGCCGCGCAGCCCCGCGATGATGCGGTCGACGACCTCGGGGGCCTTGTTCTGGGAGAGCTTCGCGCGGGCGTCGAACCGGGTGACCCGGATCCGGATGCCGACGGTGCCCTTCGCCATCCGGCGCGCGGTCTCCTCGTCGATCTCGAGGGACACCGGCTCGGGCATGACGCGCTCGAAGTGGTCGACGAGCTCGCCGAGCACCCGGAAGTTCTCGTCGTCGGACAGCAGCTCCGGCGTGCCCCACAGGTGGGCGGTCACGTGGTTCCAGGTCGGGACGAACTGCTCGGGCGGATACCAGGCGGGGGAGACGTAGCCGTGCGGACCCTGCACCACGACCAGGACCTCATGGCGGCCGAGTTCGTGCGCGAGTTCGTCGGGGCGGCCGACGTGCGAGACGAGGACGACCTGGTCGGGGTCGTCGTCCGGCCCCGGTGTCTCGAGCAGGAACGGGTAGTGCGACGCGACGATCCCGGCGTCGGTGTGCGACACGATCGTGGCCCACGGGTTGCCGGCGACGAGGCGCTTGACCTCGTCGACGTCCGTCATCAGGAAGTGGGGTGTGTGCCGCATGGTCCGAGCGTGGCACACGGCCCCGGTCGAGCGCGACACCTGTCGTTTCGCAAGTGTTTCAGAACGGTAAAAGTTTCAGAGTTCATTGAAAGAAGCATTGTGCCGGGTGCTCGAACGGGCCTAGCTTCACTCATCAACGACGACCCGAGGAGACCCCCATGCGACGCAGGACCATCGCCGCCCTGGCCACGGCAGCCACACTGGCGCTCGTGGTGACCGGCTGTTCGGCGAGCGGCACGGCCGACTCCGCCGGCGGATCGAGCCTGGTGTACGCCACCGGCGAGCCCGACCACCTGACGCCCGGACGACAGACCGTCGCGTTCGACCAGGTGCAGAGCCTGTTCGCACCGCTGACGCAGACCGACGCGAAGGGCGAGCTCCACGACGTCGCCGCGAAGAGCGTCGAGAGCGACGACGCCACCACGTGGACCATCACCCTCCGGGACGGCTGGACGTTCCAGAACGGCGAGGCCGTCACCCCGGAGAGCTACGTGAAGGCCTGGAACCACGTCGCCTACGGCCCCAACGCGTGGGAGAACAGCGGGCAGCTCGCCGCGATCGTCGGGTACACGGACCTCAACCCGGCGAAGGGCACCCCGAAGACGAAGGAGATGTCGGGGCTGCAGGTCACCGGCAAGGACACCTTCACGGTGACGCTCACCCACGCCGACAGCCAGTTCCCGCTGCAGCTCAGCCAGGCCCAGACGGCGTTCTACCCGATGCCGTCGGCCGCCTACGAGGACCTGAAGGCGTACGACGAGAAGCCGATCGGGAACGGCCCCTACGAGATGCAGTCGGCGTGGAAGGCGGACAAGGAGTTCACCGTCACCGCGTGGAAGGACTACGAGGGCACGAAGCCGGTCACCAAGGACGTCACGTTCCGGAGCTACTCCGACATGAACACCGCCTACACCGACGTCCTCGCGGGCAACGCCGACGTGCTGTTCCTGCCGACCGACAAGATGACGAGCGCGAAGGCCGACTTCGGCGACCGACTGCACTCCTTCGACGCCCCCGGCATCGACTACCTCGGCTTCCCGCTCTGGGACGACCGGTACTCCGACCCCGACGTCCGTCGCGCGATCTCGATGTCGATCGACCGCGACGAGGTGAACACGGCAATCTACGGCGGCCTGTACGAACCGGCCACCGCACTCACGCCCCCGTCGATGTCCGGCACCGAAGAGGGCATCTGCGGCGACGCGTGCGAGTTCGACCCCGCGGCGGCGAAGCAGCTCCTGGCGAAGTCCGGCGGCTTCGACGGCACGATCACGCTCGTCTACCCCGGCGGCAGCGGCCTCGACTCGCTCTACGAGGCGTACGCCAACCAGATCCGGCAGAACCTGGGCGTCGACACCGTCGCGAAGGCCACCACCGACTGGGCCTCGTACTACTCCGAGCTGACGGACAAGAAGGTCGCCGGCCCGCACTTCGGTCACTGGGGTGCGCTGTACATCAGTCAGCAGAACACCCTCCGCGCCCTGTTCACCCTGGCCGGAGGCTGCTCGCCCTGCACCGGGTACTACCAGTCCGACACCGTCGACGCGCTGCTGGCGAAGGCCGACTCCGCCGGCTCGCAGGACGAGGCGAACGAGTACTACACGAAGACGCAGGAGGCCGTGCTCGAGGACTTCCCCGTCGTCCCGACCTTCTTCGACAAGTACTCGTACGTCACGAGTGACAAGGTCACGAAGCTCCCCGCGGTCGCCGGCAGCCCGGTCGTCGCGCAGATCGCCGTGAAGTAGGGCACCACCACATGGACCAGCGCACCATCCTCCGCCTGGCGGCCGAGGTCCCCGACCACGACGGCTTCCCGCTCGTCGACGACCTGCACGCCCGGTTCGACGCGCTCGCAGCGTCCCACCCGGACCAGGTCACGGTCACCCGGATCGGCACCAGCCGGCTCGGCGAACCACTGCACTCCTACCGGATCGGCACCGGGTCGCACGGCGCCGTCGTGGTCGGCGGCGTGCACCCGAACGAACCGATCGGTTCGTGGACGGCCCTGCACCTCGCCGAGACGGTGCTCACCGACGACGACGCCCGTGCGCTCGACGTCACCTGGCACATCGTCCCGACGATCGACCCGGACGGCATGCGGCTCAACGAGGCGTGGTTCCACGACCCGCACGACCGGGTGTTCTACTCGCGGCACTTCTACCGCCCGGCACCGGACAGCCAGGTGGAGTGGACGTTCCCGAACAGCCACAAGTCGGTGTACTTCGACCAGGTGCTGCCGGAGACGCTCGCGTTCATGCGGCTCATCGACGACACCGAGCCGGACCTGCTGGTGTCGCTGCACAACGGCGAGATGGGCGGGGTCTACTACTACCTGTCCGAGGACCTGCCCGACGTCGTCGACACCCTGCACGCGGTCCCCGCCGCGCTCGGGCTGCCGCTCGACACCGGGGAGCCCGAGTCGCCGTTCCTGCGCGAACTCGCCCCCGCGGTGTTCGCGATGGACGGGATCGAGACCGCGTACGACTACCTCGAAGGACTCGGGGTCGACCCGGGCGAGCACATCCACGGTGCGTCGAGTGCGGCGTGGGCGATGCGGCACGGAGCACTGTGCATGGTGGCCGAACTGCCGTACTGGAGCCACCCGGACGCCGACGACCAGACCTCGACCGACGAGTCCTACGCCGACCTGCTGCGGCGCTGCTCCGCCGAGCTCGGCGCCTCGGGCGAGGAACTCCAGCAGCTGCTCGACGAGGCGTCTCCGATGCTGTCGATCGCGTCGCCGTTCCTCGAGGCATCGCGGGCCTTCGTGCCGATGCTCGTCGGCACGGCGGACACCGACCGCCGCCGGGCCGACCGCGAGCCGGCCGACCGGCGGGCCACCGTCGCGGAGCGCTTCGGCTGCGAGGACCTGGTCCGCTGCTTCCGGCTGCGCTACGGCGGCATGCTGCTCCGCGCGTTCGAGGCGGAGACCACCGCCGGTACGGCGTCCGCGCCGCTCCGGCGCCTGCGCGACCGCCTGGCGGAGCGCTACGCGCACTGGCAGGCGGACGCCGCCACCGAGGCGGACCCGATCCCGGTGCGGAAACTGGTGGGGGTGCAGTACGGGGCGATCCTCGCCTGCGCGAGCCACGTCGCCGAAGGCGACGACGGAAGGCACAGTGCGGACCCGACCCGCGCCTCCCGTCCGCCCCTGGTCACCACGAGCAGGTCGGGAGGCGCGTGATGCGTCCGACGCTCGCCGTCGGTCGTCGGCTCGGCGGCCTGGCCATCGTGTTCCTCGGGGTGACGTTCCTCATCTACGCGATGACGTTCGCGCTGCCCGGTGACCCGATCCGGGCGCTCGGCGGCGACCGGCCGCTCAGCGACGCGGTCGTCCGCACGCTCCGGGCCGAGTACCACCTGGACCAGCCGCTCTGGCTGCAGTACGTGCAGTACCTCGGCGGACTGTTCCGCGGCGACTTCGGCACCGACTTCAACGGGCAGTCCGTCGGCGAGCAGATGGCCTCGCGGTGGCCCGTCACGATCACCCTGGCGCTCACCGCGTGGGCCCTCGAGATCGTCCTGGGCATCGGGCTCGGGGTGCTCTCCGCCCTGAAGCGCGGGACCGCCCTCGACAAGACGGTGCTGGTCGGCACCATCGTCGTCGGTGCGATCCCGGTGTTCGTCCTCGGCGTCGCCCTGCAGCTCGTGTTCTCGGTGCGGCTGCACTGGTTCCCGGTCGCCGGCGTCACCGCGGGCTGGCCGACGGCGTACATCCTGCCGGCGTTCGTCATCGCGCTCTTCGGCCTCGCAGCGGTGTCCCGGCTCACCCGCACCTCGATGATCGAGACGCTCGACGCCGACTACGTCCGGACCGCACGGGCCAAGGGGCTCGCACCCGGTCGGATCGTCGGCGTGCACGTGATGCGGAACTCGCTCATCCCCACCGCCACCTACCTGGCGACCGACCTCGGGTACCTGATGGGCGGCACCGTGATCATCGAGGGCATCTTCAACCTGCCCGGCGTCGGGAACCTGCTGTTCCAGGGCATCCGGTCGCACGAGGGCGCCGTCGTCGTCGGCATCTCGACCGCGCTCATCCTGGTGTTCCTCGTCACGAGCGTGCTCGTCGACCTGCTGCACGCCGCCCTCGACCCCCGCGTCCGGACCGGAGCAGCCGCATGACCACCTCAGCGCTCAGCGCCACCGTCGAACCCGTCGTCGGCGGTCGCCGCCGACCCCTGTTGGCCGCGGCCCGGACCCCCGGCTTCTGGGTCCCCGCTTCGGTCCTGGTCGTCGTGCTGCTCGTCGCGTCGTTCCCGCAGCTGTTCGCCGGACTGTTCGGCCACGGCGACCCCCGGGTGTGCGACCTCGGGCAGAGCGGCGCCTCGCCGACCAGCGGGCACCCGTTCGGCTTCGACCTGCAGGGCTGCGACGTGTACGCCAACGTCGTGTACGGCACCCGGTCGTCGATCGCCGTCGCGGTGCTCACCACCGTGCTCGCCGGCATGGTCGCGGTCGTCGTCGGGACGATCGCCGGCATGGTCGGCGGCTGGGTCGACGCCGTGCTCGCCCGCCTGACCGACGTGTTCCTCGGCTTCCCGTTCCTGCTCGGCGCCGTCGTGGTGCTCAACAGCGTGGGGGAGCGGTCCGTGCTGACGGTGTCGCTCGTGCTCGCGCTGTTCGGGTGGCCGACGATGGCCCGGCTCGTGCGGTCGAGCGTCCGCAGCGTGCGGAACGCCGAGTTCGTGCTCGCCGCCCGCACGATGGGGCTGTCCACCTGGCGGATCACCACCCGGTACGTGCTGCCGTCGTCGATCTCGCCGCTGCTCGTGCTCGCGACCATCACCGTCGGCGGCGTCATCGTGTCCGAGTCGTCGCTGACCTACCTCGGCATCGGGCTCGAGAGCCCGGCGATCTCGTGGGGGCTGCAGCTCTCCGCCGCGACGTCGCAGTTCCTCCGCGCCCCGCACATGCTCATCGCACCCGCGGCGTTCCTCGCCGTCACGGTGCTCTCCGTCATCGCGCTCGGCGACACGCTGCGCGCCGCGCTCGACCCGCGTCGGCGCTGACCGGCACGGTGCACGCCGCGTCGCGGTGGGCACCGTCGCGACCGACGCGCCAGACTCGAACCACCGCCCTTCGAAAGGACCACCGTGACCGACACCCTCTCCGCGTACCGGAAGACCCTGCCCTACATCCACGAGTGGGTGTCGTACAAGGTCTGGCAGCTGCGGGTGCCGGGCGTGCAGGTCGCCATCGGGTTCGGCGGCGAGGTGCTGTTCGACGAGGCCTGGGGCTACGCCGACGTCGAGGCCGGGCGTCGCCTGACCACCACCGACCTGTTCCGCATCGCCTCGCACTCGAAGACCTTCACCGCGACGGCACTGCTCCAGCTCGCCGAGCGCGGGTCGCTCCGGCTCGACGACACCGTCGGCACGTACGTCCCGGCGCTGGTCCACGGCGGCTCCCCGCTCGCCGACGCCACGATCCGTGAGCTCATGGAGATGGGCGCCGGGGTCATCCGCGACGGCCACGACGGCGACTACTGGTCGCTTCTGCGCCCGTTCCCCGACGAGCAGGAGCTGCTGGCACTCGTGCTCGACCGCGGCCAGAAGGTCCCCACCGGGTCGTCGTTCAACTACTCGAACCTCGGCTACTCGCTGCTCGGGCTCGTCATCGCCGCGGTCTCCGGGCAGTCCTACAACGACTTCGTCCGCGAGTCGATCACCGAACCCCTGGGCCTGCGGAACACCGGCCCGGACTGGGACCCCACGCGCGCCGACGACTTCGTGGTCGGGTACACCGGGTTCCACACCGCGCGGCAGCGGCAGCGCATCGACCACGTGGACACCCACGCCATGGCCGCCGCCACCGGGTTCCACGGCACCGCCTCCGACCTGGTCAAGTACTTCTCGCAGCACGTCATCGGGGCCGGCAGCCTGCTCGACGACCACTCGAAGCGACTCGCGCAGCGCAAGGCCTGGAGCGCCACCGACGACCCGGCCGCCCGCGGCTACGGCGCCGGGTTCATCGTCGACCGCATCGGCGGCCGCGACGTCCGCGGCCACTCGGGCGGGTTCCCCGGGCACATCACGCAGTCGCTGTTCGACCCGGCGTCCGGACTCGTCGTGTCCGTCATGACGAGCGCCGCCGCCGGGCCCGCCACCCTCATCGCCACCGCCGTCGTGCAGATGCTCGACGCCGCGGCGGACACGTCCGCGCCGGGCACCCCCGTGCCCGACGACGTCGACACCGCCGCGTACACCGGACGCTTCGCCAACCCGTGGGGCGTCAGCGACATCGCCCGCATCGGCGACCGGCTCGTCGAGGTCGACCCGTCCGGACCCGAACCGCTCGACACCCCGACCCGGCTCGAGGTCGTCGACGCGGACACGCTCCGGATGACGCACGGCAACCGCTTCGGCTCGGTCGACGAGGACATCACCTTCACGCGCGACGCCGACGGCGCCGTCCGGTCGATCCGCGCCGGCGGTGGCATGACCGAGGAACCGTGGACGATCCCGACCGAGTCGCCCGAGGTCGCGGCAGGGCTGGCACCGTGAGCGACGTCGACGGTCGGGGCGTCGGTGTCGGGCACGACGACGTCGTGCTCGAACCCGAGCGTCAGGCGTTCGTCGAGGAGTTCGCCCTCATGCTCAACGACGGTGCGGGCATGGCGCTCACCGACGCCCGCGTGCTCGGCTACCTCATGATGACCCGCGCGCCGCACTCGTCGTCCGCCGATCTCCAACGCGCGCTCGGCGCCAGCTCGGGTTCGGTCTCGATGGCGACGCGCCGGCTCGTCGACTCCGGGTTCGTGAAGCGGCAGATCGTCGCCGGCGAGCGCAGCCACTACTTCCGCGCCGAGGCCGACGTCTGGGGCTCCTGGCTCGCCGGGGAACGGAAGTACCTCGACCGGCAGCGCGACATCATCGGACACGGCCTGGCGGTGGTCGAGCACGCCGGCCGCACCGGGGCGGGCGACGTCGACGCCGAGGTCCGCGAGCGCCTGCTCAACGGCCGCGACTACATGCAGTGGTTGCAGGGCCACCACCACAAGATGCTCGAGGACTGGGAGGCGTTCAAGGCCGCCCGCGACCGCACCGACCGCTCGGAGACCCCATGACCGACGTCCTGACCGTCGACCACCTGTCCGTGACCTTCGACGTCGACGGCGCCGAGGTCCGCGCGGTCGACGACGCCTCGTTCACCGTCGGCCGCGGCGAGGTCGTCGCCGTCGTCGGGGAGTCCGGATCCGGCAAGAGCATGACCGCGATGACGGCGATGGGGATCGCGCCGGACGGCGCGCGGTCCTCCGGCAGCATCCGGCTCGGCGACCTCGAGGTGCTCGGCACCGACGAGCGCACCCTGCGCGGGGTCCGCGGCCGCAGCGTGTCGATGATCTTCCAGGACCCGTCGGCCGCGCTCAACCCGGTGTTCACGGTCGGGTTCCAGCTGGCCGAGGCCGTCCGCCGCGCCGACGCGTCGCACGACCGCGCCGCCGTCCGGCACCGTTCGCTCGAACTCCTGCGTGCCGTCGAGGTGCCGGAACCCGAACGCCGGCTCGGCCAGTACCCGCACGAGCTCTCCGGCGGACAGGCGCAGCGGGTGATGATCGCGATGGCGCTCGCCGCCGACCCCGACCTGCTCATCGCCGACGAGCCGACGACCGCACTCGACGTCACGGTGCAGGCCGAGGTGCTCGACGTCCTGCGTGCGCTGCGCGGACGCACCGGCACCGCGATCCTCCTCATCACCCACGACATGGGCGTCGTCGCCGACATCGCCGACCGCGTGGTCGTCATGCGCCGCGGTCGCGTCGTCGAGACGGGCACCGTCGCCGCGGTCTTCGCCGCACCGTCCGCCGACTACACCCGTGACCTGCTCGCTGCGGTCCCACGCATGGGCACCGAGGTCGGCCGGGAGGCGCGGGTCGACCCCGTCACGGAGGCTCCATCGATCGTCCTCGACGTCCGGCACCTCGTGGTCGAGTACGGCGGTGCACTGCGCGGGCGGTTCCGCGCGGTCGACGACGTGTCGTTCACGGTCGGTCGCGGTGAGATCGTCGGACTCGTGGGCGAGTCCGGCAGCGGCAAGACCACCATCGGCCGCGCCGCCGTGGGGCTCGCACCGATCACGTCCGGTTCGGTCGTCGTCGAGGGCACCGACGTGGCAGTCGCCCGGCGAGCAGCGCGCCGGGAGATGCGGCGACACGTCGGCGTGGTCTTCCAGAACCCGCTCCGGTCGCTCAACCCGCGCTACACGGTCGGACAGACCGTCGCCGAGCCGCTCCGGCAGATCCTGCGCCTGCCGTCGGCCCAGATCGACGAACGGGTGGACCGGCTGCTCGCCGACGTCGGCCTGGACGGCGGGTACCGCGAGCGCTTCCCGCACGAGCTCTCCGGCGGACAACGGCAGCGCGTCGCGATCGCCCGCGCCGTCGCACTCGACCCCGCACTGCTCATCGCCGACGAGCCGACGAGCGCCCTCGACGTCTCGGTGCAGGCCCGGGTGCTCGACGTCTTCCGTGAGCTGCAGGAACGCCTCGGCTTCGCGTGCCTGTTCGTCACCCACGACCTCGCCGTGGTCGACACGCTGTGCGACCGGGTCGTCGTGCTGCACGGCGGGAAGGTCGCCGAGCAGGGGAGTCGCGACGCCATCCTCCGGTCGCCGCAGGACCCCTACACGCGTCGACTCATCCAGGCCGCGCCGGTGCCGGACCCGGACGAGCAGGCAGTGCGCCGATCCGAGCGCCTGGCGGCACGGGCCGGCTGACGGGCGCTCGCCGGCTCAGCGGCCCTGCGGTCTCAGCGTCGTTGCGGAGTCAGCGCACCTCGGCCGAGGCCCAGAGCGCGTTCACGCCCCGGCCCACCGGACGCAGGAGCGGGACCGCGACGAGCACCGTCGCCGCCAGGTAGGCCACGGTCTGCAGCAGCCCCGGGACGGAGAACGCGATGCCGAGTGCCTCCTGCGGCAGCGCCGTGAGGAGCACCGCGTTCGACAGCAGCGCGCTGACGAACCACAGCGACGCCGCCACGGTGACGACCCAGCCGAAGGCCCGCTGCGCGCCGTCCTCGTTCCGTACGGTCAGCACGCCGAACGCCACGAGTGCACCCTGCGCGACGACGACGAGCACCGCGGTGGCCCAACCCGGCGCCGGCCACAGGAGCGCGAACGCCAGGACCGACACCGCGAACGCGAGCGCCCGTCGGTCCTTCGCCCGCACCGCCGCGACGAGCACGACCGCACCCGCCAGCCCGGCCACCACCGTGGCGACGAGGAGCAGTCCGTTCGGCAGGTCCCACGGCGCGAGCCAAATCGTCCCCACCAGTCCACGCGCCCCGAACACGACGGCTGCGACGACCGCCGCGGCCGAGACCACCCGAACCCCCGTGATGTTCTGCATGCCCGCACACTACGCGCAGCCCGCGCGACGGGGAAAGCATGTTCTGTCCGGGCGGCTGACGGTCCTGGTTCGCGAACCGCGGGATTCGTGAACCAGAACCGTCAGAACCTCCGAGGGAGGTCGGTCTCCGGTGCGCGGACCCGCTGCAGCGCGCGTCGCATGGAGGCGGTGGTGCTGAAGCCGAAGCGTGCAGCGACCTCGGCGGGACGGTCACCCCGGGTGAGTGCACTCCGGACGCCGAGGCTCCGGAACCACCGTCCGAGCTGGGCCGGCGTGCAGCCCGTGGTCTCGGTGCACCGACGCTCGAGGGTGCGCGGAGACAGGCCGACGCCGTCGAGCAGGTCCGCAGTCGAGTGCCCGCCCGCCGGGTCGAAGAGCCGGTCGAGGACCCTCGCCAGGCTGTTGTCGCGCAGCAAGGGCGGTGGGTTGTCGTGGAGCACGGTCGTGACCACGAGTCGCGCGAGCGCATCCTGCTGCACGCCGTGCCACCGGCCGCCGTCGAGGTGACCGACGTGACGCAGCGCCAGCACGACGTCGGCCGATGGGAAGCCCGCGGGCTGGGTGGTGGCGATCGGCGGGAGCGCGAGGACCTCGGCAGCGAGTGGCCCCAGCTTCGCCGATCCGACGACGACGCCGGTGTCGGCGAACAGGGCCTCGTGCGGGAAGTCGTACGAAGGAGCAGTTCGAGGCGGACCGTGCCGCTCGGGGTCGGAGCCGATCGACGTCGTCGGGTGCTGCTCGACCAGTGCGGCTCCACCAGCCTCGATGAACACGAGTGTGTCGTCGCGGTGGAGCCAGACCGGCCGGTGCCGGGTCGCAACCCAGGCGTGCGTACCGTCCGGATCGAGATCGAGATCGAGCGTCCAGCGGTCGTCGTCGGATCGGATCTCCTCGCCGGGGCCGACCTCGAGGCCGACGGCGTCGATCAGTGCTCGGAGTGCGTCGCCCATCACCACGAGCATGTCCTGCGGGCCGTCCCGCGACGATCGGCCTCGGGAGATCTGTGGAGAGGGGGGATAACCCCACCCGGGGTGGGGAGGGGGCAGGATGGGGGAACGGCCCCGTGATCGCGAGGCTGGAGTCATGACCGACACCGACCGCCTCGACCAGGCGCGAACCGTCCCGCTGGACGACGTCACGCCCTCGCCCGACCAGGCCCAGACCGTCCCGCTGGGCGACTCCGTCCCACCTGGAGCCACCAAGCCGATGCCGCAGTACCCGCGACAGCACGACCAGCAGACGCCGCCGGCGTCGTGGGGAGCAACCCCGCCGAACGGATCGGCACCGGGTGGCGGCCGGGGCGGCAGCGCGGGCTCCGGCATGACCGCCGGCGCGTTCTACCGTGAGTCGT
Organism: Curtobacterium sp. VKM Ac-2861; assembly: GCF_013204965.1. Taxonomy (NCBI): domain Bacteria; kingdom Bacillati; phylum Actinomycetota; class Actinomycetes; order Micrococcales; family Microbacteriaceae; genus Curtobacterium; species Curtobacterium sp. VKM Ac-2861. The sequence continues at coordinate 247,471 of NZ_JABMLA010000004.1, forward strand.
GGAAGCGCCTGCCGCGCGACTTCGGCTACATGGCCCTGACCGGGGTGCTGCTCTGCACGCTCTACTTCGCGTTCCCCGCGGCGATCTTCGGCGGCGGCTTCCGCGACCTGTTCAACCCGTTCGTGCTGCTGATGTTCTTCATCGCGCTGTTCGTGGCGCGGTGGCTCGGACAGTTCGAGAAGCTCCGCATCGGATGGGCAGACCGGCGTCCGATCCGCCCGGTGGACTGGACGCCCCGCTGGCAGCAGAACTGGTGGACGCGCACCGGTTCCGCGGTCGCCAACCCGCACTACTGGCTCTACCTGCTGCACGCAGCGGTCGTCTACCCGCTCGTCGCGCTCTTCACCGTGGGCGCCGGCGTCCTGCTGCTCGCCGGGTTCCTCTGGCCCGTCGGGCTCGCGGTGGTCGCGTTCGCGAACGGACTGAGTGCGCAGTACTTCGGGTGGGACATGACCTCCGTCGTCGGGTTCGGGTTCCTCGGGTTGCTGTCGATGGCCGCCTCGGTCGTGCTGTTCCCGCTCTGGGCCCGTGGCTCGGTCATCGCGCACTACTGGGTGGACTTCGGTCTGCTCGGCGGGTTCCGTGCCGAGCAGCTCGAGCAGCGCGTCGCCGGACTCCAGGCCTCCCGTGCCGGTGCCGTGACCGCCGAGGGTCAGGCCCTGCGCCAGATCGAGCGCGACCTGCACGACGGCCCCCAGCAGCGCCTGGTGCGGCTCCGGATGGACCTGTCGGCAGCGGAACGCGCGTTCGAGAAGGACCCGCAGAAGGCGAAGCAGCTGATCGGCGAGGCCTCCGAGCACGCGCAGGACGCCCTCGACGAACTGCGTGCGCTGTCCCGCGGGTTCGCCCCGCCGATCCTGCTCGACCGCGGGCTCGTGGCGGCCCTCGAAGCGCTCGTCGCCCGCACCCCGATCCCGGTCGGCCTCGACGTCCGCCTGCCCGAGGGCCTCGAGCTCGCGACGGAGATCCAGCGCAACGTGTACTTCACCGTGAGCGAGCTCCTGACGAACACCATGAAGCACGCCGGTGCCACGACCGCCGGGGTGTACCTCGGCCTCGTGGTCGACGCCTCCGGGCTCTGGTACCTGACCGTCAGCGTGACCGACGACGGCCGCGGCGGAGCACGACCCCAGCAGGGCCACGGCATCGAGGGCCTGATCGGCCGGATGCGCGCGCTCGACGGCGACCTGGTCGTCGCGAGCCCCGAGGGCGGCCCGACCGAGGCCACGGCGCGGATCCCGCTCGGTGCCCTGAACGGCGTCCCCACGACGGCGAACCCGCGGTCGTGACCCCACGGGAGCGCCCGCGCTCCCACTAGGCTGGTCGGCATGACAGACGGCCCGGATGCAGCACGCATCCGGGCCGTCGTCGTCGACGACGCCGTCCTGCTGCGCGAGGGCCTTGCCCGCGTGCTCGACGAAGCCGGCATCGACGTCATCGGTCAGTACGCCGACGCCCGCGCGTTCCTCGCGACGCTGCCGGACGGCGCTCCCGACGTCGTCGTCATGGACGTCCGGATGCCGCCGACCTTCACCGACGAAGGCGTCCGCGCCGCCGTCGAGACCCGCCGGATCGCCCCGCGCACCGGGGTCCTGCTCCTCTCGCAGTACGTCGAGGCCACCTACGCCGAAGACGTCCTCGCCGCCGGTGCGACGGGCATCGGCTACCTGCTCAAGGACCGCGTCACCCGGCTCGAGGAGATCGACGACGCCGTTCGTCGGATCGCGGCCGGTGGCACCGTGCTCGACCCCGAGGTCGTCACGCAGCTGATGAGCCGACGGCGCGACCCACTCGCCGCGCTCACCCCGCGCGAACGCGACGTGCTCGGCCTGATGGCCGAGGGTCGCACGAACGCGGCCATCGCCCGCGCCCTCGTCATCGGCACCGGCGCCGTCGAGAAGCACGTGTCGAGCATCTTCGGCAAGCTCGCGCTCGAGGACACCGGCGAGGACCACCGCCGCGTCCTCGCCGTGCTCGCCTACCTCGGATGAGCCGGTCCCGCGGATGAACCAGGCCCGCGGTACCGACCGGATCCCGGCTCCGCTGCTCGCCCTCACCGCGATGGTGTCCGTCCAGCTCGGGGCCGCGATCGCGAAGACCCACTTCGACGACGTCGGCGCGGTCGGGGCCGCGACGCTCCGGCTCGTCATCGGCGCGGTGGTGCTCGCGCTGGTCGTCCGTCCTCGCATCAGGCACTGGACCCGCGCGCAGTGGCTCGGCGCGGTCGGCCTCGGGCTGGCGCTCGGCGGGATGAACGTCTTCATCTACCTGTCGTTCGCGAGCATCCCGATCGGCGTCGCGGTGACGATCGAGTTCCTCGGCCCGCTCGCCCTGTCCCTCGTGCACACCCGGCGGTGGCGGGACGCGCTCTGGGCCGCCCTGGCGCTCGCCGGCGTCGTGCTGCTCGGGGTCGGCCCGAGCGCCGTGACCGAGGTCGGCGGCGTGGTCTGGGCCGTGCTCGCGGCGGCGTGCTGGGCGGGCTACATCGTGATGAACCGGCACGTCGGCGCCGCGATCCCGGGTGTCGACGGCCTGGTGGTGTCGATGGTGGTCGCGATGCTCGTGTCGCTGCCGTTCGGGTTCCCGTCCGCTGTCGACGGCGTGGTCCGCGAACCGGTGCTGCTGCTCGTCTTCGGCGCCGTCGCCGTGCTGTCGAGCGTGCTGCCCTACGCCCTCGAGATGCTGGCGCTGCGGCGGATGCCGACGCGGGTGTTCGGCGTGCTGCAGAGTCTCGGCCCGGCGATCGCCGCGCTGGCCGGCCTCGTGGTGCTCAGCGAGGGACTGTCCGTGCTGGAGACGGTGGCGCTGGTGTGCGTCACCGCTGCCAGCGTCGGCGTCACGCTGTCCGCGCGCCGCCGACGCCGCTGAACGACCGTCTACTCGTCGCCGAGGAAGTCGGCGTACGTGGGTTCCGTGTGCTCGCCCGACAGCAGGGCCGGATCGTTGACCCGTGCCTCGACGTAGGCGCTGATGACCTCGGGCGGGGTGAGCACGTGGGCGACCCAGGACGGCACCGCTGTGTTCTTCATGGTGCCTCCTCGTCCCGGAGCGGCACTCGAACGAATGCCTCGATCAGTGAGTTACTTGCCGAACCGGTGTTCGCTAAACCATCCTCGGGGTGCGAGCAGAAGTCAACGCGCTGCGTTCTGCGGACTCCGCATCGCGCGTTCCGCCTGGTCGGCGCGCAGGGTGCGGTGCTTCACGGCCGACCGCCACACCCAGGCGTCCGCCTGCTGTCCGAACTGCGCCCACTCGACCATGACGGCATCACGGGTCCAGCTCTTCGCGAAGGCCTTCACCCGGACGTGGAAGGTCGGGAACTGGATCCACGCCCAGACCGGCACGGGCGTGACGGCGTGGCAGACGTCGGGCCCACGGGCGTCCTCGGACAGCGAGTAGGCGCGCGGACGTTCGACCTCCGGGTGTTCCGGGGGCTGCCACCGGTTCTCGCGACGCCGTCCCACGACGGTATTCGAACGTGTGTTCGAACGGGAGTCAAGTCCGCCGCGCGCCGTGGACCTCGGCCGGACACCTGCTGGGCGTGTCGGATGGTGTCGACGGCGGGTCAGGACCCCGCGCGTGCCGTCGACTCCCGGACGCTGAGGGTCAGTGGTGGCCCGGGGCGTGACGGCAACGGGGCATCGGCGTCGATCTGCGCGCGCAGGAGCGTCGCCGCGCGCTGTCCGAGCTCCACGGTGTCGCGGGTCAGCGAGGTGATGGACGGCCGGACGAGCTGGATCATCGCCGAGTCGTCGAAGGACACGATCGAGACGTCGGTCGGCACCGCGACGCCCATCTCGCTCGCGACCCCGAGTCCGGCGACCGCCAGGACGTCGTTGTCGTACACGATCGCCGTCGGCCGACTGCTGCGGGACAGCAGGGTCCGGGTCGCACTCGCGCCGGCCTCGGCCGAGTAGTCGGTCGGGATCGACACGGCGTCCGTGAGCCCCTCGGTCGCCGCGAAGGCCCGGACGCGGCCGATCCGCATGGCGGTGTGCTCGAACTCGGGGCGCCCGGCGACGTGCGCGATGCGCCGGTGCCCGAGCGCGTGCAGGTACCGCAGGACCGTGTCGGTCGCGTCGCCGTCGTCGATCCACACGCTCGGTGCGGAGCCCTCGGGTGAGGGGTGGGAGCCGACGACGACCGTGGGCATGCCGAGTTCGGCGAGCAGGGTGAGCCGGTCGTCGTCGCGCCGCGGGTCGATGACGACGACGCCGTCGACCCGGTGCCCGCGCCACCAGGCCCGGTAGGTCTCGAGTTCCTCGGCCGCGTCGCGTGCCACGAGCAGGTTCATCCCGACGTGGGTGCCGGCGAGCCCGAGCTGGATGCCGGAGATCAGGTCGCCGAAGAACGACTCGGTGCCGAGCGTGCGGGCCGGCCGGTTCAGCACGAAGCCGATCGAGCCAGCCTTCGCGCCGCCCAGGGCGCGCGCTGCGGTGTGCGGTTGCCAGTCGAGTTCGCGAGCGATCGCGCGGACGCGTTCGCGGGTCTCGTCGGACACGCCGGGGCGGTCGTTGAGGGCGAACGAGACCGCACTGACGGACACGCCGGCACGCGCGGCGATGTCGGAGATCGTCGTTCGACGGTTCGTGGCCATAGGCTTGACTATAGCGTTTTAGTCCTCCATAGTCACTGCCACAAGCGGGTTCAGGGACAGGAACTGAACCGGTTCAGCACGATGACCACGCAGGATGACGAGGGAGTCAGACGCCATGAGGACCACCACACGTGCGACGAGGAGCCGCGCCGCAGCGCTGCTCGCAGGAGCTGCCGCCACGGCACTCGTCCTGACGGGCTGCTCGAGCGGCGGCAACGCGGCCGACACCGGCAGCGGGGAGATCAGCGGGTCGATCACGCTGCAGACGTGGGCGCTCACGCCGACGTACACGGGCTACCTGAACGGGGTGATCGCCGACTTCGAGAAGGCCCACCCCGACGCGAAGGTCAAGCTGCAGGACCAGCCAGGCGACGGCTACGCCGACAAGGTGCTCAGCCAGGCGTCGTCGAACTCGCTGCCCGACGTCATCAACCTGCCGCCGGACATCGCCCTGCCGCTCGCGAAGCGCGGGTTCCTGCAGGACGTCGCGAAGGACGACACCAAGCTCGCGAGCACGTACGTCGCCGGCGCGCTCGATTCCTACAAGTACAAGGGCGTCGACGGCACGTTCGGGTACCCCTGGTACCTCAACACCGACGTCGACTACTGGAACGCGACGATGTTCGCGAAGTGCGGCCTCGACGCGAAGAACCCGCCGAAGACCACCGACGAGCTGTTCACGCAGGCGAAGACCATGCACGAGAACTGCCCGACCGACTACCTGATGAGCCGGAAGCCCGGTCTCGGCGACTTCACCCTCGCCGGCGTGAAGGTCCTCAACGCGGACGGCACGAAGTTCACCTTTGCCGACTCGTCGAAGGCCGCCGACCTGATCGAGCGCTACAAGGACGCGTACCAGGACGGCTACATGCCCTCGAACGTGCTGAACAGCGACTACCTCGGCAACTCGACGCTGTTCACGCAGCAGAAGGTCGCCTGGACCACGGGCGGCGCCACCTCGCTCGCCGACTTCGAGAAGAACAACCCGTCGCTCAAGGGCAAGGTCACCGTCAGCCCGGCCCTCGACACCCCGCCGCTCTACGTGCAGGGCCTGTCGGTGTCCGCCAAGTCGAAGCACCTCGCCACCGCCGAGGCGTTCGCGAAGTTCATGACGAACGCGGAGAACCAAGAGGCGTTCGCGCACAAGGTCAACATCTTCCCGTCGACCACGTCGTCGCAGTCCGACCCGTACTTCTCGAAGGACGACGGCACCGTCAACGGCGAGGCCCGTGTCCTGGCGAACGAGGCCCTGAAGACCGCGAAGGTCCTCAACCCGGTCGAGGCGAACTCCGCGATGACGGACTTCCTCGACCAGCAGATCGCCCTCGCCATGAAGGGCCAGGTCGCGCCGGAGAAGGCGCTGCAGACGGCCCAGACCAAGATGAACAGCCTGCTGGCCAACGGCTGATGCGCGCCAACCGCTGGTTCACGCCCTGGCTGCTCGTCCTGCCGGCCCTCGTCTGGCTCGTCGCGTTCAGCCTCTGGCCGTCGATCAACACCGTCCGGCTGTCGTTCACGAACGCCAGCCCGCTGGGGGGCGTGAGCCAGTGGGTCGGGCTCAAGAACTTCGAGACCCTGCTCGCCGATCCGCAGGTGTGGGAGGCGCTGCTCAACAGCGTCATCTACATGGCGATCTGCCTGCCCCTGCTGACCGTGCTGCCGCTGCTCATCGCGGTGCTCGTCCAGCAGAAGCTGCCGGGGATCGCGTTCTTCCGCACGGCGTTCTACACGCCGGTCATCGCGTCGGCCGTGGTCGTCGGGCTCATCTGGACCTGGATCCTCGACGACCGCGGCGTCATCAACGAGATGGCGCAGGCGCTCGGCGTCGTGCAGGGCAGCGTCCCGTTCCTGACCGACCGGTGGCTGCTGCTCCTCAGCGCGATCAGCCTGACGGTCTGGAAGGGCCTCGGCTACTACATGATCATCTTCCTCGCGGCCCTCGGGAACGTCGGCAAGGACCTGCACGAAGCGGCCGCCCTCGACGGCGCCGGATCGGTGCGGCGGTTCTGGTCGGTCACCATGCCGGGGGTCCGCGGCACCATGACGCTCGTCGGGATCCTGGTGTGCGTCTCCGCGCTCCGGGTGTTCAGCGAGCTCTACATCCTCACCAACGGCACCGGTGGACCCGGCGGGCAGGACAACTCGCTCGTCATGCTCATCCAGCAGTACGCCCGCGGCTTCACCGGCAACCTCGGCTACGCGTCCGCCCTGAGCCTCCTGCTCTTCGTCGTGACACTGATCCCGATGCTCGCCCTCGCGCGGATGAACAGCAAGGCGGACAAGTGACGAACACGACGACCACCGAACCCGCCCTGGGCGGGGCGCGCGGTGCAGCCAGCCCGACGCCGGAAGTGACGGGCGCGACGGACGCGGGACGGGCCTCCCGGCCGAACGGACGGGACGGACGAGACGGACGCAAGCGCCGTCGCGCGGTCTGGGGTGTCATGTCCACCCGCGAGAAGGTCGTGCGCTACGTCCTGCTCATCGTGGTGCTCTTCATCACGATCGGCCCGTTCCTGTGGCAGCTGTCCACCTCGCTCAAGGGCGCCGGCGAGGACATCTACACCGCGAACCCGTCGTTCATCCCGACCGAGCCGACCATCGAGAACTACCTCAAGGTGGCCGCCGCGATCCCGGTCTGGCGCTACATCGGCAACTCGCTGCTCGTCGCCGCGATCGACGTGTTCGGCAACATCGTCTTCGCGACGCTCGCCGGCTTCGCTCTGGCGCGGCTGCAGTGGCGGCACCGCAAGCTCGTGCTCGGACTGTTCCTCGCCACCCTCGTCCTGCCCGGCGAGGCGACGATCATCTCGCAGTTCGTCACCGTCAAGGACCTCGGCCTCGCCGACAACCTGGTCGGCGTCGCCCTGCCCGGCATGATCGCCGCACTGAACGTGCTGCTCATGTTCAACGCGTTCCGGCAGATCCCCGAGGAGATCGACCAGGCCGCGGTGATGGACGGTGCGAACGCGATGCAGCGGCTGCGGTACATCTCGCTCCCCGCCGTGCAGGGGACGATCGCCGTCATCGCGATCTTCTCGTTCATCGGGGCGTGGGACGACTTCCTGTGGCCACTCATCGTGCTGCAGTCGCCGGAGAACCTCACCCTGACCGTCGGGTTGCAGTACCTGCAGGGCACGTTCGCGACCGACCAGCGCATGATCGCCGCCGGCACCATGATCGCGTTCATCCCGATCGCCGTGATCTTCGCCGTCCTGCAGCGGTTCTTCTTCAAGGGCATCGAAGAGGGCGGTGTGAAGGGCTGATGCGCTTCGGGGTCAACTACACGCCCTCGGTCGGCTGGTTCCACTCGTGGCTCGACTTCTCACCGTCGGACACCGCCAGGGACCTCGAGGCGATCGCCTCGCTCGGCGCCGACCACGTGCGGATCTTCCCGCTCTGGCCGGTGGTCCAGCCGAACCGCACCCTCATCCGGGCGTCGGCACTGCAGGACGTCGCGACGGTCGTGGACATCGCCGGCTCGTTCGGACTCGACGTCAACGTCGACGCCCTGCAGGGGCACCTGTCGAGCTTCGACTTCGTGCCGTCGTGGCTGGACAGCTGGCACCGTCGGAACATGTTCACCGACCAGGACGTCGTCGCGTCGACCGCGGCGTACGTCCGGGCGCTCGCCGCAGCGGTCGCGGACAAGCCGAACCTGCTCGGCATCACCATCGGCAACGAGGTGAACCAGTTCGCGCACGAGCCGCACCCCGCCCCGCACGACATCACGGCGGACCAGGGGCACGCGTGGGCGGCGGAGATGGTCGCGGCGGCACGGTCCGGGCTCGCGTCCGGTCCGTCCGGTTCGGCAGGTCCGGACGGTTCGTCCGGCCGGGAGGCCCGGCTCGACTCGTCCGCGTCGGCTCCGTCCGGCAGCGGGTCGCGTCCACGGCCGCTGGTCACCGTCGCGCAGTACGACGCGGCCTGGTACGACGACGCGCAGCCGTTCGGACCGGAGCACGCGGCGGACCACGGTGACGCCACCGTCACGCACTCGTGGGTGTTCAACGGCTCGGCGGCCCTGCACGGCGCACTCGGACCGGGATCGGTGCGGCATGGGGAGTACCTGCTCCAGCTCGCCGCCGCGTGGAACCGCGACCCCGCACGGCCGAACTGGCTGCAGGAGGTCGGGGCGCCCACCAACGTCGTCGATCCCGCCGACGCCGCCTCGTTCACCGAGCAGACCATCCGGCACGTGCTCGGGGCGCAGCAGGTGCTCGGTGTCACGTGGTGGTGCTCGCACGACGTCGCCAGGTCGCTCGCCGACTTCCCGGAGCTCGAGTACGACCTCGGGCTCTTCACCAACGACGGCCGGATCAAGCCCGCCGGCGAGGCCTTCGCGGCCGTCGCACGGTCCGGCGCCACCGACACCGCTGCTGCGCCGCCGGCCACGGCGCTCGTGCTCGACGACGTGCTGCCCGACGGCTCGGACCGACACGGGATGCGTGCCGACTGCGCCCCCGGCGGACGGTTCGCCGCCGCCTGGCTCGCGGTCGCGTCGGCGGAACCGGACGGTCGCGGCCCGCAGGTCGTCCTGCGGTCCCGGCTCGGCGACACCGGGATGCTCGCCGCCCGTGGCATCGATCGCTGCGTCGACGTGCCCACCGAGCTCGACTCCACGTCCATCCGCGTCGCGCACCCCGCGACCACGCGCTGACCAGCGCCCACGCCCCGACCCTGGAAGGCCCCATGCACGACGACATCCCCCTCACCACCGGACGGGCCCGCCGGGTCCTCGACGAGCGCATCACGCCGGCGGTGCACGCCACCGCCGTGCCGTTGGAGACCGCGTGGCACGAGCTGCCCGGTGAGCCCGTCCCGCCGACCGAGGGCCTGCAGCTCACCTTCGAACCGTACGAGGTCGGCACGCCCTGGGGTGCGGCCTGGGGGACGACGTGGTTCCGGCTCACCGGGACGGTGCCGGCCGAGTGGGCCGGTCGCCGGGTCGAGGCCGTGATCGACCTCGGCTTCGACAAGAACATGCCCGGGTTCCAGTGCGAGGGCCTCGTGTACCTGGCCGACGGCACGCCGGTGAAGTCGATCAACCCGCGCAACCAGTGGGTGCTGCTGACGGAACGGGCCGAAGGCGGGGAGACGATCGAGCTCTTCGTCGAGGCGGCGTCGAACCCCGTCCTGCTCGACTACCACCCCTTCCTCGTCACGCACGAGGGCGACATCCAGACCTCGTCGTCGAAGCGGCTGTACACCTCGCGCCGGATGGACCTCGCCGTGTTCGAGTCCGAGGTGCACGAGCTCGCGCTCGACATCGACGTCCTGCTCGAACTGCAGGCCGAGCTGCCCGAGGGACCGCGACGGATGCGGATCCTGCAGGCTCTCGACGACGCCCTCGACGCGCTCGACCTGCAGCACATCCCGGAGACCGCCGGGGACGCCCGTGCGGCGCTCGCCGAGGTGCTCGCCGCCCCCGCAGAATCCTCGGCGCACACGATCTCGGCGATCGGCCACGCCCACATCGACTCCGCCTGGCTCTGGCCGGTCCGCGAGACGATCCGCAAGGTCGCTCGCACCACCTCGACGATGACCGAGCTCATCGACCAGACCGACGACTTCCTGTACGGCATGTCGAGCGCGCAGCAGTACGCCTGGATCAAGGAACACCGCCCCGAGGTCTACGCCCGGGTGCAGGCCGCCGTCGAGGCCGGACGGTTCCTGCCGATCGGCGGCATGTGGGTCGAGTCCGACACCGTGATGCCGACCGGCGAGAGCATCGTCCGCCAGTTCTCGCAGGGGCAGCGGTTCTTCGAGCGCGAGTTCGGCATCCGGCCCAAGGGCGTCTGGCTGCCGGACAGCTTCGGGTACTCGCCGGCGCTGCCGCAGCTCATGCGCCGTGCGGGCTTCGAGTGGTTCTTCACGCAGAAGATCTCGTGGAACCAGGTCAACAAGTTCCCGCACCACACGTTCCTGTGGGAGGGCATCGACGGCTCACGGGTGTTCTCGCACTTCCCGTCGATGGACACCTACAACTCGCGCCTGTCCGGCAGCGAGGTCGCGAAGGCCTCCCGCCAGTTCCGTGAGAACCGGCTCGCCACGGGCTCGATCGCCCCGGTCGGCTGGGGCGATGGCGGCGGCGGCACGACCCGCGAGATGACCGGCACGGCTTCACGCCTCGCCGACCTCGAGGGCAGCGCGAAGGTCCGCTGGGAGCACCCCGACACGTTCTTCGACCGTGCGAAGTCCGAGCTGACCGACCCGCCGGTGTGGGTGGGGGAGCTGTACCTCGAGCTGCACCGCGCCACCCTGACCAGCCAGCACGGCACCAAGCAGGGCAACCGCCGGTGCGAACAGCTCCTCATCGAGGCCGAGCTCTGGGCCACGACCGCCGCCGCACGCAGCGACTTCGCCTACCCGTACGACGAGCTCGACGCCCTGTGGCAGCAGGTGCTGCTCCAGCAGTTCCACGACATCCTGCCGGGCACCTCGATCGCCTGGGTGCACCGCGAAGCCGAGGCGAAGTACGCCGAGACGGCCGCGGCGCTGACCGCGATCATCGGCCAGGCGCTCTCGGCGCTCGCCGGTGCAGGAGACGCGGCCGTCGTCGTGAACCCGGCCCCGTTCCTCCAGGCCGGCGCACCCGCGCAGGGCGCGGTCCTGGCGACCGACGTGGCGGAACCGACCGCTGTCACGCTGACGGAGCAGGACGGCGGGTACGTGCTGGCGAACGAGCTGGTGCGGGTGACGGTCACCGACCAGGGACTCGTCACGAGCGCCGTCGACCTGGCCAGCGGGCGCGAGGCGATCGCCGCCGGGCAGGCCGCGAACCTGCTGCAGCTGCACCAGGACTTCCCGAACATGTGGGACGCGTGGGACGTCGACCGGTACTACCGGAACCGGGTCGAGGACCTGGTGGACGTCTCGTCGCTCGAGGCCTCGGTCGACGACGCCGGTGTCGCCCGGGTCGTCGTGTCGCGGTCCTTCGGCGACTCGACCGTGCGACAGGAGATCGTCCTCGCACCGGACTCCCGCACGCTCGAGTTCGACCAGACGACCGACTGGCACGAGACCGAGAAGTTCCTCAAGGTCGCGTTCCCGCTCGACGTCCGCGCTGAGCACACCGTCGCCGAGACGCAGTTCGGGGCGCAGAAGCGGGTGACGCACACGAACACCTCGTGGGAGGCCGCGAAGTTCGAGACGTCGATGCACCGCTACGTGCTGGTGTCCGAGCCGGGCTTCGGCGTCGCGCTCGTGAACGACTCGATCCACGGGTTCGACACCACCCGCGACGCCGTCGACGGGCACGTCACCACCACCGTGCGGCTGTCCCTGCTGCGGGCACCGCGGTTCCCCGACCCCGAGACCGACCAGGGCGTGCAGACGCACCGGTACGGCATCGTCATCGGGACGGACCAGCTCGGAGCCACCGCGGCCGGCGTCCGGATGAACGCCGGCGGGCGGACCGTCACCGGGGCGCACGGGTTCGCGCCGCTCGTGCGGGTGTCCGGCGGGGTCATGCTGTCGAGCGTCAAGCTCGCCGACGACCGCTCCGGCGACCTGGTCGTGCGGGTGTACGAGCCGGTGGGGCGGCGGGGGACCGGCGGGATCGAGGTCGACGGGCCGTTCGGACCGGCTGCCGAGGTCACCCTGCTCGAAGAGCCGTTGACCGACACGGATGCGTCGTCGTTCGCCGTCGACGCGTACGAGGTGCGGACCTTCCGGTTCCCGCGCGTCTGAGACCCCGGTCGGCGACCGCCGGCCGGTTCATCACTCGAAGAGGAGTGTCATGAAGAAGTCCATGAAGTTCGGGATCGTGGCGGCAATCGCCGCGATGGTGGCGACGCCACTGGTGCCGTCAGCCGCGACCGCAGCACCGACCGCTGCTGCAGCCGCCGCCGGCACTGCCGCCGCGACGAAGTCGGGGCCGACGAGCATCGCCTACGTCGAGGTCAACAACGACCAGCTCGCGAACGTCGGCCGCTACACGCTGTCCGGCGGTGCGAACGCCTTCGACGTCGCGATCATCTTCGCGGCGAACATCAACTGGAACGGCTCCAAGGCAGTTCTGGTCAACAACGACAAGGTGCAGGCGACCCTCGACAACGCTGCCACGCAGATCAAGCCGCTGCAGGCGAAGGGCATCAAGGTGTCGCTGTCGGTCCTCGGCAACCACCAGGGTGCGGGCATCGCCAACTTCCCGACCCAGGCCGCGGCGTCGGACTTCGCGTCCCAGATCGCCGCCACCGTGTCGAAGTACGGACTCGACGGCGTCGACCTCGACGACGAGTACTCCGACTACGGCGCGAACGGCACCCCGCAGCCGAACCAGCAGTCGATCGGCTGGCTCATCACCGCGCTGCGTGCCCAGATGCCCGGCAAGCTCATCTCGTTCTACGACATCGGCCCGGCCTCGTCCTCGCTGTCGTCGTCGAGCAGCACCGTCGGCTCGAAGCTCGACTACGCCTGGAACCCCTACTACGGCACGTACTCGGCGCCGTCGATCCCGGGGCTCGGCAAGGACCGGTTGTCCGCTGCGGCGGTGGACATCCAGAACACCTCGCAGTCGACGGCGGTGTCGCTCGCGCAGCGCACGAAGGCGGACGGGTACGGCGTCTTCATGACGTACAACCTGCCGGGAGGTGACAAGTCCGCCTACGTCTCCGCCCTGACGCAGAAGCTCTACGGTCAGGCCGCGACGTACCGCTGACGCGTTCGCGCTGACGGCAGCTCGCGCCCCGTGCTCCCCGGTTCCGGCCTGGAAACACGGGGCGCGTCCGTCGTCCACGTCCCGCTGGCTCCGAGGAGGCACCAGTTCCTCCTCGCGCTTGACGGTTCCGGTTCGCAGATCCCGGTGATCGTGAACCGGAACCGTCACGGACCGAGATCGGAACCCGGTCCGGCGCGCTCGACGACGCGGCCGTACGATCGCGACATGGAGCTCGAGTTCCGCGGTGAGGTGATCGAGTGGCGCGGCCCGTCACCGTTCTTCTTCGCCGTCGTGCCGCCGGACGCCGCCGAGGTCATCGCCGACCTCGCGCGGATGCTCACCTACGGCTGGGGTGTGATCCCTGCCCGGGTGACGATCGGCGCCGTGACCTGGACCACCTCGTTGTTCCCGAAGGACGGCGGGTACCTCGTGCCGTTGCGTGCGGCGGAGCGCAAGCGTGCCCGGGTGGAACTCGGCGACGCCCCGCAGATCACGCTCGAACTCGGCAGTCCCTGACGACGCACGGTGCGCGCGTGTTCGCCCCGTGCGACGTTGATCGCTCGGTGCGCCGGAACAACCTCGCACCGAGCGTGTAACCGCGCACCAGCTGAAGCAAGAGAGGGGATGACGGGAATCGAACCCGCGTGGCCAGTTTGGAAGACTGGGGCTCTACCATTGAGCTACATCCCCGCGCTGCGCACGTGTCGCAGCCCGACCATCGTAGCGGACGAACGAGTACCGACATGCCACCCCGTGTGATGCTCCCGCCGACCGACGCCGATGCGCGGCGGATCAAGCGGTCGCGGGTGGTCTCGTACGCGCTGGTGGTCCTCGCCGCGATCGTGTTCTCGATGCGCCCGGAGCTGTTCGGCGATCCGCAGTCGCAGCCCGCGCACGCCCTGCTGCACGTGTGGCGGATCGTCGTCGGCATCGTGCTCGCTGTCGCGGCGCTCGGGGTTCAGGTGGTGGTCGGCGTGCGGTGGCGCAACGGCCTGCGACGCGCCGCAGCGGACGAGTGACGTCCCTCCCGGGAACCGCGCACCGGGGGACCGCTAGACTCATCGGCGTCGCATGCGCCCTTCGGCGCGCGCGGACACCCTGGCCCAGTCAAACGGGGCGTAGCTCAGCTTGGTAGAGCGCCCGCTTTGGGAGCGGGAGGTCGCAGGTTCAACTCCTGTCGCCCCGACCAGGTCCTCGAGAACCATCGACCACACGAACGTCAACCAACAGGAGAACATCCCGTGGCCACCAGCACCGTCGACAAGGTGAGCGACACCCGCGTCAAGCTCACCGTGAACGTGACGCCGGAAGATCTCAAGCCGAGCATCGACCACGCGTACAAGCACATCGCCGAGCAGATCAACATCCCCGGCTTCCGCAAGGGCAAGGTCCCGCCGGCGATCGTCGACCAGCGCGTCGGCCGTGGCGAGGTCCTGAACCACGCCGTCGGTGACGCCATCGACAACTTCTACCGCCAGGCGGTCGAAGAGCAGGAGCTGCGCATCCTCGGCCGTGCCGAGGCCGACGTCGCCGAACTGCCGAACCTCGCCGACTTCGCGGGCGACCTCGTCCTCACCTTCGAGGTCGACGTCCGTCCCGAGTTCGACCTGCCGGACTACTCCGCGTACGAGCTCACCGTCGACGCCGTCGAGGTGTCGGACGACGAGATCGAAGAGGAGCTGCAGAACCTGCGCACCCGCTTCGGCACGCTCGTGACCGTCGACCGTCCGGCGAAGACCGGCGACTTCGCGCAGATCGACCTGACCGCCAGCATCGGCGACGACGAGGTCGACTCGGCCACCGGCGTCTCCTACGAGATCGGCTCCGGCGACCTGCTCGAGGGCATCGACGAGGCGCTCGAGTCGCTGACCGCCGGCGAGTCGACGAACTTCGAGTCGAAGCTCGTCGGTGGCGACCGCGAGGGCGAGACCGCCCAGATCGCCGTCACCGTCACCGCCGTCAAGGAGCGCGAGCTCCCCGAGGCCGACGACGAGTTCGCCCAGATCGCCAGCCAGTTCGACACGATCGACGAGCTCAAGGCGGACCTGAAGGAGCAGATCGCGAAGTCCAAGACCTTCGGTCAGGGCGCCGCGGCTCGCGACAAGCTCGTCGAGAAGCTCATCGAGGACGTCAACATCCCGATCTCGGAGCAGCTCATCGAGGACGAGGTGCACCGTCACCTCGAGCAGGAGAACCGCCTCGAGGACGACGAGCACCGCAAGGAGGTCTCCGAGTCCAGCGAGAAGGCCTTCCGCTCGCAGATCCTCCTCGACTCCATCGCCGAGAAGGAGGAGATCCAGGTCTCCCAGGAGGAACTGACCCAGTACCTCATCCAGGCTGCTGCGCAGTACGGCATGGAGCCGGCCGAGTTCATCAAGGTCATCGACCAGAACGGCCAGATCCCGGGCATGGTCGGCGAGGTCGCCCGCTCGAAGGCGGTCGCGACCGTCCTGTCGAAGGTGACCGTCAAGGACACCAACGGCGACGCAGTCGACCTGTCCGCCTTCACGGCGGGCGTCGCGCAGGCCCCTGCTGAGGACGCCGAGTAACGAACTCGACGCCACCAGCGATACAGACGGGAGGCACGGTGCCAGCTGGCACCGTGCCTCCCGTCTCGTCTTTTCCGCACCACCGCATTGCTGTCGGCGAACACACGCGAAGTGGTGCGTTGCAACCGATAAGTTCGACAACAAGCGACAACTGAACGGGAGCTTTTCCATGGCCGAAGCAACACTGAACCCCAGTGTTTTTGACCGCCTTCTGAGAGACCGGATCGTGTGGCTCGGCTCCGAGGTCCGCGACGACAACTCGAACGAGATCGCAGCCAAGCTGCTGCTGCTCGCCGCCGAGGACCCTGAGAAGGACATCTACCTCTACATCAACTCGCCCGGTGGCTCGATCACCGCCGGTATGGCGATCTACGACACGATGCAGTTCGTCCCGAACGACATCGTCACCGTGGGCATCGGCCTGGCCGCGTCGATGGGACAGTTCCTGCTGTCCTCCGGCACGCCGGGCAAGCGCTACATCACGCCGAACGCCCGCGTCCTGCTGCACCAGCCGTCCGGCGGGTTCGGCGGCACCGCTGCCGACATCCAGACGCAGGCCAAGGTCATCCTCGACATGAAGCAGCGCATGGCGGAGCTCACGGCCGAGCAGACCGGCAAGTCGATCGAGCAGGTCCTCAAGGACAACGACCGCGACAACTGGTTCAGCGCGCAGGAAGCCCTCGAGTACGGCTTCGTCGACCACCTGCGTGCCTCGTCGGCCGAGGTCGTCGGCGGTGGTGGCACCGTCGGTGACGGCGCGACGCCGACCGCGGCTGCCGACCCCGACGCCCAGTCCTGACCCCCACCGAAGAAAAGGAAACGAGAATGCATCTCCCAATGCTCGGTGGCGCGCAGAACGTCCCGGCTCCCTCTGATCGGTACATCCTGCCGAGCTTCGAGGAGCGCACGGCCTACGGCTACAAGCGCCAGGACCCGTACGCGAAGCTCTTCGAGGACCGCATCGTGTTCCTCGGTGTCCAGGTCGACGACGCGTCGGCTGACGACGTCATGGCCCAGCTGCTCGTGCTCGAGTCGATGGACCCCGACCGCGACATCGTCATGTACATCAACTCGCCCGGTGGCTCGTTCACCGCGATGACGGCGATCTACGACACGATGCAGTACATCCGTCCGCAGATCCAGACGGTCTGCCTCGGTCAGGCTGCCTCGGCCGCGTCGGTGCTCCTCGCCGGTGGCACGCCGGGCAAGCGTCTGGCTCTGCCGAACGCCCGCGTGCTCATCCACCAGCCCGCTGTCCAGCAGGGTGGCGGCCAGGCGTCGGACATCGAGATCCAGGCGGCGGAGATCCTCCGCATGCGCACCTGGCTCGAGGAGACGCTGTCGAAGCACTCCAACAAGACGCCGGCGGAGATCAACCACGACATCGAGCGCGACAAGATCATGTCCGCGCAGGAAGCCGTGGAGTACGGCCTGATCGACCAGGTCCTCACCAGCCGCAAGAACCTGCCGGCGCTCGTCAAGTAGCACCAGCAGGAACGACGAAGGCCCCGCACCGATCGGTGTGGGGCCTTCGTCGTGCGGCGGTGTCAGTCTTCGGTGTCGTCCGTCTCGGGCGCGGGGCGGTGCCGCAGGAGCAGCAGGACCGCGACGACCGCGGCGACGAGGACGACGCCTCCGGCGCCGATCCAGAGCGCGTCGGTCGCGGCCGAGTCGGTGTCGCCAGAGGCGGTGCCGGTGGTGGCGGCCGCGGTGGAGTCGTCTCCCGCGGTGGCGCAGGTCGGCGGCGTGGTCGATCCCGAGGCCGCGGAGAAGCCGGACGGGGCCTTCCACGTGAAGGCGTACTCGTCGGAGACGGTGTGGCCGTCGGCGGAGACGATCTGCCACTCGACGGTGTAATTCCCCGAGTCGCCGAGGGCGGCGGGCGTGGTCATCGAGGGGCCGTCGATGTCGACGCAGCCGTCCTCGTAGTACTTCCCGTCCGGGCCCACGACCCGGAAGGCGAAGCCAGAACCGGAGTCGCCGATGTCGAGCAGCTTGTCGTTCGTGGTGATCTCGAACGCCTTCGGCAGGCTCGTGAGTGTGCCGCCGACCTCCGGGGTGGACGCGATCAGGTAGTTGTGCGCGCTGGCGGGACCCGCGAGCCCGAGGACCGCACCGCCCGCGATCGCGACGGCCGCGGCGGACCCGGCCACGAGCCTCCAGGCAGAGGACCGCAGCCGAGTCCGACGCGAGCCGCGTTGCGTCACTTGGCGGAGCTCCGACGACGCGTGCCGGCGACGGCGACGACCAGGGCGACGGCGCCGAGCACCAGACCGCCCAGGCCGAGGAAGCGGCCGACCAGGTCGGGGTCCGCGGGGGTCGTCGAGCCGGCTGCGGCCTCGGCGGTCGGGGTGGTGGCGACCGGGTCACCGTCGTCGTCCGTGGCCTCGGCCGCGGTCAGCGTGATCGAGGGGGCCGGGTGCTCGGGCTCGGCCTCGCCGGCCTGCTGCTCCTGGTTCCACTCGACCGAGCCCTTCTCGCAGGTCTGGATCGCGGGGAACTCGACGAGGTCGCCGGCCTTGCCGTCCGGCAGCGAGAAGGAGAGGGCGAAGGTGTCGCGCTCGTCGGCGGGGAGCGGGGTCTTCGCGGTGTAGGTGATGCTCGTGACGCGCTCGGCGGCGTCCTCGGCGTGCTCACCGTCGGCCGCGGCGGAGGGGCTCGTGTACGGCTCGGTCGCCTTCGTGATCTTCCAGTTCGGGTTCACGGTGGGGGTGACCTCGATGACGGACTCCGGCACCTGGAACTCGATCTTCGTGGTGGGGGAGCCGTCGCAGCCGTGCGGGACCGAGAAGGTCGCCGTGGTGTACGAGTTCGCGGCGGTCGAGGTGGCCGTCGCGGACACGTGCGCGCTGGCTGCGCCGGCGGTGCCGAGGACGATGACGGCCACGGCGCCGAGGGTGACGGCGCCGCCGGCGGCGAGACGCTTCTGCATGGGGATCCTTCGATGGTCGGGACGGTGTTTCTACAACTTGTAGAGAAGACTGGATCACGGTAGCAGGCCCGAACGCCCTGGGCGAACGCGCGCGCGAAATCCCGCGGCGCCGCACGGTCGGTGTCACCGGTTGCGGTTAGGCTCGTGTCCACGACGAGGTGCCCACCAGCAGCGGTGCACCAGCGGCCGGTGCGAGTGCGCGGGCCGGCACGTCCAACCAGGGAGGCACGGCAATGGCACGCATCGGAGAGAGCGGGGACCTCCTCAAGTGCTCCTTCTGCGGCAAGAGCCAGAAGCAGGTCCAGCAGTTGATCGCCGGTCCGGGTGTCTACATCTGCGACGAGTGCGTCGAGCTGTGCAACGAGATCATCGAGGAGCGTCTGGCGGAAGCCGGCGAGGACACCTCGAGCGGTGACTTCGAACTGCCGAAGCCGCGCGAGATCTTCGACTTCCTGCAGGAGTACGTCATCGGGCAGGACCCGGCGAAGCGCGCCCTCGCCGTGGCCGTCTACAACCACTACAAGCGCATCCGGGCGCAGGGGCAGATCACCGCTGCCGAAGACCGCGACGACATCGAGATCGCGAAGTCGAACATCCTGCTCATCGGCCCGACCGGCTGCGGCAAGACCTACCTGGCGCAGACCCTGGCGAAGCGCCTCAACGTGCCGTTCGCCGTCGCCGACGCCACCGCCCTGACCGAGGCCGGCTACGTCGGTGAAGACGTCGAGAACATCCTGCTCAAGCTGATCCAGGCCGCCGACTACGACGTCAAGCGGGCCGAGACCGGCATCATCTACATCGACGAGGTCGACAAGATCGCCCGCAAGGCCGAGAACCCGTCGATCACGCGCGACGTCTCCGGCGAAGGCGTGCAGCAGGCACTGCTCAAGATCCTCGAGGGCACCGTCGCGTCGGTCCCGCCGCAGGGTGGTCGCAAGCACCCGCACCAGGAGTTCATCCAGATCGACACGACGAACGTCCTGTTCATCGTGGCCGGTGCGTTCGCCGGGCTCGAGGACATCGTGTCCTCGCGCGTCGGCAAGCGGGGGATCGGCTTCGGGGCGCCGCTGCACAGTGCGACCGACCACCAGGACCTGTACTCCGAGGTCCTGCCGGAAGACCTGCACAAGTTCGGCCTGATCCCCGAGTTCATCGGTCGTCTGCCCGTCGTCACCACGGTGTCGCAGCTCGACCAGGCAGCGCTCATGCAGATCCTGACCGAGCCGAAGAACGCGCTGATCAAGCAGTACCAGCGGATGTTCCAGATCGACGGCGTCGAGCTCGAGTTCGACCAGGGTGCGCTCGAGGCGATCGCCGACCTGGCCGTGCTGCGCCAGACCGGTGCCCGTGGTCTGCGCGCCATCCTCGAAGAGGTCCTCGGCCCGGTGATGTTCGACGTCCCGTCCGACGACGACGTCGCCCGCGTGGTGATCACCCGCGAGTCCGTGCTCGAGAACGCGGCGCCGACCATCGTGCCCCGGCCGCGGGCGAAGCGCGTCGAGAAGTCGGCGTAGCGCCCCGCTCGCGACGAAGCCCCGCACCGGATCGGTGCGGGGCTTCGTCGTGGTGGGGCGGTCGGCGCGGTCCGCGGATCGACGTCTGGTTCTTCCCATGACGGCTGCGATGGAAAGTGGGATCGGGCGTAGCTGGTCGGAAGTTCCGAACAGGTACGCCCGATTCGCCGCGGTACGCCCGGAAGCGCCCGGTCCCCGCGCGCCCTACTCGAGGCCGCGGCGACGCAGCAGCGGCCCGACCTCGGCGTCGCGCCCGCGGAAGTCGCGGTACGCCTCGAGCGGGTCCTTCGCGCCGCCGACACCCAGCAGCCGTGATGCGAACCGACGGCCGGCCTCCCGGGAGAGCCCGCCGTTGTCGCGGAACCACTCGACCGTGTCGGCGTCGAGCACCTCCGACCAGATGTACCCGTAGTACCCGGCGTCGTACCCGCCCGAGAACGTGTGCGCGAAGTACGTCGACGAGTAGCGCGGGGGCACGGCCTCGACGGCGATGCCGGCGGCGGCGAGGGCGTTCCGCTCGAAGTCCTCGACGGACGTGACCGCAGCGGCGTCGGCGGAGGACAGCCGGTGCCACGCCTGGTCGAGCAACGCCGCGGCCAGGTACTCCGTCGTGCCGAAGCCCTCGTTGAAGCCCTCGGACTCGCTCAGGCCCAGGACGAGCTCGGGCGGCAGCGGGGCACCGGTCTCGTGGTGCTTCGCGTAGTTCGCCAGGACCGACGGCCACGACACCCACATCTCGTTCACCTGGCTCGGGAACTCGACGAAGTCGCGCTCGACGTTCGTGCCGGAGAACCGGGGGTAGCTGGTTCGGGCGATCAGGCCGTGCAGCGCGTGGCCGAACTCGTGGAAGAGCGTCTCGACCTCGTCCTGGATGAGCAGCGTCGGCGACCCGGGGGCCGGCTTCGCGACGTTGAGGTTGTTCACCACGACGGGCAGCGTGCCGAGCAGCTCGGACTGCTCGACCACGGGGTTCATCCACGCGCCGCCGCGCTTGCCGTCGCGTGTGTACAGGTCGAGCAGGTAGAGCCCGACGGGTTCGTCGTCGTCGCCGGTGACCTCGAAGACACGGACCTCGTCGTTGTAGCCGTGCAGGTCCGGGCGCTCGGTGAAGGTCAGGCCGTAGAGGGCGCCCGCGGCGTGGAAGACACCGTCGTGCAGGACCCGGTCGGCCTCGAAGTACGGTCGGAGCGCGGAGCTGTCCGCGGCGAACTGCTCGCCGCGCAGGATCTCGGTGGCGTACGCCCAGTCCCACGACTCGATGTCGAACCCGACCGTGCGGGACCGGACGGCCCGCTCGTCGTCGGCGTTCCGGGCTGCAGCGCCGACGAGCGACGACAGCAGGCCGTCGACAGCTTCGGGGGTCTTCGCCGTCTCGTCGGCAGTGACGACCGCGGCGTGGTTCGGGAACCCGAGCAGTTCGGCCCGCTCGGCACGGAGCCGGACGATGCGCAGCAGGACCTCGCGGTTGTCGTACTGGTTGCCGCGGCGGCCGCGGGCGAGCGAGGCGCGCATGATCCGCTCGCGCAGGCCGCGGTTCGCGAGCGACGGCAGCCACGGGTGGCCGGTGTAGAGCGGCAGGGTGATGAGCCAGCCCTCGAGGCCGCGGTCCGCAGCGGAACCGGCAGCGGCGGACTTCGCACCGTCGTCGAGTCCCTCGAGCTCGGCTTCGTCGGTCACGTGCACGGCGGAGTCGTTGGTGTCCTCGAGCAGGTTGCGCTCGAAGGTGGTCGTGAGCGTCGACAGCTCCTGGTTGATCGCGGTCAGGCGCTCCTTGCCGGCGTCGTCGAGCCCGGCGCCCGCCAGGGTCATCTCGGCGTGGGTGCGTTCGACCAGGCGGAGCGCTTCGCCCTCGAGCCCGGCGGCTGCGGCGCCGTCGAGCACGGACTGCACGCGGGCGTAGAGCCGGGAGTCCAGCGTGATCGCGTCGCGGTGGGCGGCGAGCAACGGCGAGACCTCGGCCTCGAGGTCGTGCAGCTCCGGCGTCGAGTCCGCCGACGACAGCGTGAAGAACACGTGACTGACACGGGTCAGCAGCTGCCCGGAGCGCTCGAGGGCGATGAGGGTGTTCTCGACCGTCGGTGCGTGCGGATCGGTGGCGATGGCCTCGACCTCGGCGCGCTGCTCGGCCATGCCGGCCTCGAAGGCCGGTCGGTAGTGCTCGAGTCGCACGTCGCCGAAGGGCGGCAGGGCGTAGGGGAGGGTGCTCGGGACGTCGAACGGGGTTGCCATGGCAACCACCCTACGGACGTCGCGCCGCGACGGGGCGGACGGGAGGCCCGTGGCGGCCCCGCCCCGCGCCTCCCCTCCGCCCTGTGGGTGCGTTCCTTCCCATCGCGACCGGACTGGAAAGCGGAATCGGGCGTACCTGGTCGGAAGAACCGACCAGGTACGCCCGGAACAACCAGGTACGCCCGGAACGACCAGGTCAGCGGGACGGCCCCGTCGCGGCGTCGATCAGCGTCGACGCGGCACGGCGGGCGTGCGCTGCAGGTTCCGTGGTGCCGGCGATGGCAGCAGTGGTCTGCGCGCCCTCGGCGAGCAGGGCGAGCTGTGCGGCGAGTTCCTCGGCACGGTCCGGATCGGCGACGACCTCGGCGGTGAGCTCCTGCACGAACCGCTGGAACGAGTCCTTGTGGTCGCGGGCGATCTCGGCGACCGCGGGCGAGGTCGCGCCGAGCTCCCCGAAGGCGTTGATGAACCCGCAGCCGCGGAACGTGTCGTCGCCGAACCACGACTCGAGGAAGTCGTACACGGCGAGCAGCTTGTCGCGCGGGGTCGTGGCCGCCTCGACCGCACCGTGCACGCCGCGCTCCCAGAGGTCGTGGCGCCCGGACAGGACGGCCGCGATGAGCTGCTCCTTGCCCGGGAAGGCCGCGTAGAGCTTCTTCAGCGAGACGCCTGCGCCGGTGCGGATCTCGTCCATGCCGACGGACTGGATGCCGCGCGCGTAGAACAGCTGGTCGGCGACGTCCACGATGTGTGCGCGGACGTCGGCGTCGACCGTGCTGATGGTGCTGGTTGCCATGACGTACCCCGTTCGCTGCGTGTTCACCGTTCCCGAGTTGCGCCGGGAACGATCGTTCTCTAGTGTAAGGCACATCGACAGAGAACGAACGTTCTCCGCGAGGCTCAGGGAAGGAAACGATCATGGGTGCCATCACCGTCGGAACCGAGAACAGCGTCGACATCGAACTCCACTACGAGGACAAGGGAACCGGTCAGCCGATCGTGCTGATCCACGGCTTCCCCCTCGACGGCAACTCGTGGGAGGGCCAGACCCCGGCCCTGCTCGAGGCCGGCCACCGCGTGATCACGTACGACCGCCGCGGCTTCGGGCAGTCCTCGCAGCCGAGCACCGGCTACGACTACGACACCTTCGCCGACGACCTGCACACCGTCCTCGAGACCCTCGACCTGCGCGACGTGATCCTGGTCGGCTTCTCGATGGGCACCGGCGAGATCGCCCGCTACATCGGCCGCCACGGACAGGACCGGATCGCGAAGGTCGCGTTCCTCGCCTCGCTCGAGCCCTTCCTGGCCATCACCGACGACAACCCGGACGGCGCCGGCCCGATGTCGTTCTTCGAGGGCATCGCGGCTGATGTGAAGAAGGACCGGTACGCGTACTTCACGAACTTCTACCAGGACTTCTTCAACCTGTCGGAGAACCTCGGCTCGCGCATCTCGGAAGAGGCCGTCCGCAACGCCTGGAACATCGCCGCCGGCTCGGGTGCGATCGCGTCCGCTGCAGCACCGCTGACCTGGCCGACCGACTTCCGTCAGGACATCCCGAAGGTGACCGTCCCGGCGCTCATCGTGCACGGCACGGCGGACAACATCCTGCCGATCGACGCCACCGGTCGCCGCTTCACCAAGGCCCTGCCGGCCGCGAAGTACGTCGAGATCGAGGGTGCCCCGCACGGCCTGCTCACCACGCACACCGCCGAGGTGAACGAGGTCCTGCTCACCTGGCTCGCCGAGTAGCCGCTCGCATCGTGAGCAGAAATGGTCGGGTTCCCACCGGGGACCCGACCATTTCTGCTCACCGAGCGACCTCGCCCCGCGTCAGTCCTCTTCCGCGGCGTCGTCGGGGTTCGTGACCTGCGCGTGCCCGGCATCGTCGAGGTGGATCGAGGTGCCGTCGTCGAGCTCGACGATCGGCTTGCCCTCGAGGAACGTCAGGGTCCAGCCCCAGGTCCCCGTGTCGACCGACTCGGCCGCCAGTTCGTCCTCGACGCCGCGCACGGCGACGACCATCGCCTCGGGCAGTCGCGCAGGCGGCTCCCCACCCACGCTCCATCGTGTGCCCAACTGCATCCGTGCCTCCTGTCCGGTGGTGGACGGGCCGGGTCGCCGAGGCGACCCGGCCCGGACGACCGACGTTACGCCTGCTGTTCCGCCAGCTCGATCTCGGTGACGGCGAGCTCGTCGCCGTCGACGAACGACAGGTTCTCGATGCGGCCGACGGCCGCCAGGTCGACCGCCGCGCGCTCGATGAGCGTCCGTGTCTCGGCCGGCGCCGCGACGACGGCACGCGTGACGGGCGTCTTCTGGGACGCCTTCGCCGACGTCTTCGCGCCGCGGATCCCGATGAGCGCCTGTCCGACGGCCGCGAGCAGCCCGGTGGGGGCCGCGTCGGTGGGCAGGTCGGCAGCGGTCGGCCAGGAGGCCCGGTGCACGCTGGTCTCGTGGGTCCAGGCCCACACCTCTTCCGTCGCGTACGGGAGGAACGGTGCCAGCAGTCGGAGCAGCACGTCGATCGCGCCGCGCAGCGCCAGGACCGCGCTCGCCTGGGTCTCGTGCGTCGCGTCGGCCGCCGTGCCGTAGGCACGTTCCTTCACGAGCTCGAGGTAGTCGTCGCAGAAGGTCCAGAAGAACCGCTCCGTGATCTCGAGCGCGCGGGCGTGGTCGAAGCCGTCGAACGCGGCGGTCGCCTGCTCGACGACCGCACCGAGCTCGGCGAGCATGTCGACGTCGAGCGCCTCGGTCACGCTCGTGGCGCCCTCGGGCAGCGGGAAGCCGTAGACGAACTTCGCGGCGTTGAGCACCTTGATCGCCAGACGACGACCGACCTTGATCTGCTTCGGGTTCTGCGGGTCGAACGCCGCATCGGTGCCGAGCTTCGACGAGGCCGCCCAGTAGCGGACCGCGTCGGCGCCGTGCTGCTCGAGGATCGACAGCGGCGTGACGACGTTGCCCTTCGACTTCGACATCTTCTTGCGGTCGGGGTCGACGATGAAGCCGGAGATGCTCGCGTGCTTCCACGGCACGGTGTCCGCTTCGAGCTGGCTGCGGAGCACCGTCGTGAAGAGCCACGTGCGGATGATGTCCTGCGCCTGCGGGCGGACGTCGTACGGGTACACCAGGTCGTACAGCGCCGGGTCGGTCTCCCATTTGCCCGCGAGCTGCGGGGTGAGCGACGAGGTGGCCCAGGTGTCCATGACGTCGAGCTCGCCCTGGAACCCGCCGGCCATGCCGCGCTGGTCCTCGGAGTAGCCGGGTGCCGGGTCCGACGACGGGTCGACGGGCAGCTGCGCCTCGGTCGGGACGATCGGCTGGTCGAACACCGGGTTGCCGTCGGCGTCGAGCGGGTACCAGACCGGGATCGGCACGCCGAAGAAGCGCTGGCGCGAGATGAGCCAGTCGCCGGACAGGCCACCCACCCAGTTGTCGTAGCGGACGCGCATGAAGTCGGGGTGGAACGCGATCTCCTCGCCGCGGGCGCGGAGCGTCGTCTTCAGGGCTTCGTCGCGGGCGCCGTTGACGATGTACCACTGGCGGGTCGAGACGATCTCGAGGGGCTTGTCGCCCTTCTCGAAGAACTTCACCGGGTGGTTGATCGTCTTGACGTCGCCGACGAGCTCGCCGGACTCGGTCAGGGCGTCCACGACGACCTTCTTCGCCGAGAACACGGTCTTGCCGGCCATCTCGGCGTAGAGCGCCTTGCCGGTCGCCGACTCGATCCACGCGGGCTCGTCGGAACGGACACGGCCGTCGAAGCCGAGGATCGCGCGGTTCGGCAGCTGCAGCTCGCGCCACCAGACCACGTCGGTGGTGTCGCCGAAGGTGCAGACCATCGCGATGCCGGCACCCTTGTCCTTCTGCGCCAGGTGGTGCGCGAGCACCGGGACCTCGACGTCGAACAGGGGCGAGCGGACCGTGGTGCCGAACAGGTCCTGGAACCGCTCGTCGTCGGGGTGTGCGACGAGGGCGACGCACGCCGGCAGCAGCTCGGGTCGGGTCGTCTGGATCACGACGTCGTCGCCGCCGTCCGCACGGTGGAACGCGATGCCGTGGTACGCGCCGGGCATCTCCTTGTCCTCGAGCTCGGCCTGCGCGACCGCGGTGCGGAACGTGACGTCCCACAGGGTCGGGGCGTCGGCCTGGTAGGCCTCGCCGCGCTCGAGGTTGCGGAGGAAGGCACGCTGCGCGCTCGCCCGCGAGGTGTCGTCGATGGTGCGGTACGACTGCGTCCAGTCCACCGACAGCCCGAGGGTGCGGAAGAGCTCCTCGAACTGCTGCTCGTCCTGCACCGTGAGCTGGTCGCACAGCGCGATGAAGTTGCGGCGCGAGATCGGCAGCTGGTCGGCGGCCTTCGACGACTTGCCGTCGCCGCCCTCGAACGGCGGCGTGAAGTCGGGGTCGTAGGGGAGCGTCGGGTCGCAGCGGACGCCGTAGTAGTTCTGCACGCGGCGCTCGGTCGGCAGGCCGTTGTCGTCCCAGCCCATCGGGTAGAAGACGTGCTTGCCCCGCATGCGCTCGAACCGCGCCTTGAGGTCGGTGTGCGTGTACGAGAAGACGTGCCCGATGTGCAGCGACCCGGAGGCGGTCGGCGGCGGGGTGTCGATGGAGTAGACGGCGTCGCGGTGGCCGGCGGCGTCACGGTCGAAGCGGTAGGTGCCGTCCTGCTCCCAGACCGGCCCCCAGACCTGCTCGAGTCCGTCGACGCTGGGCTTCTCGGGCATGGGCTTGGTCATGGCTGCGCCTTCCGTGCGTGTGTGCGGCACCGAGTCCGTGATGAGGTGCCTGAGTGTCCCCGCTCGATGCGAGGTGCCCCAATCGTAGCGGGCGGGACCGACGCGGCTCACGAGTGCTGGGAGCGGCGATTACCACACCGACCTGTCGGACACGCCGGAGACCTGGTAGTCTGTCGGAGTTTGTCCGGCGAGCGCGGGTTCGCAGGAACTGCACCGTTGCCGTCCGCCGGACGCCCGAAGGACGCACCGCACACCGGAGGAACGACTTGGCACCGAACGACGCACCCCACCCGCACGGCGATCGGCCGTTGCCGCACGGCGACCGACCGCTGCGCTCGAAGGGCGCTGCGAAGCGCGCTCGGCGCAAGCTGACGAAGGACGACGTCACCGTCGTCGAGGAGTCGCTGCTCAAGCGCGCCGTGGCGGCCGCCGCCCTCGGCAACGCGATGGAGTGGTTCGACTTCGGCATCTTCGCGTACCTGACCGTCACGATCTCGCAGGTCTTCCTGCCGCAGGGCGACCCCGCCGCGAACATCGTCGCGACCTTCGGGTTCTTCGCCGCGGCGTTCATCGTCCGACCGATCGGTGGCGCCGTCTTCGGTCCGATCGGCGACCGGATCGGCCGGCAGAAGGTCCTCGCGCTGACGATGATCCTGATGGCCGCCGGCACGCTGATGATCGGCCTGATCCCGTCGTACGACTCGATCGGCTTCTGGGCTCCGGTCCTGCTGCTCGTGGCCCGCTTCGTGCAGGGCTTCTCGACCGGCGGTGAGTACGGCGGCGCCGCGACCTTCATCGCCGAGTACTCGCCCGACAAGCGCCGTGGGTTCATGGGCTCGTGGCTCGAGTTCGGCACCCTGGCCGGCTACGTGCTCGGCGCGTCGATCGTCACCGGCCTGCAGTTCGGCCTGTCCGAGGACGCCCTGCTCAGCTGGGGCTGGCGCATCCCGTTCATCATCGCGGGCCCGCTCGGCCTGATCGGGCTGTACCTCCGCCTCAAGCTCGAGGAGACCCCGGCCTTCCAGAAGCAGCAGGAGCAGGCCGCCGAGCGCGAGGGGCAGAAGACCCCGTTCCTCAAGCTCTTCGCCGAGAACTGGCGCGCGCTCATCATCTGCATCGGCCTGGTCCTGGTCTTCAACGTGACCGACTACATGCTGCTGTCTTACATGCCGACCTACCTCGAGCAGAACCTCGGTCAGAACGCCACGTTCGGCCTCATCCTGATCGTCGTCGTGATGCTGCTCATGATGGTCGTCATCACGTTCGGTGGCCGGCTGTCCGACAAGTTCGGTCGTCGCCCGGTGCTCGCCGCCGGCTGCATCGGCTTCATCCTGCTGTCCTGGCCGGCCCTCAAGCTCGTCCAGACCGGCACGGGCGTCGGGGTGTTCTCCGGCCTGCTCATCCTCGGTGTCGTGCTCGTCACGTTCACCTCGACCATGCCGTCGACGCTGCCCGCGCTGTTCCCGACGATCATCCGCTACGGCGCGCTCGCGATCGCGTTCAACGTCTCGGTGTCGCTGTTCGGTGGCACGACCCCGCTCGCGACCTCGGCGCTCATCAACGCCGCGAAGGACGCCGGCTACGGCTGGGCCGAGGACATCCCGGCCTTCTACCTGATGCTGGCCGCCGTCATTGGGCTCGTCGCGGTGTACTTCACCAAGGAGACCGCCGCCACCCCGCTCATGGGCTCCGGCCCGACGGTCGGTTCCGAGGACGAGGTCGCCGGCGTGATCGACGACTACAACGACCCGAACTCGGAGTTCGCGCAGTCCGACTGGGCGAAGGAGTTCGCGACGAGTGAGATCCCGATCATCTCGGGTGACGCGGCGAAGAAGGAGTCCGCCGACTCCTGACCACGGGGCCGCCCCGCGGCAACCCGGACTGGAGGCCCGGTGCACGTCCGCCACGGACGCGCACCGGGCCTCCGATCACGTTCAGGGCCGTGGGTGACGTCACGCGCGCAGCGACAGTTCGCGGACGCGGCACCGCGCGAACTGTCGCTCAGTCCGTGAAGTCGGCTGCGGGGCCCGCCACCAGCCGCTCCGCGGCCTGCAGCAGGTGCGCGGTCACGGGGTGCGCCGGGCGCGCGAACACCGTCGCGGCGGGGCCGTGCTCGACGACGGCGCCCCGGTGCACGACGAGCACGTCGTCGGCCATCCGGCGCACGGCCCGCAGGTCGTGCGACACGAACACCATCGCCACGCCGGTGTCGTCGCGGAGCCGCTCGAGCAGGGTCAGCACGGCGTCCTGCACGGTGGCGTCGAGGGCGGTGACCGGCTCGTCGAGGACGATCACCTCCGGGTCGGTGGCCAACGCCCGGGCGATCGCGAGTCGCTGCCGTTGCCCACCGGACAGGGTCAGCGGCGACCGCGGCCGGAGCGCCGGGTCGAGGTCGACCTGTCGCAGGGCTGCGTCCACCCGGGCGGCGAGGGAGCCACGGGCGCGGCGGTCGTCGCCCCGCGAGAACGCGTCGGCGAGGACCCGTTCGACCGACCACCGCTCGTCGAACGTGGCACCGGGGTCCTGCACGACGGCCGCGACGCGGTGGCGTCGGGGTCGTCGGTCGTGTTCGGGGAGTGGCACCCAGGGCGCTCCGTCGAGTGCGACGGTGCCGGCGTCGGGCGTCTCGAGCCCGAGCAGCATCCGCGCCAGGGTGGTCTTGCCCGACCCCGAGGCGCCGATCACCCCGAGCACCCGCCCGCGGTCGAGCCCGAACGACACGTCGTCGACGGCGCGGACGCCCTCGTACCCGCGCGCGAGGCCCGCGGCGACGAGGACGCCCCTCGCACCGTGCGAGGTCGCCTCTGTTCCGTGCGGGGTTCCGTGTTCCGTGCGATCCGCAGCGCCTCGCACCATGTCCGGAACCTCGCACCGGACGACAGCATCGCGGCGGGACCTCGCACCGTGCGCCGCGCGCACCAGGGCCTGCGTCGCGGCGTGCTGCGGATCCTGCAACACTGAGGCGACCGGGCCCTGCTCGACGATCCGGCCCTCGTGCATGACGGCCACCCGGTCGGCCCACCCCGCGACGAGCCCGAGGTCGTGCGTGATCACGAGCAGCCCCGCCCCGCGCCGCTGCGCCACCCGCAGCTGCTCCATCACGGTGACCGCGACCCCGGCGTCCAGTGCGGTCGTGGGCTCGTCGGCGACCACGAGCGCCGGCGACCCGATGGTGGCCGCGGCGATGAGGGCCCGCTGCCGCATCCCGCCCGACAGCGTGCCGGCGAGTCGTCCGTCGGTCGCGATGTCCGGGTCGAGGCCCACCGCGCGCAGGGCATCGCGCACGGCGTCCACGCGCTCGGCCGCACCCATCTCGGTGTGCAGGCGAAGGCTGTCGGCGACCTCGCGTCCGACGGGACGCAGCGGGTCCAACGCGCCCAGGGCCTCCTGGCCGACGTAGCCGACCCGAGACCCGCGCACCTGGCGCCACCGACGATCGGAGAACGCGCGGACGTCGAGGCCGGCGACGGTGAAGGCGTCGGCGCGGACGGCGGAGCCGGGTGCGGACAGGCCGAGTGCGGCGCGGGCGGTGACGGTCTTGCCGGAGCCGGACGCGCCGACCAGGGCGACGCACTCGCCGGCGTCGACCCGCAGGGCGACGTCGTGCACGATCGGTGTGCCCGCGATGGCGACGTGCAGCGCCTGGACCTCGAGGACGGTGGTCATCGGACGACTCCTGTTCGGCGGATCGCGCGACCGAGCACGGTGACGGCGGTCGCGAGCACCACGACGGCGAGCCCGGGGAAGGTGCTCATCCACGGTGCGGTCTGCAGGTAGGTCCGGCCGTCGGCGAGCATCGCGCCCCACTCCGGAGCCGGGGGTGGTGTGCCGACGCCGAGGTAGCTCAGCGCCGAGGCCCAGACGATCGCCTGGCCGACACCGAGCGTGGCGACCGCGACGACGGGCCAGAGTGCGGTGGGCAGGACGTGCCGGACCACGATGCGGACGGGGGAGCGGCCGAGCAGCACGGCGGTCTCGACGACCTGCGACGACCGGGCCGCGCGGACCAGACCACGGACGATGCGGGCGTAGCCGGGGGCGGTGGCGAAGCCGACGGCGAGCACGGCGGGCACCGGGCCGGGGCCGGTGACGGCGATGACCACCAGGGCGACGAGCAGCAGCGGCAGGGCGAAGGCGACCTCGGTGACGCGGCCGATCACGGCGTCGAGCAGTCGGCCGATGCGCCCGGCGCCGGCGCCCAGTCCGGCGACGACCCCGAGCACGACGCCGGTCCCGCCGCCGATCAGGGTCGCGGCGACACCGACCACGAGCGAGGCCCGCGTGCCGGCGACGACCCGGGACAGGACGTCGCGGCCGGATTCATCGGTGCCGAAGGGGTGCGCGCCGCTCGGCGCGAGGAGCGCCTCCGACGGGTGCACGGCGAGCGGGTCCGCGCCGCCGAGCAGCGCCGGCCAGGCGGCCGCCACGACGGCGAGCAGGACCACGGCGCCCGCGACGGCTCCGGGGACGCCGAGGGCGCGGGGACCGCGTCCGGCTGCCGGGCGTCCGTCGGCGGACCGGTCGGTCGGGAGGCTCGGCTCGGCGATGCCGCTCACCGTGCCGCCGCCTCGGGGCCGGGTCCACGGCGTCGCGCGGCGCGCGGGGTGCGCGGGCGCGGGGCGCCGGCGCGCGGGCCTCCGGCGCGCGGGCCTCCGGCGCGCGGGGCGCCGGTGCGCCGGCCTCCGGTGCGCGGGTCGACGACACGTTCGACGAGGTCCGCGACCGCGAGCACCACGACGTAGGCGGCGGCGGACACCAGCGCGATGCCGGCGACGAGCGGCATGTCCCGCTGCGTCACCGCGGTCACCAGGGCGCGACCGATGCCGGGCAGCGCGAACACGGACTCGACGACGACGGCGCCGGACACGAGGGACCCGAACGCCCAGGCGGACAGGGCGATGCCGGGCAGCGCCGCGTGGCGGAGCAGGTGCCGGGCGAACAGCCCGAGGCGGGTCTCACCACGGCCCCGCGCGGCGAGGGCGAAGGCGGACCGTTGCGCATCGACGACCCCGTCGCGCACGGTCTCGGCCAGGTACCCGGCGACCGGGACGGCCACCGTCAGCACCGGGAGCACCCAGCCGCGCACCGTGCCGTCGCTGACCGCGGGCACCCAACCGAGGGCGCTCGCGAACACCACGATGAGCACGCTGCCGAGCCAGAAGTGCGGCATCACGCTCGCGGTGATGCTCAGCGCGCTCGTCAGCCCGGCTGCGAACCGACCGCGCTGCGTCGACCACCACGCCGCGAGGATCGCCAGGACCCAGGCGACGACGAGGCCGGCCACCGCCAGGGTGAGCGTGACGGGCAGCTGCTGGCCGAGCAGCGTCGCGACCGGGGTGCGGAAGGCGTACGAGTCACCGAGCTGCAGGGTGGCGAGGCGTCCGAGGAACACCGCGTACTGCACGAGCACCGGCTGGTCGAGGCCGTACTCGTGCCGGACCTGGGCGACGGCCTCGGCGGAGGCCTGCGAGCCCGGACCACCGAGGATCGCGAGTGCGGGGTCGCCGGGGATGAGCCGAATCGCGACGAACACGATCGTCGCGACGGCCCAGAGCACGCCGATCCCGCCCGCGAGCCGTCGGACGGCCCACCACACCCAGGGCATCCGTGTCAGCGGTCGATCCAGGCCGTGCCGAACCAGGGCGTGGACACCGAGGTCGTCTGGATGCCGTGCACGGCCGAGCGCACCAGGAAGTGGTTCTGCTGGTCGTAGAGGGGCAGCACGGTGTCGCTCGCCAGGATCGTCTTCTGCGCCTGCTCGTACAGGTCGGCGCGCTCGTCGGCGTCCGAGGTGCGGGCCGCCTGCTCGAGCAGGGTGTCGAGTGCGGGGTCGTCGAGCTGCGCGAGGTTCGCGAAGTACCCGGACGGTGCCGGCTCGATGCTCGCGCTGTCGTACAGGATGCGCAGGACGTCGGGGCCGACCTTCGTGTACGGGGCGCTGACCACGTCGTACTCGTTCGCCGCGAGGGCCGCGTACCAGCTGGACAGGTCGAGTTCGTCGAGCACGACCTTGAACCCGACGGCCTTCTCGGACGCCTGGATCTGCTGGAACAGGCTGCGCTCGGCCGGCACCGACTGGTTCGTCGACACCGGGAACGTCACGGTGAGCTGCTGGCCGTCCTTGACGCGGATGCCGTCCGACCCGACCTTCCAGCCGGCGTCGTCGAGCAGCTGCTTCGCCTTCGTCGGGGAGTAGTCGAACCGGCTCTTCTCGGAGTAGGCCAGCGGTTCGGCACTCGAGAGCACGGAGTACGAGCGCTTCGCGGTGCCGAGGAACAGCGACTGCAGGCCGGGGTCGATCTCGGCACCCGCGATGAACGCCTGCCGCACGGCCTCGTCACGGAACACGCCGTGGCCGGAGTTCAACTCGAGGCGGTTCGAGGCACCGGGGCGCGGGGCGTCGAGGTCGCGGATGGCGCCCTTCGCCGACGCCGCCTTGAGCTGGTCGGGCTGCGCGTTGTCGATGACGTCGACCTGGCCGGACTGCAGCGCCGCGTAGCGCGACGTCGAGTCGGGCAGGAACCGCCACGTGATGCCGGACAGGCGCGGCTTCGTCTTCCCCCAGTGGTCGCTGTTCTTCGTCAGGGTGACGCGGTCGCCGTGCTTCCACCCGGTGACCTCGAACGGGCCGGTGCCGACGGGCGACTCGCAGTTCGTCGCCTGCTTGCGCTCGAGTGCCTTCGGGGACTCCATGCCGACCCACGGCTGCGAGAAGGACTCGAGCAGCGCGCTGTCCGGACGGCTCAGCGAGAGCGTCACGGTGTGGTCGTCGGTGGCCGTCGCCTTCGTGATGGACTGCAGCGCGAGGTACCCGGTGCTCGACGCGGTGGCCGGGTCCTGCACGTGCTCGATGTTCGCCACGACGGCGGCGGCGTCGAACGGGGTGCCGTCGGTGAAGGTGACGTCGTCGCGCAGCGTGAAGGTGAGGGTCTTGCCGTCGTCGCTCGTGGTCCACTTCGTCGCGAGCTCGGGCGTCGGCTCGCCGTCCTCGAGTCCGACGAGCTCCTCGATGTACTGCGTCGCCAGGAGCGCTTGCGGGTAGTTGCCGCCGACGTGCGGGTCGAGGCAGGTGGGCTCGGCGTCGCCGGAGGCGTACGTCAGGGTCCCGCCGCTCACGGGCTTGCTGCTCGTGGTGCTCGTCCCGGCGCCGCTGCACCCCGCGAGGACGAGGACGACGGCGGTGGCGCTCGCGACGGCGGCGACGGTTTTCTGTACTGAGTCCAAGATCATGGCTGGACGAGTCTAGCGGTTTACTGGGGCCCATGGACGAACCGATCCGCCGCGGTGGCCGCCCTCGACGCTCGAGCGCCGAGGTCCTCGCGGACGCCGCTGCCGAGCTGTTCCTCGAGCAGGGGTACGGACGCACCACGGTCGACCAGATCGCCGTGCGTGCGGGGGTCAGCCGCGCGACGTTCTTCAACTACTTCACGGCGAAGTCGGACGTGATGTGGCTCGAGCTCGACGCCGCGGTCGCGGGGCTGCCCGGGTACCTGGCGGCCTCGACCGAACCCAGTCCGGTGCGTGCGGTGGAGCAGGCCCTGCTCGCCGCGGCCCGGGCCCACGACCCCGAGCGGGTGCCGTGGGCGGTCGCGCAGGCCGAGGTGATGGGCATCGGCTCCGAGCTCGTCGCCGGGGTCGCCGTCCGGGTGATGGCGCAGCACGGGGCCGTCGCCGCCTTCGTGGCCGGGCGCACGGGGGAGCAGCCGGGGTCGCTCTGGCCGCAGACGGTCTCGGGTGCGGTGCTCGGGGCGGCTGCTGCGGCGTTCGGGGTGTGGGTCGCCGACGGGGTGGCCCGACGACCGCTCGTCGAGTACGTCGCGGCGGCGCTGACCCCGGTGGTCGCCGGCCTCGACGCGCGCTGACGCCGACGACGCTCGCCCGCGCGTCAGTCGGTGCGCAGCGTCCCGGCGCCGCCGGCGGCCACGTCCGAGACCGTCCCGTCGCGCACCACCTCGGGCACCTCGTCGCTCGTCGGCCGCAGCGAGGCATCGCCCGGGTAGCTCAGCGTCAGCACGGCTTCCTCGATGTACGGGCTGTCCTCGAGCGACTTCTCGACGTCGCGCAACCGCACCGCGACGTGCTCCTCGTTCTCGTTGCCCGTCAGGTCGACGGCCGCGACGAGGTACACCCGCGACGGTCCGACGAACTCCAGGTGCAGGTAGGTGACTCGTTCGATCTGCGAGCGGCCGAGCAGCTCGACGAGCACGGCGTTCTCGAGCTCGGGCGATGTGCTCTCGCCGAGCAGGAAGCGGCGGTTGCGGTCGATGAGGATGATCGCCACGACCCCGAGCAGCACGCCGATCGCGATGGAACCGATCGCGTCGAAGATCGCCAGGCCGGTGATCTGGTGCAGGAACACCCCGAGGAACGCGACGACGAGGCCGATGAGCGCAGCGGCGTCCTCGGCGAACACGGCCCGCAGCGTCGGGTTCGAGGACTGCAGCACGTGGCGCAGCACCGGGACCTTGCGCTTCGTCGCCGCTCCGTGCGCCTGGCGGTAGGCCTGCAGGAAGCTCGTGCCCTCGAGGCAGAACGACAGCGCGAGCACGATGTAGTTGAGCAGGACGTCCTCGGCCGGACCCGTCTCGCCGAGCTCGGAGATGCCGTGGTAGATCGACACGATGGCGCCGGCGGTGAACAGCCCGAACGCGGCGAACATCGACCAGATGTAGGTCTCGCGGCCGTACCCGAGCGGGTGTGCGGTGTCGCGCTTCCGCGCGCCCCGTCGTTCGGCGACGAGCAGGAAGATCTCGTTGCCGGTGTCCGCCCACGAGTGCGCCGCCTCGGCCACCATCGAGGCCGAACCCGAGATGAGCGACGCGATGGTCTTCGCGATCGCGACGAGCAGGTTCGCGCCGAAGGCGATGATGACGGTGAGGGAGGACTCCGGGCGTT
The DNA here is from genome assembly GCF_013204965.1 of Curtobacterium sp. VKM Ac-2861. Lineage (NCBI taxonomy): Bacteria > Bacillati > Actinomycetota > Actinomycetes > Micrococcales > Microbacteriaceae > Curtobacterium > Curtobacterium sp. VKM Ac-2861. The sequence continues at coordinate 283,597 of NZ_JABMLA010000004.1, forward strand.
CGCCGGAGGCAGAGTCGTCGGGCATCCCTCCAGCATGCTCCCGTCCGCTAAACTCGTGTCACACGAGCGTCGATCCGGCCATCACCGGGGAGCTCCCGGAAGAACGCGGTCCGCGCGAGCGGCTCGTCAGTAGAACCGGGCGGACCGGGCCGCACCGAACCCGAACACGAGCGGTCGTGACGTGCGGACAGCACGGCGTGGCAAGCGAGGTGGTACCGCGGAGCGTGCTCCGTCCTCGTGGAGATCGAGCGAACCCACAAGGAGTCCCGGTGCCGTACCCGTTGAACGCCGATGCCGATGGCGTCGTCCCCTCGCCGTCTTTCCCCGCCGTCGAGCGGGGGATCCTCGCCTTCTGGAAGGGCGACGACACGTTCCAGGCGTCCATCGACCAGCGCCAGGGCTGCGACGAGTGGACCTTCTACGACGGCCCGCCGTTCGCGAACGGCCTGCCGCACTACGGTCACCTGCTGACCGGGTACGCGAAGGACGTCTTCCCGCGCTACCAGACCATGCGCGGCAAGCAGGTGCACCGCCGCTTCGGCTGGGACACCCACGGGCTGCCCGCCGAGCTCGAGGCGATGCGCCAGCTCGGCATCACCGAGAAGCACGAGATCGACGAGATGGGCGTCGACGTGTTCAACGCCGCCGCCAAGAAGTCCGTGCTGCAGTACACCGACGAGTGGCAGCAGTACGTCACCCGCCAGGCGCGCTGGGTCGACTTCGAGGACGACTACAAGACGCTCGACACGACGTTCATGGAGAGCGTGCTGTGGGCGTGGAAGCAGCTCTGGGACAAGGGCCTGGCGTACGAGGGCTTCCGGGTCCTGCCGTACTGCTGGAACGACCAGACGCCGCTGTCGAACCACGAGCTGCGCATGGACGACGACGTCTACAAGATGCGCCAGGACCAGTCCGTCACGGTGTCGTTCCCGCTGCAGGGTGCGCGCGCCGAGTCGCTCGGGCTGGCCGGCGTGCGTGCGCTCGCCTGGACGACGACCCCTTGGACCCTGCCCACGAACGCCGCGCTGGCCGTCGGGCCTGCGGTCTCGTACGTGGTGATCCCTGCGGGGCCGGGAGGCGCGGCTGACGGTGCCGACGCCGGTTCCGTCTCGTACCTGTTGGCTTCGGACACCGTGGCCGCCTACGCGAAGGACCTCGGCTACGAGACGGCCGAGGACGCCGCTGCCGCGGTCGTCCGCACCCTGACGGGTGCGGAGCTCGACGGCGTCGAGTACGAGCGCCTGTTCGACTTCCTCGCCGATGCCGAGGGCATGGAGCACGCCTGGCGTATCCTGGTCGCCGACTACGTCGAGACCGGCGAGGGCACCGGCATCGTGCACCAGGCCCCGGCCTACGGTGCCGACGACCAGGTGGTCTGTGCTGCCGCCGGCATCCCCGTGGTGCTCTCCCTCGACGAGGGCGGGGTCTTCACCTCGCAGTTCGGCGAGGTCGCCGGCATGCTCTGGTCCGACGCGAACAAGCCGCTGACCAAGGCCGTCCGCGACGCCGGTCGTCTGCTCCGCCAGGCGTCCTACGAGCACAGCTACCCGCACTGCTGGCGGTGCCGGAAACCCCTCATCTACAAGGCCGTGTCGTCGTGGTTCGTGCGGGTCACCGACTTCCGCGACCGCATGGGCGAGCTCAACCAGGACATCAACTGGGTGCCGGAGAACGTCAAGGACGGCCAGTTCGGAAAGTGGGTCGGCAACGCCATCGACTGGTCGGTGTCGCGCAACCGCTACTTCGGCACGCCGATCCCGGTGTGGCAGTCCGACGATCCCGAGTACCCGCGCACCGACGTGTACGGCTCGCTCGAGGACATCGAGCGCGACTTCGGCCGCCTGCCGCTGAACGCCGACGGCGAGGTCGACCTGCACCGCCCGTTCATCGACGACCTGACCCGCCCGAACCCCGACGACCCCACGGGGAACTCGACGATGCGCCGGATCACCGACGTGTTCGACGTCTGGTTCGACTCCGGGTCGATGCCGTACGCCCAGGTGCACTACCCGTTCGAGAACCGGGAGTGGTTCGAGTCGCACAACCCGGCCGACTTCATCGTCGAGTACATCGGGCAGACCCGCGGCTGGTTCTACGTCATGCACGTGCTGTCCACCGCGCTGTTCGACCGACCGGCCTTCAAGAACGTCATCAGCCACGGCATCGTCCTCGGCTCGGACGGTCAGAAGATGTCGAAGTCGCTGCGGAACTACCCGGACGTCTCCGAGGTGTTCGACCGCGACGGCGCCGACGCCATGCGCTGGTTCCTGATGTCCTCGTCGGTGATCCGCGGCGGCAACCTCGTCGTCACCGAAGAGGGCATCCGCCAGGGCGTCCGCGAGTTCATGCTCCCGCTGTGGTCGACGTACTACTTCTTCACCCTCTACGCGAACGCATCGGGTGAGTCGGGGTACCAGGCCACCCGTCGAACGGACAGCACCGACGTCCTCGACCGGTACCTGCTCGCGAAGACCCGGGTGCTCGTGTCCGACGTGCAGCAGCACCTCGACGCGCTCGACACCCCGCTCGCGGCCCAGGCCGTCCGTGACTTCGCCGACGTGCTGACGAACTGGTACGTCCGCCGGTCGCGCGACAAGTTCTGGACCGGGGCCGACGGTGCGGCCGGGGACGACGCCCGTGCGGCCTTCGACACCCTGTACACGGTGCTCGAGACCCTGACGCGCGTCGCGGCCCCGCTCGCCCCGCTCGTCACCGAGGAGATCTGGAAGGGCCTGACCGGCGGTCGGAGCGTGCACCTGACGGACTTCCCCGACGCGGCCGAGTTCCCCGCCGACGACGCCCTCGTCGCGGCGATGGACCGCGTGCGCGACGTCGCCTCGAAGGGCCTCGCGCTCCGCAAGGCGACCGGCAAGCGCGTCCGGCTGCCGCTCGCCACGCTCACCCTCGTGGTGCCGGACCCGGCGGCGGTCGAACCGTTCGCCGACATCCTGCGCGACGAGCTCAACGTCAAGCGGGTCGTGCTCGAGGCGCAGGCCGAGGAGTCACTGGCGCAGTACGGCATCGAGCGGAAGCTGACCGTCAACGCCCGCGTCGCCGGCCCCCGGATCGGCAAGCAGGTGCAGCAGGTGATCCCGGCCGCCAAGAAGGGCGACTGGACCGCGACCGAGTCCGGCGTCACCGTCGGCGGTGTCGACCTGGTCGAGGGCGAGTACACGCTCGACCTCACCGTCGCCGACCCGTCGGTCGCCGTGGCGTTCCTCGACGAGGGCGGCTTCGTGGTGCTCGACACCGTGACCACGCCCGAGCTCGAGGCCGAGGGGCTCGCCCGCGACGTCGTCCGTGCCGTCCAGCAGGCCCGGCGCGACGCCGACCTGGACGTCAGCGACCGCATCGTCCTGACCCTCGGGGTCGACGAGGCCGCCGACGCGTCGGTGCGCACCCACCAGCAGCTCATCGCGGGGGAGACCCTGGCGACGAGCGTCGAGATCGTGCCCCTCGGGGCAGGCGCCACCACCGATGTCGGTGACGGCGCGAAGGTGACCGTGGAGGTGTCACGCGCATGAGCGACGACGACCAGTACGACGAGCACGACCAGCACGACCAGCACGACGAGGACGGCATCCGGATCCCGGTGGGCCCGTCCGGAGACGCTCCGGTCGAGGCCGTGCCGTACGGCGGTGACGACGACGAGGTCAAGCGCGTCGAGGCCGCCCTGTACGCCCGGATCGGTGAGCAGTCGCCCGAGCACCGCCTGACCGCGACCCGTCGCGCCGTCGAGCTGCTCGGGGACCCGCACCTGGCGTACCCGGTGATCCACATCACCGGCACGAACGGCAAGACGTCCACCGCGCGCACGACCGAGAGCATCGTCCGTGCCCACGGTCTGCGCACCGGCCTGATGACGAGCCCGCACCTGGTGTCGATCCGGGAGCGCATCGTCATCGACGGGCAGCCGATCGAGCCGAGCCGGCTCGTCGAGAACTGGGACGACATCGCCCCGGTCCTCGAACTGACCGACCAGGAGCTCACCGCCAAGGGCGAGCTCCCGCTCACCTTCTTCGAGGCACTGACCGTCCTGGCCCTGGCGTGCTTCGCCGAGGCGCCCGTCGACGTCGCCGTGATCGAGGTCGGCATGGGCGGCGAGTGGGACTCCACCAACGTCGTGCAGAGCCAGGTCGCGGTGTTCACGCCGATCGCCATCGACCACGCGAAGCAGCTCGGCAGCACGGTGGCGGAGATCGCGCGGACCAAGTCCGGGATCATCAAGCCGTCGTCCGCCGTGGTGTCGAGCGAGCAGGTCCCCGAGGCACTCGTCGAACTCGAGCGTGCCGCCGAGCTCACCGAGTCGACCCTCGCGGTCGAGGGCACCGGTTTCAGCGTCTTGGACGTGACGCCGGCGGTGGGCGGTCAGCTCATCACCGTGCAGGGGATCGCCGGCCGCTACGACGACCTGTTCCTGCCGCTGTTCGGGCGGCACCAGGCGCACAACGCGGCCGTGGCGATCGCCGCGGTCGAGTCGTTCCTCGGTCGGGGCACCCAGGCGCTCGACGAGGACGTCCTGTCCGAGGGCCTCGCCGGTGCCACCAGCCCCGGTCGCCTCCAGCCGATCGCCACCGACCCGACCGTCGTGGTCGACGCGGCGCACAACCCGCACGGTGCCAAGGCCCTGGCCGAGGCCCTGCCGGTGGCCTTCCCGTCCGAGCACGTCGTCGGCGTCGTCGGGATCCTCGGCGACAAGGACGCCCGCGGGTTCGTCCGCGCGCTGAAGGGCACCGTCGAGACCTTCGTCGTCACGCAGCCCCCGGGGGAGCGTGCCCTCGACGCGGACGCCTTCGCGAAGGTCGTCGTGGACGAGGTCGGCGCGGACCGTGTCGTCGTCGAACCGTCGCTCGCCGCCGCGCTGCAGCAGGCACGCGACCTGGCGGACGAGGCGGACGCCGAGGACGCCCTCGTGCTCGTCGCGGGCTCCATCGTGATGGTGGGTGCGGTCATGGACCTGGTCCACCGGGAAGGCGAGACGAAGTGACGAACGCACCCAGGGCCTCCCGGCCGGGACGCGCACCGCGCACCCGGAAGCCGCGACGCGACCGCGGGGCGCAGGAGAGCCTGCTGTCGATCGCGCTCGTGCTCGAGGCGATCATGTTCTTCTTCCCGATGCTCGTCGTGTTCGGCAAGGGGACCCTGCCGCCGGCCCTGGCGTTCGGCGGCGGCATCGGTGCGATGGTCGTGCTGGCGCTGGCCTCACGTCTGACCGGCAACCCCGCCGGTGTAGGGTTCGGGTGGCTGCTGCAGGCGGCCATCCTCGCCACCGGGTTCATCGAACCGTTCATGTTCGCGGTCGCCGTGGTGTTCCTGGCGCTGTGGGTCTTCTGCTTCGTCAAGGGCGGTCAGCTCGACCGCCAGAACGCCGCGCGCCGGGCCGCCACGGGCGAGGACTGACCACCCCTCCGATCCCGCGAACACACTAGGAGTACTGCGTGTCCGACCTCGAAGAGACCCTCGTCCTCGTCAAGCCCGACGGCGTCGCCCGCCAGCTCACCGGTGAGATCCTCCGCCGCATCGAGTCGAAGGGCTACGAGATCGTCGACCTGAAGATGCTCACCGCGCCGCGCGACCTGTTGGACGCGCACTACGAGGAGCACCAGGGCAAGCCGTTCTTCGAGCCGCTCGTCGAGTTCATGCAGTCCGGTCCGGTCGTCGCCGTGCGCGTCGCCGGCAACGGCGTGATCGCCGGCTTCCGGTCGCTCGCCGGCACCACCGACCCCACCAGCGCCGCGCCGGGCACCATCCGTGGCGACCTCGGTCGCGACTGGGGCCTCAAGGTGCAGCAGAACCTGGTGCACGGGTCGGACAGCACCGAGTCGTCGGCGCGCGAGCTCGCGCTCTGGTTCGCCTGAGACGCCGGGGGAACGACTCGTGACGAACAACGACCGACCCACCAAGAACGAGCGTCGCCAGCACGCGCGTGAGGTCTCGCGCCAGCGCGCCGACGCCGAGAAGCGTCGCAAGCGCCGCAACAAGTGGTTCCTGCAGGGCGGTATCGGCCTGGGCATCATCGCGATCGCCGCGATCATCACGCTCGTCGTGGTGAACGTGAACAACGCGCCCGCCGTGTCCGCTGCCGGGCCGAAGAACATGGCCACCGGCGCGATCCAGTTCACCGGCGAGGGCGGCGAGGTCACCCCGGTGACCACGAAGGCCGTCACCGCGAAGGGCACCCCGTCGGCAGTCCCGACGTCGAACACCGACGGTGCGGTCGCGGTCACCGAGTACGTCGACTGGGCCTGCCCGGTCTGCAAGCAGTTCGAGGCCGCCTACGCCGACCAGATCCTGGACAAGGTGAAGTCGGGCGACGCGACGCTGGCCATCCAGCCGGTGTCGATCCTCGACCGCAGCTACCAGAGCTCGCGCTACGCCAGCCGGGCCGCGAACGCCGCGATGTGCGTCGCGAACTACGCGCCGGACAAGTTCCTGGACGTCCAGACGCAGTTCTTCGACAACCAGCCCACCGAGGGCACCTCGGGCCTGACGAACGCCGAGATCGCGAAGCTCGTGAAGGCGGGCGGCGCGACCGGGTCGAACGTCTCCGAGTGCCTGTCGACCGAGCAGTTCAAGGGCTGGGTGACGAAGTCCACCAAGCTCGTCACCGCGGACGAGGCACTGCAGGGCACGCAGGGCTTCGGCACGCCGACCGTGGTCGTGAACGGCAAGCGCCTCGACGACCTCAGCACGGTCATCACCGCGATCGACGCCGCGGCGAAGTAGCACCACCTGCACGAGCGAAGGCCCCCGCTTCCATCCGGAAGCGGGGGCCTTCGCTCGTCGCGCTGCCTCGTGCCTACGCGGCGCCACCGTTCTGCTCGACGAAGGACGCGAAGGCGTCGGTGTCGGTCAGGGAGCCGGTGAACTGCTTGCCGTTGACGATGATCGTCGGGGTGCTCGTCACCTTGTCGAGCGACGAGTTCGGGATCGGGTCGTTCATCACCCGGTTCGTGGCGTCGGCGACCCACCCGGCGAAGTGCTGGCCGGTGATGCACGAGGCGACCTTGCTGTTCGTCGCGCCGGCGTCCTTCGCCAGGGACGCGAGCTCGTCGTTCGTCAGGCCCTTGGTGCTCTCGGACGGCTGGTTCTCGTAGAGCGACGTGTTGTACGCCAGGAACGCGTCCGGGTCGTAGTTCGCCACACAGGCGGCCGCGGCGGCGGAGCGGGTGGAGTACTTCGACCCGAGCGACACCCGGTCGAGCAGGTTGAACGGGTGCAGTTCGAGCGTCGCGGAGCCGGCCTTCACCCACTGCTCGATCTGGTCCATCTGCGCTGTCTCGAACTGGTTGCAGTACGGGCACATGTAGTCCGAGTACACGGTGATGTTCGCCACCGAGTCGTCCTGCTCCGTCGCCGTCGGGGTCCCACCGTCGGGTGTCGCCTTGGTCTCGACGGGCACGATCTCGCCGCTCTGGCCGGTGAACAGGATGCCGTCGCTCGCCATGTTCCGCGGCCCGGGCCCCGCGGGTTGCACCGAGTTCGCGATCACCAGGACGACCACGGCGACGACCGCCAAGCTGCCGACGATGATGCCGCTGATCCCGAGCGTCTTGTTGCGGCGACGTCGCGCCTGCTCCCGCACCCGGGCTTCGCGAGCGCGCTCTCGGGCGGCGTCGCGACGGACCTTCTTGCTCTCGTTCTCGCTCATCGAGATCGAGCGTAGGTGCTGCCCGGAGGCCGATCGGGCGTCCTGCCTGGGAAGCCCCCAGGAATTCGGTGACGCGTCATCGATGCATCATGGGTGCCGCATCGGGGACGCCCAGCAGTGGATCAGAAGACCGTCAGGATGGTCGGGAACTTGATGATGATCGTCACGATGATGAACAGGTAGTTCGCCAGCGGGAACGCCCAGCAGAACGGGAGCAGTGCCCGGCCGACTCGCTGGGTGCGGGCACCGAAGCGGCCCTGCGCGGCGTTCCAGATCGTGAACACCCAGAACATCGGGATCGTCATCGACCACACGAGCATGCACCACGGGCACAGCGCGCCGATGAACCAGACGGTCTGGGTGAAGAGCCACGTCACGAAGACCCACGCCAGGAACACGCCGGCGTTGAACGCGATCCAGAACCACCGCGAACCGTTGCGGAAGCCCGCGAGCATCATCACCGCGACGGCGATCGGCGCCACGAAGCCCATCACGCCGAGCAGTGGGTTCGGGAACCCGAACAAGTGGCCCTGCCAGCTCGCCATCACGTCCGAGCAGCTGATGAACGGGTTCACGTCGCACGAGAGCACCGTGTCGGGGTCGGCGTACTTCTTGAACTCGTCGAGCACCAGGGAGAAGGACCCGTACAGGCCGACGAACCCGGTGATCAAGAGGAAGACGGCCATCGCGATCGGACGACGGGGGGCAGGCGCTGACGTGCTCACGCCGTCATCATCGCATGCGGCTTCCGGTCCTTTCCGGGAGCGGCGTGCGATACTGGCCGGAGGTCGTGCGGGCAACCGCAGACCGAAGAGAGCTTTCCGGGCAGTGCCCCACGGGGCAGTGTCCGGACGATCAGGTGCGGTGAGAGCGCACCGTGGTCGGGACAGCGTCACTCCGACGCCGAGCCGACCCGGGCCGGGTGCCCGGACCGGAACGGCAGCGGACGCAACGAGAAGTTGACGCAGACCGATCACGAAGACAGCGAGCGCGGGGCGTCGACGCCACCGCCACAACCAAAGAATTCCCGCCGCCTGACAAGGGTGCGAGTGGGGCCGAGGAGTGCGCCAGTCCATGGTGGAGCAGAACAACGACAACACGACCAACGACGAGAACGCCCCGAAGCGTCGGACCCGCCTGTTCGGCGGACGCCGCGCCCGGTCGTCCGGCCAGCAGGTCACGGCCGACGCCGTGCAGGTGCCGGCCGTCGACGAGCCCCTCGCGCTGACGGACGGGGCACCGGCGGACGGGGCACGGGCAGAAGCCGTGTCCGTCGCGGTCGAGGCCGTCTCCGCGCAGAGCGCCGAGCCGGACGACGTGAGCACGCTGACCGGCGACCTGCCGGTGGTCACGGCCGAGCCGACCGAGCCCGCAGCCGACGTGGCGGAGCCGAGTGGTGCCTCCCGTCCGACCGAGACCGAGCCGACGGCCGAGGCGAGCGAACCCGCCGCCCCAGCCGAGCCGTTCGTCCCGAAGGCGACGAGCACGCTCAGCCTGATCTTCCACGCTCCCGTCCTGCCGGAGCTGCCGCGCCGTGCCGCGCGGTACGAGCGCGACGAGGACGACCGCTACGAGCGCTCCGACCGCTTGGAGCGCGAGGACCGGTTCGACCGCGATGACCGGTACGACTCCGAGGACCGCGAGGAGCAGGGCGGATCCCGCCGGCGCTCGCGTCGTCGGGGGAGCAGCGCCGACCGCGAGGCCCGTGCGCCGCGTGAGCCGCGCGACCACCAGGAGCCCCGCCGCCGCGAGCCCGAGCTCATCACCGAGCCGCAGCGCATCAAGGGCTCGACCCGGCTCGAGGCGAAGAAGCAGCGCCGCCGCGACGGCCGTGACGCCGGACGCCGCCGCCAGGTCGTGAGCGAGGACGAGTTCCTCGCCCGCCGCGAGAGCGTCGACCGCCAGATGATCGTGCGCTCCAGCTCGTCGACCATCGAGATCGGCGTGCTCGAGGACGGCATCCTCGCCGAGCACTACATCACCAAGTCCGAGAACGTGTCGCTGATCGGCAACGTCTACCTCGGCAAGGTGCAGAACGTCCTGCCGTCGATGGAGGCCGCCTTCGTCGACATCGGCCGCGGCCGCAACGCCGTGCTGTACGCCGGCGAGGTCGACTGGAACTCGGTCGACACCAGCCACGGCCGTCGCATCGAGGCCGCGCTCAAGCCGGGCGACAAGGTCCTGGTCCAGGTCACGAAGGACCCCGTCGGCCACAAGGGCGCCCGCCTGACCAGCCAGGTCTCGCTGCCCGGTCGCTACCTGGTCTACGTGCCGAACGGCTCGATGAACGGGATCTCGCGCAAGCTGCCCGACACCGAGCGTGCGCGCCTGAAGAAGATCCTGAAAGAGGTCCTGCCGGAGCACGCGGGCGTCATCGTGCGCACCGCTGCCGAAGGTGCGACCGAGGAGCAGCTCACCCGCGACGTGCAGCGCCTGACCAGCCAGTGGGAGGCCATCCAGAAGAAGGTCGCCGGTGGCCAGGCCCCGGTGATGCTGCACTCGGAGCCGGACCTGCTCGTCAAGATCGTGCGTGACGTCTTCAACGAGGACTTCACGAAGCTCATCATCGACGGCGAGGCCGCCGGCGGCACCATCGACGAGTACCTGTCGGCCGTCGCGCCCGACCTGAAGGACCGCGTCGTCCGCTACGAGGGCCCGGACTCCTTCGAGGAGTACCGCCTGAACGAGCAGATCGACAAGGCGCTCGACCGCAAGGTCTGGCTGCCCTCCGGTGGTTCGCTCGTCATCGACCGCACCGAGGCCATGACGGTCGTCGACGTCAACACGGGCAAGTTCGTCGGCTCCGGGGGCAACCTCGAGGAGACGGTCACGAAGAACAACCTCGAGGCCGCCGAGGAACTCGTCCGCCAGCTCCGCCTGCGCGACATCGGCGGCATCATCGTCGTCGACTTCATCGACATGGTGCTCGAGGAGAACCGCGACCTCGTGCTCCGTCGCCTGATCGAGTGCCTGAGCCGCGACCGCACGAAGCACCAGGTCGCCGAGGTCACCTCGCTCGGCCTCGTGCAGATGACCCGCAAGAAGATCGGCGTCGGCCTGCGCGAGTCGCTCGACGAGGTCAACGCGAAGGTCAACGACAACAACGCCGACCCGGGCCCGAGCAAGGGGCGTCGCAAGGGACGCAGCGGTGCCGGTGGCAACGGTAACGGCAGCAACGGCAACGGTGGCAACGGGCACGGCAACGGCGGGGGCAACTCCGGCGGTGGCTCGGGTTCCGGTTCGTCGAACGGGCAGTCGAGCCAGGCGCACCAGATCACCGACGACGTGAAGAGCGCGCTGTCGCGGATCGCCGCCTCGACGATCCCGCACGAGGACTCGCCGGCATCGCCGACCTCGGCGGAGGCACCGACCTCGGCCGACGTCCCCGCGGCGACGTCCGCGTCCGACGACTCCGGATCGGGCGAACAGCCCAGCGGGTCGAAGCGTCGGCGCCGTGGTGGCCGTGGTGGACGGAGCGGTGAGCAGTCGAACGCTGCCGCGACCGAAGCCACCGAGGTCGCCGAGTCGGCGCCCGTCGCAGTCGAGGCGGAGGCCGCTGTCGAGCCGAAGCAGGCCGAGCCGAAGCGCGACCAGCCGAAGCAGGCTGCGCCGAAGCAGGCGGTCGCCGAGGCTGCTGCTCCTGCCGCCGAGCCGAAGGCCAAGGCCCCGGCCCGCCGTCGGGTCAGCTCCAGCGCGACGGTGACCCCGACCGACAACACGGTCGCGATCCTGGACATCCCGCTCAACGCCGCCCCGAAGCGCGAGCCGCGTCAGGTCGCCCCGGACGCCGAGTCGCTGTTGGACTCCGTGCTCCAGGCGCTGCCCGAGCCGAAGCAGCCGGGTCAGGGTCGTTCGCGGTCCCGCCGGGTGTCGTCGCCGAGCATCAGTGCCCCGGCCACGACCGAGGGTGCAGCCGGCGAGGACACCGACGGCTCCGTCATCCTGGGGAACTGAGCATGACGAACCCCGGTGACCCGCAGCAGGGTCGTGGGTACTACGGTGCAGGCTGGCAGCAGCCCGCACCGCCCGGACCCGGGGGAGCCGGCGGTTCCGCGCCGCCGTACGGTGGGCAGCCTGGTGGGCAGCCGCCGTACGGTGGGCAACCTGGCGGGCAGCCTGTTGGGCAGCCGCCGCACGGCGTCCAGCCCACTGCCGGGGTGCCCTACGCCCCGCCGCGACCGCCGCGTGCACCGGCTGATCCACGTCGGGCCTTCGCGCCCGGCGCCTCGGTGAACAACACCGCCGGGGCGCTCATCGCCGTGGTGTCCCTCGTGCTGGTCGAGTTCGTGTCCGGCATCGTCGGGCTCATCGGGACGTCGCTCGTCGTCAGCCCGTTCGCGCACTACGGCGCGGGGGCCAGCCTGGTCGGCAGCTTCATCGCCTCGGTGTTCCTGGCGCCGTTCCCGTTCTACGCGGGGGCGTTCCTGGCGCTGGCGTTCCTGACGCCGATCGCCCGCCGCAGTCCGCTGCCGACCGTGCTGCTCCGTGCGGTGCTCGCCGGGGCTGCCGGGACGATCGCCCTCGCGCTCGTCGGTGTCTTCACGGGGGCGTTCGGCGCGATCACCTCGGGCGGGTCGCGCCTGGTCATCGACGTCGTCACGAACCCGCTCCGCAACGGCGTGCCGTTCACGGTGATGCTCCTGGCGAGTGCGACCGCGGCGTGGCTGTGGCTCGGGCGCCCGCGACGGAACCGTGGCCCCGCGCCGACGTCCGGCCTGCCGGGGACGGTACGGCCCGCCGACGCCGTCCCGCCCGCGACCGTGCAGCCGGGGCCGCAGCAGCCGCAGCAAGGCCCGTACGGACAGGGTCTGGTCCAGCCGGACCCCCACGGGCAGTACGGCGGCCAGTACGGCGCACAGCCCCGTCCGGACCAGCAGCAGCCGCCGGCAGCCCCCTGGGGCGGTCCAGCGCCCCGCTGACCTCGCGTCGTCGCTCGTGCGGGCGTGCGGGCGCTGCACGGTGCGAGGTTGACCACATCGTGCGGCCTTCGTACCTCGCACCGTGTGGCCAACCTCGCACCGTGCGCACATGCCCGAAACGCGACCGCGGTCATGCACGGTCCTGCGCGGTGCGGCGTCCGCCTGTCGCCGCACCGTGCGAGGTTCTCCGGGCGGTGCAGCGGCCGCGGCACGGTGCGAGCCTCTGGCGACGCACCGTGCTGCCGACCTCGCACGCTGTGGGCAACCTCGCACGGTGCGCACGTGCCCGAGACGCAACCTCGCACCGTGCGCACGTGCCCGAGACGCGGCCCCGCACCGTGCGACAGGACGGGCGTGGCAGGCGTGCGCCGGCCCTCCTGTCCGTACCGTGCGAGGTTCCGGACGCCGTGGGAGCCGGCGTGCGCCGCACCGAGTCCAGAACCTCGCACCATGCGTGCCGGACGCACGTGCGCGGCGCGTCAGTGGGCGCGCTTGTCGCGCTGCGCCACACGCAGGCCGCTGCGGATGAGCCGCAGCACGAGCTCCCGACCGGACACCGCAGAGGCCCCCGCGGCGACCAGTTCGTCGTACTTCGCGAGCGGCACGTCGTAGTGGTCGTGGTCGAACGCACGACGCGGCACACCGGCGCGTGCAGCGAACGCGTGGAGTTCCGCGTAGGATTCATCACTGACGAGGTGCGACCACAGAGTGTCGTGAGCGGGCCACGTCGGTGGGTCGATCAACACGGTCACCGTGCAATCGTACGTGTGTCGCCGTTTGACCGGACCCATGGGGATCGAGTATTCTCGATCCCTGGTGTCAGCGGGCCGTTCTGCCTGCGTCGCCGATCGGGCCCGGCCTTCCGGGAGCCGCTCGTGCAGAAGTGGGCACCCGAGACTTCCCTCAAGCAGAGTTACGTAAGGATTTCCACGTGGTTTACGCAGTAGTGCGCGCCGGCGGCCGTCAGGAAAAGGTCGAGGTCGGCACCATCCTGACCGTCGACCGTGTCAAGGCGGACGACAAGGGCAACATCGACCTCGCCCCCGTGCTCCTCGTGGACGGTGACAAGATCACGTCGGCGGCTTCCGAGCTCGTCAACGTGACCGTCACCGCCGAGGTGCTCGACGACCTGCGCGGTCCGAAGGTCATCATCCAGAAGTTCAAGAACAAGACCGGGTACAAGAAGCGCCAGGGTTTCCGCGCTGAACTGACCCGCGTCAAGATCACCAAGATCGCGTAAGGGAGTCAGCTCATGGCACACAAGAAGGGTGCGAGTTCCACTCGCAACGGTCGTGACTCGAACGCACAGCGCCTCGGCGTGAAGCGCTTCGGTGGCGAGGTCGTCAACGCCGGTGAGATCATCATCCGCCAGCGTGGCACCCACTTCCACCCGGGCGCCAACGTCGGCCGCGGTGGCGACGACACGCTGTTCGCCCTCTCGGCCGGTTCGGTCGAGTTCGGCACCAAGGGTGGCCGCAAGGTCATCAACATCGTCAACGCGTAGTCGCGACGATCAGCTTCAGCGGGAGGGGCGGGCCGAGTGCCCGCCCCTCCTTCGCTTTTCCCGCCGACGGATCACGTCGGCACAACGCGCCAACGGATCACGTCGGCACAACGCGCTGACGGATCTCGTCGGCGCAACGATCTTCCAGGAGTGGAACCATGGCGACCTTCGTCGACCGCGTGACCCTGCACCTCAGCGCGGGGAAGGGCGGCAACGGTTGCGTCTCGGTCCGCCGTGAGAAGTTCAAGCCCCTCGCCGGGCCCGACGGTGGCAACGGCGGTGACGGCGGCGACATCGTGCTCGTGGCCGACCCGCAGGTCACCACGTTGCTCGGCTACCACCGCTCGCCGCACCGTTCGTCCAAGAACGGTCAGCCGGGCATGGGCGACCACCGCAGCGGCGTCAGCGGCGAGGTCCAGGAGCTCCCGCTCCCGATCGGCACCGTCGTGTACGACGAGGCCGGCGAGGTCATCGCCGACCTGACCGAGCCCGGCATGCGCGTCGTCGTGGCCCCCGGTGGCCAGGGCGGCCTCGGCAACGCGGCGCTCTCCACCACCAAGCGCAAGGCCCCCGGCTTCGCGCTCCTCGGCACCGAGGGCTGGGCGGGTGACATCAGCCTCGAGCTGAAGACCATCGCCGACGTCGCCCTCGTCGGGTTCCCGAGCGCCGGCAAGTCCTCGCTCATCGCAGCGATCTCGGCCGCGAAGCCGAAGATCGCCGACTACCCCTTCACCACGCTCACCCCGAACCTCGGCGTCGTCGAGTCGGGCGAGAGCCGCTTCACGGTCGCGGACGTCCCCGGGCTGATCGAGGGCGCGTCGGAGGGCAAGGGCCTCGGCCTCGAGTTCCTGCGGCACGTCGAGCGCTGCGAAGCCCTGCTGCACGTCATCGACTGCGCGACGATGGACCCGGGCCGCGACCCGATCAGCGACCTCGACGTCATCCTCGGCGAGCTCGAGCGCTACCCGGTCCCCGAGGGCCAGGTGCCGCTGCTCGAGCGTCCGCAGCTCATCGCGCTCAACAAGATCGACGTACCGGACGCCGCGGAGCTCGCCGAGTTCGTCACCGCCGAGCTCGAGGGCCGTGGCTACCGCGTGTTCCCGATCTCCACGGCGTCGCACAAGGGTCTGCGTGAGCTGACCTTCGCGTTGGCCGAGGTCGTCGAGCAGGGTCGTGCCAAGCGCGCGGCCGAGCCCGTCGTCGAGCGCATCGTCATCCGCCCCCGTGCGGTCAACGACCAGGGCTTCACGGTCCGTGCCGAGGGCGGCGAGGAGCACCGCTTCTTCCGCGTCCGCGGCGCGAAGCCGGAGCGCTGGATCCAGCAGACTGACTTCACCAACGAAGAGGCGATCGGGTTCCTGGCCGACCGGCTCGCGAAGCTCGGCGTCGAGGACGGCCTGTTCAAGGCCGGCGCGGTCGCCGGTTCGACCGTCGTGATCGGTGGCGACGGCGGCATGGTCTTCGACTGGGAGCCGACGCTCACGTCCACCGCGGAGCTCATCACGAGCGCGCGCGGGACCGACGCCCGCATCGGTGCGACCTCGCGTCCGACCCGCAACGAGCGTCGCGAGGAGTACTTCGAGCGGATGGACGCCAAGGCCGCCGCACGTGCGGAGCTCGAGCAGGAGCGTGTGTCCGGCCTCTGGGTGAACGACGAGGTCGTCACCAGCGACGACCTCGAGACCGGCGACCCCGAGACCGGCGTCGAGACCGGCGACTTCGAGACCAGCGACCAGAAGGACTGACCGCGGCATGACCGACACGACCGCCCGCACCGACCTCGGACCCGTCACCCGGCGAGAGGACATCCCGCGTGCGCGGCGGATCGTGGTCAAGGTCGGCTCGTCCTCGGTCAGCGGTGACGCCGCCGGCCAGATCGGTCCGCTGGTGGACGCCCTGGCCAGCGCCTACGGCCGTGGCACCGAGGTCGTGCTCGTGTCGTCCGGTGCGATCGCGACCGGGTTCCCGTTCCTCGGGCTCGAGGGCCGTCCCGACGACCTCGCCACGCAGCAGGCGGCGGCGGCCACCGGCCAGAACGTCCTGATGTTCCGGTACCAGAAGGAACTCGACCGGCACCGGGTCGTCGCGGCGCAGATCCTGCTGACCGCCGGCGACCTGCAGAACCCCACGCACCGGGTCAACGCGCAGCGCGCCATCGACCGGCTGCTCGCCCTGCGGGTGCTGCCGATCGTGAACGAGAACGACACGGTCGCCACGCACGAGATCCGCTTCGGCGACAACGACCGGCTCGCCGCCCTGGTGGCGCGGCTGCTCGGTGCCGACGCCCTGGTGCTGCTGTCCGACGTCGAGGCCCTGTACACGAAGCCTCCGGAGCAGCCCGGCGCCGAGCGCATCGACGAGGTACCGTTCGGCGACGAGCTGGCCGGCGTCACCTTCGGCTCCGTCGGCAAGTCCGGCGTGGGGACCGGGGGAGCAGGGACCAAGGTCGCGGCTGCGCGGCTCGCGGCCGAGTCGGGCACGTCGGTCCTGGTGACCGCCACGGCCCTCGTCGACCGCGCCCTGTCGGGCGAGCACGTCGGCACCTGGTTCCACGCCGCGCCGCGTCCCTGACACGGGTCGGACGCGCTCGGAGCGGTCACGACTCGCCGCCGGGACGGCGCCGACCGGTCAGGGACCGTCGGCGCGGGCGTCGCGGAGCGACGATCGGCGACCGCTCGCGTGGCGCAGGACGACGTGTCGTGACCGGTCGGCGTGGTGAACGCGACCGCCTGGAGGCCCGGCGCGGGTCCCGGGGACCGGTGCCGGGCCTCCAGGCGGTCACGACGCACCGACGGACTGCGTCGAACGGTCGGGACCGGTCGACGGGGTCGGCGCGAGGCGACGCGGTGCGACCGCTCGGCGGTCGTGGTGCAACGTGTCGTGACCGGTCGGCCGGCGAGACGGCGTCAGGCCCGTCACGGGCCGACGAGCGGACCTAGAATCGGTCCATGTCGTCGATCGCGCCCGCCCCGACCCTGACCGACACGCTCGTGGCTGCCCGCACCGCCTCGTCGGCGCTGGCGACCGCGACGACGGCGGTCAAGGACGCCGCCCTGGTGGCGATCGCCGCCGGGGTCCGTGCTGCCACCGACGAGATCGTCGCCGCGAACCACGGTGACCTGGTCGCGGGTGAGGAGAGCGGCCTGTCCTCCGGTCTCGTCGACCGACTCCGGCTCGACCCCGCACGCATCGAGGCGCTGGCCACGGCCGTCGAGGACGTCGTCGGCCTGCAGGACCCGGTGGGGGAGCACCTGCGGGGCTCGCTGCTGCCGAACGGCCTGCAGCTCACCCAGGTGCGGGTGCCGTTCGGGGTCGTCGGTGCCATCTACGAGGCACGACCGAACGTCACGGTCGACATCGCCTCGCTCGCGCTGAAGTCCGGCAACGCGGTCGTGCTCCGCGGGGGATCGGCGGCCCAGCGGACGAACGCCGTGCTCGTGGCCCGCATCCAGGACGCCGTCGAGTCGGTCGGCCTGCCGCGCGAGCTCGTGCAGACCATCGACGAGTTCGGCCGTGCCGGAGCCACCGAGCTCATGCGCGCCCGCGGCCTGGTCGACGTGCTCATCCCGCGCGGCAGCGCCTCGCTCATCCAGACCGTCGTCACCGAGTCGCAGGTGCCCGTGATCGAGACCGGTGCCGGCGTGGTGCACGTGTTCCTCGACGCGTCGGCCCCCGAGCAGCGCGCCGTCGACATCGTCCTGAACAGCAAGGTGCAGCGGCCGAGCGTCTGCAACGCCCTCGAGACCCTCCTGGTGCACGAGCGGGCGGCCGAGCGGCTGCTGCCCGTGCTCGCGGACCGGCTCCGTGCCTCCGGTGTCACGCTGCGCGGCGACGACGCCACGCGGGCGATCGTGCCGGGCGTGCTGCGCGCCACCGACGAGGACTGGGCGACCGAGTCGATGGACCTCGACCTGTCGATCCGCGTCGTGCCGGACGTCGACGCCGCGATGGCACACATCGCGCGCTGGTCCACCCACCACACCGAGTCGATCGTCACGAACGACGTCGACACGGCCGAACGGTTCCTGGCGGCGGTCGACTCGGCGGTCGTGATGGTGAACGCGTCGACGCGCTTCACCGACGGCGGGGAGTTCGGCTTCGGCGCCGAGGTGGGCATCTCGACGCAGAAGCTGCACGCGCGTGGCCCGATGGGGCTGCCGGAGCTCACGAGCACCAAGTGGATCGTGCGCGGGAACGGCCAGATCCGCGGCTAGACTGAACGGCGTCTTTCCCCGACCGAACGGAGCACCGAACGATGACCTTCCTCGCAGAAGCTGCGGAGCACGCCTCCGGGGCCCCGGCGTTCGTGTTCCCGCTCGTCGGCGCGCTGTTCTTCATCTTCCTGGGCTTCGTCACCTGGAGCTTCCGCGACGTGGCCTACCGCCACTCGCAGAAGTTCGAGGCCACCCGCCACCACGAGACGGGTGTCGACGAGTTCGGTCACACCAAGAGCTGAACTGCACGCGATGCTCGAGAGCACCGGACGACCGCGCATCGGGGTGATGGGCGGCACGTTCGACCCCATCCACCACGGTCACCTCGTCGCGGCGTCCGAGGTCGCTCGGGCGTTCGACCTGGACGAGGTCGTGTTCGTCCCCACCGGTCAGCCGTACATGAAGTCCGGCGTCACGGATGCCGAGCACCGCTACCTGATGACGGTCATCGCGACCGCGTCCAACCCGATGTTCACGGTGAGCCGCGTCGACATCGACCGCCCCGGCCCGACGTACACGGTCGACACGCTCCGCGACCTGCACGAACAGCGGCCTGACGCGCAGCTCGTCTTCATCTCGGGCGCAGACGCCGTTCAGCAGATTGTCGACTGGAAAGACCATGATGGTCTCTGGGACCTCGCGCACTTCGTCGCCGTGACGCGTCCGGGACACGACCTGAGCATCAGCGGACTCCCCGAGCGAGACGTAAGCTTGCTCGAAGTCCCCGCACTGGCCATCTCGTCGACCGACTGCCGCGACCGGGTGAGACGTGGTTCCCCCGTCTGGTACCTGGTCCCCGACGGGGTCGTCCAGTACATCTCCAAGCACCACCTGTATCGGAGCGTTGCATGAGTTCGTCCGACGCGCAGCCGCCCCTGTCGCGGCGCCAGGCGCGCGAGCGGGAGCGTGCCGCAGCAGCCGGTTCGCAGCCCGCGACGCCGCCGCCGACCGTCGCCGCACCCGCCGAGTCGACGGAACCCCGTCCTCGGCCCGGTTCGCACGTGGCACCCGCTCCCGGCGGTCCGGCCCAGTCCTCCGCTCCGGCGTCCGCCGCGACGGGCACGTCGGCACCGACGGGCACGCCGGCCTCGGCGCCCTCCGTGCCGGTGACCTCCGTCCCTGCAGCCGGGGTGTCGCCGTTCCCGCCCGCCTCGGCGACCGAGATCGTGCCCGGCAGTGGTGGTCTGACCCGCCGCCAGATCCGCCAGCAGCGCGCCGCCGAGAACCAGGCGGTCCTGCCGGTCCCGCTGCAGAACCCCACGCCGCAGTCCTCCGACCGCACCGTCGAGGACGTCCTCGGCTCGGTCGACACCATCGAGCCGACCTCGGGCCCGCGCGCCGCGGACGAGCCGTCCGGTTCCGAGACCCCCACGGTGCTCGACGAGGCAGCGGTCGCCCAGGCCACCGAGGCGGACGGGTCGCCCGACGCCATCGAGCCGCTCGACGAAGCCGCTGCGCACGCCGAGGAGCCCCGGCGCCACCGGTCGACGTGGTCGCCTCCCGCCGACGACGCTTCCGAAGTACAGCCCGAAGCCGGGGCCGCAGACGAGGCTCCCGCAGGGACGTCCAGCGACCAGACGGGCACCGACGAGACGGGTACCGACGAGACGGGCAGCGACGCGACTGGCACTCACGAGACGGGCACCGACGAGACGCAGGCCGACGCCGTCGCACCGGTCGACGTCGCTGCGCCCGAGCACCCCTCGGCCACGCCGCTCCCGGGGATCCCGGACGGCGCGCCGTCGACCCCGGCGGTGTTCCCGCTGTCCCTCGACCCCGAGGACGACGACACCAACGAGGTCCCGATCCCGGAGCCCGCACGGACCGACCCTCCGAAGGTCCCCGCGTCCTTCCAGCGGCCGGCCGAGCCGAAGCCGATGACGACGGCCTTCGAGCCGCCCGTCGGGCACTGGTCGCAGCAGGCGCACGGCTCGAACGACGCCGAGGTGCACGACGACTCGACCGGCACCCGCCGGATCGCGGTCACCGACACCAACGCGATCATCCTGCCGAACTCGGCCCTGGCCGACCCGACCGGAGCACTGAACGCGACGGGCGAGGTGATCCTCACCGGGTCCATCGACCTGCCCGCGTCGCTGTCCTCGACGGGGTCGCACCGACCGATCGACGGTGCCGAGGTCGACCGCCTGCTCGAGCAGCACGACGAGCAGCCGGAGACCGACGCCAGCCCGGTGCGCGCCAGCCGCGCGGTGTCCAGCCACACCTCGACCCGACAGGTCGTCCTCGCCGCCGCGAAGCCGAAGGAGTCGCGCACGCCGCTCATCCTCGGCGTCACGGTCGGCGCCGTCGGTGTCGCCGCAGCCGCGGTCATCATCGTCGCGCTCGTCACGACCCACACCTTCGGCGGCTGACGCCCCGACCCGAACCACCGATCCCGACACCTGCGTCGGCCGCGGCCTGGCCGCGCGTCGGCGGGGTGGCTTATGATCGTGACCCATCAAGCGATCCGGCTCCCTGCCGGGTCGACGACCGGAAGGAATCCGTGACCGCCTCCACTCGCGCACTGGAACTCGTGCAGGCCGCCGCTCTCGCGGCGGACGCCAAGCAGGCCGAGGACCTCGTCGCGCTCGATGTGACCGGGCCGTTGCAGCTCACGGACGTGTTCCTGCTCGCAACCGGTCGGAACGAGCGCAACGTGCAGTCCATCGCCGATGCGGTCGAGGAGCGCCTCCTCGAGCTCGGCGCCAAGACCCTCCGCCGCGAAGGCCGGAGCGAGGGCCGCTGGGTCCTCATCGACGTCGGCGACATCGTGGTGCACGTCTTCCACGACGAGGACCGCCAGTACTACTCGCTCGAGCGGCTCTGGGCAGACTGCCCGACCATCCCGCTCGAGCTCCCGGTGGACCACACCGCCTGATCAGCGACGCGCCCGGGTGACGGCTTCGATTTCGTTGCCCGGCGTTCGCATGGTGTACGCTTCTATGGTGCCTCCGGGGAACCGGTCGGCACGGAAGCAACACAATCTGGGTCTGTGGCGCAGCTGGTAGCGCACCTGCATGGCATGCAGGGGGTCAGGGGTTCGAGTCCCCTCAGATCCACCAACAACCCCCGTCGTTCCCCGGAACGGCGGGGGTTTCCTCGTGGTGCGGGTGGCCGCACGTGCCCGATACGCTGAGCGCATGAGCAACGATGCGCCGCTGTCCGGAACCCCGCTGACGATCTCCGCCGCCGGGTACACGGCCGACATCGCCACGGTCGGTGCGACGCTGCGGACCCTGCGGCACGAGGGTCGCGACCTGATCGTGCCGTTCGCCGCGGACGAGGTCCGACCGGCGTTCCGCGGTGCCGTCCTCGCTCCGTGGCCGAACCGCGTGGTCGACGGCGAGTACTCGTTCGGCGGTGTCGACCACGAGCTCGCGCTCACCGAACCGGCACGGCACCACGCCCTGCACGGGCTGGTCGCCTGGACCGACTTCCGGGTCGAGGCGCAGGAGTCCGACCGCGTGGTGCTCGCCACCACCGTGCAGGCCCAGGCGGGCTACCCGTACCGCGTCGAGGTCCTGGTCGAGTACCGGCTGGACGACGCCGGGCTGCACACGACGATCACCGGCACGAACTCCGGCGCGGACGACGCCCCGTGGGGGACGGGCCCGCACCCGTACCTGGTCGCCGGCGCCGGCACGGTCGACGACTGGGCCCTCACCCTGCCCGCGGCCGAGGTGCTCGAGGTCACGCCGGACCGGTTGATCCCGACCGACCTGGTCCCCGTGCACGACGAGTTCGACCTGCGCACCGCCACACGCATCGGCGACCGGTTCATCGACCACGCCTTCACCGGCTTCGACCGCGACGCCGACGGGGTCGCGACCATCGCCCTGACCGCGGCGGACGGCCGGGGTGTCCGCGCGACCTTCGGTCCGGAGTGCCCGTGGGTGCAGGTGCACACGGCCGACCACGTGGTCCCCGAGTACCACCGCGCCGGGCTGGCGGTCGAGCCGATGACGTGCGCCCCCGACGCCTTCAACGACGGTGTCGACCGCGATCTCGTGGTGCTCGCCCCCGGTGCGTCCCACGCCGCCGCATGGACGATCTCCGCGATCTGACCGGTCCGTCGGCCGGCGCCCGCATCGAGGTCCGCCGGCTCGATCCGGTCCCCGACCTCGGCGCGCTGGCCGCCGCGGTCGAGGGCGACCTGGTGTGGCTCGACTCCGCGCTGCCGGACGGCGCACCCGACGCCGCTCGACCACGGGCGCGATGGTCGGTGCTGACGTGGGCGGACGGGCCGTTCCGTGCCCGGTTCCGCCACCAGGACCGGCAGGCGTCCGTCGAGGTCGCCGCGCCCGCTGCCGGCTGGTTCGGCTCGTCGTCCTCCGACGACCTTCCGGCCTTCACCGTGCTGGCCGACCTCCTCGCGCGGACGCCGCAGCTGCCCGAGCCGATCGCCGGCTGCGGCTTCGCACTCGGCTGGGTCGGGTTCCTCGGGTACGAGCTCGGTCGCGAGTCCGGCGGCCCGGACCACACCGCCGACGGCCACGCCGACGCCGACCTGCGGTTCGTGGACCGTGCCGTGGTCGTCGACCACACCGGCGGCGCCTGGGCGCTGACGCTCGTCGCCGACGCGGAGCCGGCGGCCAGCGCGCAGAACCGGGCGTGGCTCGAGACGGTGACCGGGTCGCCGTCGCCGGCCGACGTGGCGGACGCGGCCACGGGCCTCCCGGCCGGGGTGTCGTCAGCGGTCGGACGCACGTCGCGAGCTGACCACGAACGCGCCGTCGACGCGTGCCGCGCCGAGATCCGCGAGGGCAACGCGTTCCAGGTCTGTCTCACCACCTCCTTCTCCGTGCCGGGCAGGGGCCGGGAGGCCCGGGTCGGCCCCGGCACGGACCCGCACCTGGATGAGTACCTCCAGATGCGGGCGTCGGACCCCGTCCCGTTCGGTGCGTACCTGCGGCTCGGCCCGCTGCGCGTGGCGAGCCGGTCGCCGGAGCGGTTCCTGCGGATCGCCGCGGACCGCACCGTGCTGGCGGAACCGATCAAGGGCACGCGGCGACGACTCGCCGACGCTGCCGCCGACGCGGCCGTGCGGGACGAACTCGCGGTGAGCGCCAAGGACCGTGCCGAGAACGTGATGATCGTGGACCTGCTGCGGAACGACCTGCTGCGGACGGCGATCCCCGGGTCGGTGCACGTCGAACGGCTGTGCGCGGTCGAGACCTACGCGAGCGTGCACCAGATGGTGTCGACGATCGGCGCCGTGCTGCCGTCGGGGACGTCGCCGGCGGACGTGGTGCGGGCGGCGTTCCCACCGGGGTCGATGACCGGCGCGCCGAAGATCAGCGCGATGGCGATCGCCGACCGGCTCGAGGGCGCGCCGCGCGGGGTGTACTCGGGGGTGATCGGGTACTTCTCGGCGAGCGGGGCGGTCGACCTGTCGGTGGTCATCCGGACACTGGTGACGGTGGTGGACGCCTCGGGCGGCGGGGTGGGTGCGGTCGAGGTCCGGTCGCGGACGCTCGGGGCCGGGGGAGCGGTGACGTGGTCGTCGGTGGCGGCGGACGAGGCGGACGAGGTCGTGACGAAGACGCGGTCCGTGCTCGGCGCGGTCGGTGCGGTGGCGACGTGGTGAGCTGACCGAACACGCGTTCGACCCGATTGTCCACGGATGTCGGACGCGATTGACATCATCGAACACATGTTCGAATATGAGGGCATGCAGACGGCGGCGGCACTCCGGTCGCCCGGCCCGGACCGGGTCGGGCGGGGCGGTGCTGCGCGCGGGGGTTCGGGTGCTGCGCGCGCGGGCGCAGGTGCTGCGCGTGGGGGCGGCGCGGGCGCTGCGGACCACCTCGGTGACGCCCGGGCGGCGCTCGACCGCATCACGTCCCTGCGGTCCCGGGTCACCGACATGGAGTCCACCCGTGTCGACACCGCTGGGCTCCCGACCGCCTCCGCTCTCGAGCCGCTGCTGCCCGGCGGTGCGATCCGGGTCGGTGGCACCTACGCCGTCCCCGAGTCGGTGCTGCTCGCGATCACCATGCTGCAGGCGGCCTCGGCGTCCGGTGCGTGGTGCGCGGTCGTCGGGGTGCCGTCCTTCGGGATCGAGGCCGCGGCCGCCGCGGGGATCGACCTCGAGCGGCTCGTGCTCGTCCCCGATCCGGGCGACCAGTGGCTCGCGGTGACCGCGGCGATGGCGGACGTCGCCCAGATCGTCCTCACCCGACCGCTCGGCCGGGTGGTACCGGGCGACGTCGCCCGCCTGTCGGCCCGGCTCCGGCAACGCGGCGGGGCCCTCGTCGCGCTCGGGTCCTGGCCAGGCGCGGACGTCACGCTGCGGATCACGTCGTCGGTGTGGAGCGGCATCGGTCAGGGCCACGGGCACCTGACCGAGCGTCGCGCCACCGTGACGGCGACCGGTCGTGCGGGTGCGGTGCGCCCCACCAGCGCCGAACTGCTCCTGCCCGCGGCCGACGGCACGGTCCGGACGGCGACCCCCGTGCCGTCGGTGGGGTCCGGCGACACCCGGGTGCTGCGACCCGTGGCGGTGGCGTCGTGATCGCCGGAGTGCTGCTGTGCGTGGCGGTGGCGTCGTGATCGCGCCTGGGCGTGTCCGGGCCGACGCGATCGCCCGCGGCGGGGCGCTGCCCGAGCCGCCGCCGACCCGGACCATCGTGCTCTGGTGCCCGGACTGGCCGGTGATCGCGGCAGCCCGCGCGGCCGGGGCACCGCCGGAGCAGCCCTTCGCCGTGGTCGCGAAGGGCCTGGTGTTCGCGAGCTCCGCGTCCGCACGGCAGCACGGCGTCGTCCGGGGCCTCCGGGTGCGCGAGGCACAGGCGCGCTGTCCGGAGCTCGTCGTGCAGCCCTACGACGACGCCCTCGACCACCGCGCGTTCGAACCCGTCATCCGCGCGGTCGAGGCCGCCGTCCCCGGGGTCGAGGTACTGCGGCCCGGCACCCTCGCCCTGCGTGCCCGGGGACCGGCGCGGTACTACGGCGGCGAGCGGGCGGCCGCGGCGACCCTGGCGGGGATCGCGGCCGACCACGGTGCCCCGGCGGTGCGGGCCGGTGTGGCGGACACCCCGTTCGCGGCGGAGCAGGCAGCACGGGCCCGGCCGGTGCGTCCCGGCGAACGGGTACGGATCGTGCCGGTCTCCGGCTCGTCGGACTTCCTGGCGGCCCTGCCCCTCGGTGCGCTCGGCGACCCCGAGCTCGCGACGGTGCTCGACCGGCTCGGCATCACCACGCTGGGCGCGTTCGCGTCGCTCAGTGACGAGCAGGTCCGCGACCGGTTCGGGGTCGCCGGGGCGTTCCTGCACCGGCTGGCCGGCGGACGCGACCCACGGGAGATCTCGGCACGCGCGATCCCGCCCGAGCTCCGGATCGAGGCCGCCTTCGAACCCCCGCTCGACCGTGCCGACCAGATCGCGTTCGCGTTCCGGCGCTCCGCCGACGACTTCGCCGCACGCCTCCGCGCCGCGGGGCTGGTCGCGACGACCATCCGGGTGGGGATCGTCGACGAGCGGGACATCCTGCTCGAACGCACGTGGGCGCACCCCCGGTGGTTCGACGCCGCCGACGTCGTCGACCGGGTGCGGTGGCAGCTCGCCGGCGGGGTCGACCCGACCGGGCTCGAGGCCCCCGTCACCTCGGTCGTGCTCGAGCCGGTCGCCGTCGACGACATGGCGAACCACGAACGCGGACTCTGGGGCTCCGGGCCGGACGAGCGCGTTCACCACGGGCTGGCGCGGATCCAGGGCATGGTCGGGCACGACGGGGTGGTGAGCCCGCGAGTCGGTGGTGGTCGGACCCTGTCCGAGCGGGTGGTGCTCGTGCCGTGGGGCGACGCCCCGCCCGGCGGCGAGCGTGCCCTGGCCACCGTGCGCGACCGACCGTGGCCCGGCAAACTGCCCGGGCCGCCGCCCGCCACCGTCCTCGAGCGTCCCCGGCCGGTCGACGTGGTCTCCGGCGACGGCGCGAGCGTCGACGTCGACGACCGCGGCGTGCTGTCCGGCGCGCCCGAACGCTTCCGCGCCGAGGGGGACCGGGGCGGCGGGTTCGCACCCGTCACGGCCTGGGCGGGCCCCTGGCCGCTCGTCGTGCGGTGGTGGGAGTCCGGCGGCCGACGACTGCACCGACTGCAGCTCGTCGACGCCGAGGGCCGTGCCTGGTACCTGGTGCTGGCCGACCACCGGTGGTGGGCGGAGGCGATCGCCACGTGAACCGATCCAGGAGCAGGACCTGATGGGCTACAGCAACCCACCCGTGCCGTGGTCGCAGTTCGAGCGCGCCCTGTCGGACAAGCGCAGTCCGGGGACGGCGAAGGCCGGCGACGGCGGGGACAGCCCGGCGTGGTCGCGCAAGCGCGAGCCGTACGTGCCCACGGACCAGCCGGCGGCTGCGGACGACGGCCCTCCGGTCGTGCCGTACGCCGAGCTGCACGCGCACTCGGCCTTCAGCTTCCTCGACGGCGCCAGCCAGCCCGAGCAACTGTTCGAGGAAGCCGCACGGCTGCGCCTGCACGCCCTCGCCCTCACCGACCACGACGGCTTCTACGGTGCCGCCCGGATGGCCGAGGTCGCCGAGGCGTACCCGCAGGTCGGCACCGTCTACGGCACCGAGCTCTCGCTGGGCCTGACCGAACCGCAGAACGGCGTCCCCGATCCCGAGGGCTCCCACCTGCTCCTGCTCGCCGACGGGCAGGACGGCTACCACCGGCTCGCGGGCGCGGTGACGAGTGCGCACCTCGCGGCCGGGTCCGAGAAGGGCAGCCCGCGCTACGACCTCGACGAGCTCGCGGGACGGGCCGACGGACACTGGCGGGTGCTCACCGGGTGCCGGAAGGGCACCGTCCGGCAGGCGCTCGAGCAGGGTGGGGAGTCCGCGGCGGAGACCGCGCTGCGCGTGCTGCTCGACCGCTTCGGGCGCAGCAACGTCGTGGTGGAGCTCCTCGACCACGGCGACCCGCTCGACAGTGCGCGGAACGACGTGCTCGCGACCCTCGCCGAGCGGTACACGCTGCCCCTGGTCGCGACCGGCAACGTCCACTACGCCACCCCCGACCGGTTCCCGGTGGCGACGGCGCTGGCCGCGGTCCGGGCCCGGCGCAGCCTCGACGAGATCGACGGGTGGCTGCCGGCCGCCGACACCGCGCACCTGCGCTCCGGCGCCGAGATGACCCGGCGGTTCGGGCGGTACCCGGGGGCGATCGGGAACACCGTCGCGCTGGCCGACGAACTCGGGTTCCGCCTGCGCACGGTCAAGCCCGGGCTGCCCGACCTCGACGTGCCGGACGGCCACACCGCGATGTCCTGGTTGCGGGAGCTCACCTGGAAGGGTGCCCGTCGGCTCTACCCCGGCAGCGCCGACGGCGTGGACCCGCAGAAGCGCGAGCGCATCGAACGCGAGCTCGCGGTGATCGAGGACAAGAACTTCCCCGGCTACTTCCTGATCGTGCGCGACATGGTGCAGTACGCCCGCGGCCGGGGGATCCTCTGCCAGGGGCGGGGCTCCGCCGCGAACTCCGCGGTCTGCTACCTGCTCGAGATCACCGCGGTGGACTCGATCCGCTACGGCCTGCCGTTCGAGCGGTTCCTGTCGGCGATGCGCGACGAAGAACCCGACATCGACGTCGACTTCGACTCGGACCGCCGCGAAGAGGTGATCCAGTACGTCTACGAGAAGTACGGCCGGTACAACGCCGCCCAGGTCGCGAACGTCATCACGTACCGCCCGAAGGGTGCCGTCCGCGACATGGCGAAGGCCCTCGGCCACAGCCCGGGGCAGCAGGACGCCTGGTCGAAGCAGGTCGAACGGTGGGGCTCGGTGACCGAGAGCCAGGACCACGACATCCCGCCGGCGGTCGTCGGGCTGGCGAGCGACGTCCTGGGCTTCCCACGCCACCTCGGCATCCACTCGGGCGGCATGGTGCTCACCGACCGGCCGGTGGGCGAGGTCGTGCCGATCGAGCACGCGCGGATGGACGGCCGCACGGTGCTGCAGTGGGACAAGGACGACTGCGCCTTCATGGGGCTCGTGAAGTTCGACATGCTCGGCCTCGGCATGCTCGCGGCGCTGCAGTACTCGTTCGACCTGGCGGCGGAGCACTGCGGGGAACGCTGGGAGATGCACTCCATGCCGAAGGAGGAACAGGGCGTCTACGACCAGCTCTGCCGAGCCGACACCATCGGGGTGTTCCAGGTGGAGTCCCGCGCGCAGATGGGCACCCTGCCCCGGCTGCTCCCACGACGGTTCTACGACCTGGTGATCGAGGTCGCCCTCGTCCGCCCCGGCCCGATCCAGGGCGGTGCCGTGCACCCCTACATCCGGCGTCGGACCGGCGAGGAGCCGATCACCTACATCCACCCGTCGCTCGAACCGGTGCTCGAACGCACCCTCGGCGTGCCGCTGTTCCAGGAGCAGCTCATGCAGATGGCGATCGCGGTCGGCAACTGCTCGGGCGACGACGCCGACCTGCTCCGGCGGGCGATGGGGTCGAAGCGCGGCCACGAGAAGATCGACCGGCTGCGCGACAAGCTCTACGCGGGCATGTCGGACAACGGCATCCACGGCGAGGACGCCGACGCGATCTACGCGAAGATCCAGGCGTTCGCGAACTTCGGCTTCGCGGAGAGCCACTCGATCAGCTTCGCCCTGATCGTCTACGCGAGCGCCTGGATGCGCCTGCACTACCCGGGGGCGTTCCTGGCCGCGCTGCTCCGGGCGCAGCCGATGGGGTTCTACTCACCGCAGACCCTGGTCGCCGACGCCCGTCGGCACGGCGTCCAGGTGCTCCGACCGGACATCCTCCGCTCGGGTGTCGACGCCACGCTCGAACCGCTCGGCGACGACCAGGTGGTGCCCCCGTGCGGTGACGACGCCTGCCTGCACACCGAGCAGCCGCCGGTGCTGCCCTTCGACAAGGCACTGCCCGACGACACCGCACGGCACCGCCGCGACGGCGCGTTCGCGGTCCGGCTCGGACTCGCCGAGGTCGCCTCGCTCAGCCGGAAGAGCGCCGAGAAGATCGTCGCCGAGCGTGACGCGAACGGTCCCTTCGTCGACATGTCCGACCTGGCCCGCCGGGTGGGGCTGACGACGGCGCAGCTCGAGGCGCTCGCCGCCGCCGACGCCTTCGCCCCGTTCGACATCGACCGCCGCGGGGCGATGTGGTCGGCGGCGCAGGCCGCTGCGGAGCGCGCCGACCAGCTGCCGGACACGCAGGTCGTCGTCCAACCGCCGCTGTTCGGGCAGATGACGAGCGGCGACGTCCTGATCGCCGACATGTGGTCGACGGGCATGACGACCGACGACCACCCCGTCCGGCACGTGCGCGACCGGCTCGCCGCTCGCCGGGTGCTCAGCGTGCAGGACACCGCGACGGCCGAGACCGGGCGGCGGGTCGAGATCGGCGGGATCGTCACGCACCGGCAGCGTCCGGCGACGGCATCGGGTATCACGTTCATGAACGTCGAGGACGAGACCGGGCTGGTCAACGTCATCTGCAGCGTCGGGGTGTGGGGCCGCTACCGCCGGGTCGCCCGGGAATCCCCGGCGGTGATCGTCCGCGGCATCCTCGAGCGGTCGCCCGACGGCGTGGTCAACCTGGTGGCTGACCGGATCGAGCACCTGTCGCTGTCCGTGCGCACGCGGTCGCGGGACTTCCAGTAGTGGTCGCGGGCGACGGGCGCGGAGCGGGTGCGCGGCTACTCGACCTCGGGCAGTCGCACCGTGACCTCGAGTCCGCCGGAGCGCACGTTCCGCAGCGACGCCGTCCCGCCGGCACGTTCGGCCACCGCACGGACGATCGCGAGCCCCAGCCCGGATCCACCCGGCAGGGCGATCGCACCGGTGGCCGGATCGGGGTTCGGGCGCGACTTCCGGGCCTCGTCCGGTCGGGTGAACCGGTCGAACGCCACCGGGATGAACGACTCGGGGACACCGGGGCCGTCGTCGGTGACCTGCAGGACGCCCTCGCCGCCGGTGCTGCGCCAGGACACGAAGATGCCGCCACCGCGGGGGAGCGCCGACACCGCGTTGCCCGCGATGTTCGTGACGAGCTGCGCCATGCCACCGGTGTCGAGCCGGTAGCGGGGTTCGTGGGTCCCACCGCCGATGCCGGGCCCGGAGCCACCGACGGCCACCGGGGCCTCGAGGTCGAAGTCGACGGTGACGTCCTTGGCCGATGCGATGAGCCGGACCCGGTCGACGGCCGCCATGACCTCGTCACCGAGGTCGGACCAGGCGGTCTCCGGGCGCTGGTCGCCGTCCTGTTCCCGCCGTTCGGACTCCTCGATCCGCGACAGCGCGAGCAGGTCGTTCGCCAACCGGGAGAGCCGGGCGACGCTGTGCTTGGCGCGCTCGATGTGGGCAGCCAGGGCGGCGGCGTCGTCACCGTCGAGCGACGCCAGGTCGAGCTGGGTGGTGAGGATGGCAAGCGGTGTGCGGAGCTCGTGGCTGGCGTCGGACACCATCTGTCGTTCCCGCTCGGTGGCCTGGCGCGTGCGGGCGAGGAAGGCGTTGAGGGTCGTGGCGAGGGACGCGAGTTCGTCCTGCGCGGGGCCGACGGGCAGCTCGGCCCGTTCGGGCGCGACCGACAGCCGCTCGGCCTCACGGCGCATCCGGTTGACGGGACGGAGTGCCGCGGTCGCCAGGATCCACGAAGCGACGCCGAAGGCGAGCAGGATCGCGACGCCGGTGAGCGACAGGGTCGAGGTGAGGTCGTCGACCACGATCGCCTCGGCCTGCGAGTTCCGGGCGGCGACGACCGTCCACCGGCCGGCCTGGTTCACGGGGTGTTCGACGACCACGCGGTACTCGGACCCGGACACCCGGATGATCGAGGTGCCGGCCGGAGTGGAGGTCAGGCTGCCGAGAGCGCTCTCCACCCGGGTGGGCATCGTCGAGAGCACGATGTCGCCGGACGGTGAGACCACGGCGACGAGCTGCGCGTTGCCCGGCGGGGACAGGTCGGGATCGCTGTCCACCTCGAGCGTGGCGACGTACGGGTCGGCGTCGGCGTCCAACAGGGTGCGGGTCGCACTCGCGACGACGCTGACCACCTGGAACCGCATCACCAGCACGAGCAGCACGATCACGACCGCGGCGATCGCCGTCGAGCCGATCGTGATCCGTGCCCGCAGCGACAGCAGGCGCAGGGGGCGGACCAGACCGCGTCGTGGGCGGTCCGGCCCCGGGCGAGCGGAGGCCCCGCTCACGCCCCGAGCAGATCCAGGCGGTACCCGCGGCCGCGCACGGTGGCGATCGCGACGGTGGCCTCATGAGCGACGAGCTTCTTGCGGAGGTACGAGATGTACTGCTCGACGACGTTCGGGTCGACGTGCTGCGAGCCGTCCCAGACCTCTTCGAGGATCTTCGGCCGGTCGACCACGCTGCCGGCGGAGCGCGCCAGCAGGCGAAGCAGCGCGAACTCGGTCGGGCTGACGGCGACGCGCTGGCCCTTGATCGAGATGCGACGGGCCTCGGAGTCGATCGACACGTCGCCGACCTCGATCGTGCGGGGTGCCCCGGCGGACTCGCGGCGACCGAGGGCGCGGAGCCGGGCGGTGAGCTCGGCGAACGCGAACGGCTTGGTGAGGTAGTCGTCCGCGCCGGCGTCGAGGCCGAACACGCGGTCGTCCACGGCATCGCGCGCGGTGACGAGCAGGATCCGCACGGGGTCCTCGCGCTCGCGGATGCGTCGTGCGAGCTCGAACCCGGACATGCCGGGCATCATCACGTCCACGACGGCCAGGTCGAACGCCTGCTCGCCGAGGGCGATGAGCGCCTCGACCCCGTTCTCCACCGCCGTCACGCGGTACCCCTCGGCAGCGAGACCGCGCTCCATCAGGGCACGCATCTCGTCGTCGTCCTCGACCACCAACAGCCGCATAGTGGACCTCCTCGGACCCATCGTGGCATCGAACGGGCGCGGAGGGTCGATGCCCGGGCCGAACTCACTGAATCTCGTCACAGGAGCGGGTACCGTGGCTGCCAGGCCACCGGGCAGAACGGTCTGTCCCGCGTTCTAGGGACATGAGGACTTCTTGCTTCATTGGTAGGATCACCTGGCGGACAGCGCTTACCCGAAGGGCGGTCCGTTGCACCAGGGGGCACCATGAACGACCCGATCGACCACGCGTCCGTCGACCACCCGGCCATCGTCCGTCTCCGCGCGGAGCTCGATGCCGCGTGGAAGGGCATCGGCGCACTCGGCCAGATGGAGGGCGTCCGCCGCGACCGCGTGGTCGCCGAACTGCGGACGGCCGTCCCCGACGTGGCGAGCCGCGCGGCGCGCGAAGTCGGCACCGAGGCCGTCGTCGCGGAGATCAGCCGGTTCGCCGACGTGGGCGTGCCCGGCACCGATCCCGCCGTGCCGGCCGCGGTGATCTGGGACGACGTCGTGCAGACGGCGGCCGAAGCCGCGCGCGCCACGCGCTGACCGGCGTCAGTCGTCCTCGCCGAGCAGCTCCTCGCGCACGCGTCGGACGTCCTCGAGCAGGGCGCCGATGAGCACCCAGTGCCGTGAGTTCGGTTGCACGATCTCCATCGGCGCGGTCAGCGCGGGTTCGGCGGTCGCCACCCGGGCATCGTCCCGACCGGCACCCGCGGCGAACGACGGGTCCAGCCGCGTCGACTCGACCCGTGCGCTCAGCGCGCGGACGTCCGAGCCGATCCGGGCCACCTCGGTCGCGATGCCGCCGACCACCGGATCGGCGCGCAGGTCTGGTGCGGTGTTGTCGTGGATCGCCCGGGTCATGCCGGTGACGCGCGTGACCAGGACGCGCAGGTGCTCGGTGATGGCGACGTCGCGGTCGAGGATGGTGCGGTGCCGGCCGCCGCGCGGGTTCATCGTCAGCGACTCGCGGGCCGCGTTGAGGGATGCCTCGGTCTTCGCGTGCTGCTGACGGAGCGCGCGGGCCCGCACCAGGGCGTCCTGCCACCGGTCGCGGTCCCACCCCTCGGTCAGGCCGATCGCGACGCGTTCGAAGGCCACTGCGGTGTCGCGGGCGAGTCGGGCGACGGCGAGGTGCGCCGGCTCGAGCAGGACCGGCGGGATGATCAGGGCGTTCACGACGAGGGCGACGACCGCACCGATCACGGTCTCGAGGATCCGGTCGGCCGAGTAGTTCGGCGTGACGACCCCCGCGGTGAGCACGAGCATCCCGCTGATGCTGACCTGGGTGGCCGAGGTCGGGGTCAGCCGGAGCACCCAGGCGATGAGGATGGCGAGCACGACCACGAGCAGGACGACCCACACCGAATCGCCGAGCAGCAGGTGGAACCCGGTGGCGAGCAGCACGCCGAGCACGACACCGGCGCTCCGCTCGAGGCCCTTGACGAACGACTGGTTGATGCTCGGCTGCACGACGAGCAGCGCGGCGATCGCGGCGAAGGTCGGGAACGGTCCCTGGATCAGCAGCCGGCACAGCAGCACCGCCGCGACGACCGCGACCGCGGTCTTCACGACCTGCAGGAACGGCGTGCGACTGGAGCTGCGGAGACGCGCGACCGGGTTCACCTCGACCACGCTAGCCACCGCCCGCACGCCGAGCCGTGCACGAACGCGACGAAAACGTTCGGACACGGTTGACTGATGTCGTGTGGCCCAACCATGAGCGCGTCATCCCGCAGGCCTTCGCCGGCTCCGGGACCTCCGTCGTGGCCGCACGGGCGCACTCCGTCGAGCCGTCGGGCAACGGCTACCTGTACGGCTACGAGGTCGACACGGTCGACCGGAACGGCCAGCGCGCCACCGTCCTGACGTACGTCGACACCGGCGGCGCGCACGACCAGAACAGTGCGATCGTCACCGATCCCGCGACCGGCGAACCCGTCTCGGTGTGGGCGTACCCGAACGACCCGGGTCTGCCGGTGCTGCCGCAGGTGACCTACCGCGACGCGGTCGCCGAGCTCCTGACGACGCTCGGCATGCCGGTCACCGACCCGGTGCTCACTGTGGCCGCGTACCGACCGGGCAAGCGTGCGGTGGTGCGGGTGGACGCCCCCGAGCGCACTCTGTTCCTGAAGATCGTCCGTCCGCACCGGGTCGCGCCGATCGTGAAGTCGCACGAGCAGTTCGTGGCGGCGGGCCTGCCGGTGCCCCGGGTGCTGTCCAGTCGCGGCGACGGGCTCCTCGTGCTCGAGCGGATCCGCGGCGTGCCGGCCGGCAGTCGCATCCTCGACATCGCCGACGACCCGCGGTTCGTCGCGTCGCTGGCCGCCCTGAGCGGTCGGGTCGCGACCGTCCCGATGACCCAGCAGGCCCGTGCCGACGCCATGGACCACGCCGACTGGCACCGCCGCACGCTCATCGCCGCGTTGCCGCAGGACGCCGACGAGATCGACCGCCTGTACGACGCCATCGGCCGCCGGTCGATCGGCTGGACGAGCGCGACGAAGCAGGTCGTGCACGGCGACCTGCACCTCGAGCAGGTCTTCGTCGACGAGGACGAGCCCTGGCGCATCTCCGGCCTGCTGGACATCGACACCGCGGGGTGGGGCTTCCCGGTCCGCGACATCGGGGCGGTCGTCGCCCACCTGGTCGTCACCGGCCTCTGGCACCGATCGCGCGGAGACGCCGACCGCGGAGCCGCGGCCGAGCGCCTCGCCGACGCGATCGCTCGCGACTGGGTCGCCCGCAACCCGCGCGAGGCCGACCGCATCGGGCCCGCCATCGGTGCCCAGCTGCTCGCCCACGCCGGCGGCCAGGCGACCACCGGCTCCGCGAACGGCATCCAGACCGCCGAGCAGCTCCTCGCGGCGACGCGGGCCGCGTTGGCCGAGGCTGCTCCGGTCCTGCCGGCGGCCGGCCTGGTCCGCCCGCGGTCCGCGCCCCGCGTCTGACGGCTCGCGGCCCCCGTCGCGAAAACGACAGATCTGCGCGGAACGTTGGCGGCAATCTGTCGCTTTGGCGGGGTGGTCGGCGTGGGGATCCGGGATCTGTCGCTTTGGCGGGGTGGTCGGCGTGTGGACCCGGGATCTGTCGCGTCGGCGGGGTGGACGCGACCGGCGTCGGACGGGAGGCCCGTGGCGGGCCCGCACCGTGCCTCCCGGCCGTCACGCGGGGCATTCCAGGAGGCGCGACGCGCGCGGGCGACGAGGAGTCGCCTCTGTCGGGGGTCGGGGAGTAAACTGAGCGCGCACGCACCGCGTTCCCGCGTGCCGCGTCGATTCCGGACGCAGCCGTCGATCACTTGATCGACGCGGGAACCGGGCCGTGACCGCCCCGCGGGGGCGTCACGTGCGTGTGACGACGCCGGATCCCGGCGCGGACCGTCGCACCCGGCGCCGAGCAGGCGCTCGCGGTGGAACGGTCCGCGGGACTCCACCGGACGTCCCGAAGCGGGGACCGGCGATGCGGTGGGCCACGGTGGCCCGCAGCCGAACCGGAGCCGTGTCAGGCCCCGGTGCAGGACTTCCGCCCCACGGGCGGCTCGCCCCGATGCGTGGGCGGAACAGGAGGAGCGTTGGCTCGATCAGGCACCCGGCGAGCTGCCGGCGGGACGCGGACCGCGTCACGTCGGACGAGGCCGCTGGACAACGACGGCGTGATCCCCGTCCTC
Source organism: Curtobacterium sp. VKM Ac-2861 (assembly GCF_013204965.1). NCBI lineage: Bacteria > Bacillati > Actinomycetota > Actinomycetes > Micrococcales > Microbacteriaceae > Curtobacterium > Curtobacterium sp. VKM Ac-2861. The sequence goes on from NZ_JABMLA010000004.1 coordinate 319,404, forward strand.
GCCCGCGCGGTGCGCGAGGTCGAGGCGGCGGCGCAGCGCGGACCGCTCAAGGCGACGAACCGGACGAAGTTCCAGGCCGTCGCACTGCTCATGCGCGAGGAGCGCGCACGGGTGAAGGGCGACACCGACCTCACCGACTCGCAGCGCGCCGAGCAGCTCAAGCGGCTCGACGGCGTCGCGACGATCCTGGCGAAGACCGCGGCCCGCGACACCAGCGTCATCCAGCTGCTGGCAGAAGAGGTGCAGGTCTCCGAGGCGACCCGCGCCGTCAAGCGCGACATGATGATCGCCGGCGGCATGGAGCTGCAGCCGGAGGACCTCGTCATCGCGGCGGAACCCACCCCGGTCGCCGAGACCCCGGTGCGCGCGGTCACCCCGCAGGCGGTCGTGCAGCGTCAGCTCGCCAACCCGTTCCTGCCGCCGGACTTCGCACTCGCCGACCAGCCGGTCGCGCACCCGCGTCGCCTGGCGAACTGGGAGCTCTTCGGGCCGCTGTTCAAGTCGTTCGAGTACGGCGCAGGCGGGGGAGCGGCGACGATGCCGCTGCCCGAGCCGACCTCGCTGCACTCTCGCTCGGGCACCACGCTGATGAAGCACCAGGCCGAACTGGTCGCCGCCGCGTCGCAGGGGCACCGCACGTTCCTGCTCGCCGACGAGCCGGGCCTCGGCAAGACGGCGCAGTCGCTGCTCGCCGCCGACGCCGCGAACGCGTTCCCGCTGCTCGTCGTCGTGCCGAACGTCGTCAAGACGAACTGGGCGCGCGAAGCCGAACGCTGGGTGCCGAACCACCGCGCCACCGTCATCCACGGGGACGGCAACGACCTCGACGGGTTCGCCGACATCATCATCGTGAACTACGAGATCCTCGACCGGCACGCCGGCTGGCTCGGGGGCTTCGGCTTCAAGGGCATGGTCGTCGACGAGGCGCACTTCATCAAGAACAAGGACTCGCAGCGCGCCCGCTTCGTGCTCCAGATCGCCGACCGCATCCGGCAGCGCACCGCAGCACCGCTGCTCATGGCGCTGACGGGCACCCCGCTCATCAACTCGGTCGAGGACTTCCGCACCATCTGGGAGTACCTCGGCTGGATCGACGACAAGAAGCCCCGCGCGAAGCTCATGAACGAGCTCGAGGAGATCGGGCTGACCCCCGCCGACCAGGGCTTCTTCGTCGAGGCCCGTCGTGCCGTCATCGACCAGGGCATCGTCCGACGCCGCAAGGTCGACGTCGCCGCGGACATCCCGGCCCGCCGGATCGCCGACATCCCCGTCGAGCTCGACGGCGACGAGGGCCGCTCCATCCGCGACGCCGAGCGCGAGCTCACCGCGAAGCTCGTCCGCCGGTACCACCAGGCGCTCGACGCCCGCACCGGGCAGGACCCGGTCGTCGGCATCGACCACAAGCTCGTCCGGCAGGTCGCCCGCTGGGAGCTCGAGGACCAGGACGCCTCGTCGACCGGCGAGAACGTGTTCTCGATGGTCCGACGCATCGGTCGCGCCAAGGCCCAGCTCGCAGCGGACTACGCCGCGCAACTCGCGTCGAACGTCGGCAAGGTCGTGTTCTTCGCGAAGCACCTCGACGTGATGGACCAGGCGGAAGAGGTCTTCGCTCGACGGGGCCTGCGCACCGCCACGATCCGCGGCGACCAGACGGCCACGCAGCGCACGGCGCAGATCGACTCGTTCGTGAACGACCCCGACGTCGCCGTGATCGTCTGCTCGCTCACCGCGGCCGGCGTGGGCCTGAACCTGCAGGTGGCGTCCAACGTCGTGCTCGCCGAGCTGTCGTGGACGAGCGCCGAGCAGACCCAGGCGATCGACCGGGTGCACCGCATCGGGCAGGAAGAGCCCGTCACCGCGTGGCGCATCATCGCCGCGCAGACGATCGACACCAAGATCGCCGAGCTCATCGACTCGAAGGCGTCCCTGGCCGCCCGCGCGCTCGACGGCTCGGACGAGGAACTCGTCGACTCCGGCGACATCCAGCTCGACGCCATGGCCGCGCTGCTGACCGAGGCGCTCGGGGGCTAGGGACCGCGTCGCGCGGCGCGCACCCGTTCAGCACAACCAAAGTCCGTCCGAACCACGTGATCACGCGGTTCGGACGGACTTCGGTTGTGCGGGGCTCCGCCGCTCAGATGCGTGTGTGCGGTACTTCGCCGCTCAGATGCGGGACTGCACCTCGGCCAGCGACGGGTTCGTCGCGGTGCTGCCGTCGGGGAACACGAGCGTCGGAACGGTCTGGTTGCCGCCGTTGACCTCGGCGACGAGTTCCGCCGTGCCCGGGGTCTGCTCGATGTCGACCTCGGTGAAGGGCACGCCGGCCTTCGTCATCTGGTTCTTCAACCGGGCGCAGTAGCCGCACCACGTGGTCGTGAACATCGTGACGCCGCCGGCTTCGGGGGTGAACTGCTCGCGGGTGATCGTGTCGCTCATGGCGCCAGGCTAACCCCGCTTTCTGGACGGCCTTGACGCGCTTATCCGATATAGCTAGGTTAAGCCGCATGGATCCGATCCAACGCATCACCGCCCCGACGCTCGACGTGCTCGACGCACTGCTGACCGTCGACGGTCCGGCATGGGGGCTGCTCGTCATCAAGGCCACCGGGCGCCAGGCCGGCACCGTCTACCCGATCCTCGAGCGACTCGAGCGGCAGGGGTGGATCACGTCGTCGTGGGACGACGAGACCCGCCGGCCGGGGCCGCGTCGTCGGCTCTACGAGTTCACGCCCGACGGGGTCGACGCCGCACGCGACCTCGTCGCCGCGGGTCCGTCCGCCGCGACGCCCGCTCGTCCGGCTCGCTCGGCCCACCGGCCGGTGACCTCGTGAGCGCGCTCGACCGGGCGCTCGTGGGGGTCGCCGTCGCCGTCTCACCCGCAGCACACCGCGCCGCCCGCCGCGAGCAGTGGCTCGCCGACGTGCGCGATGCCCACGAACTCGACCTCTCGCCGACCGCACTCGCGTTCGGCGCGTTCACCACGGCGCTGTTCCACCGACGCGCCGGCCACCGTTCCACCTGGGGGGACACCATGACCGCACTGCCGACACCCGTCCGTTCTGCACCGCACACCATCCGCACGATCCCGGTCCTCATCGCGCTCGCGGTGCTGTCCTACGTCGTCTCGGTGGGCGTCCTCGCACTCCTGCAGCGGTACAACGGCCTGCCGGAGGCGCGCCTCGTCTTCGACATGGTCGGGATCGGGCTCGCGGTGGTGCCGGGCGCCGCTGTCGCGACGAGCGTCCTGCTGGTGTCGGACGTCGCACGCCGCCGCCGGGTCCTCGGCGCCGTTGCCGTGTTCGCCATCGCCGCAGTGTGGTGGGCGATCACGAGCGGTTCCCTCAACGTCCCCGTGTACGTCCCGGTCCAGGTCGGCGTCATCGCGGCTGGGCTGCTCGCGGTCTGGCTCGTGGTGCTCCGCCGACCGGTGTGGACGTACTCGCTCCTCGTCCTGCCCGTCGTCGCTGCCGTGCTGGTGTTCCCGCTCGCAGAAGCAGCGAACGGCTCGGGGATCCCGTACTCCGCGATGGCGCTGGTGTCGTGGATCGGGCAGCTCGTCCCGTTCCTGGTCGCCGTCGTCGGAGCCGTGGTGGCGTCACGGTTCTCCACCGATGCGCCCGCGGTGGTCGAGGCGCACGGTGAAGCCCTGGTAGACAAGACCGTGTGAGTGACACCCACCTCGAGATCGAGCGCACCTACGACCTGCCAGAGGGCGGTGCCCTGCCCGACCTCGTCGGTGCCGGTGGCATCCTCCGCACCGAGCACCAGGAGCCGTTCGAGCTCGATGCGACGTACTGGGACACCGAGCGGTACGACCTGGTGGCGGCGCGGGTCACGGTCCGCCGGCGGACCGGTGGCCCCGACGCCGGGTGGCACATCAAGCGCTCCGAGTCGGACACGGTCCGCCACGAGCAGCACTTCCCGCTGACCGACGACGCCGACACGGTGCCGACCGAGGTCCTCGCGGCGCTCTTCACCGAGCGCCGCGGCCGTGGCCTGCGCCCCGTGGTCCGCATCTCGACCACCCGCACCGTGACCCGCCTGCTCGACGAGGACGGCGACCAGGTCGCCGAGCTCGCCGACGACCAGGTGACCGCGCAGCGCCTCGACGATGACGCTCCCGAAACGCCGCGCACCTGGCGCGAGGTCGAGGTCGAGGCCGTCGCCGACGTCGACCCGCAGGTCGCGCACGAGCTCTTCGCGGTCCTCGACGCGCGCTTCGCGGCCGTCGGCGCCGGCCCCGCCGCCGTCGCGTCCAAGCTGGCACGCGGGCTGGCAGGAGCACCGGCACCGCGCCTCCAGACCGAGGAGAAGCCGGACAAGGGCACGACCGCACGCGTCCTCGCGAAGCGACTGCGGAAGCTGCGCGCTGCGCTGCTCGGCCAGGAATCGCGGCTCCGCTCCGGCGACGCGGCCGACCTCCGGCAGACGGCTGAGACCGCCCTCGAGATCGCGTCGATCCTCGGCGCCTACCGTCCGGCGTTCGCCGCCGGCGACACCGTCGACCGCGCCGCCGAGGCGGCCGACGGCCTGGCTGCCGTGACCGCACGCGCAGCACTCAACGAGTACCTGATCGACCGGTTGCCGCGCGCGTCGACCCCGGCGCAGGACGACCTGGTCGACTCCATGACCCGCGAACGCATCCTGGCCTCGACCCGTGAACGCCGCGACCAGTCGGTGCGGGACGTCGTCGCGTTCGTGCACGGTGAGCCGTTCCTCGAGCTGCTCGACGCGCTCGACGACGCCGTCGAACGGCCGACCCCGACCGAGTGGTCGCTCCGATCGCCGAAGAAGGTCGCGCAGGACGTCGGCGCCGTCGTGAAGCCGCACATCCGCGAGCTCGTCCGGGCCGCGGTCGCCGACGACACCTCGGACACCGCCGCCGAGCGCGAGGCCGCCGACCGTGCGACCACCGAAGCCGCCTGGCAGGGCACGATGCGGGCGCGGATGGCGATGGACGTCCTCGGCGACGACGCGTTCCCGCACGCGCTCTGGAAGCGGATCGGCAGCGCGGCCGACGTGCTGACCGAGCGGGTCCGATCGCTGCACGCCCTCGACGCGCTGCGGACCAACGCGGCGATCGCCGAACGCGGTGGCGAGGACACGTTCGGGTACGGCGTGCTCGCGGGGGACCGGGTGCGCCTGGCCGAGGAGTCCTACGACGAGGCGGTGCACGCGCTCAACCGCGTGTGAGCCGCACGCCGCGGGCGCTCGCTTCGTGAGCAGAATTGGTCGGGTGCCTGAGGCCAACCCGACCATTTCTGCTCACGAAGTCATCAGGCGGCGGGCGCCTCGTCGGCCAGCCCGAGCACGTCGAGCAACCAAGCGAGCTCGAACGCCCGCTCCTTCCACGAGGCGTACCGACCACTCACGCCACCGTGGCCCGCGGACATCTCGGTCTTCAGCAGCACCGGCGCCCCGACCTCGCGCAGCTTCGCGGTCCACTTCGCCGGCTCGACGTAGAGCACACGGGTGTCGTTGATCGACGTCACGGCGAGGATCCGTGGGTACTGCACGTCGTCGCGGACGTTCTCGTACGGGGTGTACTCGCTCATGTAGCGGTAGACCTCGGCGTCGTGCAGCGGGTCGCCCCACTCGTCCCACTCGATGACGGTCAGGGGCAGGTCGGGGTCGAGGATGCTCGTGAGCGCGTCGACGAACGGCACCGCGGCGACGATCCCGGCGAACCGGTCCGGTGCGATGTTCGCCACCGCACCCATCAGGAGCCCACCGGCGCTGCCGCCCTCGGCCACGAGCCGGTCCGCGGTGGTGCGGCCGGACTCGATCAGGTGGTCGGCGACCGCGACGAAGTCGGTGAACGTGTTCTTCTTCGTCAGGGTCTTGCCGTTCTCGTACCAGTGGCGACCCATCTCGCCGCCACCGCGCACGTGGGCGACCGCGAAGACGACGCCGCGGTCGAGCATCGACAGACGCATGACGCTGAAGCCCGGGTCGATCGAGTGCTCGTACGAGCCGTAGCCGTACAGGTGGAGCGGCGAGGGGGTGTCCGCGTCGACGGCGTCGCGCCGCCAGACGAGCGAGATCGGCACGCGGGTGCCGTCCGCCGCCGTGGCCCAGTCGCGCTCCTGCGCGTAGTCGGCGGGGTCGTAGCCGCCGAGCACCGGCTGGCGCTTCAGGACCGTCACCTCGCCGGTCCCCAGGTCCAGGTCGCTGACCTCGGACGGCGTGACGAACGAGGTGAACCCGATGCGGAGCGTCGGCTGGTCCCACTCGGGGTTGCCGCCGAGGCCGGCCGAGAACAGTGCTTCGTCGAACGGGACCTCGTGCGCGTCGCCGTACTCGTCACCCTCGATGGGGATGATCGCGATGCGGGGGAGTGCCTCGGAGCGGTACTCGAGCGCGAGGTGCCCGGCGAAGGCGTCGACGGACTCGATGCGGCGCTCGGTGTGGTGCGCCACGACGACCCGGCGGTCGCGCTCGGACGTGGGGTCGTCGGCGGGGACGTCGACGAGCTCGAAGTTCTCGGCACCGTCGTTGTGCAGCACCAGGAAGCGGTCGCTGCCGCCGACGATGGCGTGCTCGATCTCGTACTCGACGCCGTCGCGTCGTGGCCACACGACCTGGAACTCGCCGGTCGGGTCGGCGGCGTCGAGCACCAGGGCCTCGGACGTGATCTTCGACCCGAGCTCGATGACGATGTACTGCGACGACCGGGTGACGCCGACGCCGACCCAGTAGCGGTCGTCGGGTTCCTCGAAGACCAGGACGTCGTCGGACGCTGCCGTGCCGACGGCGTGCCGCCAGATCTTGTCCGGACGCCACGACTCGTCGACGGTCGGGTAGAAGACGTACCGGCCGGCCGGGTCGAAGGTCGCGCCCGCCCCGGTGTTCGGGATGGCGTCGCCGAGGTCGGTGCCGGAGGCCAGGTCGCGCACGTGCAGGGTGTACCGCTCGTCGCCCTCGACGTCGATGCCGTAGACCAGGCGGGTGCCGTCGTCGCTGATGTCGTAGGTGCCGAGGGAGAAGAACTCGTGGCCGTCGGCCAGGGCGTTGCCGTCGAGGACGACCTGCTCGCCGGGGAGGGTCGACTCGCCCTCGACGACGGCCGGCGGGGTCCAGTCGTCCGGACCGGCGATCGGCGCACGGCAGTGCACGCCGTACTGGCTGCCCTCGGCCGTGCGGGTGAAGTACCACCAGTCGCCCATGCGCACCGGCACTGAGAGGTCGGTCTCCTGCACACGGTTCTTGACCTCGGCGAAGACGCGGTCGCGCAGCGGGGCGAGGTGGTCGGTGGCGGCGTCGGTGTAGGCGTTCTCGGCCTCGAGGTACGCCAGGGTGTCCGGCGACTCCTTGTCACGCAGCCACTCGTAGTCGTCGACGAAGTCGATGCCGTGGTGGGTCCGCGTCACGGGCCGCTTGGCGGCGGTGGGCGGGGTGGCCTGGGAGTGCTCGGTGCTCACCGTCCCACCCTATGCGCACGGCCCCGTGGCGAGCCGGGCGTCACGCCGCCCGGAACCGGTCGGACCGCGTCCGCCCGACCGCCCCGCCCGGAACCGGTCGCGCCGCGTCCGCCGGCCGCCCCGCCCCGAACCGATCGGACCGCGTCCGACCGGCCACCCCCGCGCGGACCCGCTGCTCGAAGGCCTCGAGCTCGTCCACGACGGCCGGTGCGACCCAGGCACGGTCACGCCGCCGCTCGGTGACCGGACGCAGCACTCCGGCGCGCACGAGGTCTGCGGCCACGGAGCCGGCCAGGTCCTCGTCGACAGGTCCGCCGTCGACACCGGCGAGGAGGTCCTGCAGTCGGGCCTCGGTCAGGACCGGGTCGTCGGAGAGCGCCCGCCCGACGACGGCGTGGGCTCTCGTGGCACACGGACCCGCCATCCGGTCGGCCGCGTGCTCGTCGAGCAGCAGGGCGGTCACGGTCGCCTCGTCGCACACGGTGCCGATGGCGATCGCGACATCTGCCACGAGGGCGTCCACGACCCCGTCGCGGTACCGCTCGAGGTGCCGGAAGTACCGGCCCCGATCCGCGGCGAGCGCGGTGGCGATCGGCGCGGTCACCGTCGTCGTGACGCCCCGGCGTCGCAGCACGGCGCTGATCAGCGCACGTCCGATCCGGCCGTTGCCGTCGGTGAACGGGTGGATCGACTCGAACTGGGCGTGCCCGATCGCGGCCTGGGCGATCGGGTGCAGGTCCGTCCGGTGCAGGAACGCGAACAGGTCGGCCATGAGGGGCGCGACGAGCTCCGGCGGCGGCGGGACGTACGTCGCCAGCCGCGGGGTGTCACCGCCACCGATCCAGTTCTGGACGCTGCGGTAGCGCCCGGCGTACTGCCCGTCGACCGGGTCGTCGCGCATGAGCAGCCGGTGCGCCTCGAGCAGCGCGGCCTCGGTGATCACGCCCGTGTCCGCTGCCGCGACCAACCCCTCGATCGCTCCGGCGGCGCGGACGACGACGGTCGCACTCGGATTCGCGCGGATGCCCACGAGGGCTCGGGCGCAGTCGTCGAGCGACGCGGACTCGTCCTCGATCCGCGACGAGGCGACGGCCTCGGTCCGACCGATCACCGACCCGAGCGAGGCGAGCCGGGAACCGTGGTGGACGTCGAGCGACCGGAGCGCCGCGGCTGCGCGGTCGAGCAGCGCCTCGGTCCGGGCATCGGGCTCCCACCGAGCACGAGCGATCCGGGGCGGGAGCGACACCCGGACGGACGTGGTCATCCGATCGGCGCGGGAACCCCGGTGGGCGCTGCGCCACGGACGCTCCGCGCTGCCGTGCACGGGCCATCCGCGGTGCACGAGCACGCCGCTGTGCGCGGTCTGGCCCCCGAGCGCGGTCGAGCCGTCGTGGACGTCCGGGGTCTCGTTCCGATGCACCATGCCGGGAGCGTAGGGACCCCCGGACGCCCGACGCCAGGAATTCGTATTTCGCCGGTCCGCGTAGCGTTGGTGGCATGAGCAACTCCTTCGCGATCACCGGTGCCCACGTCGTCCCCGTCTCCGCCCCCGCCTTCGACGGCGGCGCGGTCGTCGTCGAGGACGGCCGCATCACCGCGATCGGCCCGGACGTCACACCGCCCCCGGGGATCACCGTCGTGGACGCAGCCGGTGCGTGGCTCGTCCCCGGGTTCGTCGAGTCGCACGGCCACGTCGGCATCCACGAGGAGGCGAACGGCGAGGCCGGCAACGACACGAACGAGATGACCGGCCCGAACATGGCCGGGGTCCGTGCGATCGACGCGATCGACATCGACGACGAGGGCTTCCGCGACGCGCTCGCCGGGGGCATCACGAGCATCGTCGTGAAGCCGGGGTCCGGCAACCCGATCGGCGGCCAGACCGTCGCCATCAAGACCTGGGGCGGGCGCACCGTCGACGAACAGCTCATCTCGGACTCGGTGAGCATCAAGAGCGCGCTCGGCGAGAACCCGAAGCGGGTGTACGGCGGCAAGGGCCAGACGCCGTCGACGCGCCTCGGCGTCGCGAAGATCATCCGTGACGCCTTCGTCGAGGCCCAGAACTACCGTGCCGCCCGTGACGCCGCCGCCGCGAAGGGTGAGCCGTTCGCGCGTGACCTGACGAAGGAGGCACTCGTCCGGGTCCTCGACGGCGAACTCGTCTGGGACCAGCACACCCACCGCCACGACGACATCGCGACCGCCATCCGGCTGTCCGAGGAGTTTGGCTACCGACTCGTCGTGAACCACGGCACCGAGGCGCACAAGATCGCCAGCCTGCTCGCCGAGAAGGACATCCCGGTCATCTACGGCCCGCTGTTCACGAGCCGCTCGAAGGTGGAGCTCCGTGACCGCGGCATCCCGAACCTCGCCACCATCGCCGCCGCCGGCGTCCGGGTCGCGATCACCACCGACGCCCCCGTCGTGCCGGTCGGCATGCTCGTCGACCAGGCCACCGCCGCGGTGAAGGAGGGCCTGCCCGCCCAGACCGCGCTCGAGGCGCTCACCGTCAACCCGGCCGAGTTCCTGGGCTTCGGTGACCGCGTCGGCCGGCTGGCCGCGGGCTACGACGCCGACCTCGTGCTCTGGGACGGTGACCCGCTCGACGCGACCAGCCGCGCGACCCGCGTCTGGATCGACGGCCGCCAGGTCTTCGAGTGGGCGGACGGCGTCGGCGTCACCACCCCGCGCTGGTAGCGGGGGAGAGCCAGGAGGCCCGGATCGCGACGTGTCCGCACGTCGCGATCCGGGCCTCCCGTTCGTGGCGCCGGGGGCGCTGGGCAGTGACGGCCAGCGGACCCGGCCGGCTCAGACCTCGCGCGCCAGCAGGAATTCGTTGATGCGGTCCGTCAGATCCGCGTCGACCGCACGGGCGTCGCCGTTCACGGAGCGGATCGGCGCCGCCTGCCGGACGCTCGACACGAGCCAGAGTGCGTCGGCGGCCTGCAGGTCGGCGAGCGTGACGAGTTCGTAGGCGGTGTCGATGCCCTCCTGCTCGGCGAAGCGGAAGACGTCGGCCTGCGTCGTGCCGGCCAGGATCCCGATGTCGGTGCGCGGCGTGACGAGCCGGTCGCCGACCTTCAGGATCAGGTTCGCGCGCGTGCCCTCGAGCACGTAGCCGTCGCTCGACACGAACAGGGCGTCGTCGGCACCGCGCCGGGCGGCCTCGCGCAGGGCGGCCATGTTGACCGCGTACGAAAGGGTCTTCGCGCCCTGCAGCAGCCACGGCGAGGTGCGCTCGACGTCGTGTCGGTAGCCGCGGTCCAGCACGACGACGGAGATGCCCTCGGTGCGTGCGGCGGTCGAGTCGACGGACGGCGCGGCGTACACCCAGCCGGTGGGTCGGTCGGTGCCCTCGACGCCACGGGTCAGGACGGTCTTCGCGAAGGCCTCGCGGACCGGGTCGAGCCGGGCGCAGACGGCCTCGATCGCCTGCCGCCACGCGTCGGGGTCCGGCGCGGGCAGGTCGAGCATCGCGGCGGAGCGGCCGAACCGGTCGAGGTGCGCCTCGAGGGCCTGCGGACGACCGTCGACCACCGTGATCGTCTCGAACACGCCGTCACCCCGGGTGATGCCGAGGTCCTGTACCTGCAGGTGCTCCTCGAGCGGCTTCGCCCAGGTGAAGGCGTCCGCTGCGGGGTCGTGCGGCGCGGCGTCGCGGGAGGGCTGGTTGAGGATCGCGAGCACGGTTTCGGTCATGCGCCCATCCAACCGCACGCGCGTCCGCGCACGTTGTGCGTGGGCGCGCTTCGTGCGTGGGCGTCAGCTCGCGTCGGGCAGGGCGCCCATGAGCTTCCACACCGCCTGGGTGAGCTCGGGGTGCTGCAGCGCGATCCGGCGCAACCGGTGGTACTCCTCGCCGAGGACGGTGCCCTGACCGGACGCGGGGTGCATCGACCACTGGGCGTGCCGCTTGCCGATCGCGGCGTCGAGGTCGACCGCGTCGGCCCGGAGGATGAGCACGACCTGCTCGTCCACCGTGGGGAGCGTCGGCATGAACTCCCACGGGTCCTCGCCCTGGCGGCTCCGGTGCTCGACGAGCATCGAGATCTCCTCGGCAGCCTCGGCGCGCAGCACTTCGAGGCTGCGCCCGGTCCTGCGGGGCTCAGCCATGGTGCCCCCGCAGCACGCCTGCCATGGGAAGAGCGTACGACACATCTTCGGCCAGACTGGACGGGTGACCCCGCGCGACGAGAGCAAGTCCCAGCACCCCCGAGTGGTCGTTGTCTACCTGCTGCGCGACGGCGCGAGCGGGCCAGAGGTCCTGCTCGGGGAGAAGCGCCGTGGCCTCGGCACCGGCCGGCTGGTCGGCCCGGGCGGCAAGCGCGAGCCCGGTGAGACGGCGGTCGAGACCGCCGTGCGCGAGGTGCGCGAAGAGGTCGGCCTGCGGCTCGACACGGTCGACCTGGAGGCCCGTGGCACGTTGGACTACCGGTTCCCGTACCGGCCGTCCTGGTCCCAGGTCTCGGACGTCTTCGTGTGCCGCCGCTGGCAGGGCAGCCCGTCGGGCTCCGACGAGCTCGAACCGCGGTGGATCCCGGTCGCCGACGTCCCCTACGAGGCGATGTGGGACGACGCGAAGTACTGGCTGCCGGCGGTGCTCCGTGGGGGTGCGGTGCGTGCACGCTTCACGTTCGCCGACGACGACGCGACGGTCGCGGGCTTCACCGGGACGGGTGTCGAGACCCCCGCGTAGAGCGGGTCAGCGGGTCTGCTGGGTGCGGGTGCTGCCGGTGCGTGCTTCCTCGGCGGCGGCGATGACCTCGGCGTCCCCGCTGCGACCACCGAGGGGTCGGACGAAGAAGTCGATGATCCCGAACACGATCGCGCCGACCATGGCGAACATCGCCCAGCCGACGAAGAGCCCGGCGGTGTTCCGGCCGTCGGCGGGTGCGAGCACGATGCTCGCGACGTAGAAGCCGACCGTCAGCACGAGGAGCACGACGACGACGGTGACGAGGACGCGGTGCCAGGTGATGCGGGGGTTCATGCCCCCAGGATACGCGCCGCCGACGCCTCACCGGTCCGCGTGCCGGCACGGACGATGCACGTGCATCATGCGACAGAGCACGCGTCGTTCGACTGGCGCATCGTCGGAACATGCGCACGCAGTCGATGCATGTGCATCATGCGACAGAGCACGCGTCGTTCGACTGGTGCATCGTCGGAACTTGCGCACGCATTCGGTCTGCGCGAGCGGCGCGATCGTCAGGAACGAGCTACCGGTCCGCGTGCCGGCCGTGCGCCGGCTCGTCCCCGGCATCGACGCGAGCCGACGTGTCGGACCGAGCCGGGGCCCTGGAGCCCTCGGCGCGTGGGACGGGACGCGTGCGTGGTCCGGTCCCCGCGCCTCCCGGTCGCTGCACCGGGCCGGTGCGGTCCCCGGTCCGCTGCACGGGGATGCGGCCGGTGGGGGTGGTCTCGGTCTCGAGGCCGTCGCGGCCGCCGGTGAAGACGTCACCGCCGACGCGGGCGTCCTCCCAGTCGTCGTCACTCAGGACGCTGAGGGTGCCCGTCTCGGTGGACTCGAGGCCGTGGCGCTCGAGCTCGGCGTCGCGTTCCTTGCCGAGGAACTCGCGGTTCGCGGTGTTGGCGTCCTGGAACATCGTCGTCCGGCCGGTGACGATGGCGCGGATGCGCCGCCGTTCCCACCACTTCTTGCCGAAGTACATGAGCACGAGGCCGACCGCGGCGTAGCAGCCCATCGTGATCAGGCCGCGGGCCGGGCCGGGGCCGACGCCGTAGATCTGGTGCTTGATCATGTCGACCATGCTGGAACCGACGACGACGTTGTTGAGCCAGGCGAACGGCTCCGGCATGAACCACTTCGGGTACGCCCCGCCGGACGACGGCATCGACAGGAACACGAAGCAGATCATGGCGGGGGCGGCGATGAACCGGCCGACGAAGTAGCTCAGCCCGTTGACGGCGAGACCGATCGCGACGATCCACCCCCACGCGATGAGCACGAGCTGGATCCAGTGGCCGTGGATGGCGCCGACGACCGGACCGGCGAGCGTGTTCGTGATGAGGGAGATGACGAGGCCGCCGACGACGATGACGGTCATGCGGGTGCGGTGCCGGAGCGGGCCACCCATGATCCCGATGAACATCGCGACCATGTAGCCGCCGATGCACCAGGCGAGCATCACGTACATCGGCACGGTGCCGTACTCGTCCCACGCGGGCAGGGGAGCGAGCTCGGTGATCTTCGGGGTCGCGACGCCGATCCCGGTCAGGACCGCGGTCAGTGTCGCCGGTACGAGGCTCGCGACCTGGAACTGGTGGGCGCTCGCCTTGAAGAACTCGTTCGTCGCGGGGTCGTAGGCGACCGCCATCGAGCCGGCGATGACGTCACGCTTCGCCGCGGCCAGGGAGTCGTAGGTGTGGAACACGAACTCGCCCGGCAACGCCTTCTGCACGGCGGCGACGAGTGTCGGGTCGCTGCCGACCAGGGCGATCGGGACGTCGTGCGGGTGCGGTGCGTGGAACGCGAAGACGTAGCAGAGGCAGAAGCCGACGATGAAGAACAGCGGCATCCAGAGCTGCAGGCCGATGAGCTGGAGCGAGGGGTGCAACGTCGAGTACCAGCGGCGGTACGCACCGTGCTGCTGCGGTGCCGGCACGGGTGCCTGTCGGCGCGGAGCCGGTCGGGTGGAACCGGCGACCTTCGCGCCGCGACGGGGCTTGGTCCCGCGGGCCGAGGGCCGGGTGCTGCGTGGCTTCGGGGCCGACGTCGGCCGGGACCCTCCGGGACGTTCCGGGGTGTCGTCGTTCCTGTTGACGTCGTTCCGCGGCGTGCTCACTCGGCGCTGTGCTCCTGTTCTCGGACGGAGCGCCAGGATACGCCGAGGCCCTCAGGAGCGGCTGCGTGACGCCTGCGCCGAGTCCATCGCGAGTTCTTCGGCATCGAGGGTCACGAGCACGCGGCGCATGACCTCTTCGTCGAGATTGCCCTTCTCGCGCTCCTCGAGCACGATCTCGCGTCGTCGGTCGAGCAGCTCGCGCCGGATGTCCTGGATCTGCGAGCCACGCAGGCGCATCGGGGCGTTGCGCTCCTCGACCTCTTCTTCCAGGGCGTCCTGCCGGAACGTCTCGACCTGCCGCTCGAGCCGTGCCTTCAGCCGGTTCACCACGGAGTCGACGGCGACGGCGCCGTACTGCTTCGACCAGTCCGGACGTCGCTTCTCGAGCAGCTCGATGGCGGCCTCGGTCGTGCGCTGGTTCAGCCGCATCTCGCTCCGGACGTCCTCTTCGCCCTCGGCCGGGTCCTGCACCTTGAGTGCACGGATGACGAAGGGCAGGGTCAGGCCCTGCAGCAGCAGGGTGCCGACGGTCACGAAGAACGCGATGATGAAGATCGTGTCCTGTGCGGGGATCTGCGTCGGGCTCGCGACCACGGACACCGCGGCGGCGAGGGTCACCACGCCGCGCATGCCGGTCCACGAGATGACGGTGAGCTCGCGCCAGTTGAGCTTCGGCTCGGCCGTCCCGCGCATCCACCGCAGTGACGGGTGGCCCCGGGAGAGCTTGATGCGCAGCGGACGGAGCCATCGCCCGTTGAAGCGGTTGCGCACGTACGACTCGAAGATGAAGAGGGGCCGCACCAGGATCACGACGCCGAGCACTACGGCCGCGGCGGTGAGTGTCTGGCCGAGACTCCGTTCGCTCTCGACCAGGTCCTGCACCACGGTGTTGAGCTGCAGGCCGATCAGGGCGAAGACGAAGCCCTCGAGGATGACGTCGATGCTGGTCCAGAGCGGGCGCTCCTGCAGGCGGGTGGCGTAGCCCTCCTTCGGCGAGTTGTAGCCGATGTACAGGCCGGCCGTGACGACCGCGATGACGCCGGAGCCGGAGAGGTCCTCGGCCAGGATGTACGCGACGAAGGGCAGCAGGATGCTCATGATCGTCTCGACCACGGGGTCGTTGAGCCGCATCCGGATCCAGTGCACGACGACGCCGAGCACGATGCCGACGGCCAGGCCGACGCCGATCGCCAGGCCGAAGATGCCGAGGTCCTGCCAGATGGTGAGCGACGTCCCCGCGATGATCAGGGTGAACACGCGCACCAGGGTCAGGGACGCGGCGTCGTTGATCAGGCTCTCGCCGGACAGCACCGTCATCACCCGGCGGGGGAGCCCGAGCTTGCGACCGATCGCGGCGGCGGACACGGCGTCCGGCGGGGCGACGATCGCACCGAGCAGGATCGCCGCGGGCAGGGTCATGTCCGGGATCAGGAAGTACGCCACCGCGCCGACCACGAGTGCCGTCACGATGACCAGGAAGATGCCGAGACGCCGGATCTGCTTGATCGACGTCCGGAAGCTCTGCCACGACACGTCGAGCGCCGCCGAGTAGAGCAGCGGCGGCAGGATCACCGTCAGGATCACCTCGGAGTCGATCTCCATCGCGGGGAGTCCCGGCAGGAACGACGCTGCGAGCGCGACCGCCGTCACGAGCAGGGGAGCGGGGAGTCCCTTCGCCCGTGCGAACCCGGTCACCGCGAGCGATCCGACCAACAGGAGGAGGAGCTCGACGGTGTCCATGGGACTCATTCTCGCATCGGCATGGTTCCGAATCTGAACGAGTCTGAAGCTCCGGTGAACAGCAGGTTGCCGATCAGGTTTGCTCCGGAGGCCGTCGATGGGGAACACTGGCCCGCGGTGGACATCACACTCATAGTCGTCCTGGTCATCGCGTTGGCCCTCTTCTTCGACTTCACAAACGGTTTTCACGACACCGCCAACGCGATGGCGACTCCGATCGCGACCGGGGCCATGAAGCCCAAGGTCGCGGTCACGGTCGCCGCGGTGCTCAACCTCGTCGGTGCGTTCCTCAGCACCGCGGTGGCGACCTCGATCTCGCACGGCCTCATCAACGAGGGCCCGGGCGGCGTCGCGATCTCACCGGAGATGATTTTCGCGGGGCTCATCGGAGCGGTCGTGTGGAACATGATCACGTGGCTCCGCGGGCTGCCCTCGTCGTCGTCGCACGCGCTGTTCGGCGGACTGATCGGGGCCGCGATCGTCGGCGCCGGGTTCCAGTCCGTGAACTACGTCGCGCTGCTGACGGTCGTCATCATCCCGGCCTTCGCGTCCCCGGTGATCGCGTCGCTCGTGTCGTTCCTGTCGACACGCATCGCGTACCGGATCACGAAGCGCCCGGTCTTCCCGAACGAGCGCGGTGGCTTCCGTGTCGGGCAGATCTTCACCTCGTCGATGGTGTCGCTCGCCCACGGCACGAACGACGCCCAGAAGACGATGGGTGTCATCACGCTGACGCTGATCGCCTCCGGGGCGCAGTCGTCGAACCAGGGCGTGCAGTTCTGGGTCGTCGTCGCCTGTGCCCTGGCGATCGCGCTCGGCACCTACACGGGCGGGTGGCGCATCATCCGCACGCTCGGGTCCGGCATCACCGAGATCCGGGCCACCCAGGGCTTCGCCGCCGAGGCCTCGACCGCCGCGACGATCCTGGCGTCCAGCCACCTCGGCTTCGCGCTCTCGACCACGCAGGTGTCCTCCGGCTCGATCATCGGCGCCGGACTCGGTCGCCGCGGCTCGAAGATCCAGTGGTCCACCGCCGGCAAGATCGTCATCGCCTGGTTCATCACGCTGCCCGCCGCCGCAGCCGTGGGCGCGGTGGCTTCGGGCATCGCACGCCTGGGCGTCATCGGCCTCGTGATCGACGCCATCGTCGGCGCCGCCGTGATCCTCGGCCTGTACCTGTGGTCGCTCCGGAAGCCGCACGAGGGTGCCTCGGCCATCGAGGTCGACGTCGCCGCGAACGCCGTGTACACCCGCAAGGAACTGCGCGACCTGCAGCGCAAGAAGCGCGCCGACGCCGTTGCCGACCGCCGCGCCGCACTGAGCCGCGAGCGCACGCTCCGCCGCATGGCCGCACGCAAGGGAGGCCGTCGCTGATGGGAATCGCGCTTGACGGACGCCGTTTCGCATTCCTCACGGTGGGAGATCGCTGATGGGTATCGACTGGTTCGCGTTCGTCACCGTGGCGCTCGTCGCCGTGGTCTCGTCGTGCTTCGTCGTCGCCGTGTACTCCGTCGGTCTCCGGTTCTGGAGCGCCGCGGACACCCGCGCGGGCAAGTTCACCGTGAAGGACGACGGCACGATCGGTCCGGCGACCGCCGGGTTCCCGAACCCCGCCGGAGCGACGACCGCGGTGCGTGCCTTCCGTGCGCTCGCGATCCTCTGCTACGCGGTCTGCGGCGCCGTCGTGCTGTACGGCATCTACCTCATCGTCCCCCAGTTCCACTGACGCGGGGCGCGCGCGACGCGCGCTTCGTGAGCAGGAATGGTCGGGTGCGTTCCGGCGACTCGACCATTCCTGCTCACCATCCACGGGCACGCGATCGCTCGCGTCCACCGGACGGGAGGCCCGTGGCGGCCTGGCACCGTGCCTCCCGTCCGGCTGGGAGTGGGCGGCGCTGTCGCGACGCGCGTTTCGTGAGCAGAAATGGTCGGGTGCGTTCCGGCGACCCGACCATTCCTGCTCACCATGTGCGCGCCCCCGCCCGGCACACCCCGAGCTCGCTCCCGGACCGGCCGGACGGACTGGGCTAGCCTCGACGTGTGACCGGCAACGAAGCAGCACAGGCCCCCACCGGGGCGCAGACCCGTACCGAGAGCGACTCGCTGGGGTCGCGCGAGGTCCCGATCGACGCCTACTGGGGCATCAACACCCTGCGGGCCTTGGAGAACTTCCCGATCACCTCGGTGCCGATCTCGGTGTACCCGGACCTCATCGAGGCGCTCGCCACCGTCAAGCAGGCGGCTGCGCGGGCGAACCGGGCGATCGGGGTCCTCGACGACGAGCGTGCCGACGCCATCGACCGTGCTGCGCAGGAGGTGCGGGACGGCGCCCTGCGTGAGCAGTTCGTCGTCGACATCGTGCAGGGCGGTGCCGGTACGAGCACGAACATGAACACGAACGAGGTCCTGGCGAACCGGGCCCTCGAGCTCCTCGGCCGCGAGCGGGGCGACTACGGGTACCTGCACCCGATCGACCACGTGAACCGCAGCCAGTCGACGAACGACACCTACCCGACGAGCATCAAGATCGCGATGATCTTCTCCGCCCGGCGGCTCATCGAGCAGCTCGAGCAGCTCTCCGCGGCGTTCGCCGAGCGCGGGAACGCCTTCGCCGACGTGCTCAAGGTCGGCCGCACGCAGCTGCAGGACGCCGTGCCGATGACCCTCGGGCAGGAGTTCACCGGCTTCTCGCACACGATCCAGGAGGACGCCGACCTGCTCCGCAAGGTCCTGCCGCTGCTGGCCGAGATGAACCTCGGCGCGACGGCGATCGGCACCGGGATCACCGCGGACCCGCTCTACCGCGACGAGGTCCGCCGGCAGCTGCAGGACGCCAGCGGCATCGACGTCGTGACGGCACCGGACCTGATCGAGGCGACGAGTGACGCCGGCGCCTTCATGACGCTGTCCGGCACGGTGAAGCGCAGTGCCGCGAAGCTCTCGAAGATCTGCAACGACCTGCGGCTGCTCGCGTCCGGGCCGCAGGCGGGACTCGGCGAGATCACCCTGCCGGCGCGCCAGGCGGGCTCGTCGATCATGCCGGGCAAGGTGAACCCGGTGATCCCCGAGGTCGTGAACCAGATCGCGTTCGCCGTGGTCGGCGCCGACACCACCGTGACGATGGCGGCCGAGGGCGGTCAGCTCCAGCTCAACGCGTTCGAGCCGATCATCGCGCACTCGATCCTGCAGTCGCTGCAGTGGATGTCACGGGGCTGTGCGACGTTGCGCGAGCACTGCGTGACGGGCATCGAGGCGAACGAGGCGAAGCTCGCGGCGCAGGTCGACACGAACGTCGGGGTGGTCACTGCTCTGACCCCGTACATCGGCTACGCGGCTGCGGCGTCGATCGCGCACACCGCGCTGACCACGTCGACGCCGATCTCGACGCTCGTCGTGGCCGCCGGCCTGATGGACGAGGACCAGGTGCAGCGCGTGCTGAGCCCGGCGCGGCTGTCCGGCATCGAGCTCGCGACCGGTGCGATCCCGGTGGTCACCGAGGAGATGCTGGACCGAGCGGCGCGCGAGCGCTGACGAGCAACCAGCGCGACCAGCGCATCCAGCGCATCCAGCGCGACCACCTCAGGGCATCGGCGCCTCGCCGACGCGTACCTGCTGGGCCACGTCGCGCAGGTGTTCCTGCGCCGGAGTCGGCTCGGCGTCCTCGTCGGCGGCGACCTGGGCCGCGGTGGTCCGGACGTTCCGCGCCGCGGCGATGTCGGCGTCCCGCCAGCGGGCGAGCGTGAAGTTGCGCGTGACGTCGCGCAGCGGCAACCGGATCGACTCGTCGGCCTCGATGCCGGCCAGGAGCTGCCGCATCCGGATCACCTCGGAGTCGAGCTCACCGCCGACCACGAGCACGAAGTTCGAGATGTACAGGTAGACGAGCAGCAGGATCCCGCCGCCGAGCCACCCGTACGCACGGTTGCCGCCGCCGATCGTCTCGACGTAGACGGCGAAGCCGAGGGTCGCGAGCGCCCAGGTGACGATGGCGAACGCGGCACCGGCGGACACCCACCGCAGCTGCGGCGTCTTCACGTTGGGCGTCGCGTAGTACAGGACCGCGACCATCACGACGAGGTCGGCAGCGAGCACGGGCCACTTCACGACGTTCCACACGTCGTCGATCCACGGCGCCCAGCCGAACGACGCGACGATCGCCGCCGAGATCGTCGGGGTGCCGAGCAGGATCACGATCGCGATCGCCCCGCCCGCCATCACGAGCAGGGTCACGAGGAGCATCATGCTGCGGAACTTCCAGATCCGCCGACCCTCCTCGACCTCGTACGAGGTGTTCATCGCCCGCCCGAACGCCGTCGCGTACCCGGACAGCGACCACAGCGTCAGCACGACGCCGGTCGCGAAGCCGAGCCACGGGTTGTCGAGGGTCAGCAGCTGGCGCAGCGGGGTCTCGAGGTGCTCGGCCGTCTCCGGGCGCAGGATGAACCCGAGCACACCGATGATGTCGGCCAGGCTGTCGCCCTTGCGGTCGACGATCGACAGTGCGGAGACCACGGTCAGCGCGGTGGGGAACACGGTCAGCAGCGCGAAGAACGTCAGCGACGCGGCCGCGTCGACGACGCGGTGCCGGATGACCGAGTGGTAGGTGCGCCGGACGACGGCGCGGACTCCCGTCCGCTGGAGATCGCGCGATGCGCTGTCCGGCATGCGTTGTACGGTACCCGACACGTGACGTCACGCCGTGCCGTGCCGTGGTCGCGCCGCGGGGCGGACGGGAGGCCCGTGGCGGCGCCGCCCCGCGCCTCCCGTCCGCCCGTGGTCGCGTCGACCCCGTCAGAGCGACACGATCCCGCCACGGTCTGCCGTCCGTCTCGCGAAAGCGACAGACGCCCGCGGAAGGTTCGCGCAGATCTGTCGCTTTCGCGGGAGGGCCTGCGGCCGCTCGCCGTTCAGTTGGCGTGGGGGTGCAGGGCGTCGTAGCGGCGGAAGGAGGGGACGAGGCGGAGGAGCAGCGCGACGAGCGCCATGATGAGCACGCCGCCGATGATCGGCGGGTACGCGATGCCGGCCGCGACGACCAGGCCGGCGTACAGGTCACCGAGCCGCGGACCGCCGGTGACCACGACGATGAAGATGCCCTGCAGCCGCCCGCGCATGCCGTCCGGCGACGCCGCCTGCAGGATCGTGTTCCGGAACACCGAGCTGACGTTGTCCGCACCGCCGGCCGCCGCCAGGAACAGCGCCGCCAACCCGAGCGCGGGCAGGATCCCGACCGAGAACGACTCGCCCGAGCGTCCGCCGAGCACGTGCGCGAGCGCGATGACGACGCCGAACGCCGCGATCGCGCCGCCGTACGCGGTGATGGCCCAGCCGACCGCCTCGCCCTGGCGGCGCACGTGCCCGAGCGGACCGGAGAAGACACTCGACAGCAGCGCGCCGATCGCGTAGGCGGCCGTGAGGGTGCCGACGGTGATCGATCCGCCGCCGATCACGAGCGCCCCGATCGCGGGGAACAGGACGCGGGGCTGGCCGAACGTCATCGCGACGATGTCGAGCACGAACGTCATGGTGATGTTGCGCGACCTCCGCAGAAACCGCGCGCCCTCGACCAGGGAGCTCAGCCCCGGACGGAGAGCACCGTGGTCGGCCGCCATCCGCGGCAGCGTGAACACCCCGAGGAACGCGAAGGTGAACAGGACGACGTCGATCGTGTAGGTCGGCGCGAACCCGACGCTCGCGATCAGGACGCCGGCGACAGCCGGTCCGACGGTGACCTGGAACCCGGAGGCGATCCCGCCCAGGGCGCTCGCCGCGGGCAGCAGGTCGGTGCCGACGAGTCGCGGGACGATCGCCGAGCGCGAGGCGTTGCTCACGGTCGCCGCGACGGCGTTCACGGTCGCCAGGACGTAGAGCAGTGCGACGCTGTGCAGTCCGAGCCACGAGTGGGTGGCGATGAGGGCGACCGCGACCCAGGCGATGATCGACGACACGAGTGCGACGGTGCGGCGGTCGAAGGCGTCGGCGAGCATGCCGCCGTACAGGCCGGCGACCACCATCGGCAGCAGGGCGATGACCCCCACGAGCGCCACCGCGAAGGTGGAGTGCGTGATCTCGTACACCTCGAGCCCGACCGCCACCGTGGTCATCTGCGTGCCGATCCCGGCGATCGCGGTGCCCGCCCAGAGCCGGGCGAAGGCGGGGGATCGGCGGAGCGGGGTGAGGTCGGCGAGCAGGCGGCGGCGCGGCGGTGCGGGAGTGGGTCGTGTCACGGTGGAACCATTCTGCGGCCTGGGTGGCCGTTGCGTCTGCCGTTGCCGCGCTCTGGTTGACTGGATCGCATGACTGACCTCAACAGCAAGCCCGAGTTCGACGCGCCCGAGGGCCCGGCCCCCACCGATCTCGTCATCACCGACATCGTCGAGGGTTCCGGCGAGGAAGCGTCCGCCGGCTCGACCGTCAAGGTGCACTACGCCGGCGTCGAGTACGAGACCGGCGAGGAGTTCGACAGCTCGTGGAACCGCGGTGAGCCCATCGACTTCCCGCTCGCAGCGCTCGTGCGCGGCTGGCAGGAGGGCATCCCCGGCATGAAGGTCGGCGGTCGCCGCAAGCTCGTCGTCCCGCCGGAGCTCGCCTACGGACCCGCCGGTGGTGGCCACTTCCTGTCCGGCAAGACCCTGATCTTCGTGATCGACCTGCTCGGGGTGCGCTGATGCAGGTCGGTGCCCCGACCATCGAGCTGAACGACGGCCACCGGTTCCCGGAGCTCGGCCTCGGCACCTACGGCCTGAACGGCGACGAGGGTGCGGCCGCGGTCGGCACCGCCATCGCGAGCGGCTACCGGCTGCTCGACACCGCACTGAACTACGGCAACGAAGACGCCGTCGGCCGTGCCGTCCGCGAGTCCGACGTCGCGCGTGAGGACCTCGTCGTCACGTCGAAGCTCCCCGGCCGCCACCACGGCTACGACGAGGCGCACCGCTCGATCGACGAGACCCTGGGCAACCTCGGGCTCGACCACGTCGACCTGTACCTGATCCACTGGCCGAACCCGTCGGTGGACAAGTTCGTCGACACGTGGAAGGCGTTCGTCGACCTGCGCGACAGCGGCAAGGTCCGCTCGATCGGTGTCTCGAACTTCACTCCGGAGCACCTGCGCCGCATCATCGACGCGACCGGTGTCGCCCCGGCCGTGAACCAGGTCGAGCTGCACCCGTACTTCCCGCAGGCAGAACTGCGGAAGGTGCACCAGGAGCTCGGCATCGTGACCGAGAGCTGGAGCCCGCTCGCCGTGCGGTCGGAGCTCCTCACCGAGCAGCCGATCACCGACGCCGCAGCGGCCCACGGCGTGACTCCCGGCCAGGTCGTGCTGCGGTGGCACGTCCAGCTCGGTGCCGTGCCGGTGCCGAAGTCGGCCGACGCCACCCGGCAGCGCGAGAACCTCGACGTGTTCGGCTTCGAGCTGACCGATGCCGAGGTGCAGGCCATCTCCGGCCTCGAGCGCGGCCGGCTCTGGGACGCAGACCCGGACACGCACGAAGAGATGTGACCGACGATCCTTCGGGAACTGCGGGCCTCCAGCGGGCAGTACACTGGATTCCCCTCTTCCCGAAGGGTTGCGTGTGTCCGAACCGACCGAGATCGACCGCGAGCGCGGCTACGTGGACGGCCTCTTCCGCCGTCTCGACGAGCTGACCGCCGAGGCCGAGCAGCGTCTCGCCGAGACCCGTCGTCAGGCGGTCGGCGGGAACCACCAGAGCCGCAGCGAGCGCGACGCGTACGCCCGACTCTACGAAGACACCGTGGCGACGCTCGAGCGCGTGGGGGACCGTCTGGTCTTCGGCCGGCTCGAGGTCTCCGAGCCCGACAGCTCCGAGGAGGCCTTCCGCTACATCGGCCGCGTGGGCCTGCGTGACGCCGACCACCGCCCACTCCTGCTCGACTGGCGTGTGCCCGGTGCCAGCGCGTTCTACCAGGCCACCGCGGCGCACCCGATGGGCATGCGCTCGCGTCGCCACCTGTCGCTCGAGGGCCGTCGGGTGGTCGGCGTCGAGGACGAGGTGTTCGACGCCTCGCTCTACGACGACGAGCGCACCCACCTGCAGGGCGAGGGGGCGCTGCTGGCCGCGGTGACCGCCGAGCGCACCGGCCGGATGACCGACATCGTCGCCACCATCCAGGGCGAGCAGGACCGCATCATCCGTTCCCCGCTCGAGGGCGTGCTGATCGTGCAGGGCGGCCCCGGTACCGGCAAGACCGCCGTGGCGCTGCACCGTGCCGCGTACCTGCTGTACTCGTACCGCGAGCGGCTGCGGGGCTCCGGCGTCCTGATGGTCGGCCCGTCGCCGGCGTTCCTGACCTACATCGAGCAGGTCCTGCCGTCGCTCGGTGAGACCGGCGTCGTGATGGCCTCGCTCGGTTCGCTCTACCCGGGGGTGCACGCGACGACGCACGACCCCCGCGACGTCGCCGCCGTGAAGGGCTCCGCGCAGACGGCCGCACTCCTGCGCCGCGCCGTGCGCTCCCGCCAGGTGGTGCCGACCGAGTCGGTGACGCTCGACGTCGAGGGTGAGCGGCTCGTCGTGACGCCGCAGCTCGTGGCCGACGCGATGAAGCGCGCCCAGGACCGCGGCAAGCCCCACAACGCCGCGCGCGTGACGTTCAACAAGCTCGCGCTCGACGCGATGACCCGGCTGCTCGCCGAACAGCTGCGCGAGCGCGGCACGACGGTGGACGAGGCCGACGAGAAGGTCCTGCGCGAGGACATCCGGAGCTCCTACGACGCCCGGGTGCTGCTCAACACCGCGTGGCTGCCGCTGCCGCCGGAGAAGTTCCTCGAGGACCTGTACGCCCGTCCGAAGTGGCTCGCCTCGCTGACCCCGGACTGGACCCCGGAGCGCCGTGCCCTGCTGCAGCGCGCACGCGGTGCTGCCTGGACGGTCGAGGACGTCCCCCTGCTCGACGAGGCCGCCGAACTGCTCGGCCCGTTCGACCCGACCGGCGGCGCCGCCAAGCGCGCGGCGAAGGCCAGCCGGAACCGTGACATCGAGAACGCGCGGCAGGCGATCGAGAACATGGGCGTCGAGGGCATCGTCACCGCCGAACAGGTCGCCGGCTCGTTCGCCGAGGGCGGCGACCCCCGCTCGACCGCGGAGCGTGCCGCCGACGACCGCGAGTGGACCTACGGGCACATCGTGGTCGACGAGGCGCAGGAGCTCTCACCGATGCAGTGGCGCGTGCTCGCCCGCCGCAACCCGCTGCGCTCCTTCACGATCGTCGGCGACATGGCGCAGGGCTCCTCGCCCGGGGCCGCGCGCACCTGGGACGACGTGCTCGGCGCGCTCGCCCGCCGACGCCGTGGCCGGGCACCGCTCGTGCCGCTCGACCACCGCATCGAGCAGCTCACCGTGAACTACCGCACCCCGCGGTCGATCGTCGAGGCCGCCGGCGTCTTCGCCGACGGTGCCGGCCTGACCGTCACCCGCAACGAGGCCGTGCGCGACGGCGACCCCGTCGAGCGCGTCCGCGTCGCCCGCGCCGACCTGCTCGACACGGTCGTGTCGGTCGCCGACGCCGAACGGTCGCGGATCGGTGCCGGCACCATCGGCGTGATCGTCCCGGAGTCCGAGGTCGACGCCGTCCGGCAGCGGCTCACGCGCACCGAGGCCGACGTGCGCGGGCTCGCCTCGCCGCACGCCGGGTCGCTCACGGTGCTGACGGGCGCGGACGCCAAGGGCCTCGAGTTCGACGGCGTGCTGCTCGTCGACCCCGACCGGGTCGGTGCCGACGCTGCGCGCCCGGCGGCCGCGGTCTACGTCGCGATGACCCGTCCGACGCGGCGCCTGACGGTCATCGACGTCGACTGAGGGGTCGCGTTCGCGCATCGCGCGCGGCCACTTCGTGAGCAGAAATGGTCGAGTTCGCCGCGCGGAGGCGACCATTCGTGCTCACGATCCGCGGCGGTCCGGCCGGCGCGGGGCGGACGGGAGGCCCGTGGTGGCTCCGGCACGGGCCTGCCGTCTCAGGACTGGTCGCCTGCAGAGCGGACGCGCGCGACGAGGTCGGCCCACGCGCCGTCGAGACGGCGGCCCGGGATCGTCACGGTCGTGCGCTCGACGGTGATCGTCCACGTGAAGTCGTCGGGGACCGGCGGCCCGGCCGTCGCCGTCGCGGGGGTCCGGGGGAGCGCGTCGACGACCTCGGACCACGCCGCGGGGTCGGCGCTCGTGGCGGTGTCGACCCGCCAGTGCCGCGTGGTACCGGCGAAGCCCCCGGAACGACGGACCTCGATGCGCATGCTCCCGACCGTACGCCGGTGCGTGGCGCTCGATCGTCTCAGTCGAGGACGCCCACCGTGCGCCAGGCATCCTGCACCGCGGTGTGCTCCGCGGAACCGGCGCCGAACCGGGACCCAGCGGCGTCGATCGTCACGGCGGCGAACCCGGCGAAGTCGATCGAGGCGGTGACGGCGTCCGAGGTCAGGGCGTCCCACCACACGGCACCGGCGCCCTGCCAGGCGTACCCGCCGATCGCGGTCGCCGCCAGGAAGAACGCGTGGTTCGGGATGCCGGAGTTCGTGTGCACCCCACCGGCGTCGTCGGTCGTCACGACGAAGTCGGCCATCGTCGCGGGCTGCGGGTCCTTGCCGAGCACCGGGTCGTCGTAGGCGGTACCCGGGGACCGCATCGAGCGCAGAGCGTCGCCGTGCACGGCATCGGTGAAGAGCCCCTCGCCGATGAGCCAGCTCGCCTGCTCGGCGGTCTGCCCGGCCGCGTACTGGGCGACGAGGGAGCCGAACACGTCGCTGATCGACTCGTTGAGCGCCCCGGACTGCCCCTGGTAGGTCAGGTCGGCGGTGTACTGCGTGACGCCGTGCGCCAGCTCGTGCCCGATGACGTCGAGCGCGATGGTGAAGCGCCGGAAGACCTCGTCGTCGCCGTCGCCGAACACCATCCGGCTGCCGTCCCAGTAGGCGTTGTCGTAGTCCTGCCCGAAGTGGACCGTGGCGTCGAGGGGGAGTCCGGCACCGTCGATCGACACCCGGCCGAAGACGTCGAGCCAGAAGGCATGGGTCGCGCCGAGGCCCGCGTACGCCTCGTCGACGGCCGCGTCACCGGTGTCGGGGTCGCCTTCGCTCCGGACGATCGTGCCGGGCAGGGTCGTCGCGCCGCGGGCGTCGGCGATCGTGCGCTGGGGCGACCGGTCGACCGTGCCGCTGACACGGCGAGGGGCGACCAGGTGCTGGTGCTTCGGGCTCTGCACGAGCTCGAGGGACGCCAGTGCGGTGCGCGCGGCCGACGCCGCGCGGGGGAACTCTGCCGCCTGGGCCACGGCGTGGAGCAGGTAGGGCGGGACGACGGAGCGCCGGCTGTCGGTCGGGGTCATGCGCTCATGCAACCACCGGGCACCGACACCCCGGCACCGGCTCAGTCGCGCTTGCGGTTCTCGACCAGGCCGAGCGCGTAGGACTCCCACCACTGCCCGGCGGCCGGTCCACCGTTGCACGTGCCGTCGCTGAGCCCCGGCGTCTTGACCCAGAGCAGGGCGTCGAGCCGGCTCGATCCGCCGGTGACGTGCGGTGCCTGGCCGAGACCCGCACCCTCGGGGTTGCACCACGTCCCGCGCCAGCCCTGACCGTTCCGGGAGACGTCGATGACGAAGTGCGGATCCCCACCGATCGCGTCGGCGAGTTCGTCGGCGTAGGCGCGTTCCTGGTCGACGCGGTAGAAGTTCGACACGTTCGTGAAGAAGCCCTGCACCTCGTCGACACCCGCCTGACGCAGCCAGTCGGCCATCGTCGCGGTCGGGACACGGTTCTCGTTGCCGCCGTCGAGGTACACCGTCAGTCCGTGCCCGGTCAGGGCGTCCACGGCCTTGCGGAGCAGGGGGAGTCGGGAGTCGCGGAGGCGCTCGCAGTTCTGGATCTGTGCGATCGCGTCCGGTTCGACGAGCACGACGGCCTTCGAGCCGGCCATCGCGCGGACGGCGGAGCGGACCCACGGCAGGTACGCGTCGTCGGTGGTGCCGCCCTTCGAGTAGCTGCCGCAGTCGCGGTCCGGCACGGTGTACAGCACGAACACCGGGGTGGCCCGCTGCTGCTCGGCGTTCCGGACGACGGTGCGGATCGTCGTGCGCGTCTCGGACCGCGAGGTGTTCGTGAGCCAGGTCGCGATCGGCTGGTCGGCGATACGGGCGATCTGCGCCGCGGTGTCGTCGTGTCCGGCGGCGCGGGCCTGGCGCTCGCGGATGCCCGGCTGGTTCACGTCCGACGGCTGGTGCGCGAGGCCGCCGGGGAACGCCTGCTCCGCGGTCTTCCGCGTCACGACGTCCCGTCCGCTCTTCGGCGGGTCGGCATCCGGGCCGCCGCCGTGCGGCACGACGACCACGAGCGCCGTCACGACCGCCGCGACACCGACGACCGCGGCCGCGATCCACAGCCACTGACGTCGCGCGGACGCACGCTTCCCCTGGTGCTCCGGCATCCGGCGGTCCTCCTTGTTCGCACCCATGCTGACAGGTGCGGGGGAGTCCTGACCAGGACACCGGGGTGTTCGTTCAGGTCGGCCGACGGCTTCTGCCAGGAGCGCTCCAGCGACCCCGCAGGACGGTGTTGCAGAATACCGGGATGTTCCGTCGACTCCTCCTCCTCGCCGTGACCGCGGCGTACGCCTGGGTGATCTGGCGGATGACGCTGACCCCGCAGGTCTTCACCTCGGCACAGAACTCGTTCGTGCTGCACGCGATCGCCTGGGTGCAGCAGCTGCCGCACGGCACCTGGTTCACGTACGAGCGCACCGAGTTCCTGGCCAACATCGCGATGTTCGTGCCGGTCGGCATGCTCGCCGCACTCTGGCTGCCGCGGCGCTGGTGGATCCTCGGGGCCCTGGTCGCGGTCGCCCTGTCGACCGGCATCGAGTTCGCGCAGGCCACCTACCTGCCCTACCGGGTCGCCGACCCCCGCGACGTGCTGTCGAACGGCCTCGGCGGACTGCTCGGCGCGACGCTCGTCGGACTCGTCCGCAGTCTGCTGCCGGCGCCCCGGCGTCGTCGCCTGCGCGCCAGGACCGCCTAGGACTCTGGTAGTCTTGCGCGGTTGCCGTCGAACGGCCGCGGACAAAGAGCGCTCGTGCATCAGGCACGGGCACCGCGCAACGGACTGAAAGGGGATCTACGCATGGCACTTGACGCGAAGGTCAAGCAGGAGATCATCGAAGAGTACGCGACCCACCCGGGCGACACCGGTTCCCCCGAGGTCCAGGTCGCCGTTCTGACGCGTCGTATCAACGACCTGAACGAGCACCTCAAGGAGCACAAGCACGACCACCACTCGCGTCGTGGTCTGCTGCTCATGGTCGGTCAGCGTCGCCGTCTCCTCGGTTACCTCTCCGACGTCGACATCGCCCGCTACCGTGCGCTCATCGAGCGCCTCGGCCTGCGCCGCTAGTCGACGCCTCACGGCTTGACTGAACGCCCCGGTCCTCCTCGCGAGGACCGGGGCGTTCTCCGTTCCCGGGAATGGTTGCGCGCGGCGTGCGGTTCGGTACGATGTTCATGCAAACGCATCGAAAGTCGGGAACCACCATGACCACCATCGCCGTCGTCTCCGCCGGACTCTCCGAGCCCAGCTCCACCCGCCTGCTCGCCGACCGCCTGGGCGAGGCCGCCGTCGCCGCGCTCGTCGCCGAGGGCACGCCCGCGCACGTCCTGCACGTCGAGCTCCGGCCGCTCGCGCACGAGATCACCGACGCGATGCTCACCGGCTTCGCGGCGCCCGCGCTGTCCGCCGCCACGGCCGCGGTGGTCGAGGCCGACGCCGTCGCCTTCGTCACGCCGATCTTCACGGCCGGCGTCAGCGGTCTCGCGAAGTCGTTCCTCGACGTCCTCGACAAGGACGCGCTCGCCGACCTGCCCGTCCTGCTCGGCGCCACGGGCGGGACCTCGCGGCACTCGCTCGCCATCGACCACGCCCTGCGTCCGGTGTTCGCCTACCTCCGTGCAGCGGTGGTGCCGACCGGCGTGTTCGCCGCGACCGACGACTGGGGGAGCGACGGCGACGCCGCGGCCCTGGACGGACGCATCCGCCGGGCCGGAGCGGACCTGGCCTGGGCGATCCGGGCCTCCCGGCGGGCCCCGCAGGAAGCCGACGCGCTCCCCACGTCCGTTGACTTCGCGAGCCTGCTCGGTGGCCTCGGTCACTGACCCGGACCGCTGACCCCGTGGCGCGCTCTTAGGCGGACCACAGGGTTCGTGGGGTCGGAGTGCGGCCGGCTGGCGGCTCGCTCATCGGTGGGCTCGGGAACCTCGTCATGACGACGAGGAGGACCGATGGACACCAGAGGCAACGGCAAGCGATCCGCGCGGGTCACGAGTGCGCTCGTGAGCCTGGGCGGACTCGCGGTCGCAACGGTCACGGGTGCCGGGCTGTGGTTCGGGCACGAGCAGGCCAGCACGACGACGACCGACACGTCCACGAGCACGAGCACCACGACGGACTCCGGTTCGGGTACCGGGACGTCGAGCGACGCCACCACCGACTCCGGGTCCTCGTCCTCCTCGTCGTCGTCGAACGGCTCGTCGACCGACTCGTCGAACGGCTCGTCGAACGGCTCGTCGACCGACTCGTCGACCGACAGCGGCACGAGCAGCAATGACACCGGCGTCTCGCAGGGCACCACCGGTGGGTCGTCCGACACGACGACGACGGGATCGTGACCGTGCGCGCCGCCGCCGAGTGGGACCTCTGGACCACCACCGCCCGGGTCGTCCTCGACCACCGCGACCGCCGCCACCTCGCCGCCGCCGAGTCCTGCGTCCGCGAGGTCACGGCCGCCGTGGACGCCGCGTGCAGCCGGTTCCGCGACGACTCCGAGCTCCTGTCCCGCGCCGACGACCTGGTGCGCGGCACCGAGGTCTCGCCGTTGCTGGCGACGCTCGTGCACCAGGCCGTCGACGCCGCACGGCTGTCCGACGGGGACGTCGACCCGACGCTCGGCCGACGGATGGTGTCCCTCGGGTACGACGCCGCGTTCGCCGACGCGCCTCCGGTCCCGTCACCCGACGCCGTGGCCCGATCGCTCGACGACCGCCCGGCGTGGCAGCGGATCCTGCTGTCCGGCACGTTCCTGCGGGTCCCCGAGGGCGTCACGCTCGACCTCGGTGCCACGGCGAAGGCCGCCGCCGCGGACATGGCGGCCGCGAGCATCACCGCGCGGCTCGGCATCGGCGCCCTCGTCTCGCTCGGCGGGGACGTCGCCACGGCCGGCCCGGACCCCTCCGGCGGCTGGCAGGTGCGCGTGCAGGACCTGGCGGACGACCCCGTCGACCACGTCCGCATCGCCTCCGGGTGGTCCGTCGCGACCTCGAGCACGCAGAAGCGCCGCTGGGAGCAGGACGGGACCGCGCGGCACCACATCCTCGATCCCCGGTGGGGCCTGCCCGCCGACCCGGTGTGGCGGTCGGTGACGGTCGTCGCCCCCTCGTGCACCACCGCCAACACGATGACCACCGCCGCCGTCGTCCGGGGGCACGGCGCCGTGGAGTGGCTCCGGCAGAGCGGCCGTGCGGCCCGGCTCGTCGCGGCCGACGGCTCGGTGCTGCGGCTCGGCGGCTGGCCGGAGGACCAGGCTGCCGACGGTTCCGTCACCGTCGACGGGGCGGACGCCGCCTGATGGACACCGCGCTCTGGGTGATCGGCCGCGGCACGGGCGTCGCCGCCGTCGTGCTCCTGACCCTGACGGTCCTGCTCGGCATCGTGACCCGCGGCGGCCGACCGTTCCCCGGCCTGCCGCGGTTCGGCGTGCAGCTCGTGCACCGGGACGTCGCCCTCGCGTCCACCGTGTTCGTGGCCGTGCACGTGGTGACGCTGCTGCTCGACACCGAGGCCGAACTGCGCCTGCTGGACGCCGTCGTGCCGTTCATCGGCGCGTACCGCTGGTTCTGGCTCGGGCTCGGCACCCTGGCGGTGGACCTGCTCGTGGTGCTCGTCGTCACGGGGATGCTCCGCCGGGTGATCGGTCCGCGGGTGTTCCGCGCCGTGCACTGGGCCGCCTACGCCATGTGGCCGATCGCGATGGCGCACGCGATCGGCACCGGGACCGACGGCACGTCCGCCTGGTTCCTGGTGGTCGCCGGGGTCTGCGCCGCCGCCGTCCTCGGCGCCGTGGCCTGGCGCTGCACGGCCGGCGTCACCGCGTTCCGTCCGACCCCGAAGGAGGCCCTCCGATGACCCTGGCCCACCCGCTCACCATGCCACCACCGACCGGCACGCAGCGACTCCTCGCCGCCCCCGGCCCAGGGCTCGACGCCCACCTCCGCACGCACGGGCCGCTGCCGCACGTGGGACCCGGGATCATCAACGAGATCGGTCTCGCCGGGGTCGACGGCCGCGGCGGAGCCGGGTTCCCGCTCGCCCGCAAGCTCGACGCCGTGGCGGGCCGGACCCGGCGCGGCAGCCGCGGTGCCCCCATCGTCATCGCCAACGGCGCCGAGGGGGAACCCGCCAGCCGCAAGGACGCCGTCCTGCTCGAACGCGCACCCCACCTGGTGCTCGACGGCATCGTCGTCGCGGCGCTCGCGATCGGTGCGACCGAGGCCGTGGTCGCCACGAGCGCGCGGCTCGCCGACCGGGTCCGGCAGGCACTCGCCGAACGCACCGACGGCCGGCGCGGCACCGGCACCGACCCGGTCGCCATCGAGGTCCGAGCTCTGCCCCACACCAGCTTCGTCGCCGGGCAGGCCACGGCACTCGCCTCGGCCGTCGCCGGAGGACGAGGCCTGCCGGAGGACCGCGTCGTGCGGCTCGCCGACCGTGGCCCGAGCGGTCGCCCGACCCTCGTGTCGAACGTCGAGACCCTCGCGCAGGCGGCCCTCGTCGCACGGTACGGGGCGGCGTGGGCGCGGAGCGTCGGCAGCGCGAGTGCTCCCGGCACCCGTCTCGTGACGGTCAGCGACGTGACCGACCCGGCCGGTGCCGTGGTGCTGGAGACCGCCGGGGGTGCGCCGCTCGGGCAGCTGCTGGGGGCCTCCCGGCTGTCGGCGGCCGACCCGCGACGGACGCGAGCCGTCCTGCTCGGCGGGTGGGGCGGCACCTGGGTGCCGGCCGCAGCGCTCGACGCGCCCTTCGACGTCGACGGGCTCGCACCGTGGGGTGCGGCGCCCGGGGCGGGCGTGCTGGCCGTGCTCGACGACCGGACCTGTCCGGTCGGGGTCACCGCAGGCCTCGCCGCGGCGCTCGCCGGGGCGTCCGCCGGCCGCTGCGGGCCGTGCGTGAACGGGTTGCCGCGGATCGCCGACGTGGTCGCCGACCTGGCCTCCGGGCGTCGGGCGGGCGACCTGGCCGGCGAGGTCCGGCGGATCGCTGCCCTGGTCGACGGACGCGGGGCCTGCCATCACCCGGACGGCGTCGCGCGGATGGTGCGGAGCGCCCTCGACGTGTTCCACGACGACGTGCAGGCGCACCTGCGGGGCGCGTGCCTGGTCGGGCCCGGTGCGGCCGGGTCCGGCTCGGCGGGGTCCGGCTCGGTCGGGGGACTCCGATGACCGCCGCCGCAGGTCCCGTCGTGCTGCACGTCGACTGGACCCGCTGCCGGGGACGCGGCCTGTGCACCGAACTGTTCGCCGAGCGGCTGGCGCGCGACGAGTGGGGCTACCCGATCGCACGGGACGGCGGCGGCACCCGCGACGTGCCGGTGCGGCCGGACGAACGCGCCGCCGCTGCGGACGCGGTGGCGATGTGCCCGCTGCAGGCGTTGCGGCTGGTGGAACAGTGAGCGGTCGTGCTCAGTACCAGTGCGGGTTGACGCTCATCTCGTGGCCCCACGCACCGCACGGCGACCCGTAGGCGCTCTTGATGTAGGCGAGTCCCCAGTTGATCTGCGTGTTCGCGTTCGTCCGCCAGTCCGCCCCGGCCGCCGACATCTTGTCAGCGGGCAGGGACTGCGGGATGCCGTAGGCACTGCTCGAGGCGTTCAGCGCGTTCGCCCGCCAGCCGGACTCCTGCGTCCACAGCGACACCAGGCAGGAGAACTGGTCGTCGCCCCAACCGTACGAGCCCAGGGCGCTCCGCGCGTAGGCCTGCGCGGCCGCGGGGTCCACGACGACACCGCCGGTGCTCGGGTAGCTCGTGCCCGTACCGCCGCCGGCGTTGGTGCTCCCGCCGCTGCCGGTGTCGGCGCTCGCCGAGGCTGCTGCCGCCGCCTGTGCCGCGGCGGCCGCCGCACGCTTGCGCTGCTGTTCGGCCTTCTGCGCCGCCACCTTCTGCCCGAGCTCGTACCCGGCGGCCTGCTTCGCGGTGGTGTCCCGGAGCGACGCGAGCTGCGCGTACAGCTCGTCGCTGTGCTGCTCGGTCGACTCGACCGCGGCGTTCGCCACGGCCTCGGCGGACTTCGCCGCCGCGGACCGTTCCTCGGCCGCCTGCGCACGCGTCGCGCGTTCGGTCTCGGCGCGTTCGGCCTGTTCGTGCAGTGACGATGCCGTTCCGGCCGCGACGGACGCCTCGTCCATCACGCCGGACCACGTGGACGACAGCTGGTCGAGCGCGCCCAGCTGGTAGAGCAGCTGGTCGGGGTTCCCCGCGGTCGCGATCCGGGTGGTCATCTGGTTCGTGCTGCCGTCGCGGTACAGGTTCGCCGCCAGCTGCCCGGCGCGTGTCTGCGCGCGCTCGGCCGTCTCGGACGCGCGGTGCGCCTGGGCCTGGAGGCTCGTGGCGGCCTGGGTGGCCTCCGCCAGCTCCGCCTCGGCCGCGTCCGCCTTCGACGAGGCCGTCAGCGCGGCCTGCGACTTCGCCGCCGCCTCGTCCTGCGCCGACTGCAGCGCGGCCTGCACCTTGGTGACCTCGGCGCGCTTGGCGGTCTCGTTCCCCTTGGCCCGCTGCACGTCCTGCCAGGTCGGGTACTCCGTCGCGGACGCCGGGACAGCGGTGAGGACCGGGGCGACGAGCGCGCCGACGACCACGGCGGCCGCGACGAGCACGCCCCGCGAGGGGGTGAGACGCATGGCAGCAGGTTACCGAGGCTCGCCCGGCCGTCAGCGAGCCGCGCCGCCGATTCCCTGTGGACTGGTAAAGTCCATCGTGTCCGAGGACCGTTTCCCCGGATGTTCGACACAACACTGCGCAGGCCGGGCACGGAGCTGGTCATCGGTGGTGGCTCGCGGGCCGGAACGGTTTCCCGAGTGCTTCTACTGCTGGCCAGACATGCGTCCGGAACGATCGGCGCGCACGCACCATCGAGTGCCGTCGCCACGGCCTGCCGAACACACATCAAGGAGGCACCCTTTTGGAGGGTCCCGAGATCAAGTTCGCCGAAGCCGTCATCGACAACGGCAAGTACGGCAAGCGCACCGTCCGGTTCGAGACCGGTCGGCTCGCACAGCAGGCGCAGGGCGCGGTCGCCGCGTACCTCGACGAGGAAACGATGCTCCTCTCGGCCACCAGCGCCGGCAAGCACCCGCGTGAAGGATTCGACTTCTTCCCGCTGACCGTCGACGTCGAGGAGCGCTCCTACGCCGCCGGCAAGATCCCCGGTTCGTTCTTCCGCCGCGAAGGCCGCCCGTCGACCGAGGCCATCCTGGTCTGCCGACTCATCGACCGGCCGCTGCGCCCGTCGTTCGTCGACGGCCTGCGCAACGAGGTCCAGATCGTCATCACCGTCCTGAGCATCGCTCCGGACGAGTTCTACGACGCGCTGGCCATCAACGCCGCGTCCGCGTCGACGCAGATCTCCGGTCTGCCGTTCTCCGGCCCGATCGCCGGTGTGCGCCTCGCGCTGATCGGCGAACAGTGGGTCGCGTTCCCGAAGGCATCGCAGCTCGCCGACGCCGTCTTCGACCTCACGGTCGCCGGCCGTGTCGTCACCGACGAGGCGGGCAACGAGGACGTCGCCATCATGATGGTCGAAGCCGAGGCCACCGAGCACAGCTGGGAGCTCATCCAGGGCGGCGCCACCAAGCCCGACGAGGCCGTCGTCGCGCAGGGTCTCGAGGCGGCCAAGCCGTTCCTCAAGTCCCTCGTCGACGCCCAGGCGAAGCTCGCCGCGCAGTCCGCCAAGGAGATCCAGGACTACCCGGTCTTCCCGCCGTACGCGCCCGAGGTCTACTCGGCCGTCGAGGCCATCGCGCTCTCCGAGCTCGGTGACGTCTACAAGATCGCCGCCAAGACCGAGCGCCAGGACGCCGACGACGCACTCAAGTCGCGCGTCAAGGAGGCCATCGCGGCGAAGGTGTCGGCGGGCGAACTGCCCGACGTCGCCAACTCGCAGGTCAGCGCCGCGTACAAGTCGGTCACGAAGAAGGTCGTCCGCGGCCGCATCCTGACCGAGCAGGTCCGCATGGACGGCCGAGGTCTGGCCGACATCCGTCCGCTCGACGCCGAGGTCGCCGTGATCCCGCGCGTCCACGGTTCGGCGATCTTCCAGCGCGGCGAGACGCAGATCCTCGGCGTCACCACGCTGAACATGCTCAAGATGGAGCAGCAGATCGACTCGCTGTCGCCCGTCACGAAGAAGCGCTACCTGCACCACTACAACTTCCCGCCCTACTCGACCGGTGAGACCGGCCGTGTGGGTTCGCCGAAGCGTCGCGAGATCGGGCACGGCTTCCTCGCCGAGCGCGCCCTCGTGCCGGTGCTGCCGACGCGTGAAGAGTTCCCGTACGCCATCCGTCAGGTCTCCGAGGCGCTCAGCTCCAACGGCTCGACCTCGATGGGTTCCGTCTGCGCCTCGACCCTCTCGCTGCTCAACGCCGGTGTGCCCCTCAAGGCCCCGGTCGCCGGCATCGCGATGGGCCTGGTGTCCGACACCGTCGACGGTCAGACCCGCTACGCGGCACTGACCGACATCCTCGGTGCCGAGGACGCCCTCGGCGACATGGACTTCAAGGTCGCCGGTACCTCGGAGTTCGTCACCGCGATCCAGCTCGACACCAAGCTCGACGGCATCCCGTCGACGGTGCTCGACGCGGCGCTGAAGCAGGCCAAGGAGGCCCGCTCGGCCATCCTCGGTGTGCTGAACGAGGCGATCGACGCCCCCGACGAGATGGCGGACACCGCTCCTCGCGTCATCTCGGTGCAGATCCCCGTCGACAAGATCGGCGAGCTGATCGGCCCGAAGGGCAAGACGATCAACGGCATCCAGGACGAGACCGGTGCCGACATCTCGATCGAGGACAACGGCACCGTCTACATCGGTGCCGTCGACGGACCGTCGGCCGAGGCCGCTCGTGCGTCGGTCAACGCGATCGCGAACCCGACCAACCCGGAGATCGGGGACCAGTTCCTCGGCACCGTCGTGAAGATCGCCACGTTCGGCGCCTTCGTGTCGCTGCTCCCGGGCCGTGACGGTCTGCTCCACGTCTCCGAGGTGCGCAAGCTCGCCGGTGGCAAGCGTGTGGAGAACGTCGAGGACGTCCTGGGCGTCGGCCAGAAGGTCCTGGTCGAGGTCACCAAGGTGGACGACCGCGGCAAGCTGTCGCTCGCGCCGGTCGTCGCCGAGGAGTCGGACACCGACTCCAGCGGTGCCCGCGAGGAGTCGACGGACGCCACCGTCTGATCCACCCCTGGCACACGAACGGCCGTCGTCCCTTCCGGGGCGACGGCCGTTCGTCGTTGCGGGGTCGTCCTACGCGGCGGGGGTCTCCTGCGTGCCGACGAGCTGCGCGCGACCGAGCAGGTGCTCGCGCAGCACGAACCCGACGACCGCGGGGGTCGCGTCGGCCGGCGCCTCGAGCAGCGGCACGTCGAGGGCGCTCAGCGTGAAGAAGTAGCGGTGCACGCCGTGGCCCGCGGGCGGAGCGGCGCCGAGGAACGTGTCGGTGCCGAACTCGTTGCGGCGGCGGAGTGCCTCGGCCGGCAGCAGGGCGTCGTCGGTGCCGGCGCCGGCGGGCAGCGAGGTCGCCGAGCCCGGGATGTCGGTCAGGCTCCAGTGCCAGAAGCCCGAACCGGTCGGGGCGTCGGGGTCGTACACGGTGAGCACGAAGCTCTTCGTGCCCTCGGGAGCGCCGGACCACTCGAGTGCGGGAGAGCGGTCCTCGCCTCCCGCGTCGGTGCCGCGCGCCGAGGTCGGCAGCTCGCCGCCGTCGGTGAAGTCGGGGCTGGTCAGGGTGAACGAGGGGACCTCGGGGAGGTTCCAGTTGGGGTCGTTGGCCATGCGCCCAGCCAACACCCACCGCCTCGGCGGCCGCCCGACGCGGCGGCCCGACGCGGCCGCCCGACGCGGCCGCCCGGTGCGGTGGCCCTGTCCGAACTCCGCCGAATGACCGGGAACGGTGGAGGCACCCCCCTGTTCGGGGGTATCTTCGCCGCACGATCGACCATCCCGCCGATCGCGGCTCGACCGACCCGTTTCCCTGCAGCGTCGGTGGGGTCCCGTGCTGCCAGCACGACATGAGGACAACGATGTTCGACAAGCGTTTCATCCACCACGCCATCGATCGCAGCGCCGAGAACGCGCTCGACCGACGACGGTTCTTCGCAGCCGCCGGCGTCGCCGGCGCCTCAGCCGGCATCGCCGCGCTCGGCTCGTCGGCGCTCACCACCGACCGCGCCGCCGCCACCCCGGAAGAGGACGGTGCCGTCTCCGACGCCGCCATCCTCAACTTCGCCCTGAACCTCGAGTACCTCGAGGCCGAGTTCTACCTGCGTGCCGTGTTCGGCGCGGGCCTCGCCGACAGCATGATCACCGGCATCGACCCGCAGGGGCCGGTGATCGGTGGCAAGAAGGTGCCGTTCAAGACCGCGGCCATCCGCGGCATCGCCACCGAGATCGCGAACGACGAGCGCGCGCACGTGGCGTTCCTCCGATCCGCCCTCGGCGGTGCGACGGTCTCACGTCCGAAGATCGACCTCGTGTCGAGCTTCACCGCGGCGGCGCGCGCTGCGGGTGTGGTCGGCCCGACCGGCACCTTCGACCCGTTCGCCAGCGAGGAGAACTTCCTGCTCGGGGCGTACATCTTCGAGGACGTCGGGGTCACCGCCTACAAGGGAGCCGCGCCGCTCATCACCAGCAAGACGTACCTCAGTGCCGCGGCGGGCATCCTCGCCGTCGAGGCCTACCACGCCGGGATCATCCGGTCGAAGCTCTCGGACAAGGGGTTGCAGGTGCCGGCGAACAAGATCTCCGACGCCCGTGACTCGCTCGACGGTCCGACCGACGACGACCAGGGGGTGACGACCCGGTCGGGAGCGGTGAACCTCGTGCCGACGGACGCGAACTCGCTCGCCTACGGCCGCACCGCGGAGCGTGTCCTGAACGTGGTGTTCCTGAACCCGAACCAGATCGACAAGGGCGGGTTCTTCCCGGACGGCGTCAACGGGTCGATCGTCGCGAGCGGCAACCCCGGGAGCGCCACCGGACCGGCCTGATCCGCGCGACGCGACCGGTCGCGGTGAGCGCGACCACACGGGCGGACGGGAGGCACGGTGCCAGCTGGCACCGTGCCTCCCGTCCGCTCGTGGTCGCGCCGGGCTGGCGCCGACGGCTGACGCGACAAGGTCGACGTCGTGCGACATCGGGGATGTCGTTCGTGCGCGCCTGCGACTGTTGCGGCCGCGGTGGAGCGACAAAGCCGACGTCGTACGACATCGGGGGTGTCGTTCTGCGTCGACGGCAGCCGGGCGTCAGGCGGCGAGGACGCGGTCGACGACGCGACCGAGCGCTGCCGTCGCCGCGATGGCGTCACCGGCGTAGGCGCCGGCCATCGCACCGTCGCGCGCGAGCATGAGCTCGTCGGCACCGTCGCCCGGCAGCTGGTGGCCGGACTCCTGCAGCAGGGTGGCGAGCCGGTCGGTGTACCAGTCGCGGTGGGTGGCGACCACCTCGCGCACGGGGTCGCGGGGGTCGTGGTACTCGGCGGCGGCGTTGAGGAACGCGCACCCGCGGAAGTCGGGGTCGTTGACCTCGTCCGCAAGGGCGGCGACCCACGCGCGGACCGCTGCGGCGGAGGAGCCGGCGTCGGTGACGAGCTGTTCCAGGCGTTCCTGCACCCGCTCGTGCTGCGTGCGGATGTAGGCGAGGATCAGGTTGTCCTTCGACCCGTAGTGCTTGTAGAACGTCG
Organism: Curtobacterium sp. VKM Ac-2861; assembly: GCF_013204965.1. Lineage (NCBI taxonomy): Bacteria > Bacillati > Actinomycetota > Actinomycetes > Micrococcales > Microbacteriaceae > Curtobacterium > Curtobacterium sp. VKM Ac-2861. The sequence continues at coordinate 359,371 of NZ_JABMLA010000004.1, forward strand.
CCTTCGTGACGCTCGCCTCGGAGATGAGGCGGTCGACGCCGACGCTGTGGATGCCCTCTTCGTAGAAGAGTCGCGTGGCCGTCTCGAGGATGCGGACCTTCGCGCCGCCGGAGCGGGGAGTCGGGGGGACGCTCGACCCGTCCGGCGACGCGAGGTTCGTGCTCGGACCAGGGAGACGCTGGACGGCCGGTTGGGGGGAATCGACCGTCACAGCGTGGCTCCTTGGTTCATCGGCTCCGCGGACGAGTGGGGGGACTCGTGGCCGCGAGGACTGATGTCCCGAGCCGCCGGATCGGAACTTAGGGGGGCTTTCGATCCGGCGTGAACGACTGTACCACAAGGAGGACAGACAGACGAGTCGGTCTGTCCGCAATTTCTGTACCCCTCTTCGAGTGACAGTCCGTGGGCCTGTGGAAACTGGGCGGTGGGCTCCGGAGCATCAGTAGGCTCGTCTGCGATGAACCAGCCAGTGCCACTGCCGCTCGGGGCCCCGGACACGTCCTTCCTGACGTCCGGAGGAGCCTTCGTCCGCCGCACCGTGCTGCCGTCGGGTGTCCGTGTGCTGACCGAAGCCGTGCCCGGTGCCGCTTCGACGAGCATCGGGTTCTGGGTCGGCGTCGGTTCGCGCGACGAACGCGACGGCCAGTTCGGATCGACCCACTTCCTCGAGCACCTGCTGTTCAAGGGCACCGAGACCCGGTCGGCGCTCGACATCGCGATCGCGTTCGACTCGGTCGGCGGCGAGCACAACGCCGCGACGGCCAAGGAGTACACCTGCTACTACGCACGGGTGCGGGACGCCGACGTCCCGATGGCCGTGCAGGTCATCGGTGACATGGTGACCGGCTCGGTGCTCGACCCGGAGGCGTTCGCCGTCGAGCGCGGCGTCATCCTCGAAGAACTCGCGATGGCCGCCGACGACCCGGCCGACGTCGCGGGTGAAGCGTTCTTCGCCGCGGCCTTCGGCGGACACGCGCTCGGTCGCCCGATCGGCGGGACCCCGGACAGCATCCGCGCGGTCCAGCGGGACGAGGTCCTGGCCCACTACCGCGAGCACTACGCACCGAACGGCATCGTCGTGACCGCCGCCGGTGCCGTCGACCACGACCGGTTCTGCGACGCGGTCGCCGCGGTGTTCCACGACGCCCCGCACGCCGAGCCGCTCGCGCGCCGGACGCCGCAGACCGTCGCCGACCCCATCGAGCCGAAGCTGTCGGTGGTCCACCGTCCGACGGAACAGGTCAGCATGCTGCGCGGCTCGCAGGGACTCGACCTGCGCGACGACCGCCGGCCGTCCCTCAGCGTCCTGAACGCCGTGCTCGGCGGGGGCATGAGCTCCCGGCTCTTCCAAGAGGTCCGCGAGCGACGCGGCCTCGCCTACGCGGTGTCGTCCTTCGCGCCCGCCTACCTCGACAACGGCGCCTTCGGCGTCTACGCGGGCTGTGCGCCCGACAACGTCCCCGGGGTCATCGAGATCATCGACGCCGAGTTCCGCCGCATGGTGGACGACGGCATCACCGACGACGAGCTCCGCCGTGCCAAGGGCCAGATCGAGGGCGCCCTGACGCTCTCGCTCGAGGACTCCGACGCCCGGATGACCCGCCTCGGCCGGTCCGAGCTCGGCACCGGGGAGTACACCGACCTGTCGACCGCACTGGAGCGTGTCGACCGGGTCACCACCGACGGCGTGCTCGAACTCGCCCGCGACCTCCTGACCCGCCCGACGATCACGTCGGTGGTCGGGGCGGTCCAGCAGGACGAGCTCGCCGCAGCGATCGGGATGGGCAGCTGAGCACGGACATGTCGCACTACCTGTACCTCGTCCGGCACGGCGAACACCAGGACGCCGAGCACGGCCTCCGCGACGGCAAGCTGTCGGAACGCGGCAAGCGCCAGGCCATGCTCGTCGCCGACCGTCTCGGCGGGCTGCCGTTCGACGGCGTGTACCACTCCCCGTTGGAGGCCCCGAGCGAGACCGCCGCGTTCCTGGCGCAGCGACTGCCGTCGATCCAGCCCGAACCGTCGACGCTGCTGTTCGACTGCGTCCCCTCCGGCCCGACCCCGGACATGCCCCACGCCTACCAGGGCTGGTACGGCGGCGTGACGGAAGAGGAGATCATCGCCGGCCAGGCGCAGATGGGCGACGCCGTCTCCGAGTGGTTCACCCCGGCGCGCGAGGACCGGCACGACCTGCTCATCACCCACAACGCCGTGATCGGCTGGTTCGTGCGCGAGGCGTTCCAGGCGCCCGAGTGGCGCTGGATGGGCACGAACGTCGCGCACACCGCGCTGACGATCATCCGGATCCGTTCCGCGAAGCCGGCCGAGGTGGTCGCGCTGAACGACCTGGCCCACCTGCCGGTGGAGCTCCGCACCGGGCTGCCGGTCGACCAGCCCGTCTAGCGGGAGACCGGCTTGCGGAACCAGGTGGTCGCGTTCGGATTGTCGTTGAACGGCGCGACACGGTCGTAACCCCGGCTGCGGTACATCGCGCCCGCCGCGACGAGCGAGTCGTTCGTGTCCAGCACGATGCTCGTCGCCCCCAGCGCGGCGCCTTCCCGTTCGAGCGCGTCCATCAGCGCCGTGGCCACGCCCTTGCCCCGTCCCGCCGGGGTGACGAAGACGTGCTTGACCTCGAACCGGACGTCCGTGGTGGTCGCGTCGGGGTCGTCCGCGATCCGCCGAAGGCCGCCGCAGCCGACCGCGACCCCGCCGCCGTACGCCACCGCGAAGACCCCGTTCGGCGGCATGAACTCCGCCGCCGGGGTGCGCTTCCGCGAGTACGCGCCCTGCGCACTGGGGAACGTCGCCTCGCGCTCGTCGAGGTACGCGTCGAGCAGGACGTCGACCTCGGGCAGATCGGCCGGCACGGTCCTGACCTCGACTGACATGCGTCGATCCTAGGATGGACCGCATGGTCACTCCCGTCGCCGTCGTCGGCGCCACCGGTCGTCTCGGGGGCCTCGTGGCCTCCGTCGTCGAGGAACTCCCGGAGTTCGAGCTCGTCGCCCGCCTGTCGTCGAAGGACGGTGCCCACGAAGCACCGCCGTCGGTGTTCGGCGGTGCCGCGCTCGTCGTGGACGTGACGGTGCCGGCGCTCAGCCCCGCGATCGTCGAGAACGCGCTGTCGAGCGGGGCGAACGTCCTCGTCGGCACGTCCGGGTGGTCCGCCGACCGTCTCGCGAAGCTCCGCACCGCCCTGCAGGAGCGTCCCGACCAGGGCGTCCTCGTGGTGCCGAACTTCTCGATCGGGTCGGTGCTCGGCACTCACCTGGCCACCATCGCGGCGCCGTGGTTCCCCTCCGTCGAGATCGTCGAGACGCACCACGCCGGCAAGATCGACTCGCCGTCCGGCACCGCGGTGCGCACCGCCGAGCTCATCGCCGAGGCCCGTCGCGACGTCGGCCCGGTCGAGGCCCCGCACGTCGACCAGCGCGCCCGCGGCCAGCAGGTGGCGAGCGTGCCGATCCACTCGCTCCGGTTGCCCGGGGTGAAGGCCGTGCAGGACGTCCTGCTCAGCGGCCCCGGCGAGACCCTGACGATCCGGCACGACACCAACGACGACGTCGCCTACGTCGCCGGGATCCGTGCGGCGTTGTCCGCCCTCGGATCCGCCCGCGGGCTCACCGTGGGCCTCGGCAGCGTCCTCGGCATCGGCTGACCCGGTGGGACGTGCAGCGCGTGCCGGCCGCGCGATCCGGTCGCCGTTCTGGGGAGCAGCGCTGATGACCCTGCTGCTGGCGCTCTACATCGTGCTCGTCGGGCAACGGGCCGTGGCGTTCATCGCCACCGGCATCCCGATCGGGATCGGCATCGGCGTCGCCCTGTTCGTCGTCGCCGCGATCGGGGCGCTGTTGCTCGTGCTCGAGTTCCGCTTCGGCATCCGGATCACCCGGCTCGGCTCCCGGCTCGAGGCCGAGGGCGGTGCACCGGAGGACGTCGTGCCCGTGCGTCCGTCCGGCCGTCCGACGCGCGAGGCCGCAGACGAGCTCTTCCCGCAGTACAAGGCCGCTGTCGAGCAGGACCCGGCGGACTGGCGCGCCTGGTACCGGCTCGGGGTCGTCTACGACGCCGCGGGGGACCGCAAGCGCGCTCGCGCCGCGATGCGCACGGCCCTGACGCGGTCGAGCGCCTGAGACCCGGTCAGAGGACCGCGTCGACGGCGTCCACCGCACGCGTGTACCGGAACACGTAGCCGGACTCGAGCAGCTTCGTCGGCACCATCCGCTGACTCGACAGCAGCATCTCGTCGGCGGCGTCCTGCAGCGCCAGGCGCAGCGCGAACTCCGGGATCCGGAACAGGTACGGCCGGTGCAGGTCCTCGGCGACGCGCTTCGTGATGCGGTCGGCGACGACGGCTTCCGGCCCGGCGAGGTTGACCGGCCCGCTGACCCCGGACGCCGACGGGCTCGTCGCCAGGTGCACGATCGCCCCGACCTCGTCCTCGAGCGCGATCCACGGCCAGTGCTGCCCGCCGGTGCCGAGGCGACCGCCGAGCCCAGCCCGGGTGAGCGGGATGAGGGGTGCGAGCGCGCCGCCGCCCTCGCCGATCACGATGCCCGTGCGCAGGATGACGACCCGGACGCCCTCCGGAGCCGCGTTCGCCGCGGCCTCCCACGCGGTGCAGACCTCGGCGAGGAACCCGGTCCCGGGTACCGCGTCGTCCTGCAGGACGTCCGCCGGACGGTCGCCGTACACGCCGGACGCCGACCCGGACAGGAACAGTGCCGGGGGAGTGCTGGCGTGCCGCATCGCCTCGACCAGGGTGTCGGTCGCGTCGACGCGGGAGCGCCGGATCTCCTCGCGGTACTTCGCGGTCCATGGCAGTTTGCCGATGTTCGCCCCCGCCAGGTTGATCACCACGTCGGCACCGTCGACGATGGCCGGGTCGAGCGGCCGGCGACCCGGAGCCCAGCGGAACTCGGTGGCCGTGTGCGGCTCGCGCCGGACGAGCGTGGTCACGTGGTGGCCCGCCTCGCGCAGCGCGCGGACGAGCGGGGTGCCGATGAAACCGGACGCGCCGGCGATCAGGATCGAGAGGGGCTCTGCCGCCGTGTCTGCCATGCCGGCAACGCTACTCACGCCGACGTAGGCTTCTGTGTGTGAGCGACAGCGAGACCGTGCAGCCCGACCCCACCGTGCCGACCCCGTACGAGGACCTGCTCCGCCGGGTCCTGACCGAGGGCACGCCGAAGGGTGACCGCACCGGCACCGGGACCCGCAGCCTGTTCGGCGCGCAGCTCCGCTACGACCTGTCGAAGGGCTTCCCGCTCGTGTCCACGAAGCGCGTGCACTTCAAATCGATCGCGTACGAGCTGCTCTGGTTCCTGCGCGGCGACGGCAACGCCACCTGGCTGCAGGAGCACGGTGTCCGGATCTGGAACGAGTGGGCGGACGAGGACGGCGACCTCGGCCCCGTCTACGGCGTGCAGTGGCGCTCGTGGCCGACCCCGTCCGGCGAGCACGTCGACCAGATCGCCCAGGTCATCGACCAGATCCGCACGAACCCGGACAGCCGCCGGCTCATCGTCTCGGCGTGGAACGTCGCCGAGATCCCGGACATGGCGCTCGCGCCGTGCCACGCGTTCTTCCAGTTCTACGTCAACGACGGCAAGCTCTCGTGCCAGCTCTACCAGCGCAGCGCCGACATGTTCCTCGGCGTCCCGTTCAACATCGCCTCGTACGCGCTGCTCACCCACATGATCGCCGCGCAGACCGGGCTCGAGGTCGGCGACTTCGTCTGGACCGGCGGCGACTGCCACGTCTACGACAACCACGTCGAGCAGGTCGAGGAGCAGCTGTCCCGCACGGCGTACGCCCTGCCGACGCTCGAGCTCGCGCCTCGCGACTCGATCGACGACTACGAGTACGAGGACTTCACCGTCGTCGGCTACCACCACCACCCGGCGATCAAGGGCGCGGTCGCCGTCTGATGATCGGCATGGTCTGGGCCCGGTCGACCGACGGGGTCATCGGGGCTGACGGCGGCATGCCGTGGCACGTGCCCGAGGACCTCGCGCACTTCAAGCAGGTCACGGGCGACGCCACGGTGCTCATGGGCCGTCGCACCTGGGAGTCCTTGCCGGAACGCTTCCGTCCGCTGCCCGGTCGCCGCAACGTGGTGCTCACCCGCGACGCGTCCTGGACCGCCGACGGCGCCGAGGTCGTGCAGGACCTCCGAGCCGCGCTCGACGGTGCCGACGGTGCCGCCAGCCCCGTCTGGGTCATCGGCGGCGGCCAGGTCTACGCCGCGGCGCTGGACCGTGCCGACCGGGTGTCCGAGACCGTCATCGACGTCGATGTGCCCGGCGACACCGTCGCACCGACGCTCGGCGAGCCGGCCGGCTGGACGCTCACCGACGAGGGCCCGTGGCAGGTGTCCCGCACCGGGACCCGTTACCGCTTCCTCGAGTGGCGCCGCGCGTAGCGCAGCACAACCAAAGTGCGTGCGAACCACGCGTTCCCGTGGTTCGCGATGACTTTGGTTGTGCGGACGGCCGCGGGCGGCCCTGGACGCACCCGCGACACCGGGCGTGAGCGGCAGGACGGACGTGATCCGGGCCTCCCGTCCGCGCCGCAGGCAGGCGACCGTCCACCCGGACGGCGGCCATCGCGCCCATCCCCGGTACGCTGGTGCCCGTGTCCCCGCGTGAGAATCCCTTCGGTCAGGTCCTCGTCGCCCTCGTGACCCCGTTCACGGCCGACGGCGAGGTCGACTGGCCCGGCGTCGAGCAGCACATCGACGACTGCATCACCGCCGGCGCCGACGGCATCGTCGTCACCGGGACGACCGGCGAGACCAGCACCCTGACCGACCCCGAGAAGCTCCGTCTGGTCGAGGTCGGCAAGTCCGTCGCCGCCGGCCGCGCGAAGATCATCACGGGTGGCGGGTCGAACGAGACCGCGCACGCGATCCACCTGTACAAGCAGAGCGAGAAGGCCGGCGCGGACGGTGTGATGATCGTCACGCCGTACTACAACAAGCCGACCCAGTCGGGTGTGCTCACCCACTTCCGGATGATCGCCGACGCCACCGACCTGCCGGTGATCCTGTACGACATCCCGGGGCGCACCGGCATCCCGATCACGTACGAGACGATCGTGCGGGCGTCGCACCACCCGAACATCCTCGCCGTGAAGGACGCCAAGGGCGACTTCGCCGAGGTGTCCCGCGTGCTCAACAACACCGACCTCATGTACTTCTCCGGCGACGACACCAACGTGCTCCCGCACCTGTCGATCGGCGCGACGGGCCTGATCGGCGTCACCGCGAACATCACGAGCACGCCGTACCGCACCATCATCGACGCCGTGAACCGCGGCGACCTGGCGACCGCCACCGCCGAGCACAAGCGCGTCGAGCCCCTCGTCCGCGCCGTGATGACCCACGTGCCCGGCACGGTCGCGGCGAAGTACATCCTCCACGGGCTCGGTCGCATCGGCAGCCCGCGCGTCCGTCTGCCGCTCGTCGGCCCCGAGGACTCCGAGGCGTACGCCATCGAGACCTCGCTCGAAGCCGTGCGCGACGTGCCCGGCGCCGACTTCTCGAACTTCCGCCCCGACCGCAACGCTGCGGCCGGCGGCGCACTGCCAAAGGTGCCAGGCACCACCCGCTAGCGAACACCGCGGCGCGCTCCTCGCGCGTCGCCTGAATCCGTAGGACCGAATGCCCACACAAGTCTCCACACCGCAGCCGCTCGAACCCGGCACCCTCCGCGTCATCCCCATCGGGGGACTCGGCGAGATCGGTCGCAACATGACCGTCTACGAGTACGAGGGCAAGCTCCTCATCGTCGACGCCGGCGTGCTCTTCCCCGAGGAGCACCAGCCCGGGGTCGACCTGATCCTGCCGGACTTCGCGCCGATCCGTGACCGTCTCGACGACGTCCTCGGTGTCGTGCTCACGCACGGCCACGAGGACCACATCGGTGCCGTCCCGTACCTGCTGAAGCTCCGCGACGACATCCCGCTGATCGGCTCCACGCTGACCCTCGCGCTCGTCGAGGCGAAGCTCAAGGAACACCGGATCAAGCCGTACACGCTCGTCGTGGCCGAGGACCAGACCGAGCAGCTCGGCCCGTTCCACCTCGAGTTCGTGGCCGTGAACCACTCCATCCCGGACGCCCTCGCCGTCGCGATCACGACCCCCGCCGGTCGTGTCCTGCACACGGGTGACTTCAAGATGGACCAGCTCCCGCTGGACGACCGCATCACCGACCTCCGTGCGTTCGCCCGTCTGGGCGAGGCCGGCGTCGACCTGTTCCTGCCGGACTCCACGAACGCCGACGTGCCGGGCTTCACCGCCCCCGAGCGCGACATCGGCCCGGTGCTCGAGAACATCATCACGCGCGCCCGCAAGAAGGTCGTCGTGGCGAGCTTCTCGTCGCACGTGCACCGTGTGCAGCAGGTCCTCGACGCAGCCGCGGCCGCGAACCGCAAGGTCGCGTTCATGGGGCGCTCGATGATCCGCAACATGACCATCGCCGCCGACCTCGGCTACCTCCGCGTGCCCGAGAACGTCCTCATCGACACCAAGAAGGCGAAGAACGTCCCCGACGACCAGATCGTCTACATGTCGACTGGGTCGCAGGGCGAGCCGATGGCCGTGCTCGCGCGCATGGCGAACCTCGAGCACCAGATCGAGATCGGCGAGGGCGACACCGTCATCCTCGCCTCGTCGCTGATCCCGGGCAACGAGAACGCCGTGTACCGCGTCATCGACGGGCTGACGAAGCTCGGCGCGAAGGTCGTGCACAAGGGCAACGCCAAGGTGCACGTCTCCGGACACGCCTCGGCCGGCGAACTGCTCTACTGCTACAACATCCTGCGTCCGCGCAACGTCCTGCCCGTGCACGGCGAACACCGCCACCTGTACGCGAACGCCGACCTGGCGATCCAGACGGGTGTGCCGCCGCGCAACGTGATCCTCGGGCAGGACGGCATCGTCGTCGACCTGAAGGACGGCGTCGCGACGGTCGCCGGGCAGCTCGACATCGGCTACGTGTACGTCGACGGCTCGACCGTGGGCGAGATCACCGATGCCGACCTCAAGGACCGCCGCGTGCTGTCCGAAGAGGGCTTCATCTCGGTCTTCGCCGCGGTGGACTTCACCACCGGCCAGTGCGTCATCGGCCCGGAGATCCAGTCGCGCGGCTTCGCCGAGGACGACTCCGTGTTCGACGACGTCCGTCCGCAGATCGCCAAGGCGATCGCCGAGGCTGCCGCGAACGGTACGCGCGACTCGCACGCGTTCGCGCAGGTCGTCCGCCGCACGGTCGGCCGCTGGGTCAACACCAAGCACCGCCGTCGTCCGATGATCGTCCCGGTGGTCATCGAGGCGTAGCGCGTCGGTCGCGTTCATCGCGGTCGACCGGGAGGCCCGTCCAGCGTCCTTCACGGATGCTGCGGCGGGCCTCCCTTGGTTTGTCCTGGGAGGGGATTAGGGTTCTGCCCATGGCCGGAGGCACCAAGTCGACCACGCGCTCGCGCGCGTCCACGTCGTCCCGTGGGAACGGGACGCGCGGTTCGTCGCGCACCCAGGCCACGACGAAGAAGCTGCCGCAAGCGGCACCGACACCGGTGTTCCGCGAGCAGAACCCGCTCGTGACGTTCTGGCTCGCGATGGCGCACGGCGTCGGCGCGATGTTCCGACTGCTCGGCAAGGAGTCCCTCGAGAAGGACCAGCGGCGTGACGGGTTCCCGTTCCTGCTGTTCGTGCTGGCCATCGCCGGTGCGGTCGTCGAGTGGCTCAACCCGACGAACGGGGTGTCGGTCGCCCTCGACGCGTACACGTTCGGCGGGCTGTTCGGCCGGTTGGCGTTCGCTCTGCCGGTGATCATGATCGTCTTCGCCGGATGGCTGTTCCGGCACCCGGCCTCGGTGCACGACAACACCCGGATCGGCATCGGCCTCGGGATCCTGCTCGTCGCGATCGCCTCGCTCTGCCACGTCTTCGGCGGGCAGCCGAGCGCAGCGGACGGCATGCCCGCCCTGGCTGCGGCCGGCGGTGTGCTCGGCTGGGTCGTGATCGGCTGGCTCGTCACGATCGCGACCGCCTGGGTCGCGGTCCCGGTGGCGATCGTGCTGCTCGTGCTCTCCCTCTTCATCATCACCAAGACGCCGCCGAACAAGGTCGGGCGTCGGCTGCACGAGCTGTACGCGTACCTGTTCGGAGCGCCGGCCCCGGCCGCCGAGCCCGAGGTCGAAGCGGCAGCAACGGCACCCGCCGCCCGCACCAAGACGACCAAGCGCGGCAAGAAGGGCGACACCGACTTCCAGCTGTTCGACGACCTCGGCTTCGGCGAGGAGCAGGCCGCTGCCGACGGTGACGCCGGCGGCGACAACGTGCCGTGGTGGCGGCGGAACAAGTCCGGGCGCGAAGAGGACCCGGCGTACGACAGCCCCGTCCTGCCCCCGGCCACCGGTGTCGCACCGACGGCCCCGCCCGCCGCGGCGGCTGCACCCGCTGCCCCGGTGGTCAACCCCAACGCGGGCGCTGCGGCCGGTCTCGTGGACCTGACGCCGGCCGAACCCGCGTCGGTCAACCTCAACGACTCCGTCGAACAGGACCTGCAGGTCGCCGAGCAGGCCCTGCGGGACTTCGGCACCGACGTCCCCGCGCGTCCGGAGCCGACCGCGGCGATCCGCCCCGCGGTGCCCGACGTGGTCGCGGCACCCCTCGTCGAGGACCCCGTCGTCGACGAGCCCGAGGAACTCTCCGCGGCGGCGACCGACGACGACCCGTCGAAGCCGTACCGCCTGCCGGCTGCGACCACCCTGAGCTCCGGCACCCCCTCGGTCGCCCGCAGCCAGGCGAACGACGACATCGTCGCCGCCATCACCGGCGTGCTGACGGAGTTCAAGGTCGACGCGAAGGTCACCGGGTTCTCCCGCGGTCCGACGGTCACCCGCTACGAGATCGAGCTCGGCCCGGGTGTCAAAGTCGAGCGCGTCACGGCGCTGTCGAAGAACCTGTCCTACGCGGTGGCCTCCAACGAGGTCCGGATCCTCTCGCCGATCCCGGGCAAGAGCGCCATCGGCGTCGAGATCCCGAACTCCGACCGCGAGATCGTGTCCCTCGGCGACGTGCTGCGCTCGAACGCGGCGCGGAAGTCGAAGCACCCGATGACGATCGGCGTCGGCAAGGACGTCGAGGGCGGCTTCGTCGTCGCGAACCTGGCGAAGATGCCGCACCTGCTCGTCGCCGGTTCGACCGGTTCCGGCAAGTCGGTCTTCATCAACTCGATGATCACGTCGCTGCTCATGCGGGCGAAGCCGTCCGAGGTCCGCATGGTCCTGGTCGACCCGAAGCGCGTCGAGCTCTCGATCTACGCGGGTGTCCCGCACCTCATCACGCCCATCATCACGAACCCGAAGAAGGCGGCCGAAGCGCTGCAGTGGGTCGTGAAGGAGATGGACATGCGGTACGACGACCTGGCGTCGTTCGGGTTCCGCCACGTCGACGACTTCAACCAGGCGATCGAGAACAACGAGATCGTCCTGCCCGCGGGCAGCGAGCGGAAGCTCAAGCCGTACCCGTACCTGCTCGTCGTCGTCGACGAGCTCGCGGATCTCATGCTCGTCGCCCCGCGCGACGTCGAGGAGTCCATCGTCCGCATCACCCAGCTCGCCCGTGCCGCCGGCATCCACCTGGTGCTCGCGACGCAGCGTCCGTCGGTGGACGTCATCACCGGCCTGATCAAGGCGAACGTGCCGTCCCGCATCGCCTTCGCGGTGACGAGCGTCACGGACTCCCGTGTCATCCTCGACCAGCCCGGCGCGGACAAGCTCATCGGTCAGGGCGACGCGCTCTTCCTGCCGATGGGATCGTCGAAGTCCCTGCGAGTGCAGGGCGCTTGGGTGCAGGAGGGCGAGGTCGCCGAGGTCGTCCAGCACGTCACCCGCCAGGCCCAGCCCGAGTACCGCCAGGACGTCCAGGCCGTGGTCGAGCGCAAGGAGATCGACGCCGACATCGGCGACGACCTCGAACTGCTGCTCGCGGCGGTCGAACAGGTCGTCTCGACGCAGTTCGGCTCGACCTCGATGCTGCAGCGCAAGCTCCGGGTCGGCTTCGCCAAGGCCGGTCGCCTGATGGACCTGATGGAGTCCCGCGACATCGTCGGGCCGTCCGAGGGTTCGAAGGCCCGCGACGTGCTCGTCACCACCGACCAGCTGCCCGCGGTGCTCGCGAAGCTCCGCGGCGAGGAGCCACCGGCCGCTCCGGCGCCCGTGGCCCCCGTCCCCGGCCCGGGTGACGACGGAGACCGCTACGGCGCCGACCCCGTGGGCGACATGACCCGCGGGTACGATGAAGTGCACGACGAGCCCGATGAGGACGCGTGGGGACTGACGGGCAGGGAGTGAAGGCGATGACCGCCTCGGACGGCACGGAGACGACGGACGGCGCCACGACACACGGCGCGAAGTTCCCCTGGCGCGGGCGACTGCTCCGCAAGGGTCCCGGCCCCGCATCGACGGCGAACGTCGCGAACATCATCACCGTGGTGCGCATCCTGATGGCGCCGCTGTTCTTCGTGCTGCTCCTCGCCGACGCCGGCGACGACGGCCCGCTGCGCATCTGGGCGGCGATCGTCTTCGTCGTCGCGATCGTGACCGACAGCGCCGACGGCATCATCGCCCGGCGGCAGAACCTGGTCACCGACTTCGGCAAGCTCGTCGACCCGATCGCCGACAAGGTCCTGATCGGCGGCGCGCTCGTCGCCCTGTCGATCCTGGCCGAGCTGCCCTGGTACGTGACGGTGCTCATCATGGTGCGCGAGATCGGCATCACGGTGTTCCGCTTCGCGGTGCTGTCGGACCGGGTGATCCCGGCCAGCCGTGGCGGCAAGATCAAGACCGTGCTGCAGGCCGTCGCCCTGACGTCGGCACTCTTCCCGTGGTGGGAGCTCGTCGGTGACTGGGCGCACTGGGTGAACGTGGTGCTGATGAGCGCCGCCTTCCTGGCGACCGTGCTCAGCGGCATCGACTACCTGTACCAGGCGTGGAAGCACAACCGGACCACCGCGTGACGCAGGCCGACGACGCGGCCGGCGCCGTGCCTCCCGGCCCTGCCGACACGGTCGACGCGATCGCGCAGCACCTGGTCGCCGACCTGACGCGTCGCGGTGAGACCGTCGCCGTGGCGGAGTCGCTCACCGGCGGGTTGGTGGTGTCGACGCTCGTCGGTGTTCCGGGGGCGAGCGCCGTGGTGCGCGGGGGAGTCGTGGCCTACGCGACGCCCGTCAAGCACACCGTGCTCGGGGTGTCGTCGGCGTTGCTGGCGGCCAACGGGGCCGTCGATCCCGAGGTCGCGCGGCAGATGGCGGCCGGTGTCCGCATCGCGCTGTCCGTCGATGGTGAGCCGGCGACGTGGGGGATCAGCACGACCGGTGTCGCCGGGCCGGACCCGCAGGACGGCAAGCCGGTCGGCACCGTCTACGTCGGCATCGCGTCGGCGGACGGCGCCACTGCCTGGGAACTCCACCTCGACGGGGACCGCGGTGCAATCCGCACGGCGTCCGTCTCCGAACTCCTGACACGGATGTCGTCCGTGGTCCGGGGCCGGGAATAGGTCCCGTTTCCACTGGGTTACATCTCACGCAATCTCCAGCAGGACGGCAGCCAGCCTGGTTAGCATGCTTCAACCGGCAACGCTAAAGTTGCTGAACCCGAACTCGATCCTCCGGATCGGGCGGGCGCGGAGACGACAGAGAGGAGGAGTTCTCATGGTTCTCGTTCGTCAGGAAATCGGCGATGTGCTTCGGGACTTTCGCTTGCAGAAGGGCCGGACCCTCCGTCAGGTCGCGTCCAAGGCCAGTGTGGCTCTCGGGTACCTCAGTGAGGTCGAGCGTGGTCAGAAAGAGGCCAGCTCGGAGATCCTCGCGTCCGTCGCGGACGCGCTGGACACCCCCATCTCCACGATCATGCGCGAGGTGGGCGACCGCCTCGCGATCGTCGAGGGACTCACTCCCGTCCCCGACACGCTCCCGGACGACCTCGTCGCCGAGTTCGACAACGACCTCGCGGTGCGCTGAGCGCCTCGCACTGACCGCCCCCGCCGGAACCTCCCGGCGGGGGCGTTCTGCGTCCGGGGCGCTGTGTGTTCGGGGACGCTTTAGGCTTGTCGGATGCGGGTGAGTGAGTTCTGGCGTGCCGTCGACCAGGTGTTCGGCGAGGCCTACGGGTCCGTGGTCAGCCGTGACGTCGTGCTCGAGGACCTCGGTGGCCGCTCGGCCGTGGACGCCCTCGCCGCCGGCATCGACGCCCGCCGGGTGTGGGACGCCCTCTGTGACTCGCAGGACGTCCCGCTCGACCGGCGGCACGGCAAGGGGTTGGCCGAGCCGCAGAACTGAGGCGTCCCGCGCGCATCCGCGCCGCCGTCATCGCCCGAAACTGTGTTCGGCGTGTTGCTCGAACGGGTGTTCGATCGGTGGTACGTTCCTCCACAGCGGCGTCGCCCGGGTGCTCCATCCACAGATCGCCTGACCGTCGGCAGTGATGTCGGTGGCCAGCCATAGGTTGATGGACATCGGGAACAGCCCGAAGCCTTGTCGCAGAACCATCGGCCTTGCACCACCGGCCGGCGTGGACGCGACAGCCTACAGGCGGCCGAACACGAGCACGAAGGAGCACCCCATGCCATCACCGGCAGACCGCGAAAAGGCCCTCGAGACCGCACTCGCACAGATCGACAGGCAGTTCGGCAAGGGTGCGATCATGCGCCTCGGTTCGGACGAACGCGCCCCCGTCAACGTCATCCAGACCGGGTCGGTGGCGCTCGACGTCGCGCTCGGCATCGGGGGACTGCCCCGCGGCCGCATCGTCGAGATCTACGGCCCGGAGTCCTCGGGCAAGACGACCCTCACCATCCACGCCATCGCCAACGCCCAGCGCGCCGGTGGCATCGCGGCCTTCATCGACGCCGAGCACGCGCTCGACCCGGAGTACGCCAAGAAGCTCGGTGTCGACATCGACGCCCTGCTCGTGTCGCAGCCGGACACCGCCGAGCAGGCGCTCGAGATCGCGGACATGCTCGTCCGCTCCGGCTCGATCGACCTCATCGTGATCGACTCGGTCGCAGCACTGGTGCCGCGCGCCGAGATCGAGGGCGAGATGGGTGACTCCCACGTCGGTCTGCAGGCCCGCCTCATGTCCCAGGCGCTGCGCAAGCTCGCCGGTGGGCTGAACCAGACGCAGACCACGATGATCTTCATCAACCAGCTGCGCGAGAAGATCGGCGTGTTCTTCGGTTCCCCGGAGACCACCTCGGGCGGTAAGGCACTGAAGTTCTACGCGTCCGTCCGCCTCGACATCCGTCGCATCGAGACGCTCAAGAGCGGCACCGACGCGGTGGGCAACCGCACGCGTGTCAAGGTCGTCAAGAACAAGATGGCGCCGCCCTTCAAGCAGGCCGAGTTCGACATCCTGTACGGCGTCGGCATCTCGCGCGAAGGCTCGCTGCTCGACTTCGGTGTCGACCACGGCATCGTCAAGAAGTCGGGTGCCTGGTACACCTACGACGGCGACCAGCTCGGGCAGGGCAAGGAGAACTCGCGTTCCTTCCTGATCCAGAACCCCGACACGGCGGCGGAGATCGAGGGCAAGATCCTCGCCAAGCTCGGCGTCGGTGGCGCCAAGGCGGAAGAGGCTCCGGTCGAGTCGATCGCGCCGAAGCTCGCGGAGCGCAAGGGCGCGTGAGCACCGACCACGACGACGACGGCCTCGCACCGGTCACCGACCTGTTCGGTGCGAGGTCCCGTCGCCGGGCCCCGGCAGCTGCGGAGCCCACCCCCGAACCCGAGCAGACGGTGCCCAGCATTCCGGAGCCCGTGCTCGAAGACGATGCGGACACCCCCGTCCCGTTGCCCATCCGTGGGCCGCGTGCCCAGGCCGACTGGGTCTCGCCGGTCATCGGCGACGGTTCCGGCCGGACCGCGCGGGCCGAGCAGGACGGCTACGACGACGACGGGGCGGACGCCACGACGGCGTCGGTCTTCTCGATCGCCGGTGGCGAAGAACTCGACCCTGCGGATGCCCCGCGTCCCCTGGACGAGCAACGCGCCGACGCCGAGCGGCTCAGCATGCGGGCGCTCGGCCGCAAGGGCGTGAGCGAGTCCGAGATGCGGACACTGCTCACCCAGCAAGACCTCGACCCCGACGTGGTCGAGCACGAGATCGAACGCCTGACCCGCGTCGGGCTGCTCGACGACGTCGCCCTCGCCACCGACCTGGTGGACCGCTTGCACGCCCGCAAGGGTCTGGGGCGGCAGGGCGTGGTCACCGAGCTGCGTCGTCGTGGCATCGACCAGATCGCGATCGACACCGCGCTCGACGAAGCTGCGGACGACGAAGACGACGAGTTCATCCGCGCCCAGGAGCTCGCCGACAAGCGTGCGCCGCAGATGCGCGGGCTCGACCGTGCGACCGCCGAGCGTCGGTTGTCGGGGTTCCTGATGCGCAAGGGCTACGGCTCGGGCGTGGTGCGGATCGCCGTCCAGCGGGCCCTCGACGGCGGCGGACGCCGGCCTCCGACGGGCCGCGGGACCGTGCGCTTCGAGTAGTCGCCCCGACCTACACTGGGACGACCATGGCCACCGTCGCAGCGCGCCAGCGCACCTACGAAGTCCGCACCTACGGGTGCCAGATGAACGTGCACGACTCCGAGCGGCTGAGCGGGTCGCTGCAGGCGGCGGGCTACACGGCGGCGGACGGCGAGCAGGCCGACGTCGTCGTGATCAACACCTGTGCGGTGCGCGAGAACGCGGACAACCGTCTGTACGGCAACCTCGGACAGCTCGCCGGCATCAAGCGCGACCACCCCGGCATGCAGATCGCCGTCGGTGGGTGCCTGGCGCAGAAGGACAAGAACGTCATCCTCGAGAAGGCGCCGTGGGTGGACGTGGTCTTCGGCACGCACAACATGGGCTCGTTGCCGACGCTGCTCGAACGTGCGCGGCACAACGACGAGGCGCAGATCGAGATCCTCGAAGCGCTCGACGTGTTCCCGTCGACGCTGCCGACCAAGCGCGACTCGACCCACAGTGGGTGGGTGTCGATCTCGGTCGGGTGCAACAACACGTGCACGTTCTGCATCGTCCCGTCGCTTCGCGGCAAGGAGAAGGACCGTCGCCCGGGTGACGTCCTGGCCGAGATCCAGGCGCTCGTCGACGACGGTGCGATCGAGGTCACGCTGCTCGGGCAGAACGTGAACTCGTACGGGGTCGAGTTCGGCGACCGGCAGGCGTTCGGCAAGCTGCTGCGCGCGGCCGGCACGATCGAGGGCCTCGAGCGCATCCGTTTCACGAGCCCGCACCCGGCAGCCTTCACCGACGACGTCATCGACGCCATGACCGAGACCCCGAACGTCATGCCGCAGCTGCACATGCCGTTGCAGTCCGGGTCCGACCGGGTCCTCAAGGCCATGCGGCGGAGCTACCGGAGCGAGCGGTTCCTCGGCATCCTCGACCGGGTTCGCGCCAAGATCCCGAACGCGGCGATCTCGACCGACATCATCGTCGGGTTCCCGGGCGAGACGGAAGAGGACTTCGCGGACACCCTCCGCGTCGTCGAGCAGGCACGGTTCGCCAGCGCCTTCACGTTCCAGTACTCGATCCGCCCCGGCACCCCGGCGGCGACGATGGACGACCAGCTGCCGAAGCACGTCGTGCAGGAGCGGTACGAGCGGCTCGTCGCGCTGCAGGAACGGATCACCGCGGAAGAGAACGCCGCGCAGGTCGGCCGGAGCGTCGAGGTCCTCGTCGCGACGGGCGAGGGGCGGAAGGACGACGCCACCCGCCGGTTGTCCGGACGCGCGGAAGACTCGCGGCTCGTGCACTTCGCCGTGCCGGAGGGCTCCGCGGTCCCGCGACCCGGCGACGTCGTGACGGTCGAGATCACCCGAGCGGCCCCGCACTTCCTGATCGCCGACGACGACGCTCCACTGCGCATCCGACGCACCCGAGCGGGCGACGCCTGGGACCGCGCCGAGGCCGAGAGCTGCGGCGTGCCGACCCCGGCGGCGCCCGGCGACGGTCCGCGCCCGGTGTCGCTCGGGCTGCCCACGCTCCGTGTCGGGCGCTGACGCCCCCGTCGGGGACGGCCCCGAGCGCGACCCGGCCCAGCACCGCGGGCTCGATGCCTCCCACGCTGATCTGATCGCCGTCGTCGGGGCGACCGGAACGGGCAAGTCCGACCTCGGGATCGCGATCGCCGAACGCCTCCGCGCCGCCGGCCGGAACGCCGAGATCGTCAACGCGGACGCCATGCAGCTGTACCGGGGTATGGACATCGGCACCGCGAAGCTGTCGTTCGACGAACGGCACGGCATCCCGCACCACCAACTCGACGTGCTCGACGTCACCGACGAGGCGAGCGTCGCCGCGTACCAGGTGGCTGCCCGAGCCGACGTGGACCGGATCCAGGCGGACGGCGGCGTCGCCGTGCTCGTCGGGGGCAGCGGGCTCTACGTGTCCTCCGTCCTGTTCGACCTGGCGTTCCCCGGCACCGACCCGGGACTCCGCGCGCAGCTCGAGCGCGAGCACGACGAGCTCGGTCCGGGCATCCTGCTCGAGCGGCTCCGCGGCCTGGACCCGGCGGCCGCAGCGACGATCGATGCACGCAACCCACGGCGGTTGATCCGGGCACTCGAGATCGCGAGCCGGTCCGAGGTCGTGACCCCGAGCCTCCCGTCCGCGCCCCGCGCCTGGCGACCGTCCCGCATCCTGCACCTGCGACGGGATCGTGAGCAGCTGGTCGCGGCGCTGCACGCGCGTGCGGCGGGGATGTTCGCCGCCGGACTCGTCGACGAGGTCGCGGCTCTGCGCGAGCAGGGCATCGAGCAAGGGAAGACCGCGCGGGCCGCGATCGGGTACTCGCAGGCGCTCGACGTGCTGCGGGGGACCTCCACGATCGAGGCCGCGGTCGAGGCGACCGGGATCGCGACGCGCAAGTACGCCCGACGGCAGGTGTCCTGGTTCCGCCGCTACACCGACGCCGAGACCCTCGACGTCACCGGAGCCGACCGCGGGGACCTGTCGGAACTGGCCCGTAGGATCGTCCCGTGACCGAGCTGCACTTCACCAAGGGCCAGGGGACCGGCAACGACTTCGTCCTGTTCGCCGACCCCGACGCCACCGTCGACCTGACCCCCGAGCGGATCCGCGCGATCGCGGACCGACGCTTCGGCGTGGGCGGCGACGGCGTGATCCGTGCGGTGCGGTCCGAAGCGATCCCCGAAGGACGCGCCCTGGTGGCCGTCGAACCCGCGGCGACGTGGTTCATGGACTACCACAACGCCGACGGCACGGTCGCCGAGATGTGCGGTAACGGGATCCGGGTGTTCGCGCGGTACCTGACCGAGTCCGGCCTGGTCGAGCTCGCACCCGGCGAGACCCTGACCGTCGGCAGCCGCAAGGGCCTGGTGGACGTCCAGCGGACCACGAACGGCTTCGCTGCCGACCTCGGCCGGTGGGGGCTGGGCATCGAGGACGGCGGCTCGGACGACGTCATGGTGCGCGCCAAGAACCTCGACGGCGCCCGGCCCGGCATCGGCATCGACGTCGGCAACCCCCACGTGGTCGTCGCCGTCGCGACCGAGGACGAACTCGCCGACCTCGACCTGACCTTCCTGCCCGTGCTCGACCCGGCGCCCGAGCACGGCGCCAACGTCGAGTTCGTGCTGCCCGGCGATCCCCTGATCAACGACGGCGTCGGCGAGATCACGATGCGGGTCCACGAGCGGGGCAGTGGCGAGACGCTGTCGTGCGGCACCGGCGCGGTGGCTGCGGCCCTCGCGACGCGGTACTGGGTCGGGTCCGGTGCGCCGGACACCTGGCGCGTGCGGGTTCCCGGTGGCGTCGTGACGGTGCGGATGTTCGCGGCGGAGGACGGCGAGCACGTGTCGCTGTCCGGGCCCGCCGAGCTCGTGTTCTCCGGGGACCTGACGGTCTGACGCGGGGCGCGTGGGCCGCGGGCCGCGTGGGCCGCGTGGGCCGCGGGGCGCGCTTCGCTTCGTGAGCAGAAATGGTCGGGTGCGCTGCGGCGACTCGACCATTTCTGCTCACGAAGTGGCGCGGGCGGCGCGGCGCGGCGCGGGCGGCGCGCGGCGCCCGGCGCGGCGCGCCGCGCGCCCGCCTACGCAGTCCGGCGCACGCGGATGACGCGGAACCCCTTGTCGGTGGACGCCCGCGCGACGTGGAACCCGGCCCCGAGCGCACCGACGAGCCACTTCTGCAGCGAGTCACCCCCGAGGTCCTTCGACACCACGAGCCAGGCGTCGCCCTCGACCTCGAGCCGGGGCAGCCACGTCAGCAGGATCTCGTGGAGTTCGTCCTTGCCGACGCGGATCGGCGGATTCGACCAGATCGTCCGGAACCGCAGGTCGTCCGGGACGTCGTCGGGCAGGGCGATGGTGACGTTCGACGCACCCGCGGCCTCGGCGTTGGTCCGCGCCAGACCGAGCACCCGTTCGTTGACGTCGACGCCCCACACCGACGCATTAGGGGAGTGCAGCGCCATCGTGATCGCGATCGGGCCCCAGCCGCAGCCGACGTCGAGCAGGGCGCCGTCGTGCGCGGGCGGCGGGACGGAACCGAGCAGCACGCGGGTGCCGCGGTCGAGGCCGTCCGGGCTGAAGACCCCTGCGGCCGTGGTCAGCGTGAGCGACCGGCCGGCGAGGGTGACGTCGATCTGGCGTTCGCGGGTGTCCGATGACGGGTTCGCGGAGAAGTAGTGGTCGTTCGCCATGGATGAACCGTAGCGGGAACCCGGTGTGTCCGAGGCCCGCCGGAGGTACCCTGTGGACAGGATGACGGATACCCATCAGCAGAACGACCAGACCAACGACGACAGCGCAGACGGTGTCGTCGAACGGGTGTTGCGCAACGCCGACCGACGCGCAGCATCGTCCATCTTCGCCCCCGCCCAGGCGATCCAGACCCGCTCGGTCGACGAGCACGGGTGGGACGGCGACGGCGACCAGTACGACCGTGAGGACCGGGCGGCCCTGCGCCGCGTCGCCGGCCTCTCCACCGAGCTCGAGGACGTCACCGAGGTCGAGTACCGCCAGCTGCGGCTCGAGCAGGTCGTCCTGATCGGCGTGTACCCGCACGGTGACGCGCAGGACGCCGAGAACTCCCTGCGGGAGCTGTCCGCCCTGGCCGAGACGGCCGGCGCGGTGGTCCTCGACGGGCTCCTCCAGCGTCGACCGAACCCCGACCCGGCGACCTACCTCGGCAAGGGCAAAGCAGAAGAGCTCGCGATGGTCGTCAAGGCCACCGGCGCCGACACGGTGATCGCGGACACCGAGCTCGCCCCGTCGCAGCGCCGCGCGCTCGAGGACGTGGTGAAGGTGAAGGTCATCGACCGCACGGCCGTGATCCTCGACATCTTCAGCCAGCACGCGAAGACCCGAGAGGGCAAGGCCCAGGTCGAGCTCGCGCAACTCCAGTACCTGCTGCCCCGACTGCGCGGCTGGGGTGACTCGATGTCCCGGCAGGCCGGTGGTCAGGTCTCCGGCGGTGCGGGCATGGGTTCGCGTGGTCCCGGTGAGACGAAGATCGAGCTCGACCGTCGTCGCATCCACACCCGCATGTCGAAACTCCGCCGCCAGATCGCCGGGTTCCGCCCCGCGCGCGAGGCGAAGCGTGCCGACCGTCACCGCAACGAGGTGCCGAGCGTCGCGATCGCCGGCTACACGAACGCGGGCAAGTCCTCGCTCCTGAACCGTCTGACGAGCGCCGGCGTGCTGGTGCAGAACCAGCTGTTCGCGACGCTGGACGCCACGGTCCGCCGGACCGAGAGCACCAAGGGCAGGGAGTTCACCTTCGTGGACACGGTCGGCTTCGTCCGGAACCTGCCGCACCAGCTGGTCGAGGCGTTCCGCTCCACCCTCGAGGAGGTCGGCGAGGCCGACGTCATCGTGCACGTGGTCGACGGCTCGCACCCCGACCCCGGGGCGCAGCTCGCGACCGTGCGCGAGGTCATCGGCGACGTCGGCGCGCACGACATCCCCGAGATCGTCGTGTTCAACAAGGCCGACCTGATCGACGACGCACAGCGCCTCGTCCTGATCGGGCTCGCGTCGGACGCCGTCTTCGTGTCGGCCCGCACGGGCGAGGGTATTCCGGAGCTGCTCCGCACCATCGAGGAGCGCCTGCCGGAGCCCGACGTCGAGCTCACGGTGGTCGTGCCCTACGACCGGGGGGACCTCGTCTCCACGCTGCACGACGCGGGCGCGGTCGACTCCGTCGACTACGTCGAGGACGGCACCCGCCTACGCGTGCGCGTCTTCCAGCGGCAGGTCGCGGAGCTCGATCCGTACGTGGTCGCGCCCGTCACGTCCTGACGGCCGGTACCAGCTGACGGCCGGGAGGCCCGCCCAGCGTCCGTCGGGCGGGTTCCTTCCGGCCGCGGTTCCGTTCAACGCCGCACAACCGCAATCGGCTCGGACCACGAGATCTCGTGGTTCGAGCCGATTTCGGTTGTGCTCCGGTCAGTGCCCGACGCGGGTCAGAGGGAGCGGAGGACCGCGACGACCTTGCCGAGCACCGAGGCCGCGTCGCCGAGGATCGGCTCGAACGCGGTGTTGCGCGGGAGCAGCCACGTGTGGCCGTCGCGCTGGCGGAAGACCTTGACGGTGGCTTCTTCGTCGAGCATCGCGGCGACGATGTCACCGTTCTCGGCGGTCTGCTGCGCACGGACGACCACCCAGTCGCCGTCGCAGATCGCGGCGTCGATCATCGACTCGCCGACGACCTTGAGCATGAAGAGGTCGCCCGAGCCGACGAGCTGCCGGGGGAGCGGGACGATCTCGTCGACGTGCTGCTCCGCCGTGATCGGGACACCGGCGGCGATCCGGCCGACCAGCGGCACGAGCGTGGTGGCGTCGACATCGGGTCCGGTGACGTCCGGCGTGGGCTCGTCGACCAGGACCTCGAGGGCACGGGGACGGTTCGGGTCGCGGCGGATCCAGCCGCCGAGCTCGAGCTGGCCGAGCTGGTGGGACACGCTCGACAGCGAGGAGAGCCCGGCTGCGTCGCCGATCTCGCGCATGCTCGGCGGGTAACCCCGCGAAGCGATGGACGCACGGATGGCGTCGAGGATCGTCTGCTGCTTCGCGGTCAGCGGCTTCTGGCCCCGCAGTTCGTCCACCACGTCGTCTCGCTTTCGTCGGTGCTGAGCGGCCGTGGCGGGAATGTCGGTGGTCCCCGTTTGACTTGTCCCAGTCGATCGAAACAGTATCCGACCGGTCAACCCCGGACAAACACCTGTTCGAGCGTGTCGCAAGAAAACCCCGCAGAAATCCTCTCCCAGGACTTGTGCGTCGTCTGATTCGAAACTATGTTCGGTACACGACTTCGGTTCACCCGAACGGGAAGGCAAGAACGACATGAGCACCATCGCCATCGCTGACATCCAGCGCACCGCGGCCCCCGCCGTGCGCGTCCGCCTGCGCCTGACGCGCCGCGGCCGCATCGTCTTCACGACGCTCGCCGCGCTCCCCCTCCTCATCGTCGTCGCCTTCTTCGTCCTGAACGGCGGCCAGGCGTCCGCCGGTGACGCCGCCGCTGGTGGCACCCGGACGCAGTTCGACACGGTCACGATCCAGCCGGGCGAGACGCTCTGGCAGCTGGCCGAGGACACCGCGCCGAACGCCGACCCGCGCGACTTCGTGCAGGACGTCATCAGCCTCAACGCCCTCGACGGCTCCGGGCTGCAGGCCGGCGAGCAGATCGCCATCCCGACGAAGTACACCTCCGGCCAGTAGCAGCCGGACGTGGTCGTGGGCAGTCCCGTCCGGACGGCTGGTCGTCCAGTGGCCACAGCGGCCTACGATGGATCGGTGGCATTCACGCTGGAAGACCTCCCGATCCGAGACGACCTCCGCGGTCAGAGTCCCTACGGCGCTCCGCAGAAGCACGTCCGCGTCCAGCTGAACGTCAACGAGAACACGCATCCCGTGCCGGACGACGTGGCGGACGACATCGTCGCCTCGATCCGTCAGGCGCTCGCGACGGTGAACCGCTACCCGGACCGCGAGTTCACGGAGCTCCGCGAGTCGCTCGCCGGGTACCTCGGCCACGGCCTGTCGGCAGAACAGCTGTGGGCGGCGAACGGCTCGAACGAGGTCCTCCAGCAGCTGTTGCAGGCCTTCGGTGGCCCGGGGCGTTCCGTCCTCGGGTTCCCGCCCACCTACTCGATGCACTCGATCCTGGCGTCCGGCACCGGCACGACCTGGATCCCGGCGGAGCGCGACGACGAGTTCCGCATCTCACCCGAGACCGTCGTGGCGGCGATCGAGCAGCACCGTCCGGACATCGTGTTCCTGTGCGGGCCGAACAACCCCACGGGCACACCGCTGCCGATCGAGACGATCGAGGCCGCGTACGCCGCGACCGACGGCATCGTGATGGTGGACGAGGCCTACGCCGAGTTCATGCCGGCCGACGTGCCGAGTGCCCTCACGCTGCTGCCCGGGCGGGAGCGGCTCGTGGTCTCCCGGACCATGAGCAAGGCGTTCGCGTTCGCCGGTGCACGGGTCGGCTACATGGCGGCACACCCCGCCGTGATCGACGCCGTCCGCCTCGTCCGGCTGCCGTACCACCTGTCTGTCCTGACGCAGGCGGCCGCCATCGCCGCACTACGCCACGCGCCCGAGATGCTCGCGATGGTCGACGACATCAAGCAGCAGCGCGACCGGATGGTGACCGAGCTGCAGGCCATGGGCTACCGGACGTACGAGACGTGGTCGAACTTCGTCCTGTTCGGCGGGGTCGCCGACCCGCACGCCGCGTTCGAGTCGCTGCTCGAGCGGGACGTCATCGTGCGCGACCTCGGCATCCCGAACCACCTGCGGGTGAGTGCCGGCACCGAAGAGGAGACCACCGCGTTCCTCGACGCCATGCGGCAGGTCGCCGCCGAGCAGCCGCCGGTTAGGGTTGGGGCATGACCGCCCGTACCGCCTCGATCAGCCGCAGCACGAGCGAATCGAGTGTCGAACTCGAGCTCGACCTCGACGGCACCGGCTCGTCCGACATCTCGACGAGCGTGCCGTTCTTCGACCACATGCTGACCGCGTTCAGCAAGCACTCGCTCATCGACCTGCGCGTGCGCTCGACCGGTGACACCGACATCGACGTGCACCACACGGTCGAGGACACCGGCATCGTGCTCGGGCAGGCGCTCAAGCAGGCCCTCGGCGACCGGTCCGGCATCGGCCGGTACGGCGACGCCCTCGTGCCCCTCGACGAAGCGCTGGCCCAGGCGGTCGTCGACGTCTCCGGGCGTCCGTTCCTCGTGCACTCGGGTGAGCCCGAAGGGTTCGAGTTCCACCGCATCGGCGGCCACTTCACCGGGTCGATGATCCGCCACGTGTTCGAGGCGATCACGTTCAACGCGGGCATCACCGTGCACGTCCGGGTGCTCGGTGGCCGCGACCCGCACCACATCGCGGAAGCCGAGTTCAAGGCGTTCGCGCGTGCGATGCGCAAGGCGGTCGAGCTCGACCCGCGCGTCGACGGCATCCCCTCCACCAAGGGCGCACTGTGACCGCGAAGCCGAACGTCGTCGTCCTCGACTACGGGTCGGGCAACGTCCACTCGGCCGCCAAGGCTCTCGAGCGGGCCGGAGCCGAGGTCACGCTGACCTCCGACAAGCAGGCGGCGCTCCGTGCCGACGGCCTGCTCGTGCCCGGGGTCGGGGCGTTCGCCGCGGTCATCGACCAGCTCGAGGGCGTCCAGGGCGGCGAGATCGTCGACCACCGTCTGGCCGGTGGCCGTCCGGTGCTCGGCATCTGCGTCGGCATGCAGGTGCTGTTCTCACGCGGCATCGAACGCGGAGCCGACGTCGAGGGCCTGGGACAGTGGCCCGGCACCGTCGAGCAGCTCCAGGCCGAGGTCCTGCCGCACATGGGCTGGAACACCGTCCAGGCACCGGAGAACTCCGTGCTGTTCGACGGGCTGCACGACGAGCGGTTCTACTTCGTGCACTCGTACGGCGTGACCGACTTCCCGCTCGACGCCTACGGGCCGTTCCGCGCTCCCGGCCTGACGTGGGCCGAGCACGGGCAGCGGTTCATCGCCGCGGTCGAGAACGGGCCGCTCACCGCGACCCAGTTCCACCCCGAGAAGTCCGGCGAGCCGGGCATCCGCCTGCTGACCAACTGGGTGCGCTCGCTCTGAACCCGGCCCGCGACGGGCGCGACGGCGCCGCCGGACGCGCCACGGGCCTCCAGGCCGAACCCCGCACCTTCACCACCGCACCTTCACCACCGTGACGAAACCGACAGGACCATGACCGACCTCACCGACACCTCGCCCCTCGTCCTGCTGCCTGCCGTCGACGTGGTCGACGGCCAGGCCGTCCGGCTGACCCAGGGCGAGGCGGGGAGCGAGACCGGCTACGGCGACCCCGTCGCCGCCGCGCGCACCTGGCGTGACCAGGGCGCGGAGTGGATCCACCTGGTGGACCTCGACGCAGCGTTCGGTCGGGGCGACAACCGCAAGGTCATCGCGCACGCGATCCGCGAGGTCGACGGGGTCTCGGTCGAGCTGTCGGGCGGCATCCGCGACGACGCCTCGCTCGAAGCCGCGCTGGCCACCGGCGCTGCCCGGGTCAACCTCGGCACGGCGGCGCTCGAGAACCCGGACTGGGCCGCTCGGGTGATCGGCGAGTACGGCGAGCAGATCGCCGTCGGGCTCGACGTGCGTGGCACGACCCTCGCCAGCCGTGGCTGGACCGAGGACGCCGGCGACCTGTGGGAGGTCCTCGACCGGCTCGAGGCCGCGGGGTGCGCCCGGTACGTCGTCACCGACGTCACGAAGGACGGCACGCTGCAGGGCCCGAACGTCGAGCTGCTGCGCCAGGTGTGCGACCGGACCGACCAGCCCGTCGTGGCCTCTGGTGGGATCTCGACGCTCGACGACCTGCGGGCACTGCGGGAGCTCGTGCCGTTCGGGCTCGAGGGCGCGATCATCGGCAAGGCGCTGTACTCCGGGGCGTTCACGCTGCCGGCCGCACTCGACATCGCCTCGGAGTAGCGGCGTGGCGGGGATCTCGAACGGGCGCGGAACCGGCCCCGAAGCGGCAACCGGTCCCGACGACGCGCACACCCCGGGTGGCGCGGCGGACTCGGCCGGGTTCACGTGGGAAGGCCGCACGTTCGACCACCACGACACCGCGTTCGCCGACGACGACGGGCTGGCCGACCCGGCGCTGACCGCGGCGATCGCGGGCGTGGCCGCCGGTGCATCGCAGGCGGCAGTCGTTCATGCACTGCGCACCGCCCGGCTGCTCATCCCGCTCATCGCCGAGGCCGGCGACCTCGGCGAGACCGACGCCGGCAAGCTCGTGGACAAGACCCAGGAGCTCTCGATCGTGACGGTCGCCGGCCCGGACGGGCGGAGCGTGATGCCAGCGTTCACCTCGGTCGACGCGATGCACGCCTGGGACGCCGATGCCCGGCCCGTGCCCGTCGAGTCACGCCGGGTGGCGATGGCCGCGGCGAGCGAGGAGACGCAGCTCGTCGTGCTCGACCCGAAGTCGGCGACCGAGTTCGTGCTGCGCCGTCCTGCGGTGTGGGCGCTCGGCCAGGATCTGCCGTGGACTCCGTGCTTCGAGGACCCCGAGGTCGCTCAGGCGTTCGCCGACTCGGTCGTGGGGGAGCGCAGCGTCGCCCGTGTCGAACTGACCCCCGGTGACCCGGTCGGACGCTTCGCCGGCCCGGAGCTGACCGTCGGACTGGCGTTGCACCCCGGGCTCGACCGCGAGCAGGTCGGCGAGCTCGTCGGACGCCTGCAGCAGCGGTGGTCGACGGACGCCGTCATCGCCGAACGCGTCGACAGCATGCGCGTGGCCCTGCGGGCAGCCTGAGCGGCGACCGCGTCGGCCACGCACCCGGCCACGAGCAACGCCGACCCGGCCACGAGCAACGCAGACCCGGCCGCGCGCGGCGGTGCGGCCCCGGGCCGGCCGACGTCGCCGGTACGATGGCCGGGTGAGCACGAACCCGACGACCAACCCCACCGGCGCGACCTCCATCGGTCCGACGGGTCGTCCTGTCCGGGAGTTCCCCGTGCCCGAGGAACTCGACAGCACCGGCCCCGCGCGCATCATCGCCCTCTGCAACCAGAAGGGCGGCGTCGGCAAGACCACCACGGCGATCAACCTCGGTGCAGCCCTGGCGGAGTACGGCCGCAAGGTCTTGGCCGTCGACTTCGACCCGCAGGGTGCGCTCTCCGCGGGCCTCGGTGTCCGCACGCACGACATCCACACCGTCTACGACCTGCTGATGGGCGCCGTGAAGGACCCGATCCAGGTCATCCAACCGACGAACACTCCGGGGCTCGACGTGATCCCGGCGAACATCGACCTGTCCGCGGCCGAGGTGCACCTGGTCAACGAGGTCGCCCGCGAGCAGATCCTGGCGAGCGTGCTGCGCAAGGTCGCGAACGACTACGACGTGATCCTGGTCGACTGCCAGCCGTCGCTCGGCCTGCTCACCGTCAACGCCCTGACCGCGGCGCACGGCGTGCTGATCCCGCTCGAGTGCGAGTTCTTCGCCCTGCGCGGTGTCGCCCTGCTCATCGAGACGATCGACAAGGTGCGCGACCGCCTCAACCCGGCGCTGACGCTCGACGGCATCCTGCCCACCATGTACGACTCGCGCACCCTGCACTCGCGCGAGGTCATGGAGCGCGTCGTCGACACCTTCGACGACCGGGTCCTCGACACCGTCATCGGGCGCACCGTGAAGTTCCCGGACGCCACGGTCTCCGCTCGACCGATCACCCAGACGGCGCCGGACCACGCCGCCGCCCACGCCTACCGGCAGCTCGCACGAGAGCTCGTCCAGCGTGGCGCCGTCGCCTGAGTCGGGGTTCCGGGTCCGACTCACCAACTTCGACGGCCCGTTCGACCTCCTGCTGTCGCTCATCACGAAGCACGAGCTCGACATCACCGAGGTCTCGCTCGGCGCGGTCACTGGCGAGTTCATCCAGTACGTGCGTCAGGCCGAGTCGGCGGACGAACTCGACGAGGCGAGCGAGTTCCTCGTCGTCGCCGCCACCCTGCTCGACCTGAAGATCGTCGGGCTGCTGCCGCAGGGTGAGCTCGTCGACGCCGAGGACGTCGCCCTGCTCGAGGCCCGCGACCTGCTGTTCGCACGGCTGCTGCAGTACCGGGCGTTCAAGCAGGCCGCCGACTGGTTCGGCGAACGCTGGGGTGTGGAGTCGCGTCGGCACGTCCGGAGCGTCCGGCTCGAGGAACGGTTCCGCGCCCGCACGCCCGAGCTCGTGTGGACGCTCTCGGTGCAGGACTTCGCCGCACTGGCAGCGCTGGCGTTCGCCCCGCGGGAGATCCCGACGGTCGGACTCGACCACCTGCACGCGCCGCTCATCAGCATCCGCGAACAGGCCGCGATCGTCGTCTCGATCCTGCGGACACGCGACGGCGAGGGGGTCTCGTTCCGCGAACTGGTCGCGGGCGTCGACCAGACGGGTATCGTGGTGGCTCGCTTCCTCGCGATCCTGGAGCTGTACCGGAACGCATCGATCTCGTTCGAACAACTCGAGCCGCTCGGGGAACTCACGCTCCGATGGACCGCCGAGGACTGGTCCGACGAGAGCCTCGCCAACCTGGGAGCCGACTATGACGGATGACGTGCACGACACGTCCAGCGCCGAACCCGGCGGCGCCGACGAGATGGCCGACGCCCGCGCGATCGAGCACGAGATCCACGCGCGCGCCGAGCACGACCACGACCACGAGCACGAGCACGAGCACGACCGCGCCCCGCAGGCGCACCCGGCGATCCCGATCGACC
Organism: Curtobacterium sp. VKM Ac-2861; assembly: GCF_013204965.1. NCBI lineage: Bacteria > Bacillati > Actinomycetota > Actinomycetes > Micrococcales > Microbacteriaceae > Curtobacterium > Curtobacterium sp. VKM Ac-2861. Next base: position 389,189 of record NZ_JABMLA010000004.1, read on the forward strand.
GCCAGCTCGAGGCGATCCTGATGATCGCGGACGAGCCCCAGTCGCTCGTCGCGCTCGGCGCCGCCGTGAACGCCCCCGTCCCCGCCGTCCGCCAAGCCGTCGAACGCCTCGTCGCGGACTTCGACGGCGTCGACGGCACCACCCGCCGCGGGTTCGAACTCCGCGAGGTCGGCGGCGGCTGGCGCTTCTACGTCCGCCAGGACCTGGACGCCGTCGTCGAGCAGTTCGTCGAGGCCGAGCGCCCCTCGCGCCTGTCGCAGGCCGCGCTCGAGACCCTCGCGGTCGTCGCCTACAAGCAACCGATCACGCGATCCCAGATCGCGTCGATCCGCGCCGTCAACGTCGACGGCGTCGTCCGAACGCTGGTCGCGCGCGGTCTCATCGAGGAGTCGTTCACCGACTCCGAGACCGGCGCCATCAACTACGTCACGTCCGATCTGCTCCTGCAGCAGCTCGGCATCAACTCGCTCGACGAGCTGCCGCTCATCTCGCCCCTCCTGGACGACGGTGCGGACGGCTTCGGGCAGAACGAAGGGATCCCCGATGGCCGGGTTTGACGACCGGGGGCGCGGCGCGCCCCGAGACCGAGACGACCGCAACGGACGCTCAGGAGGCCCGGATCGCCCCGGGCGTTCGGCTCCCGGCCGCGGCGGGGCCGGCTCCAGTGCCGGTGGCCGCTCTGGCGGGTACGGTCGCGACGACCGCGGGGGCGCACGTCCGCCGCGTGACGACGACCGTCGTGGCGGCTACCAGTCGCGCGACGACCGCGGTGGCGACCGTGGTGGGTACCGGGGTCGCGATGACCGTAGTTCCGCGCCGCGTGATGACCGTGGTGGCTACCGGGGTCGTGACGACCGCAGCTCGGCTCCGCGTGACGACCGTGGCGGGTACCGGGGCAACTCGGCTCCGCGTGATGACCGTGGTGGGTACCGCGGCCGTGACGACCGTGCCGGCGGCGGCAACCGTGGCGGGTACCGCGGGAACTCCGCGCCGCGCGATGACCGTGGTGGCTACCGCGGGCGCGATGACCGCAGCTCGGCTCCGCGCGATGACCGCGGTGGCTACCGCGGGAACTCCGCGCCGCGTGACGATCGCGGTGGCTACCGGGGTCGCGACGACCGCAGCTCGGCCCCGCGTGACGACCGTGGTGGCTACCGGGGCAACTCGGCGCCGCGCGACGACCGCGGTGGGTACCGGGGTCGCGACGACCGCAGTTCGGCTCCGCGTGATGACCGCGGTGGGTACCGGGGTCGCGATGACCGCAGCTCGGCTCCGCGTGATGACCGTGGTGGGTACCGGGGTCGCGATGACCGCAGCTCGGCACCCCGCGACAACCGTGACGACCGTGGTGGGTACCGGGGTCGCGATGACCGCAGCTCGGCCCCCCGCGACAACCGTGACGACCGTGGCGGGTACCGGGGTCGCGATGACCGCACCTCGGCACCCCGCGACAACCGTGACGACCGTGGTGGCTACCGTGGCCGCGACGACCGCAGCGCCGCGCCGCGTGACGACCGTGGTGGGTACCGCGGTCGTGACGACCGCAGCTCGGCACCCCGCGACAACCGCGACAGCCGCGAGGACCGCCGCGGCCCCGACGGCCAGCAGAGCCGCGTGTGGCACAACGGCCGCCGGTACGTCGGCGGTACCACGAGCGTCCGCAACAGCGACCGCCCCGGCAAGGGCGGCAACAGCGCCGGCAACCGCACCACGCCGAAGCCGAGCGGTGAGCGCGACAGCCACGGTGCTCCGGTGGAGGGCACGCCCGAACGCCCGATCATCGAAGACTGGGACGCGGCGGACGGGACGACGTCTGCCGGGGCCGAGCCGGGCCTCCAGGCAGAGGGGGAGCGCCTGCAGAAGGTGATCGCCGCTGCGGGCGTGGCATCTCGTCGCGTCGCGGAGAACCTGATCGTCGAGGGCCGCGTGACGGTCAACGGGCAGGTGGTGGACGCCCTCGGGCGTCGTGTCGACCCCGCGACGGACGCGATCTCGGTCGACGGCGTGCCGGTGCAGATCGACTCCTCGCGGCGGTACATCGTGCTGAACAAGCCGACCGGTGTCGTCTCGAGCCTGCAGGACGAGCGCGGTCGCCGCGACCTGACCGAGTTCGTGGACCGCTACGAGGAGCGGCTGTTCAACGTCGGTCGCCTGGACACCGAGACCTCCGGGCTGCTCGTCCTGACGAACGACGGCGACCTGGCACACGTGCTCGCGCACCCGTCGTTCGGCGTGCAGAAGACCTACATCGCGAAGGTGCACGGCAACGTGAACCCGGCCGTGGTGCAGCGTCTGACCGAGGGCGTCGAGCTCGAGGACGGTCCGATCAAGGCTGACAAGGTGCGGTTGCTCGAGTCCTCGCGGGGTGAGTCGCTCGTCGAGATCACGCTGCACTCCGGCCGCAATCGGATCGTCCGTCGCATGCTCGAGGCCGTCGACCACCCGGTCCTCGAACTCGTCCGCCGGTCGTTCGGGCCGCTGCACCTCGGCAGCCTGCCGCCGGGCAAGATGCGCGAGCTGGGCACGGTCGAGGTCGGGAAGCTGCTCGGCACCGTCCGCGACGCGAAGCCCTCCGCTCGTGACGACCGCGACGTCGCCCTCGACCAGGGCGACGACGACGAGTGGGACGACGAGACCGCGGACTGACCGCGGACTGACCGCGACCGGTCTGCGACCGGCCATCTGGCCCTGACCGACGCCCGCGTGTCGGTCGGCCCCCGGGCGTCGACCGATGCCCGGGTGTCGGTCGGTAGGCTTGCCCGGTGACCGACCTGACCCCACCCGACATCGACCGCCGCGTGCGCGGCCCGGTGCGGGTCGTCGGCACCGGGCTCCTCGGCACCTCGATCGGTCTGGCGCTGCGCGAGAAGGGGGTCGACGTCGTCCTCGAGGACGTCTCACCCGGCGCGTTGGCGCTCGCCGTCGACTACGGGGCCGGCCGGCGGCCCGAACCCGGCGACCAGCCGGAACTCGTGGTGGTGGCGGTCCCGCCGGACGTCGTGGCGACCGTCGTCGCCCGCGAACTGTCCGCGTACCCGGACGCCATCGTGACCGACGTCGCGAGCGTCAAGGCCGGACCGTTGGCCGAGCTCGTGGCAGCCGGCGCCGAGGTCACCCGGTACATCGGGTCGCACCCGATGGCCGGTCGTGAACGCAGTGGACCGAGCGCCGCCCGCGCCGACCTGTTCGTCGGCAGCCCCTGGGTGATCGCCGGACACGACGCCATCAGCTACCAGCGCGCCGCCGTGGTCGAAGACCTCGCGCTCGACGTCGGTGCGACCGTCGTGCCGATGGACCCGGCGTCGCACGACCTGGCCGTGGCCTACGTCTCGCACGTGCCGCAGCTCGTGTCGACGTTGATGGCCTCGCGGCTGCGTGACGCCCCGGACGGGTCCCTCGGCCTGGCGGGCGGTGGTGTCCGCGACGTCACCCGTGTCGCCGCGAGCGACCCCGGCCTGTGGGTGCAGATCATCGGCGCGAACGCGGCCAACGTGCGGCGGGTGCTGTCCGACCTGCGCGACGAGCTGAGCGGCGTGATCGGGGCACTCGACGACCCCGCCGCCGCCGGGGCTCCGCGGACCCTGGCCGAGACGATCGCCGCCGGCAACCGCGGTGTCGAACGGCTGCCCGGCAAGCACGGCACCACCAAGCGCTTCGCCCAGGTGGTCGTCCTCGTCGACGACACCCCCGGGCAGATCGCCGCGCTCCTGACGTTCATCGGGGAGATCGGCATCAACCTCGAGGACATGCGCCTCGAGCACTCACCGGGCGCGCAGATCGGCATCGTCGAGGTGTCGGTCCTGCCCGAGCAGGAACAGCGACTCGTCGAGGAACTCGAGGGTCGCGGATGGAGGATCGCAGCAGCATGGGCCTGAACGACACGAACGCAGCGACGAACGACTCCGGTGTTACCGCCGACTCCGGCGTGACCGGCGGGCCGGACGGTCCGGACTCCGGTCTGCCGACCCCGACCCCCGGTGACGGCGCCCGCGGTGGCGCGGACGGCGGCCCGCTCGGCGGTCCGGCCGGCGGCCTCGGCGAGCCCGGCGGCGAGCCCGGTTCGACCAGCGCACCGGTGCCGGCCGGTCTCACCGACGGTGCCTACGTCGCGAAGATCGTCATCGCGGTCGACGGCCCCGCGGGCAGCGGCAAGTCGAGCGTCTCCCGCGCGGCCGCCCGTGCCCTCGGCTACGGCTACCAGGACACCGGCGCCGCCTACCGCGCCCTCGCCTGGCACGCCCTGCAGCAGCGGGTCGACCTCGACGACGCGGCGGCGATCCTGGCGAGCTGGGACACCTTCGACTACGCCATCGGCACCGACCCCGACGACTACTACGTGCGCGTGGGGGAGACCGACGTCACCGACGCGATCCGCACCCCGGACGTGACGGGCGCGGTGGCCCACATCGCGAAGCTCCCCGACGTCCGACACCGCCTCGTGCAGCTGTTCCGGAACGTCATGCGGAAGACCGACGCACCGGGCATCATCACCGAGGGTCGGGACATCACCACGGTGGTCGCACCCGACGCCGAGGTCCGGATCCTGCTGACGGCCGACGAGTCCGTTAGAATGGCCCGGCGCTCGGCGGAGGTCACGACCCAGTCGGCCGCAGAGACCTCCGCCGCACTCGCTCGTCGAGACGCGGCGGACGCGAAGGTCGTCGACTTCATGAACGCCGCAGACGGCGTCACGACGCTCGACTCCACCGACCTCGACTTCGACCAGACCGTGCAGGCGGTCGTCGACCTGGCCCGCGCGGCCACGCACTGACGCACGACCGGACGGCCTCGGCCGCCTGGTCACACCACGGCCGGATCTCCGGCCCGGCCGGGAACGGCCACCGACACCGCGGCTCCGGCCGCTCGCGAGGAACCCACCATGGCTCAGTTGGACAACCCGGACAACGACGACTTCCCCCAGTACGACGACGCCCTCGGCGAGCGGCTCGCCGGACTCGACGAGGCCGAGGCCGAGCAGCGCGCGACCGCGCTCCGCGCCGGACTCGAGGAGTACGACCTCGAGGACGAGGACCTCGCGCTGCTCGAGGCCGGTCAGGTCGGCGAGGACGGCGTCCACTACCTGCCCGCCTACCCGGTGCTCGCGATCGTCGGCCGCCCGAACGTCGGCAAGTCCGCGCTCGTCAACCGCATCCTCGGTCGTCGCGAGGCCGTCGTGCAGGACGTCCCCGGCGTCACGCGTGACCGCGTCAGCTACAAGGCCGACTGGAACGACAAGCGCTTCACGCTCGTCGACACCGGCGGCTGGGAGCCCGGCGCTGAGGGCATCAACGCCTCGGTCGCCGCGCAGGCCGAGGTCGCGATCGACCTCGCCGACGCCGTGCTGTTCGTCGTCGACGTCACGGTCGGCATCACCGCCACCGACGAGCACGTCGTCAAGATGCTCCGCGGCACCGACCGCCCCGTCATCGTCGTCGCGAACAAGGCCGACGACGAGCGCCGCGAACTCGACGCCTACGAGCTCTGGAACCTGGGGCTCGGCGAGCCGCACCCGGTGTCGGCCCTGCACGGCCGTGGCGTTGCGGACCTGCTCGACCTCATCATCAAGACGCTGCCCGACACCTCGGCCGTCGCCAAGCAGGAGGTCGGTGGCCCCCGCCGCGTCGCCATCCTCGGCCGCCCGAACGTCGGCAAGAGCTCGCTGCTCAACAAGGCCGCCGGTGAAGAGCGCGTCGTCGTGAACGACATCGCCGGCACCACCCGCGACCCGGTGGACGAGCAGATCGAGCTCGGCGGCAAGGTGTGGCGCTTCGTCGACACCGCCGGCATCCGGAAGCGCGTCCACATGCAGCAGGGCGCCGACTTCTACGCCTCGCTCCGCACCACCGCCGCGCTCGAGAAGGCCGAGGTCGCCGTCGTCGTCCTCGACGTCACCGAGCCCGTCTCCGTGCAGGACCTGCGCATCATCGACCTGGTGCTCGAGTCGGGCCGTGCGCTCGTCCTGGCCTACAACAAGTGGGACCTGCTCGACGACGAACGCCGCCGCTACCTCGAGCGCGAGATCGAGCAGGACCTGGCGCACGTCGCCTGGGCCCCGCGCGTGAACATCTCCGCCCGCACCGGCCGCCACCTCGAGAAGCTCGTGCCGGCGCTCGAGACGGCCCTCGCGTCGTGGGACACCCGCATCCCGACGGGCAAGGTCAACGCCTTCATCGCCGAGCTCGTCCAGGAGCACCCCCACCCCGTGCGCGGCGGCAAGCAGCCCCGCATCCTGTTCGGGACCCAGGCGTCGAGCCAGCCGCCGACCTTCGTGCTCTTCACGTCGGCGTTCCTCGACCCACAGTACCGACGGTTCATCACCCGTCGACTCCGCGAGGTCTGGGGCTTCTCCGGTACCCCGATCAACGTCAACATGCGCGTGCGCGAGCGCCGGAAGCGCTGAGTCGCAGCTCCGTCACACACAACGCGTCCCGTCTGCACGGGGCGCGTTGTGCGTTGGCGTTGGCGTTCGCGTTCGGCCGGGAGGCCCGGAGCGCGTCCGCAGCGTCGGCGCGGCATCATGGGACCGTGCGCATCGGGCGGTGGGGAACGGATCGACGTCGGCTCGCCCTGGTGGGTGCCCTCGTCGCCGTGGTCGTCGTCGGCTCGGTGTCACTCTGGACGGTCTCGCACGCACCGTCCGAGGACGACACCGTCACCCGCTCCGACCGTGCGGCGCCCGTGCCCGAGCCCGCGCAGTCGCCCGCGGAGGGGCTGCGACCCTCGAACGGCCTCGGCGTGCCCCTGCCCGAGGCATCCCCGGCCGTGCAACCCGTCGATTCGTCGCCGATCGAGCCGTGGTGGCGCCGCGTCCCGCCGGTCTCCGGGGACATCGTCGGCATCGACGGCGCCGCTGCCTCGGGACACGTCCACATCGCGGCGAACACGGGTGACGCGACCCTCGCGGTCGACATCTCGCGCCTGAAGACGGGCACGAGCGGCCCCGTCGACGTCGTGTTGTCCGGTGGGACCGTCACCGGAGGCAAGGACCCGGAGTGGACGCCGGCGGGGGAGTCCTTCGACGTCTTCCAGGCCGCCGGCGTCGAGCAGGGGCTGACCGTCGTGCTGAGCGACCCGTGGACCCTGCCCGACGAGGTCCGCTCCCTCGTCCTGCTCGATGCGGCGACCGGCACCGTGCTCGGTGGCGCGGCGCTGGTGCCGAGCGACTGAGCCGGCTGGGCAGCCCTGCGCCGACCCGGAACGACATCGTCGACGTCGTGCGACCTCGAGGACGTCGTTCGGGGTCGGGGTCGGGGTCGGGGTTGGGGTCGGCGACGGCGCGGTACGCCGGCGGTCGCTCGATGCGGCACGATGTACTGGTGACGCAGCGCAACGACGGACTCGGTGGCCTCGCCGACCGTCTGTGGTGCCGGCTGCGGCTCGACCGGCTGGCCGGAGGTCGCCAGGGCGGGTACGTCATCCGCCAGGACATGCTCGAGCACCCCGACACCGTGCGCTCCTTCCGGTGGATCCGGTGGCTGCTCGTCGCGGAGACGATCGTCGGACTCGCCGCCATCGTCGTGGCCGTGCTGCTGACGCGCGCGGGGGAGACCGTGCCGTGGGCGGTGTGGTTCCGGGCGACGGTCGTGCTGCTCATCACGCTGACGCTCTACGTGTTCGCGTGGCGGGCACAGCTCGGGTACTACTGGGCGTACCAGCGGGTGCGGTTGTTCAGTCGGATCTTCCCGATCGTGACGCTCATCGTGGCGGCGATCCCCGGGCTGTACCCGTTCTGGATGGTGATCGAGCAGATCGTGTTCTCGCTGCTCATGATCGGCATCGGCGACGTGCTCACCACCGACCACATGCGCGCCACGTTCCCCAAACCCGCCCGCCGCTAGCGCAGCCGGCCCCTCCGCACCACCCTTGCGACAGACCACGCGTCGATCGACTCGTGGACTGTCGCGGAACCGGTGCGGCGGCGGGCGGCGGGCGGCGGGCAGCGCTACGCGACGGTGGCCAGCGCGAAGGGCAGCACGGCGGCGGCCCCGGCACGCCGGAGCTCGCGGCCCGCGACGGTCATCGTCCACCGGCTGTCGACCAGGTCGTCGACGAGCAGCACCGGGCCCTCGTGGGACTGCAACGCCGCAGCGAGCTCGGGTCCGACCTGGAACGTGTCCCAGACGCCCGACAACCGGTACGCGCTGTTCGTCGCACCGTCGCCGCGGGGTGTGCCGCCGTTCCGGTCGAGCGTGCCGAGGAACTGCAGCCGTCCGATCGTCGACAGGGCCTGGGCGAGCGACCCCACGAGCTGCGGCCGCGACCGCGAGGACATCGCGACGACCCCGGTCGGCCGGGTCTCCCACGGCCAGTCCTTGAGCGCCCGGACACAGCCGTCGACGAGCTCGCGGGAGATCGGGGCATCGGGCGTGGACGGCGAGAACAGCGCACGGAGCGGCCCGCCCCAGCCGAGGTCGGTCAGACGAGCCACTGCACGGCCGGGCTGCACGAGCTCGTCGGCGCCGATCTTGCCCCGTACCGAGACTCCGAGCGACGACATGCCCGACGGCCACTGGGCACGCGGCGCGATCTCGACTCCGACCTTGTCGAGCGCGGCAGCCGCACCGGACGAATCGGTGTCGGACACGGCGGTCGGGAACCACGCCCCGGCGCAGTTGTCGCACCGGCCGCAGGGCTCCGCGGACGGGTCGTCGAGGTCCTGCTGCAACAGCTGCATGCGGCAGGCCGAGGTGGACTCGTAGTCGAGCATCGAAGCGGCCTCGGCGGAACGCGCCGCGGCGACCCGCTCGTACCGCGGGGCGTCGTACTGCCACGGCTGCCCGGTGGAGACCCAGCCGCCGGTGACGCGTCGGACCGCCCCGTCGACGTCGAGCACCTTGAGCAGGAGTTCGAGGGTGGAGCGCTTGATGTCGACAAGACCCTCGAGCGCGACCGTCGACATCGCGGTGTCGGTGGACAGGGCGCCGAGCACGGCGGAGGCCCGGGCCTCGGTCGGCATCGACGCGCTCGCGAAGTACTGCCAGATCTCACGGTCCTCACGCCCGGGCAGCAGCAGCACGTCGGCGTTGTCGGTGGCACGACCCGCACGACCGATCTGCTGGTAGTAGGCGACGGGGGACGACGGAGCGCCCACGTGCACGACGAACCCGAGATCCGGCTTGTCGAACCCCATGCCGAGCGCGCTCGTGGCGACCAGGGCCTTCAGCTCGTTGCCCTTGAGCTGCTGCTCGAGCTGCTCCCGCTCGTCGGTGTCGGTGCGCCCCGTGTAGGCCCGGACGGCGTACCCGTTGTCGCGGAGCAGGCGGGCGATGTCCTCGGCAGCCGAGACCGTGAGCGTGTAGATGATGCCGCTGCCGGGCAGGTCGCCGAGGTGCGCGAGCAGCCAGCCGAGCCGCTGCCGGGCGTCAGGCAGCGTCAGCACCCCGAGCCGCAGCGATGCCCGGGCGAGCGACCCGCGGATCGTGAACACCGGGTCGGCCGGGCCGGCGGTCAGCTGTTCGGCGACGTCCTCGACCACGCGCTCGTTCGCCGTCGCGGTGGTCGCCAGGACGGGGACCCCGTGGGGGAGGGACCGGATGAGTTCGGCCAACCGCCGGTAGTCCGGTCGGAAGTCGTGGCCCCAGTCCGAGATGCAGTGCGCCTCGTCGACCACGAGCATGCCCATCCGGGCGATCAGGGTCGGCATCTGCTCGTCGCGGAACTTCGGGTTGTTCAGGCGCTCGGGGGAGACGAGGAGCACGTCGACCTCGTCACGGGCGAGCGCCGCCTGGGTCTCACCCCACTCGTGTGCGTTCGCCGAGTTGATCGACACCGCACGGACCCCCGCGCGGGCAGCCGCAGCCACCTGGTCACGCATCAGGGCGAGCAGCGGCGACACCAGGACGGTCGGGCCACCACCACGGCGCCGGAGCAGCAGCGTCGCGAGGAAGTACACGGCGGACTTGCCCCACCCGGTGCGCTGCACGACCAGGGCACGCTGTCGGTGCTCGACCAGGGCGGAGATCGCCTCGAGCTGGCCGGGGTGGAAGACCACGTCGGGGCGCCCCGTGAGCGCAGCGAGCGCCTGCTGTGCCTCGGCGGCGATGTCTGCAGAAGGCGGGGCGGTGGTTTCCATACCCCCATGCTGTCAGGAGCATCCGACGAAACGGAGGCACCGCCTCCCGTCTGTGGACAACGCTGACAGGCGAGCCGCTACTGGTAGGTGACCAACGACGGCGTCGGGTGCACGTCCTGCATGGTCTGCGACGGCGTCAGCATGGGCGTGTCCTCGTCATAGAAGTTCTTCCAGCCCCAGTGCAGGCCCTCGGGAGCACCCTCGTGCAGCGCCTTCCAGGTCGCCTGCTTGTCCGGCTGCGACCCCTGCCCGTCCACGTGCACGAGCATGTCGAGCTCCGGATGGGTCTTCAGCGCCGACCGGTCCTGGATCATCGAGAGCCGGAACTGGTGCAGCACGAGCGCCTTCGGCGGCAGCCCCTCCTTCTTGACGAGCGATGCGAGCCACGAGGACACCTCGTTCACCTCGGACGCCGACACGCTGCCGATCTGTTCGAGCGGCACCTGGTCCTTCGTCAGCCGCCACTCCGGGTCGAGCGCGAGCCACACCCCGGGCTTCTTCAGCAGCGACTCGTACTTCTTGGCCTGCGACAGGAAGTCCGAGCGGCCCGGCTGCAGGTCGATGATCACGGGCATGTCGGCGTCGTGCGCCGCGTCGACGTAGGGCTCGAGCGTCGACACCGGCAGCTCGGTCGAGTAGTCGCCGTCCGCCCCGGCGTCCCCCGCGGCGACGGTCGCGATGACCTCCATCGCGGGCGTCACCAGCTCGTCGGACTCGGCCCGGTACGGCTTCGCGACCTGCTCGGCACGCTGGACGGTGGCCTCCGGCCCCTGCTCGCCGAGCACACCGAGCGCCGGCGCGCCGGGAGCCCCGTACAGCGCCACGTAGCGGTGCCCGTCGAACGGCCTCTGGCCGCCGTTCCGCAGCTGGAAGCCGCCCTCGGCCGCCCGCACCGTCCACTCCGGGTCCTGCAGCGCGTCGAACGCCGCACCGACCAGGACGGTCTGGTGCTGCTTCCGCTCGTGCAGCGCCGTCACCACGTCGGGCGCGGCAGCCGGGTCGGTCACGCCCTTCGGCATGGTCACCACCTTCGCACCGGCGGCCTTCGCGGTCGCCACGGCCGCAGCGTCCGCGCTCGCGTCCGCCACCACCACGGTCGCCTGCCGGGAGGCCCGGCTCGACTCCGGCGCGTCGCCACCCTCGGGTGCCTTCCGCTGTTCGACGTCCGTGTCGAGCGCCACGTCACCCTCGGCCTGGTACCAGTCGGCCCCGAGCCGATCGAGCTCGCGGGCGACGGCAGCGCTGCTCTTCGCGCCCTTCTCGGTCAACAGCACCGGGACGTGGGCGCTCGCCGCGGCCTTCGCCGCTCCGGAGATCGCGTCGGCATCGCCGGCCGTCGCAACGATCGCGCCGGGAGCACTCGCGAACAGGGCCGTGCTCACGCGCACCGACCGTGCGGCAGCGTCGGAGGCATCGGCGACCGTCACCGTCGTCGCCGAAGCCTTCGCGAGGGTCGGCCGGCTCGTGTCCGGGCCGCTCGACGTGCACCCGGCGGCTCCGAGCAGCAGTCCGGAGACCGCGATCGCGACGAGGACACGAGGGGTGGAACGAGAACGCATCGGGCCACCCTACGAGCCACGCGGAGAGGTCCCTGGGAATCCGACGGGTGTCGTCTCGTAGAAGGGAGTCATGCCCCACCACCCCGACGACCACCCGCTCATCGGAGCCGTCCGGTCGCCCGAGGTCCACTGCATGACCCTCAACGTGCGGCGCCGCGTGCCGCGACCGTCCGCGCACCCGGACGCCTGGGAGCGTCGCCGCGATGCCATCACCGCGCTCGTCACGTCCGAAGCGCCCACCGTCCTCGCCGTCCAGGAGGCCCTCCCCACGCAGGCAGCGGACCTCACGGCCGCTCTTGGGTCGATTTGGGAGCCCGTCCTGGTCGGGCGCGGCGCGCGCGGCGGTGGGGAGCAGGTCGGGCTCTTCCTGGACCGCTCCCGCCTCGACGTCGTCGAGCAGCGCACCTGGGCACTGTCCCGCACGCCCCACCGCCCCGGTTCCCGCTCGTGGGTCACGTCCTTCCCCCGGCACGCCGTCGGGGCCGTCGTCGACGACCGCGCGACCGGCGTCCGGTTCCTGGCCATCGCCACGCACCTCGACGTCGCCTCGCCGTGGGCCCGACTGCGGTCCGCCGAACTCCTCGGCCGGATCGTGCGACAGCGCGGCCTGCCCGCCGTCGTGATGGCCGACTGGAACAGCCCGGCAGGATCCGCACCGTGGCGAGCACTGGCGGACGCTGGTGTCGTTGACAGCTGGGGACGGGCCTCCAGGCAGGTGGGCGAGCCGTACGGGACGTACCCGCACTACGGGAGTCCGCGTGTCGGTGGCCGGCGCATCGACGGCGTCCTGGTGACGTCGGACGCGACCGTCGAGCGTGTCGCCGTCTCGAACCGGCGGCCGGGTGGCGTGTGGCCCTCTGACCACGCGGCCGTGCACGCGGTCGTGCGGTGGGCGTCGTGATCCGGGCGCTCGGGCCGACGTTCCTGCGGCCGAGGTTCCTGGTGGCCGACGTCGTGCGTGCCCTGACACTCGTGAGTCTGGTCGTCGCGAGCATCGGGTGGGGCGGGACCGCGCTGCCGGTGATGGCGCTGTCGCTGCTCGGGGTCGTGGTGCCGCGGATGCTCGGACTGCGGCCCGCGTTCGACCTGGCGGTGTGCGTGCTCGTGCTCCTCGCCGGGTGGTCGAGCGTGCTCGAGTGGTACACGAGCGTGTTCCTGTGGGACAAGTTCATGCACGTCGTGCTCACCGGGCTGCTCGCCGCCGTGCTGTACGTCATCGGTGCCGACCTGCGCGCGGTGCCGGCGCCGGACGGGGAGCGACGGGTGGTCGTCGCGGTCCTCGGGCTGTGTGCGGGGCTCGCGATCGGGGCGGCGTGGGAGATGGGGGAGTGGCTGGGGCACAACTTCGTCGACTCGGCGATCTACGTCGGGTACGACGACACGATCGGGGACCTGGCGGCGGACGGGGCCGGCGGGTTGCTCGTCGGGCTCGGGTTGCCGTGGTTGGCGGCGCGGCGCGATGTGGTGCGGGCGGGGTGAGCGTGCGTGCTCGTGGTCTTTCCCCGTTTGGTGCTCGTTCGGTGCGACTCGCCGTGGCACTGAGGGGGTCTGACGTCCGCTATGCTGGACCGGTCGCTCGCGCTCCGGTCGGACGTGGGCGAGGGTCCTCAGGGATCCTGAGTTCTCCGGAACTCGCGGGCTGTGGCGCAGCTTGGTAGCGCACTTGACTGGGGGTCAAGGGGTCGCAGGTTCAAATCCTGTCAGCCCGACCGAAACGTGTCTGACACGACGACGAAGCCCACCGAGGATCTCGGTGGGCTTCTTCGTTTCAGTAGCGGTCGTGGGGTCGTACGCATAGGGGTCCCTCACTGCGACGATGAGCGGACCACCTATGTGAGACACCGTCCTTGCGGCAGCTGTATCCGGTTTGGTTCGGAGGCCGAGATTCGCTGGGGGACCGGCTATTGAAACCGCTGTAACGCTGACCGCGTCGTCCGATATCCGCCAGAAACTGAAGCGCGGCTCGGCTGAACTGAGCAGGTGAACAACAGAACCACGCAGGCCGCCGCCTTCCACACGCTCCACCAGGACTTCGCACAGCCGCTCCTTCTCGCCAACGCCTGGGACGTAGCAAGCGCCCGACTCGTCGAGAGTGCGGGTGCGCCAGCCATCGCTACCACCAGCGCAGGTGTCACATGGTCGCTCGGTCATGCGGACGGTAACGCGCTCGGGCGCGAGGAGGCCGTCGCGGCAGTCTCTCGGATCGCTGGCGCGGTGACTGTGCCGGTCACCGCTGACATCGAGGCCGGCTACGCCGACGACGCAGACGGGGTGGAACACACGGTCGACGCAGTTCTCGAAGCCGGTGCAGTCGGCATCAACATCGAGGACGGCGCACTGCCCGCAGCTGAGCTCATGGACCGTATCGGCGCGGCTCGACGTGCAGCGGGTCGTGCCGGGGTACCGATGTTCATCAACGCGCGGACGGACGTGTACCTCGCCGGCCTGGTCTCGCCGGAGCAGCGCTTCGCTGAGACCCTCCATCGGGCACACCGGTACCTCGAAGCAGGAGCAGATGGTGTCTTCGTACCCGGAGTTGGCGACGCCGACACGATCAGAGCGCTGGCTGAGGCAATCGACGGCCCGCTGAACGTGATGGTCGGCCCCGGCTCCCTGACTGCCGCGCAGCTCTCAGAACTCGGAGTGGCCCGCGTGAGCGTCGGTTCGGGCATGGCGCAGGCCGCGTACGAGATTGCTCGATCGGCCGCTATGGAACTGCTGACTGCCGGCACATACGGGTCCTTGACGCCGGCCGTCGACTACGGCGAGCTGAACTCGCTGTTCTAGCGAGGTCCGCGACGAAGGAAGAGGACCAACGTCGAATGACGTTGGTCCTCTTCGCTCCTTGCATGTCTGCCTCGGCTAATCCAAGGGTTGATGGTGAAGGTCTCGGCGACCGATCCATCAACGGGCGGCGGACCTGCCGGCATCCCACGGCCGACAGGTCCTTCTCTACTCAGCGCGCTCGACAGGGAGCCAGAGCTCGCAGGTGGCCGTGCTGAAGTCGCCGGCGCGGTCGAGTACCGCGACGATGGACGGTCCAGGCCGAAGCCGCCAGGGGTTCGACGGGAACCAGTCGGTCGCGGTCGCAGCCCATGCCTCTTGCAGCGCAGCCGGATACTCGCCCTCGGTGTGGAACACGGCCCACGTGCCGGCTGGAACCTCGATCGTGTCGAGATCTCCGATCATCGGCGCCTTCCCCGTGACGGCCACTCCGTGCAGGTAGGTCAGTTCGCTCCCCTCGGTGTAGTCCGGGTCGACGTCGGCGCTGACCTGAAGCAGGCCGGCCGGTTCGGTGTCGCTCAGGGCTTTGAGGCGTGCGTGTTCTGCTGCCGGAAGTGATGCGATGTGGGCTTGGATCTGCTGGTTGATGCCCTCGTGGATGAGGGGCACGCGGATGGCGTGGCCGATGAGGTGAAACGCCGGTCGATCGGTGATGCGGGTGTCCATGGTGATGTTCCCTTCTACGGTCAGGCGGAACCTGAGCTGCGGTTGCGTTCGAAGGGGGCCGCCATTTCGCTTGACGCTGCCGACGCTGACACCGTGCACTGATCGGAACGCTCGACCGAATGCCTCGGTGGAGCCGTAGCCGTACCGCACCGCGATGCTCAACAGGTTTCCGTCTCCGAGGGCATCCGCTGCCGCGACTGACATTCGGCGACGCCGGATGTACTCCGACAGGGGCATCCCAGCGAGTGACGAGAACATTCGACGGAGGTGGTACTCCGTCGTGCCGAGTTCCCTCGCCAAGGATGCAACGTCGAGGTTGTCGTTCAGGCGACCTTCGATCAGTTCGACCAGTCTGTTGAGCTCCGCGATCATGCCGCCTCCTTCGACACCCACACTTCCGGGTCATAACGGTCGGCACCCTACTATCGCGGTCCGATCGGATCGCCTCTGTGCTCCGGAACGTGCCCGTTAGCCGATCGTCTATCGGACGCAACCCGTCACGTGTGCGTAGCCGGAGCGGATCGGGCCCAGTCTGAGCGAGCTTGCTGGAAATCGCTGTTCGTTCCGATACCGTCGACGGGGACGGCAGAGAGGCCATTGTGCACGGGGACGCGATCGACACGTTGGGGAACGACGGGGTGTTCTTTGACCCGCTGTGGCGGATCGAAGTGAGCCTGACAGAAACGGAGCAGTGTCTCCTCCGCACCTGGCCGGTGCGGCGTCTGGCCTTCATCGCACATGCGGGAGCCGCCTCGATCACAACGGTTCAGACCTACTCTCGCCTCGAGCACTCGCTCGGCGTGCTTGCCCTCGTGGCCCACTTCGCGTCCGAGGATCACCCTTCGCGGATCGCAGCGTTGTTGCACGATGTCGGCCATCTGCCGTTCAGTCACACACTCGAGGGCCTCGCGGGTCTCGACCACCACCGCCTCACCCGACAGCGGATCACTGCGATCTTCGCCGCAGATGTGACACTCGATAGCGATGCTGAAACGATCATCGCACTCGATGACGGGAGCCTCCCCTCGGCGCTCACGGCAGTGCACGGTGGACTGAAGCTGGACCACCTCGACTCCTTCTTGCGTAGCGGGCAGGCGCACGGGCGCACGCGGTCCGCACCACATGAGCTGCTGCGACGGCTGCGTTTGCGCGACGGAGCCGTTGATGCTGATCCGGTCGATGTGGTGGAACTCACGGACCTCGCGATCGGCGAAGCCCACGCGCAGAGAAGCGCAGCAAACCTCGTCCCCGTCGCCGTCATGCGTGGCTTGGTCAGTCGTCTCCTCGGCACGGGAGCCCTCGAACCGACCGTCCTGGCCGGCATGACTGACGACGAACTGTGGTCACTTCTGCTCTCCGCCGATGAGACCCGTGTCGACGCAGCGTCGTTGCGACGTCATCCTCAGCATTGGTACCTCCGTCGTCACCGGGACAACAGTCACGGCGCGCCCTTCTCGCACGTGATTCGGCGGAGCTACCTCGATCTCCCCATGAGTGACGGTCAACCTACTTTCGACCCCCGCGTCGACGCCTTGCAGCAGGACCTTCCGATGCGGGTGAGCGTTCAGAGAACCAAGGGCCAGGCCCCCGTCGCGTAGGCCCGACCGCGACCGGCAACGGATCCTCTACCGCGCGTCGGGTGTGGGCGAAGATGCGGCGTTCTCAGCGGATGCGGGATCGTGGCCGCGGCTGCCTGCCACGAACCCGACGACGCTCAGGAGGGCGCGTGCCTGGAGCATGCGCATCGCGACGGCGTTCACCCGGATACCCCATTGCCGTTTCGGAGCGACCATGGGGACACGGCCCGGAAGCAGTTTCTGCGCTGCGGCGGCCCTGGGTCGCATGGCACCTTCGAACGTCTGCAGCGCCGCGGCCACCCGCACTCCGGACGCATCTCCGTGCACGCCGTGCTGGCGCAGTGCGTGGGCGAGTTCTGCTGCACCGCGGAGACCGAGTGCGGTCCCGAGGCCGCTGAGCGGGCTGGCACTCCACGCGGCATCACCGATGAGGACCACGCGTCCGTCGGACCAGATGTCGGGTAGGAGGATCTGGTCGTACGTGTCGAGTGCGAAGTCCGGCGCGGTTCGTGCTGCTCGGAGGAACTCGGCAGCACGCCACCCGGTGCCGGCGAACACATTGCCGAGGAGAGTGAGCTGCTCATCCCGATCGCGAGGCACGGTGGACGCCGCGAACGTCATCCCGATCTCCTGTTGACCGTCATGGCCGGGCCGAGCGGTCAGGCCGCGACGACCCGGCTCGTTGTAGGACAGCGCCCAACCATCCAGCAGAGGCGTCTCCGGTTGCTCATCAAGGGTGAACCAGGCGTGCGCCAGACCAAGGGGCTTCCGGTAGCGGGACTCGGGGCCGAAGCGGAGCGCCCGCGTTCGGGAATGCGTTCCATCCGCGCCGACGACGAGATCGAACGATCCCGAGCGCCCGGAACGAAAGCGCACATCGATCCCCTCGACCGTGTCGGTGAGAGCGTCGACCGTGTCCGCGAACCGGTGCACGACACCGGCCGCGCGCGCCTCGTCATGCAGGAGACGTGCGAGGTCTGCCCGCGGGAGTTCCTCGCGAGAGATAAACCCGCGACCCCCGAACGCCTCGACCGGCATCTCGGCCATCCGACTGCCGTCAGCGCGGATCCAGGCAATGCCGCGCTGCGGGATCAGGTGCTCGAGTGCGGCGCCGATGATCCCGAGGTCGACGAGGACCTGCCGGGAGTCGCCGCGCAGGTCGACGGTCTGTCCGCCGGTCCGGAGCGCGGGCGCGATCTCCACCACGGTGACCTCCCATCCGTCGCGGGCGAGACAAAGTGCGAGGGTGTCGCCGGCGATGCCAGCTCCGACGATGAGCGCGGTGGTCATGATGCTCCGTTCTTGCAACTTACGTTGCGTTAGTAGCTTGGAGCATACCTAACGCAGCTGGCTGTGCAATAGGGTGGAGTTATGCCAGAAGTTGCCGGTTCTCGTCGCCCTGGTGGGCGCACTGCTCGCACGCGCGAAGCCGTACTCGCCGCGGTCCGGGCGACGCTTGCGGATCCTGAAGCAGAACTGACGGTGCCCGCAGTCGCGAACCGCGCCGGGGTGCACGCCACCACGGTGTACCGCCGGTGGCAGACAATCGAGTCACTCTTGCTCGACGTCATGGTCAGCGACGTCCGGCAGGCTTCCCCGGTCCCGGCGACCGGCGACCTCCCCGCCGACCTCACGGGGTACATCGGCCGACTCCTCACAAGCCTCCGCGGGCCGCACGCGCTCGGGTTGCTGCGGGCACTCCTCGCCGCATCGCAGGCAGCGCCGGACCTCGAGGCGGTCAGCGAGCTCGTGAAGCCTCGAATCGACGACTTCCAGGCGATGCTCGACGCCGCTGACGTCACCACGATCGACGGCCTGGGATGCATCGAACTCGTGATCGCACCGGCGTACCTCTGGGCCCAACTCGGCGCCCCACTCGACCCAGCCAAAGACACGGAACGCCTCGTGAACACCGTGCTCCGAACCGTCTAGGGTCGACTCCGCTGCTACCGGCTACTTCCCCCGGCGGCAAACCGACTTCGAGGACCCCGCACGCTCCATTGAGGTGAGCGCTGCTGTCGTCCGATAGGAATCGAGGCGTGACTCCCTCTCGATAGCGAGCAGAGGAAGGGGCGCCTGTGAAGTTCTGCGGGTCGCCGCGACCGCTGACCGATCGGCCAGCGGGACGGTCACGTGCGCCGACGAGGATGGGTCAGTAGCCGCGGCGGTAGAGCGCTCGGAACACGAACACCCAGGCGACGAGGGCGGCCAAGACGACCCCACCGTTCCAGACTTCGGCGCAGGCATGCCGGGTTCATGCCCCGGATATCAGTCGAGAGTGGAGTGGTGCCCTGATGAGCCTGTGGTGAGTTGGCGGAGGATGGTGGCCACGGGCCCTGTTCGTGCGAGCCGCCAGCTCTGGCCGGCCCAGAGATGTAGTGCGGACGGGTCTACTGCCGTGGTTGCGGCGGTGCGGAGTGGGCGGGTTAGGTGATGCAGTGCTGGGTAGCCGCTCGGGGCGTCATCGTGGTCGCTGACGAATCGGTTGACCAGCGCCCGAGCGGGACGGCCTGTGAACGCGCGGGTCAGGGCGGTGGAGGTGTACCGCCGGCCGACGATCGCGGCTTTATGGACCTGGGAGGCACCACTCTCATCGGAGCACAGTACGGCGGTACCGACCGCCACCGCTGAGGCGCCCGCCGCATGTGCGATGCGGACGTCTTCCGGAGTGGCGATCCCGCCGGAGGCGATGATCGGCAGGGTGACTGCCGCCCGAACGTCAGCGATGAGCCGTGCGAGTGGCACGTTGGGTGGGAGAACGTCAGCGTGCCATATCCCGCTGTGGCCGCCGGCCGCGAATCCCTGAACGATGAGCATGTCGACGCCGCGATCCTCCGCACGACGTGCTTCGTCGACGGATGTGACAGTCTGCATGAGCAGAGAACCAGCACCGTGGAGCACTTCGACAACGTTCGGGGTGGGCAGGCCGAACGTGAAGCTCACCAACGGCACGGGGTCGTCGATCAGCGCGGTGATCTTCGCGTCCCAGTCGTCGTTGTCCTCGGTGAGCGGGGCCGGGTAATCGGTGACGCCCAGGCGGAGAGCGTCGCTCTGAAGGGTGTCCGCGTACCGGGCGTATTCCTGCTCAGCGATGGGGTGGACGTTCGGCGTGAACAGGTTCACGCCGAAAAATCGCGTACCCGCCGCGCGGACTGCTTGGATCTCCACAACCATCGCCGCGGCACTTTTGTATCCGGCGGCGAGTTGCGCGAAGTGCCCCACCTCGGCTGCAGCGATCACCAGCGCGGGGCATGACGCACCGCCGGCCATCGGTGCAACCCAGACGGGTTCGCTCCGATTCAACGGTGCGGGCAGGGCGTAGTTCGACGGGACGTCGCCGACGTGCGCGTCGTCGTTCATCACTCCTCCTAGTGCAGGACCTCAAGCAACGATTTTCCTCCATGCTTGTCCGTCAGGTCCGGGTCGGGGGCTGCCGGGAGAGAATACGACGCTTACACCCTTCCCGCAGCTACCGTGATGTGAAACGCCCGACCGGTTCGAGAGGCTGCGAGTGCGATGCTCATCAGGATTGACCGGTCACTGAGTCTTGATAGACGATCCTCTACCGAACGGCGTTCGTTCTGAGGGGCGAGCACATCGCGACGACGACGGCGCCAGCGAACACGAGGGTGACCGCGAGCAGTGCGACGCCGTCCCCAGCGACGGTCATGAGTGCGCCGCCGCCCACTGCTCCCGCAGCCGCAAGGGTTCTGTTCGCGCTGCGCATCGTGCCGTTCATCCGGCCGAGAAGCGCGTCGGGTGTGACGGTCTGGCGGAGGCTCATTTCGTTCGCGTTCTCGCACCCCGCGGCAGCGCCGTGCACGGCGAACGCGACGAACAAGACCACGACGGACCCCGGTGGTGCTGCAACACCGAGGCCAACGGTCGTGAGCGTGATGGCCGCCCATGCGATCGGGTAGGCGGCTCGTGCGGCGATGATCGTTCGGCTTGCGCCGAAGCGTGTGCCGAGGCGCGGCGCCGCAGTGGCACCGAGGAGCATCGCGACTCCGCTGACTGCGAGGATGGCCCCGTACACGGCCGCTGGGAGCGCGAGGGTACGGAGTGCGAAGGTCGCGAATACCGTCAGTCCGGCGGCGTTGGCGAGGAACCAGAGATGTGTCGACAGCGCCAGCGGTGCGAGTGTCGGATGACCGTACGTCCACCGCAGACCGTCAGCGATGTCGCGCCGCAGCCGCGCGCCGGCCCGGCGTGCTGCCGTTTGCTCGACAACGCGGACGCGGGCGATGAGGACAGCGTCGACGAAGTAGCTCACCGCATCGAGCGCTATGGCCACCGGCGCGGTCACGATGCTGACCAGGACACCTCCGAGAGCCGGGCCCACCGTCTGCGCTGCCGCGTCACTCTGATCCACCCGCGCATTCGCTGCTAGCAGGAGAGGGCGAGGAACGATCCGAGGGAGGAGGGACTGCGTGGCAGCGAATCCCACAACGGACAAGATTCCGAACACGAACAACGCCGCCGCCGTCACCCAGAGGTTCAAGAGCCCGGTCAACCAAAGGACCGGAATCGCGCTCAGGCACACGCCGCGACCGACACTCGCCCAGATCAGGAGTGGCTTCCGCCGGAACCGATCGACGTACGCGCCGACGATCAAACCGAACAATGCGTACGGCAGAGACTGGGCAGCGTTGACCAGTCCTACTTCGAACGGGCTAGCGTGCAGCACGGTCACCACGAGAACTGGCACGGCCACCGCGCTCACTGCTGATCCGAACGACGAGACGGTCGCGGCAGACCAGTACGGGCGGAACCCGGGCACTCGACGCAGCGTGGTCACGTCGTCGCCCATGCGCCAACGCTGGCAGACCGCAACGCTGCGAGCAAGAGAGGTCGCACCCCGCGTCCCTGTCTCGGTAGCCGACCGGCTACCGGACCAGCTCGTGTTCGTAGAGGCTGGACGCGAGTTGCCGCCCGCCCTCGAGGGCTGTCACCGTCACGTCGCGAACGTGCCGGAACCCTTGCTGTTCGTAGAAGCGCCGCAAGCCCGGGTTGTCCGTCGCACAGTCGAGCCGCACGAGGGCCGCCCCGCGCTCGGTAGCTCTTTGTTCTGCCCACACCAGCAGTCGTTGTCCGAGCCGGCTGCCACGATGAGTCTGCGCAACGGCCAGTCGGTGCACGTACACAGCGGAGCTGCTCTCCATGCACCACGTCTCGGAGTCCGAGTCGGACACGGTGACCATGGCCACGATCACCTGGTGCTGACGCACGACGAAGAGATTCCCCTGCTCGGCGTCGCGGAGTAGAACACCATCCGGGACGGGGTCTTGCCACTGGTCTATCCCACGCGAGCGCAGCCACTGCCTCGCACCGTCGATGAGCGCTTGAGCTGCAGGAATGTCCGTGGCGCTGGCCGCTTCGACCACCAGCACGTCTTGATCCATAGGACGACGCTACGGGGTGATTTAAGCGGATACGAGCGGAAGCGCCGTCGCCGACCGCCCGACAGCCGATCGATTACCGGACGCCCGTAGCGTCGTGATCTTCAACTGCCGCTGAAGAACCCGATAAGCAGGAGGGTGATGCACGTCACCGCTACAGCAGCATTGCGCGCGCACAGCGCCTTCCGGGGGCGATGGCTCGGCTGGCTGCGCTGACGAGTTTGCTTGAACGGCGATCCGCAACCCCCGAAAGGGGTACAAGCTAGTGGGGCGAAACACCCACTCGAGACATCGCGGCTCGTCTGTACGGTTATTCAGGTACGCCGACAGCAACGAGAAAGGCTTCAACGATGAAGTTCAGAACCGCCGCCTTCAGCGCAGCGACCCTTGTCCTCCTCAGCACTCTCGGGCTTGCTGGCCCCGCCAGCGCGGCCACGTCAGCGACCGACGACAACGGCGCAGCTGGTCAAGCCTGCGTCCAAGCGGCAACCGACCTCACCAGCAGCGGTGGAACAGGCGACTTCGCCTGCCTCATCACCATGTCCTCCGAAGAGGCGGCGAACCTCGCGCCACCGTCGAACGCCCGTGCCGACAGCGTCGGCTGCTATAACAGCACCCCCGTGCGCACGATCTGGGCTCCATCGTCGAGCGACATCGTCTACGGCGTGATCTACGGACAGGCGAACGACCCGACCAACGGCTCCTGGAGCAATTGCATCGACCTCACGTTCACCATCGGACTGCAGACCGACAAGCACATCTTCGGCCTGTCCGCTTTCTCCGTCCTCCGCAACTACAACGTGGACCTCAGCGGTGGCATCACTCTTGAGCAGATGGAAGGACTCCTGCCCAGCCGGACGGTGGACTCCACGGGCTACTCGAACCTCTCCGGCGACGGCTTCAACTTCACCGGCTCGATGGGCGGAACACACAACGGCACCTACATCTTCAAGCTCGGCAACATGAAGATCCAGGACTACGAGCGTGCGCACACGTTCAACCTCAACCTCGACCTCTCCACGTACCGTTTCCTGTGCACCCCGGGAGACAGCTGCCGGTACCCGGACGGCAAGGAAGCGCCGGTCTTCGGCTGAAACACCTAAGAGGAGGAGCGCACGTGAACAACCGCATCGAGGCAATTCGTGAAGCCATCAGAGCAGACACCGACCGTAGCGTCACCGCGACAGTCCTCATGCAGGACTTCAACGGTGTCGACGAGTGGAGTGTGAAGACCGACCTCCGGGACGCCAGCTGGACCGCCATCCACGTTGCAACGCAACGCACCATCGTCTCCGACGGCTACAACGAGCGCATCGGTGAGGGGCACAGCAAGCGCCCCCATCCGGCCGCGAGCCTCATCTATCCCGACAGCATGTTCATCTGGGGTGGTGATCAGTCCGACTGGCATCCGACCGACGCAGAAGACGGGGACGGCTTCACCGTGCTCGTCCTTCGACACCGATTGGACCGTTCTCTCCTTGCTTCCATCACCTACGACCAAGAGCTGAATCTCTTTAGCAGGTTCGACTCGCCAACCCGCCTCATTCACCTTCGAGACGCCGCAGTCAGCCGGTGACAGGTAAGTACGCCGTCACCCTTTCGTTGGGCGATGGGTGGTAAGCGGAGCCGTGATCGTCCGGTAATCGACCGGCGAGCGAGCACACCGGCTGGTACCCGTCGCGATCGGTAGTGCGTCTCATCCGGCATGCTCGTCTTGTGGAGTTCTCGTGGTGGACGTGGTGGGGGCTCATGGTCATCGCGCTGACGGGGCTCGGGCTCATCGGGCGCGCTGCTGTCATTGCAATTCGTCGAGATGGGATTGGCCAGGCGAAAGCCGAGCGCGGAACTAGTGCTCCGTGGTTTTGGCCCGGGATCGGATTGCTCATCGTCGCGGGGCTCCTGCTGATCCCGTGGGTCATCGCACTCGACAGCTGACTGCTGGCAGACCGACATCGACTCGGGAAGGTATCCGTTACCGATCGCGCTTCGCCTTCCGAAGGGCGAAGCGCCACAACCAGATGCCCGCGCCGAGCCAGAAGATGCCAAGCGCGGTGTTCACGATGGCCAGGACCACGTCGAGATCCGGCCGGATGAAACGGACGACCGACGTCGTGATGAACACCAAGCCGAAGGCGAAGGCGATCGTGCCCAAGTCCTTCGCGCTCAGAACGTCCACGGGGCCAACATAACCCGCTGGCAGCTCGTTCCGAGAGTGCCCAACCGCGGCCATGGCCTCCTTGATTCGAGCGAGCGACAGGTCGACGGTCACCGCGCACTCCAACAGCCGCGGCATCATCTTGTCGGTCTGCCCGTTGTGATCCCGCCCGTTGTTGCCGATGAAGTGCCGCGTCTCGAGGATGCCTTGCTGTTCCTTCGTGATCCCGATCCAAGAAAGATCGGCAGACGGCGTCATGACTCCATTCTGCTGATCAAGAATCGTGTCCGCCACCCGACCACGATGAGAGCCCAGATGATGACCAGGTCGTCTCGACCGGTGTGCTCTCCCCAGGGTGTTCTTGCGAGGCGTGCCTTCATTGCTGTTGTCTCGATCGATTCTTCTCCGTGAGGGACCCCCGCGTACCGAAGCCGAGCCGAGCGTAGCGCCCTGGTCGGCTCCCGTGAGCTGGTCGTCTTGCGCACGCTCGGTTGGCAGCGAGAATGAGTTCGTGCAGATCGAAGCAGTGGACGAGCGGCGCTACGGCGCCGAAGGCGAGCGCGACACGTTCGTCGTGCACTTCTTCCATGCACCCAGCGGCGAGATGGTCGCACCCGACTGGGACGCCACGAGTTGCTCGGTCAGTGTGATCCGCGTCACCGACGCGACGTACCGCGCGGCGTTCGCAGAAGCTCGGCGGATTGCTGCTGGCGATACGTCGCCGACGCTCTTCTCGGTGTCACTCGAGACCGCCGATCCGAATGGCTCGGGAATCCTGCGACTGTTCGGGACCGACCTCAACATGGAAGGACTGGAGCTCGACCTCGATTCGCACGCGGCGAAACGGGAGATGTTCGCCGAGTTCTTCAGCCGCGACCGTACTGCGCACGCGTGATCGGGGATCTGGAGCGCAACCACTGACGGACTGGAGGCCCGATGCCAGCTGGCACTGTGCCTCCAGTCCGTCACGTACCGCACTCGATGAGCTGTTCGTGGTGCAGGTGGAGTCGCCGTCCGCATCGCTGTGCAACGCGCTCACTGTGGGTGACGATCACGAACTTGGTCCCTGCTTGCTGCAGCTGATCGAAGAGGGCGAGCACGCCGTCTTCGGTCGTCTCGTCCAGTGCGCCGGTGGGCTCATCGGCGAGGACGACGACTGGGTGCTTCGCGATGGCTCGGGCGATGGCGACGCGCTGTGCTTCTCCTCCCGACAGTCGTCGTGGGCGCTTGCCGGCGAGGTGACCGATGTCGACCGCCTCGAGGGCGTCCCGTGCTCGGTCGGTCGAGCCGGCACGAGCAGGGACTCCGAGTCGGACGTTGTCGAGCACACTGCGGTCGCCGAGCAGGCTGTGGTCCTGGGTGACGATGCCGATGTGTCGGAGCCGGTGTTCCGCCATCCTGCGTGGGGTGCGCTCGAGCACGCGCCCGTCGTGCTCGTAGGTCCCCGTGAAGTCGGTGTCGAGACCGGCGAGGATCCGGAGCAGCGTGCTCTTGCCGGATCCGCTCCGCCCGGTGATCGCGACTGACCGATCGTCGTCGCGAAGGGCGAAGCCGAGTCGGTCGAACAGCGTTCTGGTCGATCCGTCGGGCTCGGTGATCGTCTTCGAGACGTCGCGCAGCGTGATCATCGTGGGGTACCTCTTCGACGTCGGGTGGTCAGTTCGATGCGGACGGCTCGTCGGCTGAATGCGCCGTCCACCACGCACCAGAGGAGCAGGGCGGCACCCGCGCCGGATCGAGCCAGCGCACTGTCGTTGGGGAGCACCGCGCTCGTCGCGAGGAACAGCCCGATCGCGGCGGTGAACTCCGTGAGGCGGCTCGCGCGGAACAGTCGGTTCGTGTGGTTCGGACTCTTTCCGAGGAGATGGTGCACCCGCGCGACTGGCGCTCGACGGTGATGGAGAAGTCGGTTGAGGAACGCCGTGATGATGCCCACTCCCGCGGTGAGCGAGACGAGCAGCGCGGTGACGAGCACCAGGTTGTCCTGGATGAGCTGGCGGACGAGGGAGAGCTGCACGAGGTAGGTCGGAACTCCGAGCAACGTGTACGACCTGAAGCCGGTGTCGTCTCCGATCTCGTCGAGTCGCGCGACGACGCCACTGAAATCGAGGCTGCGATCGACGGCGAGGTCGGCGTTGAGTACCTGGAACACCAGGCGTCCGAACAGCTCGGGATCCAGCCGGTCGAGTGCTACTCGGTCGAGTTCGGCGAGGGTCGGCGGGTAGGGCACGATGACGGTGTCGTCGAGGTAGTGGTTGGCATCGCCGCGGAAGTACATGGCACTGTTCGGTTCGAGGAAACCGACGACCTCGAGCTCCCGCTCCTGCAGGATGACCGAGCCGGTGAGTCGCTGTCCGAGCTCGTACACGCCGCGGTACTCAGCGCCCAGGAGCACCGGCAGCTGGCCGGACCCCCAGTCGACGGCATCCCACTCGATCGGCTCACCGTCCTGCACGGAGAGCCCCGCGAACTCGTACGCGGTCTCGTTGAGTTGGAGGGACTTGATGTCCTGAACACTTCGCCCCGTTTCGTCCTGGTACTTCCCGTTGAGTGTGTACTCGGTGCCGTAACCGACGTCGAAGCGGTCGTCGCCGCGGAAGTCCTGCACGGTGACGGGTTGGTCGTACGAGGAGATGAAGTCGAATCCGGGCTCGTCGTCGATGCGATCGACGAACGAGGCGACTTCGTCGAGCGCGTGCTGGTCTCGCCGGATCGCTTCGAAAGCGTCCGGGTCGAGATCGTCGATCACCGTGTACAGGTCGACGTCGGCGTCAGCGGACAGGCCCTGGGCCACGGCCTGCGATGTTGACTGGGTGAACGACGCCACGTTGTACCAGCAGAGTGCGAGCAGCACGAGCAGGACGATCTTGGCGACGATGATCGGCCAGTTGGACCGGAGGTCGTTCAGCAGTTCCATCGACGGCTTCCCTGCCAGAACGAAGCGACGGACACGGCAAGCACGACGCTTCCGACCGCCACGACTGCGGCGGTGACGTCGAGGTCGAGGGTGGTGGTCTGCCTGACGACCGCCGCGCCCGTGAGGGCGGTCGTACAGGCGGCGGTGCCGATCACAGCGACTCTGGCGGCCGCGCTGCGAAGGGTGTTCAGCGGTCGGAACCCGGTGGTGAAGCGGACGGCGGCGGTGCGAAGTTCCCATCGTCCAGCCTGAAGACCTGCGACCACGGCGATGAGCATGATGACGAGCGCGCCGAGCGCGACCAGGACCGGTGACACGGCGTCGACGTTCGTCCTGCGGTTCGTGCCGTCGTCGATGATCTCAACGACTCGTACACACGGATGCTCGCGAGCGACGTCCGGTACCGGTTCGTCCTCGACGCCAGCACGATCTGACGCCCAGTCGGCCGTTCGCACCCGGGTCGGTGATCTGGACGAGTCCCCAGCGGGGAGTCGTTGCGCCAGGCGTGTTCGCATCCCCGGGCCGTAGTGTGGCGGCACGCGGTCTTCGACTGCTGGAGCAGGGCACGACCGGCCACTTCTGATCACAGCATCTGGAGTGACCCCGTGGGCGCCGACCGCGAACGACGACTGTTGCAGACGATCATCGCGCTGGTCGGCAGCGCCACCAGCTCAGAGGACCTCACCGGGCGCCTGCAGCACCTGGTGGACGAGTCGGCGGCGTTGTTCGACGTCCACGCTGCCGGGCTGATGCTGTTCGGCTCGGATCACCGGTTGCAGATCACCGCCTCGGTGGGGCACCACAGCGGACTGCTCGAGCTCCTGCAGCTCGAAGTCGGCGACGGGCCCTGTCTCGAGGCAGCGCGGACGGGGAGCGTGGTCTCGATCCCCGACGTCCGAGTGGCCGAGCCGCGATGGCCGCACTTCTGCCGGGCCGCGGCTGACGCCGGGTACACAGCCGTCCACTCGATCCCGCTGCGGCTCCGGACCACCGTCATCGGATCGCTCAACCTGTTCGGCGAGTCCGCCGGCGCGTTCGACGAGGACGACCTCATCGCTGCGCGGGCACTGGCCGACATCGCAGCGGTCTCGCTCATGCAGCAGCGCACCATCGACGACGCGGTGACGACGCAGGGGCAACTGCAAGCAGCACTCGACAGCCGTACCGTCATCGAGCAGGCGAAGGGGTGGATCGCGAACCGGAACGGGGTGGACATCGCGACCGCGTTCTCCCTGCTGCGCGACCACGCGCGGCGGAACCAGCTCCCGCTCGCCGAGGTCGCCCTCGCCGTCCTCGCCGGACGGACCACCCTCGGCTAGTCCCCGCCCCCTCGCAACGCTGCGCCGGTACGTGTTCCAGACGGACAGGAGGCCCGATGCCAGCTGACACCGTCCCTCCCGTCACGGCCGTCGCCCCGCTGGCGCGGTGCGCCGCTCAGCCAGACTCAGCCACGCGCCCGGCGTCGCCGCTTTCGCTCGTTTCCGCTTCGGTCACCCGGAGCGCCGTCCTGTGGATCACGACGTGGCTGCGGTCGAAGCGGCCACGGCCACGGACGTTTCCGGCACCGCCCCACCCCAGCCGTTGAATCCGCCGAACACGACCCGCACCGGGACGGCCTGGGCCCGGTCGGTCACGTACCGGTACACGCCGCCGGGGCGTCCGAGCCACAGCACACGCGCCGGCGTCGCGGTCGTCGCCACTGTCCGGAGCTCGACCAAGTACTGCCCGGAGGGAATCTGGAACTGTGCCGTCTGCTCGCTGTCGAGCAGCGTCGAGAACCGGGTCGAGAACGACGCACCGGTCGTCGCGTTCGTCACCGTGACGCGCGCGCCACTGAGCAGCGGCGACGGGGTGCGGGACGCCGTGTCGGTGTAGACGACCAGGTCGTAGTCGCTGTGTGCGTAGTGCCTCGACAACGTCACCTGCGACGCTGGGAGGGTCCCGCGCTGCTGGTACACCCGGGTCTTCCAGACGGCGGGCGACGCCGTGCCGCTGGCGTAGGCCTCGATGCGGTACTTCCCGGTGCTCAACCCGACGAACCGGTACTGGCCCGCGCTGTCCGAGGTCGTCCGGAACACCTGCGAGGTGTCTTCGTTCCAGGCGTACATCAACCGTCCAGCAGCGGGACCCGAGGGGCCGACCACCCCGCCCTCCACGGTGGCGCCGATCACGAGCGGCACGGTGACCGCGACCGTCGTGCCGCCGCGGACCACGATGGCCGAGCGGAGTCCGGGGGCGTAGGTCTGCGTTCCGCGCGGCGGGAGTTGCCGTGTGGTGACCGTCACGGTGTCCGGGGCGGG
Source organism: Curtobacterium sp. VKM Ac-2861 (assembly GCF_013204965.1). NCBI lineage: Bacteria > Bacillati > Actinomycetota > Actinomycetes > Micrococcales > Microbacteriaceae > Curtobacterium > Curtobacterium sp. VKM Ac-2861. Next base: position 418,618 of record NZ_JABMLA010000004.1, read on the forward strand.
GATGCCGGTGAACGTCGCGGTGCCGTCGGCATCGGTGGTGGCGGTCCCGACGACGGCGTCGATGCCGATCGCAGCGATTTCGACGTCCGCCAACCTGATCGGGGTGCCGTCCGGCGTCGCGAGCTGCACAGCGATCGTCCCCGACCCGGCCGCGGCCGCTGGCGGCGCCAGGCCGACCATCGCTGCTGCGGCAAGCGCCACGACCAGTGTCGTTCCCGTCATCAGTCGCATCGCGTTCCCCGCCCACCGGTCGTACCTTGCGGGGGACTGTACGCGTCGTGCGAGTGGTGGGGAAGGACGGCGTCCCGGTTGCGCACCAGGAACGTCGGCGTTCAGTACCTCGTTTCCGCGGCTTCTTGCACAGTGCGGTGCGCGCTCCGGAGCGTCGCGTGCACTACTGTCCTCGGCAGAGGGAAAAAATCCCGCGCTGCTCCGGCAGGCGGGACCGCACACGCGTCTCACGGGAGTCGCCACTTCTTCATCGAAGGAGTGTGCCCGTGTCCGACCCCATCGCTCGCCCGCCGTTTGACCCCGAACTCGCGACCTTCCTGACGGCGCTCGAGGCCCGCGGTCCGTTCACCCTCACCGCGGAGATGCTGCCCCGCATGCGACAGCTCGACGTGCCCGAGGACGTCGTCGACGAGCGCCTGCGTTCTCGCGGGTACCAGCGGCGGAGCGTCACGGTTCCGGGGTACCTCGGTGAGCCCATCGACCTCGCGATCATCGACCGTGTCGAGCGCACCGGAACGACCGCGGCCGTCTACTCGATCCACGGCGGGGGCATGATGTTCGGCCACCACCTCGGGAACCTCGACTCGTTCGACGACTGGCTGCTCGACCACGACGTGGTCCTCGTCAGCGTCGACTACCGCCTCGCACCCGAGTACCCCGATCCGTACCCGGTGGAGGACTGCTACGCCGGTCTCGTCTGGGTGGCGGCGCACGCCGACGAGCTCGGCATCGACCCGGCGCGGATCGTCATCGCGGGGCAGAGCGCGGGCGGCGGACTCGCGGTGGGGACGGCCCTGCTCGCCCGTGACCGGCAGGGTCCCGACCTGATGGCGCAGATCCTCGTGTCACCCATGCTCGACGACCGTGACGAGACCGTCTCGACCCAGCAGATCGACGGCGTCGGGGTCGCCGACCGCCAGATGAACCGCTTCGCGTGGGACGCGTACCTCGGCCCACGCCGTGCCACCCCTGACGTCTCCGAGTACGCCGCGCCGGCTCGTGCCGCAGACCTGTCTGCGCTGCCGAAGACCTACATCGACTGCGGCAGTGCTGAGGTCTTCCGCGACGAGGACGTCGCCTTCGCGAGCCGCCTCTGGGCAGCGGGGGTCGACGCGGAGCTCCACGTCTGGCCCGGTGCCTTCCACGGGTTCACGAGCATGGTGCCCGACGCCGCGATCTCGAAGACCGCGACCGCGGCCCTCGCGGACTGGACCCGACGACTGCTCGGCGATCCTTCCCGGGACGACGGAGGCCGACACCCCCAGATGGGCCTCGATGGTGTCAGCGGCTGACGGTGACGCGTTCGACGGAGGTTCCGCCACCACCGTCGGCCTCGATGGACGCGGCATCGCGGAGAGGGAGGCCGTCGTCGGTGATGATCGTCGACAACTCGTCGAGTCCGAGGACCCGGTACCGGCCGAACGTGCCGTACTTCGAACTCGTCGCGACGAGCACGGTGGAACCGGCTGCGCGCGCCGCCGCCTTCTTCGGCTCGACCTTCGACTCGGACGGGATGGTGATCCCGCGACGGAGGTCCCACGAGCTGGTGCTCAGGAACGCGATGTCGATCGAGAGCTCTGCGAGCACGATCGAGGGGAGCCGTCCGACGGTGGACTGGTTCTGCTTGTCGAGGCGTCCGCCGACGACGATGACCTCGATCGTGGGGTGGTCGAGGTACGACGACGCGATGACGAGGTCGTTCGTCACGACGGTCAGGTCGTGCAGGTGGTCGAGGTAGGGCCGCATCGCCTGGATGGTCGTCCCGGCGTCGAGGTAGACCGTCATGGACTCGTGGACGAGCTGGGCTGCCCTGGCAGCGATCGCGTCCTTCTCGCGGACCTCGGTCGTGGACTTCTCGATCCGTGGCGGCTCGCTCGCAACCCGTGCGACGCTCTTCGCGCCGCCCTGGGTCGCGATGACCCGGCCCTGTTCCTCGAGTTCGGCGATGTCCCGCCGGATGGTCATGTGGCTGACCCCGAGGAGACCGGCGAGCTGGCGGTAGCTCAGGACGGAGTCCTGCCGCAGGTGGCGCACGATCAGGTCGCGCCGCTGCTCGGGGATGAGCGGCGGTTCGGACGTCTGCGGCTCGCTCACACGGTCACTGTAGCGATCGTCGGGTCCACGGCGTGCCGTACCGGTCGGCGAGCTCGATCGCGTCGTCCTCGGACAACAGTCGTCGGTCGTGTCCCGCGGTCAGGACACTGATGCGGCACGCCTCTTCGAGCTCGATGGCGGCTTCGAGGGCGTCGGCCGTGTCCGTCCCGCTGACGACCTGGCCGTGGTTGGCGAGCAGGACGGCCCTGGAGGGTGTCGGCTCGTCGCGGATGAGCGCGCCGATCTCCGGGTGGCCGGGAGCCCGGTAAGGGATGAGTGGCGTCTGCCCCACACGCATGACGAAGTACGGGGTGATCGGTGGGATCGCGCTCGTCGCGGACCACGGCGCGAGGCAGGACGCAGCGACGGAGAACGGCGAGTGCACGTGCACGCATGCGCCGTGCGTCGGGTTCCGGGCGTACATGGCGAGGTGCATGGCGACCTCCTTCGACGGCCGCGGCCCGTGCACGTGGGTGCCGTCGAGGGTGAGCTCGGCGATGCCGTCGGGGCGGAGGTCGCTCAGGTCGGTGCCGGTACCGGTCATCGCGACCCGTCCGTCGCGGAGGACGCTGATGTTGCCGGTGCTGCCGGGGCTCAGGCCGGCCGCCGCGAGGCGCTTGCCGGTGTCGGCCAGGGCAACGGTGACGTCGGCGAGCCAGGGGTCGGTGGTGTTCACGCGAGGGCCTCCCATGCGGTGACGAACATGTCCGGCGACCCGAAGTTCCCGGACTTCAGTGCGATGGCGATGCGGCGTCCCGATGCGGTCACCCCTTCTGCCCAGCACACACCGGGGGCGATCGGTGCACCGATGACGAGCCGCTGGATCCCGAGCCGCGAGACCACCGCGCCGGACGTCTCCCCGCCGGCGACGATGCACTGTGCGAAGCCGTCGGCGATCGCACGGTCGACGATCTCGGAGAGTGCGTGCTCGATCCGGGTCGAGCTGTCGGCGTCCGCGGAGACGTCGGACGGAACGCCGACGCTGTAGACGACGGGTGCGCTGTCCGCGGGTTGCGCTCGGAGCCAGGCCACGGCCTCCTGGACGACCGCTGGTGCATCGACGGCGAGCCGGGCGACGTCGAGCTGGTGCGTGGGGGAGCCGGCCGCGACGGCGGATGCGATCTGCTCGCGGGTGCGCGCAGACGCGCTGCCGCAGACGACGAGGCGGCGGCCGACGGGCGCGGTGAAGGCGGCGGTGGCGTCCGCACTGCCCGGTGCGACGCCGAGGGCGAGCCCGGAGCCGCCGGACCGGAGGACGTCTCCCTCGGTGGCCGCGGCGATCGTGACGAGGTCGTCGTCGTCGACCGCGTCGACGACGACGTACGGATCTGCGGACGCGTCGAGTGCTGTCCGGACTGCCTCCGGCCCGGCCTGCACCGTCGTGAGACGGACCTCGCCGACGGTGTGCCGGGTCTGCGGGCGGAGGATGTCGGCCACGCGTGACTTCGTCATCGGGGTGAGCGGGTGATGCCGCATCGAGGAGTGCTCGAGCAGGTCGGACCAGACGAAGAGGTGTCCTTGGAAGGTGGTGCGGCCGTTGTCGGGGAACGCGGGGACGACGACGCAGCGTGCAGCACCGGTGCGTTCGACGAGTGCGTCGAGGACCGGTCCGATGTTGCCGCGATCGGTCGAGTCGAACGTGGAACAGTACTTGAGGAAGAACCTCGTGTGGCCGGCTGCCGCGAGACGGTCGTGCGCGGCGAGCGATTGGGCGACGGCGACGTCGATCGGCGCCGTCCGGGTCTTCAGCGCCACGACGGAGACGTCCGTTCCGGGGTCTGCGCGCGCGTCGGGTGCCGTGAGGACCTCGGTCCGGTAGCCCCGGGCGGCGTACGCGGTCGCGATGTCGGTCGCTCCGGTGAAGTCGTCGGCGATGACGCCCATCGTGGCCATGTCGTTCCCTCCTGACGATGCCCGCCGCTCTCCGGCGCGCGTCCTCCAATGAGAATACACGTGAATCCGTGTGAAAGAAGTTGAACAACTGTGACAAGCGGTGTTACGGTGGCGATCGCCCGGTGGTCACCTGACCCGGTCATCGGGCACCTGATCAACGAGGAGACGAGGAACGATGGCGATCCAGCAGCCCAGTGGCACGCAGACCCGAGTCGCGCTGACCGGCGCGCGCGGAGGCTACGGACGGACCCTCCTGGCACAGCTGCGGAACGTGGCCGACATGACGCCGACGGTCCTCGTCGACCCGGACGGGGCAGGGGTCGAGTCGATGCTCGCCGACCTCGGCATCAGCGACGCCACCGTCGTACCGGACCTGGCGGGGATCGACTGGAGCGCGATCGACGTGCTCGTCGAGGCCACCGGCCGGGTCGCCGCCGGCGTCGCGTACGCCGAAGCCGCCATCGCGCACGGCGTGCACGTCGTCATGGTGAGCAAGGAGGTCGAGACCGTCGCCGGCGTCACGCTCGCCGCCACGGCCGCCGCGGCCGGCGTCCGCTACCTGCCCGGCGACGGGGACCAGCCGGCCAACCTCATCCGCCTCGTCACCTGGATCGAACGTGTCGGGCTCGACATCGTCGCGCTCGGCAAGTCGGGGGAGTACGACCTCGTGTTCGACCCGACCGCCGGCACCGTGACCCAGGTCGACGAGACCATCCCCGCGCCGGGCATGGCCGACCTGCTCGCCCTCGGGGACGACCTGCACGCCACACTCGCCGCGCGCGCCGACCTGGTCGCTCCGCTCAAGCGCCGTGCCGCGGCCGACCACTGCGAGATGACCGTCGTCGCCCAGTACACCGGGTACACCGCCGACCGCGAGGACCTGCACTACCCGGTCGTCCGCACCACCGAGCTCGCCGACGTGTACGCGGCCCGTGCCGACGGCGGGATCATCGACCGTCCGGGCAGCCTCGACGTCTTCTCGATGCTCCGCCTGCCCGACGAGGCGAGCTTCGGCGGAGGTGTCTTCGTCGTCGTCCGCACCGGCGACCCGGAGACCTGGAGCCTGCTCGCCGGCAAGGGGCACGTCGTGAGCCGGGACGGCCGCTACGCCTGCGTGTTCTGGCCGTACCACCTGATGGGCGTCGAGACGCCGCTCACCATCGCAGCCGCAGCCTCGGGCACCGCGACCATCCCGGTGCCGCGCCAGAGCTCCGTGCTGGCCGGCCGGACCGCCGAGCCACTGACGGCCGGCGCGGCCTTCCAGGTGGCTGGGCACCACCACGAGGTCGCGGGCATCGACCCCGTCCTGCTGTCCGATGACGACGCGCCCGCGGGGACCGCGCCGTTCTACCTGCTCGGCGGTGCACGGCTCGTCCGCGACGTGCCCGCCGGTCACCTGCTGACGTTCGATGACCTCACCGGGATCGACGAGATCGGGCAGCGCATGTTCGAGGAAGCCCGTGCGGCAGGTTCGCGAGCTGCGCTGTGAGCGCACCGGAACTCCACCTCGTCTTCGCCGCCGTCGCGATCGTCCTGCTCGTCATCGGCATCGCGAAGTTCAAGCTCAACCCGTTCCTCGCGCTCCTCATCGGTGCGCTGCTGCTCGGGTTCGCGAGCGGACTCGGCGTCGAGAACACCGTCGGCACGTTCGAGCAGGGATTCGGCGACACGCTCTCCGACACCGCTCCGGTGATCGGACTCGGGTCGCTCCTCGGCGCGATCCTCACCAGCACGGGTGGGGCGAACCGGATCGCGGACGCCTTCATCGGCAACCGCAAGGTCGCGCTCATCCCGATCTCGATCGCCGTCGCTGCGCTCGTCATCGGCCTGCCGAACATCTTCGACGTCAGCTTCGTCATGCTCGTGCCGCTTGCCTACGCCCTCGCACGCCGTTCCGGCACACACCTGTTGTTCGTCGGGATGCCCCTCGCCGCCGGCCTGTACACCGCACACGGCCTGCTCCCACCGCACCCCTCACCCACCGCCGCGGTCGCCGCCTACGACGCGAGCTTCGGACTGACCCTGGCACTCGGCTTGGTCGTCGCGATCCCGACGGTCATCCTCTGCGGGCCAGTGCTCACCCGGGTCGCCTCGCGCTGGTTCGGACCGGCACCCGACCTCGATGCCGGTCCCGCTGCCGGGTCCCGTGAGCTGACGGAACTGCGCCCGCCGCTGTGGCTCGCCCTCGGCGTCGTGCTCCTCCCGCCGCTGCTGCTCGTGATCGGCGCGTTCGGCGTCGACGCCACGGCCGACGGCACCGTCTTGCACACCGTGTTGACGTTCTGCGACGACCCGGTCGTCGCGCTGCTCCTGGCCGTGGTCGTCGCGATGATCGGCCTCGGCCGGACTTCCGGATCGTCGATCGCGACGATGGGGAGCGTCGCCGGTTCGGGACTCAAGACAGTCGGACCGGTGCTGCTCATCATCGGAGCCGGCGGTGGACTCGCAGCGATGCTCGCCGAGACGGGCGTGAGCAAGGTCATCGTCGAGTACGCGCAGGGATGGCACGTGCCGGCACTCGTCCTGGCCTGGGTGATCGCTGCCCTGCTGCGCATCGCGCTCGGGTCGGCGACCGTGGCCACCGTGACGGCAGCCGGGATCATCGCTCCGCTCGCTGCGGCCGACCCGTCGATCTCGCCTGAGCTGCTCGTGCTGGCCACGGCGTCGGGCTCGGTGATGCTCTCGCACGTCAACGACTCCGGGTTCTGGCTGTTCAAGGAGTACTTCCAGCTGTCCGTCAAGCAGACGTTCCGCACGTGGACGCTCATGCTCTCCCTCCAGTCGGTGATCGGCCTGGTCGGCGTGCTGCTGCTCTCCCTCGTCGTCTGACCCGACGCAGCCTGCGCTGCACCCGACGCGGCGCTCGCCGCCCCCGACGCGGCGCTCGCCGCACCCACCCCGTGCAAAGGAGCATCATGACCGCGTCCACCCGCCTCGAGCCGGACAGCGATCCCAGCGTCGCCCGCCCGACCAGGATCCGCTGGGCGATCGTCGTCCTGCTGTTCGTCTTCTACACGATCAACAGCGTCGACCGCAGCGCGCTCAGCGTGGCCCTGCCCTTCATCGGGGACGACTTCCATATCTCCGGCACCGTGCAGGGGATCATCCTCAGCTCGTTCTTCTGGTCGTACTGCCTGCTCCAGATCCCCGGCGGTCTGACGGTCGACAAGTTCGGGCCGCGCACCGTGATCGGCATCGCCTCCGTCATCTGGGGTTCGTTCATGGCCCTCGCCGGGTTCGCCGCGAACGCCGTGATGCTCGTGCTCTCCCGCATCGGCCTCGGCGCGTTCGAGGCGCCGTTCATGCCGGCGGCATCGTCGCTCGTGTCGAAGTGGATGCCGCCGCGCAAGCGAGCAAGCGGCGTCACGTTGATCGATTCCGGTGCCCCGCTCGGCGCCGCGGTCGGCGGGTTGGTCGTGGCATGGCTGATCGGTACGACCGGTTCGTGGCGCGTCTCGTTCGTCATCATCGGCGTGTGCACGGTGCTGTTCGGCATCGGCGCGTGGTTGTACCTGCGGAACCGCCCCTCCGAGCACCGGTCGGTGAACGCCGCCGAGGTCGCCCTCATCGAACAGGCCGAAGACGAGCAGTCCGACCGCCCCGGGGTCAGCCGCGCGAACGTCGTCGCGATGGTGGTCGGACGTCTGGCGTGGGCGATGGTGTTCTGGGGCCTGGTCACGTGGGGGCCGAGCTACCTCTCCGCCGCCCGTGGACTCGACCTCTCCGCGCTCGGGTTCGCGACGTTCCTGATCTTCTCCTGCGGCGCGGTGGGCGAGATCCTGAGCGGCTTCCTCGCTGACCGTCTGCAGCGCCGGTTCCGCCGGAACGTGGCGTTCAAGATGCTGTTCGGCGGCTCGGGCGCGCTCAGCCTGGTGGCGCTCGTCGCCCTGCCGTTCGTCACCGACACCGCCGTCGCCGTCGCGTTGCTGTGCATCGGCGTGTTCTTCAACCTGTTCGGCGGGCTCTACTGGACCATCCCGTCGATGCTCGCGAAGCCGAGCAACGTCGGCATCGTCGGCGGCGTGATGAACTTCGCCGGTACCGCCGCCGGCATCATCGTCCCGATCGCGGCCGGGGTGCTCCTCGACCTCACCGGCGGGTACACGGCAGTCCTCGTGTTCCTCGCGATCGCGGCAGCCGTCTACCTGGTCGGTTCGCTCTCGATCAACTTCACCGGCACCACGCGGACGGAGCCCGCTCGTGCCTGAGGCCGGGTACCGCGGCCCGGTCATCGACGCGCACCACCACCTGTGGCAGCTCGCCGACGACCGGTACCCGTGGCTGCGGCCCGGCGTCCTCGTCCCGCACCGCTACGGTGACTACTCGGCGATCAAGCACGACTACACCGCCGCCGACCTGCTCCGCGACACCGCTGGTCAGGGGGTCGTCGCGACCGTCTCGATGGAGGCCGAGTGGGACCCGGCCGACCCCGTCGGCGAGACCCGGTCCCTGGAACGGGTCGCCGCGACCACCGGGGTGCCCGGCGCGATGGCCGCGCAGGCGCGGCTGGACGCCGACGACGTCGCCGAGGTGCTCGCCGCACAGGCGTCGCACCCGTCCGTCCGCAGCATCCGGCACAAGCCAGGAGGCCCGGCTCGGCTCGAGCAGGTCGGGTCCGGTCGGACGCGCATGAGCGACCAGACCTGGCGCGCCGGCTACGCGCTGCTCGCCGACCACGGACTCCACTTCGAACTGCAGACTCCGTGGTGGAACCTCCACGAAGCGGCCGAGCTCGCCGTCGACCACCCCGAGACGCTGATCGTCGTGAACCACGCCGGCGTGCTCCTCGACCACGGCGCACGGACCATGCGTGGGTGGCGTGCAGCGCTCGCCGAGCTCGCGGACCTGCCGAACGTCGTCGTGAAGGCATCCGGACTGTGCACCGAGGCCGACGGCTGGGACCAGTTCGTGAACCGCGAAGTCGTCCTGACACTCGTCGGCCTCTACGGCGCCGAGCGGGTGATGTTCGGCAGCAACTTCCCCGTGGACGGCATGTTCACCACCTACGCGGCGATGCTCGACGGTTTCCGGGACATCCTCGCCGACCTCCCGGCGGCCGGGCAGCGCGCCGTGTTCCACGACACCGCTGCCCGTGTCTACCGACCGACCCGCATCCACCAGCCCGCCAGCGCTTCGTAGGGAGCACCGACCATGACCATCGCCAACGGCCACCGTCCGAGGATCCTCGACGCCCACCACCACTTCTGGGACCTGCAGAGCGAGGGGCACTGGCCCTGGATCCAGACGGATGTCAACGCCGACTTCTTCCTCGGCGACTACGCCGCGATGCGCCACACCTTCATGCCCGATGACTACCTCCGCGCGACCGCGGGATGGGACGTCATCGGCACGGTGCACTGCGAGGCCGAACGCTCCCGCACCGAGCAGGTCGAGGAATCGGCATGGCTCACCGCGCTCCACGACACGGACCCGCGGTTCCCGATGGCGGCCGTCGGACACGTGTTCTTCACCCAGCCAGACCTCGACGACGTGCTCGCGGGGCACGCGGAACACCCCCTGGTCCGCGGCGTCCGGTCGAAGCCCGTGACCTCCGCGCACCCGGGTTCGACCGTGCGCGGGGTCCCCGGGTCCATGCAGGACCCGGCCTGGATCGCCGGTCTGCACCGACTGGCGGCGTACGACTTCAGCTGGGACCTCCGCGTGCCGTACCACCACCTCGCGGAAGCGGCCGACGTCGTCCAGGACATCCCGGACACCACCGTCGTGATCAACCACTGCGGCCTGCCCCTGGACCGCAGCGACGACGGACTCGCGATCTGGCGCCACGGCATGGAACGACTCGCCGCCCTGCCGAACACGGTCGTCAAGGTCTCCGAGCTCGGCCTGCCCGGGAACCGCTGGGACCGTCCGAGCAACGAAGCGGTGGTCCGCGAGACCCTCGCGGTCTTCGGTCACGACCGGTCGATGTTCGCCTCGAACCTGCCCGTCGCGACGCTCACGGCGCCCGACTTCGACGAGGTGATGGACACGATCCTCACCGGGGCCGCCGGGTCCACCCCGGACCAGCTCGACGCCCTCTTCCACGGCACCGCCGCTCGCGTCTACCGCATCCCGCTCGCCGACACCGTCGGCTGATCCGACACCGAACGAAGGAACCCGATGACCACCGTCAACGACGACGCACTCTTCCGGAAGGTGTCGACCCGCGTGCTCCCGCTCGCGATGATCGGCTTCTTCCTGTCCTACCTCGACCGCGTGAACATCGGATTCGCGCAGGAACAACTGAGCACCGACCTCGGCTTCTCCTACGCCGTCTACGGACTCGGCGCCGGCCTGTTCTTCGTCGGGTACTTCATCTTCGAGATCCCGTCCAACCTGATCCTCGCCAAGGTCGGTGCGCGGAAGTGGATCGCCCGGATCATGATCACGTGGGGCCTCATCTCCGGGTGCATGTTCCTCGTCGACTCCGAGACCACGTTCTACGTGCTGCGGTTCCTGCTCGGTGTCGCCGAGGCCGGCTTCATCCCCGGCGTGCTCTTCTACATGTCCCAGTGGTTCCCCGCCAGCCGTCGCGGCCGAGCATGGGGCATCTTCTACATCGCCCTCGCCGCCTCGGGGGTCGTCGGCGGGCCGGTGTCCGGCTTCATCCTCGACGGCATGCGCGACGTCGCGGGTCTCGACGGATGGCAGTGGCTCTTCATCATCGAGGCGATCCCGACGATCGTGTTGGGCTTCGTCGTCCTCCGGTACCTGCAGGAGGACCACCGCACCGTGCGCTGGTTGACCGAACCCGAACGCAGCCGGCTGGGCGCGCTCCTCGACGCCGAAGCCCCACCCGCCGGACACACGAAGCTCCGGGAGGTCTTCCGGAGCCCGATGATCTGGATGCTCACCGGCATCTACTTCTCGTACAACTTCGCGCTCTACGGCATCAGCTTCTGGCTGCCGAACCTCATCCGTGACCTCGGAATCGACGGCGACGTCACGGTCGGTCTCGTGTCGGCACTCCCGAGCATCGCCGCGATCGTGTCCATGGTGATCTTCGGCCGCAGCTCCGACCGACACGGCGAACGGAAGAAGCACATCGCAGCGGCCTTCGCGCTCAGCGCCGTCGGGTTCGTCATCTGCATCCTCGCCGGCGACCAGGCGGTGCTCGGGATCATCGGACTGATGCTCGCCAACGCCGGCGCCCTCTCGATCCCAGCCGTCTTCTGGAGCTTCCAGACGTCGATGCTCAGCGGCACCGCGCTCGCCGGTGGCATCGCGCTCATCAACTCCACGGGGAACCTGGCGGGGTTCGCGGCGCCGTACGCCATCGGCGCGGCGAAGGACGCCACGGACTCGGCGACGATCGCGCTGTGGATCACCGCGGGGTTCATGGTGCTCGGCGGTGTCCTGACGTTGACGGTGCGGACCGCGCGTGCACATGCCGCAGTGCCTGGCCGGGTCGAGACCCCCGACCTCACCTCGTAGCGAGCTGCGTCACGGCGCGAGGAGCCACTGGCTCAGCGGGTGGACGAGGTACCGCAGCGAGGCTGCCTCCCACGCGGCGCCGATCACGAGGAGGGCGAGGGCGGGGACTGCGAGGGTGCCGAGCTGCTGGAGTCCACGTCGGTACCCGTCCCGATGACGCTCCGCCCCGGCAGCCCCGGGGCGGAGCCAGTACTTGCCCAGCAGGAACGAGCCCAGCAGCAGCAGGACGTACGCCTGCAGCTCGATGAGGAGCGTGATGGAGTGCGGGATCAACGCCACCCAGCCTTCCCCGGTCGACGGCACGAGGGTGATCCCGGTCTGCACCGCCCAAGCGCCGAAGATCGCGAGCCCAGCGAACGGGACGACCAGTGACGGCAGGACGAGCGTGAGCAGGCTCAGCCGGAGGACGTTGACGGCGAGGATCGTCAGTGCGAAGAGCGCCGGCGAGCTCACGAGTCGGGTGACGAGTCCGGCGGTGCCGTCGGCTTCCATCGCGGACATCCGGGCGTCGGTGAGTCCGGGGAACACGAGGCCGATCGCGAAGCCCAGCACGACCAGCCCGTACGCCGAGAGGTTCAGGACGAGGTACGCGCGGGACTCCCGTCGGACGATCTGGTTCGAGCCTCGCACCACGCTGCGGCCGACCGGCGGCGTCACGAGGCTGCTCCGCCGTCGAGCAGCCAGTGGTAGCGCAGCCGCGTCGCTCGCTCGACCGCTCCCAGGGCTGCCGCGAAGCCGAGCGCGACGTTGGCCCACGGGGTCAGGTGCACAGGCGACTCGAACGTGCCGACCGTGTCCGCGATCGGCGGGATCTCCGAGATCGGCTCGAGCACCTGCAGGACGTTGAGACCGACACCGACGAGCAGCACGACGACCGACACGGCTCCGACGATCCTGCTCGCAGCAGGGTGGCGCTGCGCGAACCGCAGGCGGCGCCCTTCGGCCGAGCGAGGGTCGGGAACAAGCTGCCGCTGGGTGCCGTCCTCGGCGACGAAGTGGCAGCGGCGCAGCCCCGACTCGCTGACACGGACCTCGATGTGCCCGCCGGCGACCGGGAAGCGTGCAGGGACCCGCGAGACGAGGGTGACGGTGCCGTCGACGTAGAGGCGAGCACGTACAACGCCGTCGGTCGCGTCCCCGCCGTGGCGGACGTCGATCGTGTGGTGGGCCGGGACGCCGTTGCGCGTCAGGGTGATCGACATCAGTGAGCGCCGCGTCGTCTGCCACCAGCGGAAGGGCTTCAGGCTCGTTCCGTCACCGGGTTTCGCTCGGCTGGCCCACCGTTGTGCTCGCCGGTTCGCATCCATCCGCCCGTCCTCTCTAGTACAGTGTGACAACTCGGCGAGACGCTAGCACACTGTGCTAGTCGAATGGAGAGGATGGTGACCTTGGTCGATCCGGCGGCACCGGACACCCGGTCGAAGATCTTGATCGCAGCGGCGACGATGATCGGAGAGGACCCGACGGCGCGCTTGAGCGTGCGTGGGGTGGCTGCCCGAGCCGGCGTCAGCACGGGGTCGCTCCGGCACTTCTTCCCGACGCAGCGGGAGCTCATCGACACCGTCGTCGAGGGACTCCAGAGCCTCGACCTCCCGGAAGACCCGATCGCGGACCACTCCAAGGAGCCCGCCGAGCGGCTCGAGGGGTGCCTGCACCTGCTCCTCGCGAGCATCGGGAGCGGTGCGTCCGCTCGGCAGAACTGGGCGGCGCTGCACGATGCCTACGTCGCCGTGCCGGTCGCCGGTGATGCCGAGCACACGTTCCTCGCGATGGAACGGCTCGCCGTCGATCGGGTCGAGCGGTGGCTGTCGGTGCTGCGGCTGGAGGGGGTCCTGCAGGACGGCAGTCCCGAGGAACACGCGCGGTTCCTGCTCACGGTCGTGAACGGCCTCGCACTCGAGCGTGCCCTTCCCGGGGCACCTGCTCGGACCGCCTTCGAGCGGGCGTCCATGCGGTTGGCGGTCGCAGCCGTACTGCGCTGACGGCAAGTCGCCCCTGTTCACCAACCGGACTCCCACGCATGGCAGGGTGGTCCGGGGCACCGTCGCCCGCAGCCCACCCAGCCGCGAGCGGAGCACGATGCCACCACAGGACCTGATGGTCGTCACGGACCTCGACGGGACGTTCCTCGACCACCACGACTACTCGTTCGACGCTGCCCTGCCGATGCTCGAGCGGCTTCGCGCGGACGACGTGCCGGTGGTGTTCTGCAGCAGCAAGACCCGGGCCGAGATCACCGCCCTGCAGCGGCGGACCGGGCTGGACGGGCAGGCGTTCGTCGCGGAGAACGGTGCGATCGTCGTCGGACCGGACGGCAGCGTGATCGCCGGAGCTGGCGCGGGCCCCGCGGATGCCGACCTCGCGCGTCTCCGCACGGCCCTCGACCGCACCCGAGCGGACCTGGGCCTGCACTTCGCGACCTTCGGCGGCGAGACCGACGAGGTCGTCGCCGCCTGGACCGGCCTCGACCTCGAGTCGGCAGAAGCTGCACGCCGACGCGAGGCCTCCGAGGTCCTGCTCTGGCACGCCGAGGACGACGACCGCGCCGACGCGTTCCGTGAGGCGCTCGCCGCGGCCGGCCTCGACCTCGTGCGCGGCGGCCGCTTCTGGCACGTCCTGCCCGCAGGCCGCGACAAGGGGACCGCGGTCCACCTGCTCGTCGCCGACCACGAACGTCGCACCGGCACCGCTCCGCGCACCATCGGACTCGGCGACGGGCCGAACGACACCGCGCTGCTCGACGCCGTCGACCTGGCGGTCGTCGTCCACGGCCACGGCCCGGCGCCCGGTCCGCTCGCCGACGACCGACCCGAGCGCGTGTACCGCACGACGCACCCCGGCCCGCTCGGATGGAGCGAAGGCCTCGAACACCACCTCGGACACCACCGCGAACAGCACCGCGAACAGCACGTCAGGAGCCACCGATGAGCGACTTCCACCAGAACGGCGTCATCACGACGTTCCACGACCTCGGCCGCCGCAGCACCGCGAGCATCGAGGACGACCTGCGGGGCTTCGCCGAGAAGCGGCCGATGAGCCTGATCCTGCCGGCCCTGTACTCGGAGCTCGAACGCCCGGCGCTCTCGCGGATCGTCGACGAGCTGGCCGAGGCCGACTGGCTCAGCGAGATCGTGATCGGGCTGGACCGCGCCGACCGCTCGCAGTTCGAACACGCGCGGGAGTTCTTCGCCCGGCTGCCGCAGCGGCACCGCATCCTGTGGAACGACGGTCCGCGGCTGCGGGAACTCGACGCCGAGCTCGAGCGCGAGGGGCTGGCTCCCGGCGAGCCGGGCAAGGGTCGCAACGTCTGGTACTGCACGGGCTACGCGCTCGCGTCGGAGCGGGCCGAGTGCATCGCCCTGCACGACTGCGACATCACCACGTACGAGCGGGGCATGCTCGCGCGGCTGTTCTACCCGGTCGCGAACCCCGCGTTCGACTACGAGTTCTCGAAGGGCTACTACGCCCGGGTCGCCGACGGCCGGATCAACGGTCGCGTCGGTCGGCTGCTCGTCGGCCCGCTACTGCGGTCGCTCCGCCAGGTCTACGGGGAGTCCGAGTACCTCGAGTACCTCAGCAGCTTCCGGTACCCGCTGTCCGGCGAGTTCGCGATGCGCGCGCACGTGCTGAACGGCCTGAAGATCCCGGGGGACTGGGGGCTCGAGATCGGCATGCTGTCCGAGGTCTACCGCGACTACGCCACGCGGCAGGTGTGCCAGGTGGAGATCGCCGATGCCTACGACCACAAGCACCAGCCCCTCGCCGAGGCCGACGGCACCGGCGGGCTCGCCCGCATGGGCAACGACATCGTGCAGTCGCTGCTGCGGAAGCTCGCGACGATGGGCGTCCCGCTCACCTCGGACTCGTTCCGGGTGCTCAAGGCGACGTACTACCGGAACGCCCTCGACATCGTCGAGGTCTACCGGCACGAAGCGGAGATGAGCGGGCTCGGCTTCGACCAGCACGCCGAAGAAGCCGCGGTCGAGCTCTTCACCAAGGCGATCCTCGACGCCGGCGGCGCCTTCAGCGCACGCCCCGACGACAAGCCGTTCATCCCGAGCTGGAGCCGGGTGCGCTCGGCGGTGCCGGACGTGCTCGAGCGGTTGCAGGATGCGGTGGAGGCGGACCAGCAGGACTGATCACGCGCCCTGGGCGCGACCGAAGGGCGGACGGGAGGCACGGCGCGAGCTGGCACCGTGCCTCCCGTCCGGCGGTCTGGCGCCGTTCTCAGGCCGCCGGTCGCGGCGCCCAGCCGAGTTGCGGCCCCAGGTGCTCGGCGATGTCGGTGGTGATCTGCGCGTAGTCGTCCGGTTCGAACGAGAACGGCAGCGCGAAGGCGACCTCGGTGACCGCTTGGTAGCCGGCGTCGGCGCGCAGCCGGTCCGCGATCTCGGCCGAGGTCCCGACGAGGTCGGCGGCGAAGAGCATCCCTGCGGGCCCCATCGGCACGCCGACGCGGCCCGAGCGGCTCTCGACGTAAGCGCGGTAGCGGGCCTCCTGCTCGCGGGTCGCCGTGTCGGTCGGGATCACGACCAGGCCCTGCGAGACCCGAGCGGTGCTGGGATCGGGGTGGGAGTCGAGGTAGGCGTCGATCTGCGCGCGCTGGTTGGCGGCGAAGTCCGTGCCGACCTCGCTGCGGGTGACGCTCGACGTGAGCAGGTGGAAACCGTTCTCGCCGGCCCAGACCGCCGACTTCGTGCTGCCGGTGCCGTACCAGATGCGGTCGGCGAGGCCGGTGCTGTGGGGTTGGACGGTGCTCGCGAACTCCTCGATCCCTCGGCGCTCGACGGCGCCGGTCGCGGTCCCGGTGCCGGTCACCGCGTCTCCGCGCACGAGGGCACGGAAGCGCAGGAGTCGGTCGTTGCCGAGGTCCTCGTGCTCGAGGGTGTCGGGGTAGATCGCGTCGCGGTACAGGTCGAAGTTCATCGGGGTGCCGACCGAGAAGCCGGGGTTCAGCCGCCCGCCCAACAGCACGTCGACGGTGCCGAGGTCCTCGGCGAGCCGGAACGGGTTCTCGGCGCCGATCGGCGTGACGGCGGTGCCGAGTTCGATCCGCGAGGTCCGCTGCGACGCGGCGGCCAGCACCGCGACGGGGGAGGAGATGCCGTGCTGCAGGTGCCGATGCCGAAGCCACGCGCTGTCGAAGCCGAGCGCTTCCGCGCGTTCGATGACCCGGAGCGTGTCCTCGTGGCCCTCGGACGGTCGGGCGGGGTCGAACGACCCGATCGTCAGGAAGCCGAGCCGTTCCAGGGGAGTTCCGTCGAGGGGCATGGGTCGATCGTGCCAGACCACCGGGTGGCGCGGGGGTCCGGCTGGCAGGGTGGATCGGTGCACATCACTCTGGACTCCGCGACCGACGTCGTCACCGACATCCGCTTCCCCGAGGGCAACCGCTGGCACGACGGGCGGCTCTGGTACTCGGACATGCACACCGGCGAGGTGTTCTCGGTCGACCCGGCCTCGACCGCGGCTCCGCGTCTCGAGACCACGGTCGAGGGCCAGTCGTCGGGGCTCGGGTGGCTCGCCGACGGGCGACTGGTCGTCAGCTCGATGGAGTCCCGTACGGTCGTCGCCGTCGATGACCGTGGCCAGACGTCGGTGTTCGCCGACCTGTCCGGCGAGGAGTCGTCGCTCCTGAACGACCTGGTCGTCGACGAGGCGACCGGCCGGACCTACATCGGGGCCTTCGGCTACGACCTGTACGGCGGCGAGGAGCTCCGCCCCGGTCCGCTGTACGTGATCGAGCAGGACGGCTCGTTCCGCCTCGCCGCCGAGGGGCTGGTGTTCCCGAACAGCGCGAACGTCCTGCCCGGCACCCGCACCCTCGTGGTGAGCGAGACGTGGGGCGGCCGGCTCACCGCGTTCGACATCGAGCCCGACGGGTCGCTGACCGGCCGACGCGAGTGGGCAGCGCTGCCCGGTGGCGTCACGCCGGACGGCAGCACGGTCGATCGTGACGGCGCCGTGTGGGTCTGCTCCGTGGACACGGGGGAGTTCCTCCGGGTCCTCGAGGGTGGCGAGGTCACGGACCGGATCGATGCGCCGGGGCTGTGCGCGATCGACTGCGCGCTCGGGGGCGAGGACGGCCGCACGCTCTACCTGGCGACGGCGGACAGCTACGACCCGGCGACCACGGCGGAGACCCGTGCGGGGCGGATCAGCGCGGTGCGGGTGGCCGTGCCGGGTTGGTGAACGGAGGCCTGGCTGCCCGCTGATCGCGGTGGGAGCCCGCTCGGTGCGAGGTTGACCGCATGGTGCGAGGCATCAGGGCCGCACCATGCGTGCAACCTCGCACCAGGCTGTTCGGGCCTCCGAATACGGCAGACTGCACGGACAACCATCCAGGAGTGTTCGTCATGTTCGTTGCCGCCATCGTCTTCCTCGTCATCGCGCTCGTCGCGCTCCCGTTCCGGAAACGGACCTACACCACCGCGGAGCGACCGGCCACCCCCGGTCGCGAGGCCCGGCCAGCCGTTCCCACCCGCCGCCCGAACCGCATCGCCACGTGGACAGCAGCCGGAGCCGGCCTGGTCTTCGTCGGCTTGGCACTCGGGAGCACCCTGTACGCGCAGGACACGGGCGAGTCGAAAGTGCAGGTGGACATCTCCGGCAACATCGTCGGGCAGACCACGGACTCCGGGTTCCACTTCAAAGCGCCGTGGGCCACGCTCCACACGTTCAACATCCGGAACCAGACCGTCACCTACATCAACGCGGTGAACGGCTCCGACTCCGACAACAACGGGAACGTGCGATCCGGCCCCTACGTCACCGTCCAGGACCAGGACGGCGTCTCGTCGAACGTCAGCCTGAACCTGCAGTACAGCATCGACGCCAAGTCGGTCACCGACATCTACCGGTCCTACAAGACCGAGGAGAACTTCAAGACGCAGTTCATCGGCAACTCGGTGCGCAGCGTCGTCCGGCAGGTCCCGAACGACTTCACCACCATCGAGCTGATCACCAAGCGCGGCACGGTGGAGAAGTCGATGATCCAGGCCCTCGAGACCCGGTGGAAGGGGTCCGGCGTGCACGTCGACAACTTCGCACTGCAGGAGATCACCCCGCCGAAGTCCGTCACCGAGGCCTACGCCACGGCCCAGCAGGCACAGATCCAGGTCACGAAGGAGCGCGCGCTGCTCGACGCGAAGAAGGTGCAGGCGCAGCAGCAGGTCGCCGAGGCGCAGGGGCAGGCGGACGCGAACGAGGTCCTCAACGAGCACCCGCTCTCGGCGGCGGCGCTCAAGCAGCGTGAGATCGAGGCCCTCAAGAGCGCCGGCGACAACGGCTCGCTCATCGTCGTGCCGCAGGGCACCGACAACATCCTCAGCCTGCCCGGTACCGGGGCGTCGAAGTGAGCGGACGGCTCACGACCCTCCGTTACCGGACGGGCTGTCGCGAGCGAGCGGCGCGGGTGGTCCGCCACGTCGTCACGAGGGCCGCGACGCCCATCGCGATGCCGACGACGCCGGAGCCGAGGCACAGTGGCATCACGAGCCCGAGGCCGATGTTGGCACCCCCACCCTCCGGTCCGTAGTAGACGTCGGCCATCAGCGCGCCGACCCCGAGGAACCCGACGGCCAGCAGCAGCGTGCTGATCAGGTGGAACGTGCGCGCGGTGGTCATGATCGAGCCCTTCGTCGATGTGGTCGACGAATCCTCGCACGACGCCGCATCGTCGTATTCCTGTCCCGGCATCTGACGGCGGTAGTGGGCGTGCGTAGAGTGCAATGGTGAGCATCAGACAACTCGACGCCATCGGGTGGGCACAGCTCCTCGGCGTCCCCGCCCTCTTCGTGGGGCTGTGGCTCATGCTGGTCGGCCTCGACTTTCCGGAGATGTCCCAGACGGCCGTCCTCGTCGTCGTGGCCGTCCTCGCCGCAGGCGGCTTCGCGCTCATCCTGGGCAGCTGGTCGCGCTTCGGCGGCTACGGCTCGTACCGGGCGATGAACCGGTGGCTGCGCGGTGGCGCCGACCCGACCGGTGTCCCGGTCGCGATCCGGATGCGCTTCCTGCGCCGCCAGACGTCACAGGGCGCGGTCACCGGGTGGGTCTGGATCAGCCTGGGCGTCCTGTGGGCCGCGCTCGCCGTGCCGGAGGTCTTGCAGGGAGACCCCGCGGGCATCGGGCGCGGGGTCATCGCCGTGCTGTGGGGTGTCAGCGGCATCGTCCGCGTGGTCTTCGTGCGCAGGTGGGGAGCCCGCGTCGACGAGCTGGTGCGCGAGACCGAAGCGCAGATGGCCGATCCCGGCGCGACTCCGCACCTCGACCTGTTCCGATGAGCGTGACAACCGAGCCCGCACTCGTCCCCGAACTCCTCGTCGCCGACCTGGACCGGAGCCTGTCGTTCTGGTGCGACCTGTGCGGCTTCGAGATCCGCTACGCGCGGCCCGAGGAGCGCTTCGCGTACGTCGCCCTCGGCACCGCACACCTGATGCTCGAACAGGTCGGGGTCGGTCGGAACTGGATCACCGGCCCGCTCGACCGCCCGCTCGGCCGAGGCGTGAACTTCCAGATCGCCGTGGCCGACAGCCGCGCGCTCGCCGCCACCCTGCTCCGTGCCGGGACCGAACTCTTCATGCAGCCCGAGACGAAGTGGTACGACGTCGGGACGGAGCAGGCGGGCGTGGACCAGTTCCTCGTGCAGGACCCGGACGGGTACCTGGTGCGGTTCCAGTCCTCGGCGGGACGACGTTCAGTGGCCGACTGAACTCGTACAATCGGCCGTGCCTTCCATCCAGATCGAGAGCTCTCGCGGCGACGACGTCCTCAGCCTGCTCAGCCAAGGAGACGCCTTCGCCCTGGCCCTGTACCCGGCCGAGAACTACTACGGCCTCGACGTCGACGCCCTGGAAGCCGACGGGGTCTCGCTGTTCGTCGCTCGCGAGGGTGACGTGGCCGTCGGCACCGCGGCACTGGTCGATCGGCGCGACGGATCCGGCGAGGTCAAGCGGATGTTCGTCACCGACGAGGCTCGAGGGCTCGGGGTCGGTCGAGCCCTGCTC
The DNA here is from genome assembly GCF_013204965.1 of Curtobacterium sp. VKM Ac-2861. Classification (NCBI taxonomy): domain Bacteria; kingdom Bacillati; phylum Actinomycetota; class Actinomycetes; order Micrococcales; family Microbacteriaceae; genus Curtobacterium; species Curtobacterium sp. VKM Ac-2861. Next base: position 439,275 of record NZ_JABMLA010000004.1, read on the forward strand.
GAGGCACTCGAGGCGCACGCGCTGGCCGGGGGCATCTCGACGCTGCAACTGGAGACGGGTTTGCCGCAGGTCGCGGCGATCGCCCTGTACGAGAAGCTCGGGTACCGCCAGGTCCCGCGGTTCCCGCCGTACACCGACGACCCGACGAGCTACTGCATGGAGAAGCGCCTCTGACTCGGGTTGGATGAAGTCATGCTCGACGTGACGACATCCGCTGCACGCTCGTCAGCCGAGTGGGAGCTCGCGATGCCACTCGAGGAAGCGCACCAACGGGTTCTGCGTGCTGTCGCCGGGATGCCGCGCGTGCGGGTCCGTTCGGTCGCCGAGGACAGGATCGAGCTGTCCGTGCTCGGGAACTTCTCCTCGTGGGGTGAGGTGATCTCGATCGAGTTGACTCCTGCCGCAGGCGGAACTGGCTTGCGCGTCCGGACGCGTCCGATCGTCCCCTTCACGTTGCTCGACTGGGGTGAGGGTGCGCGCGACATCCGCGCGCTCCACGCTGCGGTCGCGCACGACGATGGCGGAGGTGGCGGCGCAGCCGGCCTTGCCGGAGGATCCACCGGCGAACCCTCGCCACAGCTTGGCCGCTTAGCCCCCTGGCCGGAACCGTTCGCGTGGTTCGCGGTGGTCACCGCGTCCGTGCTGCTCTTGCTCGCGTTGGTGAACCTCGTGCTGAACTCCAGCCACATCGGGTCGTCGCTCCCGCTGCTGGTCCTCATGCCGTTCTCGCTCGTCTTCGGCATCGGGAGCCTCCGAGCCAGCCGCCGCACCGACGTCAGCGAGCACGACGGGCGTCGGCGACGCCCTGGTCGCGACCGCTGACGGACGGGAGGCTCGTGGCGGCCCCGCCACGAGCCTCCCGTCCGTCATTCGTCCGTCGGGCGCGGCGCGCTCTCCGCAGCCGGCCCGTCGTCCAGGCTCGCGTCGACCGCCGGGTCGGGTGACACCGTCTGCGTCCGGATCGGGAAGTCGTCGAGGGCGGTGGCGGTCGGGTGCGCCGCTGACCCGCCGCGCACCCGCTTCTTGACGGCTGCCCACGGCCGACCGAACGCCGATCGCGGCGCGCGCTCCGACGGCCCCTCGACCTCGAGCCCGTAGTACGCGCCGACGTGTTCGAGCAGGACCTCGCGCTCGGCCTTGTCGTACGCCCGCCGCTCGCGGGTGAAGGCGATGATCGTCGACCAACAGGTGAGCAGCAGCACGACGCTGAAGGGCAACGCCGTCGTGATCGCCGCGGTCTTCAGGGCGTCCAGTCCGCCGCTCAGCAGCAGTGCGACGGCGAGCAGGGCGGAGACGAACGCGAAGAAGACCCGCAGCCAGTTCTTCGGCTCGATGTCACCACCGGACGCGATCATCGCCATGACCAGGGCGCCGGAGTCCGACGAGGTCACGAAGAACACGCCGATGAGCAGGATCGCGCCGAAGGTCAGCACCGCTCCGGCGGGCAGGTCGCCGAGCAGGGCGAAGAGCGAGCCTTCGAGGTCCACCGAGCCGTCCGAGCCGACCAGGCCGCCGGCGCCGTCGGTCTCGCGGTGGATCGCCGCACCGCCGAGGACCGCGAACCACAGGAACGTGAGCGCGGTCGGGACGAGGAGGACGCCGAAGACGAACTGGCGGACCGTGCGGCCCTTGGAGATGCGCGCGATGAAGACACCGACGAACGGCGCCCACGACATCCACCAGCCCCAGTAGAAGGTGGTCCACGCGCCCTGCCAGGCGACGCCCTCGGCGCCCTGCTGTGCGGTGACGTTGAACGACAGGCCGACGATGTTCTGCAGGTACGCGCCGATGGACTGCACGAAGTCGCGGAGCAGGAACTGGGTCGGCCCGACGATGAGCACGAACAGCAGCAGTGCGGCGGCGAGCAGCAGGTTGAAGTTCGACAGGATCTTCATGCCCTTGGTGACACCGGTCACGAGCGACACGATGGTGACCGCGGTGATCACGGCGATGATGGCGATCTGGCTGACGATGCTGCTGTCGGCGATGCCAGCGCTCTCGAGCCCGGCGCCGATCTGGATGACCCCGAGGCCGAGCGAGGTCGCGACACCGAACAGCGTGCCGACGAGCGCGATCACGTCGATGAGGTTGCCCCACCCGCCGCGCACACGGTTGCCGAGCAGTGGCTCGAGCGCCCACCGGATCGACACCGGACGGCCGCGCCGGTGGATGGCGTAGGCCAGGGCCAGACCGAGCACGACGTAGATCGCCCACGCGTGGAGTCCCCAGTGCAGGAACGTCTGGGTGAGGGCCTGCTGCGCGAGCTCGTTCTCGGAGCCGGTGACGCCGGGGCGCGGTGAGGCGAAGTGGCTGAGCGGTTCCGAGACGCCGTAGAACACGAGGCCGATGCCCATGCCGGCGGCGAAGAGCAGCGCGAACCACGACCCGGTCGAGAACTCGGGCTCGTCCTGGTCCTTGCCGAGCTTGATGTCGCCGAACTTGCTGAAGCCGACGAACAGCGAGAAGCCGACGAAGAACGCGGCGACGAGGACGTAGTACCAGCTGAAGTTCTTGACGATGCCGTCCTGCAGGCCGACGAACATCGCCTCGGCACTCGACGGGGAGATCAGGGTGAACGCCACGAAGCCGAGCACGAGGACGGCGGCGGGCCAGAACACCCACCGCCGCACCTTCGACGTCGTCTCGACGGGGCCGGGCGGGGGAGCGGAGGTGGTGCTTGCCATGCCCTCCATGGTGCCTGCTCGCGTTCCTGTGTGTTCGGTCAGGCGTGTCGTTCGGGTGAGCGGGCAAGGCTGCACCGTGCAGCCTTGGCCGTTCCGTGCCGGGTTGCGTGCTCGGTGCGGCGCCGTAGGCGCGCACGGAGCGACCAACGGCGCACCGGGTGGCGACGTGCGCACGGTGCGCCCAGCGGTCGCGCCGCGAGTGGCGGCCGGGAGGCGCGGGGCGGGGGCGATCCGCGCCTCCCGTCCGCCTGTGGGCGCGCACACCCCGTCAGGTGCGATTACAACGTTGACTTCCCGTTTACAGCGCTGTAAACAAGACGTGCGCGACGACGCGCACGAGGGAGTTGCCCGATGGTGGGAAGCAGGACCGGAACGATCAGCGCGGCCGTGAGCCGGCGGGGGTTCCTCGCCGGAGCAGCCGGCGGGATCGCGCTCGGCACGATGGCGCTCGCGGGGTGCGCGGCACCGCGCGCAGCGGCAGGGGGTGCGACCACGCTGCGCTTCTACGAGCAGAAGCAGGAGGTCATCGCCTACTTCGACGCGCTCCTGCGGCGCTTCGAGAAGGGGCGCTCCGGGTTGTCCGTGGTGCACGACAGCACGGCGGCGATCGCGCCGCAGTTCGTCCGCGGTGAGCCGGCCGACGTCGGCTGCTTCAACGACAACCTCGAACTCGCGCGCTACATCTCCCGCGGCGTGCTGAGCGACCTCGGAGACCTGCCGTCAGCGGCACGGGTCCGACCGGACATCGACACCCTGACGAACCAGTACGCCAAGTTCGAGGACCGCACGAGCGTGCTGCCGTACTCGCTCGCCGCCGCCGGGGTCATCTACAACAAGCGGATCTTCGCCGACCACGACCTGCCTGTGCCGACGACGTGGGACGAGTTCGTCGAGGTGTGCCGGACGCTCCAGAAGGCCGACATCACCCCGATCTACGCGACGGACCGCGACACCTGGACGCTGTGGCAGGGGCTGTTCGACTACTCGGTGGGCAGCCTGGTCGACACCGGGTCGTTCTTCACGAAGATGAAGGCACTCGGCACCGACGTCGGCCCGGACTCCGAAGTGTCGTTCGAGAAGGACTTCGCGGTGCCGATGGAGCGTGCGAAGACCATCTCGACGTTCTTCAACCCCGACCACGCGACCCGTGCCTACGCCGACGGAAACCTGGCGTTCGGCAAGGGCGAGGCCGCGATGTACCTGCAGGGGCCGTGGGCGCTCGGACAGATCGCGCTGGTCGACGAGGACCTCGAGGTCGGCACGTTCGCACTGCCGGTCTCGAACGACCCCGGCGACCGACAGGCGCGGGTGAACATCGACCTCGGCCTGTGGATCCCGACCGCGTCGCAGCACCCGGACGAAGCGAAGGAGCTCGTCGAGTTCCTCATGCAGCCCGAGGTCATCGACGCCTACAACCGCGACAACCTGGCCTACTCGCCGACGAAGGACGCGCCGCCGCAGCAGGACGAGCGGCTCGCCGGCCTGCAGCAGTACGTCGACGACGCCGCGTTCTACCAGGGCGCCGGCACCTTCATCCCCACCTCGATCCCGCTCGGCAACTACCTGCAGTCGGCGATCCGGAGCGGGGACTTCACCTCGATGCTGCAGCGGCTCGACTCGGACTGGCGGCGTCTCGCCGGCCGTTCGGCGACGGTCTGAGCCGGACCAGGACTCCAGGAGCCACCATGACCATGCAGACCCCGCTCTCCCGCGACACCGACCCGGCGACGTCCGGGCCGGCCACCGCGGCCGCCCGCACGCACCGCGCCGCCGGTCCGCGTCGCCCGGGCTCCCTCCGCCGGACGGAGGGCATGTACTACCTGTTCCTCGTGCCCGCCCTCATCGCGTTCACGGCCTTCGTCGTCGCACCCGCCTGCGTCGGCATCTTCTACAGCTTCACCGACTACCTCGGTTTCGGGCAGTGGGACTTCCTCGGGCTCGAGAACTACCGGGCGCTCGTGTCCGACCCGGCGATCCTCGCCTCGTACGGCTTCACCCTCGGGTTCGCCGTCGTCACCGTCATCGTCACGCAGGTCATCGCGCTGGCACTGGCGATCGCGCTGGCGAAGAAGATCCGGTTCGCCGCGGGCCTTCGATCGATCTTCGTGATCCCGATGGTGATCTCCGGGATCATCGTCGCCTACGTGTTCAACTTCCTGTTCTCGAACACCGTGCCGGCCCTGGCCACGAGCGTCGGGTTCGGACCCCTGGAGCAGAGCATCCTCGGCGACCCGAACCTGGCCTGGGTCGCGATCGTGATCGTTTCCGCCTGGCAGACCGTGCCCGGCGCCCTCCTCATCTACACCGCCGGGCTCACCTCGATCCCCGAGGAGCTGTACGAAGCGAGCTCGCTCGACGGCGCGACCGGCTGGAAGCAGCTGCGCGCGATCACGCTCCCGCTGCTCGGCGGCTTCATCGTGATCAACACCGTGCTCGGCGTGAAGGGCTACCTCGGCGCCTACGACGTCATCGTCGGCCTGACCAACGGTGGCCCGGGCAGCGCGACGAGCAGCGTCGCGATGACCATCTTCGGCGGCTTCACCGGCGGCGACTACGCCTACCAGATGGCGAACGCGACCGTGTTCTTCATCATCACCGTCCTCATCTCCGTGCTGCAGCTCGCGGCGACCCGCGGAAGGAACCTGCGACTCGCATGACCGCCATCGACACCCGCCCACCCACCGACACCCGCGCGGTGACCACCGGCGACGCGCGACGACCGGGCCGCGGACACCGGCGACGCCTCGGCGGCACGAACTGGACCCTGACCGTCGTGCTCGGACTGGCCGCGCTGACGATCCTCATCCCGCTGTACGTCACCGTCGCGATGGCGTTCAAGACGAGCGAGCAGTCCGTCGACGGCAACGCCCTGTCGCTGCCGTTCCCGTTCAACCCCGGCTCGTTCGCATCGGCCTGGGAGCTCACGCGCTTCCCCGTCTCGTTCTCGGTGTCGCTCGGCGTCGCAGCGCTCACCGTCGTCGCCACGCTGCTGCTCAGCTCGTTCGCCTCGTACGCGATCGTCCGGAACTGGCACAAGCGGTTCTTCCGGTGGTCGTTCGTCTACCTGCTGGCAGCGATGTTCCTGCCGTTCCCGGTCGTCGCACTGCCCCAGATCAAGCTGACCGCCCAGATGGGCCTCGACAACCCGATCGGCGTCGGCATCCTGCACGCCATGTTCCAACTGTCGTTCAGCGTGCTGCTCTACTCGGCGTACCTGCGGTCGATCCCGGTCGAGCTCGAGGAGAGCGCCCGCATCGACGGCGCCTCGACGTGGCAGATCTTCTGGCGGATCATCCTGCCGCTGCTCGGACCGATGAACGCCACCGTCGGGATCTTCGCGTTCCTGGCGTCGTGGAACGACTTCATGATGCCGTCGCTCATCACCGCCGACCCGACCCTGCAGACCCTGCCCGTGGTGCAGAACATCTTCCAGAGCCAGTTCGGCACGAACTACAACGTCGCCTTCGCCTCGTACCTGATGGCCATGGCGCCGACGATCATCGTCTACCTGTTCGCGCAGCGCTGGGTCATCAGCGGCGTGACGCAGGGCGCGGTCAAGAGCTGAGGGGTACGACGTGACCATGACCACGACCGCACTTCCGACCATCCGGCCGTTCCCCGGATCCGACCCGGTCGCCGACCCGGCCGCCGTCGTCACGGGCGAGCACTGGCGGATCACGGTGCTGGACGCCGGCACGTTCCGCATCGAGTGGAGCGACGACGGCGGGTTCGAGGACCGCGCCTCGACGTTCGCGATCCGGCGGCGGTTGCCGGTGCCGGCGTTCACCGTGGAGCGCGTCGGCGAAGGTGGCCTCGTCGTCACCACCGAACGGGCCCGGCTCCGGTACGACGGCCGTCCGTTCAGCCCGAGCGGCCTGGTGGTCGAGACCATCGGCCCGGACGCGAACCGCTGGCGCTGGGGGCAGGAACCCCGCGACCTCGGTGGCACCGGCCGCACCCTCGACGACGTCGACGGTCGGATGCCGCTCGAACCCGGCATCCTGGCCCGCGACGGCATCACCGCGCTGGACGACAGCGAGTCGTTCCTGTTCGAGGACGACGGCTGGATCGGCGCGCGCGTCCCCGGTCGCCGCGACGTCACGGTGTTCGCCCACGGCCGCGACTTCGATGGCGCCCTCCGCGCCTTCCACCAGGTGTCCGGCGCCCCCACGCGGCTGCCCCGGTGGGCGCTCGGCAACTGGTGGAGCCGCTACCACCCGTACAGCGACACCTCGTACCTGGGGCTCGTGGACCGGTTCGCCTCGGAACGCCTGCCGTTCTCGGTCGCGGTCATCGACATGGACTGGCACCGCGTCGACTCCGTACCGCCGCAGTTCGGTGACGGCTGGACCGGCTACTCGTGGGAGCCGTCGCTCTTCCCCGACCCGCAGGCCTTCCTGGCTGAACTGCACCGGCGGGGGATGCGCACGACGCTCAACCTGCACCCCGCCGACGGCGTCCGGGCGTTCGAGGACGCCTACCCCGCGATGGCCGAGGCGATGGGGATCGACCCGGCGACCGAGCAGCCGATCCCGTTCGACCCGACCGACCGGCGGTTCCTGCAGGCGTACTTCGACCAGCTGCACCGACCGCTCGAGGCGCAGGGCGTCGACTTCTGGTGGATCGACTGGCAGCAGGGCAGCGAGAGCGGGCTGCCCGGCGTCGACCCGCTCTGGCTGCTCAACCACTTCCACCTGCTCGACTCGGCACGCTCGGGCGACCAGGGGATGACCTTCTCGCGCTACGCCGGCCCCGGCAGCCAGCGGTACGCCGTCGGGTTCTCCGGCGACGCCGTCGTGTCCTGGGCGTCGCTGGCGTTCCAGCCCGAGTTCACCGCCACGGCCGCGAACATCGGCTACCCCTGGTGGAGTCACGACATCGGTGGCCACACCCGCGGGGTCCGCGACGACGAGCTCGCCACGCGCTGGGTGCAGTTCGGGGTGTTCTCGCCGATCATGCGCCTGCACTCCGCCAACAACCCGTTCATCCGCAAGGAACCGTGGGTGTTCCCGGCCGAGGCGCGCACCGCGATGGGGGACGCCCTGCGCTTCCGGCACCGTCTGGTGCCGTACCTGCACACCATGAACCACCGGACCGCCGAGGGCACCGCGCTCGTCCGCCCGCTCTACCACCTGGAGCCACGGCGCGACGAGGCGTACCGGGTGCCGAACACGTACGCCTTCGGGTCAGAACTCCTCGTCGCCCCGATCGTCGAACCGCGCGACCCCGTCACCCTGCACGGGACCGCACGGGCTTGGTTGCCGCCGGGGACCTGGACCGACGTGTTCACCGGCACCGTGTACGCCGGCGACCGGTTCGTCGACCTGCACCGCACCCTCGACACCGTGCCCGTGCTGCTGCGCGAGGGCGGGTTGCTGCCCCTCGCCGCCGAGGACCAAGTCGACGCCACCGCGAACCCGACCGCGTTCGAGGTCCTCGTCGCCCCTGGTGCCGCCGGCTCGTTCACCCTGGTCGAGGACCAAGAGGACCCCGCCGGCGACACCGGCCGCAGTGCCGGGACCCGCCTGACGTGGGACGCGGCGCTCGCCGAGTTCCGCGTGCACGCCACCACCGGCGCGGTCGACGTCGTCCCGGCCCGTCGCGACTGGCGGGTCACGTTCCTCGCCGCCCCCGCCGACGGGCAGGTCGTGTCCGCCCGTGGCGAGGACCGGTTCTCGGTCGACCTGACCGTGGAGTCGATTGCGGGCGGAGCGGTCACGTTGGCCGGGTCGCCGGTGGTCGGCGTCGACGCCCGCGAGGCCGTCCGGCACGCCCTCGAACGCGCGCAGACCGGCAACGCCGAGAAGCTCGCCGCGTGGCAGATCGTGTCGAAGGACCTGCCGCGTGCCGACCGGATCGTCGAGCTCGGGACCGTCGACCTGCCCGAGGAGCTGCGTGCCGTCGTCGTCGAGCTGCTGGGGAGTGTGCACCCGGGCGAGCGCTGATGCTGCGCCGAGACTCGCGCTGGGCGACACTCCTCGGGCGGATCGCCACGAGGAGTGTCGCTCAGGCCGAGACTCGGCCCTGGCCCGGCACCGGCCCGCGGTCGACCGAGCCGTCGGGGAACGGCGCGCTCTCGCCCACCAGCAGCCGGTGCCCGACCGTGACCAGCCTGCCGGGTACCTCAGAGCCGTCCATCCGCTCGAGCAGCAGGTCGAGGGCGGTGTCCGCCAGCGCGACGGTGTCCGGCGCGACCGACGTCAGGCTCGGTACCAGGCTCGACCCGAGTCCCATCGCGTCCCACCCCACGACCGCGATGTCCCGCGGAGCGTCGAGCCCGCGCAACCGCATCGCGCGCAGGACCCCGAGGGCGGCGAGGTCGTCGCGACAGAGCAGTGCGTCGACCCGGAGCCCGGCGTCGAGCGCCCGACCGAACGCGGTCTCGGCACCTGCGGCGTCACCGACCTCGCGGGGGACCAGGAGCGCGTCGTCGACGGGCAGGCCGGCGGCTGCGAGCCCGGCCCGGTAGCCGTCGAGCCGCAGGCCGGAGGTGCTGGACTCCGGCCCGGTCTCGTGCCCGAAGAAGCCGATGCGCCGGCGACCGAGCGCGACCAGGTGGGCGACGGCCTGTGCCGCCGCGGCCGCGTTGTCGATGACCACCTGGTCGGAGTACTGGGGGCGGACGTCCTCGCCGAGGAACACCACGGCGGTGTCTCCGCGGATCCGGTCGATCGCCTCGGGGGTCAGGACCTGGGGGTGGATGACGACGCCGTCGACCACCCCGGCCTCGCGACCGCGGACGGCGGAGCGCTCGCCATCGGCCTCGCCGAGGGTCTCCTCGAGCAGCAGTTGGTATCCGCGTTGCGCGCAGACGCGGGAGAACACGTGCGCGAGCTCGGCGAAGTACGGCCGCCGGAGGTCGGGGAACGCGAACGCGAGCATGTTCGACCGGCCGGTGGCGAGCGACCGTCCGGAGACGTTCGGGCGGTACCCGAGCTCGTCGATCGCGGCCTGCACCCGGTCGCGCATCGGCGGACTGACGTGCTGGTAGCCACGCACGACGTTGGACACGGTCTTCATCGAGACGCCGGCGTGCACGGCGACGTCCTGCAGCGTGACCTTGCCCATCCGATCACCGTAGTGGGGCAGGCGGATTGTCAGGTGGAATCGCACCTTCAGGCCCTAGGGTCGCACCAAGCGCAATCGCGTGAACTCTCTCGAACCGGCCGAAGGGCCGGTCCGCACCGGAAGGTCGGTCCACTTGACCACCACTCCGCTCGCTCCGGGCTACACCCGCACTCGTCCAGGAACAGGAAGCCCCAAGGGCACCTCGACCTACTCCGCTCTGCTCGCGCAGGTCAAGGAGAACGGACTCCTCCGCCGCCGCACCGGGTTCTACTGGTCGCTGTTCGGCACACTCATCGTCACCTTCGCCCTCGCGTGGGTCGCGTTCGCATTCCTCGGCGACACCTGGTTCCAGCTCATCGTCGCCGGCGCGCTCGGCGTGATCTTCACGCAGTTCGCGTTCCTGTCGCACGAAGCCGCGCACCGCCAGGTCTTCGCCTCGCAGAAGTGGAACGACCACGCTGGCCGCTGGCTCGGCACGTTCCTGGTCGGTCTCAGCTACTCGTGGTGGATGAACAAGCACACCCGCCACCACGGCAACCCGAACACCGTCGGCAAGGACCCCGACATCGCACCCGACGGCATCCGGTTCCTGCCGGAGGACGCCGCGGCGGTCAAGGGTCCGCTCATGACGACGTTCATGCGGTTCCAGGGCTGGCTGTTCTTCCCGCTGCTGACGCTCGAGGGCCTGAACCTGCACCGGTACGCCGTGCAGAGCATCGTCACCGGCAACGGCACCAAGGCCGACGTCAAGCACCGTTGGCTCGAGGCCGCGCTGCTCGTCGCCCGCTTCGGCATCTACCTGACGGTCGTGTTCTGGTTCCTGCCGTTCGGCATGGCCTGCGCGTTCCTCGGTGTGCAGCTCGCCGTCTTCGGCGTGATGATGGGCGCCTCGTTCGCCCCGAACCACAAGGGCATGCCGACCATCGCGCACGACGCCAAGGTCGACTTCTTCTCGCGCCAGGTCCGCACGTCGCGCAACATCCGTGGCGGCTGGTGGGTCTCGTTCCTGATGGGCGGCCTGAACTACCAGGTCGAGCACCACCTGTTCCCGTCGATGCCCCGTCCGGCGCTGAAGCAGGCCCGCCTGCTCGTCCGCGACCACTGCGACACGCTCGAGGTGCCCTACACCGAGACCACCCTGCTGCGCTCCTACGGCATCGTCGTCCGGTACCTGAACCGGGTCGGGCTCGCTGCCCGCGACCCGTTCGCCTGCCCGATGGTCGCGCAACTGCGCATCCACTGACGCCGTGCTGTCGACCATGCCGACCGGCACTGTGAAGTGGTTCGACCACGCCAAGGGGTACGGCTTCATCCACCCCGACGACGGGTCCGAGGACCTGTTCGCCCACTTCTCCAGCATCATCGCGACGACCGGCTACCGGTCGCTCGAGGAGAACGACCACGTGCAGTACGACGTGGGCCCCGGCAAGAAGGGCCCGCAGGCGGACAACATCTCGATCATCCGCTGACGCGGACGACGGACGGGAGGCACGGTGCCAGCTGGCACCGTGCCTCCCGTCGTTTCTTTCCCATGTCCACTGCGCTGGTATGCGGAATCGGGCGTACCTGGTCGAAAGAATCGACCAGGTACGCCCGATTCGGGCAGGTACGCCGCCCGCCGTGCCGGCGCGCGCCCGCCGCGCTACTTGATGCCGGTCGAGGCGATGCCCTGCACGAACTGGCGCTGGAACGCCAGGAACACCACGAGCAGCGGCAGCACGGTCACGGTCGCGATGGCCATCACGGCTCCCCACGGTGAGCTGAACGCCGGGTTGTTCGTCAGGGTCGACAGGGCCACCGGCACCGTCAGGTTCTCGTTTCCCTGCAGCACGACGAGCGGCCAGAGGAAGTCGTTCCACCGAGTCATGAAGCCGAGGATCACGAGTACCCCGACCAGGGGGCCGCACGAGGGCAGCACCACCCGGAAGAACGTCTGGAACTCGCCGGCGCCGTCGAGTCGAGCGGCCTCCATCAGGGCGTCCGGCACCCCGAGCATGAACTGCCGGGCGATGAAGATCCCGACGACGTCGAACACGGTCGGCAGGATCACCGCCCAGGGGGAGTCGACCAGGCCGATCTTCGCGACGACCAGGAAGCTCGGCACCAGGGTGACCTGGATCGGGATCATGATCGTGACGAGGAACGCCGAGTACAGCAGCCCTCGGCCCATGAACCGGAACTTGGCGAGGGCGTACCCGGCCATCAGCGAGACGACGACGCTCAACGCGGTGCCGACGCTGGTGATGAGCGCCGAGTTGCCGAGCCACCGCCAGACCGGCTGCGTGCTGAACACCTGCGTGTAGTTCTCGAACGTCGGCCTGGTCGGGAACAGCGAGAACGTGCCGCTCTGCGACTGCCCGCCGGAGGTGAGCGCCGAGACGACCATCCAGTACAGCGGGAACACCATCAGGATCGCCAGGGCGGTGAGCCCGGCGACGAGCACCCAGCGACCAGGCCGGCGCCGGGAGCGGGCTCCAGCCGGACGGCGGCGGGGACCGCGGACATCGAGTACGGCCATCAGAGCATCTCCTCCGCCTTGCGGTTGGCGCGCTGCCGGAGCAGCGTGAACACGAGCAGGATCGCGACGAGCACCAGTCCGAGCGCCGCGGCGTAGCCCATCCGGGCATCGATGAACGCGGACCGGAACACGTACTGGATCAGTACGGTCGTCGAGAAGCCGGGGCCGCCGCCGGTCATCACGTAGATGACGTCGAAGGCCTGCAACGAGAACACGACGTTCAGGATGAGCAGGATCGACGTCGTCGGGCGGAGCAGCGGCCACGTGATGGTCCGGAACCGCACCCAGCGCGAGGCGCCGTCGATCGCGGCGGCCTCCTTGAGCTCGGCGGGCACGGACTGCAGCGCGCCGAGGTAGATCACCATGCAGAAGCCGATCCGGGTCCAGACCACGACGACCACCAGGGTCGCCATCGCCCACCCCGGAGCGGTCAGCCAGGGCACGCGCCCCATGCCGAGCGCTTCGAGCAGGTTGTTCACGACGCCGTAGTCGCCGTTGAAGATCCACGACATGATGACGCCCACCACGACGCCGGCCGCGACCATCGGCACGAAGAACAGGGCGCGGAACACCGAGCGCCCGGGCAGCGGCCGGTTCAGGGCGACCGCCAGGGCGAGCCCGATCGCCATCGAGGTGGGCACGGTGCCGAGCGTGAACACGAGCGTGTTCCGCAGTGCCGTGCCGATGAGCGGGTCGGAGCCCATGTCGACGAAGTTCTTCCCGCCGACCCAGGTGCCGTCGCCGAGCGAGGTGCTGGAGTCCTGGAAGCTCAGCGCGATCGCCGTGATGATCGGGATGAGCGAGAAGCCGAGGAACAGCAGAGCCGCGGGGCCGATGAACACGTACGGGACGAAGCGGCCCCGGCTCCGGCGGGCGCCGCCGCCCGCGGGGGATCCGCCGGTCGGTGGGGCGGTGGACGCCGTCGTGCGGACCGGCGCGGTCTCAGTTCGCAGTGACACTGCGCATCGCCTCCATCATCTGGTTCGAGGCCTCTCTCGGGCTCAGTTGCCCGAGCAGACAGAGGTCGAGGTAGTCGGCGAACACCGCGTTGAGCGAGCTGAAGTACTCGCCGCTCTCGGCCTTCACCATCGAGAGCGGGATCGTCGTCCCCTGGTCGATGAACCGCTGCATCGTGTCGGTGTTCGCGGCGTACCCGATGTCCTTCGCGTCGAGGGACTTCCGGGCGGGCAGCCAGTTGCCGTCGTGGCAGAACTGCTGCATCTTCGACCGTGACGTGATCATCGCCACGAGCTCGGCCGCGAGCTCCGGGTGCTTGCTCGACTTCGTGACGGCCAGGGCGTTGCCGCCCAGGTCGCTCGCCTCGCCGACGTTGCGGATCATCGGGGCCGTGCCCCAGTTGTCCGGCATGTCGGTGTCGAGCTGCGCGATGGACTCCGGGTTGTTGAGCATCATGCCGATCTGCCCGGTCAGGAACAGGTTCCGCGAGACGTCACCGCCGCCGCTCTTGCTGAGGTTGCCCGTGGTCGCGAGTCCCTCGGCGTACCACTTCCGGCCGAAGGCCAGGGCGTCGATCGCCTCCGGGGTGTCCATCGACGGGGTGGCACCGTCCTCGCCGAGGAACGCGCCCCCGTTCTGGTGGACCAGCGGCAGCCACCGGTACGCCGTCTCGGGCGACGACCACCCGTACCCGAACGCGTACTTGCCGGTGACCTGCTTGACCTCCTTCGCGACGTCGAGGAACTCGTCCCACGTCCACGCGTCGGCCAGGGCCTGCGGTGGCGTGACGCCGATCTGCTCCATGACGTCGCGGTTGTAGTAGGTGATGAAGTTGTCGGTGTGCTGGAAGACGCCGTACACGCCGTCGTCCCGCGCGCCGATCGCCCAGAACGGGTCGCTGTAGTCCTGCCGGTAGTCCGCCGGGACGGACCCCGAGATGTCGACCAGGCTGCCGTTCGCGGCGTACCGGCCGATCTGCTGCGGGGTGATCCTGATGACGTCCGGCGCCAGGTCGGCGGCGAGCCGGGTGATGAACCACTGATGGAACTGCCCGGTGGTCACCTCGACGGCGACGCTCGTGCCGGGGTGCGCCGCGACGAACTCGTCGGCGATCGCCTGGTAGCTCGTGATGTCCGTCGGGATGTTCCAGGTGGACAGGCGGATGTGCTTCGTCCCGCCGCGGCCGGTCGTGCCGCCGCCGGCGCACGCTGCCAGCGCGCCGGTCAGCGAGATGCCGGCGAGGGCGAGGAACCCCCGTCTGGCGAGCTGGGGGGATGGTCGGGTCGGCATGGTCCTCTCCTTTGAGGTCGTGGTGCCGTTCAGGTCGGCCGGGAGGCGCGGGGTGCGCACACGGGGCGCCGCGCGTCCGACGTGGGGTCGCGTCCTGGAACCGACCCCACGTCGGGCGCGACGGTTCAGACGAGCGCGGGGCGGGCCTCCCGGTCGGCCACCGGTGCCGCGGTGACCGCGTCCGCCGGACGCAACGACTCGGGGAGCAGCGCCGCGTGGGCGTGCAGGAGCTCGTCGGTCATCTCGGCGATGCGGTCGAGCGTCAGGTGCGCCGCCGTCAGCGGGTCGAGCGCCACCGCGTGGTGGACGTGCTCGACGTTGCCCGTCAGCGCAGCGCGCACCGCCAGGGTCTGCACGTTCGTGTTCGTGCGGTTGATCGCGGCGAGCTGCGGCGGGAGCTCACCGAACGACGTCGGCTGCACCCCCTTGCCGTCGACCAGGCACGCGACCTCGACGCAGGCGTCGGACGGCAGGTTCTGGATGACGCCCGTGGCGTTCGGCACGTTGCCGTAGACGACCGCCGGCACACCCGTCACGATCGCGTTCACGATGCTCGCGCCGTACTCGACGCTCGGCGTCAGGTCGGCCTTGAGCTTCTCGAGCTGCGTGTCCACGTCGCCCTGCTCGTCGTGCGCCAGGCAGATCTCGTAGTAGTCCCAGCGCTCCGGGATGTACTCGAGCACCGTCTCCGGGTCCTTGCGGAAGTACGGCACGTACTCGCTGGCGTGGTGGCTCGACTCGGTCTCGAAGTACCCGAACGAGCGCATCAGCTGGGTGCGGACCTGCTCGTTGCCGCCCTCGTAGTTGCTCGCCGCCGCAGCCGCTTCGCTGTGGTCGCCGTCGTCGTCGTGCAGGTCGGACGCCGCGACGCCCCGCTGGTGCTTCGCCGTCATCACCTCGCGCAGACGCGGATAAAGGTCCTCGCCGTTGCGACGCGTGAACTCGAGGATCCACGCCTGGTGGTTGATGCCGGCGCTGACGAACTCGACCTCGTCGTACGGCACGCCGAGCGTGCGCGCCAGCATGCGGGTCGTGCCCTGCACGCTGTGGCAGAGCCCCACCGTCCGGAGCCCCTTCGCGTTGAGGAACGCCGTGGCCATCGCCATCGGGTTCGCGTAGTTGATGAACTGGGCGTCCGGGCAGAGTTCGAGGGCGTCACGGGCGATGTCCTCGTACGCGCGGACCGACCGCAGGAACCGGAAGACGCCACCCGGGCCGACGGTGTCGCCGACCGCCTGGTCGATGCCGTACTTGCGGGGGATCTCGACGTCCCACTTGTACGACTCGACGCCGCCGACCTGGAACGTGATGATGACGACGTCGGCACCCGCCAGGGCCGCACGGCGGTCCGTGGTCTCGAGGACCTCGACACCGAGGCCGTGGTGGGCGACGAGCTCGCGGGCGGCCGTCGCGGTGCGGGCGACCCGGCCCGCGTCGAGGTCCATGAGGTGCAACGTCGCGTCCTGCAGGGCGGGGAAGGAGACGAGGTCGCCGATGAGGCGGAAGGGGAAGACGAAGCCGCCGGCGCCGATGATGGTGATCTTGGTCATGTGTCGACGGTAGGAAGCGCGGGGGTGTGCGGTCCTCCGGCTTCGGACGGTGGGGTTCCAGGATCCTCGGATCGGTCCGTGGCCGGTGTGCGAGTGTTGTCCGGTGCGCTACCGACTGATGAACGAGTACAGCGTCGACTGGCCGCTCTGGGACGAGGACGGCCTGTGCCCCGAGGGGAGACCGGCGTTGTCGGAGACGGTCCGCGACGAAGTACTGCGGTGGGCCGCCGAGTTCAACGAGGCCTACTCGGTGGAAGCGGGATGGCCGACCGAGGCCGCGGCGCGCTCGGCCGAGCGTCAGGCGCGGCGACTCTTCCGGCTCGTCGAACGCGAACTGCCGCCGGGCGACGAGCTGGTGCTGGGGTACTGGGAGACGAACAGACGGAAGGGGCTCTGAGGGGTCGCGACGGTCGTCGTACGCTGGCGGTCGTGGACGAGTGGTGGGACGTGGTCGATGCGGGCGGTGGAGCGACGGGCGCGACGTTCCGGCGAGGCGACAGCGGCTGGCCCGACGGGTCCTTCCACCTCGTGGTCACGGTCTGCGTCCACCGCGCCGACGGGACCGTCCTCGTCACGCAACGAGCTCCGACGAAGGAGTTCGCGCACGGGTGGGAGTTTCCCGGTGGCAGCGCGCTCGCCGGCGAGTCGGGGACAGCGGCGGCCTGCCGTGAACTGCGCGAGGAGACCGCCATCGAGGTCGCGCCCGACGCGCTGCAGTGGGTCGGTCGCTTCACCGAGGACTCTGCGCTGGTGGATCTCTTCACCGTCCGGGAACCTGCCGGCTCGACCGTGCGGCCAGCTCCGGCCGAGGTGATGGCCTGGAAGTGGCTCCCCGCGTCCGAGGTGGTCGAACTCCGTCAGAGCGGCGTGATGGCAGATCCGTGGGGACCGCGGTTGGACGCGCTGTGGCCAGCGGCGATGGCCACGATCCGGTCCGTGGGAGAGCCTCCCGCGGTGCAGCTGGAAGCACACCGCGACTCCTGGGAGACGGACTACCAGCGTGAGGCGTCGCGGCTCGTCGCCGCGCTCGGAGACCGCGTACTCGCGGTCGAACACATCGGCAGCACGGCCATCCCGGGCCTCGAAGCGAAGCCGGTCATCGACATCGCGGTCCGGGTCGCAGTCGACACGGACCCGTTGGCGCTCGGCCCGTTGCTCGCGGCGACGGGCTACACGCAGCACCGCTCCGGCCCGAAGAACCACGGGGTGTACACCCGCGAGCGGGACGACGGGGCGAGGACCCACATCCTCCACGTCTTCGCCTCGGACCAGTGGGACGAGTGCAACCAACGGCTCTTCCGGGACAAGCTGCTGCGCGACCCCACCGCCGTTGCGCGGTACCGGGAGGTCAAGACCCGAGCAGCGCGATCGTCGGACGGTAGTGCCTACACGGCCGCGAAGAGCCAGGTGGTGCAGCAGCTCCTCGATGAGGAACGTGCCGCCCGAGGCCTCGCGTCCGTGACGGCGTGGGACAAGTAGGCGTCGGCGCCTGTGGCAACTCGTGAGGAGTACGACGTGCTCTGGGAACGTGCCCGTCAGCATCGAAGTGCTCCACACCGTCGAGTGAGTACCAGGACAGGCTGCTGCGCCGAAGCCGGAGGGTGGCGCTCGTGACGGCCACAGGGAGACGGAAGCGATCTGTCGTGGTGATGGTCGTGGTGGCGCTTGCGCTCGTCGCGTTGCTCGCCGGAGTTCGCCTCGTGTCCCTGTTCGCGTTCGCGACCGAGGGGGATGTGCCACCCGCTTCTTCGGTCTCGCTGCCCTCGGGCAGCGAGCTGATCGCGGAAGAGAAGGACTGCGCTTCTGGAGGGTGCTGGGCCGTGCTCTCGGTCCGACCGCCCGAGGGAGTGAGCCCGCAGGATCTCGCGACGAGCTTGGGGATGACTCCGCAAACTCGTCAGCGCGGGACACTGTGGGACCCGCGCACCGTCAACCTGAGTTCGGAAGCGGACGGGGATCTCCTGGTCATCAGGGCCGACTACTGGTCTCGTCAGGCGAACCCCTGACGGAGGTCCTGTGTGGGGAAAGGCTCACTGACGTAGGCTCAGCAACGTGCTCGACGTGGAGACGATGGAAGCGGCGTACTGGAGCCACCGCGGCCCGGCCCCGCTCATGGCGTCGTCCCACCGGCATGACGACCTCGAGATGAACCTGGTGCTCGACGGGCACCTGGACTACCGGTTCGGCGGAGCCCCGGTCAGCGTGCACGCGGGCGAGATCGCACTGTTCTGGGGCTGGACCCCGCACCAGCTCGTGGGTGACGGCACCGGCACGGGGGAGTTCCGCTGGGTGCACATCCCGCTGGCCGAGGTGCTGGCGTGGGGACTGCCCGACCACGACCTCGGAGCGATGCTCCTGAACCGCCCGGTCGTCGTGCCGACCGCAGCCGCTGGCCGTGACGTCGAGTCGATGCTCGGGTCGTGGCAGCGGGACTTCGAGGACGACGGTGCGGAGATCATCGCCAACCTCGAGGCGCAGGCACTCGTGCGTCGCCTGCTCCGGCACCACCGCGATGCCGTCGACCTGCGGCCCGGCGGCGGGCACGGCACCGCGGATGCCATGCACCGCGTGATCGACATGGTGCGGTTCGTGGTCGACCGGTTCCGCGAACCGATCGAGGTCGCCGACGTCGCAGCGGCCGCACACCTGCACCCGCACTACGCGATGTCGGTGTTCCGACAGGACGTCGGCACCACGATCGTCGAGTACCTGACACGGTGCCGGGTGGCCGAGGCGCAGCGGTTGCTCGCGACGACGTCCATGACGACGTCGGAGATCGCGCACGCCGCAGGGTTCGGGTCGCAATCGAGTTTCTACGTGCACTTCACCCGTGCGTGCGGAACCGCGCCAGGTGCGTACCGAACGCGGGCTCGCTGACCCGGCGCCTCGACGCACGAGCAACGCCCCGTCGCGAGCGACGGGGCGTTGGCCGTTCCGGTCTGCCATGCACAGCCGGAGTACGTGGGGTGTTAC